>CAWEGM010000012.1:0-199233 GCA_963808565.1 uncultured Solirubrobacterales bacterium
AGCTTCCGGCATCAGGATTGCTGCGAGGCGTAGCGGCCCGCGGTTGTCCGGGCTGACCAACGCGGCCGGCGACTGGCGCTATTCTTCGGGACACCTCGTGCCTGGGGCCGGGGGTTTTTTTCTGTCCGGCCGCGCAAGATCGACGCAGCGAAGTGAAGTAGAGGAGACATGGCCTCTGATGTTCGAATCGGCGTGACGCTCGCCTGCGAGGAGTGCAAGCGCCGAAACTACGAGACGAACAAGTCGCGGCGAAACACGCCGGACCGGATCGAGATGCGCAAGTTCTGCCGCTGGTGCGGCCGCCACACCCCACATAAGGAGACCCGCTAGCGCGCCGATGGCGAAGACGCGGGCACAGCGAAAGGCCGAGCGCCGCCGCCGCCAGCAGGCCGAGCAGCGCCGGCGGCCGGCGGCGACGGCGCCGCCGAGCGCGAGCCGGAGGAGCGCGCCCAGGAGGACACCCAGCACGGGGTCTCCGGCGACGTCGCCGAGGCCGAGGCCGTGATCGGGACCGGCGCCCGCCCCGAGGAGTACGGCGAGCACGCGTCGAGCGCCCGGCGAGGCGCCCGAGGGAGAGCGGTCGCCGGTTCCCGGGGTCGTCCCCGCGCCGGTCGGGCCGGAGCAGTCCCGAGCCCGAGGCCCCCGCACCCTCCCGCGCCGACGTCGGCCGCCCCGACGCGAGCGCCGAGGCACCGCCCCGCGAGCCGCGGAGCCCCGGCGCGAGCGCCGGCGGCGGGAGAAGGAGGAGCGCCGCAAGGCGCGCGCCCGCGAGCTTCAGAAGGAGCAGGCCGAGAAGGGCGAGAAGCGCCGCGGCCCCGTCATCGGCTTCCTCGCTCTCCTGCTGGGCCGAGCTCCGGCGGGTCCAGTGGCCGGACCGCGACACCCTCGTCCAGGCCTCCGCGGTCACCCTGATCTTCGTCTCGGTGATGGCCGCCTACCTCGGCGCGCTCGACGCCGCCTTCAACTGGGTCATCCAGCGGCTCATCTAGGGGCTGGAGACGACGACGATGTTTCGCTGGTACGTGATCAACACCTACTCGGGGCACGAGAACAAGGTCAAGCAGAACCTCGAGCACCGGGTCCACACCATGGGCCAGGAGCGCAACGTGCGCCAGGTCGTCGTCCCCACCGAGCAGATCTCGGAGATGAAGGACGGCCAGAAGGTCCAGATCGAGAAGCGGACGATGCCCGGCTACGTCCTCGTCAACATGGAGATGACCGACGACGCCTGGGGCCTGGTGAAGAACACCCCGGGCGTCACCGGCTTCGTCGGCTCCCGCAACAAGCCGATCCCCCTTTCCAAGGTCGAGGTCGACCGCCTGCTCCACCGCGAGACGGCTGAGCGCCCGCGCACCCGCGCCCAGTTCTCGATCGGCGAGTCGGTGAAGGTCATCTCCGGGCCACTGGCCGACTTCTCCGGCGAGATCGCCGAGATCAACGAGGACGCCGCCAAGCTCAAGGTCCTGGTCTCCATCTTCGGCCGGGAGACCCCGGTCGAGGTCAACTACGACCAGGTGAAGAAGATCTAGGGTCCGAGCCGATGGCGAAGAAGGTCCTCACCCAGATCAAGCTCCAGATCCCCGCCGGCGCCGCCAACCCGGCGCCGCCGGTCGGCCCCGCCCTCGGCCAGCACGGGGTGAACATCATGGAGTTCTGCAAGGCGTTCAATGCCCAGACCCAGCAGGACGCCGGGACGATCATCCCGGTCGAGATCACCGTCTACGAGGACCGCTCCTTCGACTTCATCACCAAGACCCCGCCGGCAGCGGTCCTGATCAAGGAGGCGGCCGGGATCGAGAAGGGATCCGGCGAGCCCCACTCGGAAAAGGTCGCCTCGATCACGGTCGACCAGGCGCGTCAGATCGCCGAGCGGAAGATGCCCGACCTGAACGCCAACGACCTCGATGCCGCGACAAGGATCATCGCCGGCACCGCCCGCTCCATGGGCGTGACGGTCGAGGGATTGAACTAGATGGCCCGCGGCAAGCGCTACCGGGAGGCCCACGAGAAGATCGACCGCACCCGGGCCTATCCGCCCGGCGAGGCGATCTCCATGCTTGAAGCAGACGGCCGGCGCCAATTTCGATGAGACGGTCGAGCTGCACATTCGCCTAGGGGTGAACGTCCGACACGCCGAAGAGCAGCTCCGCGGCACCCTCGCGCTTCCGAAGGGACTGGGCAAGGACGTGACGATCGCCGTCTTCGCAGAGGGGGATGCCGCCCGCCAGGCGACCGAGGCCGGAGCCGACTTCGTCGGCTCGGATGACCTCGCCGAGCGGGTCGAGGGCGGCTGGACCGACTTCGACGTCGCGATCGCCCATCCCTCGCAGATGCCCAAGGTCGGCAAGCTCGGGCGCGTCCTCGGGCCCACAGGGCAAGATGCCCAACCCGAAGGTCGGGACGGTCACCGACGACATCGCGAAGGCCGTCGACGAGGCGAAGGCCGGCAAGGTCGAGTACCGGACCGACCGCCAGGCGATCATCCACCTCGCGATCGGCAAGACGAGCTTCCCGGAGACCGACCTGCTCGAGAACTACGCCGCGGTGATCGAGGAGATCATCCGCGCGAAGCCGGCTGCAGCCAAGGGCCGCTACATCCTCTCGATCACGCTCAGCACGACGATGGGCCCGGGGATCCGGGTCGACCCGAACGTCACCCGCCGCTCCGAGATCCTCGCGAGCGGCGGCAGGCTCTCGTCCGACGCGGACGGTGCCGAGGCCGAGGAGGCGGGCGAGCCCGCAGAGCCTGAGCCCGCTACGCCCGAGGACGCCGAGGCCTCAGCCACCGCCTAGGGCTTGTGGGGTGAAGGTTCTCGTCACAGGAGGGGCGGGATTCATCGGCTCGCTCGCATCTCGTCGACGAACTGCTCGCCGCCGGTCGCGAAGTCAGGGTCCTCGACGCGGCGTACCGGCCGTCGCCCTCCGCTATTTCAACGTCTACGGATCACGGCAGGCCCTCTCCAACCCATACACGGGCGTGGCCGCGATCTTCTCCGCCCGCATCCTCAACGACCAGCCGCCGCTGATCTTCGAGGATGGAAGGCAGAGCCGCGATTTCACCCATATCGATGACATCGTGCAGGCCAACCTTCTCGTCCTCGAGCGGGGAGAGGCGGACGGCAGGGTCTTCAACGTCGGCACCGGCCAGCCGACGAACCTCCTCGAGTTGAGCTCCCTCCTCCTCGAGCATCTCGGGAAGAGCGACCGACTCCAGCCCGAGCTGGTCGGCCAGTTCCGGGAGGGGGACATCCGGCACTGTTATGCCGACGTCAGCGCACTCGCCGAGCTCGGCTACCGCCCGAAGGTCGCACTGTCCGACGGCATCGAGGTGCTGGTCGACTGGGTCTCCAAACAGACCACCGAGGATCATGTCCCCGGAGCGCTGGCGGAGCTGGAGCAACGCTCACTCATCCGCTAGGCACCAGCCGGTGAGAGGTAGGCGGATCCCCTACACTGCCGATCCGCATAGCCGCCCAAGACCGTCGGCGGGGCCCCTGGCCCGGAAGTCCGGCGCAGGTGAGCGAGAGTCATCCGGTCCCCGACCGCCCGCTCTGGCCCGCCCGCGCGCGGGTCTTTTCTTTGCCGGCAGGAAGAACAGATGGACAAAGAACAGAAAGCAGCCGTAGTCGAGAAGCTCACCGCGGAGCTCAAGGACGCAGAGGCGATCTTCGCGGTCGACTATCGCGGGATCAGCGTCCCGCAGGCGGCTGAGCTGCGGTCCGGTCTTCGTGAGGCCGACGCGCGCTTTCGCATCGTCAAGAACCGGCTGACCCTGCGCGCTGCGGATGCCGCAGGGATCGAGGCCCTCAAGGAGTACCTGGAGGGCCCGACCGCGCTGACCTTCGTCAAGGGCGACGCCGCGCTCGCGGCGAAGACGATCTTCAGGCTCGGATCCGAGTGGGAGCTGCTCACCTACAAGGGCGGGCTGATGGCGGGCGAGTCTCTCGACGCCGACTCCTTCAAGGCGATCGCCCGGCTTCCCGGCCGAGACCAGCTCAACGCCCAGTTCGCCGGGATCGTCGCCAGCCCGCTCACCGGCCTGGTGCGCGGTCTCGGCTCGATGATCCAGGGACTCGCCCTGCAGCTGGGCCAGATCGCCGAGAAGGGCCTGGTGACCGGAGAGGCACCGCCGGCCGAGGAGGCGGCGGCGGAGGAGGAGGCGCCCGAGGAGGTTGAAGCGCCCGAGGACGCTTCTTCGGATGAAGAGCCCCAGGCTTCCGAGGAGTCCCCGCCGGATCCGGAGCCCTCGGAGTCCCCCGAGGAGCGGACCGAGGAGGTGGCGCCCGAGGGTGAGGACGCCGGACAGGCCGCGCAGGAGGCGACCGGCGAGGGGGATCAGGATCTGGGCGAGGAGCCCGCTCCATCCGAGGGCGAGGGCGATGAGACTCCAGGGAAAGAGACTTCAGAGAATTCCGACGAGAACAAGGAGGAAGGCGAGTAGATGGCCACGACCGAGGAGTGGATCGAGGAGCTCAAGAGCATCTCCGTGCTCGAGCTCTCTGAGCGGATCAAGGCGCTCGAGGAGGAGTTCGGCGTGTCAGCGACCGCGGTCGCGGCGGCCGCGCCGGCAGCGGCCGGTCCCGCCGGCGACGGCGGCGGCGAGGAAGAAGCCGGCACTGTCGACCTCGTCCTGACGGGCGCCGGAGACAAGAAGATCGGCGTGATCAAGGTCGTCCGCGCCGCGACCGGGCTCGGCCTGAAGGAGGCCAAGGCCCTCGTCGACGAGGCGCCCAAGCCCGTCAAGGAGGGAATCGAGCGCGACGAGGCCGACGGCCTGCTGAAGGAGATCCAGGAGGCGGGCGGGACGGCCGAGATCAAGTAGGGCACGGCTACACTCGTACTGCGCCACGAACTCCCCCGATGGGAGTAAGATTCAGGCACGTGCCCTGTCCGGGGCGTATTAGCAACCCTTGACCAAATGTTGATCGTGCGTTAGACTGCACGGTTCGCGCGTCGGTGAGCCCTGCTGCCCGTTTCTTGCGCGGTCTCACAACCCTTCGAATACTTTGAGGAGTCGCCCAGTTGGCCGGATCCAACGCTGTCGCCGCAACCCGTAGGAGCTTCTCCCGCCTCAAGAACCCACTCGACGTCCCACACCTGATCGATATCCAGCGGAGGTCCTTCGCGGAGCTTGTTGACCCGAAGGAGGGACTGCTGCGGGCGACGATCGACGATATCTCCCCGACGGAGGACTACACGGGGAATCTCGCGATCCGCTTCGGGGAGTTCGAGTTCGACGATCCCCCCAACACCGTCGAGGAGTGTCGCGAGAAGGACATGACCTACTCGCGACCGCTGAACGTCAAGGTCGCGTTCGAGAACCGCGAGACCGGAGAGATCCGCGAGCAGACCGTCTTCATGGGGGACTTCCCGTGGATGACGGATCGCGGCACCTTCATCATCAACGGCACCGAGCGTGTCGTCGTCACGCAGCTCGTCCGCTCGCCGGGCGCCTACCTGATGGAGCCCAAGGACCGCGAGAAGCAGGTCTTCATCGCGAACCTGATGCCGGCCCGCGGCTCGTGGCTCGAGCTCGAGATCGACAAGAAGGGGCGCGTCTACGTCCGCATTGACCGCAAGCGGAAGCTGCCGGTCACGGTCCTGCTGCGCGCGATGGGCTACGTCGAGGACGAGAAGCTCCTCGAGATGTTCGACAACTCCGTGTACATGCGGCACACGATCGCCGCGGACACCGACGCGACCAAGGACGAGGAGGGCGCGCTGATCGAGCTGTTCAAGAAGCAGCGCCCCGGCGAGCCGCCGTCGGTCGACGCCGCCCGGAACCTGCTCGAGCAGCTCTTCTTCGACCCCAAGCGCTATGACCTGACGCGGGTCGGCCGCTACAAGCTGAACGCCCGCCTCGACCTGGACATCGATCTCGACACCCGGGTCCTGACCCACGACGACATCATCGCCCTGGTCAAGGAGCTGGTCTCCATCCCGAAGATCCTGGGCATCCCAGAGGAGATCGACGAGGAGAACCCGATCAAGGACTACGCGGCCGAGGCCGTGACCTACCCGCGTGAGCCGATCCACGATCACCTGGACGAGTACGAGCACTTCGGCAACCGCCGCCTGCGCACGGTCGGCGAGTTGATCCAGGAGGCCTTTCGGATCGGGCTCTACCGGATGGAGCGGGTGGTCCGCGAGCGCCTCACCACCGAGGACGCCGACGCGATCACCCCGCAGACCATCATCAACATCCGCCCTGTGGTCGCCGCGCTCAAGGAGTTCTTCGGCTCCTCGCAGCTCTCGCAGTTCATGGATCAGACCAATTCGCTGGCCGGGCTCAGGCACCGGCGCCGCCTCTCGGCGCTCGGCGCCGGCGGGCTCACCCGCGAGCGCGCACCCATCGAGGTCCGCGACGTCCACGCCACCCATTACGGCCGTATGTGCCCGATCGAGACGCCCGAGGGCCCGAACATCGGCCTGATCGGCTCCCTGTCCTCCTTTGCGCAGGTCTCGGAGCACGGCTTCGTCACGACTCCCTACCGGGTGGTCAAGGACGGCGTCGTCACCGACGAGGTCGTCCATCTGGACGCCACGCAGGAGGAGGAGATGACGATCGCCCAGGCGAACGCCGAGGTCGATCCGGACACCGGCCGCCTCAAGGGCCAGTATGTCCTCTGCCGCCGCCGTGACGACGAGGCGATCGCCGTCCCGCCGAAGCAGGTCGACCTCATGGACGTCTCGCCGACGCAGATCTGGTCGGTGACGACGGCCCTGATCCCCTTCCTCGAGCACGACGACGCCAACCGCGCGTTGATGGGCTCGAACATGCAGGCGCAGGCTGTGCCCCTGCTGAAGCCGGAGCCGCCTCTGATCGGCACCGGCATGGAGCGGCGTGTCGCTGAGGACACCGGCGACGTCGTGATCGCGGAGAACGACGGCGAGGCCACCACCGTCGACGCGAATCAGATCGTGGTCACTCACGGCTCGAAGCGCGACGAGTACACGCTCCACAAGTTCATGCGCTCCAACCAGGGCACGATCATCCACCAGCGCCCAATCGTCTCGGTCGGCGACAAGGTCAAGGCCGGGGACGTCCTCTCGGACGGCTCCTCGACCGCCGGCGGCGAGATCGCCCTCGGCAAGAACTGCCTGGTCGCCTTCATGTCCTGGGAGGGCTACAACTTCGAGGACGCGATCATCATCTCCGAGCGCCTCGTGAAGGACGACGAGCTCACCTCGATCCACATCGAGGAGTACGAGATCGACGCCCGCACGACGAAGCTCGGCGACGAGGAGATCACCCGCGATATCCCGAACCGCTCCGAGGAGAGCCTCAGGAACCTGGACGAGCGCGGGATCGTGAGGATCGGGGCGGAGGTCGGCGCCGGCGACCTGCTGGTCGGAAAGGTCACGCCCAAGGGCGAGACCGAGTTGACCGCGGAGGAGAAGCTGATCCGCGCCATCTTCAAGGAGAAGGCGCGCGAGGTCCGCGACACCTCTCTCAAGGTGCCCCACGGCGAGGGCGGCGTCGTGATCGACGTCCTCACCTTCAGCCGTGAGGCGGGAGACGACCTGCCGCCGGGCGTCAATGACCTCGTCCGCGTTTACGTCGCCATCAAGCGGAAGATCGCCGAGGGCGACAAGCTCGCGGGCCGCCACGGCAACAAGGGCGTGATCGCGAAGATCGTTCCCGAGGAGGACATGCCGTTCATGGAGGACGGCCAGCCGATCGACGTGATCCTCAATCCACTCGGCGTCCCGAGCCGGATGAACATCGGCCAGATTCTCGAGACCCACCTCGGCTGGGTAGCGGCCAACGGCTGGTACGACGACGGCACCGAGGCCTACAAGGAAGCCGCAGGACGAACGGTGGCCGAGTCAATGTCGCCACTCCGGTCTTCGACGGGGCCACCGTCGAGGACGTCGACAACGCGCTGGTCCAGTGGCAGGACGAGAACTCCGACCGGGGTATCGACCTCGGGGTCACGAAGAGCGAGCGGCCCGGCAACCGCTGCGAGGGCAAGGTGCAGCTCTACAACGGGCGCACCGGCGAGCCCTACGGCGGGAAGGTCACGATCGGCTACATGTACATCCTGAAGCTGCTGCACCTGGTCGACGACAAGATCCACGCCCGCTCGACCGGCCCCTACTCGCTCGTCACCCAGCAGCCGCTGGGCGGGAAGGCGCAGTTCGGCGGCCAGCGCTTCGGCGAGATGGAGGTCTGGGCGCTCGAGGCATACGGCGCGGCGTACACGCTGCAGGAGATGCTCACGGTCAAGTCCGACGACACCGTCGGACGAGTCAAGGCCTACGAGTCGATCGTCAAGGGCGAGAACATCCCCGAGCCCTCGATCCCCGAGTCGTTCAAGGTCCTGCTCAAGGAGATCCAGAGCCTCGCGCTCGACGCGAACGTGGTCTCCGAGGAGGGCGACGGAGTGGAGATGGGCGAGGAGGAGGACGACCTCCTTCGCGCCGCCGAGGAGCTCGGCATCGAGCTGTCCGGAGTGCGCGCGGACCGCGGAAACGGCGCGGATGGCGCCGCGGACGAGAAGGAAGAGCAAGTCGTCGCCGAGGGCGACGGCGGTACTGATGGAGCGGATGCCGAGGAGGCAGCAAAGAAGTGATCGACATCAATAACTTCGACGCGATCGAGATCGGGCTTGCCTCGAGCAAGAAGATCCGGGGCTGGAGCTCCGGCGAGGTCACCAAGCCCGAGACAATCAACTACCGGACGCTGAAGCCGGAGAAGGACGGCCTCTTCTGCGAGCGCATCTTCGGTCCCACCAAGGACTGGGAGTGCTACTGCGGCAAGTACAAGCGGGTCCGCTACAAGGGCATCGTCTGCGAGCGCTGCGGCGTGGAGGTCACCCGCTCCAAGGTCCGCCGCGAGCGGATGGGCCACATCGACCTCGCCGCGCCTGTTTCTCACATCTGGTTCTTCAAGGGCGTCCCCAGCCGGATCGGCTACCTGATCGACATGGCTCCGAAGGAGCTCGAGAAGGTCCTCTACTTCGCGGCCTCGGTGATCACCTGGGTCGACGAGGAGGCGCGCCAGAAGGACCTCGGCAAGCTCGAGAAGGAGGTCGAGAAGCAGGCCGGCGAGTACGAGCGTGAGCGCGAGCAGCGCACTCAGGAGCTGAACGAGTCGCTCAAGCGGCGCCTCGCGTATCTCGGCGTCGGCGACGGTGACGAGGATGCTCCGCCGGTCGGGACCACCGAGGGCTTCAACGAGGACGACGAGCTCTGGGCCGACACGGTGTCGAACGTGAAGCGGATGAAGGCGGAGGACCGCGAGAAGACGGCGAAGGAGCTGAAGAAAGACCTTCGACGCGGAGATCGCGGACACCGAGGCCTACCTCGACGAGGCCGCCGAGCGGCTGCGCGAGGTCTTCAAGATCTTCAGCGAGATGAAGCCGAAGGACGTGATCAACGACGAGACCACCTTCCGCGAGCTCAAGGACCGGTTCGGCTCCCCGTTCGGCTGGGGCGAGTACTTCCGCGGCGGCATGGGCGCCGAGGGCGTCACGCGACCTGCTCGAGCAGGTCGAGCTCGAGGCCGAGGCCGAGCTGCTCGAGGAGACGATCAACACCTCGAAGGGCCAGAAGCAGGCCCGCGCGGTGAAGCGGCTCAAGGTCGTCGATGCGTTCCTCAAGTCCGCAAACAGGCCGGAGTGGATGATCCTGGACGTCGTCCCGGTGATCCCGCCGGAGCTCCGCCCGATGGTGCAGCTCGACGGCGGCCGCTTCGCGACCTCGGACCTGAACGACCTCTACCGGCGCGTCATCAACCGGAACAACCGCCTGAAGCGGCTGCTCGACCTCGGCGCGCCCGAGATCATCGTGAACAACGAGAAGCGGATGCTCCAGGAGGCGGTCGACGCCCTGTTCGACAACGGGCGCCGCGGCCGGCCGGTCACCGGCCCGGGCAACCGGCCCCTGAAGTCGCTGTCGGACATGCTCAAGGGGAAGCAGGGCCGCTTCCGCCAGAACCTGCTCGGTAAGCGCGTCGACTACTCCGGCCGCTCGGTGATCGTCTCGGGCCCGAACCTGAAGATCCACCAGTGCGGGCTGCCGAAGCTGATGGCGCTCGAACTCTTCAAGCCGTTCATCATGGCCCGGCTCGTCGAGCGCAAGCAGGTCCAGAACATCAAGGCCGCCAAGAAGATGGTGGACTCGATGATCCCCGAGGTCTGGGACGTGCTCGAGGAGGTCATCCACGAGCATCCGGTGCTTCTCAACCGCGCCCCGACGCTCCACCGCCTGGGTATCCAGGCGTTCGAGCCGGTGCTGGTCGAGGGCAAGGCGATCCAGATCCACCCGCTGGTCTGCCACGCGTTCAACGCGGACTTCGACGGCGACCAGATGGCGGTGCACCTGCCGCTGTCGGCCGAGGCGCAGGCGGAGGCGCGGATCCTGATGCTCTCCTCCAACAACATCCTCTCGCCCGCGCACGGCGCGCCGCTCGCAACGCCGACGCAGGACATGGTTCTGGGGCTCTACTACCTGACCTACTCGCACGACGACGTCGAGCAGCTCGATCCTGCGAAGCTCGACGTGAAGCCGCATCCCTTCCGCACCGCGCAGGAGGCGGAGCTCGCCTTCGAGAACGGGATCGTCCAGCTCCACGACTACGCCGAGTACCGGCGGGCAGGGCCACGAGCACTTCCTGACCACCGTCGGCCGGATCATCTACAACGATCGCGTCGAGCGCGCGCTCGCGAACGCACTCGAGGACGAGTACGACCCCGAGAAGTACCAGTACGTCAACCACTCGCTGAAGAAGCGGGACGTGAACGAGATCGTCAGCGACCTGGTCGAGAACTACGGCGCGCCGGCGGTCTCACTGGTGCTCGACTCCTTCAAGGAGCTCGGGTTCCACTTCGCCACCGAGGCGGGGATCACGATCTCGAAGAACGACGTCGTCGCCCCTCCGGACAAGGAGGAGATCCTCGAGCGCTACGAGTCGGAGACCGAGGAGATCATGAGCCAGTACGACGAGGGCTACATCACCGCCGAGGAGCGCAAGGAGGCGATCACCTGCCCGCTGGGACAGCGCCACCGAGGAGGTCGGACAGGCGATGGAGCAGAACCTCGACGAGCTCAACCCGATCTTCATGATGGCCAACTCGGGTGCCCGCGGCTCGTTCAAGCAGATCCGCCAGCTGGCCGGCATGCGCGGTCTGATGGCGAATCCGAAGGGCGAGATCATCGAGCGGCCGATCAAGGCCAACTTCATGGAGGGCCTCTCGGTGCTCGAATACTTCATCTCGACGCACGGCGCGCGGAAGGGCCTCGCCGACACGCGCGCTGCGCACCGCGGACTCGGGTTACCTGACCCGCCGCCTGGTCGACGTCGCTCAGGACGTGATCGTCCGGATCGACGACTGCAAGACGAAGGACCACATCGAGATGCCGCTCTACCGCGACGGCGGTGAGCTCAACCCGAACCTGATCGGGCCGGATGGCCGCGAAGAAGTTCACGACGAAGCGCGGCCGGGAGCTGCTCAAGCGGAACCAGGAGATCGACTGGCCCGAGGTCCACGACATCGGCCGAGGGATTCGAGGGACGACGAGGACGTCACCGTCCCGGTCCGCTCGGTGCTCAAGTGCGAGGCCGAGTCAGGGATCTGCCGCCACTGCTACGGGGTCATGCCCGCGACCGGGACACTGGTGGAGATCGGCGACGCGGTCGGGATCATCGCCGCCCAGTCGATCGGGGAGCCGGGCACCCAGCTCACGATGCGGACCTTCCACACCGGCGGTGTGGCCGGCCTGGACATCACCCAGGGTCTGCCGCGCGTGGTCGAGCTGTTCGAGGCACGGAAGCCGAAGGGCCTGGCGAAGATCGCCGAGGTGGACGGCAAGGTCACGGATCTCGAGGAGACCGACAAGGCGGTCAAGCTCACGATCACGGACGACAAGGGCGAGGAGCATGCCTACTCGTTCCCGCCGCGGACCAACGTCTTGGTCGAGAAGGGCAAGCGGGTCGAGGTCGGCACCCAGCTCAACGAGGGCTCGCTCTACCCGGCCGAGATTCTCGCGATCCGCGGCCGGACGGACACCGAGGTCTACATCGTCAGCGAGGTGCAGCGGGTCTACCGCACCCAGGGCGTCGACATCAACGACAAGCACATCGAGCTGATCGTCCGTCAGATGCTGAAGAAGGTGCGGGTGGAGTCGAAGGGCTCCACCGAGCTACTGCCCGGGCCAGCTCGAGGATCGCCTCGTCTTCGACGCGATCAACGAGAAGGTGAAGGGGAAGAAGACGAAGACGCCCGCCCGCGCCGAGGAGGTCATCCTCGGGATCACGAAGGCGTCGCTCGCGACGGAGTCCTTCCTCTCCGCGGCCTCGTTCCAGGAGACGACGAAGGTGCTCACGGACGCAGCCCTCGAGGGCAAGCGCGACCGCCTCATGGGCCTGAAGGAGAACGTGATCATCGGGAAGCTGATCCCGGCCGCGACCGGGCTCAAGCACTACCGCTCCCTGCAGATCGAGCCCGTCGAGCCGGCGCAGCCGCCCGCGGAGGAGCTCCTCTCCGAGGAGGACCTCGCGGCGGAGCTCGATCTGGCCGGTGACAGCGAGAGCTCGCAGCTCGAGGGGTTCGGCCCGTCGTTCGCCGAGGAGCTCGAGGAGCTCGCCTCGGAGATCGAGCAGCCCGGCGCCGGCCAGGCCGCCGGGACGGCGGCGGGACGAGGCCGAGAAGTCCTAGCGCTAGGCGGCGGGTCCTGTCGCCGAATTTGTGGCAGGCGCGGGACATCGCGACGGCGACGAAATTCGGCGCCAGCCCGCACGACTAAGGAGGAGTGACGGTGTTCCGGGGCAGCGGGCTGCCTCTTAGCTGCCCTGGACCAGACCGACCGTGTTGCCCTCCGGGTCGTTGAACAGGCCGAGGGTCAAACCCTCCATCGGGCTCTCCGGGCCCATCATCCTCGTGCCCCCCAGCTCCTCGACCTTCTCGAGCGCGGCGCCAACGTCAGGCACCTCGATGTAGAAGGTGACGTGTCCCTCGTATCCCTCGGGGCCGTCGCCGACGCCGCCGCCGATTCCGATCCCCTCTGAGTTCGTGTTGCCCTCACGCGGCACGACTCCGTAGTCGGTCGGGCCGCCCTCGTAGACGTCGAACTTCCATCCCGCAAGGTCGCTGTAGAAGCCCCGGAGCTTCTCCGCGTCCTTCCCGACGACCTCGAAATGAACGACTGGCTGTCCCATCGTTGCTCCCTTCCGCGCCGCAGACGGCGCTCGGTTCTCTCTGCTGCGTCCGGTTCATAGCTTGGACCCCCAGAGCGGCTGAGACTTATCGGTGAACGAGGACGCTAGCTGTCGGCCGGGGTGCGCTCGCGGCGCTCATGCGCCGCGACGCCGGGGGCAAGTCTCGGCTTGACCACCGGAGTTCTCCGCCGGCCTCCGGGTGGGCAGTCGGGCTCGGCCCGCGCGGCTCCTCCGTGCGGTCCACGCCGCGGGCCCCGGGGGGGGAGCGGGTCACGGCGCCAGCGCCGGAAGGTGTGATCGCCGGCGTCGCCGGGCGCGTCCTCGAGCTCGGGTTCAGCGCGGACGGCCCACCAGATCAACCACAGGCCGAAGAGCACCGGGATCTTGAGGATCACCGCGAGAAAGAAGATCGGCAGCACCCCATCCATCCCGGCGAGTCTACCCGCGAATGGTCGGCAGATTCACGGGTTCGCCAACAGATCGCGGCCACAGCGACCGCTTAGCCTGGCTCGAAGCTGTCCCTGGCCCAGGCCTCGAGCGCCTCGACGTGGGCATCGAGGAGGCCGACCTCGGACTCGGTGGGCACCAGCAGGGTGGGAGCGGAGCGTTCGTCGGCCCACTCGAAGCAGCTCTCGTCCAGGCTGTCGTCGATCCAAGCGAGCGGACGGGACTGCGCGTAGTCCTCCAGCGCGTCGAGCTTCCAGTGCGCGGAGCCGAAGCGCGCCCGACCGTCGAAGGTGAGGTAGGGGAGGTTCGGGAGACCGAGGATCCCCGGCAGGTGGTCGTTCGCGCGGTCCTCCCAGCCGCTCGCCCACACCAGCTCGTATGACCCCGAGAGGCGCGCCAGCCGCGGCCCGGTCTCGAGCGCGATGCAGTGGAGCATGCCGTCGATCAGGTGGAACTCTCCGGGGGCGTTCCTCGGGTCGCCCGTACCCGGCTTCGCCGAGCTCGTCGAACCCGAACAGGCTGATGACCCCGTCGATATCGACGGCAAGGATCGGACGATCGCTCTTCTGCTTCCGGAACAGGGGCATCAGGGATGGAGGTTACGAGGCACGGCTTCGCCATCAGATCGCGGCCACGAGCGGCCGCCCCACATAACCGCTCGGGCGCATACGCCCTCGCTCATGCTGCGGCGGCCTGGTGGCCGCTACCATGCACCGCCGTGCCGAACACCAACCAGCTCGTCCGCAAGGGACGAACCCACAAGAAGAAGAAGATGTCGACTCCGGGCCTCAAGTCGGGCCAGGGGCGGAAGAAGCGGGTTGCCGCTCCTCAGCGCCGTGGGGTCTGCACCCGCGTCGCGACCGTGACACCGAAGAAGCCGAACTCGGCGCTCCGGAAGATCGCGCGTGTCCGGCTGACCAACGGGCTCGAGGTGACGAGCTACATCCCCGGTGAGGGGCACAACCTTCAGGAGCACTCCGTCGTTCTCGTCCGTGGCGGCCGCGTCAAGGATCTTCCGGGCGTGCGCTACAAGGTCGTCCGCGGTGCGCTGGATGCCGCAGGCGTCTCGGATCGCAAGCAGGGCCGCTCGCTCTACGGCGTGAAGGCCTCCTAGGGATGCCCAGGCGAAACCAGGCCACGATCCGGCTACTCGAGCCGGACTCCGTATACAGAAGCCGTCTCGTCCAGCAGGTGGTCAACAAGGTGATGCAGGACGGCAAGAAGTCGCTTGCCGAGCAGATCACCTACGACGCGCTCGCGCTGATCGGCGAGCGGACCGGCAACAACCCCGTCGAGGAGCTCGAGGGGGCGATCAAGCAGCTCACCCCGGTGCTCGAAGTCCGTTCGCGCCGTGTCGGCGGCGCCACCTATCAGGTGCCCGTCGAGGTTCCGGCCCGTCGAGCCCGAACGCTCGCCATCCGTTGGCTGGTCGAGTTCGCGCGGGCCCGCGGTGAGAAGTCGATGGCCGAGCGTCTCGCGAACGAGATCCTCGACGCCTCGAAGCAGCAGGGCAACGCCTGGAAGCGGAAGGACGACATCTACCGCATGGCCCAGGCGAACAAGGCCTTCGCCCACTACCGCTGGTAGCGGCCACCAGGCCGTAATGCGAGGGCGCGCGAAAGCGCGACCCGATTAGTGATCGGAGCGCAGGGCGAAGCCCGGAGCGACTTATGTGGGGCGGCCGCTTGTGGCCGCGTTCTGATGGCGAAGCCGTCCCGCTCCTAGCTTCTATGGGTTCGCTCGAGGCGCGCCTCGCTGACCGACGGCCCGTGCGTGCGGCCGCCGTGGACGCCGGAGGGCCGCTGTTCGTCCGGGCGCAGGGTGGACAGCGCGGCGCCACAGACCGTGAGGACGAGCGCCCCGACGAGCTCGAGCCAGAAGCCTGCGACGGGCTTCGCCTCGGCGTCGATGAACGACTGCCGCGGGTCGTCGAGCGTCCCCACGTTGTTGACGTCTGGCAGGTCGCCGATCAGGAAGATCAGCAAAGCGACCAGGCCGCAGACCGCGATTGCGACCGCGGCCATCTGCGCGAGCGGCTCGCCGCGCGCGACGAGTACGACGGCGATCAGGATCAGGGCGAATATCGCAAGGACGAGCATGGCGTAGCCGTGCTGGTCCGATGCCTCGACCGCCTCCAATGCCTCGCCGCCGGGCGGTGTGAGGTGGAAGATGTCCGTGAACTGCGAGGCCGCCAGCATGGCCGCGGCCGCAGCACAGGCAAGTACGAGCAGTGTCTCCGTCCGTGGAAGCCTGCTCACGAGCCCGCCTGGAGACCCGGCGAGACTCCTCGATTTGGTGGCCGCCTGCGGCCCGCCGGCTTCCTTGCACCGCTGCGGCGCTGCTTCTCCGTCCGCACACCACGAGAGTAGAGGGCCAGGAGGCCTCCCGACAGGATCAGGACGGCGGATGCGGCGATCTCGGCCCAGAACCCCTCGAGCAGCTGGGCCTCCGTTCCGCTGAAGGCGATGCCGGCCCGCCCCGCATCGAGTCCCTGCGGCAGGTCGATCGCCAACGCGACCGCGATTCCAAGCATCCCGCAGAGTGAAACGGCCCCTGCGAGCCGTGCCGCTGCGACTCGCGTGCGAGCGCGATAGGTGGCGACCACGAGCACGAGGGCGACCGCCGCGAGGATGAGCAGGATCCAGAAATGGGCGTCGCCGGCCACCTCGCGGTCCGTGATCGGGACCGGGGCGGTGGCGCCGATCTCGCCCTCGTACGCCGGGGCGTCGACGGCAACGCCCCGGTAGTCGAAGAACTGCGAGACGCCGAGAGCGACGGCGGCTGCGATTCCGACGAAGGCGGCCGTGCGCATGGGGGTGACCACGCGCCTGAGGGTCTCCGCCCCGGCCAGGCCTGCGTCCACCCCCCGGCCCGGGAGCCAGCCCAGCGCAGCCTGGCCGGCTGCCAGGACGAGCAGCGGAATGGCGGCGATAAGCCGGACCACGAACAGGAGCACCGCCGTCACGTACGGCGCGATCCGCGAGAGGAGCCGGGCGACCGGGGCGAGCACCGGCCGCAGCTGCCGCCTGCCCTCCAGTGCGGTGCCCCGCACGCGTACCCGGACCTCTTCCAGGCTCCGCGCCTGCCCGCGGAGCGCGCTACGCGCCTCCGCGCGCTGCTTCCGCGCGATGGCACGGGACTCCTCGCGGGTGCGGCGCGTGAGGTCGTCCTCTTGGCTGCGAGCGCGCTTGCGACGGCCTATCCGCATGCGTGATCCCTGCCTGAGAGCCCAGTTGCCGCTGCTATCATCGTCCGTCGCTCCGGGTGGCCACCAGCGGCGCCCGCGAGTGTTAACCGTTTCGATGAAGAACGGCGCGACATAGGAGAAGGTCGGGTATCTGAGACGTTTGCGCTCGGGGCCCGCAAGGGCCTTTTTTGTGCGCTGATTCGGATCCAGACTAGCCGTTCCGCCCCTCGACCACGCCAGTAGAGCGAACATCCAATGCCACGCAGCTTTCCCCTAGAGAAGACACGAAACATCGGCATCATGGCCCACATCGATGCCGGCAAGACGACGACCACTGAGCGCATCCTCTACTACACGGGTCGCACCCACAAGATGGGTGAGGTCCACGAGGGCGCTGCCGTCATGGACTGGATGGAGCAGGAGCAGGAGCGCGGGATCACGATCACTTCCGCCGCGACCGCATGCGAGTGGAAGGAGCACCGCATCAACATCATCGACACGCCCGGCCACGTGGACTTCACAGTCGAGGTCGAGCGCAGCCTCCGCGTGCTGGACGGCGCGATCGCCCTTTTCGACTCAGTCGCCGGCGTCGAGCCACAGTCCGAGACCGTCTGGCGCCAGGCGGACAAGTACCGCGTCCCCCGCATCGCATACGTCAACAAGATGGACCGGACCGGGGCTGACTTCTTCAAGGCCGTGGAGACCATGCGAGACCGCCTCGGCGCCAATCCGCTTCCGATCCAGATCCCGGTCGGCCAGGAGGCCGACTTCACCGGCGTCGTCGACCTGATCGAGAACAAGGCGCTCGTCTGGATGGACGAGCTCGGGACCGAGTTCGAGTACACCGACATCCCCGAGGACCTCGTGGACGCCGCCCACGAGCACCGCACGCACCTGATCGAGGCGTGCGCCGACTACGACGACGAGCTGATGGAGGCCTACCTGAACGACGAGGAGATCCCGCACGAGCGGATCGCCAAGTCCCTCCACCGCGCCACCCTCGACATCAAGGTGACGCCGGTCCTCCTCGGCTCCTCCTTCAAGAACAAGGGCGTCCAGCCTCTGCTCGACGCGATCGTCGAGCTGCTCCCCTCGCCGCTCGAGGTTCCGCCCGTCAAGGGCCTGGAGCCCCCGAAGAAGGGCGAGAACGGCGGCCCGAAAGAGGCCGAGCGGCCCGCCGACGACAACGCGCCATTCGCCGCGCTCGCCTTCAAGGTGATGGCCGATCCCTACGTCGGCAAGTTGACCTACTTCCGCGTCTATTCCGGCAAGCTCTCGGCCGGCAGCCGCGTGCTGAACGCCTCGACCGGCCGCACGGAGCGGATCGGGCGCGAGCTGATGATGCACGCCAACCACCGCGAGGAGATCGAGGAGTGCTACGCGGGCGACATCGTCGCCGGCGTCGGCCTCAAGCAGACCTCTACGGGGGATACGCTCTGCGCCCCCGACGCGCCGATCGAGCTCGAGCAGATCGAGTTCCCGGAGCCGGTGATCGCCGTTGCGATCGAGCCGAAGACGAAGGCCGATCAGGAGAAGCTCTCCGCGAGCCTCGCCCGGCTCGCGGAGGAGGATCCGACCTTCCAGGTCGAATCGGACGAGGAGACCGGGCAGACCCTGATCCACGGAATGGGCGAGCTCCACCTCGAGGTGATCGTCGATCGCCTCCTGCGCGAGTTCTCGGTCGACGCGAACGTCGGCACGCCGCAGGTCGCCTACCGCGAGACGATTCGCCAGCCGGTCAAGAAGGTCGCGGGACGCTTCGTCCGCCAGACCGGCGGCCGCGGCCAGTACGGGCACGCCGTGATCAACATCGAGCCTGCACCCGGCGAGGGATTCGACTTCGTCAACTCGATCAAGGGCGGGACGATCCCCTCGGAGTTCATTCCCTCCGTCGAGGCCGGGATCGAGGAGGCGCTCCAGTCCGGCGTGAAGGCGGGCTATCCGATGGTGGACGTCAGGGTCGAGCTGATCGACGGCTCCTACCATGATGTCGACTCCTCTGAGATGGCGTTCAAGATCGCCGGCTCGATGGCCCTGCAGGAGGGCACCCGCAAGGCGAAGCCGGTTCTGCTCGAGCCGGTGATGGCGGTCGAGGTGGTCACCCCCGAGGAGTTCCTCGGCGAGGTGATCGGCGACCTCTCCCGCCGTCGCGGCAAGGTTCAGGGCCAGGAGCCGCGCGGCAAGGCGCTCGCGGTCCAGGCGTTCGTTCCGCTCGGCGAGATGTTCGGCTATGCCACCGACCTCCGTTCCTCGACCCAGGGCCGCGCCAGTTACACGATGCAGTTCGAGCGGTACGAGGAGGTTCCGAGGAACATCGAGGACGAGATCGTCGAGCACCGGTCCGGAGAGCCCGTGGGGGCCGGTGCGTAGCTATATTCCCCAGGTTGGTCCGGCGGCGGATGTCCGGCCGGCGATTTGTCGCCGAATGAGTCCGTCGGATAGGGGCAAGACCGACACTGGCCAACCCCCCAGACAGACACAGACTTAGCAGCCGAAACCCGCTTAACAGACACCAACGAGACCCCAAAGGAGCGAGATGTCCAAGGAGAAGTTCGATCGCGATAAGCCGCATGTCAACGTCGGCACCATCGGGCACGTCGATCATGGAAAGACCACGCTGACTGCCGCGATCACCAAGACACTCGCGGAGAAGGGCGGCACCGAGGTGAAGTCGTTCGATGAGATCGACAACGCGCCCGAGGAGAAGGAGCGCGGGATCACCATCGCCACCTCGCACGTCGAATATGAGACCGACAACCGTCACTACGCGCACGTGGACTGCCCGGGCCACGCCGACTACGTCAAGAACATGATCACCGGGCGCCGCCCAGATGGACGGCGCGATCCTTGTGGTGTCGGCGCCTGATGGCCCGATGCCGCAGACGCGCGAGCACATCCTGCTCGCGCGTCAGGTGAACGTGCCCTACGTCGTCGTCTACCTGAACAAGACCGACATGGTCGATGACGAGGAGCTGCTCGAGCTGGTCGAGGAGGAGGTCCGCGACCTCCTCACCGAATACGAGTTCCCGGGTGCCGACGTCCCCATCATCAAGGGCTCGGCGCTGAAGGCGCTGGAGGGCGACGAGGAGGCGAAGCAGTCCATTCTCGACCTCGCCGATGCTCTGGACAACTACATCCCGGAGCCGGAGCGAGACCTCGACAAGCCGTTCCTGATGCCGGTCGAGGACGTCTTCTCGATTACCGGCCGCGGCACCGTTGCGACCGGCCGCGTCGAGCAGGGCGTCGTCAACACCGGCGACGACGTCGAGATCGTCGGAATCAAGGACACCACCAAGACGGTCGTCACCGGGGTCGAGATGTTCCGCAAGATCCTCGACGAGGGTCGTGCCGGCGACAACATCGGCGCGCTCCTGCGTGGAACGAAGCGCGAGGAGATCGAGCGCGGCCAGGTGCTCTGCAAGCCCGGCTCGATCACCCCGCATACGAAGTACAAGGCGGAGGTCTACTGCCTGAAGAAGGAGGAGGGCGGCCGCCACACGCCGTTCGTCTCCGGCTACCGGCCCCAGTTCTACTTCCGGACGACCGACGTCACGGGAGTCGTCAAGCTCCCCGAGGGCCGCGAGTTCGTCGCCCCCGGTGAGAACGCCGAGATGGAGGTCGAGCTGATCCAGCCGATCGCCATGGACCAGGGCCTTCGGTTCGCGATCCGAGAGGGCGGGCGCACCGTCGGCTCGGGGGTCGTCACCGAGGTAACCGAATAGCTCACAACGGGCCCCCCTCGGGGGCCCGTTCTCAGTGCGGTCCTCGACTGAAAGGGCCGCGACAACTGCAAGACATACGACCAGGGCGCGGCCCTAGCGACATCGGGGCGGCGCCCTAGCTGCGCGAAGAGACCAGAACAGAAGACACGAGGAACGACGAGGAAGCAAGAGGCGATGGCCTCACTGACATCGGGAAAGATCAGGATTCGGCTGAAG
Source organism: uncultured Solirubrobacterales bacterium (assembly GCA_963808565.1). GTDB lineage: Bacteria > Actinomycetota > Thermoleophilia > Solirubrobacterales > 70-9 > DASUPK01. Next base: position 20,735 of record CAWEGM010000012.1, read on the forward strand.
GCGTACGACCACGACGCCATAGACCGGGCTGCCCAGGAGATCGTGGGCACCGCCGAGCGAACCGGCGCGACCGTCGCCGGCCCGATTCCGCTGCCCACGGACAAGCACGTCTATTGCGTGATCCGTTCGCCGTTCAAGGACAAGGACTCCCGCGAGCATTTCGAGATCCGCACCCACAAGCGGCTGATCGACATCCACCAGCCGACGCCGAAGACCGTCGACGAGCTCCAGCGCATGGAGACGCTCCCCGCGGGCGTCGACGTGGAGATCCGTCTCTGATGTCCGTGATCGTCGGCAAGAAGCTGGGAATGACCCGGATCTTCACCGAGGACGGCACCTCCGTCCCGGTCACCGTGATCGAGGCTGCGCCGAACAGGGTGACCGCGATCCGCCGCGGCGACCGCGACGGCTACGACGCGATCCAGCTCGCCGCCGATCCGGTCACGCCGGAAGACAAGCTGACGAAGGCCGAGCTCGGCCACCTCAAGAAGGCGGGAGCACCGGCGATGCGCGAGGTCGTCGAGTTTCGCGACGCCGAGATCGGCTCGGCGGGCGGTACAGCCAAGCCCGAGGGTGACGACGCGAACGGCGAGGAGGCTGCCGAGTCAGCCGGCGACACGAAGGTTGGGGACGAGGTGACGGTTGCCAGCTTCGAGCCGGGCCAGCAGGTCAAGGTCTCTGCGATTTCGAGGGGCAAGGGCTTCCAGGGGACGATCAAGCGCCACAACTTCAGCCGAGGCCCCGAGACCCACGGCTCCCACAACGTCCGCGCCCCCGGCTCGATCGGGGCGAGCGCCGACCCGGCCCGGGTATTCAAGGGGATGAAGATGCCGGGGCAGATGGGCGCCCGCCGCGTGACCCAGCGTGGGGCCCACGTCGTCGAGGTGGACGCCGAGCACAACCTCCTTCTGATCCGGGGCTCGGTCCCAGGTGGCAAGAACGCCACCGTCGAGGTGCGAAGCGATGGCTGAGGCCAGCGCCAAGTCAGCGGCCACGAAAACCGAGGCCGGAACAAAGCCGGCGGCGAAGAGCCGTGCCGGAGCGGCGCCGAAGGCTCCGATTCTGGAAGTGCATGAAACGGGTCGCGCTGGCGCGCGCCCTCGCACGAAGGCCGATCTGCCGAAGGAGATCTTCGCCGAGCCGTTCCACGAGGCGCTCGTGCACGAGGCAGCCCGCGCCGACCTCGCCGCGCGCCGCCGCGGAACCCACTCCAGCCTGACCCGGGGCGAGGTCGCAATGACCACTGCGAAGGCTTGGCGCCAGAAGGGCACCGGCCGCGCACGCGCAGGTGCGCTCGGCGTCCCGCACCGCTACGGCGGAGGGGCCGCCTTCGGCCCGAAGCCGCGCCACTACACGGTCAAGGTGAACCGAAAGGCCCGCCGCAAGGCGCTCCGCGCCGCCCTGAGCGTGCACGCCGATCGCGACACGATCGCCGTGCTCGACGGTTCGACCTTCGGCGAGCCCGCGACCAAGCAGGCCGCGACCGCGCTGGAGCGGTGGGGCGGGGAGCGCCCGATCCTGGTGGTCGTCGGCGGCGACGAGGACGCCGTCGCGAAGAGCTTCCGCAACATCGGGGGAGTCACAGTCGCTCTCGCCGACGCCGCCGGTGTCGCCGACGTGATCGGGGCCAGCTCGCTGGTCATCACCCAAGCGGCGCTCGAGCAGCTCCAGGGGAGGGCGACATAGTGGATGCGCGTCAGGTGATCGTCCGCCCCGTCGTCTCGGAGAAGAGCTACGCGCTGATGAGCGAGGGCAAGTACACGTTCCGGGTCCACGATCGTGCCCACAAGCTGCAGATCGCGCAGGCGGTCGAGGAGATCTTCGAGGTCCATGTGAAGGCCGTCCGCACCTCCACGGTGAAGTCGAAGCCGAAGCGGCGCGGGCTCCAGAGCGGCCGCTCCCGCTCGTGGAAGAAGGCGGTCGTCCAGCTCGCCCCCGGCGAGCGGATCGAGCTGTTCGAGGGCGCGGCGGTGGAGGGCTAGCGATGGCAAACCGCAAGACCAAGCCGACCAGTCCCGGCAGGCGCTTCGGCACCTACCCGATCCGGGAGGAGGTCACGAGCACCGAGCCGGCCAAGAGCCTGACGAAGGGAAAGAAGTCCTCGGGCGGTCGCAACTCCGCCGGTCGCATGACCTCGCGCCATCGCGGTGGTGGCGAGAAGCGGCGCTACCGCCAGATCGACTTCAAGCGGGGCAAGGACGGGATCCCCGCCCGCGTCGCGAGCATCGAGTACGACCCCAACCGCTCGGCGAGCATCGCCCTGCTCAACTACGCGGACGGAGAGAAGCGCTACATCCTCGCCCCGCAGGGGCTGCGAGTGGGCGCGGAGGTCGTCTCGGGCGAGGGCGCGGACATCGCTCCCGGCAATTCGCTCCCGCTTGCGCGGATTCCGACGGGCACCGTGGTGCACAACGTCGAGCTGATCCCCGGGCAGGGCGGGCGGCTCGGGCGGGCGGCGGGCACCGCGATCCAGGTGGTCGCGAAGGAGGGCCCCATGGTGAGCCTGCGGCTGCCCTCGTCGGAGGTCCGCATGGTTCGCGGCGAGTGCCGCGCCACCGTCGGGACGCTTTCGAACGCCGAGCATCAGAACGTGAAGATCGGAAAGGCGGGCCGGAACAGGCACAAGGGCAAGCGGCCGCAGACCCGAGGCGTCGCGATGAACCCCGTCGACCATCCCCACGGCGGGGGCGAGGCGCATCACACGCCCGGCGGCCACCCGGTCACCCCCTGGGGGAAGCCGACGTTGGGCTACCGGACGCGCAAGAAGGGCAAGCGCTCGGACGCCCTGATCGTGCGCGCCCGGCGACGCGGAAAGAGGAAGTAGTGATGCCCGCCTCCCCGACCACGCACACCCGGATGACGGCCATGGCCGTCGCATCTAGTCCTCCTCGGGCTTGCCCTTGCCGCCAGCAAGGGCTGCGCCCTGCGTCGAACAATCTGCTCGGCCATAGCCGCCCCCGGGCGCACGTGGCCAGGAAGGCGGGCATCTGATGGGACGTTCGACGAGGAAGGGCCCATGGGCCGAGGAGCGCCTGCTGAAGCGCGTCAACGCCATGAACGAATCGGGCCAGAAGCAGATGCTGAAGACCTGGTCGCGCCAGTCGACGATCTTTCCGGAGATGGTCGGGCACACGATCGCCGTCCACGACGGCCGCAAGCACGTGCCCGTCTACGTCTCGGAGTCGATGGTGGGGCACAAGCTCGGCGAGTTCGCCCCGACCCGGACCTTCCGTGCGCACTCGGGCGCGGGCACCGCGAGCGAAAAGGACTAACGGCGGATGGCTGACGAGAAGAAGCCCGAGAAGAAGGACGACGCCGGCAAGAAGCCGGCCACAAGAACCGCCGGCGGATCGACGGCAAAGAAGTCGGCTGCCAAAAAGCCGGCTGCCACCAGAAAGCCGGCCACAAAAACCGCCGGCGGATCAAAGTCGAAGGAGACGGCCACTCGCGGCAAGGGCGCCGCGGAGGCAACCTCGAAGACGGCCGATAGCAAGGCTTCCGAGGCGGCCACGAAGAAGGCTCCGGCGAGAAGGAGGTCTCCTGCGAAGAAGAGTGAGACCAAGGCCAAGTCTCCGGCGAAGAAGACCGAGAGCAGGGCGAAGGCCAAGCCGAAGGAGACGGAGCGGCCCGTCGTCAACGCGAGGGCCCGGTTCGTGCGCGTCGCGCCGCGCAAGGCGCGCCTGGTCGCCGACCAGGTCCGCGGCCTGCCGATAGACGACGCGCGTGCCGTGCTCCGCTTCTCCACTCGAAGCGCGGCCCGGGACATCCGCAAGCTGATCGAGTCGGCGGCCGCGAACGCCGAGGCGAATCACGACCTGGTCGCCGACGACCTTCTGATCAAGGACATCCACGTCGATGAGGGACCGACGCTGCGCCGCTACCGGCCGCGCGCGCTCGGTCGCGCGACCCGGATCAACAAGCGAACCAGCCACATCGCCGTGGCGCTGACGCCGGAGGACTGAGGAGAGAGATGGGACAGAAGATCCACCCAGAGGGCTTCCGGGTCGGCTACATCCACGACTGGAAGTCGAATTGGTACAACGAGAAGGGGTTCGCGGACTACCTCAACGAGGACCTCGTCATCCGCTCCCACATCGAGAACAAGCTCTCGCATGCGGGCCTCTCCGAGATCACGATCGTGAAGGGATCCGGGGAGATCGAGGTGAACATCTCGACCGCCCGTCCCGGGATCGTTATCGGCAAGTCGGGCACGGAGGTCGACGCGCTCCGGCGCGAGCTTCACAAGCTCACCGGCAAGCCGGTCAAGGTCAACATCAAGGAGATCAAGCGCCCCGAGCTCGACGCGAAGCTGGTCGCCCAGTCGATCGCCGAGCAGCTCCAGAACCGGGTCGCCTTCCGCCGCGCGATGAAGCGCGCGCTGACCTCGGCGATGCGCTCCGGCGCGAAGGGCGTGAAGGTCCAGGTTTCAGGGCGCCTCGGAGGCGCCGAGATGGCTCGAACCGAGGGGTACTCCGACGGCCGCGTCCCGCTGCACACGCTGCGCGCGGACATCGACTACGGCTTCACCGAGGCCCGGACCACCACCGGCCGGATCGGCGTCAAGTGCTGGATCAACAAGGGCGAGGTCATGCCCGAGGGCTACCGCTCCGAGAAGGGCGACGAGGACGGAGGGGGTCGCTAGGCATGCTGATGCCGAAGCGGGTCAAGTACCGCAAGCAGCAGCGCGGCAGGCGCCGTGGATACTCGAAGGGCGGGACCACCGTCGCCTTCGGCGAGTACGGCCTGAAGGCTCTCGATCGCGGCTGGATCACCAACCGCCAGATCGAGGCCGCCCGAGTTGCGATGACGCGCAAGATCAAGCGAGGCGGCAAGGTCTGGATCAACGTCTTCCCGGACAAGCCGGTCACCAGCAAGCCGGCCGAGACGCGGATGGGCTCCGGCAAGGGCAACCCCGAGGGATGGGTGGCCGTGGTCAAGCCCGGCAAGGTGATGTTCGAGCTCGCCGGTGTCCCGGAGGACCTGGCTAAGGAAGCGATGACTCTCGCCGGCCACAAGCTTCCGATCCGCACGAAGTTCGTCTATCGCGAGGGCGCGGAGCACGACTGATGAAGGCATCCGAGGCGCACAACCTGAAGGACGACGAGCTCCTGGACAAGATCAAGGAGGCGCGCGAGGAGCAGTTCGCGCTGCGCCTCCAGCATGCGACCGGCGAGCTGGAGAACACCTCCAGGCTCACCGCGGTGCGGCGCGATGTCGCGCGGCTGCTCACGGTTGCGAAGGAGCGGGGGATCGATCTCGAGCGAGAGCTGAGGGTCTGATGGCGGAAGAAGAGAAGAACGACCAGCAGCAGGAGGAGACGCCTCCGGCGGAGGAGACTCCGGCCGGGGAGCCGCAGGCGGAGGAGACTCCGGCTGAGGAGCCGCAGGCCGAGGCCGAGGAGGCTGCGTCCGACGAAGCCCCCGCTGAAGACGAGCCAGCGGCCGATGCGGGCCCGGATGAACTCGAGGGCCTCGACTGGAAGGCCCGGCGTCGCCTGGAGCGGTCCCGGCGGCCGGCCGAGGCGCGCCCGCAGGGGACACCCGAGGACCGGGCGGCCGCGCGGGCCGAGGCTCGCCGCCAGGCCGTCGGACGCCGATCCTCCTACCGGAGGAAGAAGCGGGGGAAGGGCGAGGCCGGCACCGGTACGCCGCCGGCCGAGCGGCGCTCCGCCGGTCGTAAGGTCCGCCAGGGGCGCGTCGTCTCCAGCAAACCGGACAAGACCATCACCGTCCAGATCGAGGTGGCCCGCCGCCATCCGCAGTACGAGAAGATCGTTCGCCGCTCTCGCACCCTGCACGCTCATGACGCCCGTAACGAGGCGGGTGAGGGGGACCTGGTGCGGATCGTCGAGACGCGCCCGCTTTCGCGCACCAAGCGCTGGCGCCTGGTCGAGATCCTGGAGAAAGCCGAGTGATCCAGCAGGAATCGAGATTGAGGGTGGCCGACAACTCCGGTGCGCGGGAGATCCTCTGTATCCGCGTCAAGGGAGGCTCGGAACGGCGCTACGCCCGGGTCGGAGACGTGATCACCGCCACCGTCAAGCAGGCGACTCCTCACGGCGGCGTCCGCAAGGGCGAGGTCGTCGAGGCGGTCGTTGTGCGGACCCGGAAGCAGCTCGGCAGGGGCGACGGCACATACATCTCCTTCGACGAGAATGCCGCGGTCCTGATCGACGCACAGGGAGTACCGCGTGGGACGCGCATCTTCGGCCCCGTCGCTCGCGAGCTGCGCGAGAGAAACTTCATGCGGATCGTCTCCCTGGCCCCGGAGGTGCTCTGATGGGACGGAAGCTGCGGATTCGGCGTGACGATGACGTGGTCGTGATCGGCGGCAAGGATCGCGGCAAGCGCGGCCGCGTGATTCGCACCGACCCGAAGAAGGGCTTTGTCTTCGTCGAGGGCCTGAACATGGTGAAGCGGCACCAGCGCCCCCGGTCGGTCAAGGACGCCCAGAAGGGCGGCGAGGTCGGCGGGATCATCGAGAAGGAGGGGCCGATCCACGTCTCCAACGTGATGCTGCTCGACCCCCAGGACAACAAGCCCACGCGCGTCCGCGTGGAGCGGCCGGACGGCAAGCGCAAGCGCCTGGCCGCCCGTACCGGGAGGGACCTCGACTGATGGAAGCCGCAACCGAGCAGAAGCAGGCCGCGCCGCCCCCCCGTCTGCGGGAGCTCTACGCGCAGGAGGTGAAGCCCGCGCTGATCCGCCGCTTCGGGTACTCGAGCCCGATGGCGGTTCCCACCCTGGAGAAGATCACGTTGAACATGGGCGTCGGCGAGGCGAAGCAGAACACGCAGATGCTGGAGGCGGCGACCGAGCAGCTCGCGACGATCGCCGGGCAGCTGCCCAGCGTTCGCCGTGCGAAGAAGTCGGTTGCGTCCTTCAAGGTCCGCGAAGGGATGCCGGTCGGCATCGCAGTCACCCTGCGCCGCGCGCGGATGTGGGAGTTCCTCGATCGGCTCAACTCGATCGCCATCCCGCGCATCCGCGACTTCCGCGGCCTCAGCCCGCGCTCTTTCGACGGCCGGGGCAACTACTCGATGGGCATCCGCGAGCAGATCATCTTCCCGGAGATCGACTACGACTCAATCGACGAGGTCCGTGGTCTCGACGTGACGATCACCACCACCGCCGCCACCGACGAGGAGGCGTTTGCTCTTCTCGACGGGCTCGGGATGCCCTTCTCCCAGGAGGGCCGCCCCGGGCAGGCCGACGCCGAGGCCGAGGAAGAGGAGGAACGCCGCAAGGAGGAGGCGCGCCAGCGCGCCGAGGCCGAGGCGGCCGCCCTGGAGCAGCTCAAGGAAGAGAACCCGGAGGCGTATGAGAAGCCCGTCAGGCCCGAGGAGGGCGAGGAGGGCGAGGAAGGGACGGAGACTCCCGGGGGCGGAGAGGCGAAGGCCGAAGGAGATGCGAGGGCGCGCGACAGCGCGACCCGAGATGCGGAGCAGACTTCAAGCAACAAGGAAGAGGGCTGATGGCAAAGACATCGCAAAGGGTTCGGCAGCGCCGCGAGCCCAAGTTCAAGACACGCGGGTACAACCGTTGCCGCCGCTGCGGCCGGCCACGCGCCTACTACCGCAAATTCGGCCTGTGCCGGATCTGCCTGCGCGACACGGCGCATCGCGGATACGTGCCGGGAATGACCAAGTCGAGCTGGTGACCCTCCGATGCTGACCGACCCGATCTCCGACTACCTGAACCGGATCCGCAACGCGCTCCAAGCGGAGCACGTTGAGGTCGAGATCCCCGCGTCGCGCCTGAAGCGCGAGATGAGCCGGATCCTGAAGGAGCAGGGCTACATCAGCGACTTCAGCGTCGAGCCCGGCAGGATCGGCGAGGTGATCAAGGTGCGCCTGCGCTATACCGAGGACCGCAGCCCGGTGATCAGCGGAATGGAGCGGGTCTCGCGACCGGGGCGCCGCCGCTACGTCCCGAAGGACGACGTTCCCCGCGTGTTCGGAGGCATGGGCACGACCATCATGTCGACCTCCAGCGGTGTGATGACCGGTCACGAGGCGAGGCAGCGGGGCGTCGGCGGCGAGGTGGTCGCGCACGTCTGGTAGCCCCGGAACGGAACGAACTTCATGAGTCGAATCGGAAGAAAGCCAATCCAGATCCCAGAGGGCGTCGACATCGACGTCCAGCCCGGTGCCGTCAAGGTGAACGGCCCGAAGGGTGAGCTGAACCAGCACGTGAGCCCGGATATGAAGGTCGCGATCGACGACGGCACGCTGACCGTCGAGCGTCCGACCGACCGCGGCGAGCACCGCGCCCTGCACGGCCTGACGCGGAGCCTGATCGCGAACATGGTCGAGGGCGTCACCGCCGGTTTCGAGCGACGCCTCGAGATTCAGGGTGTCGGATACCGCGCACAGCTGAAGGGGAAGGCCCTCGAGATGGCGCTGGGGTACTCGCATCCGGTGACGATCCCGGCGCCTGACGGCATCGAGTTCGAGGTGCCCCAGCCGACCGAGGTCGTCGTGCGCGGGATCGACAAACAGCTGGTCGGCGAGACCGCAGCCAGGATTCGAAAGAGCCGGCCGCCGGAGCCCTACAAGGGCAAGGGCGTCCGCTACGCGGGCGAGCATGTTGCCCGCAAGGTCGGGAAGAGGGCCTGATGACGGTCCTCACCAAGCCGCAGAGGAGGCTCCGCAGACGCCGCCGAGTGCGTGCGCGCATCCGCGGCAGCGCCGATCGTCCCCGCCTGTCGGTCTATCGCTCCAATCGCGGCGTCTTCGTCCAGCTGGTCGACGACGACGCCGGCAAGACCCTCGCGTCCGCGTCGTGGACCGAGCCCGAGCTCCGCCAGCTCGGGGCCATGGAGCAGGCGAAGCGGGCTGGGCAGCTGCTCGGCGAGCGTGGCAAGCAGGCCGGGGTCGAGACCTGCGTGTTCGACCGGGGCGGCTACAGGTTCCACGGCCGCGTCGCACAGGTCGCCGAGGGCGCCCGAGAGGCAGGCCTCAAGTTCTGATGACCGCCCGCATCCGTTCGCTACCTTCACCTACCTCATGGCTGTAGAGAGCGTCTCACCCAAGGGTCTCGACCTCCAGGAGCGGGTGATCGAGATCAACCGCGTCGCCAAGGTGGTGAAGGGCGGCCGGCGGTTCTCGTTCACCGCGCTGGTCGCTGTCGGCGACGAGGACTCCGTGGTCGGCATCGGCTACGGCAAGGCCCGTGAGGTCCCCCTCGCGATCCAGAAGGCGGTCGAGGACGCCCGCAAGAACCTGATCCGGGTGCCGAAGTACGGCCAAACGATCACCCATCGCGTGATCGGTCGCTTCGGTGCCGGCCACGTCGTCCTCCGCCCGGCCAGCCCCGGTACCGGCGTGATCGCCGGCGGCGGCGTCCGCGCCGTGCTCGAGCTGGGTGGGGTTCGCGATGTGCTCACAAAGAGCATCGGCACGCAGAACCCGATCAACCTGGTCAAGGCGACCATGCAGGGCCTGCACATGCTTCGCAGGCCCGAGGACGTCGCCAAGCTCCGCGGAATCTCCGTGCGCGAGGTTCTCGGCGTCGGGAAGTCCAATGGGGCGGCCGGCGGCGAAACCGAGACGGCAGGAGAGGCGCAGCCTCCCGCGAAGGCCGAGCCCGCCAAACCCCCAGAGCCCGCCCCGAAGGCGGAGCCTCCCGCGAAGGCCGAGCCTCCCGCGGAGACGCCGCCCGCCGACGGTGGGGATGAGTCCTGATGGCCGAGGTCCAGGTCAAGCAGGTGCGCTCCGCGAACGGCGCCTCGGGCGTCCAGCGCGACACCCTGCGCTCGCTCCGCCTCGGCCGGATCGGCCGCGAGGCAAAGCACGCCGACACCCCCCAGCTTCGCGGCATGCTCCGCTCGGTATCGCACCTGGTGGAGGTCCAGGATGGCTGACAAGGGGACCGAAAAGGTCGGCCTGCACTCGCTGAAGCCGCCGCCCGGCTCGCGCAGCTCGCGTAAGCGCCTCGGGCGAGGACCGGGGACCGGTCATGGCAAGACGTCGGGTCGAGGCCACAAGGGAGCCGGCGCCCGGTCCGGCAACAAGCGGAAGATCGCCTACGAGGGTGGGCAGAACCCCGTGCATATGCGGATGCGGAAGCTCCGCGGGCCGCACAAGAAGATGTCGATGCCCTTCGAGAAGTTCCGGACACGGACGCAACCCGTCAACCTCTCCGACCTCGACGCGCGCTTCGACTCGGGCGCCGAAGTGACCCCGGAGTCGCTCCGAAGCGCGGGCCTCGCGAAGCGCCGCCACCCGATCAAGGTGCTGGCCCGCGGAGACATCTCGAAGAAGCTCACCGTAAGGGTCCACGCCTTCAGCGCCCAGGCCAGGGAGAAGATCGAGGCCGCCGGCGGTACCTGCGAGGTGATCGAGTCTGAGGTTCCGGCGAAGGCGGAGGAGGCCGGCTCCTAATGCTCCAGACGGTCCTCAACGCCTTCAGCGTTCCCGATATCCGCAAGAAGCTCATGTTCACGGCCGCGATCCTCGCGCTCTACCGGCTGGGGGCGTACATCCCGTCACCGGGCGTCGATGCCCAGGCGGTCCAGGACGGCATCGACAACGTCGGCGGCGGCGACATCCTCGGGTTCCTCAACCTCTTCTCGGGCGGCAGCCTCGAGCGCCTCTCCCTGTTCGCGCTCGGGATCATGCCCTACATCACCGCGTCGATCATCCTGCAGCTCCTCACGGTGGTAGTTCCGTCGCTGGAGCGCCTCCAGAAGGAGGGCGAGGTCGGCCAACAGAAGATCACCCAGTACACGCGCTACCTGACCGTCGTGCTGGCCTTTGCGCAGTCGATCGGGTACGTCTTCCTCTTCACCTCAAACAGCTTCGGCGGCACCGACATCATCTCGGGTGAGCGCACGGGTGCGAAGGTGTTCCTGATCGTCATCACGATGACGGCAGGCTGCACGCTCCTGATGTGGATGGGGGAGCTGATCACTCAGCGCGGGATCGGCAACGGAATCTCGCTGATGATCTTCGCCTCGATCGTGGCCGGGCTCCCGAACGGGATCACGCAGTGGTGGAACAACCCGGACTCGGTCTTCGTCGTGATGATGCCCTTCATCGCCCTCGCCGTGATCGTCGCGATCGTCTTCGTCCAGGAAGGCCAGCGGCGGATCCCGGTTCAGTACGCGAAGCGGGTGGTCGGCCGCCGGATGACGTCAGGCGGCTCCACGTACCTGCCGCTGCGGGTGAACATGGCAGGCGTGATCCCAGTCATCTTCGCCGCCTCGATCATGGCCTTCCCGCCGACGATCGGACAGCTGATCAACACGCCCGCGGCCCTCGACTTCGCCGCGTTCTTCAGCCCCGACGGGTGGCAGTACGTGGTCGGCGAGGTCTTCTTCATCATCATCTTCACCTACTTCTATACCGCGGTCACCTTCAACCCGGTCGACCAGGCGGACAACCTCAAGAAGTACGGCGGATTCATCCCCGGGGTTCGCCCCGGGCGACCGACCGCCGAGTACCTGGACAGGATCCTGTCCAGGCTCACCTTCCCGGGCGCGCTCTATCTGGGCGCGGTCGCTGCGTTGCCGACGATCCTGATCAGCCAGACGTCGGCCAACTTCTTCTTCGGCGGAACCTCGATCCTGATCGTCGTCGGCGTCGCCCTCGACACCGTGAAGCAGCTCGAGGCTCAGCTGATGATGCGGAACTACGAGGGGTTCCTGAAGTGATGAACGCAGCGGGGTGCCGGGCTTGCCCGAGCTGAATCTGATCCTGCTGGGCCCGCCGGGGAGCGGGAAGGGGACGCAGGGCGAGCGCCTCCAGGAGGACTTCCGGCTGCCCTACTACGCCACCGGCGACATCCTTCGTGCCGCCGTCAAGGAGGGCACGGACGTCGGGAAGCAGGCCAAGGAGTACATGGACCGCGGCGACCTGGTCCCGGACGATGTGATCATCGGCGTGATCGGCGAGCGGCTTCAGGGCAATGAGGCGGCGGACGGCTTCATCCTCGACGGGTTTCCCCGAACGGTCCCCCAGGCGGAGGCGCTCGATCAGAAGATGAAGGATCTTCGCCGTGAGACCACTGCGGCCGTCCTGATCGACGTCCCGGAGGACGAGGTCGTGAAGCGCCTCGGAGGTCGTCGCACCTGCGAGGCCGAGGGGCACGTCTTCCACGTCGACTTCAACCCTCCCGAGAGGGAGGGGGTGTGCGACGTCGACGGCAGCAAGCTGATCGTCCGCGATGACGACAAGCCCGAGGTCATCAAGCGAAGGCTCGAGCAGTACCGCGAGAAGACCGCGCCCCTGATCGACTTCTACGAGGACAAGGGCATCCTCCAGCGCGTCGACGGCGCGCACTCACCGGACAAGGTCGAGGAGCGGATCCACGCTCTTCTGGCGACGCTCAGGCGAGAGGAAGAGGAGGGTATGTGAGACTGACGGGACCATGTACCGCGGGATGATCGTCCGAAAGACCTCGGAGCAGATCGAGGCGATGGCGGCGGCGGGCCGGATCCAGGCGCGCTGCCTTCAGATGCTGCACAAGAAGGCGCGGCCCGGCGTCACCACCAAGGAGCTGGACGAGGCGGCGGAGAAGTTCATCCGCTCGCAGGGCGCGGTTCCCTCGTTCCTCGGCTACCGCGGATTTCCCGGCTCGATCTGCACCTCTGTCAACTCGATGGTCGTCCACGGGATCCCCGGCCCCTACGAGCTCAGGCGCGGCGACATCGTCTCGATGGATGTCGGGGTCACCTACGAGGGGTGGGTGGCCGACGCCGCGATCACGATCCCGATCGGCGGGACCCCGCCCGAGGCGGAGCCGCTGCTGACGGCCACGCGGGAGGCGCTGCTCGAGGGGATCGAGCAGGCGCGTCCCGGCAATCACCTGAGCGATGTCTCGCACGCGGTCCAGAAGCGGGTCGAGCGCGACGGCCTGTCGGTGATCCGCACCCTGGTCGGCCACGGGATCGGCCGGGACATGCACGAGGATCCGCAGATCCCGAACTTCGGAGACCCCGGAAAGGGACCGCAGCTCGAGGTCGGCATGGCGCTCGCGATCGAGCCGATGGTGAACGCCGGTGGGCCGGAGGTGAGGATGGGCTCGGACGGCTGGGCGGTGTACTCGAAGGACGACTCCCTGGCCGCCCACTTCGAGTTCACGGTCGCCGTCACTCCCGACGGCCCGCGCATCCTCACCCCCTGGCATCTCGACTGAGCGCCAGACGGGCGGCGGGCAATGAAAAGGCCCGCCGAAGCGGGCCCTGTCACTGCGGTATCCGAGCCTGGTGCGCATCAGCGCGCCACCCGCCATCAGGACGCCGCCTCCAAGGGGTTGGAAATTCCTGTTTCCGGCGCAGCCCGTACCCGGGAAGCGCTCTCGGGTAACGTACGCGCGCTGCTAGACTGTTCTTCGTCGGTTCACGCCTGGCGTGGCCGACATTTTCTACGCCCGTTGGCCCGACTCCTGGGGCCGAGGGGTCTACTCTCCGCAAGATACGAAGCCCACCCAGAGAGGGGCAGATGAAGGTCCGAGCATCCGTAAAACCGATCTGCGAGAAGTGCAAGGTCATCCGCCGTGGCGGTGCGGTGTTCGTGATCTGCTCCAATCCTCGTCACAAGCAGAGGCAGGGCTGATGGCGCGGATCGCCGGAGTCAACATCCCCCTCAACAAGCGGGCCGAGATCGGCCTCACCTACGTCTTCGGGATCGGGCGCTCGGAGTCCAACCGGATCCTGAAGGAGGCCGGCGTGGACCCGAACACGCAGGTCAAGGACCTGACCGAGGACGAGATCATCAAGCTCCGCGACGCGGTCGAGAGCCGCGAGGTCGAGGGCGATCTGCGCCGGGAGCGCTCCCAGAACGTGAAACGCCTTCAGGAGATCGGCTCCTACCGGGGTCTGCGGCACCGCCGTGGGCTTCCAGTGAATGGGCAGCGCACCAAGACCAACGCGCGGAGCCGCAAGGGCCCGCGCCGGATGAGCATCGCGGGCAAGAAGAGGGCCCCGACGCCGAAGTGAGCCGAGGGGAAATCCGCTAGATGGCAGCTCCGAAGAAGGGCCGAACCCGCCGACGCGTTCGCAAGAACGTCACTTACGGACAGGCTCACATCAAGACTTCGTTCAACAACACCATCGTCACCCTCACCGACCCCGAGGGCAACGTGATCGCCTGGGAGTCCGCCGGCAGCGCCGGGTTCAAGGGCTCTCGCAAGTCGACGCCGTTCGCCGCCCAGGTGACCGCTGACGCGGCCGCCAAGAAGGGCATGGAGCACGGCCTCGAGAAGGTCGAGGTCTTTGCCAAGGGCGCGGGCTCGGGCCGCGAAACGGCGATCCGCTCGCTCCAGGCCGCGGGCCTCGACGTGACCACGGTCAAGGACGTGACCCCGCAGGCCCACAACGGGTGCCGTCCGCGGAAGCGGAGGAGGGTCTGATGGCCCGCGACACGTCAGCCCAGTGCAAGCAGTGTCGCCGCGAGGGGCAGAAGCTCTTCCTCAAGGGCGCCCGCTGCTTCACGGACAAGTGCGGCGTCGAGCGCCGCTCCTATCCGCCGGGCGAGCACGGTCGTGGCCGAATGCGGCAGTCCGAGTACCGGGTGCAGCTCCGCGAGAAGCAGAAGGCGCGGCGCTACTACCAGGTCCTGGAGAAGCAGTTCCGCGGCTATTACGACAAGGCCAGCCGCCAGCCGGGCGTCACCGGCGAGAACCTGCTGCGGCTCCTGGAGACCCGCCTGGACAACGTCCTCGTGCGCCTCGGATTCGCCGCCTCGCGCCGTCAGGCGCGACAGCTGATCCGCCACGGCCACTGGACCGTCAACGGGCGCCGAGTCGACATCCCCTCTTACCAGGTGAAATCGGACGACGTGATCACGATCAGGCCGAACAGCGCCGCGACGGACACGGTCCGCGATGCGACCGAGCTCACCTCGGGCGTGCCGGCCTGGCTGCAGGCCGACCACGACTCGCTGAACGCCAAGGTGCTGCGGCTCCCCGAGCGGAGCGAGATCTCCGCCCCCGTCGAGGAGCAGCTCATCGTCGAGCTGTACTCGAAGTAACTCTTTGCGAACGAGAAAAGGGAAGTGATGGAAGCAATGACCACCCTGCCAGATTTCCAAGTGCCGAAGATCGCCGGTGAGGACACCGACGACAACAAAGGCATCTTCACGATCGAGCCCCTGGACAAGGGGTTCGGCTACACGTTCGGCAACAGCCTTCGCCGCGTGTTGCTGTCGTCCCTCGGCGGGGCGGCGATCACGAGTGTCCGGATCGAGGGCGTCGCGCACGAGTTCTCGACGATCCCGGGCCTGAAGGAGGACGTCACCGACCTGGTCCTGAACCTGAAGGACGTCGTCGTGCGCATGCACACGGACGCCGACGAGGTCGAGACGCCGCTCGTTGCCACCGGCCCCGGCGAGGTGAAGGCGAAGGACATCGACCTGCCCGCGGGCGTGGAGATCCTCAACCCCGAGGCCCCGATCGCCACGCTCGAGAAGAAGACGAAGCTCGAGATGTACCTGACGATCGGGCGCGGGCGTGGGTACTCCCCGGCCGATGAGAACAAGTCGGACGACAAGCCGATCGGGGTGATCCCGATCGACTCGATCTTCTCGCCCATCCGGCGCGCCGCGTACTCGGTGGATGCCGCTCGAGTGGGGCAGAGGACCGACTTCGACAAGCTCTCCCTCGAGGTCGAGACCGACGGCTCGATCGAGCCGGGCGCCGCGCTTCGCGAGGCGGCCGAGATCCTGATCAAGAGCCTTGCGATCTTCACCACGGCCGACCGCGTGGATGAGCTGCGCGGTGAGGGCGCGGTCGCCGCGACGAACGGCGGCGGTGGTGCCGAGACCGCGGCCGTGCCGGGCGCAGATGGGCTCGACGAGATCCTGATCGAGGAGCTCGAGCTGGGAGTCCGCTCCTACAACTGCCTGAAGCGCGCCGGAATCCAGACCGTAGGCGAGCTCGTCCGGAAGTCGGAGTCGGAGCTGAACGCGATCCCTAACTTCGGTCGCAAGTCGATCGAGGAAGTGCAGGAGACGCTTCGGGCGCGCGGTCTCGGCCTTCGCGCCGAGTAGGAGCCACTAGAGTCCCGGCTCAGGCGAGGCCATGAGGCACCAGCGGAAGAGAGCGAAGCTGAGCCGGGGTTCGGCTCACCGTCGGTCGATGCTGCGGACGATGTCCAAGCAGCTGATCGAGCACGAGCGGATCCGGACGACCCAGCCGAAGGCCAAGGCGCTCAAGCCCGAGTTCGAGAAGCTGATCACGCTCGCCAAGCGGGGCGACCTCCACGCCCGGCGCCAGGCGCTGTCGGAGCTCCACAACGACAAGTTCGCGGTTCACAAGCTGTTCGAGGAGATCGCCCCGCGATACCAGGGCCGCCCGGGCGGCTACACCAGGATCGTGAAGCTCGGGCCGAGGCGGAGTGACTCCGCCGAGATGGTGTTTCTGGAGCTCGTCTAACTCGGCTTCGCCATCAGGTCGCGGCCACGAGCGGCCGCCCCGCATAACCGTTCAGGGCTCCGCCCATAATGCGAGGGTGCTCCGCAGGCGAAGCCGAGGAGCAACCCGTCTGATGGAGTGGTGCGGCCTGGTGGCCGCTAGCGCCCGACCTTGAAGCGGGAGCCCGATCCCTTTCGATTGGGGCCGATCGCGGCCATCAGGGCGGCCGTGAACAGGACGATCACCCCGAGCACCACCCACTGGGCCCAGTTCTCGATCGCCGCGATTGCGGCCACTCCGAGCACGATCCCCACCACGAGGGCGATCAGGCTGTAGACGGCGGCGCCCTTCTCGGAACCGCGCCGGATTCCCTCGCCACCGGCGAGGAGGTCGGTGCGCTCATACTGGGCCCGCTGCGTGATGTCCGTGTTCGCCATGCCTTCTCCTCCTCGTGCTGTGCGTTCCGTTGAACCCTAGGGGTCGCTCCGGATCGGCTCCGTGAGGTTCGTCACATCGCGACCGTGGATAGTGTCGCGCTTTTGTGACGTCCATGCGGATCGACATCGCCTACAACGGAGCCGGATTCGCCGGCTGGGCGGCGCAGCCGGGCGTCCGCACCGTGCAGGGAGAGCTCGAGGGGGCGCTCGAGCGCATCCTGGGGCAGCCGGCCCCTCTCACCGCGGCGGGTCGGACTGACGCAGGTGTGCACGCCTGGGCGCAGGTCGCGAGCTTCTCGGTCGATCGCGAGCCGCCCGAGGAGCTCGCCCGGGCCCTCAACTCGCTCATCGGCGATGACGTCGTCGTGCTTGCGGCGAACCTGGCGGGCGAGTTCGACGCGCGTGGCGATGCCCTCTCGCGGACGTACTGCTATCGCGTCCTGGCGGAGCGGACCCCGAACCCGTTCGAGGCGGGGATCTCGCTGTTCTGGCCGCACCGGATGGATCCGGCCGTCCTCGAGCGCTGCGCGGATGCGATTCGCGGCACCCACGACTTCACGGCCTTCACCCCCACCCAAACCGAGCACGTCCGGTTCGAGCGGGACGTGCTCCGCGCGCAATGGCACGAGAAGGGGGCGGTCCTGGGCGCGGGACGCGTCCTGGAGTTCTGGATCGAGGCGGACGCGTTCATGAGGAACATGGTTCGCGTACTGGTCGGGACGATGCTCGAGACCGCTGCGGGGCGCCGCTCACCGGAGGACTTCGTCTCGCTGCTCGCCGGGGCGCCGCGGGAGCGCGCCGGGGACACCGCCAGGGCCCACGGCCTCCATCTGGCGGGGGTGAGGTACGGGTGAGGGTGCGAGGTTAGGGCATCCTGATTAGGGTGCCCTAATCATATGTGTGTATCCTTCCCGCCGTGTCGTTCGGAGAGACCGTCATTCTCGGGGGTCTGGCGGGGTTCACCATCTATTTGGGGCTTCCGCTGGGGCGTTTTCAGTTCCTCTCGACCCGTACCAGGGTCGGTCTCGCGATGTTCTCGGTCGGTGTCCTTGCGTTCCTGTTTGCCGAGGTCCTCGTACACGGGGTTGAGATCGTCGAGGAGCACTTCGAGGAGCTCGGCGAGGGCGAGGGGTCGCTCGGCGAAGGGCTGCTCCTCGCGGCTCTCCTGGGCGGCGGATTCGCGGCCGGAAGCGCCGGATTGGCGCTGGCCGAGAGCAGGATGCGCCGGGCGCCGAAGCAGCCGCCCATCGCCGGCGGCGCCACCGACGCGATGACCGTCGAGCAGGCCGAGATCGCCGCATCCGAGCTGAGTGCGCGGGCGGCGGCACTGCGGACCGGGATGACCATCGCGGCGGCGATCGGACTTCACAACTTCGCCGAGGGGCTTGCGATCGGGGTCTCGGCCAGCACCGGCGAGATCGGACTCGCCACCGTCCTGATCATCGGCTTCGCCGTCCACAACGCGACCGAGGGCTTCGGGATCGTCGGTCCGCTGGGCGACGTGCAGCCGAGCTGGAGTTGGCTGGCGGTCGCCGGGCTCGTCGGCGGCGGGCCCGTGTTCCTGGGAGCAATGGTCGGCTACAACGTCAGCTCCGAGCCGCTCGAGCTTCTCTTCTACTCGGTCTCGGCGGGAGCGATCCTCTACGTGATCGGTGAGATCTGGGGAGCGATGAGGCGCCTCGGCCACCGCGAGCTCGGCCTGCTGATGCTCGCTGCGGGAGTCTTCGTCGGCGTCGCCACGGAGATGGTGATCGCCTACGGAGGGGGATAAGCGCGGCACAGCCGGTTCGTAGAATCGGTCTGTGCGCGTCCTGATCACCAACGACGATGGAATTCACGCAAGCGGGCTGAACGCCGTCCGCCGCGCGCTGAGCGACGTGCCTGGACTCGACCTGCACGTCGTCGCCCCGGACTCCAATCGCAGCGCGACCGGCCGCAAGATCACCACCCGCTCGCCGCTCTGGGTGGATGAGATCCCCTTCGACGACGGTGGGACGGGCTACGCGACCGATGGAACGCCCGTCGACTGCGTGCGCTTCGCCGAGCTCGGGCTGATCGGGGAGCGCCCCGAGCTGATCGTCTCCGGGATCAACCACGGCTCGAACCTGGGCGACGACATCACCTACTCGGGGACGGTCGCGGCTGCGCTCGAGGGGATCATCCTCGGGATCCCCGCGATCGCGCTCTCGCAGCAATCCGCGGTGGGGGATTCGGATTTCGCCATGGGCCGCTCGTTCGACTTCTCGGCCTCGGCGGCATTCGCGGCGCAGCTGGTGAAGCGCGTTGCCGAGGACCCGCTCCCGGCGGACACGCTGATCAACGTCAACTTCCCATCGGGCGAGCTCACCGGCGTCGAGGTGACCCACCTCGGGAAGCGGCTCTACAACGACGAGATGAAGCTCGTCGAGGAGGATCCGGAGACCGGGCGTCGCCGCTACCGGATCTACGGGTTCGAGCCGTCGTTCGAGGACGAGATGGGATCCGACCTCTCGGCGATCGCACGCGACCGCATCTCCGTTACGCCGGTCCATTTCGACCTGACCGATCGACCGAGCCTCGATCGCCTCAAGGAGTGGGACTTCGAGGGGATGCTGGCCGCGTCGGGGACAGCCTCGACACCCAAGTGAGCGCCTCGAGGGCCGTCAAGAAGCGAGCCGATGAGCTTCGCGCGGAGATCGCGCACCACGACCGCGCCTACTACGTTCTCGACGATCCGCAGATCTCCGACCCGCAGTACGACGACCTCCTCAGGGAGCTCCGGGAGATCGAGGAGGAGCATCCGGAGCTGCTGACCCCGGACTCGCCGACGCAGCGCGTCGGCGGCGAGCCGCTGGACAAGTTCAAGCGGGTGGAGCACGCCGAGCCGATGCTCTCGCTCGCGAACGCCCGGAACGAGGACGAGCTTCGCGCCTGGGCCAAGCGCGTGGAGAGGAACCTCGAGCGTCTCGACATCGAGGGCAGCGAGATCCGATACGTGACCGAACCGAAGGTTGACGGTCTCGCGATCTCGCTCACCTACGAGAACGGCGTCCTGGTTCGCGGCGCAACGCGCGGCGACGGACGACTTGGCGAGGACGTGACGCACAATCTGCGGACGATGAAGTCGATTCCGCTCTCGATCGACGACGCTCCGGAGCTCGTCGAGGTCCGCGGTGAGGTCTACCTTCCGCTGGCCGGCTTCGCCAAGATCAACGAGCAGCGCGCCCAGGAGGGTGAGCCGACATTCGCCAACCCTCGAAACGCGGCCGCCGGGACGATCCGGCAGCTCGACCCGAAGATCGCCGCGTCGAGGCCGCTCTCGATCTGGTGCTACGGGGTGGCGGCCCTGAGGGGATGGGAGCCGAAGAGCCACTCGGAGTCGCTGGAATGGCTCCGCGAACGCGGCTTCAGGGTGAACGACGAAGTTTCAGTCCTTCACGGGATCGACGAGGTCGCCGAGCGGTGCCGCTGGTGGGAGGACCGCCGCGAGGCGCTCGATTTCGAGATCGACGGCGTCGTGGTCAAGGTGGACGACCGCGGTCTCCAACGCGAGCTGGGGGTCGCCGGCCGTGAGCCGCGCTGGGCGGTCGCCTGGAAGTTCCCGCCGACGACTGCGACGACCAGGCTCAACAAGATCGTCTGGAACGTCGGCAGGACCGGTCACCTGCTCCCGTTCGCGATGCTGGAGCCGGTCCATGTCAGCGGCGTGACCGTCAGCACCGCGACCCTTCACAACGAGGAGGACCTGGAGCGGAAGGACGTGCGCGAGGGCGACGAGGTCGTCGTGATGCGGGCGGGGGACGTGATCCCCCAGGTCGTCTCGCCGATCATCCAGAAGCGGAAGAAGGGTGCCCGCCGGGCGAAGCCACCGAAGAAGTGCCCGCTCTGCGGCACACCGACCGTGAAGCCCGAGGACGGCGTGTTCACGATCTGCCCGAATCGCACAGGCTGCCCCGGCCAGCAGTTCCAGCACGTGAAGCACTTCCGCGGGGCCCTCGAGATCGAGGGATTGGGAGAGAAGAACGCGTACCGATTCCTCCAGGAAGGGCTGATCTCGGACGCCGCCGACATCTTCGACCTCACAGCGGAGCGGGTCGGCGGGCTGGAGGGCTTCGGGCAGATCTCCGCCGAGAACCTGATCCGGGAGGTCGAGGGGGCCAAGAGCAAGCCGTTCTCGCGGGTTCTCTACGCCCTCGGCATCCCGGGGGTGGGCTTCGTCAACGCCGAGTCACTGGCCGAGCACTTCGGGACCATGGACGCCCTGCTGGCCGCGCAGCCCGAGGAGATCGAGCGCGCCGAGGGAATCGGGCCGATCCTCGCGGAGCAGATCTACGAGGAGCTCGCCGAGGAGCGCACACGGGCGTTGATCGAGCGGCTGCGCAAGGCGGGCCTCCGGATGGAGCTCGATGAATCCGAGCGGCGGAAGGAGGGGGGACCGCTCGACGGGAAGACGCTGGTCCTGACCGGCACGCTTCCCAACCTGAGCCGCGAGCAGGCGACGAAGCTGATCCGCCTGGCCGGCGGAAAGGTCGTCAACTCGGTCTCGAAGAAGACCGACTACGTGGTCGCCGGCGACAGCCCCGGCTCGAAGCTCGCGAAGGCCGAGGAGATCGGCACCGAGGTGATCGACGAGGGGGGACTGACCAAGCTCCTCGAGGGCGCGGCGGCGCGGAAGGCGAGCGCCCGGCCGCGCGGCCGGGTCTAGGCGGACCGCGACTTTTCCGGATCAGCGGGTATATAGCGACGCATGCGAAGGGTCCTGATCGCAGCCTGCAGCACGGCGCTCGGCGGTCTGGCACTTCTGCCGGGCACGGCCGGGGCGACCGTCACGTGCACCCTGGTTCCCGATCAGACCCTGACCGTGAACGTCGACGCGACCAGCGCCCAGGCAAGCCTGGTGCGCCAGGGCAGCGACATCCAGGTCCACGACGGCGCGATCGGCGCTTCACCGGTCGCCTGCACCGGTGGGCCGGCGACCGTCACGAACACGGACCAGATCACGGTCAACGACACAGCCGTCGGACCCCACAACGTGACGCTCCTCGTCTCCCTGCAGGGCGGGCCGTTCGCCCCGGGCCAGAACGTCGATCCCCCGGCCGGGTCGGCGGACACGACCGGACCCGAGATCGAGATCGTCTTCGTCGCCGGGGACCCGACCGACCTGGACACGGTGGAGATCGACGGCTCCGACGAGGCCGACGACATCGACGTCGGCGAGGGGGCCGTCACGACCTTCAACGCCAACCTCAACCCGGCGGCGGACGGGGCCAGCCCCGACTGTGACGACGTCACCGCCACGCTGTCCGAGCGGGCGGTCGTACAGGGTCGGGGCGGCGACGACGATCTGAACGCGACGGCATGCCAGAACCTCCCGAACCTCCAGGCGCTCGATCCGGTACGGCTGGAGGGCAACAACCAGGCGGACTTCCTCCGAGGCGGGCCCGGAGCGGACGAGGTGCTGGGCGGTACCCAGGACGACAACGTGAATGGGGGCGCCGGGGAGGACACCCTCGACGGATCGAGCGGTGACGACAAGCTCGACGGCGGGACCGGCGCGGACGGGGTCGAGGGCGGCGACGGGACGGATCGAGTCCTCTACGAAGATCGCACGACACCGCTGACCGTCACGATCGGGAACGGGGGCGCCGACGACGGCGGCAGCGAGGACCAGGCGGGGGGCAGCCGCGACAACGTCGGGCTTTCGGTCGAGCACGTCACCGGTGGATCGGCGGGAGACTCGATCACCGGATCGGCCGTTCGCAACGTGCTGAACGGCGGCCTCGGCGACGACTTCCTCCTCGGCGGCGAGGGCAATGACGACCTCGAGGGCGAGGGGGGCAACGACAGTCTCGACGGCGGCGGCGGCAACGACGATGTCAGCGGTGCGGATGGCACCGATTCCGTTCGCGGCAGCGGCGGCGCCGACGACCTCTTCGGCGGCAGCGCAGCGGACAGGCTGCTGGGCGGCGCCGGCGCTGATTTCCTCAAGGGTCAGGGCGGCAAGCAGGACGTGATGTCGGGCGAGGGAGGGAACGACAAGCTAGCCGCCAAGGACGGCAAGAAGGACAAGAAGATCAACTGCGGCAAGGGGAAGGCCGCCAAGGAGAGCGCCAAGGTCGATCGGAAGCAGGATCCGCCCGCGAAGAGCTGCTGACGCCGGATCGGCGGGGCTACCGCGAGTAGCGCGCGATCAGCGCTGTCATCCGGTCCTGGACGACGTGGGCGCGCCCGACGTCGACCTTGTTCATCAGGAGCGAGAAGACGACTGCGTGCTCCTCGTCCCGCCCGCCGCGGAAGCAGTAGCCCGAGAGGGCGCTGACCCGGTTGAGCGTCCCAGTCTTCGCGGAGCAGTTGCCCTTGGCCGCAGTGCCGCGCATCCGCCGGGCGAGGGTTCCGGACTTCCCGGCGACGGCGAGGGAACCAACGAACGCGTCGCGGAGCTGCCGCTGCTCGAGCTGTCTCTCCTCCGTGGCGCCCTCGTCCACCGCGATCATCGAGTCGAGCATCTGCACGACCGACGACGGCGAGGCACGGTTCCGCCGCGAGAGCCCCGAACCATTCTCGCCGCGGAAGTCGGCCCCCCGCTCGGACGCGAACTCCTGGACCTCGCCGATCCCGCTCGCAGTCGAGCCCGTCGGGCCGAACTGCCCGCCGAGATCCTTGAGCAGCATCTCGGCGAGGAAGTTGTTCGACGGGACGTTCGTGAGGCGCGCGAGCTCTGCCATCGTCGGCGAGCCCGTGTCCGCCACCTGCACCGCCGGCGGAACCTGCGGGACGGTCCCGGGGCTGACGCTGCTCCCGACCGACACACCGGACTTCTTGAGCGCATCGAGGAACCGCTGGGCGGCGTCCTTCGCCGGATCCCGGGGGCGCCCGCCGTCGATGGTGAGCGCTGACAGCGTCCCGATCCGCTCGGCCATGATCCCGTGCTGGGGGATCGTCGTCAGGCGGTCCAGGAACGTATCGTCGTAGCGAATCGGGCCCTGCACGGTGTCGACGCCGACGGCTCGCACCTCGGTCGCCAGCTTCGAGAGGTCGGTCCCGTTCAGGGTGGGGTCTCCTGCGCCGCGCAGGTACAGGCCCTGGCTGACGCCATCGTCGATCGGGTCGCTGGAGTGGACCGTCGTCTCCAGTCGTGTCAGCGGCCCGAAGCGCTGGAGCGCCGCGGCGGTGGTGAACGCCTTGGTGTTCGAGGCGAGGATCCTCGGGCGGCCGCCCTTGCGCGAGAACAGCACCTGGCCGGTGTTCGCGTCCATCACGAACGCGCCGCTCTTGCCGACGCGCCGGAAGAGCTTCCGCAGGCCCGCCGTCAGCTTGGGCGCGGCCACGGCTTTGGTCGCGGCCGCCGCTCCGTGGGCGACCGGGGTGCGGTAGGCCCGCTCGGTCTGAGCCCCGGCGGCCGCACTGGGCACGGCCAGCGCCGTCGCGGCTACGAGCGCACCCGCTATCGCCCCTCTGCGGATGGACATGCTGGCTCTAACAACCGGTTCGGCGCAAGGTAGCGGGGCGGGTTCGCCATCCCGGCAAAGCGGCGAATGCGTCGATCCGCGCCTGCCATAATCGCGCCTGCCATGGGCAAGGTGGTCCAGTTCGACGGCCCCGACGGGAAGCCGCGCGCCACCCGGGGGGCTCGGGGCCGGCGCGGGCAGGGTGACAAGACCGCCCTCGTGCTGGGCGGGGGCGGATTCACCGGTGGCGTCTACGAGATGGGCGCGCTCCGGGCATTCGACCTGCTCGCGGTGAACCGGACGGTCAACGAGTTCGACATCTACGTCGGCACCAGTGCCGGAGCATTCGTCGGCAGCATGGTCGCGAACGGGATCACACCCGAGGAGATGTTCCGGGTGCTCGACAAGGCGCTCCCGTCGCCGATCCAGAATCCCACCCTGCGCACGCTGCTCCGTCCCAACTACAAGGGTTTCGCCAACGGCCTCTCTCTTCTCCCTCTGAGGATCGCGGGAACTCTCCGTCATCTGATCGGGAATCTTGGGGAGATCTCGATGGTCGACGTGGTGACCGGGCTCGCCGAGGGCCTGCCGACCGGGATCTACCACAACCGCGGGATCGAGCGGTACGTCCGCAACGTGCTCTCCGACCCCGATCGGACGAACGACTTCCGCCAGCTGGGCAAGGAGCTGCGGATCGTCGCGACCGACCTGGACACGTGCGAGCGGATCGTCTTCGGCGAGGGCCAATGGGACAACGTCCCGATCTCGCGCGCCGTCGCCGCCTCGGGCGCCCTGCCGATCGTCTACGAGCCGTATGAGATGCGAGGTCGCCATCTCGTTGACGGCGGAATCATCTCGACAACGAACGTCGACGTCGCGGTCGAGGCCGGGGCCAAGTTCATCGTCGTGGTGAATCCGCTGGTCCCGTTCGTGAACGACTTCAACAGGCGGATCCCGACCGTGGTCGGATCAAAGGTGCGCAGGGTGTCGGACATGGGAATGCCCGCGATCGGCAATCAGGCGTTTCGGCTGCTCGCACATGCGCGCCTGCATCTGGCCGTCCAGTCATGGAACGAGCGCTTCCCCGACGTCGACATCATCCTGATCGAGCCCGAGTTCAACGACGAGCTCATGTTCGGCACGTCGATCCTCAACTACTCGGAGCGCCTCCAGATCGCAAAGCACGGGTTCGAGTCGGTCACCGTGAGCCTCGCCCGGGACTACGCGCGCTACAAGGAGATCGCCGCGCGCCACGGCATCGAGATCTCCGCGCGGCGCGTCCGCAAGGTCCTCGACACGGTCGAGGAGGAGGAGAAGGGGATCTCGGTGTGGCGGCGGGTGCTCGAGCAGACCACGGGCGCGCTGCTGCGCCAATCCGGCGAGACCGAGGCCCCGGAAACGAAGCAGGGCGGCGGCCGCTAGACGGCCGCCGGGCCGAGGGCGATGGCTTCGGCCGCGTTCGCGATTGCCTGCGGATCGCCCGCTTCGGTCAACGATGTCACCCCGCGCTCCTGTCCGACACGGAACGCGATCTCCCCTGCGATCACGTGCAAGGGGATGCGGGCGGCGCGGCAGCGCCGGGCGATCTCGCCCGGGAGCTTCCCCTCCAGGCTCTGATCGTCGAATCGTCCCTCGCCGGTGATCACCGCGTCGGCGTCCTCGAGCCGCCGGTCGAATCCGAGCATCCCGAGCACGGTGGCCGCCCCGGGAATCAGGTGGGCGCCGAAGGCCGCCCAGAGCCCTCCCGCGAGCCCGCCCGCGGCGCCGGTCATCGCCCGGTCGCGCGGATCGCGTGGAAGCGCCGCGGCCAGCGCGGTCAGGCGCGATTTCAGGCGATCGACCTGAGCCGGGTCCGCGCCCTTTTGCGGAGCGAAGACCTCGGCCGCGCGCTCGAACGGCACGGTGGTGTCGCAGAGGACTTCCAGCCTTGCGCCGCGGAGACCGCCGGCAGCCTCGAGCGCCTTGATCGCTCCGTCTCCTCCATCCGTGGTGGCGCTGCCGCCGGCCGCGACAAGGACCCGCTTGACGTCCGCATCGATCGCCGCGGCGATCAGCTCGCCGGTCCCGGCGCTGCTCGCCCGCTCCGCGTCCAGCTCCGCGGGACCTGTGAGGGTGAGTCCGGATGCGGCCGCGACATCGAGCACGGCCGTGCTCCCGTCTCGGAGAAGGCCGAACTGGGCCTGGATCTCCCGCCCGAGCGGGTCGTGTGCCGGAGCCGTGCGGCGGTCGCCGCCGAGGGCCTCGACCAGGACATCGGTCGTCCCCTCGCCTCCGTCGGCGGCGGGGCAGAGGTCAGCACGGGCTCCCGCCCGCTCGAGCCCGCGCGCGATCGCGTTGGCGACCTCGCGAGCGCTCAGCGTCCCCTTGAAGGAGTCAGGCGCTGCGAGAAAGCTTCGCGGCTTCGCCTGGCGGGCGCTATCCGTAGAGCGCCTCGACGTCCCTCTCGTACTTCTCAGCGACGACGTTCCGCTTCACCTTGAGCGTGGGCGTCAGTTCCCCGGTCTCCTGCGAGAGGTCACGCGGCAGGATCTCGAATCGCTTCACCTGCTCCACGCGCGCGAACTTCTCGTTGACCTGGTCGATGTGCTTCTGGATCAACTCGCGCATCCCCTCGTGGCGGGCGAGCTCGGCGGGGTCGGACGGCCAGCCCTTCTCCTGCGCGAGCTTCGCAACCTCCTCCGGGTCGAGGGTGACCAGCGCGACCAGGTACGGCCGCCGGTCGCCGACCACGACGCACTGCGACACCCACTGGCTCTGCTTGATCTCCGCCTCGAGGTTGGCCGGCGTGATGTTCTTGCCCCCGGCGGTGATGATGATGTCCTTCTTCCGGCCGGTGATGGAGAGATAGCCGTCTTTGTCCAGCTCGCCGATGTCGCCGGTGTGCAGCCACCCGTCCTCGATCGTCTCGCGAGTGGCCTCCTCGTTCTTGTAATAGCCCTGGAAGATGTTCGGGCCTCGGACCAGGATCTCGCCGTCCTCGGCGATCTTGATCTTGTTCTCCTTGAACGCTCGGCCGACCGTCCCGAACTTGAAGGCGTCCGGACGGGCGATCGTCGCGCCGGTCGAGGTCTCCGTCATCCCCCAGCCCTCGAGGACGAGGACGCCGGCGGCGTCGAAGAAGCGAAGGATCTCCGGGTTGATCGGGGCGGCCCCGGTCACACAGTTCTTGATCCGACCGCCGAAGAGGTTCCGGATCTTCGCGAGCACCATCCTGTCCGCGATCTCGTACTGCTTGCGCAGCAGCCAGCCGACCGGCTTACCAGCGCGCTCGCGCTCCCGGACCTTCTGGCCGACGCCCACCGCCCAGTTGAAGATCACCTTCTTCAGCCCGCCGGACTTCTCGACTTCGCCGGTGGCCGCCGTGTAGATCTTCTCGAAGATCCTCGGAACCGACGGGAAGTACTGGGGCTTCACCTCGGAGAGATTGGGGACGATCTTCAGCGGGTCCCGCTCCCAGTACGCGAGGTTGCCTCCGAGGTCGAAGCTCAGCAGCTGGATCAGCAGCGCGAACGAGTGCGCGAGAGGGAGGAAGAGGTAGGTGGTCGAGTCCCGCTCGAGGACGCTCTCCTCCAAGGCCATCGAGACCATCGAGCGATAGTTCCCGTGGGAGATCACGCACCCCTTCGGCGGCCCGGTTGTCCCCGACGTGTAGATGATCGTGCAGACGTCGTCGGCGGTCACCGCGCTCCATCGCTGCTCCCAGTCGGAGTCCGAGCGGTTCGATCCCAGCTCGATCAGCTCGTCCATCGAGATCGCGCCGCCGCCGGTCCCCTCCATCCTGAGCACGTGCTCGAGCTTCGGAACGCGTTCCCGGATCGCGTCGATCTTGGCGAGCTGCTCGTCGTCCTCGACGACCACCGCCTTGGCGTCCGAGTTCTCCAGGACGTATTGGCACTCGTCGGGCGAGTTCGTCTGGTAGATCGGAACCACGGTTGCGCCGACGCTCAGCGCCGCGAAGTCGAAGTAGGTCCACTCGGGCCGCGTGTTCCCGAGGATGGAGACCTTGTCCCCCTTCTCGATGCCGAGCTCGATCAGCCCGAGCGCGAGCTGCTTCACGATCTCGCCGACCTCGCGGTAGGACTTCGAGACCCACTGGCCGGACTCGTCCTTGTAGGTGACGGCGCGAAGATCGCCGTGCCGCTCCGCGGCGAGCGGCATCAGGTCCGCGATCGTCTTGCTGTGCGTGCTCGACTCGGCGGCGCTGCCGGCCGCGGGGGCGGTGACTGTCTCCATCTCTCCTGGTCCGTTTGTGCGAGGGCGCGCCGCAAGGCGCGACCCGTCTTGAAAGGCCGCGGATCGCGGCCCTGCAAATTGAGTGTATTAGGCGGCTGGCCGGTCAGCCAGCCCTCGATCGGCCGCGCTCAGGGCGCGACCGCCCGCAATCAGGCCGTGGCCTGCTTGTCCCTTGCCTGAAACGCCTTGAGCGAGGACTCGAACAGGGTCTTGTCGATTCGACCCTTCAGGACGGGAACATTCATCTCGATGCACTTGGACAGCACATCGCGACGCTTCATGTTCATCTCGTCCGCGAGCTCCGTGGGCGTCAGGTGAACGGACATGTAGCCACTCCTCTCTTCGGAATCGCTGGCCCACGATGTATATCGCCCTGGGCCGACGTGTCAACTATTTTCCTCCAAATACCGCGTTTTTAGACGGGATTCGGTATGTCGATGAACCGGTGCCCGATGCCGAATCGATCCGCGACCATCTCGCCCAGACGCCGGATCCCGGCGGTCTCCGTCGCATAGTGACCGCCGGCCAGGAAGTGCACGCCGTACTCCCGCGCCTCGCCCATGACCGGTTCGCTGGGCTCGCCGGTGACGAGAGCATCCAGACCGAGCGGACCGGCCTCGTGGAGTGCGAAGCCGCCGGATCCGGTGACGATCCCGACGCTCGAGATCCGCTCGGGGCCCGACTCGAAGACCAGTGGGTCTCGGCCAACCACGTCCGCCAGCCGCCGCTCGAGCTCGGCGATGGAGAGGCCCTCCGTCGCCCGGCCGATCACGCCGATGTGCGCTCCCTTCGCCGCCCCGAAGGGGCGGGGATCCGGCTCGAGCCCGAGCGCGTCCCTGAGCAGGGCGTTGTTCCCGATATCGGGATGCGCGTCGAGCGGGAGGTGGTAGGCGGCGAGCGACGCATTGGCGCAGAGCAGGGCTCGCAGCCTGCTCGCCATCGGCACGGAGAGCGGGCTCACCTCGGAGCCCCAGAGAAGGCCGTGGTGGGTGAGGACCAGCTCGGCACCCGAGCCGACCGCGGCTTCGAGCAGCTCGAGGTTCGCGGTCACCCCGGTGGCCAAGCTGCTGACTTGGTCGGCGCCCGGAACCTGCAGCCCGTTCGGCCCGTAGTCCTCGAATGAGTCGACGTCGAGCAGCTGGTCGCAGAAGGCGATGATCTCGTCACGGCCGGCCACGGCGTGACCCTACCCCCGCGGGGGACGGCGTGGGCTCGCGAGAGCAGTCCCCAACTACGATTCGTCCATGAATCCGGGCGAGGCATCCGCTAAACCGGGCACCGACCCGTTCATCCAGTCGCTGATGGAGACCGACCTCTACTCGATCGGCGCATTCTTCTGCGACCAGCATCCGGACCTGATCGACGAGGTGGTCGAGCGCAGCGAGGTCATCGAGGCGAGGGGCCTCGAGAGCTGGGCCTCCGAGACGGAGACCCCGATCGACGAGGGCTTCCGGACGCTTCTGACCGGCCTCGCGGTCCGCTACTACAAGGCCGTCACCGGGTGAGCGAGGGGACCCCGGGCAGGCGCCCCCGCGTCGCGGGGCTGATCGCGCTGGCGGTATGCGTTGCAGTGCTCGGATTCGCGATCGTCAGCATCTCGGTCGGGACCAGCGACACCGACCAGATCGAGATCACCGGTGTACAGGCGGTTCAGAGCGTGCTCGGCGGAATCCAGGAGGACGACGCACGGCTCGGCTCGCCGACCGCTCCGGTCACCCTCGAGGTGTTCAACGACATGCAGTGCGACCCGTGCTCGGACTGGAACCGCGACGTGATCGTGCCGCTGATTCGCGGGCCGGTTCGCGACGGGGACCTGAAGATGATCTGGCATCACTTCCCGATGACCCAGTCAGGGTTCTTCCTCGGCGCATTCGGAGCCGTCGCAGCCGCGAAGCAGGACTACGAGTGGCAGTTCATCCAGCTGTTCTTCCTCAACCAGGACAAGGCCGAGGATCAGGGTGCTGACCAGGAGTTCCTCGACAACATCGCCCGGGGGATCATCAACCTGAACGTCGAGCAGTGGCAGCGCGACATCGATGACCCGGACATAGAGGAGACGCTGGTCGACGATGAGACGCTCACGGCCGAGCAGCGGTTTCCCGCCGAGCCCGCCGTGATCGTCAGGGGGCCGGGGGGGACCGAGGAGCTGGTCGAGTCGCCGTCCCTCGCCGAAGTCCAGGCTGCGATCGAGCGGGTGCGCTGATCGGGGCCCTGGAGGTACGCTCCTTTCCGACCGGGGAAGGGTTTTGAGTCTCATGATGCGAGTTTCAACTGTGGCGGCGCTCGCCTGCGCCGCGGCCATATCGGCAGCCTCGCCGGCCGCCGCCGCGGTGACCATCGGTCAGGTCGCGGAGTCGTCGGAGGTCCAGTCGAACTGCGCGGGGGTCGCCACTGACCTGCTCCAGCCGAGCGTCACCGAGGGAGCCGACCTCTACGTCGCGAAGCAGGCGGGAACGATCACCTCGTGGAGCACCCGCGCGGCTGCCGGCCCAGGGCAGAGCTACACGCTCAAGGTCTTTCGGCGGACGACCGATCCCGACGTCTTCCGCGTCATCGCCCACAGCGGGCCGCACCCGCTGAGCGGCGGGCTCAACACCTTTCCCGCGAGCGTCCCCGTCAGCTCCGGCGATCTGATCGGCTTCAACGCGGGCGGGGGCCCGAACGCCTGCACCTTCGACGTGCCGGGTGATTCGGTCCTCGAGAGGGCCGGCGACCTCGACGACGGCGGCTCCGGGACCTTCACCCCCCGCGCGGACTCCCGCCTCAACCTGTCCGCGGTGCTCGTCCCGACCAACTCCTTCAGGTTCACCGATGTCTTCCTGGACCGGACCACCGGAACCGCGACCCTCCAGATCCAGCTCTCCAACCCTGGTTCGGTCACGCTCATCGGCAAGGGCCTGAAGACGAGGCGCGCGACGAGGAACGTTGCGGTCGCGAGCACGGTCAGGTTCGGGGTCGCCGCCGCGGGAGCAAGGAAGAGGAAGCTCAACCGGAAGGGCCGCGTCCTGGTGAAGCTGACAGCGACGTTCACGCCTACGGGCGGCGACCCGGCCACCCAGGTCCTCAACGTGAGGCTGAAGAAAAAGCGCTAATCGGGGCGCCCGGATTTGAACCGGGGACCTCACCGACCCGAACGGTGCGCGCTACCAGGCTGCGCCACGCCCCGAGGGGGAGAAGGATAGACACGCATCGCTGGGGCAGTCCCGCGATAGGTTTGATGCGTGGCAGACAACGCCGAGGTGATTCGCGAGTTGTACGAGGCGATGGACCGACACGATGGTGAGGCGATGGCGAGGCTGTACGCGCCCGACGGTCGGTTCGAGGACCCGGCGTTCGGAAGGCTCACTGGAGCCGAGGCCGGGGACATGTGGCGAATGTTGACCGGGCGCGCCCAGGACCTGCGGGTCGAGCTCGCCGATCACCGGGCCGAGGGCGATGCCGGGAGCGCCGATTGGATCGCGACCTACACATTCCGGACCGGCCGGCCGGTCGTCAACGACATTCACGCCCGATTCCGGTTCCGGGACGGCATGATCGTGGACCACCGGGACTCGTTCTCGTTCTGGCGCTGGGCGCGCCAGGCGCTCGGGCCGGCGGGCCTGCTGCTGGGCTGGACCCCGCTGCTCAGAGCCGCCGTTCGGAGGCGGGCGCGCGGGGATCTCGCTGAGTTTCGCCGCGCGGAATGAGGAATCGGACCGCGAAGAGCGCCACGAGCAGGCCGGCTCCCCCGATCCAGATGATCGGGTCCTCGACCGAGAATCCCTCCAGCCTGCTGCCGAGGTAGGTGAAGTAGGCGGTGATCGGCGCATAGCCGACCGCCGTCGTCCAGGTGAACCTGACCAGGGGGACCCGCGCCGCTCCACAGACGTAGCCGAGCAGGCTGAACGGCATGATCGGGATCAGCCGCGCGGCCAGAAGGAACGTGGCGCCGCCGCGATGGATCAGCCGTTCGATCCGCTCGAAACGCTCCTCGCCGGCGATCCGGTAGAGCACTGGCCTTGCGGCGTGCCGGCCGATCGCATATGCGGCGAGGCCGGAGATGACCCATGACGCCATCACCAGCGGAAACCCGAGGCCGAACCCGTAGACGTACCCCGCCGCCGCGTCCAGGATCTCAGCGGGGTACCAGACGACGACATGAACCATCGCAAGCCACCAGACGAGCAGCGCGCCGCCGACGTTCCCGCCCAGGTCCTCGCGCACGGAGTCCGTGTCGCCCTGGACGGCGTCCAGGACGGCATCCCGCAGCGGAGGTATCGCCAGTGCGACGGCGGCGCCGACTGCGATGCCCCCGAGCGTCACTGCGACGCCGGTCCAGGTTCCTCCGCCGGGCGGCCCGCTGTGCACGATGGGTAGATTAGAAGCCGAGGAACTCCCCAATACCCGAAGGAGGCCAGATGGCATTCGAGGTCCCTGACCTTCCCTACGACTACAACGCGCTCGAGCCGCACATCGACGAGCAGACGATGCGCGTCCACCACGACAAGCACCACCAGGCTTATGTCGACAAGGCCAACGCCGCGCTGGAGGGCACCGAGTGGGCCGACAAGGACGTGAACGAGGTGCTTCAGAACCTCGACAAGCTCGGCGACGAGGCGACGGCGGTTCGCAACAACGGCGGCGGCCACTCGAACCACACCTTCTTCTGGGAGATCATGAGCCCGGACGGAGGCGGTGAGCCCGAGGGCGACCTGGCCGACGCGATCAAGGACAAATTCGGCTCAGTCGGCGACTTCCAGGACGAGTTCAAGAACGCAGGCGTCGGACAGTTCGGCTCGGGCTGGGCCTGGTTGATCCACGACGGCTCGGGTCTCGCAGTCGTCTCCACCCCGAACCAGGACACCCCAGTCTCGGACGGCAACACCCCGATCGTCGGGTGCGACGTCTGGGAGCACGCCTACTACCTGAAGTACCAGAACAAGCGCCCGGACTACATCGACGCCTGGTGGAACGTCGTCAACTGGGCGAAGGCCGGCGAGCACTACGCAGGAGCGTCGGGCTGACGGCTTCGCCATAAACGGCCACACATACGGCGCCCACAAACACCGGCGCCGGACCTACCACGCCCGAATCTACGCGAGCGGCTGAACGCCGCTCGCGGCCGGACGGGCTGCCTCGGGAAGCCGGGGGAGCCCGTCCACCGGGGACTTTGGATCGATCCGCGACATCGCGTGCTCGGCGAGCGCGGTGATCGTCAGGCTCGGATTCACACCGGGGTTGGCCGGGATCGCCGCCCCGTCGCAGACCATCAGGTTCTCGTAGCCGAAGACCCGGTTGCCGGCGTCGATCACCCCGTGCTCCGGGTCGGCGCCGATCACGGCCCCGCCGAGGATGTGGGCCGTCGTCGGGATGTTGAAGACCGCCTCGGTGAGGCCGCTCTGGGCGATCCCCCCAGTGCGCTCGGCCATCCAACGGGTTACTGCGTCGGCGGCGGGAATGAAGGTGGGGTTGGGCTTCTCGGGATCCTGCTCGGTCTGCAGCTTCACGCCACGGCCGAGGAGCCGGCGCTTGGGACGAAGGCGGATCGCATTGTCGAGCGTCTGCATCACCAGCAGGATCAGGGTCCGCCGCGACCAGGCGAACGGCCACAGCGCCCGCAGAGAGCGAATCGGGTGCCGCAGCAGCTGTCCGAGCCAGAGGAGGGGCCGGGTCAGCTTGGTCCCCTTCCCGGTGAGCAGGGTGAAGAGAAAGCTGATCGAATCGCCGCCGTGGCCGTAGGTGACGACCTCGACGTGGGTGTCGGGGTCCGGGTAGATGCTCGAGCTGATCGCCACCGACTTCGCGAAGTCGCGCTCGTCGCTCGGGGCCGTGACGGCGTTGATCGACTCGCTGTTGGTGCGGACCAGCTCGCCGAGCCGTGCCGAAACGTGGGGTAGGGAGCCGTGGTGGCGGCAGTTCTGAAGCAGTTCGTTCGTTCCAAGCGCCCCGGCAGCGATCACGACCCCGCCGGCCGTCAGGGTTGCGCGACGATTCCGGAGCCAGGCGCCCGATCGCTCATGCGTGACGACGTAGCCGTCCGAGCCGTCGTCGGTTCCACCGTCAACGGGCCGGATGTCGGTCGCCTGCCGTTCGGGCAGGACCTGCACTCCGAGCTTCTCGGCGAACCAGAGGTAGTTCTTCGGCAGGGTGTTCTTCGCGTTGTGGCGGCAGCCGACCATGCAGCTCCCGCACCCGATGCATCCGGAGCGCGGCGGTCCATCGCCACCGAAGAACGGGTCCGGGACCTCCTTGCCGGGCTCCCCGAAGTAGGCGCCGACGCGGGTCTGGTTATACGTCTCGCCCACCCCGATCTCCTCGCCGTACTCCTGCAGCAGCAGGTCGGCGGGTCCCTCCAGCGGATAGTCGGCGACGCCGAGCATCCGCTCGGCCGTCTCGTAGTGGGGAGCAAGCTCGGACTCCCAGTCGCCGAGCTCCCCCCACTGCGGGTCACGGAAGAACGCGGGGCGCGCCCGGTAGAGGGTATTCGCGTACCCAAGACTCCCCCCGCCGACCCCGGAGCCGGAGACGATGAAGACGTCCTTGAAGACGGTCATCCGAAAGATTCCCCGCAGGCCCAGTTTCGGCATCCAGTAGTAGCGACGGAAGTTCCAGGTCGACTTCGCGAAGTCCTCGTCCCGGTAGCGCCGCCCGCATTCGAGGATCGCGACCCGGTAGCCCTTCTCCGCGAGCCGTAGCGCCGACACCGAGCCGCCGAAGCCGGACCCGATCACGATCCAGTCGAAGTCGTGATTTCGCGCCGAGTTGTCTGACGTCACGTCCGACACTGACTCACCGATACGCAGAATCCCCCGATGGCGGCCTCCCGTGTGATGGCAGTCTAGACGCGCCCGGTGGCGAGCCAGGCCCGCAGTGCCCCGGCCACGCACGTTGCGACCGATACCCATTAATTGGGACAGGTTGCCCCAAGGGTGGGGGGCGCTTAATCTCAACTCAACGAGGGGGCTCACGAAACCGCATCGGAATGCCGATTTTTCGGGGCATTGGAGCGACGGTTCCCCTTTGACACGCGTGGCGGGTCCGTGGAGAATTTTGAGTATCGGCCGCGAATCGGGAGGGGTACCCCGGACGCGGCGGAGCGACCTACGGGGTAGGTAGAGAGACAAGTGCCGACATCGACTGCTGTGGGACGGGTGGCCGCGGGCCTGGCGCTCCTCGGTGCGATCGTCGTCGTCCTTCTCATGGTTCTCGGTGGCGGCTCCGCGTACCGGGTGACTGCGCAGTTCGAGAACGCCAGCCAGCTTGTCACCGGTAACACCGTCAACGTCGCCGGCATCTCGGTCGGCTCCGTCAAGGACATCTCCCTCTCAGACGACGGCCAGGCCCTGGTCGAGATGGAGATCTCCGACGAGAGCTACGCCCCGCTGCCTGAGGGGACCCACGCCGAGGTCCGCTCCCAGTCGCTCTCGGGTATCGCCAACCGCTACGTCTCCCTCGAGCTCCCGGCGGAGGAGTCCGATCAGACGATCGATGACGGCGGCCTGATCTCCCAGGAGAACACGACCTCCGAGGTCGACCTCGACCAGCTCTTCAACACTCTCGATGAGCCGACCGTCGAGGGGCTCCGCCGGGTGATCCGCGGATTCGCCCGCGCCTACGACGGCGTCGGTCCACAGGCGAACCAGGGCTTCTACTACCTCAACCCCTTCCTCTCGACCTCGCGCCGGGTCTTCGGCGAGCTCAACTCGGACGATGCCAACCTCGACTCGCTGATCGTCGACGCCGCCTCGCTCACCTCGGCACTGTCCGAGCGCTCGCCCGAGATCTCCTCGCTCGTTCAGAACCTCGAGGGGATGCTCGGGACGATCGGAGAGCAGGAGGCCTCGCTCACCTCCGCGGTCTCCCAGCTCCCCGGCTTCATGCGCCAGTTCAACACCACCGCGGTCAACCTCCGCGCCGCCCTCGATGACGTCGACCCGCTCGTCACCGCCTCCCGCCCGGTCGCCCGGAAGCTCCAGCCGTTCACGAAGCGCCTCCGCGGCTTCGCCCGCGACGCCGTCCCCACCGTCCAGCAGCTGAATGGGGTGATCAAGGCCCCCGGCGGAGCCAACGACCTGATCGAGCTCACCGAGCTCCAGGACCCGCTCGCCGACATCGGGGTCGGCCCGATCGATCGAAACGGCGCCACCCGCCGCGGCGCCCTCCCGGAGTCCGCCCAGGCACTCACCGACTCGCTGCCGCAGATCTCGATGCTCCGCGCCTATGCCCCCGAGCTCACCGGCTGGTTCGATGACTTCGGTCACTCCGGCTTCCCCGATGCGTTCGGAGGAATCGGACGGATCTCGACCACCGTCAACACCTTCACCCCCGGCGCCCCCGGCGTCCCCTGCAGCCCCGCCGACCTCCCGCCGCCGATCGGGACCGGGTTCTGCAGCCTGCTCAACCCCGCCAACCTCCTCACCGAGCTCGGGATCAAGAACCTCAAGCGCTGCCCCGGCTCGAACGAGCGCGGACTCAGCGAGGACGAGCTGACCCAGGGCGGCACCGTCGATTGCGACCCCAACCAGACCCCGCTCGGACCATGAAGCGCATCCTCCTCATCGTCGGGCTGATCGCCACCGCCGCCGTGAGCGCCGTCACCGTCGCCGGCGCCGCGGACAGCAGGACCTACCAGGCCGAGCTGTTCAACGCCTTCGGTCTGGTGAAGGGATCGGAGCTTCGGATCGCCGGGGTGAAGGCCGGGACGGTCACCGACATGGACGTCACCCCGCAGAAGACCGCCATGATCACCTTCGAGGCCGGCCCGGAGTTCCCGGAGCTGAAGGCCGATGCGAGCTGCTCGTCGGAGCCGCAGTCCCTGATCGCCGAGTACTTCCTGGACTGCCAGCCCGGCGTCTCGCCGGAGCCGTTGAGCGGACCGATCCCGGCCGCGACCAACAAGACGACGGTCCAGCCCGACCTCGCCCAGAACACTCTGCGTGAGCCGTTCAAGAACCGCCTCCAGCTGCTGATCAACGAGTTCGGGACAGCCCTGGACGCCAACGCGGAGAACCTGAACGCGGCGATCCGCTCGGGAGCGCCGGCGCTGCGGGAACTGAAGCAGGTGCTGAACATCCTCGGCCAGCAGAACACGACGATCGCGGAGCTGAACGCCAACGCGGACGGGATCTTCGTCCAGCTCGCCGACCGCCGCGACGACGTCGTCAACTTCATCGACAACGCAGGGCGGACGGCCGCGATCTCGGCGGAGCGCAGCGACGACCTCTCGCGGAACTTCGACCTCCTCGACGACTTCCTCGCCGAGCTCCAGCCGACCATGGTCGAGCTCGGCGAGCTCGCCCAGTTCCAGACCCCGCTCATGCAGGACCTCTATGCGGCCGCGCCGGGCCTCAACAAGCTCGCCACCAACCTGCCTCCGTTCAACGACGGCACCCGGCAGTCTCTCCTGGCGCTGGGTGACGCCGCGGAGGTCGGCAAGGTCGCCGTCGCGAACAGCCTCGAGGAGATCGACGCACTGAACCGAGCGGCGATCGCCGCGCCCCCCGCCGCGGACGAGATCGCGAAGTTCCTCGAGAGCATCGACGATCCGAGCCAGGCGGTCGAGGAGGACTGCGACGCCCGCACCGATCTTCGCGACCAGCCCGGCGAGGCCGACCGTCGCGTGCAGCTGCTGAATCAGAAGCTCGGCGTCTCCCTCCATGGCGACCAGTCCGTCTGCGGCGCCGGGTCCGGGACAGGGAACCCCGGCTACACCGGGATGGAGGGCCTTCTCAACTACGCCCGCACCCAGGCGCTCTCGCTCAACCTCTTCGATCAGCTCGGCCATGGGCTCGCGCTGAGCCTCGTCAGCGCCCCGGGCGCCAACGACGCCTGCGGCTTCCAGGCTGGTCCCGACGTCCCCGCCAAGGGGTTCAACACGACCGGCGAGACCACGACCGATCCGAAGGACTTCGCCGAGTGCGCCGGGATCCTGGGCGACCGCCAGGCCAACATCAACTACCGCAGGAACCCCTCCGGCCTGTTCGGGAATCTGGGGCCCTACGACCCCAGCGTCTGCCCCAACGGCAGCACTGACCACGCGATCTGCGACCCGGACGCGGCGCCGGCCGCCACCGTCACGCTGCGCACGCCCGGTGCCGCCGAGCAAGCGCAGCGCGAGGAGCAGCAGCGCCAGGAGGATCAGATCAAGAAGATCCTCGGCGAGGCCCCCGGCAAGGAGCTGACCGAGGAGGCGAAGAAGAAGCTCGACGAGGCCCTCGGCCTGCCTCCGCTTCAGCAGCTCCCGAACCCGCTGGCCCCGAGCGCCGGCTCGAACTCGTCCCCGACCTCGCCCGCGACGGGAATCCTCGACTTCCTCCTCGGCTCATGACGAAGACGCTCCCCACATTTATGGAGCAGAGCGGGGTGGCCCGATGAACGGCCGCGCGCGCGTCGGAT
The DNA here is from genome assembly GCA_963808565.1 of uncultured Solirubrobacterales bacterium. Lineage (GTDB taxonomy): Bacteria > Actinomycetota > Thermoleophilia > Solirubrobacterales > 70-9 > DASUPK01. The sequence continues at coordinate 59,561 of CAWEGM010000012.1, forward strand.
CCCTGGCCGCCTCGCCGACGATGGTCGGTGCGATCACGACCCTGATCGTGATCGTCGCCGTCTTCCTCGCCTACAACGCAAACAACGGATTGCCGTTCGTGCCCACCTACCGCGTCTCGGCGGAGCTCTGCGACTCCGCCAGGCTCGGCCCGAACAACGAGGTGCGGATCGGCGGGAACCGGGTGGGCGTCGTCGAGTCGATCGAGACGATCCCCGCGCCCGCCGGGAGCGGCTGCCAGACCGTGAACGGAGACAGCTCCTCGACGGTCGCCCAGGTGAAATTGAAGCTCGACGAGACCGCGAAGCCGCTGCCCGAGAACTCGACGATCAGGGTCCGCTACCGGTCCTCGTTCGGGCTCAAGTACCTCGAGATCGCCCGCGGCGACAGCGAGAGCGGACTGCCGGACGGCGGCAGTCTGCCGGTCGCCCAGTCCGAGCAGCAGGTCGAGTTCGACGACATCTACAACACCTTCGACACCGCCACGCGTGAGAACAGCCGCCGGGTGCTTCAGGGATTCGGCGACGCCTTCGCCGCCCGCGGATCCTCCCTGAACGAGGCGATCACCGCACTCAACCCCCTGTTCGAGAACCTGCAGCCTGTCGCGGCTGCGCTCGCCGACCCGACTACCGATCTCGCCCGCTTCTTCCCGGAACTCGCCGACGCAGCGCGGATCGTCGCCCCCGTCGCCGTCGACAACGCGGAGCAGTTCACCAACGGGGCGATTGCGTTCGGCGCAATCTCCTCCGACCCGGAGGCACTCCGGGACACGATCTCGAATGGCCCGCCAACGCTCGAGGCGGGACTTCGCTCGCTCCCAGTCCAGCGACCGTTCCTGGCGGACTTCGCGGAGTTCTCGAGGCTCCTGCGTCCGGGCGTCCGTGACCTCCGCATTTCACTCCCGATCCTGAACGAGGCCGTCGCGCTGGGCGCCAAGGTGCTTCCCCGCACCGTTCAGATGAACCGCGACCTCGAGGGCGTGATGGTCGAGCTCAACAACCTCGTCCAGGACCCATCGACCCTCACGAGCCTCACCCGGCTGGAGTCGACCTTCAAGCTCGCTGCGGATGCCGGGGCCAAGATCGGCCCGTACCAGACCACCTGCGGCTACTTCAACTACTGGGTCACGTACCTCACGGGCCACTTCGAGCTCCCGACCCCGTTCGGCTTCGCGGAGCGGGTGATCCCGCCTCACATCGCGGGGACGACGACCCCGGACGAGTTCCCGCGGAACCCGATGGACAACTACTCCGGCGGCCAGGCCGACGGCCTGTACTCGAGCACCCCGCTGCAGCCCGGTGACAAGGCGGGGACCTTCGACCCGCTTCCGGCCGATCCCGACGATCCGGACCAGGTCGGAGCCGCCAACGGCCCGGCGACGGCGAACCCCGGCGACGAGCACGTGATCCCGATCTTCCACGGCAACCCGTACGGGCCGGCGGTGACGAACGGCCAGCCGAACTGCCAGGCGGGGCAGACCGGCTACTCGCTCGGCGAGGCGCTGATCCCGGGGCAGGGCCAGGACAACCCGACCTTCGGAGTCCAGAACGTGACCGAGGCCGCCGGGGTGCCGCCACTCGGCAGGACCGACCTCTTCCTCCAGCAGGACGGAACCCGGGTCTTCTGGGATGAGGAGAACAACCCGAGCCCATGAACCGGCCGAACCACACCCCGCGCATCTCCAACTTCCAGATCGGGCTGATCGCGATCGTCGTCACCCTGTTCGCCTTCTACCTGGCGTTCACGAAGTCGATCCCATTCGTCGACGGAGGCGGTTATGAGCTCCAGGGCGTTTTCCAGGACGCTCAGAACATCCGCGCCAAGAGCCCGGTGCGCGTCGCCGGCGTCAACGTCGGCGAGGTCACCGAGGTTGAGCACCTCGTCGACGAGAACGGCGACGGCGAGGACGCAGCGGTGATCACGATGGAGATCGAGGACAGCGCGCTTCCGATCAAGCAGGACGCGACGATGCAGCTCCGCCCCCGCCTCTTCCTCGAGGGGAACCTTTTCGTCGACCTCGCCCCGGGCAGCCCGAGCGCACCCGAGCTCGACAGCGGGGACATGATCCCGATCGAGCAGACCTCGAACTCGGTCCAGTTCGACCAGGTCCTGTCGAGCCTCCAGGCGCCGGTCCGGGAGAACCTCCAGATCTTCTTCAGGGAGTTCGGGGACGCGCTCGACAAGTACGGTGGCGCGAAGGGCTTCCAGGAGTCGTTCCGGACCTCGCCCGACGCGTTCCGCTACACGGCCGAGGTGAACGAGGCGCTGCTCGGCACCCAGCCAGGCGACCTCACCGGCTTCATCAACAACTTCGACACGGTCGTTGCCCATCTGGACCGGAACAGCGCCGACCTCCAGGGCCTGATCAGCAACCTGAACACGGTGAGCGGCGACTTCGCCGCCCACCAGGCCTCCCTCCGAAACGCAATCATCGAGCTTCCGCGGGCCCTCGAGGCGGGGCGTCCCGCGCTCTTCAAGCTGAACAAGGCCCTCCCGCCGCTTCGCGCGTTTGCGATCGAGGCGCTCCCAGGAGTCAAGTCGGCGGACAGGGCGCTCGATGATGCGAACCCGTGGATCGGCCAGGTCCGTCAGCTGATCTCGCAGGACGAGCTGCGAGGGCTGGTCGCCGACCTGAAGCCGACGATCCCTGACCTCGCCGCGCTTGCGAAGGAGTCACTGCCATTCCTCGAGGAGACCCGCGCCCTGTCGTCGTGCTTCAACACGGTGGTGATTCCGTGGAGCACCACGCCCATCCCGAACAACGACAGCGATCCGCCCGCCGCGGAGGTCTACAAGGAGACCGCCTACGGCTTCAGCGGCGTCGCTGGCGAGAGCCGCTCGGGCGACGCGAACGGCCAGGAGTTCCGCGTTCTCGGCGGAGGCAGCGGCTTCTCGATCGCTCCCTTCCCGACTCCCGAGGCGGCAGAGCCCTTCACCGGCGTCACCCCGTTCGAGATCCTGGGTGCGCAACCCGCCCTCCAGTCATCCGCGAAGACACCGTTCCACCCGAGCGACCCCTGCGAGAACCAGGAGCCGCCGGACCTTCGGAGCAGCGTGGGGGCGGGCCCCGACACCAACCCGACCTCCGCGAGCCTGACCGCCACGAGCGGCGAGAAGGGGGAGCTCACCCGCCGCTACGGCGAGATCATCACCCAGATCAGGGAGGCGCAGAAGGCGCGCGACACCGGCCAGCCCGGTGCGAAGCAGGCCCTCGCCACGCTCGAGCAGCAGTTCGAAGCCTGGGCGGCAGACTGGCGGGCACTCCAGAAGGCGAACGGCCTCGACGTCTCGGCGCCCTCGGCGAGCAAGGGAGGCGGTCGCTGATGGGCAGGGCGATCCGCAATCACCTGCGTGACTTCCTCGCAATCCTCGGCCTGTTCGTGGTCGGCCTGCTCGCGACCTGGATCATCGTCCAGAAGGAGCGCCTCCGGGTCCCGCTGCTCGAGGAGAAGCCCTTCCAGCTGAAGGCCGAGATGGAGACGGCGCAGGCAGTCACGCCGGGACAGGGGCAGACCGTCAGGGTCGCCGGCGTCCGCGTCGGCGACATCTCGAAGGTCGAGTACGACGACGGCAATGCGGTCGTGACGATGGACATCGACCGCAAGTTCCTGCCGGTCTACCGGGACGCGACGATCCTGCTCCGCCCGAAGACGGGTCTCAAGGACATGTTCCTGGAGCTCGATCCGGGGACGGACTCGGACCCGAGCTCCGATGAGGACGAGTACGACGACGGCGACACGGTCCCGGTCGCCAACACTGCGCCCGACGTCAACATCGACGAGGTACTGAGCGCCCTCGATGGCGACACGAGGGCCTACCTGCGCCTCCTGCTCGTCGGCGGTGGGCAGGGGCTGAACGGGCGCGGCAAGGACCTCGGGGAGCTTCTCGGCAGCCTCGGGCCGATCAATCGCGGGCTCGCGCGCCTCAACTCGGCCGTCGCGACGCGAAAGGAGAACCTCGCCCGGCTGATCCACAACATGAACATCCTCTGGGGCACGGTGGGCCAGGACGGCGAGGGAATCGAGCAGCTCCTCGTCGCCTCGAACCAGGCGCTCGGCGCGATCGCGAGCGAGTCGCCGGACGTCGAGCGGACCGTCGACCTGCTCGGGCCGACGCTCGCCACCACGAGGGACGCCCTCCAGAAGACCGAGCAGCTCGCCGGGGTCCTGGGCCCGACCCTCAACCGGCTGCGCCCCTTCGCCCGCAAGCTGAAGCCGGTGAACGACTCGCTCGGCTCGCTCGCGCGCCAAACGATCGATCCGGTGAAGCAGGACATCCGGCCGTTCGTGCGCAACGCTCGGGAGCCGGTCCGGCGCCTGAGGGCGCCCGCACAGAACCTGGTCAAGGCGACCCCCCGCCTGACCACGGTGGGAAGCAAGCTGAACAAGCTCTTCAACATGGCTTCCTACAACCCGAACGGCGCGGAGGCGCCGGGGACGACGGGGCGGGACGAGGGCTACCTGTACTGGCTCGGCTGGCTCGGACACGTCGGCAACAGCACCTTCTCCTCGCAGGATGCGCACGGCGTCTACCGCCACGTCTACCTCCTCGTCACCTGCGAGACGGCGCGGGCGATCGGGATGACGAGCCCGCTCGCGGACGCACTCACCGGACTGAACTCCCTCTTCGATGCTGGGGTGTGCCCGCCATGAGGATGAACGGAGAGAGGGTCTAGATGGCAAAGCAGGCACCCTCAGTAGGGCGAATTCTCGTCGCGGTCGGCTTCACGCTGTCCTGCTTCGCCCTGCTCCTCTTCCTCTGGGTCACCTTCGGTGGACCGGTGCCGTTCAAGCCGGCGAGCTACCGGTTCACCGCCGACTTCCCGGAGGCGATCACGCTCGCGAAGGAGGCGGACGTCCGGATCGGCGGCGTCTCCGTCGGGAAGGTGAAGCAGCTCAGCCTGGTGCCGGAGAGCGAGTGCCAGGAGTCCCCGGAGACCTGCAACGCGACAAGGGCGACGATCGAGATCGACCCCGAGTACGCCCCGATCTCCTCGGACGCGCAGGCGATCCTTCGCCAGAAGACCCTCCTGGGCGAAACGTACGTCGAGCTGACGACCGGGACCCAGGTGGATCCCGATGAGGCCGAGGGCGGCGGGGAGACGGCGCAGGCCGGCACTCTCGACGTCGGGGAGCTATCTGGGGATGACGCGCCGCACGCGATCGAGGAGGGCGGCCACCTCGAGCAGTCGCAGGTGCAGGATCAGGTCCAGATCGACGAGATCTTCCAGGGCTTCGACGAGCCGACCCGCGAGGCGTTCCAGCGGTGGATGCTCAACGCCGGCATCGCGATCGACGGCCGAGGGCTCGACTTCAACGACGCCCTCGGGAACCTCGGGCCCTTCGCGAGCGACGCGAGCGACGTTCTCGGCACCCTCCGCAGCCAGGAGCAGGAGCTGCGGACCCTCGTGCGCTCGACCGGCGATGTCTTCGCCGCCCTCACCGAGCACGACCAGGCCCTTGCCGGTGCGATCGTCGGGTCGAACCGGACCTTCCGCGCTCTCGCGTCGGAGAGCGACGCCCTGGCGGAGACGTTCCGGATCTTCCCGACCTTCGAGAACGAGGGGCGGCTGACGCTCGACCGGTTGAAGACCTTCGCCGAGCATGCGGGGCCGCTCTTCGACGACCTGCGGCCGGTCGCGCGGGATCTCTCGCCGACCCTGCGGGACGTCCGCACCCTCGCCCCGGAGGCGCGGACCCTGTTCCGGAACCTGGACCCGCTGATCAAGGCGTCGGCGACCGGGCTGCCCTCGCTGAGCAGCTTCCTGCGCGAGCTGCGCCCGGTCATGGACGGGCTCGATCCGTTCCTCGCGAACTTCAACCCGCTGCTCAGCTGGCTCGATTATCAGGCGCCGGTCGTGACCGACTTCCTCTCGAACCCATCGTCATCGACCGCCGACTTCCTGCCCTTCCACGGGAGCCAGAGCGAGCCGCTCCACCTTTCGCGGCAGATGACGATCTTCACGGCGGAGACCCTCTCCATCCACCAGGATCGGCTCCACACCAATCGAGGCAACGGGTATCTCCAGCCATTCGCGATCGGCAGCTTCTTCCCCACCACCCAGGCGGAGATCTTCCCTAGCCACGACTGCGACAACACCTTCGGCGGTCAGCAGGTGATGCGCAACCCGGCGACTGATCCGCCGCAGGAGGAGAGCGGCCAGTTCCCGCTCTCGTCGCTCGTCAACCCGGTCGATCAGCGCCAGGTGGGTCCGAACTTCCCGGGCTTCCCGGCCAATCCTCCAGGGCCCTCAGCCTACGCGGCCTGCACCGTGGCACCGGACTTCCCCGCCGTTTTCGGCGGCGGCAAGATCCCGATGGTCCTGCCCGATCCGTAGCCGCCGCATGCAGCAGCTGATCCGGCGGCGGTGTTTGTGGCCGCCGAATGTGAGGCGAAGCAATGTGCCACATAGGATTGGCAGAAGTGGCGTACTTCAAGGACGCGCAGGAGGTCTACGACACGATCGGCAAGCTGTTCGCGGGCATTGCCAGCGATGACGAGCTCGCCCCACGGTTTCGCAAGGCCAACACGATCGTGCAGTACGTTCATCGGAACCCCGACTCCAAGATCACGGTCCGCCTGAAGGAGGATGAGCCCGCGGACGTCGACTTCGGCGAGACCGAGATGGAGCCGGAGGTGACGATGAGCATGGAGGCCGACACCGCGCACCGGTTCTGGCTCGGGAGGGTGAACGTCACCACCGCGCTCGCTCGCGGCCAGATCAAGGCGACTGGGCCCGTCGCGAAGATCCTGAAGCTCGTCCCGCTGACGAAGCCCGTCTATCCGCGCTACAAGGCGCAGCTCGAGGCCCAGGGGCGCGAGGACCTGGTCGAAATCGATTGAGTGCGAAGGCGGACGCCCAGGAGTGGGCGAGCATCGTCGAGGGTCTGGCCGGCCAGCGGGGCCTCCGCTACGAGCCGATCGGGGGAATCAATCCGAAGGGTGGGCCGGTTGCGCTCTGCCCCGGTGGGACGAACCGGATCACGGGTGAACTCCACCCCGGCTTCTTCGGCTCGTCCTGCGACGCCGACGAGTACGAGGAGGGGGGGTGGGGACGAAGGGCGGTCCTGCCCGGCGCCGTGCTCGCGAAGGCGCACATGCCGGACCTCGCCACGGTCGTCCCCGTGTTCAACGTCGAGTCGGTCGAGCGGACGCCGGGGGACATGCTCGACCGCCGCTCGCGGCGACGGGTGGAGTTCGAATCGATCGACTTCAACAAGCGATTCATCGCGACCGTTCCCCGGGACCACGATCCCGTGGCGCTGCGGGAGCTGTTCAGCCCCGGGTTCATCGACTGGACCACTCAGATCCCGGCCGAGGTGGACTTCGGGATCACCGATCAGCAGCTGTTCTTCCACTGGCGGCTCCGGGAGCGCTCCGAAGGGGATCTGAAGGACGCACTCCGATACGCGGGCGGGATCTTCGACCGGCTCCACCGCGAGATGGAGGACAACAACCTCGACATCTACAAGGCGGGCCCGTGGAACGCCGGGTTGGAACCCTTCCCGCCGAAGCCGACATAAGACGGGTTGCGCCTCGCGGCGCACCGTCGCGTCATGGGTGCTCTCGGAGACGGCGCCTGTAGGTCCGGTAGAGGCCGGGCCCCTTCCTGACGAAGTCCCGGAACCGGGAGACGCGACCCTCGGGGACCCCGAACCCGCCGACGATCCGCCGCGGCACCAGAACCCACCCGTCGCCGGCCCGCGCGAGGTCGCCGCGGACCTGCAGGTTGCGCTGCCAGGTGAACACCTCGCCATGGCGGTGGACGGTCAGGCACGCCCGGCCCTCGATCGGCGGCAACCCGGAGGGGTTCGCCTCGATCGCGATATCCCCTCGCGAGGGATCCGCGCTGAACGGGGTCCGGACCGAGATCGGGAACCCGTCCGGGCCCATCCAGCTGAGTACGCCTGTGTCGTGGCTCGTCAGGAAGTCCATTCGGTCGTCCCATGTGGGTGGGCCCCCGGCCGGGGGGCCGTGATCCTCAGGCGGTTCCTCGGAGTGGCCTGAGCGAACCTCCTCGAGGTGAGCGTCGTGCAGGATCGGCCCTCTTGCGAGATCGCCGTCGGGCCAGACGAACACCCGCTCGGGCCGGATGCAGACGTAGAGCCGGGTGTAGTACCAGGCGAGCATCCGCCGGATTGGGGCCGGGGGATGCATCTTCCTCGTGGCGGGCAGCTTCTCCCCCGACTCCCTGAAGTAGCGCTCCGCGTTCGCCTTCAGGTCGCGGTCGTCGATCGTGGCCGTGCCCTGGACCAGGACCCGGATGCCGGTACCGATCCCGGACCCCGTGGGGTCGGAGAAGAGGAGCGCGACGCTCGGATGGGCGCGCGCATCATCAGCCTTCTTCGGATAGCCGAGGCCGGTGGTCACGTCGATCGTCGGTCCTCCCGGCTCGTAGTAGGGGGTGACCGGCCAGGTGATGGGCTGCTTCGCGCGCGTCGACGGTCGTCAGCTCGCACGTGATGAAGCGCTCGAAGGCCTCGCGGATCTCCTGCGGGAGGGTGCTCGTCATCCGGCGCGAATTCTTGCGCGCCCAAGGGACCGAGTGGCACGGGGGCTGGGCAAGTTCCGCTATGGCAAGTCGTCGGGCAGGATGATCCGTTCCTCGTCACCCTCGGCGATCACCTCCGGCTCGACGGTCTTGACCTCGCGGCGCCGGGCAGCGTCGAGTGCCTCCTCGGCGGTTCCAAACCCGGTCAGCGACTCGAGATGCTTGATCGTCGGAAAGACGAGCGGAAGCTCGTCGGCCTGGTGCAGGTCGAGCGCACGCTGCGGCCCGAACCAGCCCGCGTCGACTGTCTCGGAGCCGTCGGGCTTCGGGGGCGAGTGGGCCGGGGCGAGCGCGAGGTAGAACCGCGTGTCGAACCGGATCGGCACGACCTTCGGGGTGATCCAGCGCGAGTAGGCGACCAGCTCGGCCGGGTCCACCTCGATTCCCGCCTCCTCGTCGAGTTCCCTGGCGGCGGCGGCGCGGTGAGCGGCCTCGCCGTCGCCGTCGCTGGTGTCGACCGAGCCGCCGGGGAAGACCCAGACGCCCGGCATGAATCGCGCCCCGGGGTTCCTCTGCACCAGGAGCACCTCCAGGGCCCGCTGCTGGTGTTTGCCGCCGCGGCGAAGAAGGATCACTGTGGCCGCTGGTCTCGGCAGGGCGGGCTCCACGCTCGCCAGACTAGAGGGCCGACGGGAGTTGTCCGCGCGCACACGCCTAGCCCCGTCAACCCCTCGAGTCGCTAGATTGGCGCCGAATGGCAGCGGACACGGCAACCCAGCAGCTCTTCATCTGTACCTCGTGCGGGTTCATCTATGACCCCGACGAAGGCGATCCCGACGGCGGGGTACCGCCGGGCACCGCCTTCGAGGACATCCCCGACGACTGGTTCTGCCCGGTGTGCGGGGCTCGCAAGTCCGACTTCGAGCCGTACGAGGAGTGAATGCGAGGGTGCTCCGAGGCGTAGCCGAGGAGCACCCCGTTTAGTCACGGGCGGGTCCTGTCGCGGGGTCGCCCTCGCGGCTCGGCGGGCTCGCCGCGATTCGCGACCCCGCGCCACCCGCCTGAGCAGCGCTCTACTGGTGGCCGCTAAGCCGCCTCGAGCAGGGCGGCGTCGAGCCGGCCGCGGGCTCCGGGATCCAGCTCTGCGACCGGGTAGGCGGCGCGGATCGACTCCGCGACCACGTCCACCAGTCGACGCAGGTCCTGCTTCGAAATCGCCAGCGGCGGCATCAGGACGATCACATCCCCGAGCGGCCGGACAATGACTCCGCGCTTCCGTGCTTCCAGGACGACTCGGTGACCAAGGCGGAGCTCTGGATCGTGCTCTCCCAGGTCGATCCCGACCATCAGCCCGCGCTGGCGCACCTCGCTCACTTCCTCCAGCTTCTCCACCTCACCGAGCCACTCCGCCAGCAGCCGGATCTTCGGCTGGAGGCGAACCAGGGTTCGCTCCCGGCGGAAGACCTCGAGCGACGCGAGCGCCGCGGCGCATGCGAGCGGATTGCCCGTGTAGGTGTGTCCGTGGAAGAAGGTCTTGAACTCCGAGAGCGCGCCGAGGAAGGCTTCGTAGATCCGCTCGGTTGCGAGGGTGGCCGCGAGCGGCATGTAGCCGCCGCTCAGCCCCTTGGCGACGCACAGCAGGTCCGGGCTGACGCCCTCCTGCTCGCAGGCGAACATCGTCCCGGTGCGCCCGAAGCCCGTTGCGACCTCGTCGCAGATCAGCAGGATTCGGTGGCGGTCACACAGTCGCCGAAGATCGCGCAGGTAGCCGGGAGGATGGGTGAGCATCCCGGCGGCCCCCTGCACCAGCGGCTCGACGACGATCGCGGCGACCTCCTCCTCGCGCATCGCGACGAGCCTCGCGATCGCCTCGATGTCGCCCGCGGGGGCGCGGTGCGCCTCGAACAGAAGAGGCCCGAAGGTCGAGTGGAAGAGCTCCATGCCGCCGACCGACACCGAGCCGATCGTGTCGCCGTGGTAGGCGCCCTCGAGGCAGACGAACGAGGTCTTCCGCACGTGCTGCCCGCCCCGGTGCTGCCAGTACTGGAACGCCATCTTCAGCGCGACCTCGACGGCGGTCGAGCCGGAGTCCGAGTAGAAGACCCGGCTGAGCCCGGAGGGAGCGATCCCCACCAGCTGTGCGGCGAGCTCCGCCGCACCGCGATGCGAGAGGCCCAGCATCGTGGAGTGCGCCACGCGGTCGAGCTGGTCCCGCACGGCCTGGTCGATCGCCGGATGCCGGTGGCCGTGGACGTTGCACCACAGCGACGAGGTGCCGTCCAGATAGCGGCGCCCCTCGGTGTCGATGAGCTCGCACCCCTCGGCGCCCTCGATCAGCAACGGCTGCTCCTCGACCCAGTCGCGCTGCTGCGTGAACGGGTGCCAGAGATGGTCGTGATCGAGACGGGCAGCGTTCTGCATTCGGCGCTGACCAACATATGCTCGCGACCGGATGGACTCGCGCGGGCTGATCACCGACGCCAACCGCAAGTGGTGGACGCTCGGAGCGATGTGCCTCGGATGTGTGACCGACATCACGGATGATTGCGCTGCGAAATGGTTGCAGCCTTGTAACCTTTTCTCATATGGAAGCAGCTACGCGAGAGCAAGAGTCCGCCGTTCGCGGGAAGGATGTCAGCGAGCTCACGATCAAACTCGGTGCCCTGCTCCGTCGATGCCTGAGCGGCAGCGGCGGGGAGGTGTTCAAGGTGCTCGACGAGAGCGGTCTGAGCTTCGTGCAGACCAAGGCGCTTGTCGCGCTCGAGCAACCGGAGGTGCCGTGGACCGTCACTGCCCTCTCCGAGGCGCTCGGCGTCTCGGCGGCATCGGCCAGCCGGGCTGCGGACGGGCTGGTTCGCAAGAAGCTCGCCACGCGGGTCGAGGATCCGAATGACCGCCGCGTCCGCCGGATCGCGCTGACCACGAAGGGGACGGAGCTCGCGAACCGGATCATCTCGGCGCGGGCTGCCGGACTCGAGGAGTTCACCGGATCGCTCGCCGCCGACCACCGGCGGAAGCTCGAGGCGGCGCTCGACGCCCTTCTGGAGCGCCCAGACCTCGCGGAGATCCACGAGAGCTACGAGGGCAGGGTGCGGCGATGACCCGCTACCGACATCTGATCACCGACGACAACCGGCGGTGGTGGACGCTTGGCGCGATGTGCTTCGCGCTCTTCATGGTCATGCTGGACAACACCGTCGTCAACGTCGCCCTTCCCTCGATCCAGCGGGAGCTGCACGCCGAGATCTCCGAGCTCGAGTGGATCGTCAACGGCTACACGCTCACCTTCGCCGTCCTGATCGCGACCGGCGGCCGCCTGGGCGACATATTCGGCCGACGGCTGATGTTCCTCTGCGGTGTGGTGATCTTTGCGATCACCTCCGCCACCGCGGGATTCGCGGCGAACCCGGAGATGCTGATCGCGAGCCGGGCCGTCCAGGGCATCGGCGCGGCGCTGATGATGCCGGCCACCCTTTCGATCATCACGCACGCCTTCCCCGCCGCCGAGCGCGGCAAGGCGATCGGGACCTGGGCGGGGGTCTCCGCACTCGCGCTCTCGATCGGTCCGGTCGTCGGGGGATTCCTGACGGAATACGTCAGCTGGCGCGCCATCTTCTTCATCAACCTGCCGGTTGCCGCCGGCGCGGTCATTGCGACCCTGTTCGCCGTGAGCGAGTCGCGCGACGAGACGGTGGGCCGCCGGGTCGACTTCCCCGGCGTGATAGTGCTGACCGCGGCGCTCACCGCGATCGTGCTCGCGCTGATCGAGGGCAACAGCTGGGGCTGGTCATCGCCCCAGATCGTCGGGCTGATCGTCGGCGGGATCCTCGGCCTCGCCGCGTTCGTCCTGATCGAACTGCGGGTGCGTTCGCCCATGGTGGAGTTCAGGCTGTTCCGGGCACGCCAGTTCATCGGCTCGAACCTGGTCGCGTTCATCGTCACCTTCGCCATGCTGGGCAGCTTCTTCTTCATGGCGATCTACATGCAGGACATCCTCGGCTACGGGGCCCTCGAGGCCGGGGTCAGGTTCCTTCCCACGACGATGGTGATCGCCGTCACCGCCCCGATCGCGGGCAGGCTCGCTGACCGCCTGGGGCCGGTCTGGCCGATGAGCGCCGGCCTCTCCATACTCACCGTCTCGATGTTCATGTTCTCGGCGATCGACGTCGAGACGACCTATGGCGGCCTGCTGCTTCCGTTCATCCTGATGGGGCTGGGGATCGCTCTCGTCATGTCGCCGATGTCGACCGCCGCGATGAACTCGGTGAGCATCCAAAAGGCCGGCGTCGCCTCCGGCGTCCTTCAGATGTCGCGGATGATCGGCGCAACCGTGGGCGTCGCCGCCACCGGCGCGATCTTTCAGTCGAAGCTCGGGAGCGGGTTCGATCCCGCCTCGCTCACCACGGCGCCGGAGCAGGCGAGAGCCACCTTCATCGATGCGCTCGGCTCCGCGATGCTTCTCTCCGCGTTCGTTGCTCTGGCCGGAATCGTGATCGCTGTGACCCTCGTCAGGGGCGTGCGTACGAAGCGGGTCACGCCGCCCGGTCGAGGGACCGTTCCGTCTCCGGAAGTGCAAGCGCCGGCCAGCTGACCGGAGCACAGAGCTCCAAGCATGGGAGCGTCTGGACCGGGATCTGTCCCAGCCGCTCGATCGTCTCCCGGTTCGAGTCCTCCATGGCCGACGGCTCCTCGGGCCAGGGCGTCAGGACTACCATCGCGGCCTCGAGCCCGGCGGCCCTGACGGCCTCGATCGTCAGCAGCGTGTGGTTGATGGTGCCGAGGCTGGGGGTGGCGACGATCGCCACCGGCATCGCCATGTCTTGCGCAAAGTCCCGGACCAGGTAGTCGAGGGTGAGGGGGACGAGGAATCCTCCGACCCCTTCGCAGACGAGGAGATCCGCGTCCTCGGTCGCTGCCAGGACGGCCCCGCGAAGCCGCTCGGGGTCGATCCTCTCGCCCGCCAGCGAGGCGGCGAGATGCGGCGAGACCGGTGGGCCGTAGCGGTACGGCGAGACGTCGTCATCGCCCTGGATCGATCCCGCCGCGAGCCTGAGCAGCGCATGATCGGGAAGGGACGCGGCGCTGTCCCACGCCTCGGGAGCGAGCGGATAGTCGTCCAGGCCGCTCACCGCCGGCTTGAAGACCGCCACTCGGTGGCCCCTCTTCCGCGCGGAGAGCGCGATCGCGGCGGCGACGATGGTCTTCCCGACCCCGGTGCCGGTCCCGGTGACGAAGACGCCGCGCATCACGCCGCTCGCTGCATCCCGGGCTCCGCCGATCGGACCCCGAGGTCGCGCGCAGTCCGGCCGATCAGGTCTCCCACCCGGCGAAGGTCGCCGACCCGGTGAGTGGCCATCGCGGTCACGCGCAGTCGGCACGTGCCCTCGGGCACGGTCGGCGGCCGGATTCCCTGCGCGAACACGCCCTGGGCGAGCAGGCTCTCCGTCAGGGCCATGGTCTTCGCAGCCTCGCCGACCATGATCGGAACGATGTGCGCCTGCGAGCCGCCCGTGTCGAGTCCCTGTCCACGGAGCCCCTCGCGAAGCGCGGCCGCGTTCGACTGAAGCCGCTCGACCCGGCCCGGGTGCTCGGTCAGCAGCTCGATCGCCGCCGAGGCCGCCGCGACGATCGGAGGCGGCAGCGCCGTGGAGAAGATGAAGGGCCGGGCGGAGTTGATGAGGTAGTCGGAAAGCTCCCGCGACCCGCAGACGTACGCGCCGTAGCCGCCGAGCGCCTTGCCCAGGGTTCCCACGAGCACGTCGACCGCGTCGGCCACGCCGGCGGCGGCGACCGACCCCCGCCCGCCGGGGCCGATGCAGCCGGTCGCGTGGGCCTCGTCGACCATCAGCCGACAGCCGTACCGGCCGGAGAGCTCGGCGAGATCGCCCAGGGGCGCCAGGTCGCCGTCCATCGAGAAGACACCGTCCGTGACGATCAGCGAGCCGCGTCCACGCGCTTGCCGCAGTCCCCACTCGAGATGTTCGGTGTCGGCATGGCGGTAGACGAACGCCTCAGCTCGGGAGAGCCGGCAGCCGTCGATGATGCTCGCGTGGTTGAGCTCGTCCGAGAAGACCACCTCGCCGCTGCCCGCGAGCGCGGCGATCGTCCCAGTGTTCGCGAGGTAGCCCGATCCGAATAGCAGCGCCGCCTCGGCCCCCTTGAACTCCGCGAGCCTGGCCTCGAGCTCGGCGTGCATCGACATCGACCCCGAGATCAGGCGTGACGCCCCCGCGCTGGTTCCGAGCGATAGCGCGGCATCGGCGGCGGCGCGACGCAGCCGCGGGTGGTCGGCGAGCCCGAGGTAGTTGTTCGAGCAGAGAACGAGGACGGGCCTGCCGTCGAGCACCACCCCCGGCCCCTGGGGGCCATCGACGACCCGCAGCCTGCGGCGCAGCCCCGCGGACTCGATCTCCCGAAGCCTCTGCTCGAGGTCCAGCATCCCGCGGCGCGCCCGGGGCCGCCTAGTCCCCCCAGCCCGCCGGCTCGGGGTACGCGGGAACCTTTCCCTTCTTCTTGATCACCCGAAGCTGGGTGGACGGATCCCAGAAGTTCGCATCGGCCTGGCTGTCGATCAGGTCGTCGATCGGGGTCGTCGGCGTCTCTCCCTCCATCCATCCCGAGCGGTTGTCGGGACGCGGGTTGGCCCCGTTGTCGTGCTGTCGTGCGACGTTCAGACCGAGTTCCTCGAACATCTCGCGGTCCTCGGCGGGCTCAACCCCGAGCGTTGTCAGGAAGTTGCCCATCATCACCCCGTTCAGCCCCGCCTTCACCGCGAGCGGTTGGAGGTCCTGGAGATTCTCGACTCGGCCGCCGCACAGGCGGAAGAGCGCGTCGGGAAGGATCAGCCTGAAGATCGCCACCCACTTGACGACCTCCCAGGGGTCCATCAGCTCGCGCTCGCCGAACTTGGTGCCGTTCCGCGGGTTGAGGAGGTTGATCGGAACCGAATCCGGATTGATCTCGGCGAGCTCGAACGCCATCTCCACGCGCTGCCTCGGCGACTCCCCGAGGTTCAGGATCCCCCCGACGCAGGTCTCGAGGCCCGCGTCCTTGACCGCATCGATCGTGCGAAGCCGACCCTCATAGCGGACGGTCGTAGAGACCTCGGGGTAGTAGGAGCGGGCGGACTCGACGTTGTGGTGGACGCGCTGGATCCCGGCGTCCTTCAGCTGCCGGGCGCGGTCCGCGGACATGTGGCCGATCGAGGCGCAGCGCTTGAGATTCGTCTGCTCGGAGACGAGCCGGGCGCCCTCGAGAATCCTCGCGAAGTCGCGCTTGGAGAGGCCCTGGCCCTGGGTGACCATGCAGAAGCGGTGGGCCCCCGCGGCCTCGGCCGCCTTCGCGTGCTCGAGGATCTGCTCCGGCTCCATCATCGCGTGCATCGGCGTGTCGGCCTCGGCGTAGCGCGACTGGGCGCAGAACCCGCAGTCCTCGGCGCAGCCGCCCGACTTGGCGTTGACCAGCGAGCACATGTCCGTCGAGTTGCCGAAGCGTTCCCGGCGCACCTCCCAGGCACGCTCGACGAGCGCTCCGATCTCCTCGCGACCGGACAGCGCTCCGAGCTCGAGCGCCTCTTCGAAGCTGATCAGCGATGCCATCCGCGCCCCCTCCGTTGAAAGGTCGGGGCAAATCTAGGAATGGGGCCGGACGCTGCGGTGGCGGAAGCCTGGGACTACTCCCAGTTGAAGTCCTTGACGATCTCCGCGTCGTCCGGGGCCCTGGGACTGAAGGCGAGCAGCACGAGGTCCTCGTCCCCCGCCTCGAATGCGCGGGCCACGGAGGGCGCAATGCGGATCGCGTCGAGCGGCCCGATGTCCTCGACTTCGTCATCGAGCTTCACTTTGCCGGTGCCCGAGAGCACGACGTAGATCTCCTCCATCTCGCCGTGCCTGTGGGCGAAGGGCTGGCGCTTGCCCGCCTTCATCACCTGATACGAGATGCCGCTCCGGTCGGAGTCAAGGTCCTCGTGGGCGAAGCGGGCCTCCAGGGAGTCGGAGAGTCCTGCCTCGGCGGCCACGTCCTTGGCCTCCCGGAGGTTCTTGATCGTGTACTCCACGAGGGCGAGGCTACCTAAGCTGTCGCTCGTGCGATTCGCGATGGCGGGGATCATTGCCTGCGCCGCGGTGCTGCTTGGCGCGAGCGGCTCGGTCGAGCCGGCGACCCGCGCGATCACGCTGAGCGACGGCGAGCTCGCCGGCACCCGGGTCGTCACCGGCTTCGAGGGTCGCCATCCGCCCGAGGATCTTCGACGGATGATCTCCGCCGGGGAGGTCTCGGGGGTGATCCTGTTCGACGGGAACGTCGGGGGACGCCGCTCGGTTCGGGGGCTGACGGCGGAGCTCCAGGCGATCCCGCGCCCCGACGGAGCGCAGGAGCCCCTCCTGGTGACCGTCGACCAGGAGGGGGGGCTCGTGAGGAGGCTCCCCGGCCCCCCGAAGCCTTCGGCCGAGGAGATCGGATCGCGCGGTGCCCGGTTCGCGAAGCGCCTCGGGCGCGCCACGGGCAAGAGCCTCGGCGGAATGGGCGTGAACGTGGATCTTGCCCCGGTCCTCGACCTCGGTCGCCAGGGCCGGGCGATCGAGGGGGAGCGGCGGACGTTCGCGCGCAAGCCGGCCGCGGTGGCGGCGCTCGGCGGCGCCTTCGCTCGGGGGCTCGCGGCGGGAGGGATCGCAGCAACGGCGAAGCACTTCCCCGGTCTTGGCGCCGCCAGGATCAACACCGACAACGCCGTCCAGCGGATCCGGCTCTCCGCAGCCAAGCTGCGGCGCGCGGACGAGCGCCCGTTCGCGAGCTTCGCCGGGGCGGGCGGCGCCCTCGTGATGCTGAGCACCGCGATCTACCCGGCACTGTCAGGCGAGCCCGCCTCCCTCTCCCGCGAGATCGCCACCGGTGAGCTTCGCGAACGTCTCGGCTTCTCCGGTGTCTCGATCACCGACGCGCTCGGCAGCGTCTCCGCCAGGGCGTTCGGGGGGCCCGCCCGGACGGCGGTCGCGGCGGCCGCCGCGGGAACCGACCTGGTTCTCTTCACCGACCTCGGCTCGGCGGCGAAGGCGCACCGCGCCCTCGCGGATGGCCTCCGGGACGGGAGCCTCGCGCGCCCGGAGTTCGAGGCGTCAGCGAGCCGGGTCCTGGCACTGCGCGCGACGGCTTCGCCATAAAACGGGTTGCTCTTCGGCTAGGCCTCCGAGCACCCTCGCATCTACGCCGCGTCCTTCAGCCCCTCGACCTCGCGCACCTCGGCGAGTCGGCTGAGGCCTCGCTCCTCGAGCTTCTTCACCTCGCTCGGCTTCAGCTCGAGCCGTCGGGAGGCCTCGCGCAGCGGGGTCGGCTCGTCGCCGTTGATCCCGTAGCGAAGCTGGATCACCATCCGTTCCTCGTCCGGAAGGTCCTGGACGGCGTCATGAAGGGTCCGGTCGCGAAGGCTCACGGCGACCTCCTCCGCGGGGCCCGTTCGCTCGTCCTGGATGAAATCGCCGAGGGCCGATGCGTCCTCGTCCCCGACCGGCCGGTCGAGGCTGGTGACGACGCGGGTCAGGTCCCTGATCTCCTCGACCTGAGCGGGCTCCAGCTCGGCCGCCTTCGCGACCTCCTCCGTCGTCGGATCGCGACCGAGCTTCGTCGCGAGCTCCCGCTCGATCCGGAGGACCTTGCGCTCGCGCTGTGCAACCTGATTCGGGACGCGGATCGTCCGCTCCTTCGACTCAAGTGCGCGCTGGATCGCCTGCCGGATCCAGAAGGTCGCATACGTCGAGAACTTGAAGCCCTTGCGGTAATCGAACTTCTCGGCCGCCCGGATCAGCCCGAGAATTCCCTCCTGGATGAGATCCAGCAGGTTCAGATCCTGGCGCATGTAGCGGCGCGCGTTCGACACCACCAGGCGAAGATTCGAGTTGATCAGCCTCTCCTTGGCCTCGAGGTCGCCGCGCTCGACCGCCTTCGCGAGCTCGATCTCCTCCTCCTTGGTGAGCAGGGGATAGCGGCGCATCTCGTTGAAGAAGAGCTGGAGCGCGTCGGTCGTGGTCTCGGCGAGCTCGCCGTTCTTGTACGCGGTCTGCTCCGCGTGCTGCCCGCAGTCGTCCTCGACCGAGAGGCCCTCGGCCTCGATTCGCTCGTGCACCCGATGTGCCTCTTCGTCCGAGAGGTTCATCTCCTGCGCCAATGACTCAACCTCCGAGAGCTCGACGCAGTTCGCCGCGCGACCGTTCTCGATCAGCGCGGAAACGCGCTCCTCGACGCCCGGGTCGAGCTCAACCGTCGTTTCGTTCATTTCCTCAGCCACGGTTGCCCACTACACAGGTTGTCAAACGACCCACTAGATAGGGTGCGCGGACTCGTGAGATCGCTCGCATCAATCGTCACGGGGCGCCGCAGCAAGTGGGTCGTGATCGCCCTCTGGGTCGTGATCGGGTTCGCCCTGTTCCCGGTCGGCGCGAAGCTCTCCGACGAGACCAAGGACGACACCACCTCGTTCTTGCCCGAGAGCGCCGAGTCGACCGAAGTCGTGCGGATCCTCGACGAGGACTTCGAGTCCGGCGAGACGACCCAGGGCCTGATCGTCTACGAGCGCCCGGGAGGCCTCACCGCGCCCGACAGGGTGAAGATCCGGGAGGACGCGAGAAAGCTCGAGGCGCTTCCGGACGAGGAGCTTCCCCTCACCCAGCCGCCGACGGTCCCGTTCGCTCCCGGCTCTCCGCCGGACCTCGTCTCCCCCGACGGGGACCTCGCATACACGATCCTCACGGTCCCGACCGACTTCGACAAACAGGCGGATTGGGGCGAGACGATCCGCGACATCACCGGCGACGAGGCCGACGGAATGCGGATCTTCGTCACCGGCGACGTCGGCTTCTCCGCCGACTCCGAGGAGATCTTCGGCGACCTCGACAAGAACCTCCTTTTCGCCACCGTCGCCCTCGTTCTGTTCCTGCTCTTCGCGATCTACCGGGCGGTGCTCGTTCCGCTCGTTCCACTGGTCGTCGTATTCCTCGCCTATGCCGTCGCCACCACGCTGATCTATCTGTACGCGAAGTCCGGGGCGACGGTGTCCTCCAACGGCACGACGATCCTGATCGTCCTGATGTTCGGCGTCGGGACCGACTACTGCCTCTTATTGGTTTCGCGCTACAGAGAGGAGCTCCGCAGGATCGAGGACAAGCACGACGCGATGGCGCGGGCGCTTCGCCGGACGGGTCCGACGATCTTCGCCAGCGGCCTGACCGTCTCGCTGGCGATGCTGACTCTCGTCCTCGCAGATGCCCGCATCACCGCCACCCTCGGCCCGGTGGCGGCGATCGGCGTCGCCTGCGCGATGGTCGCCGGTCTCACCCTGCTGCCCGCCCTGCTGACGGCGTTCGGCCGGACCGGATTCTGGCCCCGGCGAACCGCGGTCCAGTACGACCCGGATCACGCCCAGGAAATGCGCCAGGGAATCTGGAGGCGCATCGGGGACCGTGTCCTCCAGCGTCCCGCTCTCGCGCTGGCCGTGACCGGCATCGCGTTCGTCGCCGGCGCCCTCGGCCTGCTCGCCTACAAGGTCGACTACTCGACCACAACCTTCTTCAAGAAGTCCGTCGAGTCGGTCGAGGGGTTCGAGCTGCTCGAGCGTGAGTTCCCCGCGGGCGTGCTCTATCCGACCACCCTCCTCGTGGAGCGGGAGAACGGGCCGGTTACCGCGGGAGACCTGGCCGCCACCGCGCAGAAGGTCCGGAACGTGGACGGCGTTGCCTCCGCCACCGCGACGGGCAACGTATCCAGGGACGAGCGGATGGCGACCATCTCCGTCGTGCTCGAGGGAGACCCGTTCACCAAGGGCGCGCTCAACGTCGTGCCCGACATGCGGGAAAGCGTCAGTGACGTCGGGCCGGGGCTCAACGTCCTCGTCGGGGGCGGGTCGGCGACCCAGTACGACTTCGATCAGGCGATCGAGAGCGACCTCGAGCTGATCGCGCCCGTCGCGCTGCTCGTGATCGCCCTGATCCTCGCGATCCTGCTCCGGGCGGTGGTAGCCCCCTTGGTATTGATCGCGAGCGTGATCCTCTCGTTCCTCTGCACGCTGGGGATCTCGGTGCTCTTCATCCGCTACGTCGTGGGCGACGCAGGGTTCGACGCATCGATTCCGACATTCGCCTTCATCTTCCTGGTCGCTCTCGGAGTCGACTACACGATCTTCCTGATGGGCCGCGTGCGCGAGGAGGCGCGCCGGCACGGCACCCGAGAGGGAATGCTCCGGGCCCTGGCTGCCACGGGGCCCGTGATCACGTCCGCCGGTGTAATCCTCGCCGGGACCTTCTCCGTCCTGATGACTCTGCCGGTCACCTACACGTTCGACCTCGGCTTCATGGTCGCGCTGGGGATCCTCCTGGACACCTTCATCGTCCGGACGATCATGGTCCCGGCGGCCGTGGAGCTGCTCGGCGACAAGATCTGGTGGCCGTCGACCGCGAGAGGCGGCGGCGGGCTCCGCGAGCAGACCGGCGAGCAGCCGGTCGCCGACCCCGCCCAGCCGGGCTAGCGGCCCCTCCAGTCAGGCTTCCGCTTCTCGGCGAAGGCTGCGATCCCTTCGCGAAAGTCCTCCGACGCGAAGCAGGACTCCCGCAGCTCGATCAGCTCCCGCTCCTGCTCCGGGGTGAGGCGCGTGTAGGAGTTCAGGGTGTCGATCGCGTGCTTGTTGCCGCGCATCGAGAGAGGGGCGTTCGAGGCGACCTCGGCGGCCAGTTCCAGTGAGGCGCGCTCGACCTCCTGATCGTCGACGACATCGTGGACCAGGCCGATTTGCTCAGCTCGCTCGGCCGGAATGTTCCGGCCGGTGAGGAAGAGCTCTTTGGTTCGGGGAACCCCGATCGCGTCGATGAACCTGCTCAGGCCGGTGTGGCCGTAGATCAGCCCCAGCTTCGCCGGGGGCATCCCCAACTTCGCGCCTCGGGCCGCGACCCTGAGATCGCACGTGATGGTCAGCTCGAGCCCGCCACCGAGGGCGTGCCCGTTGATCGCCGCGATCACTGGCCACGGGTGCGCGGCGATCGCGTCGAGCGCGGCCTGGAACGGGTGGGCGACCAGCGCCTTGGCGTCTCGCTCGAAGGTCTCCGACGGGATCCCGGCGATGTCATACCCCGCGGAGAACGCCCTGCCGGCGCCGGTGATCACGACGCATCGCACCTCGATGCCGCGGTCGAGTGACGGCATCGCCGCCGCAAGCCCGTCGAGCAGCTCGTGGTCGAGTGCGTTCCGTGATTCCGGGCGGTTGAGCGTGAGGCGGGCAACGGCCTCGGCCGGCTCGTCGAGGAGCAGCTTCCCGCCCGCAAGCTCCGTCATGAGGGTGAGGCTATTCGAGGACGACGAGGACGTCGCCCTCGGAGACCGATTGGCCCTCCTCGCAGCGGATCTCGGCCACCTTGCCGGGGTCCTCGGCCTCGACGGGCATCTCCATCTTCATCGACTCGAGGATGACGACCGTATCGCCTTCGTCGACCTGGTCGCCGACCGCGACCTCGATCTTCCAGACGGTGCCGGTGATGTGCGCCTCGATGTCGGCCACGCGGCGGCACGATATCCGGACCTGAGGCCGGAACTGCCGGCGCACATCCGGCAGCGCGGCCGCAGTGGGCCAGATAGCGTCCGCCGCGATGCTCCTCGCAATCGACCAGGGAACGACGGGGACCACCTGCATCGTCTTCGACGAGGAAGGGCGGGAGCGCGGGCGCTCCTACAGCGAGTTCCAGCAGCACTTCCCCAAGCCCGGCTGGGTCGAGCACGACGCGGCCGAGATCTGGGACGTGACGCGGAAGGTGGCGATCGAAGCCCTCGCGGATGCCGCCGTTCAGGGATCGACTCTCAAGGGGATCGGGATCACGAACCAGCGGGAGACGGTGGTCGCCTGGGACCCGAGGACCGGGGAACCGGTCCACCGCGCCCTCGTCTGGCAGGACCGCCGGACCGCGGTCCGCTGCGATGAGCTCCGGGCGGCGGGGCATGAGCAGCTGGTCCGCGAGCGCACCGGCCTCGTGATCGATCCGTACTTCTCCGGCACGAAGATCGAGTGGCTGAACAGGAACGCCGACCTTCCGGAGGGGGCCGTGTTCGGGACGATCGACTCGTGGCTGGTCTTCAAGCTCACCGGGCGCCACCTGATCGACTACACGAACGCCTCACGCACGATGTTGTTCGACATCCACAGGCTTGTCTGGGACGAGGAGCTCTGCGAGGTGCTCGGGATCGACCGGGGGACGCTGCCCGAGCCGGTTCCGTCGGCTGAGGTCTACGGCACGACGTCGGCCTTCGGCGGTGAGGTGCCGGTCGCCGGGATCGCGGGCGACCAGCAGGCCGCCCTCTTCGGCCAGGCATGCCATGCGCCCGGGGAGACGAAGAACACCTACGGGACCGGCAGCTTCGTCCTCCAGAACACGGGCACCTCGGCGCCGGAGCCGGGGGAGGGCCTGCTCGCGACCATCGCCTGGGGCCTCGGCGGCGAGGTCGACTACGCGCTCGAGGCGGCGGTCTTCGTCACCGGCGCGGCCGTGCAGTGGCTCCGGGACGGCCTCGGGATCATCTCCGAGGCGGCCGAGACGGAGGCGCTCGCCGGCTCGCTGGAGTCGAACGACGACGTCTACTTCGTCCCCGCACTCACCGGTCTCGGCTCGCCGCACTGGGACCCATACGCGCGGGGGACGATCGTCGGGCTCACGCGCGGGACGAACCGCGCCCACCTCGCACGCGCGGCGCTCGAGGCGATCGCGTACGAGACGGTCGATGCGGTGCGCGCCCAGGAGGCCGCCTCGGGCGAGAGCGTTCCATCGCTGAAGGCGGACGGCGGGGCGGTCCAGAACTCGTGGCTGATGCAGTTCCAGGCCGACGTCCTCGGTGTTCCGGTCGTCGTGCCGGAGGTGCCGGAGACGACCGCTCTCGGCGCCGCCTACCTGGCGGGGATCGCCACCGGGCAGTGGACGGCCGAGCAGGTGCGCGAGATGTGGCGCGAGGCCGCTACCTACGAGCCCCGGATGGCCGACGGCGAGCGCGAGCGGCTGATCGCCCGCTGGCGGGAGGCGGTCGAGCGGGCGCGCGGCTGGGCGCGGGGCGAGGCGTAACCCGTGCCTGGAGTGCGGGTAGGAATCAGTTCGTGGCCAAGGTCAACCCAACGGACATGAAGCCGCAGGTCTACAAGGACCCGCGCCCGGCGGAGATGTTCACGCCGTACCACGAGGCCGCTCGCAAGGGCGTCCGCTGGATCTATGAGTTCGTCCGGGTGATCCTCACCCTGCCGACGATCGTCCTCTACCGGACCCGCGCAATCGGCGTCGAGAACGTCCCCGTCGCCGGCCCGGTGATCCTGACCCCGAACCACTTCAGCCAGATGGATCACTTCTTCACCGCCGTCTACCTCCGGCGCAAGGTCCAGTTCATGGCCAAGTCACAGCTCTTCACGAATCCGGCGATCAAGTTCATCTTCAAGCGCGGCGGCGTCTTCCCCGTGAGGCGCGGACACCACGACGAGGAGGCGTTCAAGACCGCGCACACGATCCTCGACCGGGGTGGCACCGTCCTCATGTACGCCGAGGGCGGGCGCTCGCGCAGCGGCGACCTCGGAGAGCCCAAGCGCGGGATCGGCAAGATCGCCCTCGAGACGGGCGTCCCGGTGGTGCCGGTCGCGATCCACGGCTCCGCCCACGTCCGAGGATGGCGCCGGCTCCAGTTCCCCAAGGTGACCATCCAGTACGGCGAGCCGGTCACCTTCCCCGCGAAGGCGAACCCCAGCCGCGACGAGCAGCAGCAGGTCGCGAACCAGGTCTTCGACCGCGTCAGGGCGATGTACGTGGACCTCGAGGAGAACGGCCGCCGCGACGTGCTGCGGCGCATCCGCGAGGGCCTGCCGCCGGCCTCTCCGCCGCCCGGAGCCGCGGGCGCGGGCGGCCGGTCCTGAAGAACCGAACGGGTCGCGCTTCGCCCGGGGCTGCGGCGCGCCCTCGCATCTACTCCTCGTAGCGGCGGTCCAGCTTCGCCCAGAACTCCCGGTCATGGCCGGGGACCACCAGCGCGTAGGGATACGCGCGGTGAAAGGCCTGAAGCTCGCGCAGTGAGCGGCGCCAGTTGTGCTCATCGTCCATCAGCAGCGGCTCGGACTGGCCCTGGAACTGACGCCAGTCGTAGGCGGCGTCGCTCACGACGACGAAGTCGCGGCGGGGGAGCCGGAGGATCACCGAGGTGTGTCCGGCGCTGTGCCCGGGGGTGTAGGCGAGCCGCACCGATCCGTCGCCGAAGAGGTCGAACGTGCGGCCGAAGGCGCCATACGACTCGATGAAGTCGGCGTCGAAGTCGACGGTGTTGAACTGGAACGCGAAGTCGTAGTGCGACCGTCGGTAGCCCTGCAGGCGCGCGAACCTCCGAGTGGTCGCCGCCTCCCATTCGGTCCCGCTGAGGATGAAGAGCGCCTCCGGAAACGCCTCGATCGCCGAAGCATGGTCCTCGTGCAGGTGGGTGAGGACGACCACCGCGACATCGGAGGGCGCGACCCCCCGCTCGCGGAGCTGGGAGACGATGTCCCTGCCCTCCTCGACGCGGTAGTGGCGGGCCGCGAACCGGCCGAGGTTGTCCCGCCCGTCGCGCACCACCGAGGGATGAAGCCCCGTGTCGACCAGGATCGGGCCGACGCCCGGGTGCCGCACCAGGTAGGCGGGCACCGGCCTGACCTCCCATGTCTCCGGTTTTGAGCCGATACCCAGCGCGCGCAGGCGGGCGATCGGCCCCCGCCGGCGGATGTCGAAGAACGATGGGGGCCAGAGCGCCTCGCCCGCCTCGATCGGCTCGACGACCACCGATGCGTCCGCGACGCCGCCCGCGAGCGGCTGCTCGAGCGGGTCCGCGGTTGCGTTCACGCCCACTCCCGCAGCGTAATCCCAGCCGCGGACCGCAGCGGGCGCTTTCGTGCCCGCGCATTGCCGCCAAATATGCTCACGCGCGATGCCGGAGGGGACGAGTTCTCGGATCTTCGCACCGGGCCTGCTCGACGGGCAGGTGTGCGTCGTCTCGGGCGCGGGGACCGGCCTAGGGAAGGCGACCGCGCTCGAGCTCACGGTGTTGGGCGCCACGGTCATCGGCTGCGGTCGCCGCAGTGAGCCGCTCGAGGGGATGGTCGCCGAGGTGAGCGAGCGCGGGGGGCGGGCGGAGTTCGAGACGCTCGACATCCGCGACGCCGAGGCCGTCGACGCGTTCATGGCAGACGTCGTCGAGCGCCACGGCCGAATCGACCTGCTTGTCAACAACGCGGGCGGCCAGTTCCTCAGTCCTGCCGAGGCGATCAGTCCGAAGGGCTTCCGGACGGTGATCGACCTGAACGTTCAAGGAACGTGGCAGATGACCCACGCCGCGGCGACCAAGGCCTTCATCCCGCAGGAGTCCGGGAAGGTGGTGAGCCTGACGGTCTCCCCCCACATGGGTTTCCCCGGGATGGTGCACACCGGTGCCGCCCGGGCGGCGGTCGAGAACATGATGCGGACGCTCTCGGTCGAGTGGGCCCGGTTCGGGATCAGGCTCGTCGCTGTTGCCGTCGGCCAGTTCGACACCGAGACACTCCGCACCAAGTACCCGAGCGCGATCGTCGAGAACGTCGCACGCACCGTCCCCCTCGGCCGGCTCGGGACCGAGGAGGAGATGGCCTGGCTGATCGCCTTCCTCGCTTCGCCCGCGGGCGACTTCTTCTCGGGGTGCGTCCTGACGATCGACGGCGGCCGAGACAACTGGTTCGGGACCTGGCCCCCCGGGGGCGCCGCCGGCGAGGGGGGCGAACCCCTCGCCGAGGAGCGCCGGCCGGACTAGTCGGCCGCCAGGACCAATCGGGTTGCTCCTCACCCTGAAACGGGTCGCGCCTCACGGCGCGCCCTCGCATTCGGAGCACCCTCGCATCTAGGTGTACATCCCGGTGAACTGGCCGCCGGTCACGTTGATCACCTGGCCGTGGATGAAGTTCGAGAGCGGGGAGCACAGGAACATCACCGGTCCGGCGGCCTCCTCGGGCTGCGCGGGCCGGCCGAGCGGGATCATCAACGACGCCATCTGGCGAAGCTGCTCCGGGATCCCGAGCGCGACCTCCTCGCCGCTCTCGCCGGCCTCCATCGTCTCGCCCTTCTCCTTCGCCTGGGTCAGGCGAGTCTCGACGAAGCCGAACGCGACCGCGTTGCAGTTGACCTTGAGCGCTCCCCACTCCTTCGCAACCGTCTTCGTCAGCCCGGTCACGCCGGCCTTGGCCGCCGAGTAGTTCGCCTGCCCTGAATTCCCCATCGTCCCGGAGATCGAGGTGATGTTCACGATCTTGCGGTAGACCTCATCGCCGGCCTCGGCCTCCTTCTTGGCGGCCTCGCGCCAGGACGGCGCAAGCGCCCGGATCACGCGGAAGGGCACGACGGTATGGATGTCGAGCATCGCCTGGAACTGCTCGTCGGTCATCTTGTGGACGACGCCGTCCCAGGTGTAGCCCGCGTTGTTGACGACCGCGTCGACCTGGCCGAAGGCGTCGAGCGCGGCCTTGACCATGTCGTCCGGGACACCCGGCTTCGTCAGGTCGCCCGCGAAGACCGCGGTCTCGCCCTCGATCTCCTTCGAGGCCTGCTCGGCGACGTCCCCGTCCAGGTCGTTGATCAGCACCTTCGCGCCCTCGCGACAGAACAGCTCGGCCGTCGCCCTCCCGATTCCTCGCGCGGAGCCGGTGATGATCGCGCTCTTTCCGTCAAGCAGTCCCAAGTTCTCAGCCTCCTATGAGTGCAGGCTGCGCCGGAGCGCCGCCCGATTGATGCGAACGCGGGATTCTTTCAACCGAACCGATAAGTCGCGATGCCGTGGGCGACGACCGCCCCCTCCGGGTCGGTCACCCTCACCTCGCAGAAGCTCAGCCGCCCGCCCCGCTTCGCGACCTTCGCCTCGGCCCGGAGATCGACGCCGACGGCCGCCGAGGCGAAGTTGACGGAGAGTGCGACGGTCGACCCGGCGGGGTTCTCGGGCACCTGGTCGGTAGCCCAGGCGGCCGCCATCGCGGCCGTGTCGATCAGAGCCCCGATCGCTCCCCCGTGGAGCACCTCGCCCATCGTCGCCAGCTCCGGTCTGAACGGAAGCTCCAGCACCGCCTCGTCGGTCCCCAGCGAGATGACTCGAATCCCCAGCTGGGCCGCATGCGGCGAGTTCGGGATGAACGCCTCGATGATCTCCCGGCGTGTCGGTCCGTCGCCGCTCACGCTCGGACCGTATCTCTCAGAACCCGAGCAGGGCCGGCCCGAGAACCAGGGGGGAGCGCGGGTCGACGCCGTGCTCCTCCTCGAACTCCTCCTGAAGGCGGTCGTCGAACAGGGCGAGAAGCAGTTCCTCGCGGCTCGACCCGAACTCGCAGGCGGCCCGGTCAAGCGCGGCGAGCGAGATCTCCTGAAACTCGCCCGTGATCCCGCCGCTTTCCGGAAGGTCGCGGTCCTCGCACGGATCGCCGATCTTGATCGTCTCCCGCTCGGAGTCGGCGAAAGCGGCCCCGTAGGCCGCGAGCGCCAGCAGCGCCGCAACCGTGGCGGACGCGATCGCCGGGCGGACGATCCCGCCCGCGGGTGCAAGCGCACCCCAGAGCAGAATCAGGGCGGCGAGGAGGGCGAGGCCCGCGGTGACGATGAAGGTCGTCCGGAATGCGGAGCGGACGGCGCCGGTGACCACGTCGTCGAGCTGGTCGCCGAGGACGGTCAGCTCCGCTGCCTCGTCGTCGTCCAGTCCATCCCGCGCGTCCGCGATCGACTCCTCGAGCTGCCCACGCGGATCGTCGGTGTCGAGCCCGCCGAAGAGCTCCGGGGCGATCTGAATCTTGTTCTCCGGGGGCAACGGAGCGTCGAGCACGGCCGCGGTGCCCTGCTCGCGCGCCTCATCGATCGTCGTCTCGAGATTCGCCGAGATCAGTGGGGCGAGGGCGGCCAGGGCAAGGGCGATTCCGGCATGGCGGATCGAGAGCAGGCGGGAGACGTCGTGGCGGGTCCGCTCGGGCATGATCTCTCCCGAAAGTGCCGGCAGGGCGAGGCCCATCCCCGCACCCGCCAGGAACTGCGGGATGACGGTCCACCACGCGGACGCGCCTGGAAGTAGGGCGAGACAGCCGATGCCGCCCGCGACGAGCAGGCACCCTGCGATCGCGCGGCTCTCCACGTCGCCGCGGATCCGCGAGGCGAGCAGGGCGGAGAGCGGGAGGACGCTCACCGCCAGCGCCGCGGTCAGCGGCTCGATGCTCCAACCCGACACCAGCAGGAGGACAACGAGGAAGACGACCGCGGTGAGCGCCGCGGAGAGCAGCCCCAGGGCGATCGCGGGACGAGCCGGCAGACGGTAGGAGGGTCGGTCGGGATCGCGCCCGTTGGAGGGGGGAACGACCTCGGCGCGGGCGGCCCGCACCGCGACGAGAAGCCCCGGGAGGAGCAGCGGCGCCTGGGCGAGGAAGATCGCCCGCCAGGAGAAGGCCTGGGTGAGCGCCCCGCCGAGTGCGGGGCCGACCGCGATCCCGAACACGGATGCGGCCACCCACATCCTCCTGCCCGGCCCGGCGGTGGACCCGTCGAGCAGCTCGAAGGCGGCGATCAGCGCCCCCGCGGCGCCGATCGCCTGGACGCCACGGAGGACGAGCAGTGGTCCCAGGGAATCGGTGACCCCGCAGCCGAGCGAAGCGAGGGCGAAGATCGCCATACCAGCGGCACCAACGTGTGCGTCGCCGTAGCGCCGGGCCAGCCCGGCCGCCGGCAGCAGCGCGATCGCGAGAACCGCCGTGTAGACGCCGAGGACGAGGGCGACGCCCTCGACGGTGGCATCCAGCTCCACCAGGATCGACGGCAGCCCGAGGGTGACGATCGACGCGTCGGCGAGCGCGATTCCGGCGGCGAGGGCCACCGCCACCCGCGCGGGATTGCTCCGTGTTCCCGAGCCGTTCAAGACGGGCTATTTTCCACGAGCTTCCGCTGCGCCCCTCTGGCCAGACGGCTGCACCAGGCCGATGGTGGGGCGCGGCGGGCCGGGGCAGCCCGCCGCGCCCCTGAGGGCCGGCGTTAGTCGGCTTCGCTCGGCGCCGTGCGCGGGGGAAGCGACGGCGGTACGCGGAGCAGCCGGGCCGGCCAGCTTGGGAGCCACCAGTTCCAGCGGCCCATCAGTGAGATCACCGCAGGGACGATCAGCGCCCGGATAACGGTGGCATCCAGCAGGATCCCAGCCGCGAGTCCGGTGGCGAGCATCTTCACGTCCGTCTCCGGTCCCGAGGCCATCGAGACGAAGGCCAGGAACAGGATCAGGGCGGCGCTGGTCACCAGCCGTCCGGTCCGCCCGATCCCCTGGATCACGGCGATGTCCGTCCGGCCGGTGCGGTCGTACTCCTCCCGCATCCGGCTGAGGATGAACACCTCGTAGTCCATCGAGAGCCCGAAGAGGAAGGCGAAGATGATCAGCGGGATCCAGGAGGGCAGCGAGCCTGTCGCCTGGATGTCCCAGATCGCCTCCGAGCCGAGCCCCTCCTGCCAGATCAGGACCACCACACCCCACGCCGCGGCGACGCTGAGGATGTTCAGGATGATCGCCTTCAGCGGCAGGAGCAGGGAGCGGAACGCTCGCGCCAGCAGGATGAACGTCGTGATCGCGATCAGCGCGATCATCAGCGGGAAGCTGCCGTAGACGGCCTCGATGAAGTCGTCGTTGGCCGCCGGCCCACCACCGACCTGGACGTCCGGTCCGGCCGCATGCGCCGTGTCGCGAACTGCATCCAGGGTCGCTCCGCCCTCGCTGGTGCCGCTGTCGGGAACCGGGATCGCCTCGACGATCGCGGTCCTGTCGTTGGCCCAACCGTCGTGAGGCGCGACCGCGCCCTGGAGGCCCTCGATGCCGTCGAGGTCGGCTGCGACCTGATCGGGATCTGTGCCCTTCGGAACGAGGATCTCGTGGGGAAGGATCGATCCCTCGCCGATCCCGGCATCCTCGAGCGCAGTCAATCCGATCTTGGCGTCGCCCTCCTTGGCGATCGTGTCCGCGTCGGAGGTGCCGAGCTGCATGTTCGTCGCGGCGAAGGCGAGCGCCAGGATCACCGCGATACCCGCTCCGGCGCCGAGCCAGCGCCGACGCGAGACGGCCTCGGCCCACCGCGTCCAGGCACGGCTCGCCTTGTCGTCGGTCCGGCGATGCGGCCAGTCGAGCTTCGCGCCGTATTTGGACAGGATCACCGGGAGCAGGGTGATCGCCACCAGCGTCGAGACGAGCGGGATCAACATCCCGCCATAGCCCATCGAGCGCAGGAACGGGAGCGGCAGGGCGATCAGCGCGAACAGGCCGATCGCGACCGTGATTCCGCTGAAGACGACAGCGCGCCCGGCGGTCTCCATCGCCCGCTGGACCGCCTCGTCGCCCGCGTGTCCATGGGTGCGTTCCTCGCGCCACCGCGACACCACCAGCAGGGCGTAGTCGATCGCCACCCCGAGTCCGACCAGCGCGACCAGGAATTGCACGATCGGCGACACGTCGGTGATCTCGGTGAGACCGAGCAGGAGCAGGAAGGTGGTCATGATCGAGACGATCGCCATCCCGATCGGGACGATCGCGAGGAACGAGGCGAAGACGAACGCAAGGATCACCAGGGCGCCGACTCCGCCGAGCACTGCCTCGATCAGGACTCCCGGTCCCTCGCCGCCGCCGCTTTCCTCCGCGAGTGCGTCGAAGCCGGTCAGGTGGACGTTGGCGCCGCCCACGGTCAGGTCCTCCACGGCGGCGCTGGCAGCCTTCTCCGCCTCCGGGTTCTCGCCGAACTGGGAGTCCGGGTCGGGTACCGGATACGCGAGCGCGAAGGTCGTCTGGCCGTCGTCGGAGACGAACGCCCGGTCACCGGTCGACGCGTAGGAGGCGACCCGGGCTCCCGGCAGCGCATCCCGCAGACTGGTGTCCAGCTTCGTCAGGTCGGCCTGAACCGCCGGGGAGTCGACCGACTCACCCTCGGGCAAAGTCGCCACGGGGACGAGTGGGGATGAGTCCCCACCGGTGCCCCTGTATTGGTCGGCGATCGCGACATTGGTCTCCCAGCCCTCCTTCTTCGGGACGGAGAACTCCTGATCGAGCGCCTCGGACGCCGGCCCGGCGGCGGCGATCCCGGCGAGAGTCAGGACGAGCCAGCCAATGACGACGGTTTTCTTGTGGGCAAGGACCCAGCGGGTAAGCGAGGCCATGGGGTTCCCTCCTGTTGGGTGCTGAGAGGTAAGACGTTGGGGCGCCGCAGGATGTGACAGCGCGGCGATGACTTCAATCGGGAATGACCCTTAGGGAGCCCCTAATTCATCTGTCACAGGCCCGGATAGCCCTCCATGTGTGACCAACGTCACGCTCCGCCGGAGCGGTTAGAGCCCGAGCTGCTTGCCGAGGATCTCCTTCATCACCTCGTCGGTGCCGCCGCCGATCGGGCCGAGGCGGGCATCGCGGTAAGCGCGCTCCACTCCGTACTCGCGCATGTAGCCGTAGCCGCCGTGGATCTGGATCGCCTCGTCGGCGACGTCGCACATCGCGCGCTGCGTGAACAGCTTCGCCTGCGTGACCTCACGGATCGCGTCGTCTCCCGCCGCGAACTTCCGCAGGCAGGCGTACGTGAGGGCGCGGGAGATCTCGAGCTTCGTCGACATCTCCGCGAACTTGTGCCGGATCGCCTGGAAGCGCCCGATCGGACGTCCGAACGCCTCGCGCTCCTTCGCGTAGGCGAGCGTCGCTTCGAGGACCCGCTGCATCCCGCCGACGGCACCGAGCGCCATCGTCAGCCGCTCCCACTGGAAGTTGGCCATGATCAGGTAGAAGCCGCCGTTTACCTCGCCGAGCAGGTTCTCCTCGGGAACCTCGACGTCCGTGAACGAGAGCTCGCCGGTGTCCGAGGCGTGCCAGCCCATCTTCTCGAGCTTCGAGACCACCTCGTATCCGGGCATGTCCCGCTCGAGGACGAGGAACGAGATGCCATGGTGGCCGCCCTGCTCGGTCGTCTTCACCGCACAGACCAGGAAGTCAGCCCGGACGCCGTTGGTGATGAAGGTCTTCGACCCGTTGACGACATAGCCGCCGTCGACCTTCCGCGCCGTGGTCCGAATCGATGCGACGTCGGATCCCGCACCGGGCTCGGTGATCCCGAGCGCGCCGATGAGCTCGCCGCGGATCCCGGGGACGAGCCAGCGCTGCTTCTGCTCCTCGGTCCCGAACTTCCAGATCGGCGGCATCGCGATCTCGATGTGCGCGCCAAGCCCGGCCGACACGCCTCCGCTCGCCCCCGAGCGCGACAGCTCCTCCACCCAGACCGCGTCGTGCACGTAGTCGCCGCCCTGGCCGCCGTACTCGGTCTCGTACTTGAGGCCGATGAAGCCGAGCTCGCCGCAGCGATTGAAGAGCTCCCGCGGGAACTCCCGCGCCTCCTCCCACTCGTCGACATGCGGGGCGATCTCCTTCGAGACGAAGTTCCTGACCGACTCGCGAAGCTCCTCGTGCTCGTCCGTGAACGGCGGCAGGGGCGCCCGCTTCCCCTGGTCCTTGATCACCGTCATGACGCGGCTTCCGGACGGGCGCCTGCCAGTCCTCGATCATCGTGTGTCCCCGCTGGGCGTGGTCGAAGCCGAGGAGGTCCCCTGGGGGTTCTTCTTGTCCGCCGTGGTGGTAGGCGCGGACCTCGGCGATCTTCCCGTCGCGGAGGCGAAACCACTCGGTGCCGCGGTCCAGCCGCTTCTCGCCGGACTTCGGATCGCGCCAGGTCATCGTCCACTCGATCACCGCCTCGTCGCCCGGACTCGATCCCGTGCTCCATCCACCACTGGCCGTCGACATCTCGACTCCCAGCGCGCGTTCTCGGCGATCGCTCGCGCCCTCGGTGCGGCCCGAGGCGCGTGTAGTAGTGGACCGCATCGTCGGTGAAGTGCGAGGCGACGAGGTCGACGTCGCCGGTGTTGAGCGCCTCGTAGTAGGAGCGGATGTGGTCGAGGTTGCTCATGGGGAGATTCTTACGGCGCTGTCGATTTGAGGATGCGCCGTTCGTCGTTAGGGTGAAGCGGCGAGAAGCGTCGCTCAGGAAGAGGAGGAAAAATATGAAGTACGTGCTCGCGCTGATCAGCGAAGAGGGCGGTATGGAGGACGCAAGCCCGGAGGAGATGAAGGCGGTGATGGACCGCTGGGACTCCTACACCAAGAATGCGGTCGACAACGGAGCCTTCATCGCGGGCGAGGCGCTCCAGCCGAGCGCCACGGCCACCACCGTCAAGATCAAGCAGGGCGAGGATCCGATCGTCAGCGACGGTCCCTTCGCCGAGTCGAAGGAGCAGCTCGGCGGCTTCTACCTGTTCGAGTGCAAGGACATGGACGAGGCCATCGAGTACGCGAAGGGGATCCCGTTCCAGGAAGGGACGGTTGAGGTCAGGCCCGTGATGGACTTCACGGACCTCGGCTACGAGGACTTCACGCCGGGACCCGTCAAGGCGGCGGCCTAGCGCTGAAAGGAGGAGCCGAGATGAGGTTCATGCTCACCCTGATCGGGCCCGAGGGCGGCTACGAGGACATCGCCCCGGAGCAGATCGAGGATGAAATGAAGAACTGGGAGCGGTTCGGCAAGGAAGCGATGGACGCCGGGGTCTTCATCGCCGGCGAGGGCCTCCAGCCCACAACCGAGGGTGAGGACGGTCCGCGGAGGCCGCGGCGAGGAACGTGTGATCACCGACGGCCCGTTCGCCGAGACGAAGGAGCAGATCGGCGGCTTCTACCTGCTCGAGTGCAAGGACATGGACGAGGCGCTCGAGTGGGCGAAGAAGGTCCCGATCCGCGGCGGCGCTATCGAGGTCCGCCCGGTGATGGACTACGCGGAGTACGGCTACGAGGATCCGGCCGAAGCCGGAGCGACCCCGGCCACGTCATAGAGGGCTCGCCCGAGACTGTCGACCGCCTGTTCCGGCACGAGTCGGGACGGGCGGTCGCCAGTCTGATCCGCGTCCTCGGGCGACTTCGACGCCGCCGAGGAGGCGGTCCAGGAGGCGTTCGTCGTCGCACTGGAGCGCTGGCCGCGCGACGGGATCCCGGACAACCCGGGCGCCTGGATCACCCGGGTCGCCCGGAACAAGGCGATCGATCGCTTTCGCCGTGCCCGGACGCTGGAGCTGAAGAAGGAGGTCCTCGAGGGCCTCGAGCGGCTTGAGCCGCGCTCCGAGGACCTGGAGGAGGAGGAGGAGGCGGATCCGGAGTGCCCGACGACCGGCTGCGGCTGATCTTCACCTGCTGCCATCCGGCCCTCCGCCCTCAGGCGCGGGTCGCGCTCACGCTGCGCACGCTCGGCGGTCTGACGACGGCGGAGATCGCGACGCCTTCCTCGTCACCGAGGCGACGATGGCCCAGCGGATCGTCCGCGCGAAGACCAAGATCCGCGACGCCAACATCCCCTACGAGGTGCCCTCGGCCGAGCAGCTACCCGAGCGGCTCCCGTCGGTACTCGCGACCCTCTATCTGATCTTCAACGAGGGCTACTTCGCCTCGCGATCGGACTCACTGATCCGCACCGAGCTCGCGGATGAGGCGATCCGCCTCGCGCGCGTGCTGGTCGAGACGCTCCCGGCCGAGCCCGAGGCGCGCGCTCTGCTCGCGCTGATGCTGCTCCAGCACTCCCGCCGCGACGCGCGCCTCGACGAGGCGGGGGAGATGGTGCTGCTGGAGGACCAGGACCGCTCGCTCTGGGACCGCGAGCAGATCGAGGAGGGGGTGGCACTCGTCGAGCACGC
Organism: uncultured Solirubrobacterales bacterium; assembly: GCA_963808565.1. Lineage (GTDB taxonomy): Bacteria > Actinomycetota > Thermoleophilia > Solirubrobacterales > 70-9 > DASUPK01. The sequence goes on from CAWEGM010000012.1 coordinate 94,797, forward strand.
TGCCGTGGGGTGATCGGCCCGTACTCGACCCAGGCCCGGATCGCCGCCGTCCACGCGCGCGGCCGAGCGGCCGAGGACACCGACTGGGGGCGGATCGCACTGCTCTACGGACAGCTCCGCCAGATCCAGCCCTCGCCGGTGATCGAGCTCAACCGGGCGATCGCCGTGGCGATGGAGCGCGGGCCGGAGGCAGGACTCGAGCTGATCGACGCGGATCGAGGGCCTCGACCGCTACGCGCCCTTTCACGTCACGCGCGCCGACCTGCTCGCGCGGCTCGGCCGGGACGAGCAGGCCCTTGACGCCTATCGGCGCGGTCTCGAGCTCTCGACCAACCCGGTCCAGCAGGCCTTCCTGGAGCGGCGGATCGAGGAGCTCGGATCCGGCGACGGAAAAAACGTCTAGTTCGCCGATCCGACCGCTCGTCGTTACGGTGAAGGCGGCGATCGGCGCCGCCCGAACAGAAGGAGGAGCGAAATGAGGTTTTGGTCTCGCTCATCGGAGACTCGGACTCGTGGACCGCGCAGGCGACACCCGAGCAGATCCAGGAGATGGGCGGACCAGATGAGCAGCTTACAACGGTCGAGATCGAGAAGGCGGGCGTGCTCGCGAGGCGCCGAGGGCCTGGGCCCGAGCGGGAGCGCGAGGACGCTCCGCTACGGCGAGGATGGCAAGGTCGGTCGTCACCGACGGGCCGTACGCGGAGACGAAGGAGCAGATGGCCGGCTACATGGATCCTCGAGTGCAAGGACATCGACGAGGCGGTCGGGTGGGCCGGAAGATCCCGGCGACCGGCTCGACCGTCGAGGTCCGCCCGATCGCCGACACGGCCGAGGAGAACATCGAGGCCTACAAGGAGCAGGCGAAGGCGTAGGCCGAACGGCGGGGTGGGCGGCCTCGCCCGGTCGAGGCCGTCTGCCCTACAGCCCGTAGGAGCGGCCGATCACCTCGAGCATGATCTCGTCGGTGCCGGCGCCGATCCGGTTGAGGCGGGAGTCCCGATAGGCGCGCTCGACCTCGTACTCCTTCATGTAGCCGTAGCCGCCGTGGATCTGGATCGCAGTCGTCGCAGACCTCCTCGACGATCCGTGAGGCGTAGAGCTTCGCCTGCGTGATCTCGCGGACCGGGTACTCGCCGTTCGCGAACCGCCAGGCGGTCGCGTAGACCATCTGCTTGGCGGCCTCGATCTTCACCGACATCTCGGCGAACTTGTGGCGGATCGCCTGGAAGCGGCCGATCGGGCGGCCGAAGGCCTCGCGCTCCTTCGCGTACTCGAGCGTCCGCTCGAAGACGCGCTCGGCGCCCGAGACGCAGCCGATCGCGGCGACCAGCCGCTCGCCCTGGAGCTCCCAGGAGATGTGGTAGAAGCCCTTGCCCTCCTGGCCCAGCAGGTTCTCGGCCGGGACGCGGACGTCCTGGAAGGAGAGCTCGCCGGTGTCGGAGGCGTGCATCCCCATCTTCTCCAGCTTCCGCGAGACGCTGAAGCCATCGACCTCCTTGCCGTCGCCGTCGCGGATGTCGACGACGAAGAGGCTGATCCCGTCGTGGGCCTGCGTCCGGATCGGTCTTGGTCACCAGGACGATGAAGTTGGCGCGGAGCCCGTTGGTGATGAAGGTCTTCGAGCCGTTGATCACCTACTCGTCGCCGTCGCGCTTCGCGGTGGTCCGGATCCCGGCGACGTCCGAGCCGGCGCCGGGCTCGGTGATCCCGAGGCAGCTGATCAGCTCGCCCTTGATCGCCGGCGACCAGGTAGCGCTGCTTCTGCTCCTCGGTGCCGAGCAGGTGGATCGGCGGCGTCGCCATGTCGGTGTGCACCGCCATGCCCATGTTGAGGCCGCCGCAGCCGGAGTAGCTCATCGCGTCGGCGCGGACCAGGGAGTAGAAGTAGTCGCCGCCCTGGCCGCCGTACTCCTCCGGGAAGCAGAGGCCGATGTAGCCGAGCTCGCCGGCGCGGTGGAGGACCGAGTCCGGCCACAGGTTCTCCTCCCACTCGAACCGGTGCGGGGTGAGCTCCTTCAGCACCCAGGACTTCATCGACTCGCGCAGCTCCTCGTGCTCGTCGGTGAAGATGAAGTGGTCGCGCTTGGCGCCGTGGTCGGGCTTGATCAACCTGGAGGTCGCGGTGGCCACTCGAATCTCTCCTCTCGTGGGGTGGGCTCCGGCATCGGGCGGGGAGCCGGATCGGCAGAGTAAATAGTAGAACTTCCTACTTCCCACTGCAACCCGCATTCTGATGCGGTTTCCGGTTGGTTAGCCCGAGAGGAAGCGAGATGCCGCCACCCGCGCCTGTGTGAGTAGTAGGACGTAGCACTTCCCATTTGGGCCCAGATCCACTAGGGTGGGCCGGCGATGGGCGAGGAGCTCCTCTACGAGGTGACGGATGGGGTCGCGCGGGTGACCCTGAACCGGCCCGATCATCGAAACGCGCTCAACGGGCGAACTGCTCGCCTCGCTGGTCGAGGCGATGAAGTCGGCCCGGGACGACGACGCGGTCCGGGCGGTGGTGCTGACGGGCGCCGGCGACAGGGTGTTCTGCGCAGGTGCCGACCTCGGTGGGTTCGCCGCGGATGCGCCTCTGGTCGACAAGCATTTCGCCTCAGACCTCTTCCTGGAGTTCTTCCGGCTGATGCCGCGGCTCGGGAAGCCCTCGCTCTGCGCGGCGAATGGCCACGTCCTCGCCGGCGGCATGGGGCTCGCGCTCTCCTGCGACCTGCTGATCGCAAAGGAGGGGGCCCGATTCGGGACGCCGGAGATCAATGTGGGCGCCTTCCCGTACATGATCATGTCGATCATCTACCGGAGCGTTCCGAGGAAGAAGGTGAACGAGATGATGCTCCTCGGCGAGCAGATCTCGGCGGAGCAGGCGGTCGACTACGGGATCGCCAACAAGGTCGTGCCCGCTGACGAGTTCGATGCGGCGGTGGATGAGTGGGCGGCCAAGCTCGCGTCGAAGAGCCCGGTCCTCATGCGGCTCGGCCACGACGCGATGTACCGGCAGCAGGACATGGACCTGGACGACGCTCTGGAGTTCCTGCGCTCGCAGCTTTCGCTCACCTTCTCGACCGAGGACATCCAGGAGGGCGTGAAGGCCTTCTTCGAAAAGCGCGAGCCCGAATGGAAGGGGCGCTGAGACCCCACCGGGTCCTCATCTACAGCGATATGTCACTGGGAGAGAGAAAAAAGAAGCAGGAGAGATCGAGATGAGTGCGGCGAAGGACGAGACCAAGAAGGACGCGAAGACCACGGAACGCGCGGGCGAGGCGAAGGAAGCGCCGGATGTGGTCGAGGGTGGCGAGGCGACCGGGATGAAGGGGCTGACCGAGGACCTCCACGCGAGGCGAGAGAGGGCGAAGCTCGGCGGCGGCGAGGAGAAGATCGCCCTCCAGCACGAGCGCGGGAAGCTCACCGCCCGCGAGAGGATCGATCTCCTCTGCGATGCCGGCACGTTCGTGGAGATGGGGATCCACGGAAGGCCGCACTTCTCCCAAAAAGCGATGGAGGGCGTAGAGGCGCCGGCTGACGGGGTGATCACCGGGTGGGGCGACGTCGACGGCCGCACCTGCTGCATCGCCGCCTACGACTTCACCGTGATGGCCGGCTCGATGGGGATGACCGGCGAGCTGAAGGTGAGCCGCCTGCGCGAGATGGCGCTGTCGAAGCGGATGCCGTTCATCTGGCTGCTTGACTCGGCCGGGGCGCGGATCCAGGAGGCGGCGGGATCGCTGTTCGCGGGCTCCGGCCATCTCTTCCAGGAGGAGGTCGTGATGTCGGGCGTGATTCCGATGGTCGCGGCGATGCTCGGACCCTGCGCTGCGGGGACCGCCTACATCCCGGCGCTCTCGGACTTCGTCCCGATGGTCGTCGGCCAGGGCGCGATGGCGCTCGCCGGGCCGCATCTGACGAAGGCGGTCACAGGAGAGGACATCTCGATGGAGGAGCTCGGCGGCGCCAAGGTCCACTGCCGGAAGTCGGGAGTCGGCGACCTGGAGGTGAAGGACGACGAGGAATGCATCCGCGCGGTGAAGGACTACCTCTCCTACTTCCCCGCGAACTGCGAGCAGCAGCCCGCCGATCGCCCGAGCCGAGGACCCGGAGGACCGGATGTCGGAGAAGCTCCTCGACATCGTCCCCGAGTCGCCGCGGCACCCGTACGACATGTACGAGGTGATCTCGGAGATCGTCGACGACGGGATCTACTTCGACATCAAGCCGAAGTTCGCGAAGACGATCATCACCTGCCTCGCGCGCTTCGGCGGGCAGCCGGTCGGGATCGTCGCCAACCAGCCGAAGCAGCTCGGCGGCATCCTCGAGAACGACTCGGCCGACAAGGCCGCCCGCTTCATCAACCTCTGCGACGCCTTCAACATCCCGCTGCGTCTTCCTCCAGGACGTTCCCGGCTTCATGGTCGGCTCGAAGGTCGAGCACGCCGGGATCATCCGCCACGGGGCGAAGATGCTCTACGCGGTCTCGCGCGCGACGGTGCCGAAGGTCACCGTCGTCGTCCGCAAGGCCTACGGCGCCGGCTACTACGTGATGAACGGGAAGGCATACGAGCCGGACCTGATCGTCGCCTGGCCCTCCGCGGAGATCTCGGTGATGGGCGCCGAGGGCGCGGTCAACATCATCGGCCGCTCCGCGATCGAGGCCTCCGACGACCCCGAGGCGACCCGGGAGAAGATGCTCGAGGCGGTCCGCGAGCAGATCGACCCCTACATCGCGGCGGGCAACGCGATGATCGACGACATCATCGACCCGCGCGAGACGCGCCCGACGATCATCCGCGGCCTGCGGATGGCCGCCAACAAGCGGGTCGAGCGGCCCTGGAAGAAGCACGGGGTGATGCCGGTCTGAGACCGCCACCGAGGTCCTCATCCGATCACCCTGGTCCCGGCGGGAGAGATCTCGATGAGACCCCACCGGGTCCTCATCCGATCACGCCTGGTCGCGGCGGGAGAGATCTCGATGAGACCCCACCGGGTCCTCATCCGATCACCCTGGTCCCGGCGGGAGAGATCTCGATGAGCCGGTTCGAGGATCCGGTGATCATCAGCTGCTCGATCTCGGGGGCGATCGCGAACCGCGACCAGTGCCCGGCGATCCCCTACACGCCCGAGGAGTACGCGGCCGAGGCGAGGCGGATCGTCGACGAGGGCGGCTCGCAGATCCACATCCACGCTCGGACCCCGGACGGCACCCCCTCCTACGAGATCGAGGACTTCCGGGCGATCACCGAGGCGATCCGGGCCGAGGTGGACGACGTGATCATCAACTACTCGACCGGCGCGATCGGCGTCCCGATGGAGAAGCGGATCGCCTACCTGCGCGAGCTCCGGCCCGACGTCGCGGCGCTGAACATGAGCAGCATGAACTACGCCAAGTACTCGCGGCGGCGCAAGGACTTCGTCTTCAAGGCGGTGTTCGAGAACAGCTTCGACACGATCATCGAGTTCCTCGAAGCGATGCGCGAGATCGGGATCAAGCCCGAGCACGAGTGCTTCGACGCGGGCCACGTCGCGAATCTCGACCCCCTCCTCGACATGGGCTGCTGGAGCGAGCCGCTTCAGATCTCGCTGGTGATGGGCGTGAACGGGGGGATCCGCCCGAACGCCCGAAACGTCGCCTTCATGTCCGAGCAGATTCCCGGCGGCCCCGAGGGCCCGAACGACTGGCAGGTGATCGGCATCTCGCGCGACCAGTGGAAGCTGCTCGGCGCGGCTCGCTGGTCCTGGGCGGCAACGTCCGCGCCGGGCTCGAGGACAACTTCTATCTGCCGAGCGGCGAGATGGCGAAGTCGAACGGCGAGCTGATCGCGAAGGCCAGGCAGATGGCCGAGGACGTCGGCCGTCGCGCCGCGACGGTCGCCGAGGCGCGCGAGCTGCTCGGGGTCCCGAAGCGGGACGAGCCGACGCGGCGCGAGATGCTCGCGCACCCGATCGAGACGACCGAGGCCGCCGAATGAGCGAGCGGCCACTCTCCGACGTCCGGGTCCTCGACCTCACCCGGCTCGTGCCCGGGCGGGTTCTGCACGCTGCTCCTCGCCGACCTGGGCGCCGACGTGGTCAAGGTGGAGGACACGGGCTCCGGCGACTACCTGCGCTGGGCGCCGCCCTACTACGGCTCGGACGAGCACAACTCCGCTGGGAACCCGCTCGGCCCTGTACCTCGCGCTGAACCGCAACAAGCGCTCGGTCAGCCTGGACCTGAAGCAGGAGGGGGGCAGGCAGGCGCTGCTGAAGCTGGCGGAGTCGGCCGACGTCGTGGTCGAGAGCTTCCGGCCAGGCGTCCTCGAGCGGCTCCGCGTCGGCTACGAGGTTCTGCGCCAAGCGAATCCTGCGCTGGTCTACTGCCCGATCACCGGCTACGGCCAGGACGGGCCGAACCGCGACCGGGCCGGGCACGACATGAACTATCTGGGCCTGAACGGGATCCTGGGTCTGACCGGCGAGGCCGGCGGGCCGCCGATCCAGGCCGGCGTCCAGCTCGCCGACCTCGGCGGCGGCGCGCTGATGGCTGCGGTCGGGATCCTGGCCGCCCTTCACGAGGCGCGCCGGAGCGGCGAGGGCCAGATCGTGGACATCTCGATGACGGACGGCTCGCTCGCCTGGCTGGCGATGGAGGCCGCCCGGTACTTCGCCTCCGGCGAGGTCCCACGTCGCGGCGAGCTGATGCTCTCGGGTGGGCTCGTCTGCTACCGGCCCTACGAGGCGAAGGACGGCTGGGTCAGCTGCGGCGCGCTCGAGCCGAAGTTCTGGCAGGCCTTCTGCCGCGGCGTGGGACGGGAGGACCTGATCGAGAAGCAGCTCGAGCGGCACGGATCGGACGCGCACCGCGAGGTCGCCGAGATCTTCAGGGCGCGGACCCGTGAGGAGTGGCGAGCCTTCAACGACGAGCACGACGCGATGATCGAGCCGATCCTCGAGCTCGACGAGGCGCTCGAGTCCGAGCTCGTGCGCGAGCGCGAGATGACGATCACCCACGAGCAGCCCGGTTTCGGCGAGGTCCGCCAGCTCGGATTCCCGATCAAGCTCTCCCGCACCCCCGCCGCCGTCGAGCGGCCGGCGCCCGCGCTCGGAGAGCACACCCGGGAGCTCCTGAAGCGAGGCCGGGTACTCCCGAGGAGGAGTCGGCGGCGTTGGAGGAGTCAGCCGCGGCGAAGGGTCCGGAGAAGGGAACCCGCGAGGAGCAGTTCCTGGCATGAGCGCGGCGAAGGCGAAGACGCAGAGCGAGGAGATGCTCCGGATGGGAGAGCTCGCGCGGGCGTCCGGGGTCTCGGCGGCGACCATCAAGCACTACCTCCGCGAGGGCCTGCTTCCCGAGCCCGTCAAGACCTCGCGCAACATGGCCTACTACCCGGCGGAGTTCGTCGACCGGATCCGGATGATCAAGCAGCTCCAGGAGGAGCGCTACATGCCGCTGCGCGTGATCAAGGACCTGCTGGAGGAGGACCCCGACCGCGCGAAGGCGCTGATCGAGCTGGGCGACAAGCTGCTCGAGCACGCTCTCGCCGGAGAGAGCGAGAGGGTGAGCGCCGCCGAGGTCCGGCACCGCTTCGACGTCCCGCAGGACGTCCTCGACCGGCTCGCGGAGCTCGGGGTGCTCACGCCGGACGACGCCGGCTACTCGCCGACCGACGTCCGGATCGTCGAGGCGATCAGCCGATTCCGCGCCGGGGGCTACGAGGAGAGGATCGGTTTCACCGTCTACGACACGATTCGCTACAAGGAAGTCGATGGCCGATCTGGTGAAGCTCGAGGTCGACGTGCTGATGGAGCGGCTCGCGGGCGAGATGGACGCGGACGAGGCGATGACCCTGATCGAGGCCGGAAACCAGCCGCTGAATGATCTGCTCGCCGCGATGCACACCAAGGCGCTTGTGGCGGAGCTCGAGCGCCGGCGGGGCTCCGAGCCCGACCCGAACGGCGCCGACGCCTGAGTTGGCCGGCTGGGCCCTCGCCCTGCTGGTCGTCTACCTGCTGCTCGCCTTCGGCGTTCGGGTCGCCGTCGCCGTGCGGACCACCGGCGGAACCGGGATCGCGAGCCTTCAGCGGCGCCCCACCGCTTGAGGTCCTCGGCGGCGGGCTATTCGTCCTGCGCGGTCGCGATGGGGGCGGCGAACCCGATCCTGGTGCTCGCCGACGTCCTCGAGCCGATCGAGGACCTCGACGTGACCGCGCTTCACGCTCTCGGCTTCGTCCTCTGCGCGATGGGGATCGCCGGCACCTTCCTCGCCCAGATGGCGATGGGGGCGTCGTGGCGGATCGGCGTGGACGAGGATGAGCGCACCGAGCTGGTCACCGCCGGCGTCTTCCGGCTGTGCCGGAACCCGATCTACACGTTCATGCTGATCGCCTGGATCGGCTTCGCGCTGCTGGTCCCGACCTGGCTCTCGCTCGCCGCGGTTCCGGCGGGCATCCTCGGCGTTCGAGGTCCAGGTCCGGCTGGTGGAGGAGCCGTACCTGATCCGCGCCCACGGCGGGCCCTATCTGGCCTGGGCCGCCCGCGTCGGCCGCTTCCTACCGGGCCTGGGCACCCTGCCCGGGAACCGCTCCTAGGACGCTCCGACGCGCGCCTCGTCCCGGTCGCGCTCGATCTGATCGAGCTCCATCCGGCAGCCCATTGCGCGAGCGACCTCTACCGCTTCGTCGAAGGCTTCGCCGGCGCTCTCCACGTCGCCCGTGGCGGCCCGGGCTCGTCCCAAGGCTCGTAGCGCACGCGGCAGTGTCCAGCGCATGCCTCGATCGCGAGCGATGGTGGTCGCGCGCTCGGCCTCCTCGAGCGCCTCCTGGATTCGTCCGACCCCGAGCAGCGCCTGGGCGATGCAACGCGAGCCGCCAGGCCTCAGCTTCGCCGCCGCTCTTCATCGCCTCGCGATAGAGCGAGTCCGCGCGCTCGATCGAGTCGAGCGCCCCGGCGAAATCACCCGTGTCGACCCGCACCAGGGAAAGCGAGACCAACGCCCAGGTTCGGGAGAAGACATCGCCCAGGCGCTCGGTCAGCTCGTAGTTTCGCTCAGCGATTGCGATGGCCGCATCCGCGTCGCCTCGAATCGACGCGAGGATCGCCTTCTGGCCTCGTGTCCAGCTCTCGGTCTCCGGATCCCCCTGCTCCGCCGCGATTCGCAGGGCGGTGTCCAACAGCTCGTCCGCTCGCTCGTATTCGCCCCACTGCTCGCAGAGGAGGCCCTTGAACTGGATCGCGAACGCGTGCGGGCAACCGATGATGATCCCCGCTCCCAGCCGCGTGATCGTCGCCGCTCATCTCGAGCACTTCGTCGAGCACCCGCTCGCACTCCTCGAACTCGCCGGAGCGTCAGGAATGCGTAGGAGGCCGTCGCCCGCATCGCGATTCGGAGCGCCTGGTCGCCCGACTGGTCCGCGAGCGCGATCGACTCGCGCGCCGCTCCGAATCCATTCCTCCGCGGTCAGCTCCATCCCCGGGCGCGCGGACTCCATCACCTTCAGCAGGGTCAGCGACCGCAGGTCGTCGGTCCGCGGTCGGCGATCGCCTTCGCTTCTGAGATCAGCGAATCGATCCGCTCCTGCTCCATCCCCAGCCGCCAGGCGTAATCGAGCTGCAGCAGCCTGGAGAAGACACCAAGCGCGGCGGTCTCTTCGTCCTCGGGAAGCTCGGAGACCAGCTCGGAGACCTTGGTCCACAGCCGGAGCGCGTCACGGGGATGCGCGTAGCCGGCCCAGTGCGCGGCCCGCGCGTTCCATCGTGCAGCCTCGAGCCGTCTCACCGCCCTGCTCGAGGTGCTGGGCGATCAGCGCGGCGAGCTCGTCGTGGCGATCCGGATTGAGCTCGATCATCGCCTGACCGGCCGCGGCGTGCGCCTTCGCGCGCTGCTTCCCGAGTTGCGATCCGTAGGCGACCTCCTGGGTCAGCGGATGGCTGAAGGCGAGCACCCGCTCCGGGTAGATCTCCGCCTCGTAGAGGAACCCGGCGCCGATCAGCTCCTTGAGCCCCTCGGCGAGGGCCTCGTCATGGACGCCGGACCACGCGACGCAGGGCGGGCTCGGGAACCTCCTTGCCGATCACCGAAGCGGCCTGCAGGAGCGCCTTGGCTGTCTCGAGGCGATCGATCCGGGCGGCGAGGATCGCCTGGACGGTCGCCGGGACCCCGGTGTCGTCGACCGGCTTCGTCAGCTGGTACGCGCCTCGCTCACCGACGAGGTATCCCGGCCTCGACGAGCTCCCGCACGACTTCCTCGATGAAGAAGGGATTGCCCCCGGTCCGCTCGTGGACGAGATCGGCAAGCCCATCGAGGGAGGGATCTTCGCCTGCGAGGTCGCCGAGCAGCTCATTGGTGGACTCGGGCCCGAGCGGCACGAGACGGAGCCGCCTGTAGACCGGCGAATCCGCCCACTCGGGCTGGAACTCGGGCCTGAAGTTGACGATCGCCAGGGTCGCGGTGCCTTCCACGCGCCGAGACCACCTCCGTTGATGATCTGCTCGCTGCCCTCGTCCATCCAGTGCAGGTCCTCCATCACGTTGACGACGACTTCGGTGCGCCCGGGGGCCCGGTAGAGCCTGCCGGATCACCCCGCGAAGCAACCGCTGTCTCGCCTCCGCGCTCACCTGGGGAGCCGGGCGCTCCGAGTCCGGAACGCCGAGGAAGTCGAAGACGAGCGGCAGGTCGTCGGAGAAATCGGGGTCCAGCAGCAGCAGCCGGCCGGCGATCTTCTCCCTTGCCACCCGCTCGGAATCCCGGTCCTCGATCCCGAAGTACCCGCGCATCATCTGCAGCACCGGCAGGAACGGGATCGCCGTCCCGTGCGCCTGGGCCTGAGTCTCGTAGACCTCGATCCCCCGCGCGCGGCAGCGGTCAGCGAACTCCTGGCAGAGCCTGCTCTTGCCGACACCGGGCTCCGCGACGACCCCGATCACGCTGCCGCGCCCCTCTTGGCCTGGTCCAGGGCGTCCTCGAGCAGCTGCATCTCCTCGTCTCTGCCGACGAACCTGCGAGAGCCCCCGTTCCCTCGAGAGGTCGAAGCGGGAGCGAGCGGACCCCGCACCGACCAGCTCGAAGACGCGGATCGGTTTGCTCGCTCCCTTCACCTCGAACTCGCCGAGGTCGTTGAGCTCCAGATAGCCGGTCGCGAGCTTCGCCGCATGCTCCGTCAGGTAGGCCTTGCCGGGCTCGGCGAGCGCCTCCATCCGCTGTGCGAGGCCGACGGTGTGGCCGACGGCCGTGTACTCGAGCTTCCCCTCCGCTCCGATCGCTCCCGCGACGACCTCGCCGGAGTTGATCCCGATCCTGACCGAGAAGTTCATGCCCCTTGCCCCGTCGCAGCTCGGTCGCGTACTCGCTCACCAGCTCCTCGATCTGAAGCGCGGCGAAGCACGCTCGCGCGGCGTGATCCTCGTGTGCGATCGGCGCCCCGAACAGGGCCATGATCCCGTCGCCGGTGAACTTGTCGACCGTCCCCTCGAACCGGCGCACCCCGTCGGAGAGGATCGAGAAGAACCGCTGCATGATCTGCCGCCATTCGTCCGGGTCGACCTGCTCGGCCATGTCCATCGAGCCCATGACGTCGGCGAACAGCACGGTCACCTGCTTCCGCTCGCCGTCGACCTCCGGCGCTGCGGCCGTCGGGTCGGGAGCCGTGGTCGCGGGCTCGGTCCGATCGAGTGGCGATCCGCAGGAGTTGCAGAAGGGCTGGCCCTCCGGGTTCTCTGCTCCGCAGCTCGGGCACGGACGAGGCGCCGCGAGACTGGCTCCGCAGCTTCCGCAGAAGCGTGAGCCGGCGGGATTAGCCGCGCCGCAGGCGCGGCAGGCTTCGGTTCCCGGCGTGGCGCTCATACTCTCTCCCCTCAGCTCTGTTCGAGGGTGCGCCCCCTCGCACCGAAAGCTTATTCCAGAAGGCCGCTCTCGGAAAGCGTCCTGCGGACGCCGTCCTCCAGAGGGGTTAGGGCCCAGCCGAGCTCGCGCTGGGCCTTCGAGGAGTCCGGCTGGGCCTGCCAGCGGAAGTAGTGGAGCTGGCCCCGGGAGAGCATCGGCGGGCGCCGGATCACCCGCGAGATGCCCTCGCCGACCCCGGCGAACGCTCGGGCGACGGGCACCGGCATCGACGGCGGGACTCGGCCTCGGCCCGCCACCCGGACGACCGTCTCGGCGAGCTCCCTGAGCGTCGGCGTAGGTGTCGGCGAGGATGTAGCGCTCGCCGTCCGCCCCCTTCTCGGCCGCGAGCAGGTGGCCGGCGGCGACGCCCTCGGTGAAGGCGAGGCCGGTCCCGCCCGGGGGAAGGGCCGGGAGCCGCTTGCGCACCAGCGGCTCGAACATTCCCCGGTCGAACGAGACGGTCGATGAGGGACCCGGGCCGTAGATGGCGGAGGGATTCAGGATCACGACCTCCATCCCGTCGCGCTCGGCGAGGACGAGCTCCTCGGCGCGCTGCTTGGAGCGCTCGTAGGCGGTCCCCTTCGGCTCGGTCGGCGAGCATGGTCTCGTCGAAGCGCTCGCCGGTGTCGGCCGCGAAGACGTCGTGGGTGGAGGTGTGGACGAAGCGGCCGCACCCCGGCCTGGCGGGCGGCGCCCGCGAGCTGGCCGCTCCCGATCGCGTTCACCCGGTCGAAGATCGCGCCGTCGCGAACCCACTGCTCGGGCAGGCCCATCGCGTTGAAGACGAGCTCGCAGCCCTCGACCGCCGCCGTGAGGCTGTCGGGGTCGGTGACGTCGCCGCGGATCGGCTCGACCCCGGCGGGGAGGACGCCGGCGGCGCGCCTCGGGTCGCGGACCAGCGCCCGCACAGAGTCGCCCCTGTCGAGGAGAGCCGAGGCGATCGCGTGACCGACCTTCCCCGTCGCCCCCGTGACCAGGACCCGCATGGGCGAATCCTATGGCTGCTTTTCTGGGCATGCACCCGCCGCCCCGCCGTTCTCCGCGCCCTTACCCGCTAGATTGACTGGTCAGTCAGCCGGTTTCGGTCCCGCCTGCCGGAACCAGGCAGCGCGCGTGAGAGAATGCGAGCCGCAGCCGTACAGCTCAACTCCACGGACGAATACGACCGCAACCTCGAGGTCGCCGAGCGCCTGGTCCGCGCCGCGGCGGCGGACGGCGCGGAGCTCGTAGTCCTGCCCGAGAAGTGGACCGTGCTCGGCCCGCCCGAGGCGGTTCGACTCCGCGGCCGAGCCGCTCGACGGCCCCGCGCTGACCGCCGCCGCCGGCTGGGCGCGCGAGCTCGGCGTCTTCCTGCTCGCGGGGAGCATCGCCGGAGCGGGTTTCGGGCCGGGAGAAGCTCGCGAACACCTCCGTCCTGTTCGGCCCCGACGGCGAGCGCCGAGCGGTCTACCGGAAGATCCACATGTTCGACGTCGACGTCGGGCGACGTCTCCTACCGCGAGTCCGAGATCGAGCAGGCGGGCGACGAGATCGCGGTCGGCGACGTCGCTCGGGACCGAGGTCGGGCTGACCATCTGTTACGACCTCCGCTTCCCCGAGCTCTACCGGATCCTCGCCCTGCGGGGCGCGCGTGTGATCGCCGTTCCGTCGGCGTTCACCGAGCGGACCGGCCGCGATCACTGGGAGTCGCTGATCCGGGCGCGCGCGATCGAGAACCAGGTGTTCATCGTCGCCGCCGGGCAGATCGGTGACGCGCCGCCGCACTACCGGAGCTATGGCCGCTCGATGATCGTCGACCCCTGGGGGGTGGTGCTGGCCCAGGCCCCCGACACCGAGTGCTTCATCAGCGCCGAACTCGACTTCTCGAGCCAGGACGAGATGCGGGAACAGCCTCCCGTCGCTTCGCCACCGGCGCCCCGAGGCGTACACGCTGGCCGGAGCACTCCGGCGCCGAGAGAAGCGGTCTCCGATGGCCGAGCCCGCCACTGCCGCGGGAGCGCCCTGATGGCCAGGATCACCGCAGCCGACAAGCGGCGCGCGATCCTCGACGCCGCGATCACGGTCTTCGCCCGGCAGGGCTTCCACAGCGCGCGGCGTCTCGGACGTCGCGGCCGAGGCCGGCGTCGCCTACGGGCTCGTCTACCACTACTTCGACTCCAAGGACCAGATGCTCAACGAGCTCTTCTCCGAGCGCTGGGCGCTGCTCCTGGAGGCGAGCCAGGAGATGCAGCGCAGCGACGCGTCGCCGCGCGACAAGCTCGCGCGGCGTCGCCTCCTTCATCATCGAGTCCTACCGCCACGAGCCCGAGCTGATGAAGGTGATCATCGTCGAGGTCACCAGGGCGGCAAACTCCTTCGGGCGAACCCACCTGCCGGAGATCCGCGCCGCCTACGACGTCGTCGCCGAGATCGTCTCCGACGCCCAGGAGACCGGCGAGTTCCGCGACGACGTCGACGCCGAGCTTCGCCGCGATGCTCTTCTACGGCGCGATCGAGCAGCTGCTCTCCGGTTGGATCTTCGACCTGGTGCCCGGCACCGACGAGGACTTCGAGCAGGCGAAGCAGCTGGTCGTCGAGACGATCTGCGGAGGGCTCGAGCCGCGGCCCGGTCGGCGACCGCGTCGCCGGATAGCGGAGCCGGCGCATGTGGGAGGGGCTGGCAAGGACGCAGCGCCAGGACCGCGTCGCTGCACGGCGCGGCCAAGCTCGCCAACGTCCTTCTGCGGGATCGTCCTGCTGCCGCTCTGGCTGTTCGGGCAGCTGATCGGCGGGCGCGTCCGCGACCTCCTGAGGGCGCTGGAGCGAGCGGAGGCAGCGACCGCTCCCGGTGCCGCCGGAGCGCGAGCGGACGATGGACGCGCTGATGCGGGACCTCGAGGCGATCCCCGAGCACCTGCGCCATTCGAACTTCGCCGAGGCTGCGCCGCGGCCTCGCGGACATCTCGAACTTCGTCGTCGCCCAGCACCGCGAGGGGGCGGTGATCGGCTACCGCTACCCGGGCCAGTTCAAGGATCACATCGTCGAGGGCGCCGACGGCGAGCGGATCGCCGCCTCGATCGCGCTCCAGGAGGCGGCCCGCCCGGGGCTGATCGTGGTCCACGGCCTCTTCACCTCGAGCCGCTTCGACTACGTCCGCCAGATCGCGGTCCGCGCCTATTACGAGTGGGGGTTCAACGTCGCCGCGCTCGACCTGCGGAGCTTCGGGATGACCGAGCTGACCAGCCCGGCGCCCGTCCACCGGCGGGCTGGAAGGAGGGGCAGGACATCCTCGCCCTGGCCCGCTACATGAAGGAGCTCGGCTCGACCAGCGTCGGCGCGCTCGGCATCTCGCTCGGGGGCAGCTCGGTGCTCAACGCCTGCCGACTACGAGGAGACGGCGACGACGCTCGACGGCGGGCATCCTCGCGGTCTCGCCGCCGGCGGTCCCGAAGCAGGTCTGGGAGCGCCTCTCGGAGCCGGTGCCGCGCGGGCATCCCCGCTACCCGATCCACAAGGCGTTCCAGGCCGCCCTGGTCTCCCGGGTGCGGTCGGGCCGCTGGCCCCCGGAGGCCGAGGACATGCTGCGGGTGATGGAGCACGTCTCGGCGCCCTACTACGGCGTCGACGCCGAGGAGATCTGGACGCAACTCGCGGGGCGTCGACCACATCCCCAACGCGAAGGTCCCGCTGCTCATCCTTCATCCGGAGGACGACCCGATCATCAAGGTCGAACAGGCGCGGATGCTTGGCGGAGGCCGCTAAGGGCAACGACCTCGTCCGGGTCTGGATCCTGCCCGGCCGGCTCCCACGGCCTCCTCGAGGCCGCGGACCCACGCTGGACCCACGGCGTCTACCGCGACCTTCTTCGAGCGCTGGGCGACCTACGCGGAGCGCACGGCGGGGCGGCCGACCGGGCAAGGCCGCCGAGTTGGTTTACTCCGCTCAGGAGTCCGGGTAGCGCGAACCAGTCGGATGAGGAGCGACGAGCCATGGAGAGCGACATCTTGAGGCGACTGATCTGGGCGGGACTGCTGGCTGCCACCGGCGCACTCGCGACGGTCGCCGCGCACCGCCTCTCCGAGGTGATCTGGCGCCGCGTCTTCAACGAGGATCCGCCCGAATGACCGACGGCGAGGCCAGCCCGGTCCACGGCGCTCGGCGGCCGTCGACCAGACCGACCGGCCCAGCCGGGCCGCAGGCCGCCGGCGAACGGCGCCAAGGTGCCCGAGGACATGACGCGTCGGGGAGCTCGTCTTCGAGGTCTCCGACCGCGCCTCGGTCCTGATCCGCGAGGAGATCGAGCTCGCCAAGACCGAGGTCACCGAGAAGTTCAACAGCCTGCTGCGCGGCTCGGTCGCCGGCGCTGGTCGCCGGGGATCTTCGTCCTGCTCGCCCTGATGCTGGGCATGCACGGGATCGCCTGGCTCCTCAACGACCTCGTCTTCGACAACTTCTGGGCCGGCTTCTTCGTCGAGGCCGCGCTCTTCCTGCTGATCGCCGCGGGCGCGGGCCTGTACGCCTAGCGCTCGCTTCAAGAAGGGCGCGCCGCCGACGCCCGACATGGCGATCGAGGAGGCGAAGGAGATCAAGGCAAGCCTTCGACGGAGGAGGAGCAGCAGTGATGAGCACCCCGACCGGCCGGACGATTCAAACCAGCGGCAACGGGCGCTGGTCCCCTGCCGCCGCCGGGCACCCGCTCGGCCGAGCAGATCCGCCGCGACATCGTCCAGCAGCGCCAGGAGCTCTCGCGCTCCGTCGATGCGCTCCGGAACCGCTGGGTCCAGGTAACCGACGTCGGCGGCAGATCCGCGAGCACCGGACGCGAGCTCGCGGTGGGCGCGGCCGTCGTCGGCTTCCTGATCGGCGGCGCGATCGCGCTCAGGCGCCGCCGCTAGATGCGAGGGCGCGCGTCAGCGCGACCCGTTAGATCGCGAAGCAGAGCATCCACTCTCGCTCGATATCGTCCCGGATCCCACGCACGGTCTCCAGGTCCTTGCCCGGAGGGATCCTCGAGCTCCCAGTCCTCGTAGCGCTTGCCGGGATAGATCGGGCAGGCGTCGCCGCAGCCCATCGTGATCACGACGTCGGATTCGCGGACCATGCCGTCCTCGAGCTTCTTGGGGCGCTCGGCGGAGATGTCGATCCCGACCTCGTCCATCGCCTCGACAACCGCCGGGTTGAGCTGGTCGGCGGGCTCGCTGCCGGCCGAGAGGACGCTGCACCCGGTCGCCGGCCTTGCGCTGGAGCAGGCCGGCGGCCATCTGGCTGCGCCCAGCGTTGTGAACGCAGACGAAGAGGACCTCCGGGATCGGCCGCGCCATTACTCAGCCCTCGAGGGCTCTGACCATCGAGACGCCGCCGACGCCGAGCAGGCCCGGGCCCGACGTGGGCGCCGATCACCGGCCCGACCTCCGACGTGAAGACGGGTCGCTTGCCGAAGATCGGCCTGCAGGCGTCGATCATGCGCTGCGGCGTTCTCCGGATCCTGGACGTGCTGGACGACCCAGGCGTCGGCGCCGTCCTCGTGGCGCTGGCGGGCGTAGCCGACCATCCGCTCGAACGCCCTCGCTCCGGGTCCTGACGCGCTCGACCGGCGTGATCTCGTCCTCGAGGGTGAGGATCGGCTTGATCTTGAGCGTCGTCCCGATCCACGCGCGGGCGGCGCCGATCCTGCCGCCGCGGCGGAGGTAGTCGAGCGTGTCGACGGCGAACCAGATCTTGAGCTCCTCGCGAACCGCCTCGGCGCGTTCCTTCGCCTCCGCCGCGCTCTCGCCCTTCTCGGCCGAGTGGGCCGCCGCAAGGATCATCAGTCCCATCCCGCCGGCGCCGGTTCGCGAGTCGCACACCACGATCCGCTCGCCGCCCTTGCCCTCGGCGGTCAGTCGCTCGCGCGCCTGGATCGCGGTCTCGTACGTCCCCGAGATCCCGGAGGCGAGATGGATCGAGACGATCTCCTTGCCCTCGGCGAGGAGCGGCTCATAGACCGCGACGAAGTCGCCGACCGACGGCTGGGAGGTGGTCACGGTCTGGTCGGAGACCCGGAGCCGCTCGTAGAACCCGTGCAGGTCGGTGATGTCCGCCTCTCGCTCCTGATCGCCCTCGAGGCCGACGTAGAGGCTGACGAGGTGGACGTCGTGCTGCGCGAGCAGCTCCGGCGGCAGATATGAGGTCGTGTCGGCGACGACCGCTGTCGAGGGCATTCCGGGCGTTCTACCATGCCCGCGCTATGGCGAAGACGCTCGTCACGGGCGGGACGGGCTTTGTGGGCCTCCATCTGGTCAGGGAGCTCGCGCGGCGCGGGGACGAGCTCCGGCTGCTCGTCCGCGAGGGTCGAGCAACACCGCTCCCCTGGATGGAATCGAGTGGGAGCGCGCGGAGGGCGACGTCACCGACCGGGAGTCGGTGCGCGAGGCGATGAGAGGAGTCGAGCGCGTCTTCCACGTCGCCGGCACCACCTCGATGCGAGCCCGGAACCGCGATCCGGGTCTTCGAGGTGAACGTCGAGGGAACCCGGAACGTGATGGAGGAGGCGCTTCGCGCCGGCGTGCCGAGCGCGCGGTGCTCACCTCGAGCTCGAGCGCCGTCGGCGCGGCGAAGCCGGGGGAGACGGTCGACGAGGACCACCCGTTCACCATCGGCCGGCTCGGCATCGCCTACATCAACTCCAAGCACGATGCTGAGCTCGTCGCGATGCGGATCGGCGGCAAAGGGGCTGCCCGTCGTGATCGTCAATCCCTCGTTCGTCCTCGGCCCCGACGACCCGAACCCGAGCGGCACCTCGAATGCCCTCGTCCGCCGCCTTCTTCTCCGCGGATCCCCGGCTACCTCGACGGGGCGATCAACATCGTCGACGTCCGCGACGTCGCCAGGGGCCATGTGCTCGCCGACGAGCGCGGCGAGGACGGCGAGCGCTACCTGCTGACCGGGCGGAACTTCACCCTGCAGCGGCTCTTCGCGGACCTCAGCAGGATCGCCGGACGTGCCGCCCCCGCCGCTCCGGATGCAGGCCGGCTGGCGGTGGCGGGGGTGGAGGCGATGGAGCTGATCGGGCTGCCGACTCCCACCTCGCCGGACGAGGTGCGCTCGGGCACCCAGTGGTTCACCTACCGCAACGACAAGGCGCGCGAGCAGCTCGGCTGGGAGCCCCGGCCGCACGAGGAGACGCTCGAGGACACGGTCGCGCTGGCAGCTCGACGCAGCTCGGGCAGCGCGTCGAGGGCCACCGAGCTGACCGACTGCGGCGCTTCGACGACCGGCGCGCGCCGTCCGCCTGCTTCCCTTCGGTGATGGCCGATGACCGAAGAGCCACGCCGGGTTCTCTACCGCTGCGGCACCCCGACGAACTTCCTCTGCCCCTGCGGGGCGGTCGCGCGCCGCCTCAACAAGCTCGGGCCTCGAGTACCGGACCGAGCGGGTCGCCCGCCGGCGCTCGTGACCGCCCGAGATCGTCGAGCTGACGGAGCTGCCCTACGTGCCGGTGCTGATCGACGGCGACGAGGTGGTCAACGACTCGCGCCGGATCCTGGAGTACCTCGAGTGGGCGTACGGCGAGGGCGAGTGGTTCGGACGTCGAAGTATCCGAAGACGCCCTCTACAATGACGCCCGATGAGTGAGACCCCTCAGCCGATCAAGCTGACCGACAAGGCGGCGGCCAAGATCAAGGAGCTGCTCGGCGAGCAGGAGGACGGAACCGAGCAGGCGCTGCGCGTCGCGGTTCGCGGCGGCGGCTGCTCCGGCTTCCAGTACGCGCTCGCCTTCGACGCTCCCAAGGAGGACGACCACCGCTTCGAGAACCAGGGCGTGGCGGTCGTCGTCGACAAGACGAGCATGCAGTTCGTCTTCGGCTCCGAGGTCGACTGGGTCGACGGTCTTCAGGGCGCCGGCTTCTCGGTCAACAACCCGAACGTCGTCGCCGCCTGCGGCTGCGGCTCTTCCTTCCAGGTGAAGGAAGACGCGGCCGAGCAGGCCGCCGCGGTCTAGCCGCGTCAGCTAGCGCTCGATCTGGATCGGCGGGCTCTGCTGCGGGTCGTCCGCCTGGAGCTCCTGCTTCGCCGATGGCGCCGGACGCTCCGGGCTGCTCGACGCCGAGGAGCCGGCCAGCTCGCCGGACTCGTCCATCTCCTCGACGATGTCGCAGCCGCCCACCAGCTCGCCGTTGACGTAGAGCTGGGGGAAGGTCTGCCAGTCGGAGATCTCGGCGGTCACCTCGCGCAGCGGCTGGAGCGCGGGCAGCACGTCGACCGCGCCGTACTCGACTCCGTAGGACTCGAGCACGTTCACGACCCGCATCGAGAACCCGCAGCGGGGCTGCTCCGGGGTGCCCTTCATGAAGAGAAGGACCTGGTTCTCCCGGATCAGCTCCTCGACCCTGTCCTTGAGGTCATGGCTCAATGGGTTCAGTCATCCGACTACTCACTGATACGCAGCGCGCTGCTCGGCGCAGGCCCTACTCGGGACCGAGGTCTTGATCGAGAGCGCGTGGATCGAGCCGTCGTCGAATCGGGTCTGAACGGCCTTCTTCACGAGCTTGTGCTGCTCGATCCGGGAGAGGCCCTCGAACTGCGGCGCGGTGACAGTGGCCCGCAGGTGGTCCTGGGTCCCGGTCTCGTCGATGACCTCGACCTCGGCCCCGGGCAGGGAGTCCTCGATCATCAGTCGTACCTCGTCGAGTGGAGATCGCCATCGGCGGCAATCCTACGGGCCGGGACCCGGGAGTAAGATCGGATCGGCCCGGCGCCGGGGCAGGGACCTGGCGCAGGACGCGAGACATAGCGGCGGAGCGTGCGCAGACCCCGTGACGAGAAGGAGGAATCCCGGTTGAACGCCTGGACGGCCGACGGCGCTGGCCGAGCTCACCTCGGCCGAGCGCGAGGTCGCCGACTTGCTGCCGATCGAGGCCGACCCCGCCGAGGCGCGGGCGGTGCTCGACGACGGTTCCCTACTGGTTCCACACCTTCGCCCTCAATCGCGACGAGGGCATCTATGCGCCCGGATACGCCCGCGACCACCGCTACCGGGTGCCCGCGATCCCCGACGAGCTTCGAGGGCTCTCCGGTGCTCGACATCGGCACCTTCGACGGCTTCTACGCCTTTCTCGCCGAGGCCGAGGGGCGCGGAGCGCGTCGTCGCTGTCGACAACGAGCAGTACATCGACTGGGTCAGGGCCCGCTGGGGCATCGAGCTCGAGGGCGGAGAGGGCTTCCGCGCGATCCACGAGCTGCTTGACTCGAAAGTCGAGTACCGGAAGCTCGATGCGCTCGACCTCGACCGGCTCAAAGAGCGCTTCGACTTCATCTTCTGCTGCGGCATCCTGCACCGGGTCGAGGCCCCGGCGCGGTTGCTCGAGGTGCTGAGCCGGCGGCTGTCGGAGGGCGGCAGGGTCCTGATCGAGACTCACGGCGTCTTCGAGGAGCCCCAACGACGGCGATCCCGTGCACCGCTACGCGCCCGGGGGAGGTCTACCCCCACGACGACTACGTCTACTGGGGCTTCACGGCCGCCGGGTATCGAGATGCTCGGCAGGAAGAGCGGCTTCACGCGCTTCGAGACCGTCGACGCGCCGGTGATCGACGGGCATCCGCGGATCATCGGCTGGCTGCGGCGCTGAGCGGCCGAGCATGCGTCGGCGGGCGCCGCGTCGCTGTTCACCGAATGGTCACGCTCCGTTTGCAGGGGTTTCACATCGACGGCGCCGCGCACGGTCACCCTACGGTCACCGTGGCGGGCGATCTGATCGCCCATCGGCTGGGCAGCGCCTACGGGCCCGACAACTCGGCGACGGCGCTGCGCCGCTCGCTCTCCGGGCCGATGGAGGGGTGTCGAGACGGACGTCTGCCTGACGGCCGACGGCGAGCTCGTGCTCCTGCACGACCCGCTGCTCTCGCTCGGGACGACCCTCGGGCTGGGCGCACGAGCGCACGCTGGAAGAGCTCCGGAGCGCGAGCATCCTCGACTCAGGACGGTGAGCCGGCCGGTGAGCCGCCGCTCACCCTCGATCGGCTGCTCGAGGAAGCGCCCCTGAGCTGATCGTGCAGGTCGAGGTGAAGACGCAGTCGAATCCGGACCTCGCGGGCCGGACGGCGGCGGCGATCTGCGAGCGCTTCCGGGACTCCCCTGAGCGCGAACGGCTCGAGGTGATCAGCTTCCACACCGATGCCTGCGAGGTCGCGGCTGCGGCCGGCTTCAAGAGCCGCCTGGTGATCTGGGCCGACTACGCGCCCGAGGTGCTGGCGCGATTGGGCGATGCGCCACGCGGTCACCGGCGTGAAGGTCGAGCATTTCCTGCTCTCCGACCAGCTCGTCGGCACGCTGCGGGCTGGCGGGGATCACGGTCAGCACCGGGACCGTCAACGACGTCGATCTGCTCGAAAAGGTCCTCGCCGTGCAGCCGCGCTGCATCACCACCGACCGGCCCCACGAGCTTCGTGCCGAGGCGCTCGCGCGGGGGCTGCTGCCGGTCGAGCTACGCGCTCGCGGACGCCGCCTGGGCCTTTGGCGGCCTTCGAGGCCTCGACCAGCTCCTCGACCCGGCAGAACTTGACCCGCGGGCGGCCGTGCGGCTTGCCGCGCTCGACCTCGGCGGCGTCGATCGCCTGCCAGCGCTCGAAGGTGACGTGGTCGGGCTTCCGCTCGTCGAGCAGCGCCTCGATCGGCCCGCGGTCGCGCGGCGAGCTCGGCCTCGGGGATCCTTCCCGGCCTCGAGGTCGGCGAACAGGCTGTCGACGGTCTCCTGAGCGTCCTTCTTGTTGGTCCCGATCACGCCGGAGGGGCCGCGCTTGATCCAGCCGACCGCGTACAGGCCGGGCACCTGCTCGCCCTCGCCGTCATGGACCCGGCCGCCCTCGTTGTGGATCAGTCCCCGGCCCTCGTCGAAGGGGATGCCGTCGATCGGGATTCCCTTGTAGCCGATCGAGCGCAGGACCAGGCCGCACTCGATCGTCTCGCGCTCGCCGGTGTCGACCGCGCGGAGCGCGGCCGGAGTCGTCGCGCTGGAGCTCGTTCTTCGCCGACCACGATCCGCTCGACCTTCCCGTCGCCCTGGATCTCGACGGGCGAGCGGAGGAAGCGGAGGACGATCCGCTTGTTCTTGCCCTCCGGCTCGCGGCTGGGAGAAGTCGGTGAAGATCTCGACGTTGCGGCGGTTGGTGGGATCGGCGTCGTCGGAGTCGAGCCAGTCACGGCTGATCTCGTCCAGCTCCATCTCGGCCGGGTCGATGTCGATGTCGGCGTCGACCATCTCGCCCAGCTCGCGCACCTCGGGGTTCGTGAACGCGGCCTGCGCAGGTCCGCGGCGGCCCAGGACGAGGATCTCCTTGACCGCGCTGTCGGCGAACGCCTCGATCGCGTGCTCGGCCGTGTCGGTCTCCTCGAGCTCCTCGCGTGTCAGGGCCAGCATCCGGGCGACGTCGGCGGCGACGTTCCCGTTTCCGATCACGACCACCCGCTCGCACGAGAGGTCGAACTCCCGGTCGGCGAAGTCGGGGTGGGCGTTGTACCAGTTGACGAACTCGGTGGCCGAGTGGCTGCCCTCGAGGTTCTCACCCGTGATCCCGAGCTGGCGATCGACGCTGGTCCCGTATGCGAAGACCACCGCGTGGTAGCGCTCGCGCAGCTCGTCCACCGTGACGTCCGCGCCCACCTCGACGTTGCCGAAGAACCGGAACTCGGGCCGGGCCGCAGTCTTCTCGTAGACGCGGATCACCGACTTGATCTTCGGGTGGTCGGGCGCCACACCGAATCGGACGAGGCCGTACGGAGTGGGCAGGCGGTCGAACATGTCGACCTCGGCTGTCGTCCCCTCGTGCTTGAGCAGATGCTCGGCCGTGTAGAAGCCGGCCGGGCCGGAGCCGACGATGGCGACGCGGAGCGGATTGTCCTCGATGCCGATCATGAGCGAGCCGGGAAGGGTAGAGGGTCGCGCGACCCGTTTAATCGGGCACGATCGCCACGACTCGCGCCGGCGCGGCGCTCCCGCCCTCGATCCGGAGTGGGAAGCAGGCGACCTGGAAGCCCTGGTCGGGGAGGGAGGCGAGGTTGCAGAGACGCTCGATCTGCGAGTAGGCCAGATCGAGCTGATGGGCCGCCCAGAAGACCCCGGGCTGGCCGGACCGTCTCGCCTCCTCCGCCTGCAGGTGGAGCGGCGCGTCCCATCCCCAGGCGTCGATTCCCATCACCCGGACACCTTGGTCGTAGAGCCAGCGCGTGGCCTCCGCGGTCACTCCCGGACCGAGCGCGATGTACTCCGGCTCGCCATAGAACTCGTCCCGGCCGGTGCGAATGAGAACGATGTCGAGTGGGTTCAGCTCCCGGGGAAGGCGCTCCCTCATGTCCGCCTCCGAGAGAACGCCGCCATCCTCGCGGTCGGTGGCATCGACGATCACACCTGGGGCGTAGAACCACTCGAGCGGCAGCTGGTCGATCGTCTGCGCCGGCTCGCCACCGATCGTCGAGTTGTAGTGCCAGGGGGCATCGACATGAGT
Organism: uncultured Solirubrobacterales bacterium; assembly: GCA_963808565.1. Lineage (GTDB taxonomy): Bacteria > Actinomycetota > Thermoleophilia > Solirubrobacterales > 70-9 > DASUPK01. The sequence goes on from CAWEGM010000012.1 coordinate 119,101, forward strand.
GGAGTTATGGGTCCCGAAGCGCAGAAACGTCTCGGTGGCCCAGCCCTCCCCGTCGCGGAGCAGCTCCAGCTTGACGCCGAACAGCGTGTCGATCGTCTCCGCGCCCTGGTCGTGACCCTCGTAGGAGATATCGGTTCGGAGCACGTCCGGCACCTCCGGTGGATCCGGGCGGATCGGAGCCGAGAGGTCGATCAGCTGCACGCCGGCAGCGCTACGCGGTGGCGACCGCCGTTGCGGCGGTGCCGTCGAGGGCGTCGAGCGCCCGGCCGAGCGACATCGAGACGCAGGTGAAGATCGGGGTGTCGCGCAGGGTGTAGGCGCTCGACTCGGTTCCGCGCAGCTCCTGGACCAGGTCGAGGAACTCGCCGGGCTCGTCCCCCTCGAAGGAGACGACGAACTCCTGGTCGTCGAGTCCGAAGGAGTAGGCGGTGTTGATCGTGATCTCCGGGTAACGGCGGCCGACCTCGATGTGCCCGGTCATGATCCTTTGGCGCTCCTCGAGCGGCAGCGAGTACCACTCGCGTCTTCTTCTCGAACGGATAGACGAAGAGGTACTTGCGATCGGAGACGCAGATCTCGGGCCGAACCGACTCCTCCTCGGAGTAGGGCGACGGCTTCGTCATCGCGAGGTAGGAGTAGGGGATCTGCGCCCAGCCGGCGAGCCCGCTCTGGCCGAGGACGACGTGGAAGGCATGAATGTCGTCAAGACGGGGGCTCTGGCTGATCAGCAGCAGGTCGGTGTCGCCCCGGGTGCCGACCGTCGAATACGCGCGCAGGGATCGGTCCTGGGCGAAGTCCTCGCAGGCGGCCAGGAACTCGGCCTTGTCCTGGGCCCGAACCTCGGCGTGACGCCTGCGCCAGGCGGGATCGAGCTTGAAGAAGGTGAACTTCACGAACGTGCGATCGGCCACGGGAGAGAGATTAGTGGCCGAAACGGCTCGGGCCCGCAGCCGTGCCTGCGCCCGCCTGATACCGGTCGTTCCGTGAGCGATGTGTGACGCACGCAACGGGACTCCGTACCGGTTCTCGGTACCCTGAAGCGATGCGCATCGCGCTGGTCTCGCCCTACTCCTGGACCTACCAGGGGGGAGTGAACAGGCACGTGGAGGCGCTTGCGCAGCAGTTCCTCCGGCGAGGGGATCACGTCCGTGTCCTCGCGCCCTGGGACCCTGCTGACGCAATCTCCCGCCGCCTGCATCGCTCCGAACCCGAGATTCGGGAGGCGCCCGACTACCTCGTCCCGCTCGGCCGCACGATCGGTTTCGGAGCGAACGGCGCGGTGTCGAATCTCTCGGTCTTTCCCGAGGGCCCGCTCGCGCTGCGCCGCGAGCTCCGCTCCGGCAACTACGACGTCGTCCACGTCCACGAGCCGCTCGCACCGCTCGTCGGCTGGGACGCCATGGTCTTCGGCGAGACCCCGGTCGTCGGGACGTTCCACGCCTATTCGACCAAGCCGGTCCCGAACCACATCGCAACCCTTCTCGGGGCCCGGCGCCGGTTCAACCGGCTCTCCGCCAGGATCGCGGTGTCGGAGGCGGCCGCCTGGACCGGACGCCGCTGGTTCGGCGGCGACTACCGGATCGTCCCGAACGGGGTCGACACCGACGCGGCCCCGCTGGGCCCGAATCCAGCGAGCGACGAGCTCAGGATCCTCTTCGTCGGTCGGGCCGAGGACCGCAAGGGCCTGCCGGTGCTCCTGTCCGCCTTCCAGGCTCTCGCCGAGCGGGTTCCTTCCCGGCTCGTGATCGTCGGCGCCGACCCCGAGGAGATCCACCGCCGGGTCTCCGATCCGGACCTCGAGCGCCACATCGAGACCCTCGGCAAGGTGTCCGACGAGGAGCTCTGGCGCCAGCTCGGGGATGCCCACGTGCTATGCGCGCCGTCCCTCGCCGGCGAGAGCTTCGGCATGGTCCTGATCGAGGCGATGGCGGCCGGCACCTGTGTCGTCGCCTCGAAGATCGCCGGCTACAGCGACGTGGTCAAGGACGGCGTCGACGGGATCCTCGTGCCGCCGGCCGATCCGCAGGCACTCGCTGAGGAGCTTCAGCTGCTCGCTCACGAGCCCGAGCGTCGCGCCGCCATCGGCGAGGCGGGCCGGCGCAGCGCCGAGCGCTATGCCTGGCCGGTCGTCGCCGGCGAGGTGAGGGATGTCTACGAGCAGGCGATCGAGCCGGCCCCGGAGCCGCGCGGCAAGATCGAGGCGGTCTCCCGCCGGACCGGGATCACGCGGGCAGACGGCGGACCGCGGCGCCCCGCCCGCCGGTTGCAGACGCTTGACCCGGCCCCCGCCGGGACGACCCATCGCGGCCGCGGCTACGCCCGGAAGGCGGGCGTCGCCGTCGCCGGGATCCTCGGGATCGGCCTGACCGCACTCGCCGCTCGCCGGATCGGTGTGGACCAGGTCGCCAGCAACATCATCCGCTCCGACATCACCTGGGTGCTGGTCGCACTCGGGCTGATGATCGCGTCCATGTTCATGCGTGCCGCGTCGTGGGTCGCAATCGCGCGCGCGGCTCTCCCGGGCCGCCTGGTCCGCCGCCGCGACGTCACATCCGCGACGATGATCGGAGTCCTGATGTCGGCGACGCTGCCGGCCCGTCTCGGCGAGCCGGCGAGGGCGATGGTCCTCGCCCGCCGCGTCGGGCGGATGCGCGAGACCTTCCCGGTCCTGATCGGGACGCTCGTCTCGCAGACGGCCCTCAACATCTTCGCGCTTGTCCTTCTGGGCGGCATCATCGTCTCGACCACCGACCTGTTCCAGGCGAGCACGCAGAAGCTGTTCCTGGTCTCGACCGCTCCGCTGCTGATCTTGCTTGCGGTGATGATGGCGCCGTCGTTGATGCGGGTGAACGGCGAGGGCCGGATCGCCCGCGGGATCAAGGCCGTCCGGGGGGCGATCCAGCAGGCTCGCCGGGGCCTGGTCGTGTTCAAGGATCCGCGGAGGGGGACCTTCGCCACGGTCGCTCAGCTCGGTGCCTGGCTCCTCCAGCTCCTCGCCTGCTGGGCACTGTTCGCCGCCCTCGGGCTGGATCACCAGGTCGCGATCGGGGCCGCCGCGGCCTGCCTGTTCGCCGTCAACGTCACCGCCGTCGTCCCCGCGACGCCGTCCAACATCGGGATCTTCCAGCTCGCGATCATCAGCGTCCTCACCAAGGGATTCGGCGTCTCGGCGGCTGACGCACTTGCCTACGGCGTGATCCTCCAGGCGGTCGAGATCGCAACCGCGGTCGCCCTCGGCGTCCCCGCGCTCGTGCGCGAGGGCGTCACCTGGTCGGACATGCGCCTCCGGGCTCTCTCGGCAGCGCCAGTCCAGCTCTCGGAGGAGCCGCGCGAACGCGAGCGGACCCCGAGCGGATCTTCTAGGACCTACGCCGGCTGGGGCTCGCCGGCTCCCTCGGCCTCGACCGACCCGTCGCGCGGATCGGACTCGGCGGCAACTCGCCCTCGAGCCCGCTCGGTATCCTGCGATCGACAACTCGTCGGCGCGCCCGGCTGCCTTCGAGGACGAACGCTCACCCACCGCCCCCAGAAGTCGCGGTCCGCACGGCCGGGGAGGGTAGCTGGGTAGGATTTTCTACATGGCTATTTCCAACGTCTCAGGCTTTCCACGGATCGGCCGAAGCAGGGAGCTCAAGTTCGCTACGGAGGGGTACTGGAAGGGCGAAACCTCGGCTGAGGATCTTTTCCAGGTCGCCAAGGCGATCAGGGTTGAGAACTGGAAGCTGATGCAGGACGCCGGGATCGACCTGATCCCCTCGAACGACTTCTCCTACTACGACCAGGTGCTCGACACGATTGCGCTCGTCGGCGCCGTACCCGAGCGCTACGGCTGGAGCGGGGGGCAGGTGGACCTCGACACGTACTTCGCCATGGCCCGCGGCCGACAGACGGGCGACATCGACGTGACCGCGATGGAGATGACCAAGTGGTTCGACACCAACTACCACTACATCGTCCCCGAGCTCGGGCCGGACACGAGGTTCTCGCTGTCGAGCTCGAAGCCGTTCGACGAGCACGCCGAGGCGATGGAGGAGGTTGGCGCCGACACCGTCCCAGTGCTGATCGGGCCGGTCAGCTTCCTGCTGCTCTCAAAGCCCGCCGACGGCGTCAGCGAAAGCTTCGACCCGGTCGACCTGATTGAGCCGCTGGTCGAGGTCTACGGCGAGGTGATCGAGAAGCTCGCCGGGCAGGGCGCCACCTGGGTCCAGCTCGACGAGCCCTGCTTCGTCGAGGACCGCGCCGAGAAGGAGCTTGACGCTCTGCGCCTCGCATACGAGGAGCTCTGCAAGGTCCGCGAGCGCCCGCGGATCGTCGTTAAGACCTATTTCGATCACGTCGGCGACGCGTACGGCGTGCTGCGGGACCTGCCAATCGAAGGCGTCGGGCTCGACTTCACCGGCAGCGTGCACGGGCAGGAGCTCGACCCGGACGTGCACGAGCACGGCGGCCGCCACAACGCCGAGTTCATCGCCAGCCAGGAGGGTCTCGAGGATCAGTGGCTGTTCGCCGGGATCGTCGACGGGCGGAACGTGTGGAGGAACCACCTCGAGCATTCGCTCGATGCCCTGGAGGGACTCAGGACTCGCACCGCCCAGCTCGTCGTCTCGACGAGCTGCTCGCTACAGCATGTCCCCATCGACCTCGACGCGGAGCCGGCGGGGGTCGACGCCGACCTCGATGACGAGATGCGCACCTGGATGGCCTTCGCGGTCCAGAAGGTGGGAGAGGTGGCGACGCTCGCGAAGGGGCTCGGTGAGGGCCGCGAGGCGATCGCCGATGAGCTCGACGCCAACGACCGGCGCTCGGGACACTCGCCGTGAGTCGCACCGCACAAGGACCCCAGAGGTCCGGGCACGGGTCGAGGCTCTGACCGAGGGCGATGCGAAGCGGGACTCGGAGTTCCCGCAGCGCAAGGAGGCCCAGAGCGCTCGCTTCGAGCTTCCGCTCTTCCCATCGACCACGATCGGCTCGTTCCCGCAGACCGACGAGATCCGCGCCGCGCGGAAGCAGCTCCGTGAGGGCGAGATCGAGCTGTCCACCTACGAGCAGCGGATGCGCGATGAGATCGACCGGGTGATCGCCTTCCAGGAGGAGATCGGGCTCGACGTCCTGGTTCACGGCGAGCCGGAGCGCAACGACATGGTCCAGTACTTCGGGGAGCAGATGCTCGGCTACGTCTTCACCGAGAACGCCTGGGTGCAGTCATATGGCTCGCGCTACGTACGCCCCCCGATCATCTTCGGCGACGTCAGCCGGGCGGCGCCGATGACGCTCGAATGGATCGACTACGCCCGCTCGAAGACCGACAGGCCGATGAAGGCGATGCTCACAGGCCCGGTGACGATGCTCGAGTGGTCGTTCGTCAGAGACGACCAGCCGCTCGCCCAGACCTGCGAGCAGCTGGCGCTGGCGATCCGAGACGAGGTCTCCGATCTGGAGAAGGCCGGCGTCGGGATCATCCAGGTCGACGAGCCCGCGATCCGGGAGGGGCTGCCGCTGAGAAAGGACCGCTGGGGCGAATACCTGGATTGGGCGGTGTACTCCTTCCGCGTCGCGACCTCGGCCGTCGGCGACCAAACCATGATCCAGACCCACATGTGTTACTCGGACTTCGGCGACATCATGGAGCAGATCCAGGCCATGGACGCCGACGTCAACCTGATCGAGGCCGCGCGCTCGCGGATGGAGCTGCTCCACGACTGGGAGAAGACCGGCTACGTCGGGGACATCGGCCCGGGCGTCTACGACATCCACTCCCCGCGGGTGCCGCCGACCGAGGAGATGGCTGAGTTGCTTCGCGAGGCCGCGCGGGTGCTGCGGCCGGAGCAGATCTGGGTCAATCCCGACTGCGGGCTGAAGACCCGCACCTGGGCGGAGGTCGAGCCGAGCCTGCGGAACATGGTTCAGGCCGCGAAGCAGCTCCGCGAGGAGCTGGTGCCAGCCCCCTGAGCCGGGGTTTCGACCGCAAATTCGCGCACTCCCTGCGGTTTGTTAGCAAGGCTTTAGCAACTATTAGCGTTCGCTCGTAAAACTGTGCGCCTCGATCACGCGAGTGCCCGGGAGAGCCGGGCGAAGGAGGGGCACATGGGACGAGCACGGCAAGAGAATCGAACGCACGAAGCCGACGTCCGGGGTCGGGAGCCCAAGGCCCTGATGTTGGGCGAGGGAACCAGGCTCACACTCGACGAGGACGGCCCCAGCGGCCGGCCCGACTGGACCCTTCGCGACGACGGGGCCGGCGAGAGGGAGCTGAGCGTGACCGACGCGATGCGGGTCGCCGGGGACCGCCACGCTGACTACGTGCGGATCAGAACGCGTTCCGAGGCCGCCTGGCTGCGCCTCGTCTCCGAGTGGTGCGAGCAGGAGGCGGAGCGACTCGACCGGGAGCTCGCCTCCGCGCGCTGACCGCATTCCCAAGCGGTTTGCGCCGCCCGCCGACCGTGTGTCGAAACGGGGGCGCCGTATTTGCTCCAGCGGTCCAAAGTCAGGCCGCAGGCCTGTCCGTACCTTGCGAGCCGTCGCGTAATCCGACCGCTGCTGGGGGCTGCCTCGGCCGGCAAGGAGGGACAGGTAATGGGAAAGAAGCTGCTTTGGGCCTTGCCCGCGGGCGTGCTGGCAATGCTGGCCGTGCCGCAGGCGGCCCTGGCGGATGTGATCGACAGCGAGTCCGGCGTTCTGTTGGACAGCGCGGCCATCAACACCATGTGGGTGCTGGTTGCGGGCCTGTTCGTCATGTTCATGCAGGCCGGGTTCATGCTGCTCGAGATCGGGTTCTCCCGAGGGAAGAACGCCGGGACCGTGGTGCCGAAGATCCTGATCAACTTCTCGATCGCGGCGCTGATGTGGTGGGCGTGCGGATTCGCGTTCGCCTTCGGACCCGGGGAGATCATCGGAGACACTGGATTTTTCCTCCAGAACTTCGGTGATCCCGCGACCGCGTTCCCCGTGATGGGGTTCTCGGATGCGACCGTCGAGGCGAAATGGTTCTTCCAGTTCACCTTCTGTGCGGTCTCGCTGGCGATCGTCTGGGGCACGACGCTCGAGCGAATCAAGTTCGGCGTCTACATCATCTACGCGATCGTCTTCGCCGGGCTGATCTACCCGATCGGCGCCCACTGGGTGTTCGGTGGGGGCTGGCTGCAGTCGAACATCGGCATGCAGGACTTCGCCGGTTCGACCGCGGTCCACCTGATCGGCGCCACCGGCGGGCTCGCGGTGCTGTTGCTGCTCGGGGCCCGGAAGGGCAAGTACGGGGGCGACGGAAAGGCACGCCCGATCCCGGGGCACAACATGCCGATGTTCGGGCTCGGGGTGCTGATCCTGTGGCTCGGCTGGTTCGGGTTCAACCCGGGGTCGACGTTGGGCGCGCTCGACGGGCGCTTCACCGAGGTCGCAATTGTCACGCAGCTGGCCTGCGCGGCGGGTGTGATCGCGGCGGCGATCACCAGTCAGATCACGCAGAAGACCCTCGACATCGGCATGGTCGGAAACGGCGCGATTGCGGCCCTGGTCGCGATCACCGCTCCCTCCGGCTACGTCGAGTTCTGGGCCGCTCCGATCATCGGCGCGGTCGCCGGTGTCATCGTCGTGCTCGCGATTCCGGCGATCGACAAGCTGATCGACGACCCGGTCGGTGCGCTGTCCGCGCACGGGCTGGCGGGTGTCTGGGGCACGCTGTCATGCGGCATCTTCACGTCGCCGCGGCTCGCCGAGTACAACGCCTTCGGAGTGACCAACTCCGACGGCGAGTTCATGGGCGGGTTCGTCTATGCCAGCGGCCTGGTCGGCAAGGGCGCGAACGACGGTGTCCGGCGCGGGCTTCGACGCCCTGGCGTTCAAGCAGCTGGGCGCTCAGGCGCTTGGCGTATCGGTCGCGTTCGCGTTCGTGTTCGCGGCCTCCTTCGCGACGTTCTGGGTGATCAAGCGGCTCTACGGGCTGCGGGTTCCCGAGACGCAGGAGGAAGCCGGGCTGGACATCTCCGAGCACGGCATGTATGGCTACCCGGAGCAGTTCATCCCCCAGGGTGAGTTCCCCGGTTCGGCCACGTCCCCGACAGCTGCGGCCACGGCTGCGACCGCGGTCGCACCAGAGCCGAGCAAGGCATAGGAGGGGCAGTCCAGATGAAGAAGATCGAAGCATTCATCAGGCACGAGGCGTTCGAGCCGATTCGCGCCGAGCTGCTCGACAAGGGCTTCCCGTCCCTGTCGATCAGCGAGGTGAAGGGCTCCGGCCGCCAGAAGGGCGTGATCGAGCACTACCGGGGGTCGACCCTGACGGTGAACGTCCGCCCGAAGTTGAAGATCGAGTGTGTCGTCGAGGACAAGGACAAGGGGCTCGTCGTCGAGACGATCCTCAAGCACGCCCGGACGGGCGATGTCGGCGACGGCAAGATCTTCGTCCTGCCGGTTGAGGAGGCGATTCGCATCCGCACCGGCGAGGACGGGGACACCGTGTTGCAGGCGCACCAGGACGAGGTGCCCGCCTAGACGCAGCGAGGGAATGGACCGGGGCCGACCAGGGGGCGGCCCCGGTCCACCCTGCTCGTTGACGGTCCGCCTGTCTCAGGCGGGCTGCGGCGCCGGCTCGGCCTCGGCCTCGGCCTCGACGACATCGACGCTGTCCGCGGGCGCGTTCTCGCGGCGGGAGAGGATCAGGCAGGGGATCGCGAACACGTTGATCCCCGCCGAGATCAGGTAGGACGGCGCGTAGCCCCAGACGTCGGCGGCCTTTCCCAGCAGTGGCTGTGTCCAGACGCCGCCGCTCGAGGCCATCATCGAGTCGAAGGAGAGGATGGTCGCCCGCTGTCGCGAGGGAATCATCCCGTTGATGTAGGTCTGGCGAATCGGCAACGTCGCGGAGAACATCAGCGCCCAGACGACGGTCACCCCGATCACGGCCCAGAAGTTCTCGATCGAGCCGATCACCGCGAGCGCGAGGGTGCTCAGCGCCGCCATCCCGATCAGGGTGGTCGTCCGGCGTTGAAAAAGCCCCCGGATGTGCGGCGCCGCCCACCCGCCGACGATCTGCGCCCCGGCGACGATCGCGGCCGCGAGACCGGCGATCTGGTACGCGGTCGGATCGCCGTAGAGCTCGAGCAGGTACGGCTGGAGCGCGTAGAAGGCGTAGATCCCGACGCCGCCGGTGAACAGGGCTTCGACCATCAGCCACTTGACCGCGGGGATCCGCCAGCCGTAGTCGATCGAGGCGGCCCAGATCTTCCGCATCTCCGCGAGCGGCCGTTCTCCCCTGTCCGGACTGAAGCCGACGTCATGCATCATCCGAAAGGCGACGACGAACATCACGACCAGGATCGCTCCGCGGATCACGAACGGGACCCCGAGACTCGCCTGCTGGGCGATGAAGCCTCCCGCCACGGAGCCCGTGAGCATCCCGACCCCGGTGACCATCTGCCCGCGCCCGAGGACCGTCTCCAGCCGGCCGGTGAAGCCGGTCGCCGTGAGGGCATCGACGAGCCACGCTTCGACGGCGCCGGAGAAGAACGTGAAGCCGAGGCCGAGGAGCAGCGAGACGATGGCCCACTGCCAGAACGGCGCCCCGACCTCCCAGAGCAGGACGTAGAGAAGGGTTGAGACCGTCAGGGTGATCGTGCCCAGCAGGTAGGAGGTGCGGCGGCCGATCGTGTCGGCGACGATCCCGGTCGGGACCTCGAAGATGACCATTCCCGCGGTGAACGCGGCGTTCGCCCCGAAGGCCTCGAGGTTGGAGAGGCCGGCGTCGAGGAGGAAGATCGTGTTGATTCCCCAGATCAGCGACGCCGCGAGGGTGTTGCCCAGCATCAGCAGCAGGTAGGTGCGCTGAATGGACCGGGGTGTCGGCATCACTTACTAATAGTAATAGAGTTGGCCGTCTCACACGTGATGACCTCGCCGGGAGGCGGAACTCATCGCTGCGCCCTAGTCAGAGACCTCCTTGCGCCGGGGGTCGATCCGGTACACCGAGCCGAGTGTCGGCGTCCCTTGCGGGAGACGCTCTTCTCCGTGAGGACGTAGATCCGCCCCACCTCGTCCTGGCCGAACGAGGTCAGGAAGGGGACCTTGAAGCGGAAGCTCCTCTGCTTGCCGGGCCGGCGACCCGGACGGGGGCGGAAGGCGTAGAGCTTCCCGGAGCAGTAGTCGCCGAACAGGTAGCGGCCGACGAGCTCCCGCCCGCGGATGCGCGCGAGGCGGGGGTCCCGGACGATGTACCCGCCGGTGACGGCGCATCCCGGCCCGTGGGGGTAGGCGATCGTGGGCAGGACGGTCCTGTTCCGCGGGACGCCGCCGGCAAAGACGGCGAACCCCTCGTACGCCGACCAGCCGAAGTTCGCCCCCCTCGCCTTCGGCGCGGGCAGCAGGTCGACCTCCTCGTAGCGGTTGTTCCCGACGTCGCCGATCGCGATCGTCCCGGTCGGCCCGTCGAACGCGAAGCGCCATGGGTTGCGAAGCCCATAGGCCCAGATCTCGTCGCGGCCCGGCCCGCCGACGAGCGGGTTGTCCTTCGGAACCGTGTACGGGCGGGGCTTCGGCTGGATCGGTCTCCGGCTCCCCTTCACCCGCCTCGGCGGCGGACGCTTTTGTTCGGCGGCGGTGTTTGTGGCCGTCTGTTCGGCGGCGTTGTTTGTGGCCGCCGTTGGTGTCGGGATCGATTCGCAGGATCTTGCCGAGCAGGACGCCCTTGTTCTGCGCGACCCGCATCGGGTCCCCCGAGGGGCCGCCGTCGCCGGAGCCGACGTAGAGGTATCCGTCGGGCCCGAAGAGGACCAGCCCTCCGTGGTGCTTCGTGGTCGGCTGGGGGATTCGCAGGACCAGGCGGGCGGAACCGCGATCGGCGATCAGCGGGTCCGCGTCGCTCCGGCTGAACTCGACTACCCGGAGGGCGCCCCGGCGATCGGTGTATGCGACGTAGAAGAGGCCGCTCTGCGCATAGTCGGGAGGAAACGCGATCGAGAGCAGCCCCTGCTCGCCTCCCTTGCCGTTCGACTTGACGCTCCTGCGGATGTCGAGGAAGGGGCGAGGCTGGAGTCGGTCGTTGGTGATCAGCCTGACCCGGCCGTCCCTCTCGACGACGAACAGATGCTGCCCTCCTCCGGGCGGCTGCGTGAGATGAACGGGCTTCTCGACCCTGGCGACTCGTTGGAGCGCGACGAACTTCGGACCGAGCAGCTCCTCGGCGCCGCTCGAGAGACCCACGATCCCGACAACGACCGCGACGAGGGCAGCGGCTACGGTCTCGATTCGGCGGCGACTTCGCGAGGGGTCCATCGGCGACGGGGCGCCCGCAGCCTATTAGGACCCATCCCGCCAGGGACGGGTCCTTCGCGATCAGCGGCGGCGGACGAACCGGTACACCGGCCCGTCGAGCGACGTCGCGTAGAGCGAGCCGTCCGCTCCCTCGCCGAACGAGCTCAGCGACGCCACCCGCAGGCCGGTCGGACGGTCCTTGCGCGCTCCGCCGGGATCGGGAATCAGCGACCGGATCCAGCCGGCGCAGAAGTCGCCGTAGACGTAGCGCCGGAAGAGGCCGCGCAGGCGGCCGTCACGGACCACGTATCCCCCGACGGCGGCGCAGGCGCGTCCCTTGATCGCGTATGCCTTGATCGGCTTCACGGTCGGACTCGCGGTCGGTGGATGGGCGCCCGCGAACGGGGCGAAGCCCTCGAAGTCGTTCCAGCCGAAGTTCGCGCCCTGGCCCGCTTCCAGGCCGAGGTAGTCGATCTCCTCGAAGCGGTCCTGGCCGACGTCTCCGATCGCGATCCGCGGCTGGCCCGGGGCCGTGATCAGGTCGAACGAGAAGCGATACGGGTTCCGGAGGCCGCGCGCGTAGACCGTGGTGGACGGCGGTTTGGCGCCGGGCGGGCATCGTGGTCGATCCGAAGCAGCTTGCCGAGCATCGAGTTCGGGTTCTGGGCGTTGTCCGGTGCGTCCCCGGCGCCGCCACCGTCGCCGGTGCCGGCGTAGAGCAGCCCGTCAGGCCCGAACTGGAGCTGACCCCCGTTGTGGTTCGTGTTCCGCGGATGCGGGACGAGCAGGATCCGGCGAAGCGTGCCGGACGGGGCGCTCATGCCGTCCGGGTTCGCCCGCAGCTCGGCGATCTCGATGTCGCCCGCGTTGTTGGTGAAGTAGACGTAGAGCAGGCGCGAGCTCGCGTAGTCCGGGGCGAAGGCGATCGAGAGCAGCCCCTGCTCGCCTCCGGTGCGGACGAGCCCACCGATGCTCAGGAACGTCCGCCTCTTCTTCCCCTGGACGAGCCGGACGCGGCCGCCCCGTTCGACGACGAAGATCCCCCTGATCCCGGGCGCCGACGTGACGTAGACGGGTTCCTTGAAGCGGCCGATCCGCTTCAGCTTCACCTTGGGCTTGGCTTCGGCCGTGGGTGTGGCCGAGGAAAAAGCGGCGATGAAGACGATGGAGAGAGCCGTGAGGAGGGCAAGGAGGGTCTTTATCGCCACGTGACCCGTTTTCGGTGCGGCGCTCATGGATCGATGCGGTAGACGGGGCCGGCGTGGGAGACGACCCAGAGGACGCCTCCGCGCGTCTGGCCGAACGAGTCGGGCTGGCCGGCGGGCACCTGGACGCCCGTCGACTGGTCGTCGGCCGCTGCGGATTCGGAGGGGATCAGGCTGCGAATCTCGTCGCGCGAGATGTCGGCGTAAAGGAGCCGCCCGTACTGGTGCGCGAGGCGCTGGTCGCGGACCACGTAGCCGGCGATCACCGCGGATCCGGAGAACCCGCCGAGAGGCGGACATCCACCGGCGGCGCCGGAGTTGTCGTACTCGAGGATCGGAGGGAGCGCCCCCGGCGCCGCGCGGTCCGGAGCGTTGAGCCGGGTCCCCTCGAAGCGGGACCAGCCGAAATTGGCCCCGCGGGCGTTCCCCGCGGCGCGGTAGTCGATCTCCTCCCGGCATCCCTGGCCGACGTCGCCGATCGCGATCGCCCCGTTGAGGAGGTCGAAGCTGAACCGGTAGGGATTGCGCAGGCCGAGCGCGAATACCTCGTCCCGTCCGGGCCCGCCGATGAAGGGGTTCCCTCCCGGGATCCGGTACGGCGCGGCCGCCCGGCGGCTCCCGCGGAGCGCCGCTTCCCCTTCCGCCTCTTTCCCTTCCGCTTCGGGAGCGGATCGATCCGAAGGAGCTTGCCGAGGAGGCTGTCGGGGTTCTGGGCGTTGTTTGGCGGGTCGCCGCCGCTTCCGCCGTCTCCCGGCGCAATGTAGAGGAGCCGCTTCGGCCCGAACTGGAGCTGGCCGCCGTTGTGGTTGCCGAACGTCGGGTGGGGGAGGTGGAGCACCTCGCGGGCGGTCGCGGGGTTCGCCCGAACCCGCGAGCGCTTCGAGCGCCTGAACTCGACGACCTCGTTGTCGCCCTGAGTGTCGGTGAAGTAGACGTAGAAGCGGCGGTTCCTCTCGTAGCCGGGATGGAAGGCGATCGAGAGCAGCCCCTCCTCGCCGCCGCTGAGCACGCGATCGCGGATGTCGAGGAACGGCGTGGGGAGGGAAGCGCCGCCCCGTATGACCATCACCCTGCCGCCCTGCTCGACGACGAACAACAGCTTGCGGTTCTTCCGGCCGGGTGCCCCGGCGACGTGGGTCGGCTCGGCGAAGCGCCCGACCTCGGTCAGCCGGAAGCCCCCGTCGCCGTCGCCGATCGCGGGGAGGGCGCGAGCGCTCTCGGCGGGCACCGCCCCCAGGGCCAACAGTACGGCGAGGGTGATCATCAGCGGTCGCGGGCGCAGGTACCGGTGGCTCATTCCTCGATCGAACACAGGCGATGCTTCCGGGATGCGCCGCGCCCTCACTTCGGGACGAGCCGGTACACCGGTCCCTCGATCGGAGACGGCGTAGATCCGACCCGCGTTGTCCTGGCCGAACGAGGACAGGCCGGGGACCTCGAGGCCGAGCGGACGGTCGTCCTGCCGCCCTTCGAGGGGTGGGCCTGAAGCTCCGAAGCTCGCCGGCGCAGTAGTCGCCGTAGACGTAGCGGCCGTTCAGCGAGGGCAGGGCCGGGTCGCGGACGACGTATCCGCCCGTGACAGAGCATCCCTCGTCGCGCCCGTAGACGAGGATCGGAGGAACCGCGCCCGGCGCACTCTGGTCGGAGTTCAAGCGCTCCGTCCCCTCGAACGCGGACCAGCCGAAGTTGGCGCCGCACGGCCGCCCGGGCGGCAGGTAGTCGATCTCCTCGAGCGCGGACTGGCCGACGTCGCCGATCAGGAGCGCCCCGGACTCGCGGTCGAAGCTGAACCGCCACGGGTTTCGGAGCCCGTAGTCGCAGATCTCGGGCCGGGCGCCCTGGGTGTCGACGAAGGGGTTGTCCGCCGGCACCGAGTAGGGCTGCGGTGCGGCGCCGGCGTCCGTGGCCTCGGCCGGGGTCCGGGGGTCGATCCGGAGGATCTTCCCGAGCAGCGAGCCGAGGTCCTGGCCGTTGCGCTCCGGGTCCGGGCTGCCCCCGACGTGCCTCCGTCGCCGGTCCCGATGTAAAGGTGGCCGTCGGGGCCGAAGAGCAGCAGCCCGCCGTTGTGGTTGCTGGCGAAATCGTCCATGCGGAGGACCTCCCGCGCGCTGCTCTCGTCGATGGTGCCGTCGTCGTTCGCCCGGTACTCGACGACGTGCTGGTCCTGGTCGTTCCCGGTGAAGTACACGTAGGCGAGCCGCGAGCTTTGGAAGTCGGGTGGGAAGGCCACCGAGAGCAACCCCTGCTCGCCGGAATCCGAGACCTCGTCCGCGATGTCCAGCGCGGGCTCGGGAAGGGTCCTGCCGTCGCGCACGATCCGGATCCGCCCCGGCTGCTCGACCACGTAGAGGTCGTCGCTGCCGGGGGCCTGGACGATGTAATCCGGCCGGTCGAAGTTCCCGATCTTCTCGAGTGTGGGTGCTCCGGCGCGATTGGTACCGGTCGCCGGCGGGTTCGCCCGCGTCGCAGTCTCGGGCGCCGGCTCGGCGTCCCCGCCGCAGCCGACGATCGCAAGCGCGGCTAGCAGCGCTGCAATTCGAGTCCCGCGAATCACCGCAGGAACAGTAGGGAGGGCGCTCTACGGGCTTGTCGAGGTGCCGCCCGAGCCGACCTCCGACTTCTGTTCCGGGCTGCCGGCCTGGCCGATGACGTCCTCCGGGTTGATCGGCACGACCTTGCCGGAGTCGTCGACTCGCGTCTGCGGCGGCTCGCGGGAGATCTGGACGATGAATTCGCCCTCGGGCACGCTGCCGTCCGAGGTGACCGCCTTTGCCTTGCCCTGCAGGCCCGCGGCGACGCGGTAGCGAACCGTGTAGGTCCCCGCCTGCACCGGCGTCACGTTCCAGACGATCGCACGCGTCTCGCCGGGCGCGAGCGGACCGAAGCTGTACGTGTTCGTCTGGGCGGACTCGGCGCCGGCGGGTGCCGTCTCGCCCGCAAGCTTGGGATAACCCTCCTCCAGGATCCAGACGGGGCGGAACGGGATCGCGAGCCCCTCCTGGTCGGAGCGCACGGAGAATGCGTCCCTGTGCGCTCGGGAACTCCTCGCTCCCCTGTGCGCTCGTCTCGGTCCCGGTGTCCTCGTCCGTCGTCGTACCGAGGTCCTCCTCCGTGCTCGTGGACTCCCCGCCGGTGTCGGACGTCGTGAAGATCGTGACTGCGAGATCGGGGATGTCCTCGTCGCCGGCGTTTCGGACCGCGAGCGTCAGGTCGGTGTTCTCCGCGAGCCGCTGCTCGGGCGGGAAATCGGCGCTCGTCACCTGGACGGGAAACTCGCCCTCGGGCTCGTCCTCGTCCTGGCGCTCGCCGCCACCGCAGGAAATCAGCGCCGCCGAGAGGAGTGCCGCCGCGAACCCCATGACGAGTCGATCTCTGCCCTTCAGGGGACGGGCTGTCGAGGCGCTCTCCTCCAAAGGCGCGGGCAACATAGCACGCACCCTACTCGCCGCCGCCAACCTCGCGCTTCACGATTTCCAGGGGATCCGCGCCCGGCCGTTCGCTCACGCGTCCCCACCGTGCGTGGGATCGACGGTTGTCGGTGGCGATCCGGTGGCCCATCCCATACTCTTTGATTCGGCGACGGGGTTTGTGGTCGCCGTTGATGCGGGCCGGCCTTCGCGGCCGTGGAGGAGACGGCTCCGGAGGAGAGGAATGGTCAGATCCGTAGCCGACAGGGCGTTCCTTCCCGCCAAGTCTCTTTTCGAGCAGGTGGGGGACATGATGATCCTCACCGCCAAGACGATCGTCTCGGCGATCCGTCCGCCGTACCCGTACGGCGGCGAGTTCATCGGCCAGTTCCTGTTCGCCCTCCAGCTCTGCTGGTTCCCGATGATGATCTCCACGCTCGCGTTCGGGTTCGGCGCGCCCGGTCTGCAGGCGGCGAACTTCCTTTCGCTGTTCGGCGCCCTCGACCGGCTTGGCGGATTCTTCGTGCTCGCGTCGATCCGCGAGTTCGCGCCGTTCGTCACCGCGGTCGTCGTGGCGGGCGTCGCGGGCACGGCGATCACGGCTGACCTCGGCGCCCGGAAGATCCGTGAGGAGCTGGACGCGCTCCAGGTGCTGGGCGTCGATCCGATCAAGAACCTGGTTGTGCCCCGCTTCCTTGCATTGATGCTGATCACCGGGCTGATGGACATCTACGCGCTGATCTTCGGAATCGTCGGCGGGATCGGCGCTGAGCTGCTCTACAACGAGCCGCTCGGAGGGTTCTTCGCCACCCTTTTCAACAACGCCTCTGTCACGGACCTCTGGGGGTCGGTCCTGAAAACGACCCTGTTCGGAGCGATCATCGCGATCGTCTGCTCCTACAAGGGGATGACTGCGTCCGGAGGCGCGGAGGGGGTGGGCCGAGCCGTCAATGAGGCTGTCGTGATCGCCTTCATGGGCGTGTTCGCATTCAACTACGTCTTCACGCAGACGCTCCTGGCAACCCATCCAGAGCTGCAGGTGATCAAGTGAACGCCGGCTGGCTGGCGGTTCCGCGAGGCTGGCTCAACTCGATCGGAGAGATCTTCGGGTTCTGTTCGCGCGTCGTCGGTCTGGTCTTCACCGGCCGCGTCTTCCAGTTCTTCGGCGAGGCCCTGCGCCAGACCGGCATCCTGATCCTCGGGTCCACGATCGTGATCTGGGGCCTGGTCTTCATCCTCGGCCTCCAATGCGGGATCGAGGGCGCTTACTTCAACCGCTCGGTGGGCGCGCCCGCCTACGCCGGCGTCTTCGCCGCGTGGTGCGACCTGCGCGAGGTGATCCCCTACGCATTCGGCTACATGCTCGCCGCCAAGGTCGGCACGGGGATCGTCGCCGAGCTCGGGGCGATGCGGATCTCGGACGAGATCGACGCGCTCGAGGTGATGGGCGTGCCGCCGGTCACCTTCCTTGCGGCCACCAGGCTGCTTGCGGCCTGGATCGCCTTCCCGTTCATGTACCTGGCGGCCGTCGGGATCGGGTTCTTCGCGAGCTGGCTCGCCGTCGTGGAGCAGATCGGAGACGTCTCGTCCGGCGGCTATTTCCTGATCTTCTGGATGTTCCAGAACCCGCCCGACCTCTTGTTCAGCCTGATCAAGGGGATGACGATGGCGACCGTGATCGTGCTGGTGGGGTGCTACTACGGCTACACGGCCTCGGGCGGCCCAGTCGGGGTGGGAACGGCCACCGCGAAGTCGATGGTCCTGAACATCGTGCTCGTCCACCTCATCGGAATGATGGGGACGCTGGTCTTCTGGGGGGCGAACCCGAGGGCGCCCATCGGAGGTTAAGGGTGAATGTACCGTGTGGACGGAGTGTTCAGCGGTGGCTAGACTCTCGGGATACGTGAGGGTTGCTCCGCGAGCGGGGCAGCCCATTTGATCGAGGAGGAGTGATAGGTGGCTGAGAAGAAGACTTCGGGGTCGTCCCGGACAAGAAAGTCGGACGCCGGCTCGCGCTCTCGCGCATCCGAGCCCGAGACCGACGAGAGGCCGAAGCTCGACGAGAAGATGGAGGAAGTCGAGGCCGAGTCGGGCGCCGATCCGCTCGTCGCGCAGGGCTACGGCGAGGAGGACTTCTCCGGGCGCGACTACATCATCCCGGGCGTCGAGTCCGACGACCCGGATCCCTACAAGTGGCATACCGGCAAGAAGCGGGATCACGGCGGCGAGGATGCCATCGAGATCATCGATCTCGTCAAGCAGTTCGGCCGCACCCGGATCCTGAACGGCTGCAACCTCGGCCTCCCGGACAACATGATCTCGATGGTGCTCGGCCCGTCGGGCACCGGCAAGTCGGTGCTGATCAAGCACATCGTCGGCCTGCTCTATCCGGATTCCGGTGACGTGCTCGTCCACGGGGAGTCGATCCCGAGCATGACCGACGACGAGCTCTTCGAGACGCGCAAGAAGTTCGGCCTCCTCTTCCAGGACGGCGCGCTGTTCGGCTCGATGAATGTCTACGACAACACCTGTTTCCCGCTCCGGCAGCACACCGACAAGAGCGAGGACGAGATCGAGGAGATCGTCACCCGTCGCCTTCGTGAGGTCGGCCTCTCCGAGGCCTTGTACAAGATGCCGAACGAGCTCTCGGGCGGGATGCGCAAGCGCGCCGGCTTCGCCCGGGCGCTGGTGCTCGACCCGGCGATCGTCATGTTCGACGAGCCCGACTCGGGCCTCGACCCGGTTCGCACGGCGCTGCTCTGCGAGCTGATCCGCGAGGTCCACGAGGAGAACGGCGGCTGCTACCTGGTGATCAGCCACGACCTCGCGAGCGCGCGGCGAGTCGCCGAATTCCTCGCGGTCCTCTGGAAGGGCAAGATCGTCGAGAGCGGCCCCGCGGAGGAGCTTTTCAACTCGCCCAACGAGTTCATCGCCCAGTTCCTGAACGCGGACGTCAGGGGCCCGCTGACGATGGACTAGCCGGCTCGGGGACGTCCCGTGCCGCGGGCAAAGGAAGGTCTTGAAGCATTAGGGGCGCTATGGCGCCTCTAACCCGCCAGAACTTCGCCGGCCGGAGGCGGGGCTACCGTGGGCGGCCGTGAAGGTGCGGCGCATCACCGATGAGGACGTGCTCGCGGCCATCGTCGAGCTCGCCGGCGACGGCTACTGCCTCGTCGCGGACCTCCTTCCCCAGCTCCCGCGCCGGACCCACGCGGATCGCCGCCGGGCGGTGACCCGCTCCGTGAACCGCGGCCTGGTGCTCGAGCGGCGGGGGCCTGAGGGACGAGTGTGGGTAGCGCTCGCCAGTGAGGGCTGGCGCCGCCTCCGCGCAGACGCGGCCTAGAAGTCCTCGGGATAGGGGCCTCGGACGAAGTCGACGCCGCTGATCGGCGCGACCCTTAGGGTCGCCCCCTAACCTCCGGCCGGTGAGAGAGGGGAGATTCTTCGAGCGGGTGGCCGCCGTGGCCGTTCGCCGGCCGTGGGTCGTGATCGGGCTGATCGTGGCGCTGACGGCGGCCGGCATCTACGCGGCGACTCGGCTCGAAACGAACGCGGGCACGGACACGCTCGTCAACAGGGGATCCGCCGAGTTCGAGGCGACCGAGAAGTTCCACGAGGACTTCGGCGACGAGCCGGTGATCATCCTGGTGGAGGAGGATCTGCGGAAGCTGGTCCTGACGCAGGACCTCCAGTCGCTCTTCGAGCTGGAGACCTGCCTTGCCGGGGGGACGCAGCTCGCGGCCTCGCTGCCGCAGCGCGAGAAGAGGCCGCTACCGGGCGTGTGCGACCAGATCGCCGAGCTCCGCCCGGGCAGGGCGGTGTTCGGGCCGGCCACCTTCCTCTATCTGAGCGTCGCCGGGATCCAGCAGGCGCTTCAGGGCCAGATCGGAGGCGCCGTCCAGAACGCCAGGGCCGCGGCCGACGCCGCTCGCCAGAAGGCAGCGAAGGAGGGCGCCTCCGAGGCCGAGCAGGAGCAGGTCGCCAACGCGGCCGCCCAGCAGGTACTGGGGCAGTTCCAGGGGGCGCTCGTTCAGGTCGCCCTTCAGTACGGCATCACCTCGATTCCACGAATCGACGACCCGCAGTTCGTCAGCAAGGTGGTGTTCGACGAAACAAAGCCGCCGGGCACCCCGAAGGAGCGTTTCGGATACCTCTTCCCGAACAAGGGTGCGGCTCAGATCATCGTCCGGCTCCGCCCGGACCTGACAGATGACGAGCGGCGCCAGGCGATCGGCCTCTTCCGCGATGCCGTCGAGGACCCCCGCTTCAAGCTCAGCGACGGGAGCTATGTGGTGACGGGCGCTCCGGTCGTCGTGGACGCCGGAGCACGGGAGCTCAAGAACCAGGTGCTCCTGCTGCTCGGGGTCGCCGGCCTGGTGATGGCGCTGACGCTGCTGTTCGTCCTGCCGCGCCCGCTCCGCCTCCTCCCTCTGGGCGTGGCGGTCGCGGCCGGCGCGATGACCCTCGGGCTCGTCGCCCTGACGGGCGGCTCCCTCACCGTCGGGGCGATCGCGATGCTGCCCGTGCTCGTCGGACTGGCGGTCGACTACGCGATCCAGTTCCAGGCCCGGTTCAACGAGGCGGTGGCCGAGGGCGAGCCGCCGGGGCGGGCGGTCGCAGCGGCGGCCGTTCGCGGGGGGCCGGTGATCGGCGCGGCGTGCCTCGCCACCATCGCCGGCTTCGCCGTGTTCGTCCTGTCGCCGAGCCCCCTGGTGCGGTCGTTCGGCCTGCTGTTGGTGATCGGGGTGGCGTTTGCCTTCGCCGTGGCCGTGACCGGCGGCCTCGCGGCGCTCGGCGTCTCCGCCTGGCGCCGCCGGCAGCCCGGGCCGGCGACGACGCCGCCACCGGCGAGCGACCGGCCTGGCCACGGCCTGGCGGCACGGCTGAAGGACATCGGCGTATCGGCGGTCGCGGTGGCGATTGCGACGCCGCGGAGGGTGCTCGCGGCCGGCGCTCTGCTCGCCGTCTGCGGATGGGTCGCGGCGGCCGGCACCGAGGTGGAGACCGACATCCGCGAGCTCGCACCGCCCAATCTCGCGGCGCTCGACGACCTCGAGGAGCTCGAGAAGCAGACCGGCATCTCCGGCGACGTCAACGTGATGATCAGCGCCGACGACCCCGTCGACCCCGAGGTGATCGCCTGGGCGGGCGACTTCCAGAACAGGGTGCTGGAGCGAAACGGGTTCGAGGGCGAGAACGCCAGCTGCGCCGACGCGCGGATCTGTCCCGCGATCTCGCTGACGGACTTCCTCGGCGGCGGCTCGGGGGACTCCGCGGGCGGCCAGCTGGCCCAGACGGACGTCCGTGGCCTGGTCGAGGCGCTGCCGTGCTTCATCTCGCAGGTCGTGATCAGCCACGAGGGAGAGTGCGGCGCGGGGACTGCCCAGGTCGGCGATACCGCTGACGTCGCCTTCGGGATCCGCGTCCAGCCGCTCTCGGACCAGCAGGACCTGATCGACGACATCCAGGGTCAGATCGACCCTGCGGGGGGACCCGGGCCGCCTGAGGGCACCACGGTGGAGCTCGCCGGCCTCCCGGTGCTCGCCGCGGAGGCGAACAGCGACCTGTCGCAGAGCCGCTGGTGGCTGCCGCTGCTGGGAATGCTCGCGGTCGGTCTCGTTCTCTGGCTGATCCACCGCTCGCTGCGCCGAGCCGTCGTGCCGCTGATTCCGGTCCTCATGGCCACCGGCTGGTCTGGACTGGTGGTCGCGGCGCTCGGGATCTCGCTCAATCCGATGTCTGCCACGCTCGGGGCGCTCGTGATCGCGATCACGACCGAGTTCGCCGTGATCCTTTCTGCCCGCTACCAGCGTGAGCGCGAGGCCGGCCTGTCCGTGGGCGAGGCCCTGCGGCTCACCTACCTCCGGACCGGTCCCGCCGTGCTCGCGTCCGGCGTCACCGCGATCGCCGGCTTCGCGGTCCTTGCCATCGCCGGCCTCCCCGTGCTCGACGACATCGGGCTGATCTCCGTCGCGCCGGTCCTCCGCGACTTCGGCCTCGTCACCGTCGCCGACCTCGCGGTCGCGCTTGCCGGAGTGATGCTCGTGCTGCCGGCGGCGATCGTGTGGGCCGAGGAGGGCTTCCGGATCGCTTCGCACCCCGCCGACGCGGGCACCGTCGCCGATTCTGGGTCCGTCCCGGCCCCCGCCGGCGCGGGCGACTCCGGCCGCTGAGCCGGATCGGGTGCGATCCGCCACGATTGAGCCGTGGAAGGCGACCCCGGGCGAAACGAGAAGGGGGGAGGAGGATCCGACGAGGGCCCTCGCCGGACCACGGTCTACTCCCTCATCGTCGGCATCGCGTTCGTCGCGCTGATCGTGATCGCCGGGATCAACACGATCACGAACGACAGCGGCGGGGTCCTCGGCTCCGAGGACGAGGCCGGGCTGCCTCTGGAGCAGTTCGCGGTCCCCGATGCGCGCCTCGGCGTCGAAGGCGACGCGAACATCGCGCAGGACGACTGCGACTCTGCCGGGATTCCCTGCTCCGATGAGAGCCGCAGGACCCCGGCGTGCGAGGTCGAGGTCGAGGGCGCGATCAGGGTCTGCGACATGTTCAACCGGCCCTTGATCCTCTCGTTCTGGTTCACGCGCGGGGGGGACTGTGAGGACGAGGAGGATGTCGTGGAGCGCGCCTATCGCAGCTACAAGGACCGGATCAACGTCCTCGCGATCGACGTCCGGGACGATGCCGACGAGGTGCGAAACCTGATCGAGGAGCGAGGGTGGAGCCATCCCGTCGGGCTCGACCGCGACGGCGCGCTGTCCAACCTCTACCGGGTGGGGGGCTGTCCCACGATCGTTTTCGCGTACCCCGGCGGGATCCTCCACTCGACCGCCATCGGCGAGCTGACCGAGCCTGAGCTCACCGACCGGATCGAGAAGCTGCTGAAGGACTCCCGGGAGCGCGAGGAGTTCCTGCGCTGATGGTGGAACCACCGGGCGAGGATCTGGATGTCGAGGCGAGGCCGGGCTGGATCGAGCCGGCGCTGTCGGAGGAGTTTCCCGGCCTCTCGCTTGTCTCGACCGTGGTCGAGGGAAGCACCGGCCGCAGCTCGAATGCCCTCAAGGCGCAGATGCGTTCGATCAGCGACCGCGTTCGCGGCGCCCAGGCGCTCCAGATCCGCGAGGAGCCGATCCCATGGGCCTACCGCGTCTTCTTTCGCAACATCGGGCTCGACCCGGACACGAACCGGACTCCCATCGAGGCGGTGATCTTCCGCCGAATCTTCGAGGGCGGCCTCTACAGCAACAACCGTGTCGAGGACGCCCTCGCGGTCGCGATCCTCGAGACCCACGTCGCGATCCAGGCCTTCGACGCAGATCGGATCGAGGGCGAGGTCGGGTTGCGCCGAGCCGTGGAGGAGGAGGGCTTCGAGGGCCGCACGGCGCCGCTCCCCACCGGGACGATCGTGGTGGCCGACGAGCAGCGACCGGTCGGGATCCTCTTCGGGCGCACGGCGGAAGGGCGCGAGCCGGGCAAGCGGACGACGCGCTTTCTCCTGGTCGCGATCGGGGTGGCCGGTGTGCCTGACATCGCGCTCGAGGAGAGCCTGTGGGTGGCGACGAGCGCGTTGCGGGCGTAGAATCGGACCGCGGAATGTTGGAGCGCCCGATTGCCACCGAGGCACCCCCCGTGGAGGAGCTGGAGACACGGCCCTCCCTGGTACCGCCCGCGCCGCCTCCCGGCCTCGATACCGTCCTCTACGAGCACGACGAGCGGGCCGCTCGCGCCGATCTCCGCCGCCAGATCGCCGCAATGGAGCTCCAGCTCGCGCGGCTCGCCGCCTCCGCCTTCCCTCGCAAGGGGATCGATTTCTCGGTGCCGGGAACGAGCGGCCCGCGGGTCCTGTCGGTGGACGAGCTCGAGAGGGTCCGCGATGCGCTCGCCGCGAGGATCCGGAAGGTCAGGACCGAGCTCGACATCCAGATCGCCGCCGAGACGGGGAAGCGCGAGCTGATCGAGGGGATGGTCGCCGACCCCGGCGGCTATCGCTGGATCCGGGTCTCGAACAAGGACATCGGCGAGCCCGGCTGCAAGCACTGGCATTCCCGTCCGAAGTGGGGCCCGCTGGGCATCCTCGCCGGCTGGTGGCGGGTCAAGATCTCATCCGGTTGCCCGTTAGCCGAGGGGCCTCGGCCCCCTGAATGCCCACCAAACGCCAGAGACGCAAGCGCCGCCGGCGGACCGCTACCGCGCATAGCGTGTCGGGCGACCCCGGGGAGCCGATAGCGGGCGCTGGCGGGACCGGAGCAGCGCGACGCTCGCGTCCAGGTAGCGAACCGCTGTCGGCGACGGCGGGGGCGCCCGACGCGGCTGCGCGGCGCCGTGCCGACGGGCGACCCGCGCCGCTCTGGGGCTCCTTCCCGCTCTCCGAGTTGGTCATCCTGATCGGGCTGATCCTGCTGGTCGCCGGGTTCTTCGTGACCGGGCAGCGCGGCGGCGTGATGATGATCGTGGGACTGACGCTCGGCGGGCTCGGCGGGCTCGAGCTGGCCGTTCGCGAGCACTTCGCCGGCTACAAGTCCCATACGACGCTGCTATCGGGCGCCGTCGGCGTCGCCGTCCTGGTGGGCCTGATCCTGGCGACCTCCGTCAACCCCGCCGTCTGCGCCGCGGTCGCCATCGCCGCTCTGGTGGGCTCCCTCTGGCTGTTCGCGAACGCGTTCCGCCGCCGCTCAGGGGGAGCCCTGTTCCGAATCAGAGCGAAATAGCGGCCCGCCGGCCCCGCAGGCGGGCCGCCCGCTCAGATCGGACGGCTCGCCAGCTTGGCCTCGAGGGCCGAGACGAGAATTCGCTGCTGCCGTGGGGTGAGCGTCCCGATTCGCTTGTTCTCGCTGAGCCCGGCTGATGCCAGAAGCTTGCGCGAGCGGGCCCGGCCCCAGCGCCGCTGGCTGCACAGGAGCTCGCTCAGGCTCATGCTGCGCGCCTCCCAGGGGATCTCGGCGAGGACCTCGGTCACGCTCCGCCGCCCGGCACCCACATCGCGCTTCAGCGCCGCACGCGCGAGCCGGACCTCATTCGCCCGGGCCAGCGCCTGCATGCACTGCGATGTTCCGCGCTTCACCTGCTCCGACCTCGAAACCTCCGGTTCGAGCATCCGGGGCTTCATCCGCGGGGACGGGACGGGTAGGGGGCGGGCAGGGGCAATCGTCGAAGCGGCGGACATAGGGTCTCCTCCTGCTGAGTCAGGTGTTGGCGGGCTTAATTGCGGCCGGCGACCCCCAGTCGCTCAAGTCGAGCCGGGGGAACTGGACGGACCTCTCCTCGAATCTCAATCCCGTCCGCTCCCTGCCCCGGAAGCGCGCGGCGAATCGAAACTTATACGTCTCGCGCGCCGAGGGTCAACACCCGAAAAATCATCCCGTTCGCTAAGAGCAGATGTTTTGTGCGGAGGTGGATCCCGCATCCACTGCACCTCCGGAGTCAGCCCGCCGGGAGATCCGGGAAGCGGTCCTTGACCCCGGCGAAGACCTGCAGGGCCCGGTCCAGGTGCTCCCGCCGGTGGGTCGCCATCAGGCTGGTCCGGAGCAGTGCGCCGCCCGGAGGGACGGCGGGATGGAGAGCGACGTTGGTGTAGACGCCTGCCTCGAAGAGCGCCTTCCACAGCAGGACGGCCTGCCAGTCCTCGCCGACGATCACCGGCACGACCGGGGTGGTCGCTTCGCTTCCGTCCGGGAGGATGCCGGGCTCGACGACCCGCAGCCCAAGGTCGCGAAATCCCTGCCGCAGGTATGCCGCGTTCTCCAGCAGTCGCTCCATCAGCTCCGGACCCTCGGACCTGATGATCCGCAGGGCTCCGAGCGCCGCACCGACGGCCGCCGGGACCGCCGAGGCGCTGAAGATGAATGAGCGGGAGGAGACCCGCAGGTACTCGATCACCTCGGCGTTCCCGGCGATGAACCCGCCGCACGAGGCGAGGCTCTTGGAGAACGTGCCCATCCGCAGGTCGACCTGATCCTCGAGCCCGAAGAGCTCGCACGCGCCGGCACCGCGAGCGCCCAGCACCCCGACTCCATGGGCCTCGTCGACCATCAGGCGGGCACCGAAGCGCCTGCACAGCTCGACAATCGGTGGCAGGTTGCAGACGTCGCCCTCCATCGAGAAGACGCCGTCGACAACCACCAGCGTGCCGCTCACATCCGTCGCGGCCCGCTCGAGCATCGTCTCGAGCTTGTCCATGCGGTTGTGCCGAAAGGGCCGGAGTCGCGCGCCGGAGAGCTTGCAGCCATCGAGGATCGAGGCGTGATCGCCGGAATCGCAGATCACCGTGTCGCCCGGCTCGAGGATCGCGCTGATGCAACCGAGGTTCGACTGGTATCCGGTCGTGTAGACGATCACGTCCTCGGTGCCCATCCACTCGGCCAGCTCCCGCTCCAGGTCCAGATGCAGCGGTGTGGTGCCGTTCAGGAGCCGTGAGCCGGTGACGCCGGTTCCATAGGTCTCGAGGGCGTCGCGAGCCGCGTCCCTCACCCGCTCATCGGTGGTCAGCCCCAGGTAGTTGTTGGAGCCCAGCATGATCGTCTCCCGCCCCTCCATCTCGACCACGGGACCGGCCTGGGAGTTGAGTACCCGGAAGTACGGGAGGACATCCGCCTGCTTGGCCGCCTCGAGCTGCTCGGCCCGGTCGTGCGTTCGGGCCTTCTCGAAGACGTCCACCGGTGATGCGAGGGCGCGCGCCAGCGCGACCCGTTTAGCGCTGGAGTCGGACATCCCGCGAAAGTCTCGCAGGTGGAGGCGATTTCGAGGCGTCGCGCTGCATCACCGAAGCGGCTCCAATAGGTTCCGCGGCCGTGCCAGGCGCAATTGAGGTACGTCCCGTGGATGGCCGCGGCGATCTGGGCCGGTTCATAAAGCTCCCGATGCGGCTGCACCAGGGGACTCCGTGGGTGCCGCCGCTGATCTTCGAGCGGCGTCAGTTCCTGAACAGGAAGAAGAACCCCTTCTTCAACCACGCCGACGCCGAGTTCTTCCTCGCCTGGCGTGACGGTCAGCCCGTCGGAAGGATCACCGCTCAGATCGACCGGCGCTGGGACGAGTTCCAGGGAGGCAAGGACGGGCAGTTCGGCTTCCTCGAGTCAGAGGACGACCCCGCGGTCTTCGAGGCGCTCCTCGCCGCGGCCGAGGCCTGGGCGGGCGAGCGCGGACGCGACCGGCTGATCGGCCCGATGGACTTCACCACCAATGACGAGTGCGGCGTGCTGATCGAGGGCTACGACCTGCACCCGATGATCCTCGAGCCGTGGCACCCGCCCTACTACCGGGAACGAATCGAGGCGCTGGGCTACGGCAAGACGATGGACCTCCTGATGTGGTGGCTGGAGCTCGGCGGCCTGAAGCAGGGCGATCGCTTCCATGACGCGATCCATGAGGTGGCCGACAAGGTCGAGTCAGAGCATGGGATCACGGTCCGGAACATGCACAAGAAGGACATCGAGGCCGAGATCGGGCGGTTCATGGAGGTCTACAACGCCGCGTGGGAGAAGAACTGGGGCTTCGTCCCGGTCACCGAGGACGAGGTCCAGTTCCAGGCTCAGAACCTGAAGCAGATCCTCGACGAGCGGTGGGCGTTCGTGGCCGAGCGCGATGGCGAAACGCTCGGGGCGGCATTGACGCTGCCCGACATCAACCAGGTGACGAAGAAGATGAACGGGAGGCTGCTGCCCTTCGGCTGGCTTCGCTTTCTGCTCGGGAAGCGGAAGATCGACCGGGTGCGGGTCTTCGCCCTCGGGGTGAAGCCGGAGTACCAGCACACCGGGATCGCGGCGCGCTTCTACGTCCGGCACATCGAGACAGCCGCCGAGACCGACACTCCCGCGGGCGATCAGGGCTGGATCCTGGAGACCAACGAGCCGATGAATCGCGCGATGGAGGGAATGGGCGGGAAGATCGTGAAGCGCTATCGGCTTTACGAGAGATCGTTCTAGGCTGCCCGCTCGTACGTCCCCATCAACTGCGCATCGGCGAGAACGCTCCCGTCGATCGCGTCCTCCAACTCCTCCCGTGCGGCTCCCGGCTCCAGATCGAGCTCGGCCTCGACCGCAAACAGATCGAAGAGGTAGCGGTGGGGACCGTGCCCGGGCGGGGGGCACGGTCCGGCGTACCCGGGCCTGCCGAATCCGTTGGTCCCCTCGGCCGGCGGCGATTCGCCCTCTGCGAGCCCGGCGGCCTCGGGATCGATGTTCCAGGTCACCCAGTGGGTGAAATCCCCCGAGGGCGCATCCGGGTCATGGACGATCAGGGCGAGCGAGCGCGTGCGATCGGGGAGGGTCTGCCAGGACAGTGGAGGTGAGAGATCCTCGCCGTCGCAGGTGTACTTCTCCGGGATCGGCTCCCCGTCCTCAAACGCACCGCTGGTCAGCTCAAGATCCGGCACATTGGTCCGTTTCCCTGCCTCCATCGGCGCAAACCCCGGCGAGAGGTCTTGACCTGCCCTTAGGATGCGAGCGATGGAGGAGATGAAGAGCACCGACGAGCTCGTCGAGGCCGCGCCGGTTCGTCCGCTTCCGGTCCGGTCGAGCGGCGGCACGATCGTGATCTGGGGCAGGGAGGTGGGGCCCCTTGCCGCCGCCGCCACTGCGGGCGCCGCGGCCGGCGTCGCGGCGGTCGTCGTGGCTCGCGCCGCTCGTGCTACCAGGCGCCCCCCGCGGCGGGGGCTGTTCCGGCGGCGCGAGAAGGTCCTCACCAGCCGCAGCTTCCTGGTCGACGTTCACGTCCTCGGGCGCTGACCGTGGTCATCGAGGAGCGGGTGATGCCCCGCTGGCCGTACCGGCTGCGGCGGCAGGCGGGGATGGACGGTGTGATGCGCTCCCGGGGCGGGGTGCTCGAGAGGCTCCTGCACGTCGGACCGAGCCCGGTTCGGGCGAGGGCCTGGCAGACGCGGGAGGGGTTCGTGCACGTTCGCGCCGAGACGATCGACCCCGGGCTGGCCGAGCACCCGGTGGTTCCCGCGGGCGCCCCCCAGCCGCAGGCGGCTGCGCCGGCGGGAAGGACGGAGCTCGAGATCGCCGTCGAGCGCATCCGCTTCTCGCTCGCCGTCGAGGACGAGATGGGCGAGTTCTACGACGCCTTCAAGCGCGACCCTCTGCTGGGGCCGACCATCCACCACAAGCCGTGGGTGAGGCCCCGTCGCCGCCCCTGGCCTTGGGAGGCCCTCTGCTGGGCGATCACGGCCCAGCTGATCCAGAGCTCCCGCGCCGCCGAGATCCAGCGGCGGATCGTCCGCCGCTGGGGACCCACACACCTCCCCGTCGATCACCCTCCTGCCCGGTCCCGCGAGCCATGGCCTCTTCGCGACGTCCCCTCGGCGGCGGTGATCGCAGGACGGGCGCCGGCCGAACTCGCCTCGATGGACCTGAGCCAGGGCCGGGCGATCGCGATGGTGCGGTGCGCCCGCGAGGTGGCCCGTGGGAGGGCCGATCTGAACGATCCCGAGTTCGACCGCCGGCTGCTCGCGATCCCGGAGATCGGTCCCTGGACGATCCAGTGCCTCGGGCTGCACGGCCGCGGCGACCCCGACTCGCTCCCGGCCGGTGACCTGGCCTACGTGAAGCTGGTCGGCCATCTGAACGGTCTCGGCCGCCGGGCGACCGTTGAGGAGGTCGAGGAGTACTTCGCACCGTACGCGCCATTCAGGGGCCTCGCCGGGGCCTTCGCGCTCGTCGGCTGGCACAAGGCGGTCGGCACCGGACCCCCGGTACGCCTCGCGGCGTAGCCGGGACCGCGCCGGCGAGATCACGCTCGCGCAGCCAAAGGCACGGGCGAACGCGCTGCCAGCGACGCGCCCTCTCCTACTCCTTCTCGGCCGGTTCGGCGCGACCGACCGCCCCCGCGGCGGGCGCGTAGATGCTCTCGTGTCCGTCGTCCCACCGGATCCGATAACGGGCCGTCGGGGGCTCGCTCAGCACCTCCTCGACGACGCCGGTCCGTGGCGTGCGCTCGGTCGACTCCGCCTCGACGTTGATACGAGCTCCGACTTCGAGCTTCATCTCCTCACCTCCTCCGATTGCTCCAGTACAGATGTGATACCACCACTGACGCTGACCATGCCAGAGACCTCGCGGGCGATGCCCCTTCCCCTGATTGAGTTCCCAGCCGACGATCCCGAAAGGGCTCTCCGGTTCTGGGGCGGGGTTCTCGGCGCCGATCTGCGGCCCCGGACCGCTGACTCAGGGGCCGGATGGGAGGTGGAGCGGGACGGACTGCGACTCGGTCTCCACGAGCGCGGTCCGGGGCCGGGCGACACTGCCTCGCTGCCCTACTTCACGGTCGGCGACCTCCCCTCTGCGCTCGAGCGTGTGCAGGAGCTTGGGGGCTCGGTAGTCCATCCCGGCGAGCGCTGGGCCATCTGCCGTGACTCCGAGGGCAGTCCGTTCGCGCTGGCGGCGGAGCGCTAGGGCGGCGGCAGCAGCTCGTTCGTCAAGACCTGACCGGGCTCAGCGGCGCCCTCGGAGAGCAGGTCGTGCTGGGCCATCCACCCGGCGAACGCGGCCCAGCGCGCGGGGTCCATGTGGCCATAGCGCTCAGCGGGGTCGGGCTCCAGCAGCGGCAGCGTCGCCTCGACCTCGGCCCTGGTCTGCTCCGGGTCGAGGCCGTCGCCCGCCTCGAGGACGTATGCGGCCGCGGACTCCGGATGCTCGATAGCGAACGCGGTTCCGCGCGATAGCGCCGAGAGGAAGCCGCGGATCCGCTCCTCGTCGTCCTCGACGGCATCGGCGTCGGCTACCAGCACCAGCTCGTCATACGTCGGGACGCCGAGCTCGTCGACCGGGACGACCCGCGGGTCGAGACCCCGGAGCTCGAGGTCGACCCCCTCGATGTTCCGGAACCCGCCCAGGATCGCGTCGACCTTGCCGCCGATCAGCGCCGGCAGGAGGTTGAATCCCACGTTGACCTCGTCGGCGTCGGAGGGCGAGAGGCCGGCCGTCTCGAGGATCGTCTCCAGGTAGTCGGACTGGTACGGGATCCCCGCCGTCCCGACCGCCCTCCCCTCGAGGTCGGCGGCGCCCTCGATCCCGGCCTCGGGCAGTGAGATCAGCGAGGTGAGCGGCTCGTCGACGATTGCGGCCACGGCGACGACATCGAGTCCCTGGTCACGCGCGAGCAGGACCTCCGGCTCGTATGAGATCGCTAGGTCGGCGCGTCCGGCGGCGACCTGCTTGATCGGCGCGGAGGGATCCGAGGGGACGCGCGGCCGCACCTCGAGACCCTCGGCCTCGAAGTACCCCTGCTCGATCGCGGCGAAGATCCCCGCGTGATCGGGGTTGACGTAGAAGTCGAGCGCAAGGTCGAACTCCTGCGGCTCCGTGCCGGACCCGTTCGCCGAGTCGTCGCCGTCTCCGTCCCCGCATGCCGCGATGGACAGGGCGAGGAGCGCGGTGGCGAGAGCGATCGCCGCCGATCGGATCCGCGGCCGCCTCGTCATGTCCGGGTCACGCCTCGGTTGTCCCAGGTCACCACTCTTCGCTCGATCACCGACACGAGCGCGAAGAGGGCGATCGCGATGAGGGACAGCAGCACGATTGCCGCGAACATGCGCGCCGTCAGCAGCTGACCCGATGCGATCAGGATCTGGTGGCCCAGCCCGGACTCCGCCCCCGCCCACTCTGCGAAGACCGCGGCGATCACGGCGACGGCGATCGCGATCTTCGCGCCGCTGAAGAGGAAGGGCAGCGCGGACGGCAGCTCGACCCTCCCCAGGATCTGGGCGCGGCTCGCCCCCAGGGTCCGCATCATCGTGATCAGCCTCGGGTCGACCGAGCGGAGGCCGTCCAGCGTGTTGACGGTGATCGGGAAGAAGCAGATCAGAGCGACGAGAAGCAGCTTCGGACCGATCCCGAACCCGAACCAGACGACCAGAATCGGAGCGATAGCGACAGGGGGGATCGTCTGCGATGCGACCAGCAGCGGATAGAGCGCACGCCGCAGGGTCTCGGAGAGGTGCAGGAGGATCGCGAAGCCGAGTCCCAGCGCGAGGGCGCAGACGAACCCGAGGACGACCTCGCGCAGGGTGACCCAGGCATCCTCCGCGAGCAGGGAGCGGTCGCGCCACAGCGACTCCGCGACCTCGGTCGGGGCGGGGACCAGGAAGTCCTCGATGTCCAGGGCGCCCGAGATCAGCTCCCATCGTGCCGCCAGCTCCCATGCGCCCAGCAGCAGCACGATCACCGCGGCGGGTGCGAGATAACGCCCCGCGCGCGTCATTCGCGCGCTCCGGCCAGGCTGCGAAGCGCCCGTTCCTTGAGCGTGGCGAAGGCCGGCGAGGTGACCGCGGCCGCGCGGTCGCTCACGCGTGGGGCATCGGTCTCGATCCGGTCGACCACGGTGGCGGGTCGCGGACCCATAACCAGCACCCGGTCCGATAGGTAGAGGGCCTCCTCGACGTCGTGGGTGACCAGGAGGACGGTGTGATCGTCCGTCTGGAGCAGGCCCGCCAGCCAGGACTGCATCTCGGCCCTCGTGATCGCGTCGAGCGAGGCGAATGGCTCGTCCAGCAGGAGGACCGGCCGGCCGGCCATCAGCGTGCGAAGGAAGGCGACCCGCTGCCGCATCCCGCCCGAGAGCTCGTCCGGCCGCGAGTTCTCGAAGCCGGCGAGGCCCACGCGGGCGAAGTGGGGCGCGGCGCGGGTCCGCGAGGCGGACTTCGACTCGCCCGCGATGCGAAGCGCCAGGGCGGCGTTGTCGATCGCTGACAGCCAGGGCAGAAGCAGGTCGCGTTGCGGCATGTAAGCGCAGCGGCCGAGGCGCTCCTCGGCTTCCTGGCGGCCGGCGACTTCGACCCGCCCGGAGTCCGGCTGTCGGAGGCCTCCGATCAGCTCCAGCAGGGTCGTCTTGCCGCAGCCCGAGGGCCCGACGATCCCCAGGACCTCCCCAGGGGCGGCCTCGAGCCCGATCTGATCGATCACGCGCAGCTCGCCGAAGGAATGGACGAGCCCGTCGACCTTGACACGACCGACGCCGGTCGCGTCCGGGGTGCCTTCGCGAAGTCTCGTCAGCATGCTCCCTCCGCGCGCATTACCGCACAGGTTCGAAGGGTCAGCGGAGGGTTCCGCTATCTCAGCCCGCACATCCCGCGAGCTCCCCTGTTGGGTTCGAGAGGAGTCTAGGGTTTGGCGATGGAGTGCGAGCGAAAGTTCCTCGTCGCGGACCCGCCGGAGCTCGATCCGGAATCCGGAGACGAGATCGACCAGGGCTACCTGGCGGTCGGTGCCGATGGCGAGGTTCGGGCCCGGCGGCGGGGGCAGGGGTTCGTGCTGACGGCCAAGCGCGGCTCGGGCCTTTCCCGCGAGGAGGCCGAGATCGACATAGGCCGTGAGCAGTTCGACCGGCTGTGGCCGCTGACCGAGGGAAGGCGCGTGCACAAGCGGCGCCATGTGATCCCGTTCGAAGGTCGCGAGGTCGAGGTAGACGTCTACGGAGGGAAGCTGGACGGCCTCGTGGTCGCCGAAGTCGAGTTCCCCTCCGAGGAGGAGGCCCGTGCGTTCGAGCCTCCGGACTGGCTCGGCGAGGAGGTGACCGGGGATCCCGCATACCTGAACGAAACGCTCGCGACGCGTGGGTTGCCGGGCTGAGGGCGTTTACCGGGATTTCACACGTCCGGCGTTACATCGTCCTCAATTGGGGCAGTAGAAGAACCATGAGGGCGTCTCGCGAACAGAAGGCCGCGGCACTTGCGGCGGCGGGCACGGCGGCGGCGGCGGCCGGTGTCGGACTGAAGCGCCTGCGGCATGGTGACGGCACCGCGCTCGACTCCGACGCGTACAAGCTGCTCGACGGGGAACCCGTCGGGCCGGGATTGAAGCGGGTGATCCTCGCGCAGGTCGACGACGCGATCGCCCAGCTGCGTGGAGAGGCCGAGGACGAACCGGCGGAGGCGATCCACGAGGCGCGGAAGGACATGAAGAAGATCCGCTCGGCCCTCCGCCTGGTCCGCGACGACCTCGGGGACGACGTCTGGCGGCACCAGAACGACCACTACCGCGATGTCGCGAGGACGCTGAGCAGCTTCCGCGATGCCGAGATCCTGGTCGATGCCCTCGACGGTCTTGGCGAGCGTTTCGGCTCGTCGGCTCGGACCCGCTTGGACGGGCTCCGTGAGCAGCTCCAGCGCGAGGTCGCCGACGCTCACGCCGACGGCTCGATCGAGCGGGCGATGGCCACTGGGGCGGCCGCGCTGTCGGCCGGCCGAGCTGCGACCGCCGATCTCCCTCTCGATGGCGATGGCTGGAAGCTGATCGCCCCCGGGATTCACCGCAGCTATCGCCGCGGCCGGCGGCGATTGCGGGCGGTGGAGGATGACTCGAGCGTCACCAACCTCCATGAGCTGCGCAAGCGGGTCAAGGACCTCTGGTATCAGCTGCGACTGATCGCCGAGGCGGATCGGGTCCTGATCGGCTCGCTCGCCGATCTCACCCACGACCTCTCCGACCACCTCGGGGACGACCACGATCTCGCGCTGCTCCGGGATGAGGGTGCGCGCCGTGAGCGCGCGTTCGAGGATCCCGGTGACCAGCGCTTCCTGTCCGAGCTGATCGATCGGCGGCGAGGCGAGCTCCAGTTCGCGGCGATCTCGCTCGGCGAGCGTATCTACGACCGGAAGCCGAAGAAGTTCGTGAAGCGACTCGAGGACCGCTGGGAGGAGTGGCGGAACCGCACGCCCGTGTCATCCTGACCGGGACGTGAGGATCTTCGTAGCTGGAGCGAGCGGGGCGATCGGGACCCAGCTGGTTCCGGCCCTCGTGGCCTCGGGGCATGACGTGGTCGGGATGATCCGTCGCCCGGAGAAGCAGGAGCTGATCCGGCAATGCGGCGCCAGGCCCATCCTCGCCGACGGTCTCGATCCGGAGGCGGTCGCGCGCGCCGTCGCCAAGACGGAGCCGGAGGTGATCGTGAATCAGCTGACGGCGCTTACCGGAGTTCTCATGAAGCGCGATGTCGAGGCCGGATTCGCAGCCACCAATCGCCTGCGGACCGAGGGGACCGACAACCTGCTCGCCGCAGCGAAGGAGGTGGGGACGAGGCGGTTCGTAGCCCAGAGCTTCGCCGGCTGGCCGTACGAGCGATCCGGCGCCCCGGCGAAGGACGAGACGGCGCCGCTGGACCCGAGCCCCCCGAAGCCGCTCCGGACCACCCACGCGGCGATTCGGCACCTGGAGGGTGCGGTGACCGGGCCGGACTGGATCGAGGGGCTGGTTTTGCGCTATGGCCTCTTCTACGGCCCCGGCACCTCGATCAGCCTCGATCCACCCGGCGAGCATGTCGAGCAGGTCCGCAGGCGCAGTTTCCCCGTCGTCGGCAACGGCGCCGGGGTCTGGTCGCTCGTCCACGTCGGGGATGCGGCAGCCGCAACGCTCGCCGCCGTCAACGGCGGCGAGCCCGGCATCTACAACGTCGTCGACGATGAGCCGGCTCCCGTGTCGGAATGGCTGCCGGTGCTGGCGGTCGCGGTTGGGGCCGAGCCCCCGCGTCACGTGCCGCGCTGGCTCGCGCGGCTCGTGGCTGGCGAAGCAGCGGTCGTGATGATGACCGAGATCCGTGGGGCCACCAACGCCAAGGCCAAGCGCGAGCTGGGTTGGCAGCCGCTCCACCCGAGCTGGCGCCAGGGATTCAGGGACGCGCTCGGGTGAGGCTCAGCCGGCCTCGGGGACCCGGCCGCCGGCGACGACGTTGACGAAGCTCTCGAGATGCTTGGTCGTCCAGCACTCGAACGCCCCGTCGCAATAGGGCTCGTACGCCGCCATCACGGAGTCGCCGTAGTTCCAATAGAGCTTCGGCTCCGGATTGAGCCAGAAGGTCCGGCCGGCATGCTCGGCGATCGTCCCGAAGGTGTCGGCGTGCGGCTCCCTTCCGTTCGTCCTTGCATCCCCGAGGACGATCACGGTCGAGCGCGGACCGAGCTCCTCGGCGATCTCCTCTCGGAACTCGAGCCAGACCCGGCCATAGTCGGTGTAGCCCGAGACGTCCGCTACGCCGCCCTCGGAGGAGACCCGCTCGGAGATCCTCCGGAAGTCGCGCTCGTGCTCGAAGATATCGGTGACCTCGCTGATCCGCTCGATGAAGACGAAGCTGCGCAGCTTGCGGAACGAGTCGTGGAGCGCGTGCAGGACCGACAGGAAGAAGACGCTCGCGCTCGACACCGAGGTTGAGACGTCGCAGAGAACGTAGATCTCGGGCCGCCGCGGACGCTTCGGCCGGTAGCGCAGGCGCAGAGGAACACCGCCGGTCTCGAGCGACGCGCGCATCGTCCGCCGGACGTCGACGATCCGTCCGCGGCGTCGGCCGCGCTGCTCGTGCCCGAGCGTCGCGATTCGGCGCTTCAGCTGAGCGACCGCACGGTGGACCGCCGCGAGGTCCTGTGCCGGGCTGGTGGGAAGGGCGCGATCGAGCTCGGCGAGGGGGCGGGAGGGGGGCAGCTTGCCGGTTCGCTCGATCGTCGAGCGCTCCAGTTCCCGGCGCAGGTACTGCTCGAACCTCCGGACGTTGTCGGGATCGAGCGCCGGCTGATCGTCGCCGGCGGAACCGCGGCCGCGCGCCTGGAGGCCGAGCGCTCGGCGGATCCTCTGTACGTCGACGCCGATCACACCGGAGCGCTCCCCTTGTCGCCCGAAAGCCACCATCGCAAGCCGCGCCAGGTCCCTCATCTCGCCGTCGCTGCCGGCGGTGATCGCGCGCCGGATCGCCTCGCGGAGCTCGTCCAGGTCGATCCGGTCGCCGTCCCCGCTCTCGTACCGCCCTTCGTCGATGCCCTGCTCCAGGGCCTCGGTCTCGGCCGCGCGGAAGAAGTGGCGGTCGAACAGGAGCTCGAAGATCCGCCGGTCCTCCTGTGACTTCGCGATCGTCGCAGCGAGCGACTCGCGGAAATCGCGCTGGTCCTTCCAGCTGACCTCGTCGAGTGCCGCGAAGGCGTCCAGGATCTCCGAGGTCCCCACGGCGACCCCCTCGGAGCGGAGGTCCTCGAAGAAGGCGAGCAGGCTGCCCGCGGTGGTGGACATCAGATCTCCTAGGTGCCGGAGGAGCCCGGCGCGGCGCCGGGGATCTGATCGCCGAGCGTGACGGCGACCCGCTCCGCTACCAGGTCGATGTCGGAGCGATGCTTGACCAGGATGCTCATCGAGCTCTCGAACGTCTCGCGGTCGATGTCGTCGGCTCCTATCAGCAGCAGGGTCCGGGCCCAGTCGATCGACTCCGCGATCGACGGCGGCTTCTTCAGGTCGAGTTGGCGAATCATGTGGACGATCTCCACCAGCCGCCTGGCGAGCCCCTCGTCGAGGTCGGGCGCGTGGAGTCGGACGATCTCGAGCTCGCGATCGACCGACGGGTAGTCGAGCCAGAGATAGAGGCAGCGCCGCTTGAGCGCCTCGGTCAGTTCGCGCGAGTTGTTCGAGGTCAGCACGACGATCGGGCGCGTGCGCGCCTCGATCACACCCAGCTCGGGAATCGAGATCTGGAAGTCGGAGAGGACCTCGAGCAGCATCGCCTCGAACTCCTGATCGGTCTTGTCGATCTCGTCGATCAGCAGGACGACCGGGTCCTCGGCGCTGATCGCCTCGAGCAGTGGCCGGGTGAAGAGGAAATCCTCCGAGAAGATGTCGCCGCGCGTCCTCTCCCAGCTGCCTGGACCCGCCTCGGCCTCGCCCGAGGCCTCGGCCTGGATCCGCAGCAGCTGCTTGCGGTAGTTCCACTCGTACAGTGCCTTTGCCTCGTCCAGGCCCTCGTAGCACTGCAGCCGGATCAGCCGTCTCTCGCTCGCGCGGGAGAGAGCCTTCGCGAGCTCGGTCTTGCCGACGCCCGCGGGGCCCTCCACGAGGACCGGCTTTCCCAGCCGCTGGGCGAGGAACGAGACGAGCGCCGCCGCCTCGTCGGCCAGGTAGCCGACCTGGCCGAGTCCCTCGCGAACCTGGGCGACCGACTCGGGCTGCTGCGACTCCGGCATCTGGCGGATGATAGATAGCCCGTGATGCTCGCCATCACATTGCCAAACGCGCTCGCGCCCTATGCGGTCCTGCTCGCGATCGGATTCCTGGTCGGCTGGTACGGCCACGGCGCGAGGAGCAACTGGCTCATCGCCTTCGGAATCGTGGTGATCCTGGCGGCGATCGGACTGCTCCAGGTGGCGATCGCGACACACGACGGCCGGGCCCCGACAGGTTTTTGATGATGGCTGCTCCAGGTGAGACGCTCTGATGGGACGGCTGGACGAGCTCGATCTGTCGCTGAAGCTCTCACGGGAGGCGGAGGCGGCCAGGCTCGAGCGTGGCTGGACGCGGCTTACGCAGCTGAGGCTGACGCTGGGCGGTCTCATCGGCGATCACCGGCTCGGGCCGCCGGTCTGCGCAGTCTTCGAGGGCGGGGACGCATCGGGTAAGGGCGGTGCGATCAAGCGCCTCGTCGCGAACCTCGATCCGCGCCATGTCCGCGTTGTCCAGTTCGCGGCACCGACCCACGACGAGAAGCGCCACCACTTCCTCTGGCGGTTCTGGCCGAGCCTGCCCGGCTGGGGCGGTATGGCGGTGTTCGACCGCTCTTGGTACGGCCGCGTCCTCGTCGAGCGGGTCGAGGGCTTCGCCACGCGGGAGCAGTGGCTTCGCGCCTATGACGAGATCAACGCCTTCGAGCGCTCGCTCGCCGACGAGGGGACGGTCCTGATCAAGTTCTGGCTCCACGTCTCGGCGGACGAGCAGCTCAGGCGCTTCAAGGCACGGGAGAAGGACCCCTTGAAGAGCTGGAAGCTCACGGACGAGGACTGGCGCAACCGGGAGAAGCGCGACGAGTACACACAGGCCGTCGAAGACATGGTCGCCCGGACCCACTCCGAGCCTTACGCGCGCTGGCACCTGATTCCGGCGGACTCGAAGCGCTACGCCCGGGTCGCCGTGATCGAGACGGTGATCGCCGAGATCGAGGAGGGAATGCGGCGCCACGGGATCGAACCCCCGGCGCCGCTCGAGGAATAGACGCCGGCCGCTCAGTCCGGGGGCTGCGGGCGCTTGGCCCGCTCGCTCGGGCGCATTCGCAGCCCCGCCATGATGATGATCCCTGCGCCCGCGAGGGCGACGAAGATCGCGTAGTGCAGGTCGTACGGCTCGTCGTGGCCCTCGAGTGTGAACCGGGGCGGGTCGACGATCCGGTAGAGCACGATCACGGCCGACCACGCCCCCGCGGCGACGAACAGGGCCCACTCGCGCAGCGGCCGCGGCGGCACGTAGCCGCCCCCGCCCTGGAGCGCGAGGAAGGTGGTCGCGCCCGCAATCAGCAGGAGCGCGGCCTCCGCCCATCCGAACGCGCCGAACCCGGTCTGGACGAGGTCGTTCGAGATCGGCGACTCATACCAGGGCAGCAGCAGGCTGCCCACCATCACGGCGGCGCCGATCACCGCGATTCGCTCGTTGCCGCCCAGCCCGCGGAGGTCGCGCAGAAGGCGGCTCAACGCCGACGACGCGAATCGAATGGGTCCCGGCTGCGAACCCCGCTTGTCAGTCGAGCGGCTCGCGGCCACCGTAACCCGAATCGAGGTCGTGCCAGTGGCCGACGTCGTCCTCGCCCAGCTCCCAGCAGAGGTAGACCTCGCGGCCGTCGATCACCGCAGGGAAGTCGACGAGGCCGCGGTCGATGTCACGAAGGACGATCCCCGACTCCTCGAGCACGCCGAGCAGCCGCCTGACCTCCAGAAAGGCGATTCCCACCTGGCGTCCAGGCTCGCCGCCTCCGTTCGTGGGCCCCGCGTCCGAGAGCGCCTCGTGTGCCTCGGCGTCGGTCAGCTCGTCCTTCGAGCTCCGAAGCTGGACGAGCATCTCCTCGAGGCGTGGGAGGAGGGCGTTCGCCTCCTCGCGGGTGAAGTGCCGCCGGTGCGACAGCTCGATGCCCTCGTCGCTCACGCTCGGAGAGCGTCCCTCGAGGGGGCCCGGGACGAGAGTCGATCGCGCAGCAGCTCGGCATCCGCTCCGCCGATCGTGCGGAGCTGGCCCTGGAAGGCGAGGTGCCAGTGTTCGGCAGGCCACTTGCTGACGTGTTCGAGCTCGGTGGCGAGCTCCTCGGCCGGGACGAACTCGTCCTCGGGGAGGACGAGCACCGGCTCGGCCTTCACGCGCCACGGGTACGGCTCAGTTGATCCGGCGGCGGTTTTTGTGGCCGCCGTCGATCCGGCGGCGGTTTTTGTGGCCGCCGTTGGTGATCTTCCCTGGGGCCAGATCGGCCTCCGGTCCTCGAACATCTCGGACGTCACCCGCGCGAGGCCGCCGAAGGCCTGAACGCCCGTGACGTAGAAGAACACCTCGTCGCCCGGCTCGAACTCCTCGGCCTGGCGCCGCCGGCGCTCCTTGAACCCGATCACGTCGAATCCCCGCTCGACGTTGATCCGGAAGTTCTCCAGGGACCCGGTGAGGATCCATGCCTTGCCGGCGTGCCCGCTCACGCGGCGATTATCTCAGCGTCGAGGAGCTCTTCGTCACCGCGCGGCGCAGGTTGTCCACCGCGGTCTCCGCCGAGCGACGCAGATAGCTCTTCGTGTGCATCGCGCCGGTCACCCGTCCCACCAGGCCGGGAACCGGCTCGACGCCCAGCTCGACCTCCGCGAACGTCTGGCCCTGGGCCTCGGTCAGGAACCAGTGTGAGTAGAAGCCGCTGGTCTGGCAACGCAGCTTGATCTCGTGCAGGTCTTCGAGCTCCTCGACCTCGAACGTGGTCGTCGATCGCAGCCCGACCGGTGAGGGGCCCCTCATCTTGAAAGTGGATCCCTTCTCGACCTTCGTCGGCGCCCCGGTCACTGCGACCTCGTCCCCGTTCCATTCCGCGTATCGCGACGGGTCTTCGAGCAGGGCCCAGACCGCCGACACCGGAGCCTCGATCAGCGCCTGCTGGTTGGCGCTCGACATCAGGCCTCGACCCTGTCGCGCACCGTGGCGGCGAGGGCGGGTGCGCCGAGCGCCTCGTACTCGTCCGCCGCCTCGGAGAGCAGAGCGGAGCCCGTGTCGGGATCGTCGGCCAGGAGAAGACGGCCGCGCACGACGAGGCTGCGGGCGGCGTCCAGCGGCCGGCCGAGCTCGAGCCAGCGGGCGCGCGCCTCCTCGATCCGGGCGGCGCATTCCTCCGGGTCCTCCGAGGCTGCGCCGGCGGCCTCCGCGGTCGCGGCTTCGCCGACGGGGTAGTGGAGTCGGCCGGCGAGCCTCTGCGCCTCCTCGGCCGCCGTCGCCGCCTGCTCGCTCCGGCCTGCGAGGGCGAGGACGACGGCGCGGGCCGAGATCGCCTCCACGGACTGAGCGATCAGCCCCGCCCGCTCGCAGATGTCCAGCGCCTTCATCAATTCGGACTCGGCGCCTGCGAGATCGCCGCTTTCCCGCAGCGTGATTGCAAGCCAGTTGAGCGCCGTGAACGCGACCTCGGAGCGACCGACCTGCTCGCCGAGCTCATGGGCCCGGCGGAAGTACCTGGCCGCCTCGTCCCACTCGCCCTCGCGCCACCTGAGCACCCCGCGCATGAGGTCCGGGAAGCAGAGCTTCCCGTGCAGTCCCTCCCGCTCCGCGAGCCTGGCGCTCGCTTCCGCCGCGCGCTCCACCTCCTCCCAGTCCGCCGCCTCGACCGCGAGCTGGCCGAGCGAGGCGTGAAGCTCGACCTGGGAGGGGAGGTCGCCGACCTCGTGGGCGATCTCGAGCGCCTCGCGGTACGCATCCGTCGCCCCGGAGTAGTCGGCCTCGGAGATCTCCAGGTGGTACCCGAGGGTCAGCAGCGCCCTGACCGCCTCCGCCCGATCCGAGTCGCGGGCGAGTGCGACCGAGCGCTCGAGGTTCTCCCGCGCCTTCTCGGAATCCCCGATTCGGCCGAAAACCCGGCCGAAGATCCCATGTGCACGGCTCGCCGCTCGCGCCTCGCCGAGCCGCTCGGCGAGGCGGAGCGCCTTCTCGGACGCGTAGATCGCGAGCATGTTGTCGCCGGTGTGCATGTACAGGGACGCCGCCTCCTCGTACAGGCGGACGAGCTCGATGCATGGTGGGCCGTCCTTCAGCAGGTCGATTCCGCGCTGGTAGTTGTCGATCGATGCCCGGCGCTCGCCCTTGTGCCACAGCGCCGCCCCGATCTTCCGGTGCAGGTCGGCGACCCGTGCGAGGTCCTCCTGGGCCCGGTGGTGCTCGAGGCACCGCTCCCACACCGAGATCGCGGCATCGACCCGGCCGATTCGCAGTGCCACGTCGCCCTGCTTCTCGCCGATGCGCGCGACGTCCCCGTCATCGAGCGAGTCGGAGAGCTCGAGGGCCGCGGTGTAGCGGTCGAACGCCTCTGCGTTCGAGTAGAGCGCGGCCGCGTTGTCACCCGCGGCCTCCAGCGAGTCCAGCGCCTGGGACTGAAGCTCCGCGAGCGCCTCCGTATCGAGACCGGCCTCGGATCCGAGCGCGGCCGCGCGCGAGAAGTGCTCCGCGATCAGGCCCACCACGGCGTCGCTTCGCTCCCCGGCGCGCTCGCGGATGAACTCGGCGACCTCGACGTGCTTTCGCCACCGGACGGACTTCGGCAGCATCGAATACGCGACGTCGCGGATCAGCACATGCTTGAACGCGTACTCGCGCTCGCCCGCGAGGCGACTTCCGGGACTGGGAACGAGGAGGTCCTTCTGCTCCAGGACCGAGAGGGTCCGCGCAAGGTCCACGCCCTCCTCTGCGGCGGTTGCCGCCAGGGCGCCCTCCCAGAAGGTCTGTCCCACGACTGACGCGGACTGGAGCAGCCGCCGCTCCAGGCGGTCGAGGGAGTCGAGACGCGCCGCGAGCAGCGACTGGACCGTCGTCGGCAGGGCCTCGGCCTCGACGGTGTCCTCCTCGAGCAGCCTGTTCACCATCTCCTCCGCGAAGAGTGGGTTGCCGCCGGAGCGCTCCGCCACCTGCGGGACGACGTCGCCTCCCTCGATCGGCGAACCATTCTCGTCGCCCGGGCGCTGCGGCATCAGCGCGGCGACCAGCTCGCGCGTCTCGTCCTCGGTGAGCGGCTCCAGCGAGATCGTCGTCGCGTTCCGTCTGCCACCGCCCCAGCCGGGCCTGCGCTCGAGGAGCTCATCGCGGGTCAGGCAGACCAGCAGGAGCGGAGCGCGCACCCAGCGAGTGAGGTGGTCGATCAGGTCGAGCATGCCCTCGTCCGCCCAGTGGATGTCGTCGATCGCCAGAACCAGCGGACGTCGCTGGGCGATCGCCTCGACGACGGCTCGGGCAGCGGAGAAGAGCGCCTCGCGCATCCGTTGCGGGTCCGATTCGACCTGGACCGGCTCCTCCGGAGGCTCCAATCCCAATGGGATCGCGAGCAGCCGGGCATTGCGGTCGCCGGCCTCGGACTCGCCGCACTCCGCGAGAAGCTCGGTGACCCCCGCGTGGAGCTTCTGCCAGGCGACCTCGGGCGGATCGGTGTCGCGGATCTCGAACTCCTGGTTGAGCACCTCCGCGAGCGCCCAGTAGGCGATTCCGGTGCCATACGGAGGGCACTGGCCGTTGCGGATCGTCGGAGGCTCGTCGGATTCGATCAGCGTGGAGACCAGCTCTCGGAGCAGCCGCGACTTGCCCACGCCGGCCTGGCCGATGACCGTGACGAGGTGGGGGCGGTCCTCACGCCCGACGCGTTCGACGAGTGAGACGAGAAGGTCGGCCTCCTCCTCGCGCCCGATCAGCGGAGTGCGGGCCCGCGAGGTGCCCCGCCGCGGCTCGGTGAGCGCCCTGGTCGCCTCCCAGGCGGGTACCGGCTCCTCCTTCCCCTTCAGGGTGAGTGGCTCGAGGCGCTCGTAGGAGATGACCTGACGCGTCGCCCGATAGGTGGACTCCCCGACGGTGACGGTCTCGGGTCGCGCCGCCGCCTGAAGGCGCGCGGCAACGTTCACGGCGTCGCCCATCACGGTGTAGCGGTCGCCGACGGCTCCAGCCATCACCTCGCCCGAGTTGATCCCGACCCGCAGCGAGAAGGCGACGCCGTTCCGGGCCTGGCTCTGGCGATTCGCCTCCTCCATCGCTTCCTGCATCCCGAGGCCCGCCCTGACCGCCCGCTCCGGGTCGTCCTCGTGGGCGACCGGTGCGCCGAACACTCCCATCACGTTGTCGCCGATGAACTTGTCGATGGCTCCGCCGAAGCGCTCGATCTCCTCGCCGAGGCGGCGCAGAGTCCGGTCGACCAGCGCCTTGACCGTCTCGGGATCCATCCGCTCCGCCGCGGCCGTGTATCCCGAGAGATCGGCGAACAGGACCGTCGCCTGCCGCCTCTCCTCGGGCGGCGCCTCGACGACCGGCGCGGAAGGGGCCGCGGGCGTAGCGTTCTCGGCCGTCAGGCCCGCGCCGCACTCGATGCAGAACTTGGCCCCGCTCGGGTTCTCGGCGCCGCACGAGGGACAGATAGGCGAGAGCTCGTTCCCGCACGACATGCAGAAGCGGGCCCGTTCCGGATTGTCGGCACCGCAGCTCGGACAGCTTCTCCCCACGGCCACGGAGGATAGGCGAGGAAGGGAGGGTCGGATCGGAGATTCAGGACCGGGAGAAGGCTTGCGGTACCCTGCCCGCTTCGCCGACCGCGCCACCGTGGGGAGAGGGAACTTGCACAGGATTCGAGCCGCCGGAGCACTCGTCCTCGTCTTGTGCACGGCTCTTCTGATCCCGGCGTGTGGGGGTGACGGCGGGGGCGAGGAGGACCCGCAGCAGGTCCTGAACGAGACCTTCGACAAGGCGATCCAGAGCGGCGTCTTCGACCTCGACGTGCGAGTCGAGTCCTCGGGCGGCAGCGACCCTGGATCGCTCGAGGTGAAGGCGGGGGGCCCGTTCCAGGGGCAGGGCGATGGCTTTCCACAGTTCGATTTCGACGTCTCGCTCAAGGCGGAGAGCGGCTCGCAGAGCATCTCCGGATCCGGTGGCGTCACGTCCACGGGGGATTCCGCGTTCGTCAACTTCCAGGGCACGGAATACGCGGTGCCGCAGGAGCTGTTCGACCAGTACGTGAGCAGCTACACGGCGCTCCAGGACCGCCCCGACTCCCAGGGCGCCGGCCTCCTCGGGGCTCTGGGCATCAACCCCGGCGACTGGCTGACCGACCTCGAGAACGAGGGGACCGAGGACGTCGAGGGAACCGACACGATCCGGATCTCCGCGACCGCGGACGTGCCGAAGCTGGCCGATGAC
This sequence comes from uncultured Solirubrobacterales bacterium, assembly GCA_963808565.1. GTDB lineage: Bacteria > Actinomycetota > Thermoleophilia > Solirubrobacterales > 70-9 > DASUPK01. Next base: position 164,080 of record CAWEGM010000012.1, read on the forward strand.
CTGAAGAAGATCGCCGAGAACGCCGGGACCACCGCCGCGGGCGTGGACATCAGCCAGCTCGACCGGCTCGAGGAGGTCATCCAGCGGGCGGACTTCGAGGTCTTCTCGGGCGAGGAGGACAGGATCCTCCGCAGGCTCGAGGGAAGGATCGAGCTCGAGCCCGGCGACTCGGCTCCCGGGGCTCCGGACTCGGTCGAGCTCGACTTCGAGCTGACTGTCAGCAACGTCAACGAGCCCCAGACGATCCAGGCTCCTTCGGGCGCCCAGCCCCTGAGCGGGCTCCTCCGGACGCTCGGGATCGATCCCAGCCGGATCGGCGAATCGCTGCGAGGCGGGCTCCAGGGCGGCGGCGCCCTGCCCGAGACGGGCGGATCGACCACTGCGCCGAGCAAGGACGCGGTACAGGCCTACCAGAGCTGCCTGTCCGAGGCCGAGGGCCAGGCGGAGCTTCAGAGGTGCGCCGAGCTGCTCGGCGGCTAGAGCGTCCGTGGAGGCAGGCCAAACCCCGCAGCGAGATGCGCCGAGCTTCGGTCCCAGGTTCTTCCTGAGCCCGAATGGCTGGCCCTACCTGCTGGTCCCGTTCATTCCGCTTGCGATCGTCCTCGAGCTGAGCCACGCCGGCTCCGGTCTGATCTTCTTCTCCGCCGCGCTCGGGGTGATCCCGACCGCGGCCCTGATGGGACGGGCGACCGAGGAGGTGGCGGCCCGTTCCGGACCCGGTATCGGCGGCCTCCTCAACGTCACCTTCGGCAACGCGCCGGAGCTGATCATCGCCCTGTTCGCGCTGGAGGCCGGGCTCCACGAGGTCGTCAAGGCCTCGATCGTCGGCTCGATCCTCGGGAACATCCTGCTCGTGATGGGTGCCGCCATGCTCGCGGGTGGAATCGCCGGCAACCGCAAGGTCCAGCGGTTCGACCGCACGGCGGCGAACGTCCAGTCGCTGATGCTCTTTCTCGCCGTCGGGGCGTTGGTGATGCCCGCGATCTTCGAGCTCGTCGAGGGTCAGGGGCTGCCGGGGATCGAGCAGGAGCGGGTGACCTACGACGACACCGTGGAGGATCTCTCGCTGGCGGTCGCGATCGTCCTGATCGCGACCTACGTCGCCGGACTCCTCTTCAGCCTGCGGACCCACAAGGAGCTCTTCAACCCGCACTCGGAAGACGAGCCGGAGCACGACGACACGTGGGGATGGTCGGTCCGGACCTCGGTGATCGCCTTGGCGGTCGCCGGGGTCGCGGTCGGCGTGATGTCGGAGATCCTGGTGGGCTCGATCGAGGCGACCTCGGAGTCGATCGGCCTGAGCGAGTTCTTCATCGGCGTCATCGTCGTCGCGATCGTCGGTAACGCGGCGGAGCACTGGGTAGCGGTGCTGGTCGCGATCAAGAACAAGATGGACCTCTCGGTCAACATCGCGATCGGCTCGAGCGCCCAGATCGCGATGTTCGTCGCCCCGGTTCTCGTCCTGCTGTCGTTCGTGCTCGGTCCGGGCCCGATGCCGCTGGTCTTCAACGGCTTCGAGATCGCCGCCATCTTCCTCGGGGTCCTCGTCGCCTACCAGGTGACGAACGAGGGGGAGTCGACCTGGTTCGAGGGGGTCCAGCTGCTCGCCCTCTACGTGATCCTCGGCCTGACGTTCTTCTACGCCTGAGGATCTGCGGATGGCGGTCATCCTCCTCGTGCTCAGCTTCGCGGTGATACTCGCGGGCGCCGTCGTCTTCACGAACGCGGTGGAGTGGATCGGACACCGGCTCGAGCTGGGGGAGGGGGCGGTCGGGAGCCTGCTCGCCGCCGTCGGCACGGCGATGCCCGAGACCCTGATCGCGATCGTCGCCCTCGTCGGCGCGACGAAGAGCGAGGACGTCGCGATCGGAGCGATCGTCGGCGCTCCGTTCCTCCTCGCCACGCTCGCGATGGGCCTGGTCGGTCTGTTCGCCTACATCTACCGCCGGCGACGGCGCCAGGGGATCGAGCTGCGTGCCCACGTTCCCACCCTCGATCGCGACCTGATCTTCTTCCTCGTCTTCTTCGCGATCGCCCTTGCACTCGGCTTCGGGGCGCCGACGGAAGTCAGGGTGCCCGCGGGCATCGTCTTCCTGCTGGCGTATCCGGTCTACGTCTGGCGGACGCTGGCCCGCGGCGGCGAGATGCAGGCCGAGGACACGCTCAACCCGCTGATCATGCAGCGCGGGTCCCGCCGCGGTGAGGAGCCCAGCCTCGTCGTCTCGTCGATCCAGTTCCTGGTCGGGCTCGGCGCCATGGTCGGCGGCGCTCACCTGTTCGTCGAGGAGCTCCTCCACGTGGCGGAGGATGCGGGAGTGGAGGCAATCGCTCTCTCGCTGATCCTCGCGCCGCTCGCCACCGAGTTGCCCGAGAAGGTGAACAGCTTCTTCTGGGTTCGCGAGGGGAAGGACTCCCTCGCGCTCGGCAACATCACGGGGGCGATGGTCTTCCAGTCGATGATTCCGGTCGGGATCGGGCTCGCATTCACCGACTGGGACCTGAGCGGCAATGCGGCCGTGTCGATGTTCCTCGGGCTGGCGGGCGGAATCCTCGCCTACTGGACGCTTCGCCTCCGGGGCCGCTTCGAGCTGCCGGCGGTGATCGCCTGGATGGCGCTCTACCTGTCCTTCATCGTCGTCGTGGCGGTCTAGCTGCCCTGACCGGATCGCCGCGCTCCTCGAGGTCGGCCTCGGCACGCTCCACGTCGCGTGCCTGTCCCGCCGCCAGGTTGAGGATCGTCTCCTCACGTTCATCGAACTCGACGCCGGGAGGCACGCGTCCCGGATCGCCTCGATGCAGGTCGCTCTCACTCACCCTGGAAAACCTCGCGTTGGGCATTCCCGTTTTCCACAGGCACGCAATCGGCGGTTTGCTGCGCTGCGCGTCGCCGTTCGCCACCCTCCCCTCGCCGCTGATCCGAATAGGGTCGAAGATCGATGCGCGGACGCGACCTCCTGAGTTGGCTCCCCGGCCTTGTGCTGGTGTTCTTGCAACGCGATCGTCCTGGGCGCCATTTCGATCGGGGGAGGCTCGTACTTCTATGTCGGCTTCGTCCCCGGGCTGTTGATTGGGCTCTGGGTCTTGATCGTCGTCCAGCGAGAGTTCCAGCGAGAGACCAAATTCAGTCGCCAATGCCCGCAATGTGGTCGCCCCGTGCAGGTTGGTGTCCTCGACTGCCCTCATTGCGGCTTCGGACTTCCGCACCATCGGCCGATGAGCTGACCGGCGGTTATTTTGAACCAGCGGATCGCCACTCAGACCCTCCCCCCGGCAGGACTGTGTGAGCAACTTCGCAGATATCGGAACATTGCGGACATAGGGTCGGTTCACCTAAGGGGAGGAGAACCCAAGTGCATAACGCCCGTTTCATGATCAGCAACATGGACCAGCACAGACGCGAGGATGCCCACCGCCACCGACACGATTGGAAGCGTCCTCCGGAGTCAAAGCCGGAAGGTCTGATCCGCCGAGCGATGGGGGCTCTGCGGCGGTAACACCAGACGCGGCGCTTAGGGCAGCTCTCATCAGACCGTGAAGGTCTTGACCCGGATCGGGTTTCGCTTCTCGGCCTTGGTGCCCTCCGTGGAGTACTCCGCGATCAGTTCCTCAAGCTCCCGTTCCCTACGGATCTCCGCGTCGCCTTGCGGTCGAGCTCATTCCAGGACGCTTCAACCTTCGGAATTCCTCCTCCGTGTCGCTGCTGGTCTCGCTCGCACCCTTCATCGAGAGGATCCGCGTGTCCTCATTTGCCGGGTGCGGCACGATGCTGATCTCGAACAGGTCAATGCCGAGCAGCTCGCGGACGCCGTCGATCGGCGGTGACCACATAGCCAAAGGACAGCGAGACGGGGTTGTTGCGCATCGAGCGCCATGCATCGCGGGCCGCTTTCCTCGAGGTCGAGCTGCCCGCGGGGTCGATGCCCTACTGCTTTTACTTTCCTAACTCTCGGCCTTGGGATAGAAGTAGAGGACGACCGGCCGCCCGCGAAGCTCGCTGAGGGTGACCTCGTTCCCGTCCTGATCGGGAAGGGTGAAGTTCGGGGCTCTCTCGCCCGCCTCGATCATTCCTGCGCCCGGGAGCTAGTCCTCCGGGGCCGGGTCCTCGACATCCTCGTCCTTGTCGAGCTCGTCATCGTCCAGCTCCTCATCGAGCTCCTCGGTCCCCTCTGAGGCGGCGGCGGAACGGGTCGCGCCAGGGTGGTACGTCGTCTGGAAGTCCTCGAGGACCCGGTCGCGGTCCTCCTCATCGATCGGGAGCTCGTCGGAGATCCGCACCCAGTCGACTCCCTCGTACTTCTCCATGTTGAAGATCTCCTGGTCGATCGACGCGGAGTCGTCGACGACGACGAGAACCTCCGTCTGCGGATTGAAGTACGTGCCCGGAAGGTTGGTGATCTCTTCGAGTTCCATTACCCGTCCCTCTGAGTCGTTGGCCTCCACGGACGCGGATCTTACGGGCCGCTATTGGCCAAGGTTCTCCAGGTCCCGGAGCTGGCGCTCGATCTCCTTCTCGACGTCGAGCGGCTTCTTCCCCTGGCGCTCGCGGCGCTCGTTCCGCGCGACGACCAGCTGGCGCACCTCCTCGCGGAGGACCTTGTCGTCGCCGAGGCTGGGACCCGCCGGTTCCGAGTCGAGGAGCTTCTCGGACCTCATCGTCCACATCCAGTGCCTTCCGTCCCTTCGCCACCCCGCGGTCGGAGCGAGCCTGGATCATCTGGCGGATCTCCTCCTCGCGGACGGCGGCCGAAACCTGCTCGCCGGGAGCGGCGGCGCTGTCGGGCCTGTCGTGGTCCATGCCGAAGTCGCCCTTGCCGATGTCGTCGAACCTGCGATCCGCGCCGAGCGCGAACATCGCGCCGGCGAGCGGTAGGGCGATGAACACCACAGCGATCATCAGTATCTGGAGATCCGAGGCGGCGATCAGGGGCATGGGGGCAGGTTAGAGCGGCCGCCCCGGCGTACCCCTATTCGTAGTGGACGGCTTCGAGGACGTCGATCCGGGCGCCGCGGCGCGCCGGGAGGACGGCGCCGACGATGCCGACCACGACCGCCAGCACCAGGAAGACGACCAGCTGGCCGACCGGGATGTGGAGCGACAGGCCCAGGTTGTCGAGGGACTCGGTCACCAGCACCGCGAACAGGATCCCGACCCCCGTCCCGAGGAGGCCGCCGATCGCTGCGGTGATCGCGCTCTCGTAGCGGACCATGCGTCGAATCTGGCGGCGGGTTGCCCCCACCGCCCGCAGCAGCCCGAACTCGCGGGTACGCTCGTGAATCGAGAGGAAGAGGCTGTTAGCGATCCCGAAGAGCGAGATCAGCACACTCATCGCGAGCAGCGCGTAGAGCAGGTAGACGATCTGGTCGGTCTGGGAGCTGACCTGCTCGCGAAGGCCCGCCCGGTCCTCCACCTCCGCGATCGGGAAGCGCTGTAGGGCCGATTCGATCGCCGCCCGGACCTGCTCTGTCTCGGCCCCCGGCTTCGTCGAGACGAGGACGATGAACGGGTCGCGTGCCGGGGAGATGCGACGGAGGCTCTCGCGGTCGACCAGCAGCCCCTGCAGGAGCTGGGGATCCCTGTAGATGCCGATTGCGTTCAGGCTCGTCCGGCCGCCGGAGGGCGTCACGACCTCGAACGAGTCACCGACCGCGACGTCGTGCGCCTCCGCGAACTGCTCCTCGATGACCGTGTTCGCGCCGCGGAGGCTCGAGAGCAGCTCGTCGGAGCCCTCGATCCAATCGAACTCGTACCCCGATCGGATCCGGCCCGGGTCGACGCCGCCGAGGGAGTCATAGAGGATGTTCGACTTCTTCCCGTTGACCTCCACCTGGTCGTAGTAGACGCCGCTCACCCGGTCGACGCCGGGAAGCCGCTCGGCTATCTCCCGGGTTCGCTCCGGAATCGGCTCGAATCCGCTGCCCGATGTGACGACGATCTCGGCGTCGATCAGCCGGTCGATCGAGTCGTTGATCGACGCCTTCAGCCCCGCCGTGAACACCGCGACGAAGACGACCATCCCCAGCCCGACCATCAGCGCCGCCGCGGTCAGGGCCGTCCTGCCGGGATTGCGCTGTGCGTTCTCCCGGGCAAGGCGCCCGAGGACCGGAAAGGCACGCTCGAGGGGAAAACCGATCGCCGCGGCGACGGGGCGAACGATGTACTTGGCGACGAGGGCGAGGCCGACGAAGAGCAGCACCGCGCCGGAGGCCATGTTCAGAAGCCTGCTGGTGGCGGGACCCGAGCCGAAGAGGCCCAGCGTCAGCAGGAGCAGGCCGACCACTGTGACCAGAACGGCCGCATAGGGAGCGAGGCGCGAGCCACGCGACTCCGGCAGCCGCGCCCCCTCCTCGAGGGCGACCGCGGGTGCGACCCGCGTCGCCCTGAGCGCCGGACCGATCGCGGCCACCATCGTCACGCCGATTCCGACGCCCAGCGCAAGCTCGATCGTGCGCGGCGCGAGGACCAGGCCGCCGGTCGGGATCGGGAATCCGCCGGCATCGAACAGCGCCCCGATCAGCTTGGCGATCACGAGGCCGCCGAACAGACCGATGACAGAGGCGATGACGCCGATCACGGCGGCCTCGACCGCAATCAGCCGCAGGACCTGTCCGCGGGTGGCGCCGATCGTCCGGAGCGACGCCAGCTCCCGCGTCCGCTCCGCGACCGAGATGGAGAAGGTGTTGAAGATGATGAAGGCGCCGACCAGAAGCGCGGCGCCGGAGAAGACGAGCAGCGCGGGCCCCAGGAACGAGTTGATCGAGCTCGAGATGTCCTGCGCCTCCTCGGTGGCGTTCTCCTCGCCGGTCTCGACCTTGACACCGGCGGGAACGACCGCTCGGAGGCGTCGAACCAGCTCCTCCGGCGACACTCCGTCTGCGGCCGCCACCGCCACCTGGGAGACCTCGCCCTCCTGGTCGTACCAGCGCCCAACGTCCTCCGGGGTCACCATCGTGAAGCCGTAGCCGGCAGCAGAGCCCTGGTCGCCGAAGTTGACGAGGCCGACGACCGTGACGTCCTTCGCTCCCCTCGAGGTCTCGAGCTGGACTCGGTCGCCCACTTCGATCCCGTGCTCGTCCGCCAGGTCCCTGCTCACGGCCACCTCGCCGGAGCTCTCGGGATCCCGGCCCTCGACCGCCTCCGTGGCGTCGAAGGGCTCCGGGGTCGTGCCGAAGACGAGGTTGGGGACCCCGGTCGTCCTGATCTCCTCTCCGTCCACGATCAGCGCACCGAATGCCTCGCTCTGCCCCGCCGCGGATTCGACCCCCTCGACCCCGCGCGCGAGCTCGACCAGTGCTCGCCGGCAGCCGCTCCTCCTGGCTGTAGCTGCTCGAGAACTCGGTCTCGGGCGAGAGGACCGCGTCGGTTCCCTCGTTCCCCGTCCGCAGAATTTCCTCGAACGAGTCGCGGATCTGATCGGTCAGGACATAGGTGCCGGAGATCATCGAGACGCCGAGCAGAACAGCGATCGCAGTAAGCGCAGAGCGCAGCTTGCGCTCGGCCATCCCGCGCAGGGCCAGCCGGGTCAAGCCAGGGCCTTCAGGTGGTCGAGGATCACGTCGATGCTGGGCCGCTCCTGGCGATCGACGATCAACCCGTCGGCGAGGAACAGCACCTCATCGGCGATCGACGCCGCCGCGGCGTCGTGGGTGACCAGGACGATCGTCTGGCCGAAGTCGTCCACGGCCTTCCGGAGGAGGTCGAGCACGGTCCGGCCCGCCTTCGTGTCGAGGTTTCCCGTCGGCTCGTCCGCGAAGACCACGTCGGGGTGAGCGATCAGGGCCCGCGCCACCGCCACCCGCTGCTGCTCTCCGCCGCTCAGCTCGGCGGGCCGATGCGTGCGGCGGCCGGCGAGGCCGATCACCTCGAATAGCTCGTCCAGCCAGCGCCGGTCGGGCCGGTCGCCCCCGATCTCGACCGGCAGCGCCACGTTCTCCTCGGCCGTGAGCACCGGTAGGAGGTTGTACGTCTGGAAGATGAAGCCGATCCGCTCCCGGCGAAGGACGGTGAGATCGTGGTCGGAGAGCTCGCCGAGGCGAACGCCTGCCAGCTCGACCCAGCCGCTGGTCGGCTGATCCAGGCCGGCGAGGATGTGCATCAGGGTCGATTTGCCGGACCCCGACGGGCCCATGATCGCGGTGAAGCTCCCCTCCGCGAGCTCGAGGCTGACGCCGCGCAGCGCCTCGACCGCGGTCGCTCCCTCGCCGAATCGTCGGACGACCTGGTGTCCCGCGATCACCGGTGTGGGAGGGGGGCCGTTCATCAGGCGCCGCAGCCTACCCACGCCTACGCCGCGGTACCTGCGCATAACCGCGGGGCGATGGGGTACCCTTCTCAAGGCTGGTTGACTGACCAGTCAATCAGTCTCAACAAGATGGCGGTGCGTGGCAACACGTGCGGCGCGCACGAACTTTCGACGCTCAAAAGGAGCAATCCGTGGTTGACCTGACCCTCACCGATGAGCAGAAGGACCTGCGCGAGCTCGCGCACAGCTTCGCCGAGAAGGACATCCGCAAGGTCGCGTGGGAGTACGACAAGGACGGGACCTGGCCGCAGGACATCATCGAGAAGGCCTGGGAAGTCGGCCTCATGAACACCCACGTCGACGAGGAGTACGGCGGACCCGGCCTCGACTACCTCTCGGGCTGCCTGATCGAGGAGGAGATGGGCTGGGGCTGCTCCGGCATCGGCACGTCGCTCATGGCCAACGGCCTCGCCTCGACGCCCGTTTTCCTGGGCGGCAGCGAGGAGGTCAAGAAGGAGTACCTCGGGATGCTGACCGAGGCTCCGAAGCTCGCCTCGTTCTGCCTGACGGAGCCTGACGCCGGCTCCGACGTCTCCGGGATGAAGACCACGGCGACGAAGAAGGGCGACAAGTGGGTCATCAACGGCTCCAAGTGCTTCATCACCAACGGCGGCTACGCCGACTGGTTCACGGTCTACGCCAAGACCGACAAGGACGCCGGCCACCGGGGAATCTCCGCCTTCGTCGTTCCCAAGGACGACACGGTCACGGTCGACAAGAAGGAGGACAAGCTCGGGCAGCGAGCCTCGAACACGGCGACGATCACGTTCAACGAGACAGAGATCCCCGCCGCCAATCTCCTCGGTGAGGAGAACCACGGGTTCAAGCTCGCGATGATGACCCTGGACCGCACCCGTCCGGGCGTCGCGGCGATGGCCGTCGGAATCGCTCGTGCGGCGCTCGAGTTCGCCTCGGACTACTCGAAGGAGCGGATCCAGTTCGGCGTCCCGATCGCGATGCACCAGGCGGTCGCGTTCATGATCGCCGACATGGCGACCAAGGTCGAGGCCGCCCGCCTGCTCACCTGGCAGTCGGCGGTCCTGCTCGACCAGGGCAAGCGAAATACGCTCGCCGCCTCGCATGCGAAGCGGTTCAGCGCGGACTCGGCGATGGAGGTCACGACCGACGCCGTGCAGGTCTACGGCGGGTACGGATTCATCAAGGAGTACCCGGTCGAGAAGCTCATGCGCGACGCGAAGATCATGCAGCTCTACGAGGGCACCTCGCAGATTCAGCGGCTGGTCATCGCCAAGGAGCTCCTGATGGGCCGCCAGGCCGATGAGGAGACCCCCGAGGCCAAGGCCAAGCGACAAGCGGCGGCCACAAACACCGCCGCCGGAGAGCAGAACGGCTCGGGAACGAGCGGTGCCGCCGAGTCCAAGGAGCCCGCGACCGCCTAGTCACAGATTTACCGGGAGAGGTTCACGAGCGCCCCGGGAGACCGGGGCGCTCGTCGTTTCGGGGACGATGGCGACGTGGAGCAATCGGCGAATGCGAGTCGATCGGAGAAGTTCAGCGACCAGCTCGAGGCCTGGCTGCGGTCCGATGAGCCCAAGACCCTGGGCAGCCTGACCGACCTCTTCCAGGAGAGGAGCTTCGCGGTCCTCTTCGTTCTTCTGCTCGCTCTGCCGGCGCTGCCGCTGCCCACCGGCGGGGTGACACACGTCTTCGAGCTGATCGCGATGTTGCTGGCCGTCCAGCTGATCGCCGGGCGGCGCAAGGTGTGGCTGCCCGACCGCGTCCGCCGGCGTGAGCTCGGTCCCGCTGCGCAGAAGCGCTTTGCGGACGTCCTTCTGAAGCGGATCCGATGGCTCGAGCGCCATTCGCGCCCTCGGCTGAGGATGCTGCTCGGCTACCGGATCAGCGGTTCCGTCTACGGCCTCGTGGTCCTGGGGCTCTGCGTCGCCGCATTCGTCGCCCCGCCGTTCACGGGGCTCGACACGCTCCCCGCGCTGGGGGTGGTCGTGATCAGCGTTGGGATCCTGCTCGACGACGCCCTGCTGGTCCTGGCGGGTCTCGTGATCGGAGCGGTGGGCATCGCTCTTGTGATCGTCCTCGGCAGTCTCGCCGCCAGGGGCGTCGGCGAGCTCCTCTAGGCGCCGTTGTCGGCCAGATATCGCTCGGGAGCGTGTTAGATCTAAGTAGGCGCGTAGACTCGAGGAGTGGCGGAGAGGAAGGGCGGAGCGGAGCCGATCTCCGAGGCGGTCGCGCAGGCGGCCAGAGCCGGTGTGGAGGGAGTCCGAGAGCGTCGCCATCGCGGCAGGCCGTCGGATGCCTTCGGCGGGGACATCCGCCGCCGCGACGTCTTCCCGCTGCTCGTCCTTCATCTCGTGAGCCGGGAGCCGACCTACGGCAACCGCCTGATCGAGGAGATCGAGCAGATCACGCAGGGGGCGATTTCCGTGAACCCGAACACGATGTATCCGCTGCTGCGCGAGATGGAGGGGGAGGGTTTCGTCGAGGGACGCTGGGAGCTGCCCGATCGCCGCACGCGGCGCTACTACTCGATCACGCCGGCGGGGAAGCGCGAGTACAAGCGGCTGCGTGGGGAGGTCGAGCCGTTTCTCGACTCGGTCATCCGCTCGCTGGGGCTGATCAAGGGCGAGGTCTACGGGGACGCCGGGGCCGGCGGCTAGGTGAGCTCGCGCTCGTAGAAGAGCATCACGGGCCCGTCGGGGGCTCCCTCGCGATTCGTGAACCCGGCGCTCTCGTACAGGGCCCTTGCGGCGACGTCGTCCTCGCTGGTCCCCAGCTCCATCTGCTCGGCGCCCTCGGCTGCGCGCCGTCTCCATCGCCGCGTCGAGCAGAGCTCTCCCGAGACCCTTGCCGCGCATCGGCGGCGCCACGTAGAGCTCCTCGAGGTAGGAATGAAGCCCGTCCGAGTACACCCAGGGGCGAAAGCGGAGCTGCGCGAACCCGTCAGGGCCCGCGCCGACGAGCAGGACTGTCACCTCGCCGGAGTCGAGCTGCTTCGCGTAGCGCCCCGCGAGCTCCTCGACACGTGGAGTGGGCTCATCGAACTCGATCTGGAAGTCGTGGAGGAGCCGGGCCACGGCCTGGGCGTCCTCAGCCGAGGCCCGGCGGACGCCCGCGACATCGGTCATACCGACAGTATGTCCGCGCCGAGGTCCCCGAGCCTGGCCGGGCGCAGGTGGGCGGGCGCCCGGACAGGCTCTTATAGCCTTCGCCGGCCAACCGACCTTCGGAGGAACCTCTCACATGTTCGTCTTCAAGGCCGCCGTGCTGGGCGGCGGCACGATGGGTGGCGAGATCGCCCAGGTCATCGCCAACGCCGACATCCCGGTCGTGGTCAAGGACGTCGAGCAGAAGTTCGTCGATCACGCCCTCGAGAAGTCGCGCGAGGTGACCAAGTCGCAGCTGGACGGGCTCGTCGCCAAGGAGAAGATCACCCAGGAGGACGCGGACGAGCGGCTCGATGAGGTCATGGGCCTGATCACGGGTACGACGACCTACGAGGGGTTCGGCGACGTCGACTTCGTCATCGAGGCCGTCCCGGAGAGGATGGAGATCAAGAAGTCCGTCTACCGGGAGCTGGACGAGGTCACCCCGGGCCATGCGATTCTCGCCTCCAACACCTCCTCTCTCTCGATCGCTGAGATGGGCCGGGAGACGCTGCGGCCGGACAAGGTCGTCGGGTTCCACTTCTTCTACCCGGCGTCGGTGATGCCGCTGGTCGAGATCATCAGCGGCGAGGACACCTCTCGCGAGACGGTCACCGCGGCGTTCAACTTCGCCCAGGCGATCCGAAAGCAGCCGATCACGTGCCGCGAGGTCCCCGGCTTCGTCGTGAACCGGATCCTCAACTCGGCTGCCGGCGAGGTCTGGCGCCAGCAGGAGGAGAAGGGCCTCTCGATCAAGAAGATCGACGAGGGGGTCGCAGCGTCCAACGTCTCCCCGATGGGGCCGTTCTTCCTGATCGACATGCTCGGCCTGGACACCGTCCTGCACGTCGCCGAGTACCTGAACGAGTCCTACGGCGACTCCTTCTACGTCCACAAGGGGATGCAGAAGCTGGTCTCGGAGGGCAAGCTGGGCGCGAAGTCGGGTGGCGACGGGTTCTACAAGGACGGCGAGCCCCAGATCGAGGGCGATGCCGACCCGGACGCCGGCGAGCTCGCCGACCTGTTCGTGCTCAAGTCGCTGGTGGAGGCCTGCAAGCTGCTGGAGGAGGGCGTCTCGACCGTCCGCGAGATCGACCTCGGGATGATGGCCGGGGCCGGGCTCGACCCCCGTCGGGGGCTCTTCCCGCCATTCTGGAAGGCCGACCTGGAGGGCCTCGACTTGATGCTCGAGAAGCTCGAAAAGTATGCCGAGGGGTACGGCGAGCGCTTCGCGCCGCCGCGGACGTTGAAGCGACTGGTCGCGCAGGGCCGGCTCGGCCTCAAGTCGGGCCATGGGTTCTACGCCTATCCGCAGGGCGAGGGCGAGGGCACCGTGAAGCTCGAGAAGCGGGGAGAGGTTGCGATCGCCTGGCTCAACAACCCGCCGATGAACGCGATCTCCCCCCAGGTGATCGAGGACCTCGGGAAGGTGTGGGAGCAGGTGAAGGCCGATGACGAGCTGAAGGCGATGGTCGTCTACTCGTCGCTGCCCGTCGTCTACTCGGCGGGCGCCGACATCAAGGCGTTCACCGGCATGGATGAGGAGGCGGGAGCGAAGCTCATCCACGAGGGCCACGCGCTTTTTCGTGAGCTGGGGCAGAACCGCGTGTCGACCGTCGCCGCCGTGAACGCGATCGCCTTCGGCGGCGGCTGCGAGCTCGCGATGGCGTGCGACTTCCGGGTTGCTGCACAGTCGGCCGTGTTCGGCCAGCCCGAGATCAACCTCGGGATCATTCCCGGCTTCGGTGGCACCCAGCGGCTGCCGCGCCTGGTCGGACCCTCGAAGGCTCTCCAGATGAACCTGACGGGGGATGCCCTGCTCGCCCTCGAGGCATACCACTGGGGCCTGGCGGACGCCCGCGTGCCGGACGAGGAGCTCTTCGACGTCGCCCTGGCATGGGCCCGGAAGCTCGCGCAGCAGGCGCCCGTCGCCGTCGAGCAGATCAAGAAGGTCTCTTACAAGGGCGACCTGGACGAGGGGATCGAGGCCGAGAAGCAGGGGTTCGCCGGCGCGTTCCTCTCGGAGGACGCGAAGGAGGGGATCTCCGCGTTCCTCGGGAAGCGCAGCGCGAAGTGGTCCGGCAAGTAGGAGGGCACTACATTCATTGCCCGATGAATCCTGAGACCGACACCGTCCAGGCCCTCGCCGAGAGGCTCGCCGGGCTGATTCGGGAGAGCGAGTGCACCGTCGCCCTGACCGGTGCGGGGATCAGCGTGCCCTCGGGGATTCCGGACTTCCGGACGCCGGGAAAGGGCCTGTGGGAGAAGGTCGACCCGATGGAGGTGGCGCACATCGACGCTTTCCAGAGCGACCCCGCCCGCTTCTGGAGCTTCTACCGGCCGCGGCTGCACAGCCTGGGGACAGGTCGAGCCGAACCCCGCCCACCGGGCGCTCGCGGAGCTCGAGAGCCGCGGGATGCTCGACGCCGTGATCACCCAGAACATCGACATGCTCCACCTGAAGGCGGGCTCCGAGAGGGTGATCGAGGTGCACGGGTCGATCCGGACAGCGACCTGCCAGGAGTGCCGCACCGGACTTCAGGCTCGAGGAGGTCGACGAGCTCTTCGACGAGGAGGGTGTCGCCGTCTGCTCCAGCTGCCGCGGCCCGGTGAAGCCGGACGTCGTCCTCTTCGGGGAGATGCTCCCGGCCGACGCGATGGCGGAGGCCGAGTCGCTGGCGAACCGTGCCGACCTGATGCTCTGCATCGGCTCCTCCCTGGAGGTCTATCCGGTCGCCGGCCTGCCCTCGGTCACCCTTGGGCGGGGCGGGCGGCTCGCTGTGATCACCCAGGGCGCCGACGCCCTTCGACCCCGACGCGACCGTCCGCATGGACGGCGACGTCGTCGCCGACCTGGAGGCCGTGATCGCCGTCCTGGACGGCGAGTAGTTCCGTAACAGATTATTTGTCTTCGGACGTTGTCGCTATGCTTGTGCCGATGGCTACTGCAACAAGACGAGGGACCACCGAGGTCGACGGCGCTGCGCAGGACGAAAGCGCTGAGTGCCCGAGGTGCTTGGGCGAGAACCTCGACTGGCTCCTGGGCCAGGCCCATTTCGCGCTCGGCAGCGAGATCAACGCATCGCTTTGAGCCGCTCGGCCTCTCGGGCCGCGGCTATCACGTCCTCGCCACCGCACAGACGGGTGAGTACACGCAGAAGGAGCTCGCCGATCTGATCGGCCTCGACAAGACGACGATGGTCGTGACCGTGGACGAGCTCGAGGAGGCAGGGCTCGCCGAGCGCCTCCCGTCGAAGACCGATCGGCGGGCTCACATGATCCCTCCACGACCGCGGGTCGCCGCAGGGTGCAGCAGGGACGCGCGGTGATCGACCGGGTTCAGAAGGACGTGCTCGGGGCGCTCTCTCCAGCGGATCGCAAGGTCTTCCTCGAGTCGCTCGGGACCCTGGTCACGGAGCGATTCTCGGACAAGCTCCACTGCGCGCCGATGCGGCGACGCGAGCCCAGGGCCTAGCTCAGGTCCTCCTCCGATGAGGTGCCGGGGTCTTCCCCGGTCTATAGGGGTGTGAGCAGACAGCTGGTGTGATGATCCCGATCACACTTATCGCTACAAGAACTAATCCCGTACAAAACTATCTGCTACGGTCTGTATCGACCCAGGCACCCGATCACGACACGGAGTTCCTGATGACCGACCTCACCGTCGTCGCACCTAGAGAGAACACACCGGAGCAGAGCGAGCGCTCCCGCTGGATCGCACTCGTCGTCCTCTGCGTCGGGATGCTGATGATCGTCCTCGACCAGACGATCGTGAACGTCGCCCTCCCGTCGATCAAGGAGGACCTCGGCTTCTCGCAGTCCAGCCTCGCGTGGGTCGTGAACGGCTACCTGATCACGTTCGGCGGCCTGCTCCTGCTCGCCGGCCGCCTGGGCGATCTCGTCGGCCGGAAGTCCGTCTTCATGGCCGGCCTCGCTCTCTTCATCGCCGCGTCGGCGCTGTGCGGCCTCGCGCAGAACCAGGAGATGCTGATCGGCGCGCGGCTGCTCCAGGGCCTGGGCGGAGCCACCACCTCGGCCGTGATCCTCGGGATGATCGTGACGATGTTCCCCGGGCCCCGCGAACAGGCGAAGGCGATCGGGATCTACAGCTTCGTCGCAGCAGCGGGGGCGTCCCTCGGCCTCCTTCTCGGCGGAGTCCTCACCGAGGCGATCAATTGGCACTGGATCTTCTTCGTCAACGTTCCGATCGGACTGCTGACGGCGTTCGCCGCGGCCCGGCTGATCGACGGCGACGAGGGGATCGGCCTCTCCAAGGGGGCGGACGCGCTCGGAGCCGTGCTGATCACCGGCGCGCTGATGCTCGGCGTGTACACGATCGTCGAGCCCGCCTCCGACCTCGGCTGGGGCGCGGGCCGGACCCTGGCGCTCGGCGCAACGTCGCTGGCGCTGCTCGGCGCCTTCGTCGCGCGTGAGGCGACGGCGCGGACCCCCTGATCCCGCTCGGGATCTTCAGATCGGGCACGATCTCCGGCGCGAACATCGTCCAGGCGCT
Organism: uncultured Solirubrobacterales bacterium; assembly: GCA_963808565.1. GTDB lineage: Bacteria > Actinomycetota > Thermoleophilia > Solirubrobacterales > 70-9 > DASUPK01. The sequence continues at coordinate 180,015 of CAWEGM010000012.1, forward strand.
GATGGTGGCCGGGCTGTTCGGGATGTTCTTCCTCGGCAGCCTCTACCTGGAGCAGGTGCTCGGCTACGGTCCCCTCGAGATCGGTCTCGCGTTCCTGCCGGTCGCGCTCGCGATCGGGATCCTCTCGCTCGGGTTCTCCGAGCGGCTGAACATGCGATTCGGGGCGAAGCCGACGCTGCTGGTCGGCCTGGTCCTGATCGCCGCCGGGTTGGTCCTCTTCGCGACGACCCCGGTCCATGCGAGCTACCTGACGGACCTGCTGCCGAGCATGCTCCTGCTCGGGATCGGCGCCGGACTCTCATTCCCCTCCCTGATGACGCTCGCGATGTCTGGAGCGACCGAGGAGGACTCCGGTCTGGCGTCAGGGCTGGTGAACACCTCGCTCCAGGTCGGGGGCGCTCTCGGCCTGGCCGTCCTCGCGACCCTCTCCAGCACGCGGACCGAGAACCTGCTCGCGTCGGGAAACGGAAATGACGCCGCGCTGACCGAGGGATTCCAGCTCGCCTACTGGATCGGCGCCGGCACTGGTCGCGGTCGCCTTCGTGGCCACGGCACTGATGGTTCGCGCTCGACCCGCCGAGCACGAGCTCGCAGAGGCGCCCGCGGCCGAGACCGAGCCGGAGCCCGCCCTGTCCGAGGCCGCCTAGCTTCCTCCTCCCCTCCCGGCTACGCGCGACCGGCGCCCGATCGGGCGCCGGTCGCGACGCTGCTCGCCGCGAGACGGGCGCCGGCCCATCAGGAACGGGTCCCCCGTTTGCGTTACTGAGAATCAGAGCTTTACATCGCGGGCCCGCTCCACTCGCGCCGCCGGGGGGTTCAACTCATGCGATGGAGCCTCGAACACTCATGCCACACGGTGTCCGCTTTCGCGGACCTCGCTTGAGTCGGCGAGCACGGGCGGCCTTCGGAGTCGCCGGGATCAGCCTGCTGGAACGGCGCGAGGACCCAGGTTGGGGCCGCCAGGTCGTCGAGTACGTGGTGGCCGTCGACGCCCGAAACCCGGAGGAGGCGATCGCAAAGGTCTCCGGGATCGTGTCGAAGGACGGCTGGTACGAGGGCTTCGCGCCCGATCCGCCCTAGGCCCTACGTATCGCCGGCGAGCTTCCGCTCGACCAGCTCGATCTGCTTGCGAATGTACTTGTCATCCGACGGCCTGTCCTCCAGCGCGGCTCGGGCCGCGCGCAGTCCGTATCGGGCCTCGGCGTCCCGGCCCTGCTCGAGGTCCAACCTCGCCCTGAGGATGAGGGTTTCCGCGGGATGCACCTCGTCACGCCCGGCCAGGACCGCCGCCACCCGGGTCTGCGGCTCCACCGTGTCGACGCGCCCGATCTTCATGCGGGGAAGCTCTCGGGCCGCCGTCCAGCGGCCCTCGGCAAGCTCCTGTCCCGTGCCGTGACCGATTCGGATCGCCAGCGCCTTGCTGGCACCGACCTCCTGAATCAACGGGTCCCTCGCTCCAGCCCGAAGGGCGTGCAGGGCTCGGTTGATGAGGCGGGTGGCGTCGCGGATCTCGGCCGGCGCCCGCTCCCTGTCGCTCAGCGTCGCCTCGATCCAGGCGTCCCCCTCGGCTGCGTCGGACAGCGGCTCTCCGGTCACGGTCACACGGGAGACGGGGATGGCCTCCGGATCAGCCGGCTCGACCGGCTTGCCGCGGCGGCGGATACGACGCTGCGGCCGCGGGCGCGCCGAGGGGGGTGACGATGAGAACGCGCCGTCTCTCGCCCTCCCGGATGAGGTAGCGGCCCTCCGGGAGAGCCAGCTCGCCGGCCAGCTCGAGCTGGACGAAGGTGGCTCGCGTTATCTGCGGCGAGGCCGTGGCCGGGCCGCCGCTACTCGCCCGAGTGAGCCTCTGAGGCCCGCTCGCCGCTCGGCAGCGAGGCCTCCGACGGCTTCGCGCGGACGTCCGGATTCGGGATCTCGCCGAGCCGCTCGAGCAGCCGCTCCCACTGCTCGGGCTTCAGGATCTGGTTGAGCTGGGCGCCGGCGTCGGCGGCGGCGAAGGTGTAGCCGACGTGGATGTGATCGGCGTGGTCGGAGAGCGCGAAGGTCGGCGGCCCGAGCTCCATCAGCGAGATCAGCTGGGCGGGGCGCATCGTCCCCTGGAGCGCCATCAGGTCCCGGAGGACCGCCTCGGTGATCGAGCCCGGCCCCTGGTTTCCCGCGATCGGGATCCCGTTGACGGCGGCGATGTCGACGGCGGCGCCGTAGGAGTGGGCGGAGACGATGCCGCCGGCGGTGTAGTAGGAGTGCCCGCACTTGAGCGAGGTGACGGTGAGCAGGTAGCCCTTCGCGACCAGGTACTCGAGCATCGCCAGGGTCCGGCGGTCGATCTGGCCGGTCTCGATGTCCCGGCGCCCGCACTCATAGATCGAGATCGCGCGGGTCGGCGAGGACCCGCTGCATCAGCGCCGCCTTCGACATCAGCAGGACCTGGCCGACCGAGGCGTCGGCGCCGAACGGGTCGCGGCCCTGGGCGCGGTAGATCGCGGTCGTCTCGAGCAGCTTCCAGCCGTCGAGGATCGGCTTCGGGTCGATCGTCGGCGCGCCCCGGCCGGCGGGGCGGATCGCGAACTCGAGATGGGCGGGCTCGGCGGCGCCCTTGCCGATCCGGCCGATCACCGATCCCCCGGTGAGGTGGGATCCGACCTTGAGCGGGCGGAGCTCCATCGTCTTCGGGTCGAACCGGAAGCCCTCGGCGAGGGCGGCCTTGAAGGTCTCATAGCCCGGGACCCGCTCCCCGAGGAGCGCGTCGAGCTCGCCGTCCAGGCCCGCCCGGGTTCCCCGCCCGCTCGGGGAGGGCGAAGAGCCGGGACCGGATCCGCTCGGCGTTCGCGGGGCCCCGATCGGGGGCGGCGGCGGGCTTCCGCTCGCCCTCCCGGCTCGAGTTATCGCCGGCGGTGGCGGGGGCCTTCGGGGCGGCGTCGTCGGGCCGCACCTGCTTGAAGTCGGCCGGGGTGAGCGCCCGCTCCTTCGCGACCGGGTGAAGCCGGGAGACCTCGCCGAGCCCGGCGTAGGTGTAGGTGTTGCCGTAGACGTCGGAGATCTCGACGAACCGCCCGAGCTTCGGTGACTCGCCGATCTTCCGGACGACCGCGTCGTTTACGGCGACGACCGGGGAGCCGGGGGCGGCGTAGATGTTGATCGCCCGCCGGGCGGCGGAGCCGGAGATCACGTCGGCGGCGTTCCCGGGGGCGGCGCCGCGGGGTCGTCGCGCGCGCGAGCGCGACCGCGTCGGAGATGTCATCGGCGTAGCGGGCATCGGCGGCGACCGGGAAGTGGGCGCCCTCGGTGAGGCCGGTGAGCGAGCCGACGAGGGCGTCGGGGAGCTTCCCGTACTGGTTCGCGTAGAGGAGGACCTCATCGACGTACCAGTCGGCGTGGTTGTAGGCGAAGATCGCGGTCCGGAGGTCCTCGGCGCCGCCGGCGGCGCGGAGGTAGCGGGCGGCGGCGCAGATCGCGTCGAGCGGGTTGTAGGGGTCGCTGCGGCCGTCCTCGTTCGCGTCGGTCCCGTAGGCGGCCCAGGTCTGGGGGATGAACTGCATCCAGCCCATCGCCCCGGCGGAGGAGACGTTCAGGTTGGTCCCGAAGGCGGTCTCGATCTTGTTGATCGAGGCGAGCACCTGCCAGGGGATCCCGTACTCGGTCCCGCAGGACTGATAGATCGGGAGGAGGAAGGGCGGGATCTCGAACGCGTCGATCACCGGGTTCGGGACCCCGATCGGGGCGGGGCCGAAGGAGGCGATCGTGAGCCCGGGGTTGGTGATGGCGGGGGAGCCGTCCGGGTTTCGGAGCGCGGGCCGCTCGATCTTTCGGCGCTCCCCCTTCGCGAGCTCGTTCGTCCCCTTCCCCTGCTTCCGCTGGGCGCCGAAGATCCCCTTCCCGGCGGGGGCGCCGGAGAAGCCGCCCTTGGCGGCGGGGCCCGGGCCCTTCGGGGCGGCGGCGGTGGTGTGGTGGGGGTGGGGGCGGTGGTGGTGGTGGTGTCGCCGCCGGAGGAGCCGGAGCCGCCGCCGGTCGAGGGGGGCGGGGGCTCGGGGGCGTCGTATTCGTCGGAGTCGAGCGGGTCCGAGCAGCCGGGGTCGCCGAGGTCCGTGGCGCCGTCGCCGTCGTCGTCGGAGAGGTTCGAGCAGGCGGGCAGGACCTGGTCGGTCGGGGCGTCCACCTGGAGGCCGTCGACGGTGACCGAGGTCGCGGTGCCCGCCGCGATGATCGCGAGCGCGGCGCCGAGGGCGATGATTAGGAGGAGCTTTCGTCTCATCTCTGCCCAGTAGCCAGTTCCCGCCCGCGCCCTTACAGGTCTATGCCGGCACGGACCTTCCCTGACGCGCAGGCACGCGGGAAGCTACTGACTCGCTTTCAGCTTTGCAATGGGGAACCGGGCCCATGGCGCTACCGTGCCAGGGGAACGATATGGACGACGACGGCGGCGAAGGGATCAGGGACCGGATCACGGCCCGCGGCGAGGGCGCGATCGGCGACCTCGCGGAGTTCCTGGTCGAAAATCCGTGGCTCCATCAGGCGCTTCAGGTCGCCCTCGGTGCCCGGGAGCGCGCATCGCAGGCGAGCGCGAGCGCGATCCGCAACCTGAACCTCCCCACCGGAACCGACGTCGACCGCCTCGCGCGGCGGCTGCGGGGCCTGTCCGAGCGTCTCGAGGCCGTGGAGGACTCCCTCGACGAGGTGAACCGCGAGCTCGCCGAGCTTCGGCGTGAGCGTGCGGGGTCTCAGACCAGACCCTCGACGCGAGGTTGAGCTCGCCTCAGCCCTGAGCCCCGGCGAGGGCGGCCGCCGCGGTTGCACCCACCCGCTCGACCGCCTCGGCCAGATCCTCGTCGCCGATCCGCCGGCGTTCCCCCCCGACGAAGGTGTCGGTGACGATGAGTGCGCAGGCGGTGGCCACCCCAAGGCGAGCGCCGAGCGTGAAAAGGGTTGCTGCCTCCATCTCGACGGCGACGGCGCCGGCCTCCCGCCACGCGCCGCTGCGCTCGCCAGCCGGCTCCCCGGCGCGGGAGTAGAAGAGGTCGGTGCTCGCAATCAGCACGGGTGACCCCCCCGGGGGGAGCGCGGCGGCGAGCGCCCGGGTGAGCTCCGTGTCCGCCTTCGTGACCTCGCCCGCCCCGAGCTCCCTGCTCGCGCCATCCGCGGCGATCGCCTCACCGGCCACGATCAGCTCCCCGTGGGGGAGTCCCGGATCGAGGGCGCCACAGGTCCCGACGCGGATCGCACGCCGGACACCGAGCTCCGCGAGCTCCTGAAGCACGATCGCGGCGCTCGGCCCACCGATGCCCGTCGACTGGATGCTGAGCTGCCGTCCCTCGGGGGTCTCGCCGGTGTAGCCCCACAGCCCCCTGGCGTGGTTGCTCATCCTCGGCTGCGTGAGGAGCTGCTGCGCGAGCGCGAGTGCGCGCCCGGGGTCGCCGGGGAGGAGCGCGTCCGGGGCGTAGTCGGTGCTCGGTCTCAGGTGGTGCGGCACGGGGCGAGGATATGGAGACGGTCAGGAGTAAGGTGGGCGATTCGGCTGATCGGCATGGTCAAGCTCCCGGTACCGGAAAAGCCATCGGAGGCGCTCCGCAAGGCGATCGAGCGGACCTTCGAGGCGACCGCCGGCTCGGCGGCGGGGACCCGTGACCGGGCGGTCGAGCTGCTCGACGAGATCGCCAAGCGCGGGCGCGAGGTGCGCGACCAGCTCGGAAAGATCGAGTCGTCGGTACGCGGCAAGAAGAACGGTTGACCTCACGTTGAGGGTGAGGCCTGATGAGCGATAAGGCCGCCGGGGCGTCCTTCAAGAACGCCAAGGAGCTGCGGGCCATCCTGGACGAGGTGCTCCACGAGATCGACGAGGACCCCGAAGCGGGGCCCCGTCTGGCCGCGGCGGCGGCGCCCCTCAGGCTGGAGTTCCCCGATCTGGAACTGGTGATGAACGTCCGTCGCGACGACGGTGGCAAGCATGCCCTGGTCTGGGATTTCTCACGGCGATCGAAGGTGCACGCGAAGCTCCGGCTCACCATGGAGTCCGAGTTCGCCAACCGCCTCTTCCAGGGGCACGAGAACCCGGCGATCGCGATCGCGCGCGGTCGGATGCGGCCGAAGATCGAGGATGCCAAGGCGGCGCTTCGCTTCTTCCCGGCCGCGAAGCCGCTCTTCTCCCGCTACCGCGCCCTCGTCGTCGAGAAGTACCCGCACCTGGCCATCGACTAGAGCGAGGCGAGAAGGATGTCCAGCGCCATTGACTTGGATCGCCCCGGAGGCGTACTCTCGTCTCGAGCGAACAGTGCTTGGGCCGGAAGCGGGTCCGCGGTCCTTAGGTCCCCTGGCGACTGGGATCCGGGACAGGCCCCGCGAGGCCGACGAGGCGGGCCGACAGCCCGCAGGCGACGGGGTCTCTCGGCCCCGTCGCTTCTATTACGGCTCTCATCGGGGCGGGGAGCGAGCCGATGAGCCCGTCCGACTCCGCTGACAGCGGCCGGACGATCACGCTGGCCGAAGCCAGCAGGATCGCGGGAGTCTCCCCCTCGACGCTTAGGCGTTGGGCGGATGAGGGACTGGTCCCGGTCGATGACGGGGGCTGGACCCCCGCATCGGCGGCGCAGGCCCGGGTGATCTCCAGGATGAGGGAGAGGGGCTACTCCGCGGAGGCCGTCCGGGAGGCCGCACGGGGCGGGCGCCTCGCGTTCGGCTACGCCGAGGACCTGTTCCAGGTCCCGGAGGGCCGCTACTCGACCGAGGAGGCGGCGAAGATCACCGGCCTCGAGCCGGAGCTGATCGAGCGGCTGATGACGCTGCTCGGCACCCCGATGGGGGCCGAGGGCCGGCTGAACGAGGACGACCTGAGGGCGATGAAGCACTGTGCCGAAGTGCTCGCCTCGGGATTCCCCCTCGTCGCCTTCCTGCAGCTGGTCCGCGTCTACGCGCAGTCGATTCGCAGGGTCGCGGACACGGAGGTGCGTCTGTTCCACCTCTACGTACACGAGCCGCTGATGCAGGACCAGGTGCCGCCGCTGGAGATCGCGGAGGAGATGGGTGACCTTGCCGCCGAGCTCCTCCCGATTACGGGGCCGCTGATGGACTACATGCACAAGCGCTACCTGCGCTTCTACATCGAGCAGGACGTGGTCGGTCACATGGAGAGCGACATCGGCGCGGCCGGCCGCGGCCTCGCCCGCGTCTCGATGACGTTCTGCTTCGTGGACCTGACCGGCTTCACGCGGTACACGGAGGAGGAAGGGGACGAGGAGGCCCTCGACATGATCGAGCGCTTCGTCGACACGGTCGAGGCGACGTTGCCGTCGGAGGCGACGATCGTGAAGACGATCGGCGACGAGGTGATGGTGGTCTCGCCGGACCCGGGACCACTGACGGAGTGGGCGGTTGGTTTTCTCGGCCTGTTCCAGGAGCGGCCGCAGCCCCGAGTCGGGATCCACTACGGGGCGGCGGTGTTCAGGGACGGCGACTACTTCGGCGGTGACGTCAACCTCGCCCACCGGGTCGTCTCCCGCGCCCTCGGGGGCGAGGTACTGGTGACGGATGCGGTCGTGGACGCCGTGAGGGAGTCGGACTTCCTGCAGTTCGAGCCGATCGGCGAGGTCGTGCTCAAGGGGTTCCCCGAGCCGATCTCCCTCTATATAACGCGGGCTGCGATGGAGTGATCAGCGGCGGCGGATCTAGAATCGGGCCGATGGCGGAAACGGCACCGCGGTCGCTCCCCGAGGTGATCGAGTCGAGCGGCCTGATCGAGCCGGGTACGTCCGGCGTCGTCCTCTGCTCGGGAGGTGCCGACTCGGCTGCCCTCGCGGCCGGGCTGGCCGGGGCCGTCGGTGCGCAGCGCGTGGTAGCGCTTCACCTGAACTACGGGCTCCGCGCGGACTCCGACCTCGACGAGGCGACCTGCCGCGAGCTCACAGACCGTCTCGGTGTCGAGCTGGTGATCGAGCGGCCGGAGCTCGCTGGCGGCAACGTGCAGGCGGCCGCCCGGGAGGCGCGCTACACGGCCGGCGAGCGCCTTCGCTCCGCCCGCGGACTCGACTGGATCGCCACCGGGCACACGCGAACCGATCTCGCCGAGACCGTTCTGTACCGGCTCGCGAGCTCGCCCGGACACCGGGCCCTGCTGGGCCTGCGGGCGCGCCAGGGGGTGGTCGTGCGGCCGCTGCTCGCGCTCAGCCGAGAGCGCGTTCGCGAGCTGGCACGCCAGGCGCGGCTGCCGTTCCGGGACGACCCGAGCAACGACGAGCCGATCTACGCGCGAAACAGGATCCGGAACGAGGTCCTGCCGGTGTTACGGGATGTCGGTGCGGACCCCGAGGGCGCGATCGCCGAGACGCAGGCGGAGCTCGCCGAGGAGGCCGAGGTCCTCGATCGGCTCACGGACGAGGCACTTGCCGGCGCGGGTGCGGAATCGACCGGGGCGATCGGCGTCGAGGAGCTCGCAGCGCTCGCTCCGGCGATCCGCCGCCTCGCGCTCAGGCGGCTCGCAGAGCGGACCGCCGGCAGGCCGGTCGCCCTCGGCCGGTCCCGGGCGGAGGAGATCCGGCGTCTCGCCGGGCGCCCGGAGGGGGGAGTGATCGAGCTCGGCGGCGGGGTGGAGGCACGGGTCGAGCAGGGATACGTTCGGTTCACCGCGGGATCCCCGGCCCAGCTGCCGCCCGTGACGCTCACCGTTCCCGGCGTCTGCCGGTTCGGCTCCTGGGAGCTCCGCGCCGACCTTGAGCAGGGGGTCCCGGAGACCCACGGGGTCGACCTCGCGGTCCTCGATCCGGCGACGGTGGAGGGCCCGCTCACGGTCCGTACCTGGGAGGAGGGGGATCGAATCCGTCCCCTCGGACTGGGTGGAACGAAGTCGCTCCAGGACCTGTTCACCGACCGGAAGGTGCCGCGATCGCTCCGGCATGCCCTGCCCGTGGTCACCCTCGCGGACCGCGTGGTCTGGATCGCCGGGGTGGCGGTCTCGGAGGAGTTCGCGGCGGGGCCGGGCACAAAGCGTTCCGCTGTGCTCAGGGCGCAGACCACCCGTCCATAGACTCCGCCGCATGAATGACCCCGCGATCGGCGAGGTACTGGTCTCTGAGGAGGATCTTCAGCGGCGGGTCGCCGAGTTGGGCGCGGAGGTGAGCCGCGACTACGAGGGCCGGCCCCCGCTTCTGGTCGCGATCCTGAAGGGAGCGGTTCCCTTCCTCGCCGATTTGATGCGAAACCTGGAGATCGACTGCGAACTCGACTTCATGGCCGTCTCCAGCTACGGGTCCTCGACCGACTCATCGGGAGTGGTCCGGATCCTCAAGGACCTCGACGCTCCCATCGCGGGACGCGAGGTCCTGATAGTGGAGGACATCATCGACTCCGGACTCACGCTCGCATACCTGCTTCGCAACCTCCGCGCGCGCGATCCGAGCTCGGTGGAGGTCTGCGCGTTGCTCACGAAGCCGGAGCGCAGGCGCGTTGACCTGCCCGTTCGCTACGTCGGATTCGAGATCCCGAACCGCTTCGCGATCGGCTACGGGCTCGATTACAGGGAGCGATATCGCAATCTTCCATACGTGGCGGCGCTGCGGGAAAACCCACAGGAGCGCTAGATCACTGCTGGTACCCTCGATTTAGATCCGGGAGCAAATTAGGCGTACCCCCGGCAAAGGGACCATTTTGTGAGACGTTTCTTTCGCAGCGCTGCCTTTCCGATTCTGATCGTCGTCGTGCTGGCGTTCTTCGCCCAGCGCCTGATCAGTCCAGGCACGGAGAACACGACCCCCTCGTACAACGAGTTCCTCCAGCAGGTGGAGAGCGGCGAGGTCGCGGAGGTGACCTTCAACACGAAGGACAACTCCCTGAACGTGAAGGAGAAGGACGGGGATTCCTACGACGAGGCGTTCCTGGACTCCGACTCGGCGCAGGCGCAGCTGCTCAACACGCTGCAGCAGCAGAACGTCAAGACCGAGATCAAGGACAAGGGTGGCTCGAGCATCCTCTCCCTGCTCACCTACATCCTGCCCTTCCTCCTGTTCTTCGCCTTCTGGATCTTCCTGATGAACCAGATGCAGGGCGGCGGGTCCCGCGTGATGAGCTTCGGCAAGTCGCGGGCGAAGCGGATGTCGGTCGACGCCCCGAAGATCACCTTCCGCGACGTCGCCGGAGCGGACGAAGCGGTACAGGAGCTCCATGAGATCAAGGAGTTCCTCGAGAACCCGAAGAAGTTCCAGTCGCTCGGTGCGCGCATCCCAAAGGGCGTCCTCCTGTACGGGCCCCCGGGGACCGGCAAGACGCTCCTCGCTCGCGCGGTCGCCGGTGAGGCGGGCGTCCCGTTCTTCTCGATCTCAGGCTCGGACTTCGTCGAGATGTTCGTCGGCGTCGGCGCCTCGCGCGTCCGGGACCTCTTCGAGCAGGCGAAGCAGAACTCTCCCTGCATCATCTTCATGGACGAGATCGACGCCGTCGGCCGCCACCGCGGCGCCGGCATGGGCGGCGGCCACGACGAGCGCGAGCAGACGCTGAATCAGCTGCTCGTCGAGATGGACGGCTTCGAGATGAAGGACAACATCATCCTCATCGCCGCCACCAACCGTCCGGACATCCTCGACCCGGCGCTGCTGCGGCCGGGCCGCTTCGATCGCCAGATCGTTGTCGACCGTCCCGACCGTAAGGGTCGAAAGCAGATCCTCGAGGTCCACACCCGTGGAAAGCCGCTGGCCCAGGAAATCGATCTCGACGCCCTCGCCGGCCAGACCCCCGGGTTCACCGGTGCCGATCTCGCCAACCTGATCAACGAGGCCGCGCTGCTGACGGCCCGCTCGGGGAAGCGCGAGATCACGATGCTGGAGCTCGAGGAGGGGATCATGCGCGTGATCGCCGGCCCCGAGAAGAAGAGCCGGGTCATGTCCGAGAAGGAGCGGCTCGTCACCGCGTACCACGAGCTCGGCCACGCGATCGTCGGCCACCTGCTCCCGAACTGCGACCCCGTCCACAAGGTCTCGATCATCAGCCGCGGCCAGGCGCTCGGCTACACGATCTCGCTTCCGGCCGAGGACAAGTTCCTCACGACTCGCGCCGAGCTCACCGACACGATGGCGATGACCCTCGGCGGTCGCGCCGCGGAGGAGATCGTCTTCAGCGAGATCACCACCGGCGCCTCGAACGACCTCGAGAAGGTGACCGAGACCGCCAAGCAGATGGTGATGCGCTTCGGCATGTCCGAGCGCCTCGGGCCCCGGGTCTTCGGCCACGATCGCTCGATGCCGTTCCTCGGGCGCGAGTTCTCCGCCGAGCCGGACTACTCGGACGAGATCGCCCGCGAGATCGACGACGAGGTTCGCCGGATGATCGAGGACGCGCACCAGACCTCCAGGGACATCCTCTCCGAGCACCGCGAGCACCTCGACACGATCTCCCAGATCCTGCTCGCTCGCGAGACGATCGAGGCCGACGAGTTCATCGCCCTGCTCGAGGGCAAGCCGGAGGACGAGGTCTTCTCCGATGACGAGGAGGAGGCGAAGCCTCCAGAGGCGCCGGCCGAGGCCGAGAAGGGCACCGGCCGCGAGGGCGCCCGGCCACGGCCGCAGCCCCGCCCGGGCCTGGCCGGCGGCGGCGCGGCCGAGATGCGCGGCGACGAGCGCTAGGGCCGCGGGTCCTGTCACCGGGTCGCGCCCGCGGCTCGACAGGCTCGCCGCGGTTCACGACCCGGCGCCACCCGCGGCAGTAGCGCTGGGAATACTTCGCTTGAAATGAAGGCGCAGATCATGGGGATCGTCAACGTGACTCCCGACTCCTTCTCGGACGGGGGCGAGTTCCTCGACGCGGATGCCGCGATCGCGCACGGCAGGCGCCTCGCCGAGGAGGGGGCGGATGTCCTCGACGTGGGCGGGGAGAGCACGCGTCCGGGGGCCAAGGCGGTCGACGCCGACGAGGAGCTGCGGCGGGTCGCACCCGTGGTGGAGGCCCTCGCGGGCGACGGGCTGGCGGTCTCGATCGACACCTCAAAGGCCGCGGTCGCTCGGGCCGCCCTTGACGCAGGGGCGACGACGGTCAACGACGTCACCGCCCTCCGAGCGGACCCCGAACTGGCGGGCCTGTGCGCCGAGCGCGACTGCGACCTGGTCCTGATGCACATGCTCGGCGACCCCAGGACGATGCAGGCGGACCCCCGCTACGACGACGTCGTCTCCGACGTGAAGGCCTTCCTCGCCGAGCGGATCGAGTTCGCCACCTCACACGGCGTCGATGAGGAGCGGATCTGGGTCGACCCCGGGATCGGTTTCGGCAAGACGGTGGAGCACAACCTCGAGCTCCACCGGCGGCTGGGGGAGCTCGCGGATCTCGGCCGGCCGATCGCGTTCGGTTCGTCGCGCAAGAGCTTCATCGGGAAGCTCACCGGCGCCGACGTGGACCGCCGCCTGGGCGGGACGATCGCCTCGAACGTGATCGCCTACCGGAACGGCGCCGCGATGCTTCGAGTCCACGACGTCGCACCGATGCGCCAGGCGCTCACGATCGCCGACGCGATCTTAGGGGGCGAGTCGATCTCATCGACTGTCAGGTCCGCAGTCGAGAACTTCGCCGACACCGGCGAAGGCCGGCGCTCGACGGGTCCCGATGAGGGTTCCTCATCCGCGCGGCGCCGGTGACTTCAACGGCGACGCGAAGAGGGGCGTGCGAATCCTTGCCTTGCCCGTGCTCGGCGGGTGGAGGCGGAGGAGGCGGAAGCGGGGGTGGCTACAACGAGAAGCCGAAGAAAGCGAATCATCCGACTCAAGAGCAAGGTGGTCGATGTTGTCGAGCGGCGACACGATCGGCGCGAATTCCTCGGCGGGATTTCGCCGTCTATAGCGTGGGGGCCGTGACGACCATCAGGTTACGACCGTGACGTCAGGCACGCGCGACCTGAGCGTTGATGTCGCGCGCGGGTTGGCTCTGATCGCCATGTTCGTCGCCCACACGGCACCCTCCGACGGACCCGGGAAGCTTCTCTACCTGTCTGAGTTTCTCACCGCTCCCCTTTTCGCGACACTCATCGGGATGGGCTTGTGGCTCGGTTGGAGGCGGTTGGACGGACGCACCGGTAGCGTCTACGGGCGGTTCCTGGCCGGCGTCGCGGTCCGCTCCGATCGCACTTATCGGGACCGGTCTGCTACTGGAGCGTCTTTCCACCCAGGTACTCATCGTGCTCGTGCACCTCGGCGTGCTGATGATGCTCGCGGCACTCCTTGTGCGTCTCCCGTCGAGCGTCGTTGCCGCCGTTGGCATCTCCTTCGCGGTCCTCGGCTCGGACCTCGGCTCGCAGCTGGCGTCCCTCGATACCTGGCTCGCGACGGAAGGCCTACTCGAGCCAGGTTCAGGTATCGCGGCCTTCGGCCCCTACCGCGTGACTCACCTGCTCGCATGGGCCTGTCTCGGGATCGTCCTAGCCCGCCGCTCTCAGCTGACCAAGGGATTCCTCGGCTCACGGTTGTGGGACCGACAGGAGGATCGGACCACCTGGCAGCTCGTCCGCGGTGACACCCTCGTCACCGCCGGCGCGCTCGTCATCGGCGCGGCCATCGTGGTGGCTCGCTCGGCCGGGCCTATCACGATGTATGCCTACCAAAGGGACGTGCCGGAGGTGATGTTCGACGCTCTGCTGTGCATCGTCGCGGTCTGCGGCAGCGCCGTCCTCGTTCGCCTGCTTCCGCGCCCGGTTTTCCGGCCCGTTGCGGTCGCGGGTGCCATGACCCTGACGCTGTACGTTGCCCAAATCCTTGTCCTAGCGGCCTTTACCGCCCGGCATCCCGTAACTTGGAGCGATGACTCCTGGCCGATGTTGATCGGCCTCGTCATCGGCTCGCTCGCGTTCGCCGTGCTTTGGCACGCGGTGGTTCGAACTGGCGTCTTCGCGCGCGGCCCGCTCGAGGGTGTCGTCGGCCTCGGCGTACGAGCAGTGCAGAAACCGATGGCCAGATCGCACTTGAGAAAAACAGCTGTTTAGGCCTGTCATGACACAAACTCGCGAATCAGCGAGCTGACGATCTCCGGGCGCTCGTAGGGGACCCAGTGGCCGGCGCCCGGGATCAACTCGACGCGGAGATCGGGGACCCACTCGCTCAGCCCGCGGGTCAGCGAGGGAAGCAGGACGACGTCGTTCTCGCCCCAGATCACCATCGTCGGGACGCTCACGACTGTGAGGTGATCTTCGACTCGTACTCCTCGGGCACCCCGCCGGCCGCGACCTGCTCGCCCATGCGAGCGGCCCGGTAGTAGTTGAGACCGCCACGGATCGCGTCCGGCTGGGCCCAGGCCTCGTGGTAGACCGCGCGCTCCTCGTCGCTGAGCTGCGCGCCGCGGCCTCCGATTCGGAGCATCAGGTTGTCCATGAACGAGAAATCGTTCGCGGCCAGCATCTCCTCGGGCTCGGGCGAGGGCTTCGAGAACTCGATCATGTAGTTGACAGCCTCCCGCTGCTTCGGGCTCTCGCGAAGGTCGCGGTTCCAGGTGAAGGGGGGTGGAGCGTCGATGATCACGAGGCGTTCCAGCAGGTCGGGGTGCTTGAGGGCGAACGCCCAGGACGCGATTCCGCCCCAGTCGTGGCCGACGAGCGTGAGCGGGGCGATCCCGAGCTGCTCGATCAGGCCGCGGAGGTCGGCGAGCACGTGCCGCATGCGGTACGCCTCGACCTCACCCGGCTTGCAGGAGAGGTTGTAGCCGCGCATGTCAAGCGCGCACACCGCATGGTCCTCGCCGAGATCGGCGAGCTGATGCCGCCACAGGAACCAGAACTGCGGGAAGCCATGGAGGAAGAGGATCGGCTTGCCCTGTCCCCGGCTGACGTAATGGATGCGGCAGTCACCCACGTTGGCGAAGTGGTGGGACACCTCTGCCGGCTCTCCGTCGCGGAGCGTGGTCGGCAGGGTCAGCCCCTCCATCGCTTTACCTTAGCCTTGGTCCGGCGTGGACGCGCACGACGACAGCGCCCGCTCCTCCGTCGAGGTCGAGATCCGCGGCCTCTCCATCTACACGCACCACGGCGTGACCGATGCGGAGCAGGAGATCGGCCAGCGGCTCGACTTCGACCTCACCTTCGACGTCCCCGAGTGCGATGCGGTCCTGACCGACCGGGTCGAGGACACGGTCGACTACTCGGAGGTCTGCGACATCGTCGCGCTGGCCGCTACCGAGCGCAGCTACCGCACGCTCGAGCGGCTCTGCCAGGTCGTGGCGGATCGCCTGATGGAGCGCTTCGACTGCGAGTCCGTCCAGGTTCGCGCCGCCAAGCCGGAGCCGCCGCTGCCGTATCCGGTGCAGGAGGCCGGGGTGGAGGTCACCCTCGAGCGGGCGCTCGACCGCGAATCGGACGACGACGAGGAGGGCGTCTGAGCCCGTCGTCGTCGGGCGGCCGCGACGAGCGGACCGGCTACCTCGGGCTCGGCTCGAACGTCGGCGACCGCGGGTCCCACCTGGAGCGCGCGATCGAGGATCTGCGCCGGCAAGGGGTGGAGGTCGAGGCCGTGAGCTCCCTGTACGAGACGGAGCCCGTCGGTGAGATCCTCGACCAGCCGGACTTCCTGAACGCGGTCGTCCGGATTCGCACCTCGCTCGACCCCGGGGAGCTGCTCGATCTCTGCAAGGCCATCGAGGTAGAGCACGGCAGGGTGTTCGGGGGGCCGCGCCACGGACCGCGCCCGATCGACATCGATCTGCTGCTGCTCGGCGGGATCGAGATGCGCACCGAGCGGCTGACGCTTCCGCATCCGGAGGTCACCGCGCGGCGGTTCGTCCTCGTCCCGCTGCTCGAGCTCGATCCGGACCTGCGCCTTCCCGATGGCAGCGACCTCGGCGCTGCGCTCCAGGCGCTCGGGCCGGGTCAGCGGGCTGACCGGGTCGCCCCGCCCCCCGTATAAGGCTTTGCCTCCCCCATCGCGACCCCATCCTATTCTCCGCGCATGCTCCTCGCGGTGGATGTCGGGAACACGCAGACGCACCTGGGCGCGTTCGACGGGGCCGATCTCGCGCGCGACTGGCGCCTGGGCACGAACCCGAGCGCGACGGCCGACGAGCTCGCCTCGACGATCTCGCAGCTGCTCGAGCTGGACGACCGGGGCTTCGCGAGCCTCGACGGTGCGATCGTCTCCACCGTCGTTCCCCAGCTCGGTCCGGAGTGGGAGGAGCTCTGCGGCCGGCACATCGACGGCGGGTGCATGGTCGTCGGCCCGAACGTGAAGACCGGGATGCCGATCCTCGTCGACAACCCCCACGAGCTCGGCGCCGACCGGCTGGTGAACGCCGTCGCCGCTCACGCGCGGGTGAAGGGAGCGTGCGTGGCCGTGGACTTCGGCACCTCCACGAACTTCGACGTCGTCTCGGGGGCGGGGGAGTACCTCGGTGGGGTGATCGGCCCGGGGGTGGAGATCTCGATGGAGGCGCTCACCTCGCGGACCGCCAAGCTCCCGCGGATCGATCTCTCCGCGCCAGAGGAGGCGATCGGCAAGCACACGCAGGCCGCGATCCAGTCGGGGTTCGCGTACGGCTTCGCCGGGCTGGTCGACGGGATCAACCGGAGGCTCGCCGACGAGCTGGGAGAGAAGGCGACCTATCTGGCGACTGGAGGGCTCGCCCACACCATCGCGCCCCACTGCGAGACGATCGACGAGATCGACGAGCTGCTGACCCTTCGCGGCCTCCAATTGATCTACGAGCGCAACACTTAGGGCGATGCAGGCACCGCTCACATCCCCCTTCCGGATCGGCGACGTCGCGCTCGACAACCGCGTCGTGCTCGCCCCGCTGGCCGGGATCGGCAACTGGTTCGTGCGGCTCCAGGCCCGTCGCCACGGCGCCGGACTGGCCGTGTCGGAGATGGTGTCGAGCTTCGGGCTCCACTACCGGAACGAGCGCACGCTGCGCGAGCTGCTCAGGCTCCATCCCGAGGAGCACCCGGTGTCGGTCCAGCTCTTCGGGCAGGACCCCGACGTGATGCGATCGGCCGCGGCGATCGTCGCCGAGGCGGGCGCCGACCTGATCGACATCAACATGGGCTGTCCGGTGCGCAAGGTCTGCAAGACGGGCTCGGGCGCCGCCCTGCTCGGCGATCCGGCTCTGGCCATCCGGCTCGCGACCGCGGCCCGCGAGGGCGGTGGCCGGCCGGTGACGGTGAAGCTCCGCTCCGGGCTCGAGCCCGGCGGCCGGGAGGGGTACGACCTCGCGCTTCGCCTGGCCGACGAGGCTGGGGTCGCCGCGATCGCCTTCCATCCCCGCGCCGCGGCCACCCAACACAAGGGCACCCCGGACTACGCGCTCACCCGGGAGCTCGTCGAGCGGATCGAGGTCCCGGTGATCGTCTCGGGAGGGCTGGAGACCGCCGCGGCCGCCCGCCGCGCCTACGCGGAGTCCGGCGCCGACGCGGTGATGATCGCCCGCGGCTCGCTCGGGAACCCGTGGATCTTCGAGGAGCTCACCGGGAGGAGGAGCGGCGTACCGCGACGCGATGAGGTCCTTGCCGAGTTGAACTGGGTGATCGACCGCGCCGAGGAGCACCTCGGGCCGGAACGTGCGGCGCGCTACCTCCGCAAGTTCTACCCCTGGTACCTGGAGCGACTGGGAGCGGACCGCTCGACGGCGGCCGCCTTCCAGGGGACGGACGACCTCGAGGCCGCCCGAGCCCTGGTCGCGGGCCTCGACCGGCTCCCGGTTGCGGCCTGATTTCCCTTCGGGCCCGAAACGAAATACCAGTACAAGGTGAAGCCGAAGAAGAAGAAGAAGAAGTAGCGATGACCCTGACCTCCCGCGTCGAGCGCCTGGCGCGAGCGCGGCGGGGACGAGGAGTTCCGCGGCCGCCGCATCCACGTCTTCCGGCGCGGCGGCCGCGGCCCGCTCCTGCTGTTCCTCCACGGGTTCCCCTCGAGCTCCTACGACTGGCGCCTGCTGCTCGATCGGGAGACCGACCACGCCGTGCTCGCCCCGGACTTCCTCGGCTTCGGGCTCTCCGAGAAGCCGCGCGACCACCGACTACACGCTCCACTGGCAGGCCGACCTGGTCGAGGAGCTGCGTCGGCCGGGCGGGAGCGGTCCAGGTCTTCCTCGTCGCACACGACATGGGGACCTCCGTCGCGACCGAGCTGATGGCCCGCGATATCGAGGGGTCGCTGCGGATGGACGTCGGCGGCGCGCTGCTCCTCAACGGCTCGATGGTGCAGGGCGCTGCCAGCCCGACGCTCGCTCAGCGCATCCTCCGAAGCCCCGTCGGTCCCGTCTTCTCGCGGCTCTCGAGCGAGCGGTTCTTCCGCCGGCAGTTCGGTTCGATCTTCTCGCCGGGTCATCCGCTGACCGACGAGGAGGCCGAGGACCAGTGGGCGCTGATCTGCGCAGGGCGGCGGGCGGACCCTCAACCACAAGACGATCGCCTACATGGGGGAGCGCTTCCGGCACGCCGATCGCTGGCACGGCGCCCTGCGGGACTGGGAGAAGCCGATCCACCTCGCCTGGGGCATGCTCGACCCGGTCGCCACCGAGCGGGTGCTGGACGCGGTTCTGGAGCTCAGGCCGGCGGCACCGCTGATGCGCTTCGACGATCTCGGCCACTACCCACAGATCGAGGATCCGGCCAGGGTCGACGACGTGTTGCAGTCCGTCGTGGCCGGTTGAGCGAGCCCCTCGACCACGCGGGAGGGTGGCGCTATACTGGCGCGCTCGCCTGGGCCGTTTGGGGGATGTCCCTCATTGGTTCGGGCTCAACTTTTCTTTTGATTAGCAGGGCTTTTCAGGCGAAACGACCGTAAAAACGCGACGAATCGAGGGAGAGAGTTGGCGCGCGAGACATTGATCACCCCTGAGGGACTCGAGAAGCTCACGGAGGAGCTCGAGTACCTGGAGAACGACAAGCGCCGCGAGGTGGCAGATCGCATCAAGCAGGCGCGTGAGTTCGGGGACATCGCGGAGAACTCCGAGTACGACGACGCGAAGAACGAGCAGGCGATGCTCGAGCAGCGGATCGCCTCTCTGCAGGACAGGCTTCGCCGCGCCGCCGTCATCGACCACAAGTCGATCGACACGGAGACCGTCGGCGTAGGCGCCGTCGTCCACGTCAAGGACCAGAAGTCGGGCAAGTCTCAGAAGTTCCAGATCGTGGGATCCGCCGAGGCCGACCCGATGGAGCACAAGCTCTCGAACGAGTCGCCGATCGGCAAGGCCCTTCTCGGGACGAAGAAGAACGAGGTCGTGACGGTCGAGACGCCGCGCGGCCCGAAGAAGAAGCTCAAGGTCACGAAGATCG
>CAWEGM010000013.1:0-311014 GCA_963808565.1 uncultured Solirubrobacterales bacterium
GAGCTGATCCGCATCGCCTGAGTGCTCGCGTACTGAATCGAGAGATCCCAGCGGCCCGGGGTCAGCTGCAGTCCGATGGTCGCGCCCGTGGCGTCGGTGATGTCGGGGTCCGGGCTCCACCCGCGGCTCACCACCGGGTCTCGGGGGAAGATCCGGGCGGGGCCGGCGACCGCGGCCAGCTTCCCGTTCGGCCCTGAGCAATCGAGGCCGGCGCCCGGGTAGAGGGGCTCCAGGAGCGTCCGGCGCTCCCCGGTTTTGCCGACCCGGTGCCAGAGCACGAAATCCTCGGTCTCGAGCGCCGGCTCGAAGCTCGGCGGCGCCTCGCTCTGCTCGGCCGCGTTCGTGGTCAGCACCCAGTCGAATCCCTGACCCTCGAAGTCGTCGAGGACCTCGACCGGGACGTTGTCCCAATCGAACTTGGCATTGATCGGGGTCGCCCGGTAGAGGGAGGGAACCTCCTCGGTGTCGTAGTGGTTGACGATCGGCGCGAAGATCTCCGAGCCGATCAGCTCCCAGGAGATGAAGTTGTCCCGCCCGAGGAAGAGCACCCTCTGCCCGTCGACGAGCGGTCGCATCCGCTGCAGTTCGTCGACGTGGAAGTCTGCGCCGACCGCCGACTGGCGGAGCGGCAACAGGGTCGAGAAGGCGGCGGCGATCACGAAGGCGATGGTGAGCGCCGGCAGCCCGAGGCGGAGAAGCGGCCGGGCGATCCGCGGCGGCCACCAGACCGGCCTCGCCGGTTCTCCTCGCCCTCGAGCGCGTCGGCCGCCAAGGAGGCCGCGGAGGACGAACACCATCACCACCGGGGCAACGATCGCCAGCGACTTGGCGGAGGTATAGGGGGTGCCGAAGGCGACCGCCGCCAGGTAGCCAAGCGCGCCGGCGGCGAGGGCGGCCGGAAGCGCCGCCTCGCGCCGGGCGAGCGCGCGTACCGAGACCCCAGGCGAAGGCGGTGAGGCTGAGCAGGCCGCCGAGCCAGAAGGCGATCTCGGGGGTGGTGGCGTTCTTGGGCGCGATCCGGAACTCGCTCGAGGGCCAGATCCCCAGCGCCTCGAGCGGGTTGAGCGGCTGGCGGAGGTTGCCGAAGCCGGTGTTGCCTCCCTCGCCCGAGGGGCTGAAGGCCTCGAAGCTCGCGAAGTGGGCGAGGCTGACGATCTCGGTGAGCAGCGCCAGCGCCGTGATCCCGACCATCGACCGCGAGCGCCGGCCACGCCCAGCGCAACCGGTTGCGCAACTGCCACTCGCCATGGCGCTGGGCGCCGCTCGCGCCAGGCGATCAGCAGGGCCCAGGCGGCAGCGGTGCGGATCAGCCAGGCGAGCCCGGGAAAGCTGTAGTTGTAGATCGTCCCGGCGGCGATCACCCCAGCCGGGATCCCGGCGACCGCCGTCGTCCGCAACCAGCCCCGCCCGCGGTCGGGCAGGGTGGAGACCAGGGTCGGCTGCCGCCCGTCCCAGGTCCCTTGGAGGGCCGGCAGCGCTAAGGCGAAGCCGAGCAGGGCGAGGCCGAGCATCGGCTCCTTGAACGCCCCCTGCGCGAGGTAGGCCGCGAACAGGTACGGACATCGCCCCCAGGACCGCAGCCGGCGCCCGCACCAGCTCCCGCACCCCGCCGAGGGCGCCGTAGGCGGTCAGCGCCGTGAGGACCGCGATCGCGCCGGTCAGCCCGGCGAAGGCCTCGATCAGCCCGGCGCCGCTTACCTTTGCGGTGGCGGCGACCACCGCGTGTGGCCCGAGCGGATAGCCGTCCTTGACCAGGTCGGGGGTGGGGCCATCGCGGCTGTCCACCCACTCGGTGAACAGCAGGTGCGAGGCCATGTCGTCGTTGATCAGGCCCTGGCCGAGGATCCCGACCCGTCCGTTGGTCGCGAACGGGATCGCGACCACCAGCGCCACTCCGACGACGGCGACGATCGCCCCGACCCGCACCGTCCCCAGCGGGGCCCGGCTCCGCGCGAGGACCGGAGGCGCGGCGACAAGCGCCAGCCCGGTGGCGATCGCGGCGGTGACGCCGTGGCCGGGGAGCTTGACCGCGATCCCGCAGACGACCAGCAGCGCCGAGAGGCCGACCGCCGGGCCGGCGGCCGAGTGCCGCGGACGGCCGGCGGCGGTCATGATCGCCGCGCCCGAGCAGGAGCGAGGCGCCGGCGATCAGTCGCCGGCTAGGAGAGCCGAAAACACCGCGGAAGCCTAGTTTGATGCGAGGGCGCTCCGCATATGCGAGGGCGCGCGACAGCGCGACCCGTTTAATTCCGGAGGAGCGACCCGTTAGTTGTTGGCGGCCGCCGCCTGCGCTCCTCCCAATCGGCGCGGAAGACCTTGTGGCTGCCGGCGAGGCCCTTGAGCTCGAGCTCGCGGCCCTGGTCGAAGGCGAAGCCGTTGCCGTCGCCGGCCGCGGCGCGCATCTGGTCGGAGACGAGGATCTCGCCGCCGGAGGCCTGGGCGGCGATTCGGGCGGCGAGGATCACGTTCTTGCCGAAGAAGTCGCCCTCCTCGGCGATCACCTCGCCGGTGTGCAAGCCCATCCGCACCCGGAGCGCCTCCTCGAATTCCCGTTCGAGCTCGCGCTCGGCGAAGGCGCGCTGCACCGATACCGCGCACTCGAGCGCCTCGCAGGGATCCGGGAAGGCGAGCATGAAGCCGTCGCCCTGGCTCTTCACCTCGTAGCCGCCGTGGCGGGCGATCTGCTCGCGGAAGACCCGGTTGTGCTCGCGCAGCACCTCGAGCCAGCGCTCGTCGCCGAGCCGCTCGGTGAGCACGGTCGAGTCCTCGATGTCGCTGAAGAGGATCGCCACGGTCCCATCCGGGGCGGCGTGGGCACGAAGATCGGGTTGCTCGGACTCGAGCGCCGAGACCACGTCGTCGATTGAGGTGGTGATGTCCACCCCCGTGAGCCCCTGGGCCTCGAGGCGGAGCTCGAGCGCCTTGTCGGCGATCCAGCGCGCCCCGATCTCGCGGGCGGAGGAAAGGGCCTCGGAGAGCAGCTCCAGCGCCTCGCTGCGATTGGCGCTGCGATCCTGCCCCAGCAGGACCTCGGCCAGCAGCACCCTCGCCTCGGCCAGGAATGGCCGGTCCCCCATCCTGGTCGCCATCTCCACCGCGCCCTCGAGGTGGCGCTGGGCGTCATCGAGGCGCCCGAGCGAGTGCGCCAGCAACCCCAGCACCCGGGCGACCGACCCCTGGGCGGCGGCGGCCCGGGCGGGGACGATCACCAGCCCGTCATAGGGGAGCAGCTGCTCGTAGAGCGGCGCGGCGCGGTCGGCGTCGCCCAGCAGAGCGGTGGCCTCTCCGATCAGTCCCATCGCCGGCAGCCAGTTGGCATCGCGGGGGATCGCCGAGAAATCCTCGCCGGCGAACCGCTCGAGCTCCAGCCGGGCGTCCTCGAGATGGCCGCCGAGCGCCTCGAGGCTGATCAGCGCCGTGCGCCAGGCCGGAATCGCCGGATAGCGCTCGGCGAGCTCGCGGACCGCGGGCAGGAGCTCGTCGGTGCGCCCCTGGAACCGCCGCAGGACGGATCAGCTGGACGCCGTAATACTGGGTCGCAAGCGGCTGCTCGGCGCGCTCGCCGCGCCTCCGCGCCTCGCCGGCGAGCTCCTCCGCGTCCTCCAGCTCGCCGTCGATCATCGCCCGCATCGCTCGGAGGGCAAAGGTGTGCCAGATGTGCTGCGGCATCCGCAGCTCCTCGGCCAGGCGCGCGTAGGTCGAGAGCTCGCGATCGACCGCGGGGATGTCGCCCAACTCCAGGTACTCACGCAGCTTGTAGGCGTGGCTTCGGACCACCATCTCGCGGTCCTCGCATGACTCGCCCAGCTCCAGCATCTCGTCGGCGAGCGCGAGGCGCTCCTGCTGCGAGTCGGGCTCGATCGGGATGAAGTACCGCCGGAGCAGGGCGGTGGCGAGCGCCTGCGGGTCGCCGACCTCGCGGGCGATCTCTACCGCCTCCGCCGCCAGCGGAGCGGAAATCCCCTGAGCGTCGACCCAATAGAGCTCCTGCGCCTTGGCGCTCAGGAGGCTCGCCCGCTCGGCGCTGGGCTCGGGGCCGACGGCCTCGAGCGCCTGGTCGAGAAGCTCGACCAGAGCCTCGTCGACGACCCCCGCCTCGGAGAGCAGCGCGATCCCCATCGCCGCTCCGACCAGGCGGTCGGTGTCGCCGAGCGCCCGGGCGCTGGCTCGCGGCCCGTTCGTAGGCCTGGCGGGAGTCGGCGAAGTCGCCGGCGCTCATCCGGGCGCCGCCGAGGGCGAGGAGCAGCGCGCACCGCCGGGTCTCGTCGGGCTCATCGCTGAGCTCGAGGACCTCGAGGGCGCGCTCGTAGAGCTCCTCCGCCTCCTCGTAGGCGAGCTGATCCATCGCCTGGGCCCCGGCCCGCTCGGCGTAGTCGATCGCGCGGGCGATGTCCCCGCGGGGGGCGGCGGAGAGGAAGTGGTGGGCGAGCTCGCCGAGCCGCGCCTCCGGGGCTTCCCCGCAGATCTCCTCGAGCGCCATCCCGATTCGCTCGTGGAGGGCGGCGCGCTGGGCGGGGCTGGCCTCGTCATAGAGGGTGTCGCGGACGAGCGCATGGGAGAACGAGTAGCGGCCGTCGCCCAGGTCGGTGACCAGGCGCTCCGAGATCGCCTCCCCCGCCGCAGTCATCAGCTCCTCGGGAGAGAGATCGGCGACCTCGACCAGCAGCTGCTCCTCGAACTCGCGGCCGATCGCCGCCGCCACCCGGAGCGCCTGGTTGGTGGGCTCCGAGAGCCGGTCGAGCCGGCGCCCGACCACCTCGCGGACGCCCTGTGGGATCACGCCCTGCCAGGCATCCGGGTCGTTCAGGTGGCCCTCGCTGGCGAGCAGCCGCACGACCTCGCCGACGAAGAAGGGGTTGCCGTCGGTCTGCGACTGGACCGCCTCGGCGAGTCCGGGCGGCGGCGCGGTGCCGGCGGTCATCCCGATGTAGCGCTCGACCGCGTCAACCGAGAGGCCCCGGAGGTTGATCCGCACGGTTCCCTCGGTGCCCGAGATCTCGCCGAGCACCCGGGCCAGCGGATGGTGGCGGCCAAGCTCGACATCGCGATAGGTGCCGACCACCAGCAGGCCGCTGGAGCCGATCTCACGGGCGGCGAACTTGAGCAGCAGCAGCGAGGGCTCATCGGCCCAGTGGAGGTCGTCGAGCACGATCACGATCGGCCGGTCGCGCGCCGCCGCGACCAGGAAGCTGGTGACCGAGTCGAAGAGGCGGAAGCGCGCCTCCTCGCTGTCCCCGGCGGAGGCCGGCTCGATGTCGAGGCGCTCGGCCACCTCTGGCACCAGCTGGGCGATCTCGGCGGCGCCGCCGCCCATCTGCCAGGCGAGCCCGACGGGATCCGCCTCGCGGACGAACGAGCGGATCGCCTGCACCCACGGCCAATAGGCCGGGGCGCCCTCGTCCTCGCGGCAGCGCCCCCAGTGGACGCGGGCCCCGTTGACCTTGGCGTAGGTGGTGAGCTCCTCGGTCGTCCGGGTCTTGCCGATACCCGGCTCGCCCATCACCTGTAAGAGGCGGCCGCGGCCGTCGATCGCCTCATCCACCGCCTCGCGCATCTGCTCGAGCTCCCGATCGCGGCCGACGAAGATCCCGCCGGCGA
The DNA here is from genome assembly GCA_963808565.1 of uncultured Solirubrobacterales bacterium. Lineage (GTDB taxonomy): Bacteria > Actinomycetota > Thermoleophilia > Solirubrobacterales > 70-9 > DASUPK01. The sequence continues at coordinate 5,599 of CAWEGM010000013.1, forward strand.
GGCTGTCGAGGGGGTTCTCCTTCTGCTCCGTCGGGCGGCTCGGCCGGCTTCTCCTCGAGCGCCGCGAGCAGCAGCTCGCGCGCCTCGGCGGCGCTCGCGTAGCGGTCGCTGCGGCGCTTGGCGAGCAGGGTGAGGACGACGCGGTCGAGTGCCTCCGGGACCTCGGAGTTGTGCCGCGACGGCGGCACCGGATCGGCGTGCAGGTGCTGGCTGATGATCGAGACCGCGTCGTCGCCGAGGAAGGGCGGCTGCCCGGTGAGCATCTCGTAGAGCAGGGCGCCGAGCGAGTAGAGGTCGCTCTCGGGTCCCGCCGCCTCACCGAGCGCCTGCTCGGGCGGCAGGTAGGCGACCGTCCCCACCAGAGTCCCGCCGCTCATCCTCGAGCGCCCCTCGGTGGTGGCGAGGCCGAAGTCACCGATGCTCGCGTGCCCGTCGTCGTCGAGCCAGATGTTGGCCGGCTTCAGGTCGCGATGGACGATCCCCCGGGCGTGAGCGTGCTCGAGCGCCCGGGTGACGTCGGCGGCGATCTCGACCGCCCGGCGGACCTGGAGGCGGCCGCCCTCGGCGGAGAGCAGGCCCTCGACGTCGCCGCCCGGCATGTACTCGCTGACGATGAAGGGGTTGCCGTTCTCCTCCCCGGTGTCGAGGACCGAGACCACGTGGGGGTGGTCGCCGAGCTTGCGCATCGCCTCGGCCTCGCGGCGCGATCGGGCCTGGATTGCTGCCCCGACGCCCTCGGTGTCGAACAGCGCCACCGCGACCTCCCGGTCGGTGGCCGCGTCGTCGGCGAGATACACGCGCTTGCGTCCGCCCTGCCCGAGGAAGCGTCGCGGCCGGTAGCGCCCCGCGCCAACCTCGGAAGGGACGTCGGAAGGCAGCACGTCTGCTTGCCCGGCAACCTCGGGCGCCTCGACGCCCGAGCGCAACTCGGTTCCGCAGAAGTCGCAGAACCTCGCCCCCTCGCGGTTCTCGTTGCCGCAGGACGGACACCGCATCGTGACTACCTATTGAACCAGTCCGTGATCTTCGCTCCAGAAGCGGCTCTATAGATAGAGGTCCTCTCTTTGTTCCGAACACCAAGCAGCGAGATCGAAGGCCCCTCCGGAGCGGTCAGCGATGCCCCGCGCCGGGCCGAGCGGTCCTCGTGGGAGTTCGACGAGGGCGCCGAGATTGCCCCCGGCAGAGTGGCGCTGAAACCGCTGGGCGGAGGGAGCATGTACGAGGTCTTTCTGGTCTGGGACGAGCAGCTCCATGCCATCTGTGTGGCCAAGGTCGTCCGCCCGGACCAGGTGGAGGACGAACGCGTCCTGAAGGAGCTGGCGGCCGAAGCAGCGGCGCTGGAGCGCCTCGCGCACCCGGTGATCGTCCGCGGCTTCGCCGCCGTCCTCGAGGGGGCGCATCCCCACCTGCTGATCGAGCACCTGGAGGGCCCCTCGCTTCGCCGCCTGATTAAGCGCGGCGGCCCCCTCCCGCTCCAGCAGCTCCTCCCTTTGGCGCTGAGCGTCTCCGGCGCTCTCCATTACATCGCCCAGATGGACATCGTCCACCTCGACGTCAAGCCCGACAACATCATCGTGGGGGTGCCGCCGCGGTTGATCGACCTCAGCATCGCCCGGACCACGGAGAAAGCGAAGCGGGTGAGGAAGCCCCTTGGCACCGACGCCTACATGGCACCGGAGCAATGTGCGCCCGAGCGTCTGGGTGAGCTGGTCGGGCCACCCGCGGACGTCTGGGGGCTCGGGGCCACGCTCCACCACGCCTTTTCCGGGAGCAGGCCCTTCCCGCGGGAGAAGGACGCCCGAGACAGCGACGACCCGCTGGTTCGGTTCCCTCAGCTCAGCGCCCAGCCCGAGCCTCTCCCCGAGCGCGTTCCCGAGAGGCTCCGCTCGCTGCTTGAATCGATGCTCGAGCGGAGCCCCGCCAACCGTCCGACCGCCAGCGAGGTCGCGGCGGCGCTCGAACCGTCGGTGGCGGAGCTTCCCCGCAAGATGGCGTTTAGCCGCCGTGGATCCCGGGTCTGGTGAGCCGTACCTGTCCCGGAGAATCATGAGCCGCGTGCGGAAAGCCCCTGCCAAACTGGAACTCCGATGGAGCCGGTGAGCCTCAGATCCGGACGCCTGCGCACGCCGCTCCTTCGACTGCAGTCCGACGACCGGCTTGCCCGCCTTGCGGCCGACGGGAGCGACTCCGCCTTCGAGCTGCTGGTGCGCCGTCACCGGCCGGCGCTGCAGCGCGCCTCCGCCCGGATCCTGTCGGGGCCGGCGGCCGAAGACGCGGTCCAGCAGGCACTCCTCAGCGCGCACCAGGCGCTGCGGAGAAACGGGGCTCCCGAGCGGTTCGCACCATGGCTGCACCGGATCGCCGTCAACGCGGCCCTTAAGGAGCTTCAGCGCTCGCCCGAGGACCTCCCCCTGGACGAGGAGCGCACCAAAGGGGTGGAGCAGCCACCGGAGAGCCAGGAGCGTCGCGAAACCCTCCAGCAGACGATCGAGGCGATCGGCGGGCTTCCCGCCCGCCAGCGGCGGGCCCTGGTGCTTCGCGAGCTGGAGGGTCGAAGCCACGACGAGATCGCGCGGTCACTCGGCCTCAGCCAGGGAGCCGTCCGTCAGCTCATTCACAGGGCTCGCAGCAGCGTGCGCTCCGCTGTCTCAGCCGTCACCCCCTACGCCCTGTTGCTGCGAGTCGCCGGAACCGAGGGCAACGCCCCGTTCGGCGAGCTGGTCGGAAGCGGCGCCGCGGGCGCGGTCGCCGCCAAGGCGCTCGTCGCCGCTCTGCTGGCGGGCGGGGTCGCCGGTGGCGTGGCCCTGGCGCCAGACGAGAAGCGGGGGAAGGCGGATGGAGCGAGCGCCGCAGGACGTCCGAGCACCTCGCCTGGCTCGACAAGCGCGATCGAACCCAGTCGCGGCCAGGGCGATAACTCGGGCCCCGGCACAGGATCCGGCTCCAGGAAGGACGACGACAACTCCGGGCCTAGCGCTTCGTCGGGTTCCGGCTCGGGCGATGGCGGCACTGACCACAGCGGTCCGGTCGGCGGCGGCTCAGACTCTTCAGGGCCCGGTGGCGGCGGAGATTCGACTGGATCGGGCGCTTCCGGCAGCGGCTCCTCCGGCAGTGGGTCCTCGGGGAGCGGGTCCTCGGGGAGCGGGTCATCCAGCAGCGGCTCCTCCGGCTCGGGATCCGGGGGCAGCGGCGCCGACGAGTTGAACAGCTAGTCCCGACCTGCCGGCCAGCGTGATCTTCGCCGGCGGTCGAGATCTCTTGGGATGTGGGCCTTCGAGTGAGTTGGCCTGCCGACGAGAGAGAGAAACGACCCAAGAGGAGGAGCTAATGAGCGAAGGCGACAGCAGGACACCCAGCGAAGGCGGTCTGGGGCCCGCGTCGCGCGCCTTCCTGCAGATGTCGGGCGGCGAGGCCGCCCTCGATAGCGAGCAGACTTCGAGAGCGCGCAAGCTCGCCGCCGTGGGACTGGCGGTGCTGACGCTGCTCGCCGTCCCAGTGCTCTGGTTCACGCTCGGGCCCGGCAACGATCAGGCCGTCGCCGTGACCGCGACGAAGAGCGACGACGACAGCAGCGGGCCGGGGAGCGGGGACGACGACAACAGCGGGCCCGGTGGCGGCGATGACGACACGGGCGACGACAGCGACAGCGTCACCGCCAGCGCGACCTCGAACGGCGCCCGTGAGACCGCGGGCACGACCCGTGGAGAGGCGAGCACACGAGACGGCACCGCCACGTCCCGCCGCGGCAACACCCGCGGCACCACTCGTGGCGAGCCCTCGACGCGGGTGACCGACACCGGCACCTCGCGCGGTGTGGACACCACGAACGGGACGACCGCCGGAGCCACCACCCGGTAGCTCCAAGGAAGAAGCAGCAGTCGAGACGGCCGCCCGAGACCCGGGTGGCCGTCTGCACCCGGTTACCCCCGCGTCCGCGGTCAGACGTTGCCCGAGAAGGTGTCGCAGGCCTCGAGCTTCCCGGAGTCGAAGCCGGTCTGCAGCCAGTGGGAGCGCTGCTCGGCCGAGCCATGGGTCCAGGCTCTCGGGGTCGATCCGCCCCTGGGCCTGCTCCTGGATCCGGTCGTCGCCGACCGCGGCGGCGGCGGTCAGACCCTCGTCGAGGTCGCCGTTCTCGAGGATCCCGCGGTCATACGTCGAGCGCCCCCAGACGCCGGCGAAGCAGTCAGCCTGGAGCTCGAGCCTGATCGAGAGCTCGTTGGCGTCGTCGGGGCTCTCCTCGCTCTTCGCCCGACCTCGCCCTCGATCCCGAGCTGTTGCTGGAGGTGGTGGCCGATCTCGTGGGCGATCACGTACGCCTGGGCGAAGTCACCGGGCGCTTTGAAGCGCCGGTTGAGCTCGTCGAAGAAGCCGAGATCGAGATAGACCTGCTGGTCGAGCGGGCAATAGAAGGGACCGGTCGCGGAGCTCGCCTGCCCGCAGCCGGAGCTGACCGCGTCCCTGAAGAGGACGAGCTTGGCGCGCTGGTAGGGCCTCCCGGCGGCCTGGAACTGCTGCTCCCAGAAGCCCTGGGCGTCGTCGAGGACGAAGGAGACGAAGTCGACCTCCTCGGCCTCGGGATCGGGGCCCTTGGGGACGCTGTCGCCCTTGCCGCTCGCGGGCGCCTGGGGGAAACCGGCGGTCGGGTCGGGGATGTCGAAGCCGGCGCCGCCGCCGCCACCCCGGAGGACGAAGAAGAGGATGACGATGATGATGAAGCCGATCAGCCCGCCGCCGCCCATCCGCCCGGTCGGAATCGGGAAGCCGCCACCCCGGCCCGGGATGCCGCCGCCCCCGCCGCCGGCTCGCTGGTCGCGCAGATCGGGGCTGCGCTTCCCCCTCCGCCACTTCATCGCCCTGGACTCTACGAGACCGAGTAGCGCCGGGCGGCTACTCGAGCGCCCGGCGCTGCGAGAGCAGGTAGAGCAGGCCGATCGACGGCAGGATGACCACCGCGGCGATCACGAAGATGACGATCACCGCGGTGAGGGAGGCGGAGGCGGCGGCCGCGTCCTCGATCGTCAGAGAGGTGGGAAGCATGTACGGGTGCTGGGCGACGAAGAAACCCCAGATCACGGTGACCACGGCCCCGACGGCGGCGGGGCGAAGCAGCAGGTTGAGGCGTCCCTCGAACCCGGTGGCCAGCCCCCGGACCAGCAGGCCCAGCGCCGCCAGCCCGGAGAGGCCGGAGAGGATCACGAGGGGCAGGCCCTCGCTGGTGAGCCCGTCGTAGACGAAACGGGCATCGGCGTGGAGGGCGATGATCCCGCCGACCGCTGCCGCTCCCGCGATCACCGCCATCGCCAGCGCCCGGCGGGCGAAGTAGCGCTGCAGATCCTGGTCGCCGGCGGCGCCGGCGTCGCGGACCAGGAAGACGGCCGCCGTGTAGGCGCAGATCGCAACGAAGAGGACCCCGGTGAGCAGCGGCAGCGCGCCGGTCCAGCTCGCAGTCGGGTCGCCGCCGCCGTCGGCCGGGACCTCGCCCGAGGCGACCGCGCCCGCGACCGTGCCGAGGAAGAACGGGGTGAGCACGGAGGAGATCCCGAACACCCGGGTCGCCGGTCCGTGCACAGGGCCGGTCAGCGCGTGGCGGAAGGCGAAGCCCGAGCCGCGGAGGACGATCCCCAGCGCCGCCAGCGCCAGGGGGATGTAGAGGGTGGTCATCACCGCGGAGAAGGCTTGCGGGAAGCCGGTCCAGACAACCACCAGGACGAAGATCAGCCAGACGTGGTTCGCCTCCCAGACGGGGGCGACCGAGCGGTCGATCTGGGCCCGGGCCCGGTCGGCGAGGGTGCGAGGGCGCGCGCCAGCGCGACCCGTTTCATGCCGGCCGGCGAGCAGGTCCCACATCCCTCCGCCGAAGTCGGCGCCGCCGAAGACGGCGTACAGGGTGACCCCGATCCAGAGAATCGCCGCTACCGCATCGGGCTTGCTCATTTGGGCGCCTCCCGGGCCGGGGGCGGCGGGCTGTAGGGCGCTTCGAGCTCGGGCGCTCCCTCCTCGCGCCAGCGCCTCGACATGCCGCGGAGGACGACAACGGCGACAACGGCAAGGGCGGCGTAGAGGGACATGGTGAGACCGAACGCCCACCACAGTCCCTGCGCAGGGGTGACCGCGTCCTCGGTCCGCATGAAGCCATGGACGATCCACGGCTGCCGACCGACCTCGGTGACGATCCAGCCGCACCACATCGCCACCACCGCGGCGGCCCCCGCGACAGCGGCCGCGCGGAGGAACCATGGGGTCGCCGGGATGTCGCGCTTGCGCCAGTAGGTGAGCCCGAACCAGAGCCCCAGCAGAAGCAGGGCCGTCCCGATCCCGACCATGGTGTCGAAGGAGAGGTGGAGCAGGGTGAGCGCCGGCGGCTCCTCGTCGTCGGGGAACTGGTCGAGGCCCTGGACCTCGGTCGAGGTGCTGAATCCGGCGAGCAGCGAGTCGAGGCCGGGGATCGAGACGTCGTACTTGACCTCGTCGTCGGTGCAGATCCCGCCGACGTGCTCAGGCTGGTTGTCGCCGGTCTCGTAGACGCACTCGAAGGCGGCGAACTTGACCGGCTGGTCGTTGAAGACCTCGCGGGCGGCGATGTCCCCGACGAACAGCTGGACCGGGGTGAGGATCGCAGCGACGCTGAAGGGGATCAGGAAGCCGAGCCGGTGGTAGCGGTCGCGGCGGCCGCGCAGCATTCCGACGGCGTAGACCGAGGCCACGGTGAAGCCGGTGACCATGTAGGCGGCGAGCCACATGTGAGGGAACTCGTGCCCGAACGCGGGGTTGAGAAGGACGTCGGAGACATCGACGTCGGTGATCCGACCGTCGGCGCCGAGCTCGAATCCCTGCGGGGTGTTCATCCAGGAGTTGGCGGCGATCACCGAGGCGGCACCGCCGATCCCCGCGATCACGATCGGGATCCCGCTCCAGAAATGCGCCCAGCCCGGGAGCCGGTCCCAGCCGTAGATGTAGACCGCGATGAAGATCGCCTCGAGGAAGAAGAAGAGGCCCTCGATCGCAAAGCCGATCCCGAAGGCATCGCCGAAGCGGTCCATCATCCCCGGCCACAGAAGGCCGAGCTCGAACGAGAGGACGGTGCCGGTGACCGCGCCGACCGCGAACAGCACCGCGACCGCCTTCGACCAGCGGCGGGCGAGAAGCAGTGCCTCGGCGTCGTTCTTCCTCCGCCCCCGGTACTCGGCGATCAGCATGATCGCCGGGAAGGCGACGCCGAAGCAAGCGAGGACGATGTGGAACCCGAGGGTGAACCCCATCTGGTTCCGCGCCGCCAGCAGATTCGACGATGAGTCAGCGATCAGCTGGGGCAACTCCAACGACATCGCGGAGGAAGCCAATCACATAGTTGTCGGCCTACTTGCTGGCGAGGTGAAAGCGGTTGCAGAAATCGCAGCGGTAATAGGTCTTTCCGAACCGGGCCGCCTCGGCGCGGGCCACCTCCTCCTTCACATAGCCCCGCTTGGGCTTGCCGTCCTTGTTGAAGTGGCTGGGAACGATTCGCTTCGGCATCAGTCCGAGCGTAGTACCCGGGCACCCGAGGTCAGGTAGGGGTGCGCTAGGGGTGATTCCCAATAGACGCATCGGGCACAAGCCGTCATCGTCGTCGGCATGGCAGATCAAGAGAAGAAGCCCTCGAAGAAGCCCACCCGGAAGGAGCCGGGAAGCGACCGGCGCCTGCTCCGCTCCGCCAACGAGCGGATGCTCTGGGGCGTCGCCGGCGGGCTCGCCGAGTACCTGAGGGTCGACCCGACACTGGTCCGGCTCGGATTCGCGGTCGCCAGCTTCTTCGGCGGTCTCGGCATCCTCGCCTACCTCCTGATGGCGGTGATCGTCCCCCAGGACGACGGCAGCGGGAAGCCGGTCAGCGGCCAGCGGCCGCCGACGGCGGCGATCGTGCTGCTGGTGCTCGTCGCGCTCGTCGCGATTCCCGGCCCCTTCTGGGGCTGGGGCCACGGCTTGTGGTGGGGATTCGCCGGTCCCCTTTGGATCGGCGTCCTCATCCTCGCCGGCGTCCTCGCGTACCGCGCGATCAGCGGCAGGTCCCGTCGCGGCGACCCGACCCGGTCGCGGGGCTCTTCCGCCGCATCCGCCGGCGACACCGCCGAAACCGAGGTGATCGACCAGCCACCGCGGATCGTCCGCGGGATCGCGATCGCGATCCTGATCCTCGCCGGGATCGCGGCCGTCTGCTGCGTGGCCGCCTGCGCAGCCTGGCTGGCCGCCACCGGGAACGGCTCGATCGTCGCCGGGATCGTGATCGCCCTCGGACTGGGTCTGGCGGCGACCGCCTTCATCGCCGACGCCCGCCGGGCCTCCCCCTGGCTGCTCGCCGGCGCCCTGATCCTCGCCCTGCCCGCGGGGGCGGTGGCCGCGGCCGACATCCACTTCGACGGCGGGATCGGCGAGCGCACCCATCGTCCCGCCGCGGTCACGGACATCCCCGATGACGGCTACGACCTCGGCGTCGGCCGGCTCGTGGTCGACCTTCGCGACATGCCCTGGCAGCCGGGACAGACGATCTCGGTCGACAGCGAGCTCGGGATCGGCCAGATGGTGGTCTCCGTGCCCCCCAGTGTCTGCGTCGACGCTCGCGCAAGTGCGAAGGCAGGACAACTCCTCGTCCAGGGAGAGTCGAGCTCCGGGGTGGACCCGGAATACGACAGCGGCACGCCCTTGAGCGACGCGCCGCGGCTCGACCTCGAAGCCGACATCCAGCTGGGCGAGGTGGTCGTCACCGACCGTGACCCCGACGACTTCGACGACCGAGGTCCCGGCGCCGACCACGGCGAGGACTCCGAGGAGGCCGCGGCGCGCGCGGGAGGTTTGCGGGCGATGAGGCGTCCCGAGCTGGGATCCCTCGCCGCGGGCCTCGCGGTCGCCCTGCTCGGCCTCCTGCTCCTGCTCCAGGAGGAGGGGACGATCGACCTCTCGCCGGGATGGCTTGGGGTGCTTCTGGCCGCCTGCGCGGGCGGCGCCCTGGTCGCGAGCGGCCTCGGCGCCCGCGAGGACTGACCGTCCCGATCAGAATCCGGGTGTGAGCAACGGCCGCACACCTTGGCTGCGCCGCGACTCCTCCAACGCGATACTGGGCGGGGTCTGCGCCGGCATCGCCCGGGCCCTTCGGATCGACCCGATCATCACACGGGTCGGGTTCGTCGTGCTCACGGTCGGCACCAGCGGGATCGCCGCGGTCGCCTACCTCCTCGCCTGGGCGCTGATCCCCGCCTCGCCCGGAGGGACGGCCACCGCCCGGGAGCGGCCGCGCCGGCGCCGCGGGAGCTGGCGGATCGCCACCGGGGTCGCCCTGCTGGCGCTGAGCGTGCTGCTCGCCTTCCGCGAGCTCGGTTTCTGGTGGAGCGACGCGCTCGTCTGGCCGCTGACCCTGGCGGCGTTCGGCGTCGCCCTGCTCTGGAGCCTCTCCCGGCCGCGGCCGGAGGCCGAGCCGACCCGCGAGGACCGCGCCGCCCCTCCCGCCCTGGCAGAGATCGAGCCGCCGCCGGCGCGCGAGCAGGCCGGGCGCCTCTCTCGCGCGGGATTCGGGATCGCTCTGATCGTCGGCGCCGGGTTGCTCTTCCTCTGGGCTCAGGGAGTCCTCGACGCGGCCGGAGACGTCGCGCTCGCCGCCCTCGTGGTGACGCTCGCGCTGATTCTGATCTCCGCCCCCTTCTGGTGGGGGCTGCTGCGGCGCCTGACGGTGGAGCGGTCGGCGCGGATCCGCTCCCAGGAGCGTGCCGAGGTCGCCGCCCATCTCCACGACTCCGTCCTCCAGACGCTTGCCCTGGTCCAACGTCGAGCCGGCGACCCGTCCGCGGTGGCGAAGCTCGCCCGCCATCAGGAGCGCGAGCTCCGCTCCTGGCTGGCCGGCTCCGAGGCGAGGCCCGGGCGAGCGGCTCGCCGACGCCCTCCGGGCGGCGGCCGAGGAGGTGGAGGAGAGCCACGGCGCCGTGGTCGAGGCGGTGGTAGTCGGCGACGCACGGCTTGACGAGCATCTGGACGCCCTGGTGGCGGCGACCCGGGAGGCGCTCACGAACGCCGCGAAGTTCGCCTCGGAGAGCGGCGAGGTGAGGCTCTACGCCGAGATCGAGAACGGCGCGGCGCGGGTCTTCGTCGACGACCGCGGCCCCGGCTTCGACCCCGAGGCGGTACCCGCCGACCGCCGCGGCGTCCGGGAATCGATAATCGGCCGGATGCAAAGGCACGGCGGCCGGGCCGAGATCCGGAGCGCGCCCGAGAGCGGAACCGAGGTCGAGCTGGAGATGGAGGCGAGCGAGCGATGAGCAAGAGCACCCCGAGCGTGGTGATCGTCGACGACCACCGGATCTTCCGCAGCGGCGTCAGGGCGGAGCTCGGCGAGATGGTCGAGGTGCTCGGCGAGGCGGAGACGGTCGAGGAGGCGGTCCGCGCGGTGAACGAGCTCGAGCCCGACGTGGTCCTCCTCGACGTTCACATGCCCGGGGGCGGCGGCGTCGAGGTGATCGGGCAGGTGAGCAAGTCGCGCCCCCAGCAGCGCTTCCTTGCGCTCTCGGTCTCCGACGACCCGAAGGACGTGATCGCGATCGTCAGGGCCGGCGCCCGCGGCTACGTCACCAAGACGATCACCGGCGAGGAGCTCGCCGACGCGGTCGCCCGGGTTCGCGACGACGACGCGGTCTTCTCCCCCAGGCTGGCCGGCTTCGTCCTCGACGCCTTCGCCGGCGAGATCCCAGCCGAGGAGGTCGATCCCGAGCTCGACCAGCTCACTCCCCGCGAGCGCGAGGTGCTCCGGCTCCTCGCCCGCGGCTACCTCTACAAGGAGATCGCGCTCCGCCTCAACATCTCGGCGAAGACCGTCGAGGCCCATGTCAGCTCGGTCCTCCGCAAGCTCCAGCTCTCCAACCGCCACGAGCTCAGCCGCTGGGCTGTCTCGCGTCGCCTGGTGGACTAACCCGCGCGGGCCGAGCCAGGCGCTGCAGATCGTGGGCGACGTGGCGGTCGTCGGTCCCGCAGCAGCCGCCGAGCACGTTCAGGTTCGGCAGCTCGCTCTCGGAGGGCCGGCATAGCGGGCGCCGAGGTCCGCCGGGTCGCCGGCGTCCAGCTCCTCAGCCTCGTCCAGCTCCGCGTGGCTCCGGGTCGAGGCGTTGGCGCGTAGCCCGCGGATCCTCTGTGCCCACGGCTCGTCTGGGTCGAGGACCCCGTCGAAGTGGGTGGGATGGGCGCAGTTGATCATGTAGTACGCGGGGCCGCCATCGGTCGCCGCGTCGGTCTCCTCGATCGCCTCGCCGAGCGCCTGGCCGCTCGGCAGCTTGCCATCGGTCTCCAGCGTGAAGGAGACCGCGGCGGGGAGCCCAACCCGTTGAGCCGCCCTGGTCACCCCGATCGCCTCATCGGAATAAGTCATGGTGATAGCGGTGACCATGTCCGCGTCGGTCTCGGCGAAGGTGCCGATCTGGGTCGAGTGGTAGCCGGTCGCCTGATCGGCCGAGAGCTTCCCCGCGGGGTTGTAGCCGTCGTCTTGGGGACCGACGCAGCCGCTGATCACGATCGTCGAGACCTCCTCCTGATATCGATCCCGGAGCTCCGCCATCAGCGAGATCGCTTTGCGGTTCAACTGGTCGAGCTCCTCCGGCGAGTAGCCGATCTCGGCGGCCCAGCGCGGGTTCGCGCGCCAGGTGGGGCTCTCGAGGACAAAGCCGGCGCCATGCTCGGCCGCCAGGGCGAGGTAGGGCTCGAAGTAGCGCCGGAGCTCCTCGGTTCCCTTCTCGTCCTTGAGCAGGTCGAAGGCGGCGAACTCAGGCAGGTCGAGCCCCCGGTGGAAGATCAGGGTGGTCTCGATCCCACCGTCGGTGAGGAACAGGTCCCCCTCCAGCTGAGGCAGCTCGTTGCGGTAAACCATCGCCCTCCGATCGGTGATCGAGTCTAGTAAGGCAACCCCTCCCGCAGCGAGCGGACGGCCGCGTCGGCGCCTGCCTCGAGCAGCTCCTCGGCGGTGTACTCGCCGGTAGCGACCCCGACCACCCTGATCCCGGCGCCATGGCCGGCCTCGACGTCCCGAGGGGTGTCGCCGCAGGAGAAGCAGCGCGCGAGGTCGAGGGTGCGGCCGGAGACCAGCTTGCCGCGCTCCAGCGCCTTCTTCGTCAGCTCGGTGCGGTCGGGAGAGTCCGAGCCGTAGCCGCCGAAGCAGAAGAACCGGTTCAGATTCGCTCTGGAGAGCTTGATGTGGGCGGCCTCCTCGACGTTGCCGGTGGTCAGCCCCAGCATCTTCCCGTCGACGATCAGCTTCTCGAGCAACTCGACGACGCCGTCCTTGACCACGATAGCCGGGAGAGCTCTCGACCTCCTCGGGCAGGTGGTCGAGGCGGCGGCGCATCAGGGCCTCGGCCTCCTCGTCGGTCGGCTCTCGCCCGAGCGCGGACTTGAAGACGACCCTGCCGACCTCGGGATCGGGGACACCCTTGTCGGTGACAGCGGGAACGTCCGCGTCGACGTCGTGGAGCTCCTTGAACGCCCGCTTCCAAGCCCTGTCGCTGGCCCCGCCGGTGCTGATCAGGGTCCCGTCGATGTCGAAGAGAATCGCCTGGGTCCGCCACTCGGCCATTGGCGCGCGATCCTAGCTGCGGCAGGCCGACGGCTCAGCCACCCGGGCGGGAACGACCCCGGGCAACTGAGCGTCAACCGAAAACGGGGCTAGTCCTGAACGGCGGCGAGAGCGGTGATCGTGGTCCTTGCCTTCTTGAAGGTTCCCTTCTTCTTGTTCAGCTTGCCCAGGCTGCCGACGTCGCCGAGCTTCGTCGCTCGCCCGGTCGTCAGGTTGACGCTGTAGAGCGTCGTCCCAGTCGAGCCGCCGCTGGTCAGATACGCGGTGCTCGCCCCGACGATGTCGAAGCCGACCTCGTGGCCGACGTCAACGCCGAGCGGCAGGGGCGCGGTCAGCGTCCCGTTGTTCGGCGGGTTCTGGATGTTGAGCGTGTCGCTTCCCGCATCGATCACGTACAGGGTCGTCGTCGCCGGCTGGGCGAAGCTGAACGACGAGTTCGTGTACGCGGCCGCGACGACGGTCGGGTTCCCCGGATTGAGCGCCGCGTCCGCCATCGGAGCAGCCACCCCGCTGGGGTCGAGTCGCAGGTTCTGGTCGGCGTCGCTGACGACCCGGATCCGATCCGGCACCGGGTTGAAGTCGACGCCGAAGACGGAGCCCGCCAGCGTCGTCCCCATGCCGGCGAAGCTCGCCACCGACAGCGCTCTGGCGTCGGTGTCGGCGAGCAGGATCCGGTAGATGACGCTGTCTGTGCCGACGCCGAACAGCTCGCCGGTCTTCGGACGGAAGTCGATCCCGACCAGACGCACTCCACCGGGCAGGCCGACGATCCTGCGCTGGCTCTGCAGCCGCTGCGAGCCGTGCTCGCGGAAGGTGACGAGGTTGCCCACGCTGTCGGTCGCGTAGAGCACCCTTCCACTCGCCTTCGGGACCTTTACCTTCACCTTCTTGCCTTGGCCGGTCGTCTTCGTGGCCTGACCCGCGGCGGGCAATGCCACCGGTAGTGCCAGCGAGAACGCCAGCACGATCAGCGCGGTGCGCCGTGTCCTTTTCCGCTTCATCGGATTCCCTCCTGTGGTCAAACTCCCTCGGGCTCTCTACGCGCAGGGTCGGCGAGCGGTTCACTCGCGGAGGCCGAACCGGGGGTCCCTCGCGGAGCGCTCAGCCGCCGGCGCGGTTGGCGCGGTAGCGCCTGATCAGCGAGTTGGTGGAGCTGTCGTGCTCGAGCTCCGGCTGCTCCGGCGCCTGGAGCTCGGGGATGATCCGCTGCGCGAGCTGCTTGCCCAGCTCCACACCCCATTGATCGAAGGAGTCGATCTCCCAGATCGCTCCCTGGGTGAAGACGCTGTGCTCGTAGAGCGCGACCAAGGTCCCCAGGGTGCGGGGCTCGAGCCGCTCGGCCAGGATCACGTTCGACGGCCGGTTGCCTTCCATCACCCGGTGGGGAAGGACCGCCTCCGGGGTCCCCTCCTCGCGCACCTCCTCGGCGGTCTTGCCGAATGCGAGCGCCTCGGGCTGGGCGAAGACGTTCGACATCAGCAGGTCGTGGTGGTCGCCGAGCGGGTTCAGCGACCTCATGAAGCCGATGAAGTCGCAGGGGATCAGCTTCGTTCCCTGGTGGATCAGCTGGTAGAAGGAGTGCTGGCCGTTGGTGCCGGGCTCGCCCCAGAAGACCGCCCCGGTCTCATAGTCGACCCGGGCGCCGTCGAGGGTGACGTGCTTGCCGTTCGACTCCATCGTCAGCTGCTGCAGGTAGGCGGGGAACCGGTGCAGGTACTGGTCGTAGGGAAGGACGGCGACCGTCTGGGCGCCGAAGAAGTCGCCGTACCAGACGGCGAGCAGGCCCATGATCGAGGGCAGGCTCTGGCCGATCGGCGCATCGGTGAAGTGCTCGTCCATCGCGTGGAAGCCGGCGAGCATCTCGGCGAAGGCCTCGGGTCCGATCGCGATCATCGTCGAGAGGCCGATCGCCGAGTCCATCGAGTAGCGGCCGCCTACCCAGTCCCAGAATCCGAACATGTTGGCGGTGTCGATCCCGAACTCCGACACCCCTTCGGCGTTGGTGGACACCGCGACGAAGTGCTTGGCGATCGCGGCCTCATCCCCCAGCGCATCCAGCGCCCATTTGCGAGCGGTATGGGCGTTGGTCATCGTCTCCAGGGTGGTGAAGGTCTTCGAGGAGATCACGAACAGGGTCTCGGCGGGATCGAGGTCGCGGGTCGTCTCGGCGAAGTCGGTGCCGTCGACGTTGGAGACGAAGCGGAAGGTCATCTCTCTGCGCGAGTAGTGCCGGAGCGCCTCGTAGGCCATCACCGGGCCGAGGTCGGAGCCGCCGATCCCGACGTTGATCACGTTCCGGATCGGCTTCCCGGTGTGGCCCTTCCACTCGCCTGAGCGAACGGCGTCGCTGAACTTCGCCATCCGATCGAGCACCTCGTGGACCTGCTTGACAACGTCCTCCCCATCGACGATCAGGGATCGGTCCCTCGGCATCCGCAGCGCCACATGCAGGACCGCCCGGTCCTCGGAGACGTTGATGTGCTCGCCGCGGAACATCGCCTCGCGCCGCTCGGCGACGCCGCATTCGTCGGCGAGCTGGGTGAGCAGCTTCAGGGTCTCGTCGGTGACCCGGTTCTTCGAGTAATCGAGGAAGAGCCCGGCGCCCTCGGCGACCAGGCGCTCCCCCCGTTTCGGATCGTCGGCGAAGAGCTCACGAAGGTGCCGCTCCCCGACCTCGGCGTGGTGCTTCTCGAGCGCTTTCCAAGCCGCGCGACTCCTGAGGGTGGGATTAGGCGGCTGCTCGCTCACGAGCCCGCAGCCTAACCCGCCGCGGCGCTTGCTAGGCGGCGAGTCGCGCCGACTCGGACTTGATCGTCTCGAGCAGCTCGCGCCAGGAATCGGCGAAGGCCTTGGCGCCCTCCACCTGCAGACGGGTCGCGAGCTCGTCGGTGTCGACGCCGGCCTCGGCGAACTCGGCGAGCGTCCGTGAGGCGTCGCCGCCGTCGGCCGGGATCGGGTCGCCGACGTTGCCGTGGTCGGCGAAGGCGAGCAGGGTCTTGTCCGGCATCGTGTTGATCGTGTTCGGCGCGACGAGCGCCTCGATGTAGAGGGTGTCGGAGGCCTCGGGATCCTTGGTGCCGGTGCTGGCGAAGAGCAGGCGCTGGGCGCGGGCGCCCTCGTTCTCGAGCCCCTGCCAGCGGTCTGAGTCGAGCAGCTCCCGGTAGGCGCGATAGGTCCGCTTCCCGACCGCCACCCCGAGCCTGTTCTTGAGCTCGGCGGAGACCTGGTCGGCAACGGCGACGTCCCAGCGGCTGAGGAAGATGGAGGCGACCGAGGGCACCGCGGGGTCGAGGCCCTTGTCGATCCGGCGCTCGACACCCTTCATGTAGGCGTCCGCCGCGGCCTCGTAGTGGTCGGTGGAGAAGAGCAGGGTGACGTTGATCGGGACCCCGGCGAAGATCGACTCCTCGATCGCCGTCAGACCGGCCTCGGTGCCGGGGATCTTGATGAAGACGTTGGACTCGGCGCGCTTGTGGAGCTCGGCGGCCTGCTCGATCGTCTTCTCCGCATCGTCGGCGAGCAGCGGCGAGACCTCGAGCGAGACCCAGCCGTCGACTCGATCGGTGCGCTCATGGATCGGCTCGAACAGCTTCGCCGCCCGATTCAGGTCTGCGAGCGCGAGCGCGAAGAAGAGCTCCTCGCCGTCGAGGCCCGAGCTCCTCAGCTCGGTGATCTGCTCGTCGTAGGCATCGCCCCCGCTGATCGCCTTGTCGAAGATCGTCGGGTTCGAGGTGAGGCCGGTGACGGAGAAGTCGGAGATATAGCGCTCGAGGGTTCCGTCGTCGAGCATCGTCCGAGTGATGTTGTCGAGCCAGAGGCTCTGGCCGAGCTGATGGAGCTTCTCCGTTGCCTTCACGACCCGCTCCCTTCGTTGACCCCCGTCAGGACCTCCCGGGCGGCCTCCGCGACCTTGTCCGGGGTGAAGCCGAACTTCGTCTGCACGTCCTTGAGGGGGGCGGAGGAGCCGAAGGTGTGCATGCCGATCATTCTCCCACCCGGGCCAACCCAGCGGTCCCAACCGACGGTGGAGGCCTCCTCGACCGAGACCCGCGCCCGGATCGCGGGCGGCAGGACGCTGTCGCGGTAGCCGTCGTCCTGGCGGTCGAAGAGCTCCCAGCAGGGGAGGCTGACCACCCGCGAGCGAATTCCGTCGGAGATCAGCTGCTCGTGGGCGGCAACCGCCAGCGCCACCTCGCTGCCGGTGGCGATCAGGATCACCTCGGGGTCGCCCCCCTCGGGGTCGGCGAGGACGTAGCCGCCCCGGCGGAGGCCCTCGGCCGAGGCGTAGCGGGAGCGGTCGAGCACCGGAACGTTCTGGCGGGTGAGCACCAGCGCGGCGGGCTGATGGTGGCGGTCCATCGCCGCGCGCCAGGCCTCGGCGACCTCGTTCGCGTCGCAGGGCCGGATCACGTCGAGTCCGGGGATCGCCCGCAGCCCCGCCAGGTGCTCGACCGGCTGGTGGGTGGGCCCGTCCTCGCCGAGCCCGATCGAGTCGTGGGTGAACAGGTGGATCACCGGCAGCTCCATCAGGGCGGAGAGCCGAATCGCGGGCTTGGCGTAGTCGGAGAAGGTGAGGTAGGTGGACCACAGCGGACGCAGCTTCGAGAGCGAGAGGCCGTTGGATAGGGCCGCCGAGCCGTGCTCACGAATCCCGAGGTGGATCTGGCGCCCGGCGCGGCTCTCGGGCTCGAAGTTCTCCTCGCCGTCGAGTCCGACCGAGGTTGAGCCGGTGAGGTCGGCCGAGCCGGCGAGCAGCCACGGCACCCGTTCGGCGATCGCGTTCTCGACCTTGTTCGAGGCCTTGCGGGTGGCGATCCCCTTATCGTCGGCGTCGAAGCTGGGGAGATCGGTGTCCCAGCCCTCCGGCAGCTCCCGGCGCTGCATCGCCTTGAGCTCGCCCGCCAGCTCCGGCTCCTCCACGGCGTACCCTGACAGCAGCTCTTCCCAGGCCGAGCGCAGCTCCGCGCCACGCCTGCCGATCCCCTCGGCGAAGTCCTCAGGGACGCCATCGGGGACCAGGAACTCCGCGTCCTCGGGCCAGCCGTAGGCCCGCTTCGTCTCCCGCACCTCCTCCTCGCCGAGTGGCTCGCCGTGGGCCTCGGCGGTGTCGACCTTGTGCGGCGAGCCATAGCCGATGTGGCTATCGACGATGATCAAGGTTGGACGTCCGTCCTCCGCCTTGAATTCGTCAAAAGCCCTGGTGAGCAGCTCGAGGTCGTTGGCGTCGCCCACCCGGGTGACGTTCCACCCGTAGCCCATGAAGCGGGCGGCGACGTCGTCCGAATAGGTGATCTCGGTACGCCCGTCGATCGTGATGTGGTTGTTGTCATAGACCCAGCAGAGGTTGTCGAGCCGCTGGTGCCCGGCGAGCGACGCGGCCTCGCTGGACACACCCTCCATGAAGTCCCCATCGCCGGCGAAGGCGTAGACGTCGAAGTCGAAGAGCTCGAGCGTCGGGGCGATTGAAGCGCGCCGCCAGCCACTTCGAGGCGATCGCCATCCCGACACTGGTGGCGATCCCCTGGCCGAGCGGGCCGGTGGTCGTCTCGACCCCGGAAGTCAACCGGTACTCGGGATGCCCCGGGCACTTCGAGCCGAGCTGGCGGAAGCGCTTGATGTCGTCGAGACTGACCGCGGGCTCGCCGACCACCTCGTAATCAGGATCGACCGCCCGGACCCCGGTCAGATACAGGAGCGAGTAGAGGAGCATCGAGGCATGACCGTTGGAGAGGACGAAGCGGTCGCGGTTCGGCCAGATCGGGTCCTGGGGGTCAAAGCGCAGGAACCGCTGCCATAGGACGTAGGCGACCGGCGCCAGCGCCATCGGCGTCCCGGGATGGCCGGAGTTGGCCTTCTGGATCGCGTCAATCGACAGCGTCCTGATCGTGTTGATCGAGAGCTGCTCGATATCGGTGCGGGGTTCAGCGGTGACAGCCATCTGATCTCCTCGGTCTCGGCTCGATCCTACGCTCTCGCCCGTTCACGCCTCTGGCCCTTCGCATACCCGGGGGACATAGATTCCACCGTGTGAGCGCACCGGATCTGGATGCCGAGAAAAGGATCGCCGCCGAGGCGGCCGCGGAGCTGGTCGAGGACGGGATGGCGGTCGGACTCGGCACCGGCTCGACCGTCGCCCACCTCCTGCCGGCGCTCGCCGAACGCGGCCTCGATCTGACCTGCGTGGCGACCTCGCCGGCGACCGAGAAGCACGCTCGCGAGCTGGGGATCATGGTCGAGCGCTTCGACACGATCGAGGCCCTCGATATCGCGATCGACGGGGCCGACCAGATCGCGCCGGACGGCTGGTTGGTCAAGGGCGGTGGCGGCGCCCATACCCGGGAGAAGATCGTCGCCGCGGCCGCCGAGCGCTTCGTCGTGATCGCCGACTCGAGCAAGCCGGTGGAGCGAATCGGCGCCCCGATCCCGCTGGAGCTCTACCCCTTCGGGCTCGCGTCCACCCTGCTCCGGGTGGCCGGCGAGCTGGGCGAGGTGGCGCTTCGGGACGGCGCGCCCGCCAGCCCCGACGGCGGCGTGATCGCCGACTACCTCGGCAAGGTCACCGACCCGGCCGAGCTGGCGACAATGCTCTCGGCGATTCCGGGCGTCGTCGACCACGGCCTCTTCCCCGCCTCGATGGTCACCGAGGTGCTCGTCGGCCGCGGGGATGAGGTCGAGCGGCTTGCTGTCCGCTAGAGGTTGACGGCGGCCATTCCCGCCTCGTCGTAGCGATCGCCGGCGGTCTCCGGCAGCTCCGCTTCGATCCGGGAGAGGTCCTGGTCGGAGAGCTCGACGTCGGCCGCGGCGGCATTCTCCTCGAGGTAGGTGCGGCGCTTGGTGCCCGGGATCGGGACGATGTCCTGACCCTGGGCGAGCACCCAGGCGATCGCGAGCTGGGCCAGGGTGATCTCCTTCTCGGCCGCGATCTCCTCGAGCTTCGCAACGATCCGGCGGTTCGCCTCGAGGTTCTCGCCCTGGAAGCGGGGCTGGGTCGCGGCGGAAGTCGTTCTCGGCTAGCTCATCGGGCGACGAGAAGCGGCCCGAGAGAAAGCCTCGCCCGAGCGGCGAGTAGGCGACGAAGCCGATGCCCAGCTCGCGGCAGGTCGGCAGCACATCCGCCTCCGGCTGCCGCGCGAACACCGAGTACTCGGTCTGCACGGCGGTGATTGGGTGGACCGCATGAGCACGCCGGATCGTCTCCGGCGCGGCCTCGCTGAGCCCGATGTGGAGGATCTTCCCCTCCTGGACGAGCTCCGCCATCGCCCCGACGGTCTCCTCGATCTCGATCTTGGGGTCCACCCGGTGCTGGTAGAGGAGGTCAACGTGGTCGGTGTCGAGCCGTTCCAACGAGCCCTCGATCGAGCGCTTCACCCACTCGGCGGAGCCATCAAGTGGCCCCACCGTCGACATGTCGCCGGGCGTCGCGGCGTCCATCCGGCGAGAGAACTTGGTCGCGATCACGTACTCGTCCCGATGGCCCTCGATCGCCCGCCCGACCAGCAGCTCGTTGGTGAGCGGTCCGTAGAGCTGGGCAGTGTCGAGGAAGTTGATCCCGAGCTCGAGCGCCCGCTGGATCGTGGCGGCCGACTCCTCCTCGTCGGTTGTGCCGTAGAAGGCCGTCATGCCCATGCAACCGAGCCCGAGGGCGGAGACGCTGAGAGATCCAAGCTTGCGTTGGTTCATCCTCCGAGCCTTTCGGGTTTGGTGTTGCTTCCTCAAGATAGGGCCTCGATGACCTCGGCTTCCGGCCCTCCCGTCTGGCGCCAGCTTCTTTCGGTTCTGCTGCTGCCGACGAGCGTGGCGATCGTGATCCCGGTCCTGCTCGTCTCCGCTAACGGGGTCGAGCTCGGCTGGGAGCTGCCCGGGGTCTTGACGGTGCTCGTCGTGGTGGTGGGGGCGATGCTGATTCTCGCCGGCCTTCGGCTCGCGATCGAGACGATCGCCCTCTTCGGCAAGGAGGGCGAGGGAACGCTGGCGCCCTGGGACCCCACCCGCAAGCTGGTCGTCCGCGGGCCCTACCGGCGGGTCCGCAACCCGATGATCACCGGGGTCGGCCTGGTGCTGCTGGGCGAGGCGGCGATCCTCGGCTCCCCCGCGATCCTGATCGTGCTCGGGATCTTCGCCCTCGCCAATCTCACCTACATCCCCCTGATCGAGGAGCCCGATCTGGTCGCGCGGTTCGGCGCGGAATATGAGGAGTACCGGCGGACCGTGCCGCGATGGATCCCACGTGTACAACTGCACCGTGGAGAGCTCCCAGGCGACTGACCTCGAGAGGCTTCACGCGCTCTACGGAGAGTGGGCGCGCGGGGATTACTCGCGCGGCGACATCTTCGATCGGGAGATGGAAGGCGGACCTGGTGGGACCGATCCGCGCGGAAAACTGGAGGAGTTCGTTGCCGCAATGCGCAATGGCTGAGCGCCTGGAGCGCCCTTGATGATCGAGGCGGAGGAGTACATCCAGTGGTGGCGGAGCACACCTGGTGGACCTTCCGGGAGGGCCTCGCCGTTCGCTTCGACACCTACCGGGACCGGGATCAGGCTCGAGCGGCCCTGGGAGGGGGGTGACCGGGCTCACGAAAGAACCCCGTTTCGAGGGGTAGCCTGGTTTCAGCTGTGACCGGGGAGAAGGAATACGACGCGATCATCGTCGGAGCCCGCTGTGCGGGCTCGAGCCTGGCGATCGCACTCGCCGAGCGGGACTGGGACGTCCTTGTGGTCGACCGAGACAAGTTTCCCAGCGAGACCGTCTCGACGCACTTCTGCTTTCCGAACACGGTGGCCCGGTTCGAGCAGCTCGGCGTCCTCGACACCCTGCGGTCCGCCCACCAGGTGCCGCTGCTCGAGTGGCAGGTGATCGGGATGGGACATAGGACCGCCGGGACATTCACTCCGATCGACGGCTTCGACCGCGGGATGGGCCCGCGCCGCTCGGCCCTCGACAAGGCGATCGTCGACACCGCCCTGAACGCGGGGGCGGAGGGGCGCTTCGGCGAGCGGGTCACCGAGCTGATCGGCTCCGGCAGCGACGAGGACCCCGTCTCGGGGGTGGTCCTGGAGAGCGGTGAGCGGATCGGAGCGAAGTGGGTGTTCGGCGCCGACGGCCGCGGCTCGACCGTCGCCGGCCGGCTCGGTGTCGAGAAGGAGCGACCGCAACGAGGCGAGATCGCCTTCCTTTTCGGCTACTGGGCCGGGATCCCTGACAGGGGGTACGGAACCCTCGACATCAGGGAGGACGCGATGATCAGCCGCTGGGCGGTTGAGGACGGGCTGCACCTCCTGGTCGCCACCGGCGACGGACAGTTCACGCGCGGTACCAGGGAAGAGCGCACTCGCAGGTATCTCGAGGTGCTCCGGCGATTCCCGGAGACGATCCCGCCGGAGGATCTCGATCGCGGCGAGATGGTCAGCGACCTGATCGTCGCCCCGGAGTCGCTGATGCGCGGGTTCTTCCGCAAGCCGACTGGCCCGGGCTGGGCACTGCTCGGCGACGCCTGCCACTTCAAGCATCCGGGGACCGCCCAGGGGATCGCCGACGCGGTCGAGCAGGCGATCTATATCGCCGAGGCGCTCTCAGGGGCGAAGCCGAGCCTCAGCGGCTACGAGGGGTGGCGGGACGCCCGCGCCGCCGAGCACTACGACTGGTCGTTTGCCTGGGGCCGCTTCCCCCAGCCGGGCGTCTCCGAGAAGCTGTTCGAGGGCTGGGCGAGCGAGCCCGAGGCCGGCCAGGACCTGCGCGACTCGTTCAGCCGCCAGGTCGAGCCCTCCCAGGTGATGAGCAAGGACCGCCTGGCCCGCTGGTTCGAGACCGACCCGGCGAGGGCCTAGCCTGGGTACGCGCCCGGCCGGGAGGCCTACGCCGCCGAGATGGACAAGAAGGGCCGCTGGCCGCAACCGGTGATCGCCCCCGGGATCGGCGAGGCCCCGGTGGCAGCGCCCACCGGAGGCAAGCTGAATGTCGAGAAGGACCGCTGGCCCCGCAAGGCCCTCGTGATCAAGCAGACCGACACGGAGCTGGCCGACAGCCTCCGCGAGAAGATCTCCAAGTGGGGCTTCGAGCCCGAAGACTCCTACGGGTTCTGCCCGAACTTCCCGCACAGCAGCATCTACTTCGGCTGGCGCAAGCGCTAAGCGCGGACGTAGCTCAGCCCTGGTCGGCGGCGGCGGGGTCGGCGAGGATCAGCGAGTCCCCGCCCGGCTCGACCCGCCCGGCGGGGATCGAGGGGTCCCGGGCGAGAAGCTTGGCGAGCGGCTCGCGCTTCTCGGCGCCGGTGATGATCCAGAGCAGTGTCCTCACCCTTGCCAGCTCCGGGTAGGTGAGGGTCATCCGGCGCAGGCCCTGGTACTCGCCCGCGGTCAACGCCACCCTGCGGTCGGTGACCTCGAGCACCGGATCGCCGGGAACGAGCGATGCGGTGTGGCCGTCGGGACCGAGGCCCAGGTGGGCGAGGTCGAGCGCCTCGGGCAGCGAGGCCGCGTAGTCATCGGCCGCCGCCTCGAGGTTCTCGTCGGTGACCGGCATCGGGCGGAGTGACCCCTGCGCCCCGATCGAGAGCGCGGCGATCAGGTGGGTGAGGTTGCGCTCGTCGCTGCCGGCGGGGGCGATCCGCTCGTCGACCTGGAAGATCTCCGTCCGGTCCCAGGGAAGGTCGTGGTCCTCGAGCTGGGAGTACATCGGCCACGGGTCCCTGCCGCCGCTCGCCGCCATCGCGAAGCGGCCGCGCTCGGCCACCGCGGCGCGGGCCGCCTCCGCGATCAGCTCGGCGCCGCGCCGGTGCACCGCGGGCGCGTCCGCAAGCACCTCGAGCCGATGTTCACTCACGAGGGCTTTTCGGCGTGGCCCCCGAACTGCTTGCGCATCGCCGAGAGCACCTTGTCGGCGAAGTCGTCGAGGCCGCGGGAGGCGAAGCGCTCATACAGGGCGGCGGTGAGGACCTCGGCAGGGACGCCCTCCTCGATCGCCGCGATCGAGGTCCAGCGGCCCTCGCCCGAGTCCGAGACCCGGCCCTCGAAGTCGGAGAGATCCGGGGACTCCTGGAGCGCGGCCGCGGTCAGGTCGAGCAGCCACGAGCCGACCACGCTCCCCCGCCGCCAGACCTCGGCGATCTCGGGGATGTCCATGTCGTACTGGTAGTACTCGGGGTGCTCGAGCGGCGCCGTCTCGGCGTCGGCCTCGCGCTCGACCTTGCCGGCGTTTGCGTTCTTGAGGATGTTCAGCCCCTCCGCGTAGGCGGCCATCACCCCGTACTCGATCCCGTTGTGGACCATCTTCACGAAGTGGCCGGCGCCGCTCGGGCCGCAGTGCAGGTAGCCGTTCTCGGCGGGGCCCGGCTTGCCCTTGCGGCCGGGCGTTCGCCCCGCAGCCTCGACCCCAGGGGCGAGGCTGGCGAAGATCGGGTCGAGCCGCTTCACCGCTGCCGTCGGGGCCGCCGATCATCAGGCAGTAGCCACGGTCGAGGCCGAAGACCCCGCCGCTGGTGCCGCAGTCGATGTAGTCGATGCCGCGTTCGGCGAACTCCTGCGAGCGGCGGATGTCGTCGCGGTAGTAGGAGTTGCCGCCGTCGATGATCGCGTCGCCCTTCTCGAGCACGTCGGCGACGCCGTGAACGACCTCCTCGGTGATCTCGCCGGCCGGGACCATCGCCCAGACGGACCTCGGGGGCTTCATCTTCTCCGCCAGCTCCGCCAGCGAGGAGGCCCCGATTGCGCCCTCGCCCTCGAGCTGCTTGATCGGCCTCGGGTTGCGGTTGGAGACGACACACTCGTGCCCGTCACGCATCAGGCGCCGGACCATGTTCGCTCCCATCCGCCCGAGGCCGACCATTCCCAGCTGCGCCATGCGAGGCATCCTAGGCGAGCACGCGAAGCAGCTAGGGTGCGCGGGTGGTCGACAGCTCGGTCAAGGGCAAAGCCAGGGGGCCGAAGGGCGACGCCCTGGTGATCTTCGGGATCACCGGCGACCTGGCCAAGAGGAAGACCCTGAAGGCGCTCTACGACCTGTGCGTCAACGGCACCCTCCAGGTGCCGGTGATCGGCGTCGGCCGCAAGGACTGGAGCGACCAGGACCTGAAGCAGCACGCGCGCGAGGCAATCGAGGCCCGGATCCAGGCGCGTCGCGAGGAGCTCGACGAGGATGTCTTCGAGAGGTTCGCCGAGAATCTCTCCTACATCCAGGGCGACTACAACGACGGCGGAGACCTACGCGCGGCTGAAGAAGGCGCTCTCCTTCGCCAAGCACCCGGTCTTCTACCTTGAGATCCCTCCCTCGCTGTTCGCCGAGGTAATCGAGCAGCTCGGCCGGGCGGGGCTGACCGAGGGGCGCCAGGGTGGTGATCGAGAAGCCCTTCGGTCACGACCTGCAGGTCGGCGGTGGAGCTAAACGAGCGCATCCATCGGGTCCTCGACGAGGACCAGATCTACCGGATCGACCACTTCCTCGGCAAGGAGCCGGTGATGGACATCACCTACCTCCGCTTCGCCAACTCGCTTGCTCGAGCCGATCTGGAACCGGCGCTACGTCGAGTCGGTCCAGATCACGATGGCCGAGGACTTCGGGGTCGAGGACCGCGGGAGCTTCTATGACGCGGTCGGGTGCGCTGCGCGACGTCTTCCAGAACCACCTGCTCCAGACCCTCGCGCTCGTCGCGATGGAGCCTCCGTCGGCCGGCGCCGACCCGGACGCGATCCGCGACGCGAAGCTCGACCTCTTCAGGGCGATCCCGGGCATCGACCCGAGCCGCTACGTGCGCGGCCAGTACGACGGCTACCGCGAGATCGATGGGGTCGATCCCAACTCGACCACCGAGACCTTCGTCGCGCTGCGGCTCGAGATCGAGAACTGGCGCTGGTCGGACGTTCCCTTCTTCTTCGCGCGCGGGCAAGGAGCTGGCCGAGCGAAGGCACCGAGGTGCGGGTGATCCTCCAGAGCCCGCCGCGGCTCGGGATCGGCGAGCCGGCCCACGCCGGAGACGGACGAGATCGTCCTCCGGATCGATCCCGATGCGGGCGCCACGCATCCTGCTCGAGGCGAAGAGCCCCGGGCGAGGAGGCCCTCCGCCGCGTCCACCTCGACCTGATCTTCCACCAGCAGTTCGGCGGGCCAGCCCGGGCCCGTACGAGCGGCTGCTCAGCGACGCGCTCGCCGGCTACCAGCAGCGCTTCGCGCGCGAGGACAGGTCGTCGAGACCTGGCGGATCGTGCAGCCGCTGCTCGACAAGCCCTGTCGAGCTCGAGACCTATCGCCAGGGCAGCTGGGGCCCCGAGGGCGCCTCCAACCTCCTGCAGGGCTACGGCGGCTGGCGCAGGCCGTGGCTGCCCGAGGCAACGCTGGAGCCGGTCGCGGCGAGTTAGCTAGGGTCCCAGGCAGTGTCCGCGGCCACCCTCCACACCAACGCCGGGCCGATCTCGATCGAGTTCTTCGACGAGGACGCTCCGAAGACGGTCGAGAACTTCCGCAAGCTCGCCGGCGACGGCTTCTACGACGGCCTCACCTTCCACCGGGTGATCCCCGACTTCATGATCCAGGGCGGCTGACCCCGAGGGCACCGGCACCGGCGGCCCCGGCTACACCTTCGAGGACGAGATCAACGAGCACAAGATCGTCCGGGGCGCCCTGGCGATGGCGAACGCCGGCCCCGACACCAACGGCTCGCAGTTCTTCATCGTCACCACCGAGGCCGCTCCCTGGCTGGACGGAAAGCACACCGTCTTCGGCCAAGTCACCGACGGAATGGACGCGGTCTTTGCGATCGAGAAGACCGAGGCCGGACCCGGCGACAAGCCGGTCCAGCCCCAGGTGATCGAGCGCGTCGAGCTCGGCGACTGAGCGCTGCCTAATCTGATCGCGTCTCGGCGGGGCCGGTCAGCCTTTGCTCGACAACCGAGTCCGCGGCCTCCTGGCTCCGCCGGTGCCCGGTGACCGCAGAGATGAAGCGCACGCGGTCCAATGCAAGGAGACGGCAATCGCGCGCCGCTCGCACCGTCGCCGTGCGGGGGACGTCTTTGAGAAGCGCGATCTCACCAAAGCCGTCGCCCTTCGACTGGTCGCGTCGATAGGCGCCTTCCTGGAATACCTCAACCCGCCCAGCCTCGATCAGATAGAAGCGGTCGCCGGGATCTCCCTGGGTAACAATCTGATCGCCGGCGGCCGCCCGGAGCGGGACCAAGTCGTGGCTAAGACGCTCGATCGTGTCCATCGGCAACGGCGCGAAGATCGGGTTTCCGCGCAGCAGCCGATAGCGCCCCTCCTCGACCGGAGCACCGATCTCCAGATCGCGCAGCGCCGACCAGCGAAGCAGGGCAAAGCCCGGCAGCGCTGCTCCGACCGCGATTAGCGCGCCTTCGATCCCAACCAGCGCGATCAGCCCAGGGACCGCGATTGAGCCCAGCGCCATTGCGCCCAAGCGCCCTGTCTCCAGAAAGCCAAGTGCTCTCGCCAAGGTCTCATCGGAGCCCAAGCGCTGCAAGAGGGTGCGGGCGGCGACCTCGACGAAGGTGTAGCCGATCCCTATCCCCAGCCAGGCGATATATGCGGCCGCGGCGACCACCCAGACGGCCGGCAAAGCCATCGAGGCGCCTGCGAGGAGGCTGCCGAGCACCAGGCCGTTGGCCAACTGCCCGCGCTCGAGAAGCAGGGCCAGTGCCACGCCTCCCAGCAGTGCGCCGATGCCCCATGTCGCGTTCAGATACCCGACGCTTCCCTGGTCGAGACCGAGCAGGTCGATGGCCAAGATCACGACCAGCACGTCGGCGGCGCCCTCGAAGAAGAGCAGCATGGTCAGTCCCGCTCCGACTACTCGGATCTTTCGGTCGGCCAGCAGCGCCCTCGCCCCCTCCGCCGTCTCGGCAAGGACGCCAGCCGCGGCGGGCGAAGCGGCGTATTCAGGGCGCCGGTCTCGGCCGAGGCCCACCAGCAGCGCCGCGGAGACGCCCCCTGCAGCTGCCGCGAGGGCGAACACGACCTCAGGGCTGGCGGCGGTCAGCAGGATCCCGGCCATCACCGAGCCGGCCAGAAAGCCCAGATTGTCCACGACGCTGTGCGCGACGTTGGCGGCCGACAGCTCCTGCGGGGTTCGCGCCACCGCCGGCATCAGCGCCCCTTCGGCCGGAACGTAGGGGCTGACGGCAACCGTGAACAGCCCCGCGAGCGCGAACACAATACCCGCGGGGGCGCCGAGCGCCGCGGCCGTGGTCGCGCACGCCAGCACGGCAGTGGCCCCGAGCGCGCTTGCGAGCAGTACCGAACGCCGGGCGTAGCGGTCACCGAGCAGTCCGGCGAGCGGTGAAGCCAGCGCTCCTGGAAGCAGCCTGACCAGCGCGGCCACGCCGACGGCGGTGGCGCCCCCTACGTCGAAGGCGTAGACGCCCAGGGCGATCGCAAAGGCCCAAATCGACAGCGATGCTCCAAGCCAGGCGAGCTGCAGGCGGCGCAGGTCGGGATTGCGAAGGACCACCGCCACAGCCCTCAGCGATGCCGCGAGCTGGCGGAGAGCATCCTTGCTCACGCGCCGACCCTACCTCGGTTGAGGGACCTCTGGGGGCAATTCCCTATAGAAGTCCCGACCCCGGGCTTGCCAACCTGAGGGCATGAGGCTCGGGCTGGCATCGCCAAGAACGAAAGGACTCGTTGTGAACGACTCGGCAATCGTCTCCGCGACCGACCTGGAGCGGGTCTTCGGCGAGGGCCCGACCGCGGTGCGGGCGCTGGACGGCGTCTCGATCGACTTCCCCCGGGGCAGGTTCACGGCGATCATGGGGCCCTCCGGCTCCGGCAAGTCGACCCTGATGCACCTGCTCGCCGGGCTCGACCGGCCGACCGCGGGCGAGGTGGTGATCGACGGTGTCAGCCTCAGCGGGCTCGACGACGCCGAGCTCACCCAGCTGCGCCGCGACAAGATCGGCTTCGTCTTCCAGTTCTTCAATCTGCTGCCGGTGCTGACCGCGAAGGAGAACCTGCTGCTGCCGCTCTCGCTCGCCGGCCGCGATCCCGATCCGAAGCTGCTCGAGCAGCTGGTGACGACCGTCGGGATCGGCGACCGGCTCGAGCACCGGCCCTCGGAGCTCTCCGGCGGGGAACAGCAGCGGGTGGCGATCGCCCGGGCGCTGGTCTCTGACGCCCGCCGTGGTCTTCGCCGACGAGCCCACCGGCAACCTCGATTCGAAGTCCGGCGAGGACGTGCTCAGGTTGATGCGCGAGGCGGTGGATCGGTTCGAGCAGACCGTCGTCATGGTCACCCACGACGCCAGCGCCGCCGCGATCGCCGACCGGGTGGTGATGCTGGTGGATGGCAAGGTCGTGCGCGACGAGGAGGCGGGCAGCGCCGAAGAGATGCACGACCTGATGAAGCAGGTCGCCGCGTGACCTCGATCGCGCTCCGCAGCCTCCTCTCACACAAGCTGCGGGCAGTGCTCACCGGGCTGGCGATCCTGCTCGGGGTGATGATGGTCTCCGCGACCTACGTCCTCACGGACACGATCGAGCAGTCCTTCGACGACATCCTCACCGAGTCGAACAGGGGCATCGACGCGGTCGTCACCTCGAAGGAGGTGGTCGACCAGGACGATGGGCAGGAGCCCCCGATCAGCGCCGACCTGCTCGAGGCCGTGCGCGGCGTCGACGGAGTCGAGGAGGCCAGCGGCAGCATCGACGACCCGCAGGTGGCGATCATCGACAAGGACGGCGACCGGATCGGCGGCCAGGGGGCGCCCACATTCGCCGTCTCCGCCGGGCCAGACCGCTTCGACCCGCTCACCTACCGCGAGGGTCGATCCGCCGGCGAGCGACGGCGAGGTGGTGATCGACAAGGCGACAGCGGAGAAGGGGGGCTTCGAGGTCGGCGATCAGGTGACCCTGGCCGGCAAGGAGCAGGCGAGGT
The DNA here is from genome assembly GCA_963808565.1 of uncultured Solirubrobacterales bacterium. Taxonomy (GTDB): domain Bacteria; phylum Actinomycetota; class Thermoleophilia; order Solirubrobacterales; family 70-9; genus DASUPK01. Next base: position 35,047 of record CAWEGM010000013.1, read on the forward strand.
CGTACACCCTGGTCGGGATCGCAACCCTCGGCGACGTCGACTCCTTCGGCGGCGCCAGCCTCGCGGAGCTGACCCTGCCGGAGGCCCAGAGGATCACCGGCAAGGAAGGCCAGTTCGACCAGATCAACGTCGCCGCCGCCGACGGCGTCTCCCCCGAGCTCCTCGCCAGCCGGATCGAGCAGGTCCTGCCGAGCTCCGCCGAGGTGGAGACCGGCGAGCAGAACACCGACTCCCAGCGCGAGGACGTGGACCAGTTCATCGGCATCCTCCAGACGGTTCTCCTGGTCTTCGCCGGGGTCGCCCTCTTCGTCGCCGCCTTCCTGATCTTCAACACCTTCTCGATCACCGTCGCCCAGCGAACCCGCGAGTTCGCGCTGCTGCGCACCCTGGGCGCCAACCGCCGCCAGATCATCACCGCGGTGGTGGTCGAGGCGCTCGCGATCGGCATAGTCGCCTCGGTGATCGGGCTCTTCGCCGGGATCGCGTTCGCCCCCGCGATCGGCGCCCTCTTCGACAGCGTCGGGATCGATCTGCCCAACGAGGGCACCGTGGTCGAGAGCCGGACGGTGATCGTCTCCCTGCTCCTCGGCACCACCCTCACCGTCGGATCGGCGCTGATCCCCGCGCTGCGCGCGACCCGGGTGCCGCCGGTGGTCGGGCTCCGGGAGGGGGCGGTGCTGGAGACCAGCGGCCAGCGGCGGCGGCAGGGCGCGATCGGTGTCGCCCTGACGGCGCTCGGAATGGCCCTGATCCTGCTCGGGCTGTTCGGGGTGCTCGATCCGGGTGAGGCCTGGGTCGGGGTGGGTGCCGGCACCGTCTTCCTCGGGGTCGCTCTGCTCAGCCCGAGGCTGGTGCGGCCGATGGCCTCGGTGGTCGGGAGACCGCTCGAGCGCTTCCGCGGCGTCTCTGGGCGGATCGCGCGCGAGAACGCGATTCGCAACCCCGGGCGAACGGCGATCACCGCCGCTGCCCTGATGATCGGGCTGGCGCTGGTCTCCTTCGTCACGATCCTCGCCGCCGGCCTCAAGGGGTCAATCGACGACGCGATCGACAAGACCGTCACCGGAGAGCTGATCGTCTCCAACACCGACGGCTTCTCCGACATCCCGGCGCGCTCCGCGGATGCCGTCCGCGCTGTTCCGGGGGTCGAGGCTGTCTCGCCCCTCCGATACACCCAGGCGCGGGCCCTGCCGGAAGACGCGGCGAAGACCGACCCCAGCGACCGCGGTGGCACCAGCTCGCTGACGCTGGTCGACCCGGCCACCGCCACCGAGGTGATGACGCTCGAGTGGAAGCAGGGCTCGCCCGAGATCCTCTCCAGCCTCGGGCCCACCGATGCCGTGGTCGACGAGAAGTGGGCACGCGACAACCAGCTCGACGTCGGCGACCGCTTCGTCGCCACAACCGCCTCGGGCAAGAAGTTCACTTACACGGTCCGGGGCACCTTCACCGACAACGCCGACTTCTTCGGCGACTACGTCGCCTCCGACGTCAACGCCGCGGCCTACGGAGAGGGCGCTGAACGCCACCAACCTCTTCGTCAAGCTCGCGCCGGGCGCCGACGTCGACGCGGTCCACGGCCAGATCGACAAGGTGCTCGACATCGGCTTCCCGACCGCGAAGACCGAGGACCAGCAGGAGCTCAAGGACTCGATCTCGAGCCAGCTCAACCAGCTGCTCGGGGTCGTCTACGCGCTTCTCTTCCTGGCGGTGATCGTTTCGCTCTTCGGGATCGTCAACACCCTGGCGCTCTCGATCTACGAGCGCACCCGCGAGCTCGGCCTTTTGCGCGCGGTCGGCATGTCGCGGCGGCAGGTGCGGCGGATCGTCCGCTACGAGGCGGTGATCACCGCCCTGATCGGCGCCGTGCTCGGCACGATCCTCGGGGTGATCTTCGCGGTCCTGGTCAGCCGGCCGCTCGCAGACGAGGGCTTCACCCTGACGATCCCCGTCCCCACCCTGCTGCTGTTGCTGGTGCTGGCGGCGATCGCCGGCGTCCTCGCCGCGATCGGCCCTGCGCGTCGCGCCTCCCGCCTCGACGTGCTCGAGGCGCTCGCCTACGAGTAGGCGCCGGAGCGAGCGGGTAAGAAGGCGAGGCGATGGCCGAGCGGACGATCCTGATCACCGGCGCCACCGACGGGCTCGGCAAAGGGCTGGCGGAGCGGCTGGCGCCCACCGGCGCCCGGCTGCTGCTCCATGGCCGCGACGAGGCGAAGGGTGTGCGACTTCTCGAACAGCTCGGCGCGAGCGCGACCGGCGAGCTCGTCTGGTGCCGCGCCGACTTTTCCTCGCTCGACCAGGTCGCCGCCCTGGCAGACCGGGTGATCGAGGAGGAGCGCCTCGACGTGCTTGTCAACAACGCCGGGGTCGGCAGCTACGAGCCCGGCGGCGGTGAACGGATGGAGAGCGAGGACGGCTACGAGCTCCGCTTCGCCGTCAACTACCTCGCCCCGTTCCTGCTCACCCGGAGGCTGCTGCCGCTGCTCGAGCGCTCCGCCCCCTCGCGGATCGTCAACGTCGCCTCCGCCGGCCAGGCGCCGATCGACTTCGACGACGTGATGCTCGAGCGCGGCTACAGCGGCGGTCGGGCCTACTCCCAGAGCAAGCTTGCCCTGATCATGTTCACGCTCGACCTCGCCGAGGAGCTGAACGGGAGCGGGGTCACCGCCAACAGCCTCCACCCGGGCACCTACATGCCGACCAACATGGTCAAGGCGGCCGGGGTGAGGCCGGTCACCCCCCTGGAGCAGGGGATCGAGGCGACCCTGCGGCTGATCGAGAGCCCCGAGCTCGACGGCGTCAGTGGCCGCTACTTCGACGGGACCGAAGAGTCGGTCCCCCACCCGCAGGCCTACGACCCCGAGGCTCGACGCCGGCTGCGCGAGCTCTCCAAGGAGCTGACCGGCGTGCACGCAGCCCGCAGCTGAGCGCGGCGCACCTCGATCCGCGCGGAGGTCCATAGGCTTGGCCCATGTCTCTGGGCGACAGGTTCCGCGAGCTGTTCGGGGTCGGGCAGGAATCCCTCCATCCCGACGGGCTCGCCGAGCTTCAGGTCGGCGATCCCGCCTACGACGACTGGGAGGTTGTCCGGGACTTCGACGACCTGGAGACCGGCAGGGCCTGGCGCCAGCAGCTCACCGACGCCGGCCTCGAGGCGGTGCTCACCGCCGACTATCCGCCGAACCAGTTCGGCCGTGGAGACATCGCCCTCCGGGTTCCGCCCGGCCAGTGGAGCGAGGCGAACGAGCTCCTCGACCCTGAGCTTTAGCTCACTGCCTCCCCGGTCGGCTGCACTGCCAGCCACAGCCCGCCGAACTCCTCGACGTTGTGGCAATCGACCTCGCCCTTGGGATCGTCGACGTAGTAGTAGAGGGGGTGGCCGTCGTAGGTGACCTGGGTGGTGCCGTCGTCGCGCTCGGTCGTGCCCAGAAGCTCCGCCTGGGCGCCGGCACCCGCCTGGGGGGTGCCCTGGGTCAGCACCGGGGGCCACGCCTCGGCGCAGGCCCCGTAGCACTCGCTCTTCGATCCACTCTCCTTGTCGAAGTAGTAGATCGCCTGATCGTCGCCGCCGAAGAGCACCTCCCCATACTGGGAATCCGCGGTCGTAATCTCCGTCCTGGCTCCGGCTCCCTGCTCGGAGGCGGGCTCGGTCGTTGCGGGGGCCGTGGCCTCGGCCGCGGTGGTCTCACCCGCGGCGGCGCCCACGGAATCGTCGTCGTCATCCCCACCGCAGCCGGCGACCAACAGTCCGGCGGCCAGCGCGGCGATCGTCAGGAACCGGCTCATGGTCTTCAGTCCCTCCTAGCCTCGGGGCGTTACATCCGTCGAGCACCGTCCTCCCCGAGGCTTAAGCGCAGGTCAATAGACTGCCCGCTGATGCCAGAGGGCGGCAAAGGAGTGGGCGCCGGCGGCCTCCCGCCTCGATTCCTCACCGAGGAGTCTCCGGATCGGGAATTCCCCGAGGGAGGGATGCCCGCCCTCCAGGCGCTCCACCTGATCCAGGAGGACCTTTTCCTCGACGGCGACCCCCAGCGGAACCTGGCCACTTTCGTCACCACCTGGATGGAGGACGAGGCGCGACAGGTGATCGCCGAGAACCTCAACCGCAACTTCATCGACCATGCCGAATATCCGGAGACGGCGGAGATTGAGCAGCGCTGCATCCGGATGCTCGCCGACCTCTTCCACGCCCCCGGCGAGACCACCGGCGCACGGACGCAGGGCTCGTCGGAGGCGATCATGCTCGGCGCCCTGGCGCTGAAGTGGAAGTGGCGAGCGCGGCGCAAGGCTGAGGGCAAGGGGAGCGACAACCCCAACCTGGTGTTCGGCGGCGACGTCCACGTCGTCTGGGAGAAGTTCTGCCGCTACTTCGACGTCGAGCCGCGGATCGTGCCCCTGCAGGAGGACAAGTACACGATCCGACCGGAGGACGTGGAGCCCCACGTCGACGAGAACACGATCGGGGTCGCCGCGGTGGTCGGGACCACCTTCACCGGCCATGCCGACGACGTCGTCGGCATCAACAGGCTTCTTCTGGACCTGAAGGAGAAGAACGGACTGGACGTGCCCATGCACGTCGACGGAGCGAGCGGCGGCTTCGTTTGGCCCTTCCTCTACCCGGAGAGCAAGTGGGACTTCCGGCTCGAGCAGGTCCAGTCGATCAACGCCTCGGGCCACAAGTTCGGGTTCGTCTACCCCGGCATCGGCTGGCTCATCTTCCGCGACAAGGAGGCCTTGCCGGACGACCTCGTCTTCTACGAGAACTACCTGGGCAAGGAGGACGCCACCTTCACCCTCAACTTCTCCACCGGGTCGGCGATGGTGCTCGCCCAGTACTACATGCTCATCCGCCTCGGACGCAGCGGCTATCGCTACCTGATGGAAGCGACGCGGGAGAACTCCCGCGTGCTCGGCGAGCGGATCAAGGAGCTGGGGCCGTTCGAGCTGATTGGCGAGGGTGAGGAGCAGCTGCCCCTGGTCGCCTTCAACCTCGCCGAGGAGCAAGCCTACGACGAGTTCGACATCTCATCCGAGCTCGCCGCCGAGCGGGGCTGGATGCTCCCCGCGTACACGATGCCCCCGAACGCCGACAAGGTGAGGATGATGCGGGCACTGGTGAAGCTCACCCTCGGCCGCACCCTGGTCGACAAGCTGGCCGACGACATGGGCGACGCGATCGAGATCCTGGAGAAGCGCGGCGGACTCGACGAGCACGCGCGGAAGCGCGCCCACACCAGCGTCGGCTACTAGCGCCCCTAGGCTCGGTCGAGCTCCGGGTCGGCGTAAAGCACGCGGGTGTCCGCGCGGCGGTCCGGCCAGCCGCAGCGGCGCTCGTCGAAGAGGACACCCCAGAAGCCGAGCAGGAGTGGCAGCGCCGCGATCACCATCCAGACCAGGCGGCGGAAGGCCTGGCGCGGCGAGACCTCCTCGCCGGTTGGGGAGAGCATCCGGAGGCCGAGGAAGGCCATTCCGGGGGTGCGCCCCGCGCCCGACCAGAAGAGGACCAGATAGGCGGCCGCGATCATCCACCACACGAACGCGCCAACCGCGATCACGACCGCGCCGGCGCTCTGGTCGCCGGTGGCAAACGCCGAGACCAGCAAGGCGATCGCGGCTGAGACCAGAAGGAGGCTGCCGTAGACCACGCCGGCGTCGATCGCGAGCGCCACCAGCCGGGTGATGGCTCCCGCGTAGATCGGGCGCTGCTCGCGGACCGGCCGTCGCAAGATCTTCCGCGCCACCCGCTCGACCCCGTCGTCGAGCCGCCGGGTCGCCCGCCGGACGCCCCGGCGAAGGTCCTCGAGCACACCGACGCCCTGCGCGGCGATCGCGGCGCGGACCTCGGGCGCGTCCGCGACCCGCTCGACAAGCTTCTGCGCCTCTTCGCTCTCCAGCACCTTCCCCCACACCCGCTTCGCCGTCTCGCTGTCCAGCACCCTTTGGGTAGCGCGCGCGGCGGTCTCGCTGTCCACGCGGTCGACACCGCGATCCAGGGCCCCACCCAGCACCCGGTCGAGACCGAGGCCGCGGGCAATGCCACGTGCACCGCGCCAGCCCGCTCGGCCGACGCGTTCTATCGGGGTGCGCTCCTCGTTCACGGCGCTTCGCTAAAGAGCGTAGTTACGATCCTCGCCAGCCGTGAACAGGTTCTTGTTCGGACAGGAGCACGTCGACCGCTACCGGGCGACCGACGGCGAGGAGGGCCATGAGTGGCTGGGGACGCAGGTGTTGCTCCTGACGACGAAGGGCCGGAGGTCGGGCGAGTCCCGCACGGTCGCGCTGATCTATGGCACCAGCGGCCACGACTACCTGGTGGTGGCCTCGAAGGGAGGCTCGCACAGGCCACCTGCCTGGTATCTCAACCTCGAGGCCGATCCGGAGGTCGAGGTGCAGGTGAAGGCGATCGCTTCAAGGCCCGCGCCCGCGACGCCACCTCGAAGGAGAAGCCCGAGATGTGGAAGACGATGACGGCGGAGTGGCCCGCCTACGACGACTACCAGAAGCGACCGAGCGCCGATCCGGTGGTCGTGCTCGAGCGCTCCCGGCTAGCGCCCGGGATCAGGGCGGCGCCCAGGTGAAGCGGAGCGTCGCCGACCCCTTGGCGCAGGCGACGAACCGTGCGTCGGACTTGACGTCGCGCTTCGCCCGGCAGGTGTAGGTCTGGACGGTGCAGGTGCGGTTGTAGCCCTCCGGCGAGTTCGGGTCGTCGATCGTGTTGCAGTCGTCGATCCTCTCGTTCCACTCGTCGGCGACCGAGGCGGCCTGGGTGCAGGGGATTCCGGTGAACTTGAGATTGCTGATCGCCTTCGAGGTCGTGCAGGCGTTCGGCGCCGATGTCGGCGCAATCGGCTCCGGCTCTGGGGCAGCGACTGGTGGCGCCGTCTCCGCGGGCGGCGGGGTCGGGGTGGGCGCCGGCGGCGGGGTGGTGGGCGCCTGGGTGACCGCCGGCGCGGTGGCGATCGGCTCCGTTCCGTCGTCCGAGTCATCGCCGCAACCCGCCAGAGCCAGGGCGCCCAGGGCGCAGATGATCATCAGCGGTCCCTTGTTCCGAGCCACGAGGTGCACGTCCGAGCAGCGTGTTGTACCCGATTCGATCGCCGTCCAGCCGGGTCGCTTCAAAACTGGCCAGACAGCCAGTAGGCTTGCCGCCCGTGGCGCAGCAGCGCAGCAGAAGCAGACGCAGCAAGACCTCGATCAGATCGACGTCACCGACTCGGAGCACTGGGAGGACGGCCCGCCGCACGAGATCTTCACTGAGCTACGCGCGCGCTGCCCAATCCACTGGAGCGAGATCAACGAGTACCCGGGCGAGGAGGGGTTTTGGTCGGTCACAAAGGCCGACGACGTTCGTGAGGTGAGCCTCGACTGGGAGACCTACTCCTCCGAGCGGGGCGGGGTCACCGGCCTCACCCACGCGATTCCGCTCGAGCTGACCCGGGCGATGTTCATCGCCCAGGACCCGCCCAAGCACGACCGGCTGAAGATGCTCTTTCAGCGCGGCTTCACGCCGAAGCGGATCGCCGAGCACGAGGACCGGATCCGGGCGATCGCCGAGGGCGTGCTCGACGACGTTGCCCCCCGCGGCGGCTGCGAGCTGGTCACCGAGGTCGCCCAGCCGGTGGTCTCGCGGGTGATCGGCAGCTTCATGGGGATCGCCGAGGAGGACGACGCCACCTGGGCGAGGCTGATGAACGCGGCCCTTGGACTCGGCGACCCGGACCTCAACCCGGGCGGCCTGGACGAGATCCTCCAGAAGGACATCCCGGAGATCTTCGAGCGCTGCCGGGAGCTGATCGCCGAGCGGCGGGAGAACCCAACCGACGACCTGACCAGCGTCCTCGTCAACGCGGAGATCGACGGCCAGCGCTTGGAGGAACACGAGATCGTGATGGGCTTCTTCCTCCTGGTCGCCGCCGGCAACGACAGCACCAAGGCGACCTACACCAGCGGCATGCGGGCGCTGATGGAGCACCCCGAGCAGATGCGGGACCTGGTCGAGGACTCCTCCCTGATTCCCGGCGCGGTGGAGGAGTGCCTGCGCATGTACCCGGCCTTCGCCCACTTCCGGCGTACCGCGACCCGGGACACCGAGATTCGCGGCCAGCCGATCAAGGAGGGCGAGAAGGCGGTGATGTGGTACCTGTCGAGCAACCGCGACGAGGACGTCTACGAGGACCCGCAGAGCTTCGACGTCCACCGCAACCCCGAGCACCAGGCCTTCGGCGCCGGCGGACGGCATTTCTGCCTCGGTGCGGCCCTCGCCCGCCTCGAGCTGCGCATCCTTTTCGAGGAGACCCTTCGGCGCTTCCCCGAGATGGAGCTGGCGGGCGAGTCCGAGCCCGCCCTCTCGCCCTTCCTCAACCAGCTGAAGACGCTGCCGGTCCGCTGGTAGGTCATCACCTGCGGGAAGCGGTCGCCCGCACGGCTCTTTTGTGGCGCTTCGAGTTGAACCAGATGCTCGCCAACCAGGCCGCCGCCAACGGCGCCGGGCTGGTCGGCTGGTATCAGGCCAGCATCGGCCACGACGCCTGCAAGGGCTCCTCGACCCGCTGGGTCGAGCCGCTGGTGCCGGGCAACTCGGCGGCGCCGATCCATCCGAATCGAGCGGGGATGCAGGGCGCGGCCAACGTGCTGATCTCGGCCGTCAGAGGTTGAGCTCAAGCCGATAGGGGCGGTGGGCGGGGCTTCTGCCCCGCCCACCGGCTTGGTGAGATGCTAGGCCGATGGGATCGCCTCTCTGCCTCCATCCCCTGACGAGGAGAAAGAGATGACAACCAAGGCCGATTTCACCGAGGAGGAATGGAAGCTGGTCCTGCAGGGACCGACCAGCGCCGGATTGCTGGTAGTCGCGTCGGATCCCGGCGGGTCCGTCCGCGAGAGTTTCTCGATGGCCAAGGCCTATGCCGAGGCGCGCCAGCAGCGCGGCGACAGCGAGCTGCTCGACACGATCGTCTCGACCAAGCCGGAGGTCGACAGGACCCGGCCACACTCAGCCGAGGAGCTGAAGGAGCGCAACCTTCAGCGCCTTCGCGACGCGGTGGCGGTGGTCGAGCAGAAGGCCACCCCGGAGGAGGTCGAGGAGTACAAGCAATTCATCGTCAACCTCGCGGAGCGCGTCGCCGAGGCTCGCAAGGAGGGCTTCCTCGGCCTCTCCGGCGAGCGCGTCAGCGCCGAAGAGCGCGCTGCGATCGAGCAGATCGCCGAGGCGCTCGGCACCGAAGCTCCCGAACAAAGGCCAGACGACTAGACCGGCTGCTAGCGGTCGCCGGGGTCGATCGTGGTGGGACCGAGCTGCCTGACACCGGCCAGCAGCGCCCGGAGGTCGGCCACGGGCCCCAGGTGGCGGAGCTTCTCCGGGTTGACGATGTTGTTCACGGCCTGAATCTGCCCGCCGGCGACCTCCAGCGAGATCACGCTGATCAGCTTGCCTTCGGGGTCGAAAGCGACCGCGCCCGGCTCTCCGTTCACCTCCGCCCTGCGTACCGTGACGCCTCCGAAGCGCTCCGCCGCTCGCCGGAAGGCGAGCATCGTGCGGGCGACGCGGACCCGTCCCTGCACCGCTCGTGCCAGGGCAGGTGCCTTGCCGCCGCCGTCACCGTGCAGGGTGACGTCGCTGGCGAGCAACCCCTCCAGCGCCTCGAGGTTGCCCTCCTCGAACGCGTCGAAGAATCGGCCTGCGAGCCGATCGCGTTGCTCGCGCGACGTCTCGAACCGGGGCTCGCCCGCCTCGACGCGACGCCGGGCCTTGACCGCGAGCTGACGGACCGCAGCATCGCTCTTGCCGAGGATCTGAGCGATCCGCGCGTGGGGGTACTCGAATACCTCGCGCAGGAGGAAGACAGCTCGCTCCTCCGGCGAGAGGGTCTCCAGCAACATCAGGAGGCCGACCGAGAGCGACTCGGCGATTTCGGCGTGACGGGCGGGATCAGCGTCTTCGGCGGTGAGGATCGGCTCCGGCAGCCACTCGCCGACGTAGGTCTCGCGACGCGCCCGCGCGGAGCGGAGCTCGTCGATCGCGAGCCGGGTGACCACGTGGTCCAGGAGGCCTTCTTGCGCCTCTACCGGGAGGTCGGCGATCAGGGTCCACCACTTGCGTTCCATTGGAAGTCCTTTGCTTGTCGCTCTGGGTCTCGACCAGCCTTGTCGGGTCGGCTGATCGATCGGGTCTGCTTAGAAGACGAGATAGGGACCCCCATCTGTGACTGGCCTTGCTTCAGCAACCAAGAAGGGCATCGGTGACGCGAGCACTGAACCGGGAGAGCGCGCCCGACTGGAGGGGACTCGTGCCTGTGAAGTGCTCCCTGTTGGGCGCAGCGCCTCAGCGGTGCTGGAGCAGACCGGTCACCGCCGCAGCCAGCCGCCTTCCCTTCAGCGGTCAGTCGGTACTCGGCGTGCGGGGGGCGGCCCGGGACGAGCCGCCGGTCGACTATTCCGGCCACCTCGAGCTGCTCGAGCCGGTCGGAGAGAGTGGTCGGTGAAATCCCGGGGAGCGACTGGCGAAACTCGTTGAAACGCGCGGCGCCGCTGGAGCAGGCGTAGATCGTGCCCAGCGTCCAGCGGCGCTCCAGCAGGTCCGCGACGGCGCGGAGCTCGGAGGGAACCGGCGCGTAGTTACGACACCGTTGCGACATCCGCTCCGCGTCCAGCCGGCTCCAGCGCCTGGTCGAGCACCTCGTCGATGCTCATCACCGGATGGAAGGTCATCTGCTCACGGACCTCCTCGGGAACCTCATCGAGGTCGCCGCGGTTTCGCTCCGGCAGGAACACCTCCGTCAGTCCCGCCGCGTGAGCGGCGAGGACCTTCTGCTTCAGCCCCCCAATCGGGAGCACTCGGCCCTGCAGGGTGACCTCGCCGGTCATCCCCACGGTGTGCTTGACCGGGCGTCCGCTCAGCAGCGACGCGAGCGCGGTGGTCATCGCCGTTCCGGCGCTCGGCCCGTCCTTGGGGATCGCCCCGGCGGGCACGTGGACGTGGAACTCGCGCTTGAAGTCGGCGCTGTCGATGCCCAGCTCATCGGCGTGCGAGCTGACGTAGGAGAGCGCGATCCGCGCCGACTCCTTCATCACATCGCCGAGCTGGCCCGTCAGCACCAGGCCCTTGTCGCCCTCCATCGCGGTGGCCTCGATGAAGAGGACGTCGCCGCCGGCCCCGGTGACCGCCAGTCCGGTGGCCACGCCGGGAGTCGCGGTGCGCTCCACCGACTCCTGGAAAAAGCGCTGCCGGCCAAGGGCGTCGACCACCGCATCGGGATCGATCGCGATTGGCGCCTCCGCCTCGCCTGAGGCGATCCGGGTCGCCGCGCGCCGGAGCAGCTTGCCCAGCTCGCGCTCGAGCTGGCGCACCCCGGCCTCGCGGGTGTACTCGGTGATCACCTTGCGCAGGATGGCGTCGGAGGCCTCGACCTCGTCGGCGCGGAGCCCGTTTCTCTCCACCTGCCGGGGCCACAGGTAACCACGGGCGATCGCCAGCTTCTCCTCGCTGGTGTAGCCGTCGAATCCGATCACCTCCATGCGGTCGAGCAGGGGTGCCGGGACCGTGTCGGTCATGTTGGCTGTGGCCAGGAAGACGACTTCCGAGAGGTCCACCTCGACGTCGAGGTAGTGGTCGCGGAAGGAGTGGTTCTGGGCCGGGTCGAGAACCTCGAGCAGGGCGGCGGAGGGATCGCCGCGCCAGTCGGCCCCGACCTTGTCCACCTCGTCGAGCAGGATCACCGGGTTCATCGTCCCGGCGTCGCGCAGTGCGCGGATGATCCGGCCCGGCAGGGCGCCGATGTAAGTACGCCGGTGGCCGCGGATCTCGGCCTCGTCGTGGATCCCACCCAGGGATAGACGGACGAACTCGCGCCCCAGCGAACGGGCGACCGACTCGCCGATCGAGGTCTTGCCGGTGCCCGGCGGGCCCACCAGGGTGAGGATGGCGCCATTGGCACGGCTTTCCTCCTCGACGCCGCGCTCCTGGCGCAGCTTGCGCACGGCGATGAACTCGGTGATCCGGCGCTTTACGTCCTCCAGCCCGGCGTGGTCTTCATCGAGCACCTTGCGGGTGTGCTCGGGGTCCAGCCGGTCCTCGGAACGCTTCGACCACGGGACCGCCAGCAGCCAGTCGAGGTAGCTGCGGATCGTCGATGACTCGGGCGACTGCTCGCCCTGGCGCTCGAGCCGCCGCAGCTCGCGCTCGGCCTGCTCGGCAACCGCCTCCGGCATCTCGGCCTCGGCGATCTTGCGCTCATACTCGGCGATCACGTCTTCATCGTCCTCGCCCAGCTCCTTGCGGATCGACTCCATCTGCTTGCGCAGGAAGTACTCGCGCTGCTGCTTCTGGGCGCCGGAATCGACGTCGTCGCGGATCTTGCGGCGGACCTGTAGCTCGGCCAGCCGCTCGCGCTGCATCTGGACCGCAAGCTCGAGCCGGGCCTTGACCTCGAGGGTCTCCAGCAGCTTCAGCTTCTGCTCGCGCGAGAGATCGGGGCTGTAGCCCGCCGTGTCGGCCAGCGCTCCAGGCTCCTCGATGGAGCGCAGGAACGCGCCGACGCGCTCGTCGGCGTCGCGCAGCTCGAGGATCTCCTCGACCACGGCGCGGTACTCACGGACAAGCTCGTCAATGCGCTCGTCCGCGGGGTTGCCGTCATGGATCTCCTGCACCTCGACGCGCAACTGCTCGCCGTCGGTGGGCTCCGCGGCGCCCGCCAGCCCGCGATGCAGGCCGACCACAGTCGCCGCCCAGGCGCCGTTTGGCAGCTGGCCGCGCTCGATCACCTCGGCGACGACGCCGATGCGGCCGAAGTCGCCGTTCTGGCGCGGCAGCAGGAACACGCGATCCTCATTGCCCGTGTCGATTGGGAGGGTTGCGGTGACCGACGGGAAGACGATCGCTTCGTCGAGTGGAATCAGAAGAAGGGTCATTGGGCAGTCCAGTTTCTGTAGGTGGTACAGAAAGGATAGCGCCCCGACCGGCTCGGCCGCCCGGACGTCAGAGGCAGGTGGGCCGGGAGGAGGGGTCGAGCTCTCGCACGCCACTCGGGGTGATCCGGTAGCCGAGCGGCTCAGCGACAGGCGGGATCTCGGCCGGCTCGCCGTCAACCGTCATCTCAACGGAGCCGTTACCGAGGGTAACCTCGAACGCTCGGCTATCGAACGGGCCCCGCACCTCGTTCGCGGACAGTGTTTCGCCGTCCACCGGCGCAATGTCCTCGTCGTTGACGAGGCACACCCAAACGGTTCCGGTCGAACGGAGTTCCAGCGACACCTCGGAGGCCTGCGCACCGGGTGTCTCGCCGGTCGTCGTGTTCGCGGCGGCCGAACCGGCTGCCTTCCCTCCGCGCTTATCAGCCACATCACCGCCATCGTCCGTGCCCCCGAGAGATCCGACGATCACCAGGCCCAGCAGCACTGCGGCGACGAGACCCGTGATCAACAGGGCGAGAGGCCTGATCGAACGACTGCGCGCCTGAGGACGCCCGGTTGAAGCACCGTATGCGGGATCGGCTCCGCGCGATCCACCCCCTCGACTGTCCTCCGGTACTCATCGACGAGCGCCTGGTCGTCGAGACCCAGGAACCGCGCGTAGGCCGAGAGGAAACCGCGGGCGTAAGCGGGCGCCGGCAGCGCCTCCCATCGATCCTCCTCCATCGCACTCAGGAACTTGGTCCGGATGTAGGTGGCCTGCTCGACCTCGCTCAGCTCGATCCCGCGCTCGGTGCGGGCCTCGCGCAACGCTTGGCCTACCTGGGGTGCCATGTCGAACCCGATTGTCCTGCCCTGAGCCGCCCGCCGTGGGCTAGAGGTGGCAGCCGGCCGCTTGCCTTCTCAGAAGGCGAGGAGCTGCTGCCTCAAGCCCGGCGACCAGGTGCTGGTCCCATAGTCTGTGTTGCTGAACACCGAGCAAGCGAAGCCCTGTCGGGCGGCGCAACGCGGGACGATCGAGCGAAACGAACCATGGAGGCATGATGGGTAAATACCTGATCGGAGTTGCGCTGGGCCTGGTCGGTGCGCTGGCCCTGTCCAGCACTGCCTCGGCGGCCGTAACGGGCGTGACCTTGACGGCGAACGCGACGCCCACGAAGCAGGACAAGAAGAAGCGCGGCGGCGTCGCCTTCCAGATCGGCATCGCTGAAGCGCACGAGGGCCTCACTTTCCCGCCGGGTGGTCAGGGGTGCATGCCGCCGACGGTGGTTACACCGGCGTGTAAGTACTTCCCACCGTCCCACACGTCAGTGATCAACTTTGACCCTGACTTCAAGGTCACTCCGGGGACGATCCCGAGGTGCGACCCGGCATCGCTGACCGGCAAGGACGCGACGGGTGCGAGGGCGGCGTGCCCCGGGTCGATCGTCGGCCAGGGCACCTCTGAGATTCACACCGCTGATCGGAGGCGACTCCGCTGTTCGGCACAGTCACCGCGTTCAACGGCCTGCCCAGTGGCGGCAACCCGATGGTCCTCCTACACATGGACATCGACCGCTCGACCACGAGCCCGATCCTGACGGCCATCGTGAGGGGCAACGTCCTCACGATCCAGGGTCCAGTCACGCCGGGCGCGGTGCTCACGAACCTCACGATCTCGATCAACAGGCGGGTCAGCCTGAAGAAGGGGCGGAAGAAGTTCTTCTTCGTCTCGGCCAGGTGCTCGAAGCGCAGGTGGCAGTCCAGCGCGACGGTGTTCTACACCGACGGCACACAGCAGACCGGGTCGACGACGCAGACCTGCCAGCAGAAGAAAAGAAGAAGAAGAAGAAGAAGTAAGGATCCGGCGCGCGGCCGGAACCCGGCTCGAGCAGGTCAGCCGCCTGGCGGAACGGCGGCCAGCTCGAACTCTCGCCGGGCTTGAGCATGCGAGGTGCTCGCACGCAGCCGCGCCGCTCGTATGCGGCGGGCGCTCGGCGCCTAGCCCGGGAAAGGGCGCCCGGAGGGGCTCGGCGGTGAGACCATCGAGGAGCGAGCAGCCGGTTGTGGCGCTCGCCTTCTCACCAGGCTTCTGACAAGACGGATCGGCACTGCAACGGCAGCGGCCAGAAGTCCCGCCGCCGCGGCGATCAGCAGGAGCGGGAGAGCCGCGATCGCGGTGAGGGCAATGATCGGCAGCGCCAAGGGAAACAGCGCCAAGATGATCATGCCCCCGCCGACGGTCCACTTGTAGACCTCGTCGAGCGATCTCGGTCCTTGAGGGTGCGGCAGATTCGGCGTTCATTACGGCTCCTTTCGCGTTCTCAGTAAGTGGACGAAACGGCGGGCTCGGGTGTGACAGGCTCGAGCGTCAGGAGCCTTCTCTGTGCCGGGCTGTTGCTCTTCGCCTCGCGTGTTGGTGGCGCGCAGCGCGACCACGGCGGCTGCGACGAGGAAAATGCTGGAGGCCAGCAGCGCCCGCTGAAAGCCCGAGGTGAGCGCCTCGGCTGGCGGGGTGTGGCTTGCCAGCAGGTCGCTCGTCCGGGAGGTGGCGATCGCGGAGAAGATCGCCAGCCCGAGCGCGCCGCCGACCTGCTGTGAGGCGTTGAGGAGCGCCGCAGCGAGTCCGGCCTTGTCGGCCGGCACGCCGGCGTTCGCGGCGGTGGTGACGGCGACGAACACGGCGCCGAGGCCGATCGACATCACCACCAGGCCCGGCAGCAGGTCGGTGAGCGTAGGAGCCGTCGACGGGGATGCGCGAGAGGTAGTAGACGCCGGCGGCGGCGATCAGCGAGCCCGGCGACGATCACGCGGTCGGGTGCCCGATGCGGGACAGGAGCTGGGAGGAGATGCCGGCGGCGATGCCGACGCCGGCGGTGACCGGGAGGTAGGCGAGCGCCGGTCTGGATCGGCGAGTAGCCGAGGACGTTCTGCATGTAGAGGGTGAGGAAGAAGAACACCGCGAGGAAGCCCGCGAAGGCGATCAGTTGGGTGACGTCGGCGGCGGCGAGCCCCTTGATGCGGAAGATCGAGAGCGGCAGGAGCGGGTCCTTGCTGCGCTGCTCGTTGACCACGAACGCGGCCAGCAGCGCGACGGCTCCGGCGAGCTCGGCGAGCGGTGAGGGCGCGCCCCAGCCCTGATCGGGTGCCTCCACCAGGGCGAAGACCAGCAGCAGCATCCCGCCGGTGCCCAGGATGGCTCCGCGAAGGTCGAAGTTCGCGAGCCGCGCGCTGCGTCGGTCATCGCCGAGCAGCCAGAAGATCCCGCCGAGCACGAGCACCGCGGCCAGCGGGTTGACGAACATCACCCAGCGCCAGCCGGGGCCCTCCGTCAGCAACCCGCCGAGGAGCACGCCGGCGGCGGAGGCGAGCGCCGCCGACGCCACCCCAGACTCCGAGCGCCGTGTTGCGGTCCGAGCCCTCCTTGAACGTCGTCGTCAGGATCGAGAGCGCGGCCGGGAGCATCATCGCGGCGCCGAGGCCCTGGGCGAGGCGGGCGGCGACCAGGACGCCCCCGCTCCCGGCGAATCCGCCAATCAGCGACGAGACGCCGATCACCACCGTGCCGGCGACAAGGATCCGCCGGCGGCCCAGCAGGTCGGCGGCACGGCCGCCCAGGAGCATGAATCCGCCGTAGGTGAGCAGGTAGGCGCTGGGGACCCACTGCAGGGCCTGCTCCGAGAAGCCCAGGTCGCGGCGGATCGAGGGAAGCGCGATGTTGACGATCGACGCGTCGACGAAGTCAATGAACGCGACGGCGGCCAGCAGGGCCAGCGTGAGCTTGCCGCGGCGAGTCGCGAGGAAGGACGGTTGTGGGGTTGCTGGCGCCATCTGGGGAACCTCCGCCTGGTCGGGTATCGTTTGCTGCATATATAGTTTGTAGCACAAATTATTGTCTGGTCCCACGAAAGGTGCAAAGATCACAGAGATGGCAACGAGACCTTCCCCCGACACCGAGGCCGGCGAGTTCGTCGGTCAGCTCTTCTTCTGGCTCTGGCGGGCGTCGCATACGCGGTTTGCGGCGGCGCTCGAGTCGGTCGGTCTGACGACCGCGCTCTTCGGTCTCCTCAACTTCCTCGGTGGTCGCGAGGGAGCGATTCAGCAGGAGATCGGCTCAGAGATGGGGATCGATCCAAGCACGATGGTCTCGCTGATCGATGAGCTCGAAGGCGCGGGACTGGCCAAGCGCCGGCCCCGCCCCACCGATCGCCGCGCCCGCGAGGTTGCGATCACTCCCAAAGGCCGCCGGGTCTTGGAGCGGGCTCGGGGGATGGCGAATCAGGTGGAAGACGATGTCTTGCGCGGGCTCACCGCCGCCGAGCGCCGCCAACTGCTGAAGCTGCTTCGGCGCACGCTTGGCTCAGCGCCGCCGCAACCGTTGTGGCGAGCCGAGGAAGGGGACTAGCGGCGACATCCGGGCAGAACGGCAGCTATGGCGCTGCCCTCCACTGAGCCCGCCACTCTGGTGGCTCGAAGCCCTCGGTGACGTAGATCGACTCCCGCGCGATCTTGTCCCCACGAAGCTCGAGGATGCTGACCCCGAAGCTCGGAGGACCCTGGTCGTATCTGACCGAGAGCTCCGCGACCCAGAGATCATCTCGGCCTCTGATCTCCCGGAACTCGAAGGTCGTAGACGCCGGATAGTTGCTTCTCCATTCGCGGAAGTTCTCGACTCCGACGAAGCGCTCGCCG
The DNA here is from genome assembly GCA_963808565.1 of uncultured Solirubrobacterales bacterium. Classification (GTDB taxonomy): domain Bacteria; phylum Actinomycetota; class Thermoleophilia; order Solirubrobacterales; family 70-9; genus DASUPK01. The sequence goes on from CAWEGM010000013.1 coordinate 52,621, forward strand.
GACTGTGGGAACTCGAGAACAGCGTCGTCGTGGTACATCTCGTGAGCGATGTCGGGATCGCTGCCGGCGTACTCAAAGTGCTGCTCGAGCATCGCCCTGACTCTCGACTCATCCATGCCGCACAGATTCCCCGATTTGCGGCCCATCCGATCGCAGGTCAGTGAAGAGGGCGGCACACGGAAGGGCCCGCGTCGCAGCGGGCCCTTCCGGATTCAGGCGACGCGAGAGTCCCGCGTCTTAGAGGTGATCGCTATCGAAGCACGTTGAACTCGGTGCCGAGGAACTCCTTGCCGCTGCCATCGAAGACGAGGAACGTCAGCGTCTTCGCCTGACGAGGATGAGGCGCGCCCGACTGGACTCGAGCCAGTGACCTTCGGTTTCGGGGGCGGCGGTCGGCCGATGGAGCACCTGCAAAGCCGTGAGCGATACTTGGCAAATGCGGCGGAACGTCGTGGCCCTAGGCGCTGTCGCTGCCGTCGTGGGGGCCTGGCTCTTCCTCGTTGCCCGGCAGGTCGCGGACGGCGGCTTCTACTCCGATGACTACGGGGTCCAGTGGGATTGGGCCCACGACGGTTACTGGGGAGCCGTCGACACCCAATTCGACGCCCTTGGCAGCAAGCCCCTCCTCGCCTTTGCCCTGCCCGCCCCGTACACGGTGTTCGGCTCCGATCCGACCGGGCACCACGTGCTGGCCGCGGCGCTCGTCCTCGCGACCGTAGTCGCCTTCTACTTCGTCCTGCGCGGACTTCGCTTCGCTGCGCTCGACGCCACAGCGATCGCACTCCTCGCGCTCCTGTTCCCGTGGGCGTCGGGCGTCAGGTTGTGGCCCGCCGGGAGCCTGAACAATCTCGCCGTCCTCCTCCTCTTCGCAGGGCTCCTGGTGGCGCTGCGCGGTCTTCGGGTGGCCGGACCGCGCGGGTATCTCATCCACCTAGCGGCCTCCGCGCTCTACGCAGCCAGCGTCCTCACCTACGACGCGACGACGGTCGTCGCAGCAATGCTCTGGCCCGCATACGTCTGGCTGCGCGGCTGGCGCACGGCGCTGCCGCGCGCGCTCATGGACCTCGCGGCGGTGGGAGCGGCGGCTGCGTACACGGCGGCCCACACCTACAAGAACGTCGCCGAGCTCTCCGACCAGCTCGCCCACGTGCCCGAGATCCTGCGCGAGGGGGCCGACGTGATCGCGGCGTCGCTGGTTCCGGTGTCGGTGCCGGCGGAGATCTCCCCCGTCCTGACCGTGATCGTCCTCGGCGCCGCCGTCGCGGTGCTCGTCATCGCAGCGCTGCGCGGGCGCGCCTCAGCTGGGACCGGTTCAGGAGAGGGCCTCCGCTGGGCGGCCGTGGCGGCGGTGGCCCTCGGCGTGCTCGCGTTGTCCTGGGCGATCTACATCCCCCAGGCGTTCTACACGCCCACGTTCCGGGGACTCGAGGACCGGGTCAACGTCCTCGCGCTCTATCCGGCGGTGGTCCTCGTCTGGGCCGTCCTCCGCTCGGCCGGTGGTCTCGTCTCGAGGAACGGCTATCCCGTCGCGGTCGCCGTGGCGTTCGCGATCGTCATCGGCTACGCGATCCAGGACGGGCGCCAGGAGCGAGACTGGGCCGAGGCGGCGGAGGATCAGGAACTGGTACTGGAGGCAGTCGACCACGCGTCGCCCCCCGAGGGCTCGCTGGTCCTCACCTTCGGCCACCCGGCCGAGACCGCGCCCGGAGTCCCGGTCTTCAACGCCTCGTGGGATCTCCATCCGGCCGCCCAGCTCCTCGGCAGGGCGATCCACACCTATCCGGTCTTCAAGGGCGCCAGGCTGAAGTGCTCCGCCGAGTCCCTGACGGTCCAGCGCCTCCCGACGCCCCTTTACCGGGTCATCCACCTCCATCAACGGGGGACGCCGCGGACGTTCCCCTACTCGCAGGTCGTGTTCGTAGACGCCGAGACCGAACGCCACGCGGTGATCCGGACGCGCGAACAGTGCCTCGACGCCCTGAGCAGTTACCCCCCTGGGCCCTGGCGCGGTTGATCATCGTCCGGCCTACCGCGGGTCGGCGCGGCGGCTCGGACGGCGGCTTCGGAAGACCCAGGCGGCGAGCGCGCAACCGACCAGCACCAAGCCGATGAAGATCGGCAGTCGAAGCCCTCGATCGGAGCCCTTCTCTTCATCGCCTGTCTGCGGCTCGGCTCTTTGCGCAGGGAATGCGGCGCGACTCACCGTGTCGCTCACCTGGAGGCAGTAGCCGTACGCGGTCAGCTCGACCGAGCCGAACCAGCCGAAGCCGGTCGCCGACCAGGTGCCCTTGCGCGTGAAGTACCCCTCCGCGAACAGGGCGTCATGGGAGCCGTTGAAGCTGAAGCCTCCGGCGGTCAGGGCGCGGCCCGCCGGGCACGGCGGAGTCGTCGCCGTCGCCGCCTCGCCGTCATCGACCGATGCCGAGGCGGAGACCTCCGTGAGCGGCAGGCTCCGATCCTCCGCGCAGTGGGCGATCGCGGTGAGCTCGCCGCCGTCCGCGTCGACCGCGCCGGCGCTGACCCGCCATGCGCTCGTCCCCACCGCCCTCGACTCGGTGATGTAGTTGCCGCCGTACATGATTCCGCCGTAGCCGACGATTCCCGGCGTCGTGAAGTTCGTGCGCTGGAACCCGCCGGAGAAGAGCTGGGTGCCCTCGGGACAGCGAGCGGTCACAGTCCCCGTCCCGCGCCGCTTGACGAAGGTCGTCTCGTGCGGCGAGACGGTCGGGACCAGTCCCCGCCCGCAGATCACCTGGAGGAGTCCCCGGCGCGGGGTGGTGTGGGCGGGACTTGGATCGACGAGAGTGGGAGTGACGTGGAATCCGCCCTGCACCCCGAGCCGCTCGTAGGAGTGCGGATAGATGCCCTCGCCGTCACCGGCGAGGGGCGTCGCATTGAACATGCCGCCCCCGAGCGGGAAGCTGCCCTCGGGGCAGAGGACCTCGAACCTCGCGATCTCGTCGGCGACGCCCATCCGGAAGCCGTTGGTTGCAGCCGTGAGGTCCCTGAGTGGCCCGATCCCGCCGGCAAGCGCTTCCTCACTGAGCCCGCCGCCGCCCTGCACGTAGACCGGGCCGTAGTCGGAATCGAGAATGAAGACCCTCCCCTTCGCTCCGGCGCGAATCGCGAGAACGAGGCGGTTGCATTCGGTTTCCTCATCGATCACGTTCACCAAGTCGAAGCCTTGGACCGAATCGAGGTCGGCCGTGACCACAACCTCGATGCCCATCTCCCGGCGGAGCAGCGCCGCCACCTCGTCCGGGGCCGGGTAGCACTCGGCGTCGGAGCCGATTCGCTCGGTCGCCACGATCTTGAATCCCTCCTCGAGCTCCCTCGTGGCTTCGTCGTAGCCGCCGGAGATTGCCGCCGGCGCAGCCTGCGACCAGAGCAGAACCCCGAGGAGAGCGAGGATCGGGAGAAGGACTCGGTTCATCGACGGATTTGAACGTTTCGGCGATTCGCCGAGCAAGCAGGAGGCGCGCCCGACTGGACTCGAACCAGTGACCTTCGGTTTCGTAGACGAATCGCGGGACCACCGCGAACGGCTTGGCGAAGCCAAGGAGAGATCGCCTGGGCGCGTTGCGCGCCAGTCTGCGCGCCAGCCAGCATCTCATGCCACCCTAACCAGAGGCGCGTGAAGCCGCGCTATCGGTACAACCCCGAACCAAACGCCGGGGCCATCCTGTTAGCCGCTGAGGATCTTCTTCTTCTCCTCGCGAAACTCGGTCGCGGTCAGCAAGCCCTTCTCCTTGAGCTCTCCGAGTCGCTCGAGCCTGTCGAGCTTCGCGTCCTCCGGATGGCGATCGCCGTCGGTGAGGCCCCTGGCCGCCACACCCACCCTGCGGCCTGCTTCGGTGGTCGCGCGCTGGAAGCGCTCGCGCATGGACCGGACCCAGTCGCCCCGCTTCGCGCCCGGGAACTCGACGAGGGTCTTCCGGCGCAGCGCCTCCAGACCGACCCCGGCCAGCGTGATCAGCAGGAGAGCGAGCACGAGCTGGCGAGTTCCCGGCGGCGGCCACACGATCAACACGAAGAGGGCGGCCGCTCCGAAGATCGACCAGACGAGCTCGCGTCGATCGCGCAGGGTCGGCGCCAGCGCCCGGCGGATCCCGACCGCGTACCCGGACGGCGAGGCCAGGAACGCCGCGACCACGAAGACGACGCCGTAGATGATCACGCTTGTCGCGATGCTCTGGAGCAGGGCGGTCCCGATGTCCCAGGCGTGCCGGGCGGGCTCATTCGCAGCCTCGGTCTTGGAGAGCGAGTCGACGAACAAACCCTTGAGTGCGTTGCGCACCGCGATGGCCGCAAGGCCCGAGGCGATCAGGCCGAGGCCGTAGCCGAGCACCACCATCCAGCGCCGCCCCTTTGCGAGATATACCGCCAGCGCGAAGAGGGCCAAGGTGCCGAGCATGAAGAGCCAGGCGAGCCCCTCGATCACTTTGGTGACCGTACGGGCGGTGTCGAGGTCCTTGGAGTCGGCTACCTGCAGCTGCCCGACGTCCGGCGGCAGTCTCTGGTTGAGCTGCTTCTTCAGCCCGATGCGGTCCGCCAGCTGAAGGACAAGCGGCCGCAGGTTGAGCACCACCTGGCCGTTCTCACTCGAGACCACCTCGTTGTCGCCCTTCAGGATCGAGACCAGCTGGCGGTGCGCGATTCGGTTCGCGTCCTTCCAGGCCTGCTGAATGCGGGGGGACTGGAGGGCCTGCTCGGCCGCCCGCGTCGCGAACTGACGCACCCCGGCGGCCAGCGGGGCCGAGAACTGCTGGGTGCCGCGCGGCAGGCGCTGCTTGATGACCGCGGACACGTCGACGTTCGCGTAGAGCTGGTCGACGGCGTAGGTGGCGACTGCGTCTGAGATCGCCTTGTCCTCGAGCAGCTTGCCGCTGGTGTCCACCCACTGATCGGTGTCGAGCGCCTGGCGGTCCACCCAGCTGGTGAAGATCGCCAGGAAGGCGAGGATCGAGGCAAGGACTACCAGGATCCGGACCGTGATCCGGTACCGCGTCTCGGGCGGGTCCGGCGACGCCATGGCCCGCTGACGCTAGCGCCGGAGAGGCGGACTCAGCGCAAGGACTCAGCCAGCCTCTCTCGACGCGCGCCGCCCAGTGTTTGCGCGCCGAACTTCGGTTAGTTGCCCTGGCGTTGCCCACCTCCGCGCGATCCGCATGAACACTGCGGTTGCGGAGCGACTGGCGGACTAGGAGTTCGACCCTCCCCCTTCCCTTTTCGTGGCCAACGCCCGCCGGGGGGAGGGGGGCGGGGTGCTGGAGGTTGATGAATTGATCGACCACTCATCGAAGGATCAAACACAGTCTGCTGGGCCCGGACGAGCGCCATGTGTCCTCTTCCCGCAAGCTCGCCCGGCAGCGCAGTATCTCGCTGGACTGATGGGCTGACTAGCCGTTGAAGGCCCGCGCTTTGGGGGCTTCGAATTCTCAGCAGCGGCGTTCTTTGAGGAGCCCCGAGCTTCGCTATCCAGCGCCGCTTCTCGTCCAAAGCGGCTAACGACTATGGTTGGCCCCGATGAAGGCGAGCTTCCGCATGACGCTGATCGTTTCGCTGGCCTTGGCAGCTGGGGCGCTCATGGTCGCCGGATGTGGCGGCGACGACAAGCCGGACTACTGTTCGAATGTGAGCGATCTCCAGAGCTCGGTCGACGAGCTCAAGAGCGTCAACCTCGAGGGGACCGACACCCTCTCTACCGTCCAGACGGACGTGGAGGCGATTCAGAGTGACGCAAACGCGGTCGTGAGCTCGGCCAAGGCGGACTTCCCGGACGAGACAAGCGCCTTGGAATCGTCCTTCTCGACCCTCTCGACCTCGGTCAAGGAATTGCCCGCGTCGCCGACGGCCGAGCAGCTGCTTGCACTCGCGCCGCAGATCACCAGCACCGTGTCGGCTGCGGACAACCTCAAGAGCGCCACGAGCTCGGCCTGCGACTGAAAGTCGGCCGATCCCGACGGGGGAGTCGGTATTCCTCGCTCCCGCTTTGCGCGAAGCGGGAGGGAAAGGTCAGACCGCTCCTTTCCATGCAAAGCGACGGCGCCGCACTTCGAAGTCACCCAGCTGAGAAAGGCGCCTTGCGGTGCGTGTTCAGACAGTGAAGCTCACTAAGCGAGGCGACTCGTCGGCCTACACCGCGCCCTATCCCACATCGGCGGCAGTTGCGCGCCAGATGCGCGCCAATCAGTCGCGAATCAGGCGGTCTTAGGCGGACTCAGGCGGGAATCGCCGCCGTGCTGCTGAGAGAGCGTAAATCGCGTGGGGAAGCGGAATCGGCTCTGTAGATTCAGCGCGCCCGACAGGATTCGAACCTGTGACCTTCGGTTTCGTAGACCGACGCTCTATCCAACTGAGCTACGGGCGCGTGTGATCCATTATCGCGGCGGTTGAGGGTACCGCGCTCCTAGCGAGAACCGGGTCGGTGACCGCGACGTCGTCTCGACCTCGACCAGCTTGCGACCGCGGTCGGCGAGCTCAGCCTCCCTTGATTGCCGCAGTTTCAGGCTAGGCGCGGATGAAGACCGGCGCCCCCAACGGAACCCGGGCGAAGAGGGAGACCATGTCGGGGTCGCTGGCCCGAAGGCAGCCCGCCGAGTTGGCGCCGCCGACGGCGCCTGGGGTCCCGTGGATCGCGATCCGGTCGCCGCCGATCCAGTTCGGCGGCAGGTTCGGCTGGTGGCCGGTGAGGGCGAGCACGCAGCAGCCGTAGTAGGGACCGACACCCGGCCCGGCGAGGCCGTCGGTGACCGAGTAGTCGCCGAGCGGAGTCGGCGAGCCGGGTGAGCCGACGGTGACCGGGAAGCGGTCGAGGACCCTGTTTCCGTAGTGGAGCTCGAGCATCTGGGCGGAGGTGCTGGCGGTGATCCAGAAGCGCGTCTCTGAGACCTCGAGCAGCGTCCGGTCATCGCGGATCCAACCGACCCCGTTGTAGACCTCGGGGGTGTGGACCCCGAACCAATCGCCCTTGATCTCGGAGATCCAGAAGGTACGGGGGGTGTCGAACTCGGTCTCGTCGCCGAGGATGGCGATCACCGTGCCCCCCGGGGCGTCCCGGAGCTCGACCTCCTCGCCGGGCTGCACCCTGGCGATCGGGAAGTGAGGGCCCCGCTCAGTCGGCGGCGGATCGGGGATCAGATCGGCCGGCGAGAGCCGGGCGACGCCGCGCAGCGCCCCGAAAAATCGATGCCGGCGCCCGAGGCGCCTTCGGACCGGGCGTCATCCTCCCCATCCCGGAGGAGCAGCACGAGGGCGACACCAACCGCGGCCGCGAGCAGCAGGGAGAGGGCCGGATGGCGCCTGAGCGCCCGCCCGATATCGGCGATTGCGGGCGCCTTCACAGCGGAGAGGGAGGGATTCGAACCCTCGAGAGAGCTATTAGCCCCCTACTCGCTTAGCAGGCGAGTGCCTTCAGCCGCTCGGCCACCTCTCCGGAGCGGTGGCAGGCCGACGCGTGCCACCAAGCACCCGATTGTAGGCTGGAGCGAGCGATGCCGGAACCTGACGAGAACCCCACGCCGCCCACCCCGGAGACGACCGAGGAGTCCGCCGCGGCGCGGAACGGAGCGCCGAGCGAGGAGGCGACGAGGCCGCTGGCGGCCTTCGAGACGCCGACGCCGCTGCCCGTGCCGACGCCCAGGGAGGCGAACGAGCGCTACGAGTCGGTCTTCGCAGACGTCCAGGCGCCGTTCGCCTTCGTCGACCTGGACGCCGTCTGGAACAACGCCGCGGAGATGCTGCGGCGCTCCCGCGGCAAGCCGATCCGGATCGCCAGCAAGTCGATCCGCAGCCGGCCGATCCTCGAGCGCCTGCTCGCCCTCGACCGCGGCTTCCAGGGTGTCCTCTCCTTCACCCTGCCCGAGGCGCTGTGGCTGTGGGAGCGGGGGCTCCGGGACCTGGTGATCGCCTACCCGACCACCGACCGAGCCGGCCTCACCCGACTCGCCCGGCTCACCGCCGAACATCCCGACGAGGCACCGGTGCTGATGGTCGACTGCCCCGAGCACCTCGACCTCATCGAACTGTCTGCGACCTCGTTCGTCGCCCCGATCCGGGTGGCGATCGACATCGACTGCTCCTGGTGGCCGCTGGGCGGGGTGCTCAAGGTCGGCCCGAAGCGCTCCCCGGTGCGGACCGCCGAGCAGGCGGTGGCGCTCGCTCGCGAGATCGAGCGCCGCGAGCGGGTGAAGCTGGTCGGGCTGATGGCCTACGAGGGACAGATCGCCGGCGTCGGCGACAACATCCCGCGCAAGGCGATTCGCAACCTCCTGATCCGCGGCATGCAGTCGGCGTCGGCGAAGGACCTCGAGGCACGGAGGGCGGAGATCGTCTCCGCGGTCGCCGAGATCGCGGAGCTCGAGTTCGTCAACGGGGGCGGCACCGGTTCGATCGGGCTGACCTCGGCGGAGTGGGCGGTGACCGAAATCGCGGCGGGGTCGGGGTTCTACGCGCCGGTCCTCTTCGACCACTACCGCTCCTTCGCGCTCCATCCGGCGGCGATGTTCGCGCTGCCGGTGGTTCGCCGCCCCGGCCCGAAGGTCGCCACGGTCCTCGGCGGCGGCTATCTCGCCTCGGGAGTCGGCGCCAAGGACCGGATGCCGGTCCCCCACCTTCCCGCCGGGCTCAAGCTCGATCCGTTCGAGGGCGCCGGCGAGGTGCAGACGCCGCTGCTCGGGGCAGCCGCCGCCCGCCTCGAGATCGGCGACCGCGTCTACTTCCGCCACGTGAAGGCCGGCGAGCTCTGCGAGCGCTTCGATCGCCTCTACCTGATCACCGGGAACACGATCAGGGACGAGGTGCCCACCTACCGGGGCGAGGGCAAGACGTTCCTCTAGCCGCGACCTGTTCTCGCCTCAGCGGGAGGCGACCGGCCCCAGGACCCGGTCGAGGTAGAGGTTGCGGAAGTGCCCCTCCGGGTCGAGCCGGGCGCGCAGTGCCCGGAAGTCCTCCCAGTGCGGGTAGCGCTCGGCCAGCGTCGCCGCGGTCTGGAAGTGGCGCTTCCCCCAGTGGGGGCGGCCGCCGTACTCGAGCATGATCGCCTCAACCGAGCGGAAGTAGCTCTCCCAGGACATCCCCTGGAACTGGTGGACGGCGATATAGGCGGTGTCGCGGTCGTGCGCCGGGCTGAGCCATGAGTCGTCGGCGGCGACGAAGCGGACCTCGATCGGAAAGCCGACCGGCGGCTGGGCGCGCTCGGCGGCGTCGAGCACCCGGCGGGCGGCCTCGGCCGCGTGGCGCCGCGGGATCGCGTACTCCATCTCGGTGAAGCGGACCCGCCGGTCACTGGCATAGACCCGGTAGCTGCGGTCAACCTTGGTGCTCTTGCCCATCTGAGACGCGACAAAGCGGGAGAGCCGGGGGATCCGCGCCGGCAGCCGCCGGCCGAGCCTGGCGACCCCGCCGATCACCCAGTTCTCCAGCACAACCTCCTGCCCGTACTCGAGCACCGCGTTACGAGGCTTCGGCGGCTCGTCCGTGCGCTGGCTCTGCCGCAGCAGGGCGGTCTCGGTGTGGGGGAAGACGTAGAACTCGAAGTGATCCGAGCCGTCAGCGAGATCCTGGACTCGCTCCAGGGTCTCCTCCAGCGGCAGCGGCGAGTCGATCCGGCGGATGGTGAAGGCGGGAACCGTCCTCAGGGTGACCGTGGCGATCACCCCGAGCGCCCCCAGCCCCACCCGGACCGCCGGCAGCAGCTCCGGCTCGGAGTCGGCGGAGATCTCGAACAGGGTGCCGTCGGGGAGGACCAGCTCGACCGCCTCGACCAGCGTCGAGAGGTTCCGAAACCGGCCGCCGGTGCCGTGGGTCGCGGTCGAGATCGCCCCCGAGATCGTCTGCTTGTCGATGTCGCCGAGGTTCTCGAGCGCCATCCCGTAGCCCCAGATCGCCTCGCTGAGCGCCCCCAGCCCGATCCCGGCCTCCACCTTCACCAGGCCGGCATCGCGGTCCACGTCGAGCACCCGATCGAGGCGATCCATCCGCAGCATCGCCCCCCCGGTGCAGGCAACGTCGGTGAACGAGTGCCCGGCGCCGACCGCGCGCACCGTCAGTCCCGCCTCGGTCGCGCGCTGCACCGCATCCACCAGCTCTCCTCGGCCGCTCGGCCGCTCGATCCGGACGGGCAGGCATCGCTGATCGCCGGCCCAGTTCCTCCATTCCTTCGCCATCGGCGGGAGCCTAGTGCCCCGTCCGACCGCGCCCGCCGCGTGGTGGCGGCGACCGCACTGGTATACGTTCGGGCGATGGGAGGAGTCCGCTACGAGCAGGCCTCCGAGGGAAAGGTCCGCCCCTTCGATCCGACCCAGCCGAAGGACCGGTGGATGAGCTTCCTCGCCTGGAGCGCCCGCCAGCGACCTGTCACCTGGTTCCTGGTCAACGTCGGCCAGCGGATCGATCCGCCACTGATGAAAATCAGCGGTGGCCGGCTGAAGAGCACCTTCAACGCGCCCCAGGTGCTGCTCACCCACACGGGAGCGAAGAGCGGGAAGGAGAGAACGACGCCGCTCGCCTATTTCACGGACGGCGACGACGTGATCCTGATCGCGTCAAAGGGCGGAGCGCCCCACCACCCCGCCTGGTACCACAACCTGGTCGCCCACCCCGAGGTCGAGCTCTGGAGCAAGGGGGGCGGTGGCCGCTACCGGGCCCGGGAGGCCGAGGGAGCGGAGCGAGAGCGGCTCTGGAAGCTGACGACTGATTTCTATCCCGGCTACGCCAGGTACCAGGAGCGCTGCCCCGAACGCCGGATCCCGGTGATGGTCTGCTCACCGCTGGACGGCTGACCGCCGTCTAGCCTTTCCGCTGCACCCGGAGGGGTGGCAGAGTCTGGTTTATTGCGGCAGCCTTGAAAGCTGTTGACCGGGTCTTCCCGGTCCGGGGGTTCGAATCCCTCCCCCTCCGCTCAATTGATGCGCCCCCGGCGCCTCAGTGACCGTTAGTTGCAACGTGCCGCGACGCGGGGCGGGCAGAGGGCGAATGCCCTCTGCCCGCCGCCACGCCGTCACGCGCTCACAGAGCGAGCAGCGAGTCCGGGATGACGTTGAAGCCGCACTTCTTGCCCTTGTTGTTCGGGGCCGGATGCTTGTGTGGCTTCTTCTTCTTGCCGGCCCTCGGTGGACACGGCTTCCCCTCCGGCGGCTCCGTCACCGGGTTCACCGTGATCACCACGTCGTCGGTGTCGCAGAGCGACGTCGGGTCGGCCTCGTCACAGACCTCCAGCGTGAACGTACAGGGTCGCCGGTCCAGCCGGCGCCGTGAACGTTGGGCTGGCCGCGGTCGGATCACTCAACGTGATCCCGCCGGGGCGGTCCAGTCGAACGTGAGGGTCTCGCCCTCCGGATCGGTTCCCGATCCGGCGAGCGTCACCAGAGCTCCAGCGGTCGACCGTCTGGTCGGGTCCCGCGTTCGCGACCGGCGGATCGTCCACCGGCACGCCAACCGGGTTCACCGTGACCACCACCGTGTCCGTGTCGCAGAGCGACGTCGGGTCGGCCTGGTCACAGACCTCCAGCGTCAACGTAAACATCGTCTGCGCCGCTACATCCGGCGCCGTGAACGTCGGGCTGGCCGTGGTCGCACCCGTCAACGTGATCCCCGCCGGAGCGGTCCAGTTGAAGGTGAGGGTCTCGCCCTCCGGATCGGTTCCCGATCCGGCGAGCGTCACCAGCGTGTTCTCGTCGACCGTCTGGTCGGGTCCGGCGTTCGCAACCGGCGGATCGTCCACCGGCACGCCAACCGGGTTCACCGTGACCACCATCGTGTCCGTGTCGCAGAGCGACGTCGGGTCGGCCTGGTCACAGACCTCCAGCGTCAACGTAAACATCGTCTGCGCCGCTACATCCGGCGCCGTGAACGTCGGGCTGGCCGTGTTCGCACCCGTCAACGTGATCGCCCGCCGGAGCGGTCCAGTTGAAGGTGAGGGTCTCGCCCTCCGGATCGGTTCCCGATCCGGCGAGCGTCACCAGCGTGTTCTCGTCGACCGTCTGGTCGGGTCCGGCGTTCGCGACCGGCGGATCGTCCACCTCGACAACACCGATCGTCGTGGTGTCGAACGACGCCGCCGGGTCGGTGAGCGTGACCGTCCCCACCGGCGCAGGATCCGGGGCCACCGTGCCGGGCGCGCAGCGGAAGGTCACCACGAGGAACCCGCCGATCGTGGCTTGAATCCTCAGGGTGTTGCTCGCGTCAGTCGGGCGGCGCCGCCGGGATCGAGTCCTGCCGGTAGTCGATCGTCCCGCTGGCGCCAGCGGTCCACGACAGGTTGTTGTAGTTCGCGGTGAACGTGGCATCGGTGGCGGTCTCGTCGCCGGTGCCCGGGACCCCGTTGGGATCGGTGATCGTCGTCGACACCGCGGTGGCCGCAGTGCTGCTGGTCTGCGTGCCCTGGGTCGTGTTGGTGCCCTCGATCTTCGTGATCACGGTGGCGGGAATGTTGTTCGCGCCCAACCACGAGGAGGCCGAGGTTGTAGCCGGCCACGAAGATGGCGCCGGGGACGGCACCCTGCTGGCTGAGGCCGGTCGTCGTGGTCGCTCCGCCCGGCGCCACCGAAGTCAGCCCGTCGTCACCGTTCGTGGTGACCCCGATCTGGCTGAAGTTCGCGGTGACGCTGTTCGAACAGGCGTTCGGACGTCGTGGCTGAACCGGCGCTGGCCGAGCTTGCGGGCAAGACAAAGACCGCGGCTGCGGCCAATGCAAGCACGGCGAGCGCCGAGTGACGGCGCTTAGACATGTCTCACACTCCCTTTCGCGATTCCATTCCTCTCTCCCCCGATTCGCCCAATCCGGAGCCGCAGACGGTCCCGCCAAGCGATGGTCGATCAGGGCTGAACACACACACTAATAGACCTGCGCGTTCATGGAACGCGGCATCTATATACCCCGGCGTAATGCAGCGGAAACGAAACGAACGCAGCCGCCGGTCTTCATCAGCCAGGGGGCTGGGTGAAGAAGATGAGGGACCCCAGATAGAGGTTCCACGGTCCGTCTGCGTTGCCTTGGAAGGCGGCCTTCCGGCCGAAGAGGGAGACCGCCGCCTGGCTCCCGGGCAGGGAGCCGTCGATCGGCTTTTCGTTCATCGTGGTCGCGAGGTCGCGCCACCAGATCTCCCTCTGGCCGCTTCGGACGTCCTCCCAGGCCACCGTCGACCCTGAGATCGCCGGGGCCATCTGATTGTCCGCCCCTTCGCTGACGACGAAGTCCTGTCCCGTGCCGAGGTTCTTGCCGTAGATCTGGATGCCCGCGGTGTCGTCCGGCTGGCCCTGGGTCGGCCAGGCCTGCCAGACGACCCGGCTTCCGGAGATCGCGGGCCGCCACTCGTTCCAGGGCTGGTTGGCGACGACCGTCGTCTGGCCCGTGCCGATGTCGTAGAGGCGGATGTCCGCCTGTCCGCCGATGGGCGCGTACATGTAGACGACCCGTCCGGCGTCGCAGGCCGGGTACGCCTCCACCGCCTCCGAGGTGGCGACGGCGATCTCGGAGCCTCCGGCGAGGTCCTTGGCGTAGACATCCGAGTTGTTGCCCGTGTCGCTCCAGACGACGACCGAGCCGCAGACCGCGGGGTCCGTCTGGGTCGCGGGCCCGGTGGTGACGCTGAAACGCCGCGCCACCCGAGACGGGCTTCGCCTTCAGCCTGCCGTCGTCGATCCAGACGATGTACTGGTTCGAGATCGCGGGCTGATCCTGCTCACCGGCCCCACCGGCGACCTTCGTCTCGATCAGGGTGCCGGTGTTGAACATGTAGACGTCGGTGCCGTCGGTCTCGCCGTTGCGCGAGTCCTCCCAGACCACGTTCTCCCCGTTGATCGCGGGCGAGACCTGGTCGAACTCGCTGGGGAGGGGCACGCCCACGCACCCCGACAACGGCAAGGTCGTCGCCGCGGCGGCGGCGAGAAGCAAGGTTCTACGCGCAACCGATTTCATCCAGGTCCCTTCTCAAGTTTTTCCGTGTGCGACGACGGGGGGCAGAGGGCGAAATCGCCCTCTGCCCACCCATCGCGCCATACCGTTGCTACTTAGCGGTACGCGTTTCGGTGTCGCAATTGTCGGTTGTGTCTGAGTCATCGGCCACGTCCACGCACACGGTGAACACGACCACATCGCCCGTCACCAGCAGCGGCGGCATAGCTCCAAACGAGCTTCACCCGCGTCGAAGCACCTGGGTTGAGCGTCTTCGGCAGGCCGGATTCACCGTGACAGAGCCGACCAGCACCCCATTGACAGTCGACGCTCCCGGTGATGTTGCTCGGGATTGACCGTGATCGGCGCAGTGCCGTCGTTGGTCACCTTGAAGACGAACGACTTGCTCGTCTTCGTCGATGTGACCGGACCGTTGACGATCACGTCGCCCGCGAGATCACCACGGCGGCGCGGTTCGACCGTGATCACCACCGTGTCCGTGTCGCTCAGCGCCATCGGGTTGCCTCGTCACAGACCGTGAGCGTGAACGTCAAGCGTCGACCGGTCCAGTCGGCGCCGTGAACGTCGGCGTCGCCGTGGTCGGCACACTCAGCGTGATGCCGGCCCGGGGCGGTCCACGCGAAGGTCAGGCATCGTGCCTCGCGGATCGGACGATGCCGTTCCGTCGAGCTGCACCGACGCACCGGCGTCGACCGTCTGGTCGGGTCCCGGCGTCTGCCGTCGGCGCCGCGTCTGCCGGCGCGCGTTGACCGTGACCACCACCGGTGTCGGTGTCGCACGCGCCGTCGGGTTGTCGGTCACAGACCGTCGAGCGTGAACGTCAGGCGTCGTCCGGTCCACGGTCGGCGCCGTGAACGTCGGCGTCGCCGGGTCGGATCACTCAGACGTGATGCCCGCCGGGCGCGGTCCACGCTGAAGGCGAGAGCCTCGTGCCGTCGGGATCGGCGATCCCGTCCCGTCGAGCTGTCACCGACGCCCTGCGGTCGACCGTCTGGTCGGCTCCGGCGTTCGCCGTCGGCGCGCACGTCGCGCGTCGTTGTCGTTGATCGTCCCCACGCCCGGTGCCGTCGAGCGATCGCCGCGTTGCCCGTGGGGCTGGAGAGGTTCACGTCAACGTCTCCGTGTCCCTCAACGAGGGCGTCGTCGATCGGTCTGCACCGTCACCGCTCGGACGTGTCGCCGGGGGCGAAGGTCACCGTTCCGGTGGCCGACGTGTAGTCCCCGGGCGCCGACTGCGGTGCCGTTCGCGGTCGCGAAATCGACCGTCACCGGCGTCGGCTGAGGCGGTCGCTCGAGCGCAGACGGTGAACGCTCGCCGCGCCCTCCCTCCGTCGCCGACGGCGTCGTTGATCGGATCTGTCGCTGCGGCGCCACGATCGGCATGTCGCGTGGTATCGAACGACCCCGCCGGGTCGATCAGCGTGATCGTCCCCGGGTCCGGTCCGGGGTCACCGTGCCGGGGGCGCAACGGAAGGTCACGTTGAGGAACCCGCCGACAACGGCGTGCGATCCGCAGCGTGTTGTTGGCGTCAGTCGGCGGCGCCGCCGCGATCGAGTCCTGCCGGTAGTCGATCGTGCCGCTGGCGCCGGCGGTCCACGACAGGTTGTTGTAGCTCGCGTTGAACGTGGCATCGGTGCCGGTCTCATCCCCGGTCCCCGGGGTCCCGTCGGGATCCGATGATCGTCGTCGTGACGTACCGAGGTCGGCGGGCGCCCGCACCGTTGGTCGTCTGGATGCCCTGGGTCGTGTTGGTGCGCCTCGATCTTCGTGGTCACGGTGGTCGGAATGGTGTTCGGGCCAACCACAAGGAGGCCGAGGTTGTAGCCGGCCACGAAGATGGCACCGGGGACGGCGCCCTGCTGGCTGAGGCCGGTCGACGTGGTCGCTCCGCCCGGCGCCACCGTAGTCAGCCCGTCGTCACCGTTCGTGGTGACGCCGATCTGGCTGAAGTTCGCGGTGACGCTGTTCGCACAGGCGTTCGGCGTCGTGGCGCTGCCGGCGCTGGCCGAGCTTGCGGGCAAGACAAAGACCGCGGCTGCGGCCAATGCAAGCACGGCGAGCGCCGAATTACGGCGCTTAGACATATCTCACACTCCCTTCGCGATGGAAGAAATGCGCATTTATAGAACGCTGCGTTCATGGAACGCGGGGATTCATATACCCGAAACCGGGCAATGTCAAGCGCACTGAGAGCAAAGCCGGCTGGCGAGGCGCTTGACATCACCCCGGCCGCGCCACTGAAAAACAATAGGATTCCCCGACATGGTCAGGGAGACTTCCGACGCAGTCCTCCGTGGGGTCGCGCTCGCGGCCTTGGTGGCGGTGATCGCAGTGCTTCGCGGGCTGCGGCGGCGACGACGACTCTGATTCGGCCACCACCTCGGCGGGCTCCGAGCAGGCGGCCGGCGCGCAGCCCGGCGCCGCGGCGGCAGATATCGAGGACTTCGGCGAAGAGGCGGGCCCCGAGGATCGCGACGCCGCCGGCAGCGCGGTCGAGGAGTTCCTGCGCGCTCAGGCCGACGGCGACTCGGCGACCGCGTGTTCACTGATGTCGGCTTCCACCAAGAAGAATCTCGAGGTGTTTCTCGAGGGGGCCGCCAGCGAAGTCCGTGAAGAACAGCTGCACGGAGCTGGTCGAGATCCTGAGATCACAGATCCCGGCGAAGAGGCTGCCGCAGGCCAACCGCATTGAGGTGACCGGCGTACGGATCGAGGGCGAGCGCGGCTTCGTCCTCTACCGAGACCCGCGCGGGACCGAGTCGGCCTTCCCCGTGGTTCGTGAGGGCTCGGCCTGGAAGGTCGCGGCGATCGCCGGGCAGAGCCTTCCGTAGCAGTAGCTGCTCAGCAGAGCGGGTTAGGCTGTTTGGAGTCCGCACCGGTCGATGCCAAAATCGGGTACCCGACTATTCATGATAAAACGCAGGCTCTGCCTGGGTCCCAGGACGTCTCCACGGAAGGAGGACGAGGGATATGAGAGGAAGGCAGGCCATGATGAACTCTACCGTTTCGGGGGTGCGTGCGGTGACCACGGCCTCAGCGGAGATCCAGCCAGGGCTGCCGCGGGCGGTCGAGGGGCTCTCCCGAGCAGGAGCGGATCCTCTGGTCGATGGTGAGGGCGGTGGCCGAGAAGGGTTTCGAGTCGGTCGGGTGGCCGAGGTCGTGGAACGCGCCGGCGTCTCGCGCGCCAGCCTTCTACGAGCTGTTCGAGGACAAGGAGGAGTGCCTGTTCGCGGCCCATGAGAGGGTGATCGACGCCCTGGTCGCCTACGTCGGCCGGCGCCTTCGAGGGCCGACGGGCCATGGCCGCTGAAGATCAGGCGGGCGCTTGGCGCATGCCTCGAGGCCTATTCCGCCGAGCCGGAAGTGGCCCGGATGGCGACCGTCGAGGTTCCGGCGGCCGGGCCCGAAGCTCAGCGCTGCTATCGCGACGCCCTGGAGCGGCTCGTGCCCTTGTTCAGAGGGGGCCGCGAATACGCGGAGGGCGAGCGTCCTGCCGCCCGACCTCGAGTTGATGGCTGTGGGTGGGGCCGAGGCGATCATCCACGACGAGGTCGCGGCCGGGAGGACGGAGGAGCTGCCCAGCCTGCTCCCGGACATCCTCTTCGTGGTCCTGGTCCCGTACGTCGGACCGGAGGCGGCCACGGCCGAAGTGCGGCGAACCGGAGGGGCTTAGGACTGCAGCGACACCCGGGCCCGCTCGCGCTCGGCGGCCGCTGCCTCGGTGCCCAGGAAGGGCTGGGTCACCCAGTAGACGATGTCGGGCAGCCGTGCCGGCAGGCGTGCGGTGGCGCCGTGGAGGATCTCGGTGTAGAGCAGCTCGTGGATGCCGCCGACGATCGCCACGGAGGTGATCCCCGGCAACTCGAGCGACGACTGACTCCGACCGGCCTCGACGAACTCGGTGAGCTGGCGCAGAACCGCGTCGCGGCGAGCGAGCGCCTTCGGCCCTGCCGCAAGCACTTCGACGATCGCGAATCGAGCGCCCTCGGGCCAAGCGGCGAGCAGTTCGAGGAAGGCTCCAATGCCCGCGCGGACGCGCTCCGCCCACGGTGCCTCGGGGTTCTGGTTGAACGCCTCGGACGCGGTCGCGAACAACCGCGCGGAGACGAAGTCGTAAGCCTCGAGGAAGCAGTCCTCGACGTCGTCGAAGAGGTCGTAGAAGGTGGCCCGCGACACTCCAGCGCGCTCGACCACATCGACGACACGAGTCTCCTGGTAGCCGCGCTCCGCCACCGCCTCGATCATCGAATGGAGGATCCGGGCCCGCTGCGATCCGGTCACCGCCTCGCGTGGGAGACCATGCCGGCCGCGCGGTAGCTGCTTCCCGGGCTCGAATGCTTCGTCTTCGATCGCTGGTTCTCGGGGTCACGGTTGCTCCATACCCAGAATTTAGTGGGTCAGTCACGAGAGCACGCAGGTTCCTCCCCGCTGCTCTACTCGATAAACGTCCGTGTTCCGGAGGACTGGCCCTTAGCCAGCTCCCGGATGCCCTTCTCCCCATCGACGATCCTTTGGGCTATGTATCCCCTCCCCATCCGCTCGTCGCCGAGGGATGGGATGAATCAGCGCGTACATCATACGGGGAGTGAGGCCCCTGGTGTGACCGAAAGTCAGCTCCTCGCTCGCCGCAGCAAGCGCCTTCCCCCAACACGGGGGATTTTTCGGGTCGAACGGGGGAGTCGCTACGACGACTCGAGCGATCAGCCGCCCACTTCGACGCACTAGCGGGACCGCGGCTCTAGTGGGTGGTGACGTTCAGCGACATAAACCCGAGCGAGGTCGCCCGCCCATGAAGTCCTGGGCCGGGTTCCCGGAGGCGTTCGGGAAGACGCTGTTGAAGACGACGCTGCGAGCGGGTCCATGGTGACCGGCGCGTCTGTGATCGTCGATCTGCCTGGTGTTCGGGTCGACGGAGGTCGCCGGAGGCGAGTGATCGCCTGGCGCACGCCAGGTCGAAGGCGCCCAGGGACCGCCAACCCCGATCGACCCCGTCGGCAGCACCGTGGTCGAGGCGAGCGCCTTGAGATCGAACTGCGGCCTCCCACTCGGTCAGGGTGACGGAGGTCCCGACCGGCGGGCCTCGGCGCAGCCGGCAAGAAGCCAGTGGAGCGGGCCGTGGTCGTTCTTGGTGAGCTTCTGGCCGCCGGCGCTGGTCACCCTGCCGGAGCTGAAGTCGGGGGCGATGCTGCCGCCGGTGACCGGGAAGAAGAACGAATTCCCGCAGCACGGGCTCGGTCGCCGGAGGGATCGGCTCGACGCCGCGGGGGACGAGGATCGGCCGTTGACGCAGTGGTTGGCCAGCTTGATGCCGAAGAGGGGTCGGCCTCGAACTCCAGCGTCCCGCCGGGCAGCACCTCGACGGTCCTCGGCACGGCGTTGACCGCGACCGAGCCCAGCGACTTGCCGGCCTTGATCCCGCCGGCGGCGGCGCTCGCCTTCTTCGCGCTGCCGGGGGAGAGCGCCCGGCTCAGCGCCTTCGCGCCCTTCGAGCCGAGCTTCGCGGTCACCCCGTTGAGCTTGGCGCCAAATCCCTGGCGCGTCAGGGTGCCTCCGCTGAGCTTGCCGAAGCCCTTCGTCTGGCGCTTGCCGACCTTGGCGTCGATCCTGCCGGCGCCCGCCGTTGGCGCCGAAGACAAGAGCGGTGACCTTCACCTTGGTCTTCCGGCCGCTTCGCCTGGCCGTGAATTTGCCGGTCGTCTCGATGGTGCCGGCGCCGGTTGTCGGATCGAGCTCGCCCCGCGTGATCGCGAGGTTCAGGGTCTTCGGCTTCACCTTGATGCCACTGAAGTTCTTCAGCTGCAGCGCCACCGATGAACTCGGTGCGAGGGGATCGGGCGCGGCGAGGGCGGCGCTGGAGGCCAGGAGCCCGGCCAGCAAGGCGAGCGTGGTCAGCGTCGCACCTACGGCGGTCCGGCGGATCCATCCACCCCTCAGGCTCTGCATCGCGTCCTCTCCTTTGTCCCGGTGATCCAGCGACCGGCGGCTGGTTCAGCGGGCACCATATATGAACTTGGGACCCGCGCGTACATAAAGCTGGAACACGCGCGCGGCCCGCGGGTTGCGCACGCTTGCGAAGCAACTGCAGAGATTGTCGGGCAACGGATTGGCTCTAGCCGGTCTGGCGCCGGCCCACCAGCAGGGTCTGCAACGCCCGGCCGATCGGCCCCCGCTGATCGTGAAGCCGGGTATCGGCGAGCCGCTCGTGAGAAGAGTCGGGCACGCGCGGCATCGGCTTGCGGCCTGATGAGCGCCAACTTCGATGGCTTCAGCGAGGTCGAGGGCAAGGAGTTCGCCAACCGCTGGCTGCCCGCCTGGACCGGGAACGATCCCAAGCGCCTCGCCTCGTTCTACGCCGACGACGCCTTCTACAGCGATCCCGCGATCCCCGAGGGAGTGCAGGGCAAGGCGGCGCTCACCTCCTACTTCCAAGCGCTCCTCGGGCGCTTCCCGGACTGGGAGTGGACGAACCGGAAGGTGGTGCCGCTGGACGGAGGCTTCCTCAACTTCTGGCACGCCACGATCCCGGTCGGGCCGACGGTGATCGAGGCGGATGGCGTCTGCACGGTGCAGCTCCGCGACGGGCTGATCGCGCGCAACGAGGTCTACTTCGACCGCTCCGAGCTCCTGACGGCGATCGCCGCTATTTGAGGGGGCTCGCAGCCGTAGCTGAGGGGTCACCCGATTCCCTGACTTAGGCGGGGGTTAGCGCTCGGGCTACCCTCATCTGTGATCCCTCAGAAACGGAGGAACTACGTGGAGAAGGTGAAGAAGACCGAAGAGGAGTGGAGGCGCGAACTCACTCCTGAGCAGTACGAGGTCGTGCGCCAAAAGGGCACCGAGGCCCCGTTCACCAGCGAGCTCAACGACAACAAGGGCGAGGGCACCTACAAGTGCGTCGCCTGCGGGCAGCCGCTGTTCGACTCCGAGACCAAGTTTGATTCGGGCACCGGGTGGCCCAGCTTCTACCAGCCGATGGATGACGAGGCCGTGGAGACCGAGGCGGACAACAGCCTGCTGATGCGGCGCACCGAGGTGCTCTGCTCACGCTGCGATGCCCACCTGGGCCACGTCTTCGACGACGGACCCAACCCGACCGGCCAGCGCTACTGCATCAACGGCTGCGCCCTCGACTTCGACGAGGAGAGTTGACTTCTTAACGGCTGCGCTGAGCTTCAGACCTTCCCGCCGGCGCCCGAGGTAGCTGAAGCGGACGGCGAGCGCCACCGCCTCGGTCCGCGTGTCCACCTCCATGCGCGCGATCGCGTTGCGAACGTGCGTGTGGACGGTGGCGGGGCTGAGCGAGAGCCGGTCGGCGATCTGCTTCACCCGCAGGCCCTCGGCGAGCAGCTCGAGGATCTCGCGCTCGCGCGGGGTGAGCTCGAGCAGCTTCTCGACCTCACCGGCGCCCTGGCCAAGCTCGGTGCCGACGAAGGTGCCGCCGCCGGCGACCACCTCGATCGCCCGGGCGATGTCCTCGCTGGGGGCAGACTTGAGGACGTAACCGGAGGCCCCGGCTCGAAGGGCGAGGGTGAGCAGGTCGGGCTGGGCGTGCGCGGTGAAGATGATCACCCGGGTTCGGAGGCATCACCTTGAGGATCTCCTTGGTGGCCTCGATCCCGTCCTGGCCGGGCAACTCGACGTCGACGATGCAGACGTCGGGCTTCAGCTCCTCGACCATCTTCACGACCTCCTCGCCCGAGGCTCGGCCTCGCCGACGATCTCGACGCTCTCGACAGAGGCCATCCGCGCCTTCAACGCCTCGCGGACGATCTCGTGGTCGTCGCAGATCACCACGCGTTTGGGGGCACCGGCGTTCATGAGGTGGGAATGGTCTCTGGAAGGCCGAATTCCTGCAAAGAACCGGGTATGGACACCGTTCCGTCTCCCCGCTGACGGTTCTCCAACAGGGCGATGAGCGTGCGTCCGACCGCCACCGCCGTGCCGTTCAAGGTGTGGACGAATTCTGGGGAGGCATCCTCGCCAGGACGGTACCTGGAACTGAGGCGGCGCGCCTGGTAGTCCGTGGTGTTGGAGCAGCTGGTCAGCTCCCGGAACCGTTGCTGGCTCGGGATCCACGCCTCGCAGTCGAACTTGCGGGAGGCCGAGGGGCCGAGATCCCCGGCGGCGATCTCGACCACCCGGTAGGGGATCTCGAGCGCTTGGAGGATGCGTTCCTCGATCGCCAGGAGCCGCTGGTGCTCCTCCTCCGAGTCGTCCGGCTCGCAGAAGCTGAACATCTCCACCTTGTCGAACTGGTGGACGCGGAAGATGCCCCGGGTGTCGCGCCCCCCCGCTCCCGCCTCGCGCCGGAAGCAGGTGGAGAAACCGGCGTAGCGGCGCGGCAGGTCCTCGGCGGCGAGGATCGCGTCGGCGTGCAGGGCCGCCAGCGAGACCTCCGAGGTACCGACCAGGAAGAGCTCGTCCTTGGGCACCTCGTAGATCATCTCCCGCTCGCTCGGGAAGAAGCCGGTCCCGAAGAGCGCCTGCTCTCGGACCAGCACCGGCGGCGCCGCCGGCACGAACCCCTCGGGGCGAAGCGTCTCCAGGGCGAAGCGGACCAGCGCCAGCTCCACCAGCACCAGGTCGCCGAGCAGGTAGGCGAAGCGCGACCCGGAGGCCCGGGCGGCGGCCTCCATCTCGATCCAGCCATGCCGCTGGCCGAGCTCGAGGTGGTCGAGCGGCTCGAAGTCGAACGCCGGGCGCTCGCCGACCTCGCGCAGCTCCTTCGCATCCTCCTCGCTGGTGCCGTCGGGCGCCTCGGGGTCGGGGAGATTGGGGACCTCGGCCCAGAGCCGGTCCCGCTCCTCCTCCACCTCGGCCAGCTCCGCCTCCAACTTCTTCAGCTCGGCCTTCAGCGGGGAGGAGCGCTCGCGCAGCTCCTTGAACTCGAGCTGGTCGCGGCCGCCCGAGCGGGCCAGCTCCTCGATCCGCTCGGAGAGCTTGTTGTGCTCGGCGCGACCCTCGTCGATCCGGGTGTTGAGCTCGCGGCGGCGCCGGTCGAGCTCGAGCAACGCGTCGAGCTGCTCGGCGGCCCCCCGCCGGGCGAGCGCCTGGCGGGCCGGGCCCGGGTCCCGGCGGATCTGCTGCAGGTCGATCATCCGGGGCCGAGGCTAGGGAGCCGCGCTGGTCGGGCGCGGCTGCTCCTCGACGTCCTGACCCGAGTACTTGGCGAGGAAGGCGGCGACCTTCTCCGCGTCGGGTCCGACGACGATGTTCTGGGGCATGATCGCTCCCGAGAAGCCGCCGTTTCGGATCGCGAAGATGACGTCGTCGACCGTCTCCTTGCGCTGGTCGAAGTTCGGACCCTGGGTGCGCTGGCTGCGATTGGCGCTGCCCTGAGTCCCCGCCGGGGTCAGCGTGTGGCAGCCGGAGCAGCGCTCGGCGAAGATCACGGCGCCCTCGTGGTCGGGGTCGCTGGAGGGGACCTCCACGCCCTGGCTGCCACAACCGATCGCGGTCGCGGCCGCGGCGACTGCGATCAGTATGAGAGCCCCACGCACGCGGCGGGATCATATGTTCTTGACGCGGGGCATACGGTTCGCGCAATGGGTGGCGCCCCCGATCCCGACTCCTTCCGTCGCGCCTTGGGCGCCTACCCGACCGGGGTCACGGTGGTGACTGCTGTCGGGCCCCACGGGCCCTCGGGGGCGACCGCCAACGCGGTCAACTCGCTCTCGCTGGAGCCGCCGATGATGCTCGCCTGCCTCGATCGCGGTTCGCGCACCCTGACCTCGGTGCGCGCGGCGGGCCGCTTTGGCGTCAACGCGCTCGCCGCTGGTCAGGGGGCGCTGGCAAGGCGGTTCTCCGGCAAGAACCCGGAACCCTCCAAGTGGGAGGGGGTCGAATGGTTCGAGAGCGAGGGCTGCCCTCGTCTCCCCGAAGCCCTCATCTGGGTCGCCTGCGAGCTCCGCGACCTGATCGACGGCGGCGACCACCTGATCCTGACCGGGAATGTGCTCGAGGCCGACTCCCGCGAGGGCCGGCCGCTGATCTTCCACCGCGGCGAGTACCGGGACCTGATCGCGGAGAGCTAGGCCTTG
The DNA here is from genome assembly GCA_963808565.1 of uncultured Solirubrobacterales bacterium. Lineage (GTDB taxonomy): Bacteria > Actinomycetota > Thermoleophilia > Solirubrobacterales > 70-9 > DASUPK01. The sequence goes on from CAWEGM010000013.1 coordinate 76,577, forward strand.
GCGGTGACCCGCTCGTCAGGCGAATCAAGCTCGGCGGGCGAGACGGTGTCGGGCAGGGGGAAGAGCTCGACGAACCGCGCCACGGCCCGCTTGTTTCCCTCCGCTTCGAGGTCCCCCGAGAGCTCCGCTTGGGCCAGCGAGCGATCGTTGAAGACCACGTCGACCAGGCTCATGTGGTCCGAGGCGGAGATCGTCGCGTCGGGGTTCTTGATCTCCCCGGCCTCGATCTCGAAGCGACCTCCGCCCACCTTCACGTAGAAGCGCTCCTCACCAAGTATCAGCTGGTAGGTCGCCTTGAGGCCCTTCGCCGCCTCGGGGCTGAACATCGTCCGCATTGCGAGGATGAAGGAGCTGAGGCTGAGCTCCCCATCGTGGGGCATCGTCGGGGAGCGGGAGCCCCAGCGTCCGAGAGACTGCAGCACCGGCCCGAGCTCGTAGCCCCAGTCGGTGAGCTCGTATACGTGGGAGGCGGCGGGCGGGGGGAGCTTCGCGGCGCCGCAGGACTCCGATCCCCTCGAGCTCCTTGAGGCGCTGGCCGAGCACATTCGGGCTGATGTCCGGGAATCCCGGCTCGGAGGTCGGTGAACCGCCGCGGGCCGACCATCAGCTCGCGGGCAACCAGCAGGGCCCAACGCTCACCGACGAGATCGAGGGTGTGGGCTGCCGCGCATCCATCGGTGTGTGGGCGTACCCGACTCATGTGCGGATCAGTATAGACAGGTTTATCCTGATTTACAACTGGCTAGTTGTCTTTTAGGACCAAACTGTGCTACGGTGCCCGCCGTGGTGAGACTAAGAACACGAGTCCAAGGAGACAAAGAGATGACTGCGCAGGAAGATCGCAAGCGCTGGCTCGCCCTCTACGTGCTGTGCGTCGGGATGCTGATGATCGTTCTCGACGCGACGATCGTGAACGTGGCGCTTCCCTCGATCCAGGAGGACCTTGACTTTTCCCAGAGCAACCTCGCCTGGGTCGTGAACGCGTATCTGATCGCCTTCGGCGGCCTCCTCCTGCTCGCCGGCCGGATCGGTGACCTGATCGGCCAGCGGCGGATCTTCCTGATCGGCCTCGCAGTCTTCACTGGGGCCTCGTTGCTCTGCGCACTCGCGCAGAGCCAGGGCATGCTGATCGGAGCTCGCTTCGTTCAGGGCGTCGGCGGCGCACTCACCTCCGCCGTGATCCTGGGAATGATCGTGATGATGTTCCCCGAGCCTCGCGAGCAGGCGAAGGCGATCGGCATGTACACCTTCGTCGCCGTCGCCGGCGGCTCGATCGGGCTCCTGGCCGGTGGCCTCCTCACCGAGGCGATCAATTGGCACTGGATCTTCTTCGTCAACCTCCCGATCGGCGTCGCGACCGCGCTCTTCGCGCTGCGGCTGATCGACGACCGCGAGGGGATCGGGGTGAAGGAGGGCGCCGACATTCCCGGCGCCGTGCTCCTCACCGCCGGGCTGATGCTCGGCGTCTACACGATCCTCGGGGTCGAGAGTCATGGCTGGGGCTCCGCCCAGACGGTCGGGCTCGGCGCCATCTCCGCCGTCCTCTTGGCAGCGTTCCTCGCGCGGCAGGCGCGAATCGCCAATCCGCTGATGCCGCTGCGCCTGTTCCGCTCCCGCAACGTCGCGGGGGCGAATCTGGTCCAGGCGCTGCTCGTCGTCGGGATGTTCGGGATGTTCTTCCTTGGAGCCCTCTACATGCAGCGGATCCTGGGTTACGACGCGCTCGAGGTCGGCCTCGCCTACCTCCCGGCCACGCTGGTGATGGGGACGATGTCGTTCCGGTTCACCGCGCAGCTCAATCTCCGCTTCGGCGCGAAGGCGACGCTGCTCCCCGGCATCGCCTTCGATCGGCGCTGGAATGCTCCTCTTCGCCCGGACTCCGGTCGAGGCGAGCTACGTGGTCGACCTGCTGCCGGCGATGGTCGTGTTCGGCCTCGGTGCCGGAATGGCCTTCCCCTCACTGATGACCCTGGCGATGTCCGGCGCCACCGAGAGCGACTCGGGGCTGGCGTCGGGCCTGGTCAACACCAGCGTCCAGGTGGGTGGCGCGATCGGACTCGCGGTCCTGGCGACCCTGGCGACCGAGCGCACCAGCGGCCTGCTCGCGGACGGCGAGTCGACCGCCTCGGCGCTCAACTCCGGCTACCACCTCGCCTACCTGGTCGGGGCGCTGCTGGTGGTCGCGGCAATCGCCGTTGCCGCCTGGGTGCTCCAGCCCGAGCCCGAAACCGAGACCGAGACCGCGACCGAGCCTGGATTCGCGAGTGGCGAGCCCGCATACTCAGACGCGGTCTAGTTCGAGAGGAGACGAACGATGCTCGAGAACAGCAAGGCATACAGCGGCTTCGCCGTGGACCACCTGAAGAAGGCGGAGCAGTTCTACGGCGAGACGCTGGGACTGAAGACAGAGGTGATCGACGAGCAGAATGGGCTGATGACCCTCCACCTCGCCGGTGACCGCCCGACACTGGTCTACCAACAGCAGGGCTCGACTCCTGCCAGTTACACGATCCTCAACTTCCCGGTGGACGACATCGACGAGGCGGTCGACGAGCTGGCGAGGCGTGGCGTCTCGTTCGAGCGCTACGACGCGATCGTTCGAACAGGACGAGAAGGGGATCGCCCGCGGCCTCGCCGCTGGACAGGGTCCCGACATCGCATGGTTCAAGGACCCGGCGGGAAACATCCTCTCAGTGCTCCAAGAGTCGTAATGAAGGAGGAGACGATGAACCTGCCCGAAGTCGTGTCAGCGGAGGAGTGGGAGGCAGCTCACGAGAAGCTGCTGGCGAAGGAGAAGGAGGCAACCCGGGCCAGGGACGCGCTCGCCGCGGAGCGCCGTCGCCAGCCGATCGTCCGAGTCGAGAAGAACTATCGGTTCGAGGGCCCGGCGGGCGATGCAACCCTGGCCGACCTGTTCGAGGGCCGGCGGCAGCTGATCGTCTACCACTTCATGTTCGGCCCCGCCTTCGGATTCAAGCCCGGTGAGGGATGTGACGGCTGCTCGATGTTCGTCGACAACGTCGGCCACCTGGCGCACCTGAACGCTCGCGACACCACGTTTGCGCTCGTGTCCCAGGCGCCGCTGGGGGACCTCGAGGCGTACAAGCAGCGGATGGGCTGGGAGGTGCCCTGGTACTCGACCGTCGACGACTTCAATCCCGATCACGGCATCGGCACCGGGTTCGGTCTCAACGTCTTCTTCCGGGACGGGGATGACGTCTACCGGACCTACTTCACGAGCGGGCGGGGTGTCGAGGCGCTCGGGAGCAACTGGACCCTCCTCGACCTGACGCCGCTGGGCCGCCAGGAGGAATGGGAGGACTCACCCGAGGGCCACCCGCAGACTCCGCCCTACGAGTGGTGGCGCCGTCATGACGAATACGAGGAAGTGGCGGCCCGATGAGCGAGCGCAATGGATTCGAGAACGGGGTCCCCTGCTGGGTCGACACGTGGCAGCCCGATGCGGAGGCGGCGGTGGCCTTCTACACGGACGCTATTCGGCTGGGAGGCGGAGGAGACGACGCCCCCCGGCTCGGACCGCCGACTCTTCATGTGCAGGCTGCGCGGCCGCGACGTGACCTCGATCGGGTCGCCGCCGCCTGTGCCGGATCACACCCCGGTCTGGGGCACATACGTTTGGGTGGAGAGCGCCGAGGAGACCGCCGCCAAGGCGACGGAGGCGGGCGGAAGCGTCGGCGGTGCAGCCGTTCGAGAGCCTCGACGGCGGCCGGATCGCGATCCTCATCGATCCGGCTGGGGCCGTGTTCGGCATCTGGCAGCCGGGCGAGCACCGGGGCGCCCAGCTTGTCAACGAGGCCGGGGCTTGGTCGATGAGCTTGCTCAACACCCGCGATCCCGAAGCGTCGACCGCCTTCTACGGCGCCCTCTTCGGATGGGAGCCGGAGGAGATGGGCGGTGGCGGCGGGGTCAGCTTGATGCGGCTCCCCGGCTTCGAGGGAGGCGAGCCGCTCCAACCGGTTCCGCGTGACGTCGTTGCGGTGATGGCGCCGATGAGCGCCGATCAATTCCCCGACGAGGTGCCGTCGCACTGGTCGATCGACTTCTGGGTCAAGGACGCCGACGCAACCGCCGAGGAGGCGGCCGAGCGGGGCGGGGCGGTGATCGTGCCCCCGTACGATGTTCCCGGTGTCGGGCTGAGGCAGGCCGTGCTCGCCGATCCGCAGGGCGCCACGTTCTCGGTGACCAGAGCACCAGGTCCGCCCAGCGCCTGAGAAACCCACGGAAGGAGAAAGCATGGGACAGCCGGTGGTGCACTTCGAGGTGGTCGGGAAGGACGCGAAGAAGCTTTGGAGCTACTACTCCGAGCTCTTCGGCTGGAAGGTCGATCCCATGGGCGAAGGCCCGACGGAGTACGGCGTCGTGTCCCGAGACGACAACGTCAATAGCTGAGGGCGTCGGGATCGGCGGCGGCATCGGCGGGGGGCCGGAGGGCTATGAGGGTCACGTCACCTTCTACGTCGAGGTGACCGACGTCGAGGCCGCGCTGGCAAAGGCGGAGGAGCTCGGCGGGACCCGGGTGATGGGTCCGGACAAACCGATGGAGGGGCTCGAGATCGGGCTCTTCACCGACCCGGAGGGCCACACGGTCGGGCTCGTCAAAGGCGGCTAGCTAGAACGCGGAGCTGGTGCCCGCGGCGCGCAGCGCGAGCCCGAAGATCACCAGGCAGGAGACGGCCATGATCCCCATCTCGCGGCGGACGATCGCGATCGCGATCGCCTGCTGGCGTTCCTCGGGCAGCGCCCGGAAGTCGAGCTCGCCGAGCTCCTGCTGAGCGGAGCCCGCCCGCGCACCCTCCGCCAGCAAGGAGACGAGCAGGGGGAGGGCACCGTAGAGATAGTGAAGGTCGGACGCCTCCCGGCCGGCGAAGACGAGGCCGAGGCCGAGCAGTGCCTGGATCACGACCGCCGCCTGGGCGATCCGAAGCGCGTACCAGAAGCCGAGCGCCGGCCGGCGCTGCAGCCAGGCGACGCCGCCCCAGATCCCGGCAACGAGATTGGCCGCGAGCAGGGCGACTCCGGTGACGAGATGGACCTCGGCCACGGCGGCGCCAGCTTACGCGGAAAACCGCTCGAAAGGGTCGGATTTCCGCTTGCTGATGCGGAAAATCACTATGTAACAGATTGATACAAAGTTGGTGATATAAGAGAACGGAGTCGTGCTACAGAGCTATCTCCCCGTCCTTGTTTTCGCTGGCCTGGGCATCCTCGTGGGAGGCGCCTTCGCACTGCTGAACGGGGTGATCGGGCGGCGGGGGGTGAACCCGATCAAGAGCCAGCCGTATGAGTGCGGGCTGCCGGCTCACATCACCCGCACCTTCAAGTTCGGCGTCAGCTTCTACATGATCGCGATGCTGTTCATCCTCTTCGACATCGAGGTCGTCTTCCTCTACCCCGTCGGAGTGATCGTGCAGTCGGCGAAGAGCGTCTTCGTCCTCGTCGAGATCGGCATCTTCGTCACCCTGCTGCTGGTCGCCCTCGTCTTCGTCTGGGCGCGGGGGGCGCTCGATTGGAGATAGAGCGCCGGAGGCGGCAAGGCGGTGCGGATGGAGGGATGCAACCGCCGCGTGATTCTGAGTTCAGGGCGAAGCAGCTGAAGGCGCGCGACATGCTCCTCGGCGACCTCGAGGGCCGCGACCTCGAGCAGTACGTCGAGGAGCGGGTGATGACCACCACCCTGGAGCGGGCGCTCAACTGGGGCAGGGCCAACTCGCTCTTCCCGATGACCTTCGGGCTCGCCTGCTGCGCGATCGAGATGATTTCGATGGTCACGGCGCGCTACGACATCTCGCGCTTCGGGTCCGAGGCCTTTCGGGCCTCGCCGCGACAGGCCGACATGATCATCCTCTCGGGCCGGGTCGCGACCAAGATGGCGCCGGTCGTCCGCCGCGTCTACGACCAGATGCTGGAGCCGCGCTGGGTGATCGCGATGGGCGCCTGCTCCTCCTCCGGCGGGATGTTCGCCAACTACGCGGTGGTCCAGGGGGCGGACAAGTTCATGCCGGTGGACGTCCACATCCCCGGCTGCCCGCCCCGCGCCGAGGCCCTCCTCCATGGCTTCAACAAGCTCCAGCGGCTGGTCCAGGGCCGGCCGGACCTCGGCTGGCGCCAGCGCTACAACGCGATCGGCACCGAGGAGTGGGCGCGGGGCGAGACCAAGCCGACCCCCGAGGCGCTCGAGCGAGCCGCAAAGGCGGTCGAGAATGCCTGACGCCCCGGGCCTCGAGCTGATCGCCGAAAGCATCAACGAGGTCCGGGACGGGACCGTGGTCGAGACCTCCTTCGAGCACGACCGCGCCGCCCTGATCGTCGATCCGGAGGGCGTCACCGACGCGCTCCGGTGGCTGCGCGAGACAGAGGGTCAGAGCTACACCTTCCTCTCCAGCCTCCACGCCGCCGACTACCTCCCGGCCACCCCCCGCTTCGCCGTCCACTACGAGCTCCTCTGCCGCGACCGGGTCGAGCGGATCCGGGTCAAGGCTTTGCTCGACGATCCTGCGGCAGGAAACGGCTCGGACGCGCTCCCCGAGCTCCCCTCCTGCGTCGAGCTCTTCCCCACCGCCGAGTTCCAGGAGCGCGAGGCCTATGACTTCTTCGGGATCGTCTTCCGCGGCCATCCGGACCTGCGCCGGATCCTGATGCCGGAGGACTACGTCGGCTGGCCCCAGCGACGCGACTTCCCGATCGGCGGCGAGCCGGTCCTCTACACCCACAACGAGGTCGAAGCGCCTCGCTGGTTCGAGTGATGGCGGACGAGCCCCTCAGAGACGAGGTCAGCACCGAGCGCGGGGTCGACCGGCTGACCGAGGACCCGGTCGCGCCAGTGGTCGATGCGATGGCCGCCGAGGAGTCGGAGCAGGACATCGAGCAGGAGGTGATGACGATCAACATGGGGCCGCACCACCCCGCCACCCATGGGGTTCTGCGCCTGATCGTCACCCTCCGCGGCGAACAGGTCCTCGATCTGAAGCCGGTGGTCGGCTACCTCCACACCGGGATCGAGAAGTCCTGTGAGGACAAGAGCTATTGGAAGGTCATCCCATTCGTCGAGCGGATGGACTACCTCTCCTACTTCTTCAACATGGAGGCCTTCTGCGGCTGCGTCGAGCGGCTGCTCGAGCTGGAGATCCCCGACCGCGCCAAGTACCTCCGGGTGCTCCACCTGGAGCTCAACCGGATCATGTCGCACCTGGTCTGGCTCGGCACCTCGGCCCTTGATCTCGGTGCGGTTTCGCTCCTCTGGTACTGCTTCCGACAGCGCGACAACATCCTCGACCTGTTCGAGATGTCGGCCGGACAGCGGATGCACACCCGCTACTTCCAGGTCGGCGGCGTCTTTGAGGACATTCCGGTCGGGTTCGAGGCGAAGGTCCGCCAGTTCTGCGGCGAGATGCCACGGCGGATCGACCAGTTCGAGGCGCTGCTCGACCGCAACGAGATATTCCTCCGCCGGACCAAAGGGGTGGGGATCGTCTCCCGCGAGCGGCTGCTCGAGCTCGGGGTGACCGGGCCGCTTTTGAGGGCGGCGGGGGAGCCCTGGGATCTCCGCAAGGCGACCGAATACCTCTCGTACCCGGACTTCGACTTCAAGATCCCCGTCGGCACCGTCGGCGACGGCTACGACCGCTACCGCGTGCGCCTCCAGGAGATGCGCGAGTCGGTGCGGATCATCGAGCAGGCGATCGACGGCCTCCCGGAGGGCCCCTGGATCGCCGACGACCGCAAGGTGGTGCTGCCGCCCCGCGATGAGCTCTCCACCTCGATGGAGGCCCTGATCCACCACTTCAAGCTGGTCACCGAGGGCTTCCGGGTTCCGCCCGGCGAGCTCTACTACTCGATCGAGGGTCCCAGGGGCGAACTTGGCTGCTTCGTGCTCGCCGACGGCTCCTCGAAGCCCGCCCGGGTCCACTTCCGCGACCCCTCGTTCGTCAACCTCCAGGCCTTCCGCGACATGTCAGTGGGTGGGTACATCGCCGACCTGATCCAGAACCTGGCGATGCTCGACCCGATCCTCGGGGGAGTCGACCGATGAGCCCGCTGGTCCCGAGATTCCCCGAGCCCGAGTGGGAGGAGCGGGTGCCGGAGGAGCTCCAAGGGGAGCTGCTGGAGGACGTCTCCCTGCCAGCCGAGGCGGCGGCTGAGGAGGAGCGCGCTCCCGAGCGCGACCCCGCCCCGGTGCCCGAGCCCTCCGAGGTCGAGGTCCCGAAGGCGCTCGCCCAGGAGATCCGGCGGGCGATGAAGCGCTACCCGGAGAAGCGATCGGCGTCGATCCCGGCGCTCTGGGCGGTGCAGCGGCGCTACGGCTGGTGCAGCCCGGAGGGGATCCGCGAGGCCGCCGCGGTGATCGGGGTGACCCCGGGCTACCTGGAGTCAGTGGCGAGCTTCTACGACCTCTTTCACCTCGAGCCAGCTCCGAAGCACGAGGTGCTCGTCTGCACCAACATCTCCTGCTGGTTGCGCGGGGCCGACGATCTGCTGCAGGCGTTCAATGACGCCGCCGACGACGATGTCCTCGTGCGTGGGTTCGAATGCATGGGCGGCTGCGACCTCGCGCCGATGGCCTCGATCGACCAGCGCTACTACGGCCCGCTCGAGGACGGCGACGCTGCCGATGTGGTCGCGCAACTCCGCGCCAAGGACGAGCTGCTGCCGGAGAAGCGCCTCGAGGATCGCGCGGTCGCGGGTGGTCCGCGTCCCCCGGCCGACAAGCGGATCACGAGGCACCCGATCAACAAGGTGAAGCGGAAGACGAAGTCGAGGGCGAAGACGACGCCGAAGCCAAAGGCGAAGAGCTCGAGGGCGAAGCGCTGATGCCACTCGCCGCCCGAGAGACCCGGATCCTGTTTCGCAACATCGACGAGCCCCGGCTGGCCTCGATCCGCACCTACAAGCGGCTCGGCGGCTACCAGGCGATTCGCAAGGCCTACAGGGAGATGAGCCCGGAGGAGGTCCTGAACGAGCTCGAGGCCTCGGGCCTCCGGGGTCGTGGCGGCGCCGGCTTCTCGATGGGAAAGAAGGCCTCGTTCCTGCCCCGCGGCGACATGGACAAGTACCTCTGCTGCAACGCCGACGAGTCCGAGCCGGGCGCCTTCAAGGATCGCGAGCTGATGCAGAAGAACCCCCACCAGCTGATCGAGGGGCTGATCATCGCCGCCCGGGCCGCCGGCGCCAATCGCTGCTTCATCTACATCCGCGGCGAGTACGACCTCCAGGGAGACATCCTCGACACGGCGGTGGAGGAGGCCTACGACGCCGGCTACCTCGGCAGGGACGTGCTCGGCACCGGCCAGCAGGTGGAGTTGGTGGTCCATCGCGGCGCGGGGGCCTACATCGCCGGGGAGGAGACGGCGCTGCTCGACTCGCTGGAGGGTAAGCGGGCGAACCCGCGGCTGAAGCCCCCCTTCCCGGCGGTTCAGGGGCTCTACGGCGGGCCGACCCTGATCAACAACGTGGAGACGCTCTCAACCGTGCCCCACATCGTCGCCTCGGGGTCCGGCTGGTTCAAGAGCTTCGGCACCGAGCAGTCGCCGGGGACCAAGGTTGTCTCGGTGTCGGGTGAAGTGCGCAGGCCGGGCAACTACGAGGTCGAACTCGGGATCAAGACCCGGAGCCTGATCAACGGGCTGGCGGGCGGGACCGTCGGGCGCCGCAAGCTCAAGGGCTTCTTCCCCGGCGGCTCCTCGTCCCCGGTGCTGACCGCCGAGGAGGGACTCGACGTCCCCTACAGCTTCGAGGCGATGGCGGAAGCCGGCTCGATGCTCGGCTCGGGCACGATCATCGTCTTCGACGAGACCACCAGCGTGGTCGAGCTGGCGCTGCGGACGGCTCGCTTCTACCACCACGAGTCGTGCGGCAAGTGCACTCCCTGCCGGGAGGGCACGAACTGGACGGTGAAGATGCTGGAGCGCTTGATCCGCGGTGAGGCAACCCCGATCGACCTGGAGACGATCGCCTCGGTGCAGACGCAGATCATCGGCAACTGCCTCTGCGTTCTCGGCGACTCGATGGCGATGCCGATCGGCTCGATGGTGGAGAAGTTTCGGCCCGAGTTCGAGGCGGCGCTCGACCGCCCGCTCCTGGAGCTGGCCGCGTGACCCGCCAGATCCGAAACGCGGTCACCCTGGTGGTCGACGGGCGAGAGGTGGTGGCGCCGGAGGGAACGATGCTCGTGGACGCGGCCAAGGGCGGCGACGTCGAGATCCCGGTGTTCTGCTACGAGCCGAAGCTGGGCGAGCCGGTCGGCGCCTGCCGGATGTGCCTGGTCGAGATCGAGGGGATCCCGAAGCTGCAGACCGCCTGTTCCACGCCCGTTCGCGACGGGATGGTCGTCTATACCCAGACCGACCAGGTGCAGGAGGCTCAGAACGCGGTGGTCGAGTTCCTGCTCGTCAACCACCCGCTCGACTGCCCGGTCTGCGACAAGGGCGGCGAATGCCCCCTGCAGGACATCGCGATGGGTTGGGGGCCGGGGAAGAGTCGCTTCACGGACCAGAAGCGCCACTTCCAGAAGCCGCTCGAGCTCTCGCCCCTGATCGCGATCGACCGCGAGCGCTGCATCCTCTGCTACCGCTGCGTCCGCTTCAGCCAGGAGATCGCCGAGGACGAGCAGCTGCAGCTCCTGGATCGGGGCGACAAGAGCTTCGTCGGCACCTTCGACGAGCGCCCCTACATCGCCCCCTTCCATGGCAACATCATCGAGCTCTGCCCGGTGGGGGCGCTGACGTCCTACACCTACCGCTTCCGGGCGCGGCCATGGGACGTCGAGGACGCGGGCTCGGTCTGCACCCTCTGCCCGAGCCAGTGCAACGTCAAGTTCACCGTCCGCGACGAGCGGGTGCTGCGGGTGATGGCCCGCGACAACCCCGAGGTCGACGACGGCTGGCTCTGCGACAAGGGCCGCTTCGCCTTCCAGATGTTCGGCTCCTCCGAGCGGATCACCCGGCCGATGGCCCGCGCCGGCGACGGCTCGCTGAGCCCGATCTCCTGGGAGCAGGCAACCGGCGGTGATCGCGCAGGGCGTTCGACGCGGCGGGCTCGCGGAGCGCCGCCCTGGTCGGCGGCGCCAGCTCCAACGAGGAGGGATGGCTGGCACAGCGGATCGTCCGCGACATGGGGTCGCCGAACGTCGACTGCGGCGCCAGCCCGGTGGACCGCGGGGTCCTGGCGGAGCTCTCGCGCCCCGAGATGAGCCTGAAGATCTCGGACCTCGACAACGCCGACGCGATCCTGGTCCTCGGCACCGACCCGCTGCACGAGATGCCGATCCTCGACCTGCGGATCCGGAAGGCGGTGAGGCGGAACGGGGCGAAGCTCGCCGTCGCCTCCGAGCGGCCCACCGCCCTCGACGGCGGAGCGGAAGAGGCTGTTCGTTACGCCCCGGGCGACGCCGCCCGCTTCGTCCGGGCGCTGGCCGCCGCGCTCGGCGCCGAGGGCTTCGAGGCCGATCCGGCCCACGCCAAGCAGGCGGCGGCGATCGCCGAGCTCCTCCGGGAGGCTCCGGACCCGGCGATCGTCTGGGGCGAGCGGCTCTGGCGAAGCCCCGGTGCCGCCGAGGCCCTCCACGCCTGCGCCCGGGCGCTCGAGATGCACAAGCGGATCGGCCCCGGGCTGCTCGAGGTGCCCGAGGAGTCGAACGGCCGCGGCCTCCGCGAGGTCGGCTGCCTGCCCGGCGCCGCCCCCGGGCTCTCCCCCGCCGTCGTCGGCCGCGGCGCCGCCGAGATCAAGGAGGGCCTCGCCGACGGCGAGCTCAACGCCCTGCTCCTGCTGAATGCCGATCCCGGTCCGCACCCATCCCGACTCCGAGGGCTGGCGGCAGGCGCTCGGCAAGGCGTTCGTCGTCTCCGTCGCGATGTTCGACGACGAGTCCACTCGCCACGCCGACATCGTCCTCCCCGCGGAAACGCATGCCGAGAAGGAGGGCACCGTCACCCATCCCGACGGCCGCCTCCAGCGCCTCCGCCGCAACGTCCCGCTTCCCGACGAGGTCCGTCCCGGCTGGCAGGCTCCTCACCGAGCTCTCATCGGCGCTCGGCCGAGACCTCGGCCTCTCGACTGCTGCCGAGGTCTTCGACGCCCTCTCGCAGGAGGTCCCGTTCTACGACACGCTGACCTACGAGGAGATCGGCGGCACGGGATTCCGGTGGCAGGAACGGGATCCCGGCACCTCGTGGACTCCGTCCGACACGCTCGATCGAGCTGCCACCCAGCATTCCCTCGAGGGGACGCCGGCGTCCCCCTGAGGGACCGTATGCAGCCGCAGCCGAAGGCAACACGGGGGCCGCAGTCGCCTACGGGCGGCGAATCAGGTCCCGAAGGGGATGCCGGCGGCCCCGTCGGACGGCTTGCTGCTCGGCACATACCGTGACCTGTGGGCTGTCGACGTCACCGAGCGGAACCCGGCGCTCAGGTTCCTGATGCCGAAGCAGAAGCTCGAGCTGGCGGCCAAGGACGCGAAGGAGCTGGACCTCGCCAACGGCGACGCGGTGACCGTGTCCGTCAACGGCAGCAGCGTGGAAGCGCAGGTGGCGATCAGGGAGCGGATGGAGCAGGGGGCGGCTTTCCTGATCGAGGGCACGAAGGAGGGCAACGCGAACGTCCTCGCGAACGGCGCCCCGCGCCGGATCGAGGTGAGCAAGCGGTGAGCCTCCCGCTCGCAGAGGTCGGCTTCGCCGAGGCCACCTGGATCCTGGTGGTGAAGTCGGTGCTGATCTTCCTCGGCGTCTTCCTGATCGTCCCGGTGCTCACCTGGGTCGAGCGCAAGCTGATCGGCCGGTTCCAGCACCGCTACGGCCCCAACCGGGTCGGCCCGATCGGGCTGCTCCAGCCGCTCGCCGACATCGTCAAGCTCGCCGGCAAGCAGCACTTCCGCCCCGATGCGGCGGTCCCCTTCCTCTACGCGATCGCCCCGGCGCTGGTGATCTTCTCCGGGATCGTCACGATCGCGATCCTCCCCTTCGGCGACGTCAAGGACGGGGTCGGCTTCTACGGCATCGACGTCTCGATCGGGGTCCTCTACTTCTTCGCTTTCGGCTCGCTCGCCTTCTACGGGCTCCTGCTCGCCGGCTGGTCCTCGGGCTCCAAGTACAGCTTCCTCGGGGCGATGCGCTCGGCCGCCCAGTTGATCTCCTACGAGGTCGCGATGGGCCTATCGCTGCTGGGCGTGGTGATGATGGTCGGCTCGCTCTCCCTCACCCACATCGTCCGTGCCCAGGACGAGATCTGGTACATCGTCCCCCAGATCGTCGGCTTCCTGATCTTCATGGTCGCCGGCTTCGCCGAGACCAACCGGGCGCCCTTCGACCTCCCCGAGGCCGACTCCGAGCTGGTCCAGGGGTTCATGACCGAGTACGGCGGCACCCGCTTCGGCTCCTATCTGCTCGCCGAGTACCTGGAGATGTTCGTCGTCTCGGGGATCGCGGTCACCTTCTTCCTCGGCGGCTGGCAGGGTCCCGGTCCGGGCTGGCTCGACCCGATCTGGATGCTGGTGAAGACCCTCTCCCTGGTCCTCTTCTTCATCTGGGTCCGGGCCACCCTGCCGCGGCTCCGCTACGACCAGCTGATGAGCTTTGGCTGGAAGGTGCTGCTGCCCCTGGCCACGCTCAACGTCCTGGTCACCGCGATCGTGGTCACGGTCTCCTGATGGAGGCGCGGCTGAACACCGAGAAGGCTGGCTGGGAGGCCTTCCCCTACCTCGACTCGGCCGACGTGATCTCGGTCCAGCGCGGTCCGGAGCCGGGCGGCGCCGCCGGCGCCTACCGCTCCTTCGCCGAGACCCTCCGCGGCCTGCGGACGACGATGGGCCGGCTGATCGAGGGGCCGGTGACGATCCAGTACCCGGAGGAGAAGACCCCGGTATACCCGCGCTTCCGCGGCCGTCACAAGCTCCACCGCTTCGAGGACACCGGCCTCGAGAAGTGCGTCGGCTGCTCACTCTGCGCGGCCGCCTGCCCCGCCGACTGCATCCGGGTGGTCGCCGAGGAGAACGATCCCAGCGACCGCAAGTCGGCCGGCGAGCGCTACGCCGAGGTCTACGAGATCAACCTCTCGCGGTGCATCTTCTGCGGCTACTGCGAGGTCGCCTGCCCGTTCGACGCGATCACGATGGGCCACGAGTACGAGCTGTCGGACTACAACCGCTCCGACCTGATCTTCACCAAGGAGATGCTGCTGGCGGAGCCGATCGACCGCATCCCTCTGCGCCGGGAGGGCGAGTAGGTGCTACCCGCCCAGACCCGCGGGATCGGCCCTGACCACCACCGTGTCGGCGACCGGGATGATCTCGTCCACCGGGAGCTCCGCACGGTCGGCGTGATCTTGGATCGCCTCGGGGCTGCTCGCCTGGTAGATGCAGACGGTCCCCACCGAGCCCTCTCCTTCCTCGAGGACGTAGCTGCGGATCCATTTGATGTCGTCGGACATCTGCTCGTCCGCGACCTGCCTGGATCGGCCGGCGGCCTCCTCGAGGTCTCCCGGCGACCTCCAGCCGGAGCGGCGCAGTATCGCGTAGTTGTTCATCTCTCCCACCTCTCTTGTCGCGGACGACTTCCTCGCTCGATCCAACCAGTTCCACCCGACAGGGTCAAGCATGGAGCTGGCGCGTGAACGAGGAATCGGACTTCCTGCGGAGCTTCCGGGTCCTGTTCGAAGAGGGGAATCGAGCCTGGAACGAAGGCGATGTCAAACGCGCATACGCAGCCCTCCCAGATGACTTGGACTATCGGCTCGCCTCAAGCTGGCCGCAGGCTCGAGTGCTGAGGGGCGGGGATGAGGTCGTCGCATTCTTCGAGGATTTCCAAGAGACATTCCCCGACGCCCGAACGTCCTCCCACGAGTTCATGGAGGTGGACGAACGGACCGTGATCGTCGGCTTCCAGGTGACCGGGACCGGGCGCACTTCAGGGGCCGGTACCGCGATGGAGATCTGGCAGGTCTGGGAGCTGCGTGAGGGGATGGTCCCCTTCCGCGTAAGGGAGTTCCATCAGCGTGCCGCCGCCCTGGAGGCCGCCGGCGCCGAGAACGCCGCGGAGCAGGGGACCCAGTGAAGGAGGTCGCCTTTTTCGCCGGCGCGATCGGCGCCCTCGGCGGGGCGATCGCGGTGATTGCGCTTCGCAACGCCTTCTACAGCGTCCTCGCCCTGATCGTCCACCTGATCTCGCTCGCCGGGCTCTTCCTCCTCCTCCAGGGCGAGTTCCTGGCCGCCGCCCAGATCGTCGTCTACGCCGGCGCGGTGATGGTGCTCTACGTGTTCGTCGCCGCCTACGTCGGCAACGTCGAGGAGCCGCTCTGGGAGCCGATCCCGGGGCAGCGGTTCATCGCTCCCTTCCTCGGCCTGGCCTTGTTCATCGAGCTGGCGATCGCGATCATCGGCTCGGGGCTGAAGTCGATCGACACCGAGGGACCCGAGGTCGCCCTCGGCTTCGGCTCGCCCGCGTCGATCGGCAAGGTGCTGCTGGAGCGCTTCCTGATCGCCTTCGAGGCTGCCTCGCTGCTGCTCCTGGTGGCGGCGGTCGGGGCGGTGGTCCTGGCGGCAAGGCGCAAGGAGCCCAGGGCACCTGAGCCCTCAGGCGAGGCTCCCGCAGCGGAACCCGAGCAGGTGGCCGGCGGCACCCCCGGAGCCGTAGGCGAGGAGGTGGCCTGATCATGAGCATCACCTGGTACCTGGTGCTCTCCGCGCTGATCTTCGCCACCGGGGTCGCCGGGGTGCTCCTCCGCCGGAGCCCGCTGGTGATCCTGCTCTGCCTGGAGCTGATGCTGAACGCCGGCAACCTGGCGCTGCTCGCCTTCAGCCGCGCCCTCGGCGACCAGGACGGCCAGGTCTTCGCCCTGATCGTGATGGTGATCGCCGCCTGCGAGGTGGTCGTCGGCCTCGGGATCATCGTCGCCGCCTACCGCCGCCGGATCCCCCTCAACGTCGACGAGCTCAGCACCCTCAAGGGCTAGGCCATGGAGCCGACCACCTACGGCTGGCTGGTCCTCGCCTTCCCGCTCGCCGGCACCCTGGTGATCGCGCTCGGCTGGCGGGCGCTGCCGGGGCGGAGCGCCGGCTGGATCGGCACCGGCGCGATCGCCCTCTCCTTCCTCGCCTCGCTCGGCGCCCTCTTTCAGATCCTCGACCTGCCGGTGGAGGAGCGCCAGCTCACCTCCTCGCTCTACACCTACGCGAACGCCGCCGGCCTCGACATCGAGATGAACGTCCTGGTCGATCCGCTCTCGGTCTACATGTGCCTGATCGTCAGCGGCGTCTCGATGCTGATCCACCTCTACTCGATCTCGTATCTGACCTCCGACCGGGGCTACGCACGCTTCTTCGCCTACCTCAACTTCTTCGTCTTCTCGATGCTGCTGCTGGTCCTCGCCGGCAACCTGATCCTGCTGATCGTCGGCTGGGCCTTCGTCGGCTTCGCCTCCTACGCGCTGATCAGCTTCTGGTACCAGCGCGACACCGCGGTCACGGCGGGAATGAAGGCGTTCGTGATCAACGTCGTCGGCGACATCGGCCTGGTCCTCGCCGCGCTGTTCATCTTCCGCGAGCTCGGCACCTTCGACCTGCTCCAGATCTTCGAGGAGGCGCCGCGTAGCTTCGACACCAACGAGGGGGTGGTGGTGCTGATCGGGCTGCTGCTGCTGGTCGGCGCCTTCGCCAAGTCGGCCCAGGTGCCGCTCCACACCTGGCTCCCCGATGCGATGGAGGGCCCCACCCCGGTCTCGGCGCTGATCCACGCGGCGACGATGGTCACCGCCGGCGTCTACCTGATCGCCCGCTTCCACCCGGTCTTCGAGATCGCCCTGACCGCAGCCGACATCGCCGCCTTCATCGGCCTGGCGACGCTGCTGATCGCGGCGACGATCGCCCTCGTGGTCACCGACCTGAAGCGAATCATCGCCTACTCGACGATGAGCCAGATCGGCTACATGGTCGTCGGCGTCTCGATCGGCGCCTACTCGGCGGGGCTCTTCCACCTGATGACCCACGCCTTCTTCAAGGCGCTGCTGTTCATGGCGGCCGGGCTCGGTGATCGCGGCGATGGCGAACCGCCAGAACATCGACCTGATGGGTGGATTCCGCAGGGCGATGCCCTTCACCTCGGCGATGCTGCTGATCGGCGCCCTCGCCCTCGCCGCCTTCCCGGTCACCTCGGGCTGGTTCTCGAAGGACGAGGTCCTCGACTTCGCCGCCTATCGCGGCGGCTTCTACTGGATCTTCGCGATCGGGGGCTACCTCGGGGCGCTCCTCACCGCCTTCTACGCCTTCCGGATCGGCTTCCGGGTGGTCTTCCGCGAGCCGGTCCCCGAGGCGCGGGAGCTGGAGCAGGGGCACATCCACCACGCCGAGCCGGCCAACCCCATGACCGGCGAGCCGGAGGACACCGACGTCGGCTTCCCCGGCCCGGAGCACCCGATCGCCGAGCGCGAGTGGCCGATGAAGATCGCGATGAGCCTGCTCGGGGCCGGCGCCCTCTTCGCCGGCTTCGTTCAGATCCCCGGAGTCGACGATGTGGTCCACCAGTTCCTGCACGGGTCCTTCGAGGACTCGAGCCTTTACGAGCAGGGGCCGAGCACCGGGGCCGCCTGGCGGGGCTTGACGATCGGCGGACTGCTCTCGATCCTCGGGATCGCCGCCGCCGCCTACGCCTACCTCCGGGCGCCGGGCACGACCGCGGCGCTGCAGCGGCGGCTGCCCGCCCTCCACACCTTCCTCGAGCGCAAGTGGTACTTCGACGAGGCGATCGACATCCTGATCGTCCGCCCGGCGCTGGCGGTCGGGAACTGGGCGAACTCGACCTTCGAGCGCTATGTCGTCCAGGGACTGGTCAACGGCGCCGTCGACGTCGCCCGGGGAGCCAACGCCGCGGTCCGCGGCGCCCAGTCCGGCTACCTCCGCTCCTATGCCCTGCTTCTGGTCACCGGCTTCGCCGGCCTCGCCCTCTACTTCCTGATCCGGTCATGAGGAGGGCGCCGTGATCCAGACGATCCTCTGGATGCCGCTCGCCGCCGGGCTCCTCGCCTGCGCGATGCCCCGACGTTGGGTCCCGGTGCTGCCGCTGCTCGCCGGGGTGGCGCAGCTGGGGGTGGTGATCTTGACCATCTCCCGCTTCGACCCGGCGCTCGGCCTCCAGCACACCGTTAACGAGAGCTGGATCCCCGACCTCGGCGTCCGCTACCAGCTCGGGGTCGACGGGATCAGCCTCTTCCTGGTCGCTCTCACCGTGATCGCCTGGCTGGCGACGACTGCCTGGGACACGATCCGAACGCCGGAACGCCCCCGAACCTGGTTCCTGATGCTGGGCCTCGCCGAGACCGCCACCCTCGGCGCTTTCCTCGCCCAGGACCTGATCCTCTTCGTCCTCTTCTTCGACCTGATGCTGATCCCGTTCTACTTCCTCTTCGGCGCCTGGGGGACCGAGAGCGTGGGCGAGGGACCGGGCGGCGAGGGGACCGTCACCCCCACCCGGGCGGTGATCAAGATGATCGTCTACACCCTGGTCGGCTCGTTCCTGATGCTGGTCGGGGCGATCGCCACCGGGATCCTCGCCGCCGACGGCGGCGAGCTCAGCTTCTCGATCGCCGAGCTGCAAGCAAATCCGCTCGGCTCGGGCAGCCAGTACTGGATCTTCTGGTTCTTCGCCGCCGCCTTCCTGGTGAAGCTGCCCGCCTTCCCAGTCCACGGGTGGATGCCGGACGTCTACCGGGTCGCGCCGCTGCCGGCGCTCGCGGCGTTCTCGGCGGTGCTCTCCAAGGTCGCGGCCTACGGCTTCCTCCGGATCGTTCTGCCGATCTTCCCCGACGCAACCATCCACTTCCAAGAGGTGATCCTCCTGATCGCCCTCGCTTCGATCCTCTACGGCTCGGTGATGGCGTTCACCCAGACCAACGCCCGGCTGATCCTCGGCTACTCCTCGGTCGCCCAGCTCGGCTTCATCACCCTCGGGATCTTCAGCCTCCGCGCCGACGGGGCCGACGGCGCCGTCCTCCAGATGGTCAACCACGGGATCGTGATCGCGCCCCTGCTGCTGATCTGCGTCCTCCTGGTCGAGCGCGCGCGGACGGAGAACATCAACAGGATGGGCGGGCTGGCGCTGCGGGCACCGGTGCTCGCCGCCTTCTTCCTGATCGTGACCATGGCGCTGCTGGCGATGCCGGGCTCCTCCAACTTCATCGGCGAGTTCTTCATCCTCAACGGGATCTTCCAGGAGAAGATCGTCTTCGCCCTGATCGCCTCGACCGCGATCGCAATGGCGGCCTACTACGCCCTCCGCCTCTTCCAGCGCGCGATGCACTACCGCAAGCACGACGACGTCGAGTCCCGCGAGATCGGCTGGCGGGAGGGAACTGTCGTCGGCGCGCTCGTCGCCTGCATCGTCGCCCTCGCCCTCTACCCCGGCCTGATCCTCGGGCGGAGCGATGACTCCGTTCAGACCCAGCTCACCGCGGTGAACGAGCCGGAGGGCACGGAGGTGGCCCGGCGATGACCTTCAACGCCCCCGAGATCGACTACGCCGGGATCTCCCCGATCATCGCCCTGACCGGGGGGCTGGTGGTGGTGCTGATGGCCGGGCTGCTCCCGCGGATCGGCCGCTTCGAGCTGGCCGGCCTCACCCTGGTGACCCTGGGGACGACGGCCGGGCTGTCGATCTGGCAGTGGGGAGAGCAGGCGGACCTGGTCGCCGGCGCCCTCCGCCTCGACTCCTTCGGCCTCGCCGCGGTGCTGATCGCGCTCCTGGCGGCGGCGGTCGTCGTCGTCCTCTCGATCCGCGAGCCGGCAGCCGAGCAGGCGGGGCACGGCGCCTTCTACTCGCTGCTGCTCGGCTCGGTGCTCGGGATGACGCTGCTCGCCGAGGCCCAGAACCTGGTCAGCTTCTTCGTCGGCCTCGAGCTGCTCTCCATCCCCCTCTACATCCTCTGCGCCTCGGCGGTTCGAGAGGAGGCCTCGCTCGAGTCGGGGCTCAAGTACCTGGTGATCGGATCGCTCGGCTCGGCCACCGTCCTCTACGGCTTCGCGCTGCTCTACGGCGGCGCCGGCTCGACCGACTACTCGCGGATTGCCGAGGCGCTCGGCCCCGGCGGCCAGGCGGACGACACGCTGATCCTGATCGGCACCGCGATGGCCGCCACCGGGCTCGCGTTCAAGGTCTCGCTCGCCCCCTTCCACCAGTGGACGCCCGACGTCTACCAGGGGGCGCCGACTCCGGTCACCGCGTTCATGGCGGTCGCCACCAAGGCCGCCGCCTTCATCGCCCTCGCCCGGCTGTTCGAGGTGGCGCTCGGGCCCCTGGTCGACGACTGGCAGCCGGCGCTCGCGGCGCTCGCGGTCGCCTCGATCGTCGTCGGCAACCTCGGCGCCCTCGGCCAGGACTCGCTCAAGCGGCTGCTCGGCTACTCGGGGATCGCCCAGGCCGGCTACATGCTCGCCGGGATCGTCGTCGCCACCGAGATCGGGCTGGAGGCGCTGGTCTTCTACCTCGCCGCCTACTGCCTGATGAACCTGGCGATCTTCATGGTGATCGTCGTCCGTGAGCGAGAGACCGAGCTCGGCGACGACATCGACGCGCTCGCCGGGATCGGCCGCTCGAAGCCGCTGCTCGCCTGGCCGCTGACGATCGGGATGCTCGCCCTCGCCGGTCTGCCCGGCACCTCGGGCTTCATCGGCAAGCTCTTCCTGATCGAAGCGACCGTGGACGGCGACTACACCTGGCTGGGGGTGGTGATCGTGGTCGGCTCGATGGTCTCGCTCGTCTACTACCTCCGGGTGATCGCCGCCATCTGGATGCGCCCAGAGCTCGGCGCTGAGGCCGGGCCGGCGGAGCCGATGCCCGCAATCGCCGGCGGCGCCCCCGAGGCCGACGCGCGACCGCTTGGGGCCGGCCGCTGCGGCCTCGTGGTCGGCGCTGGTCTTCTCTGTGCCGCCGCCACGGTCGCCTTCGGCATCGCCCCCTCCCCCCTGGTCGACTGGGCCACCAACGCGGCCGGGTCGTTGGGCGGCCTAGGCTGAGCCGAATGGCCTTCGCGGTCGTTGGGCATGTCGAATGGGTTGAGTTCGTGCGCGTCCAGCGCCTGGCGGCGAGCGGCGAGATCGTCCACGGCACGGACAGCTTCGAGGAGCCCGCCGGGGGTGGCGGCGTGGCGGCGGTCCAGCTCGCCCGCCTCGCGGGCGAAGCGCACCTGTTCACCGCCCTGGGGGAGGATGATCTCGCCCGGCGCACGCGGGAGCGGCTCGGGGAGCTCGGCGTCCGCGTTCATTCGGCGGTGCGCGACTGGCCGACGCGGCGGGCGCTGACGTTCATCGACGCGGCCGGCGAGCGCACGATCACCACGATCGGCGAGCGCCTGGCGCCGCGGATTGAAGACGAGCTGCCCTGGGAGCTACTCGAGGGCGCGGACGGCGCCTACTTCACCGCCGGCGACCCCGGAGCCCTCAGCGCCGCACGCGGGGCAGGGGTGCTGGTCGCCACACCGCGCGCGGGAGCGGTGCTGGGCGAAGCGGGCGTCGGGATCGATGCCCTTGTCTTCAGCGATGAGGACGAGGACGAGCGGGCGGCGGCGAGTGAGCTGACGCCAAAGCCCGCCCTGATGGTGGCCACTCGCGGCGCGGCCGGCGGCGGCTACAGCACCACCGACGGATCCTCCGGAACCTGGGAAGCCGCCGCGCCCCCGGGTCCGATCGTCGACAGGTACGGGAGCGGCGATTCGTTCGCGGCCGCCCTCTGCTGGGCCCTTGCGCAGGGAAAGGATGCCGGCGAGGCGCTGGACATCGCTGCACTCGCCGGCGCCGTCCGCATGACCGGCCGCGGCCCCTACGAACGCCAGCTGACCGGCGCCGAGGCGAAGCAGATCGGGCCGAGCAGCTAGCGGCGGTGAGCCCGGCCCATGGTAGACATGCCCGGACGTGGCCACCTTCTGCCTGATCCATGGCGCCTGGCACGACCGGTCGTGCTGGGATCCGCTGGTTCCATGTCTGGAAGAGCGGGGTCATGACGCGGTGGCCCCCGATCTGCCGCTCCACGATCCCAAGGCAGGATTCGACGAGCGCATCCGGCCCGCGCTCGAGGCGCTCGATGGCGTCGGCGGTCCAGTAGTCGTCGTCGGCCACTCGCAGGGGACCGCCTACTCGTCGCTCGTCGCGGTGGCGCGGCCGAGCTCGCTGCTCGTCCACCTCTGCCCGAGGCTGGGCGGGTTCGAGCCGCCCCCCGGCGCGCCCAATACATTCCGGGAGGGCGTTCCGTTCCCTGCCGCGCGTCCGGACGGCACCAGCGTCTGGGACGCCGACACCGCGATCAGCGCGCTCTACCGGCGGCTGTCGCCGGAGACCGCCCGGGCGCTGGCGCAGCGCCTGCGCCGGATGGCTCCGCCGGCCGACGAGTACCCGCTCGCCGACCATCCCAAAATCGCGACCGCGCTCGTGTACGCCGCCGACGACGAGATTTTCGAGCCGGCCTGGGAGCGGTTCATGGCGCGAGAGCTGTTGGGCGTCGAGCCAATCGAGATTCCCGGCGGCCATTTCCCGATGATCGAAGATCCCGACGCCCTGGCCGATCTCCTCAATCGCCTGGCCGGCGAGCAGGTGGGACCTTCCCAGGGCTAGGAAGCTCCGCGCCCGGTGCGCGAGGATGGCGGCCCCCGTGGGGGTCGTGCTCACAGTCGCCGCGATCGCCGTCTCCGCCGCCGCCGGGATCGGTGCGGAGCTGCACTGGCCCCACCGCGCCGGGGCGTGGGCCCGTCAGGCGCTGGTCGTCTCCCTCTACACGCTGCTCCCCTTCGTCACCTTCTTCAACCTCGCCCGGGTCGAGATCGACGCCGACCTCGGCGGTGGCCTGGTGCTGGGCTGGATTGCGATCCTGCTCGCCGGGGCGGCCGCCTGGCTGGTCGGGCAGCGGCTGCTGGGGCTCGGACGGGCGGCGACCGGCACCCTGATCTGCTGCACCCTGGTCCCCAACTCCGGCTACCTCGGCTATCCGCTGTGCGCCTCGCTGCTCGGCTTCGACGAGCTCGGCCATGCGGTGATCTACGACATCGTCGTCGTCTCGCCCTCGCTGCTGCTGCTCGCGTTCGCCGTCGGCGCCGGCTTTGGCGATCGCGCCGGCGAGCGCCCCCGCGACCGGGTCCTCGCCTTCTTCACCCGGAACCCGCCGCTCTACGCGGCGATCGCCGCCGTCCTGGCGCCGGACTCACTCGCCCCCGACGTCCTCGTCGACATCTCCCGGGGCGCGGTGGTCGCCCTGCTCCCGATCGGGTTCTTCGCAGTGGGGGCGGTGCTCGCCGAGGAGGCGACCGAGGAGAAGGTGAGGCTCGGCTTGCCATTGCGCCCGCCCGTCGCCGCCGCGATCCTCCTCCGGCTCGCCCTCGCTCCCGCCCTCCTCTATCTGCTGGCGCTGCCCCTGATCGACCTTCCAGGCCCCTACTTGCTGCTGGCGGCGATGCCCTGCGGGATCAACACCCTGCTCGTCGCCCACATCTACGGCCTCGACGTCCGGCTGGCCGCCCAGGCGGTGGCGTGGTCGACGGCGATCGCGGTGATGGTCGCTCTGGCCGCTGAGGCGACCCTGGGCTGAGGGTAGGACCATCGGCGGCGGCGACTACGATGCTCGCCCGTGCGCTATCCGGTCGAGCACTTCAACGAGGAGGAGCGTCGCCTCCTCACACCCCACTTCACCAACCTCGACCGGCCCGTGTTCGCGCTGGTCAACCTGCCGGAGACGATCAAGGGAGCGCTGTTCGCCCGCTACTCCCGCTACGCCGGCACCGTCCGCCGGCTCTACCTGGAGGAGTTCGCCGCCGACGTCCCCGAGGGCGGCCGGCCGTTCGAGGGCGAGGAGGGCGAGCGCGCCGCCGGCCTCTACGAGCGCGTCTTCATGGGCTACGGCGACGACTCGATCGCCCAGGTGGGCGGCGCCCACATCGCCTGCGAGTGGGTTTCCAACATCCTCACGAAGGTCCTGCAGCGCGGCCGGCTGGCCGCCTACCTCGAGCAGTCCACCCGCTACATCCCCTACGACAAGCCGCTGCCCGACTCGGCGGGCGGCGGGCATCGCTTCTACCGCGACGACGAGCTCGGGCCGGAGTACGAGCGGGCAATGGAGGAGCTGTTCGCGATCTACTCGCGCTCACTGGAAGCCGTGCAGGCGTGGGCGTCGGAGCGCTGGCCGCGGGGCGAGGAGCCGGAGGCCGCCTGGCAGCGCTCGATCAAGGCGAAGGCGCTCGACCTGCTCCGCGGCCTGCTGCCGGCCGCGACCCTGAGCCATGTCGGGATCTTCGCCTCCGGCCAGGCCTACGAGCAGCTGCTCCTGCGGATGATGGCCTCGCCGCTGCCGGAGGCCCGCCACTTCGCCGGCCTGATCCTCGAGGAGCTGAAGCTGGTGATGCCGAGCTTCGTCGCCCGGGTGGAGCGCCCCGACCGGGGCGGCGAGTGGATCTCCTACCTGGAGCAGCGCCGGGAGGCGACCGAGCGCTGGGTCGCCCGCCTCGGCCTCGACCGGCCCGAGCGCTCCGACGCCCCATCGGTCGAGCTGGTCGAGGTGCAGGGATCGGAGGAGGAGCTGCTGGCCGCCTCGCTGTTCGAGTCCACGGGTGTCTCCGAGCGCGAGATCCGCGAGCGGGTCCGCGCCCTCCGCCCGATCAGCGCGCCGACGTGATCGCCGACCTCGCCGGCGAGCGCGCCAACCGCCGCTACCGCCCCGGGCGCGGCTGGGAGGCGGTCCGCTACCGCTTCGAGATCGTCTCCGACTACGGCGGCTTTCGCGACCTCCAGCGCCACCGGATGCTCACCTGCCAGTGGCAGCGGCTCAGCCCCGACCTCGGGGCCGGCGTCCCCGGTGAGGTCCGAGAGGCCGGGGTCGGCGCCGAGTACGAGCGGGCGCTCGATCTCTCGGCGGGGGAGTTCCAGCGTCTCACCGATGCGGGGCAGCCGGAGGCCGCCTCGTACGCGCTCTGCCTCGGCTACCGGATCCGCTACATCCTCGACCTGAACGCCCGGGAGGCGATGCACCTGATCGAGCTGCGCTCCGGCCGCGAGGGCCATCCCACCTACCGCGCCGTCGCCCAGGCGATGCACGAGCGAATCGCCGCCGTCCATCCGGCGATCGCCGCCGCGATGACCCACGTCGACTCATCCACCGAGCCCCGCCTGGAGCGGATCATGAGCGAGATCCGGACCCACCGCAAACGGATCGCCGCGGAGCGCGAGCCCGAGCACTCCGACGCCCCGCCGGGCGTCAGCGCTCTGGGCTAGATGCGAGGGTGATGCAAGGGCGCTCCGTCAGGAGCGACCCGCTTTAGAGCAGGGCAACCCGTTTAATGGCGAAGCCGGCAATCCCGGAGGCCCGCCTATACGTAGGTCCCGATGACCTACGATGAAGCGCAGGGTGGGAGCGAGAGGGCTCGCAATCGCGATGCTGGTGCTGGCGGCGATCGTCGCCACGCCCGCCTTCTCCGCCGCCCAGGGCGCACGGCACCACCACCACCACCGACCCCAACCTGCTCACTGAGCCGCCGCCGGAGGCCGAGCCGCCGCCGGCAGGCGACAACGACCAGAGCAGCGACCCCGCGCCGACCGAGGAGGCGGTGACCGCCGAACCCGCGCAGGCCGCGGTCCCGACTTCCGCGGGAGGAGCGGTCGCCCACGTCTCGGCATCGGCGACCGTCTCGATGGGCGACAACTTCTATTCGCCGGCGAGCGTCTCGATCGCCGCCGGCGACACTGTTACCTGGAACAACAACGGCCAGGCGCCGCACTCGGCAACCGCCGACAACGGCAGCTTCGACACCGGCGTCTTCAACAGCGGCCAGAGCCGATCGGAGACCTTCAACAGTGCGGGCACCTTCACCTACTTCTGCACCATCCACGCGAACATGCACGGCTCCGTCCGGGTAATCGCCGCCGCGAGCGGCGGCGGAAAAGGAGGCGGGGGCGGGGGCTCGGCCGGCTCGAGCAGCGCCGGCACCTCCGAGGCGGCGGCCGTGGCCTCGCCCGAGGCGGCGGGCACCAGCACCAGCCTTGCCGGCACCGGACTCGAAACCCTCGGGCTCGCCGCGACCGGACTCGTCCTGCTCGCCGGCGGGATCGCGCTCGGACGCCGCGCCGGGGTCGGCTATCGCCTGCCGCTTCTGTAGGCGATGCTGCAGCACGTCTCGCTCGAGGTGCCGCCGGACCAGACCGAGCAGATGCTCGAGTTCTGGAGGATCGTCGGTTTCGAGGAGGTCGAGGCACCCGCCGCGCTCGGCGACTCGGTTCGCTGGCTCGAGCGCAACGGCACCCAGATCCACCTGATCCTCACCGAGGGTTACACCGCGCCGGTCCTCGGCCACGCCGCGGTTGTCGTCCCCGAGCACGCCGCCATCAAGGGGGCGCTGCGGGAGGCGGGCTTCCAGGTGGATGACGCCGGCCGGCTCTGGGGCGCCGACCGCGCCTTCGCGATCGCCCCCGGCGGCCACCGCGTCGAGCTGATGGCGGCGCCGCCGCCGACCTCGCTCTAGTTCCTACGCTTGCGCTTCTTCCGGCGCTGGCCCTGGGTCTCCGCGGAACCCGGCTCGCCGCTCGGCCCGGGCGCGGTCCCCCGCTCCCCGGGCGGAAGCTGGCCCTCGTCGGGCAGCGGAGGCTCGGAGACCTCGCGCCCGCTGCCCTCGACCGGGCCGCCTGGCTCGGCGAGACCACTCACCGGGCTTCGGCCACGGGATCGCCACCCCGGCCTCCCAGGCGGGAGGCCTGCCGCCGGGCGCAAAGCCGGCCAGCGTCAGACCGACCACCGCGAACCACAGCACCAGGCCGATCTGGCCGAGTGGGCCGAGCAGGATCAGCGACACCCCCAGCGCCATCCCGAGGGTCGCCCAGAAGCGGGTCAGGAGCCCCGTCCGCATCGACCAGAGGGGGATGTAGATCATCCCGAAGACCAACGAGAGGATCGCGGGCAGACGCAGCCCCGCACCTGCCTTCAAGGTGCCGGTGTCGTCGATGACATCGTCGGCGAGGTCTTCGCGGGCGTCATCGGCAGCCTCGTCGGGCGTCCTTGGCTCCGCCGTCGTCCCGGTTCCGGTCGTCCCGGTGCCGGTCGTCTCAGTCGCCGCGGTCCCGGTCGCGCCCTGCTTGCCCTCTAGCTTTCCGCCCTGGCCCTGGGCCTGCTCTGCCTCGGCCTGCTGGCGTGCCTGCTGCTCGGTCGCCGGGGCCTTCTCGACGAAGCTATCGGCGGCCTCGTTGAACCCGAACCCGAGGACCACTGAGGAGATCGCGATCAGGATCGGGCCGATGAAGGCGAATGGCACGAGGCCTCGCCGGACCTTCTCGGTACGGCCCGCGGCGGCCTGAACCAGGACGAGGAGGGGAGCGGCGAAGCAGGCGAAGCCCAAGCCCTGGAGTGTCTGCCCGACGAGGAACTTGCCGGCGTGATCGTGGAACTGCTGGAGGCGCTCGGCGTCAGTGTCGGCGGCATTGAGGCCGATCTGGGGGATCACCTGGCCCGCGGCGTAGATCAGCGCGCCGGCAATCGCCAGGATGCCCGCCGGCCTCAGCCAGCGGCGCTCGCGCTCCAGCAGCACCTCTTTACTCGGCAGCGTCATGGTCGAGGCCGGTCGGCGATGAGGGCCGTCGGCGGGCGCGTATCTTAGGGATCGGCCGCGGCGATCCCTCAACCCGGCGATGAGAGACTCAGTAGCGCCAGAGGGCCGCCACTCCCTCATACGGGGTGAGGGCCCGGGCGGCCTCGCCCTCCACCGGCGTGATCTGGGCGCTGGTCCGCACCGCTCCCTCGATCAGATCGTCAGCGTTCTTCGCCACCGCCTCGGTGCGCTCCTCGCGGTCCCGCGAGGCCCCCTGGAAGATCAGGTGCTCGACCCGTCCCTCGGCGAGCGCGTCGAGGGTCGGCGCGAGGCCGAGGGAGCCGCGGCGGTCGCTTTCGAGGGCGGCGCCCATGGCCCGCTCGACCAGCTCCAGCTCGCGGCGGCGGTTGAGGTCGGCGACATCCTCCGTCACCCGCTGGCCGACCTCCTCCACGCTCTCCCCGATCACGTTGGCCTCTGCCATCGGCTCCAACCGGACACCATCGGCATCGCCGAGGATCTCCACCTCGTGGTGGTCGCCATAAGCGAGGACCAGGCGCCAGTCGCGCCGTTCGGCCTCCGCGCCGACCAATGGTCCCGAGCGGCGAAGGAAGCGCTCCCGGTTTGCCTCGAGACGCTGGTCGTATTGGTCCTTGCCCGAGGCCGATACGGCCTGACCCGCGGCGGGATTCCTTGGCTTGGCCGCCTTTCGTTCCCGCCACTGGCGGCGGCTGATCCGTGCCCCCCACCGGTCGAGCTCCTCGGTGACCCCAAGGCGCCACTCGAATAGGCGGACCTGCTCGGCGGCGACGGCGACAACGCCGATCGGCCAGCCGTCATCGAGCAGCTCAACCAGAGGTTCGAGGTGGGGGCGCTCGCGACGGACGACTCCCGGCTCGGCGGGGACCATCTGGCTGGACGCCCAGAGCTCGCGGCCCGGTTTCTCCGCCACCTCGACGAAGCCGATCTGGCAGCGGCCCGAGGGAGTGCTCCCCTCCGGAAACCGGTCAGGAATCCGCTCCAGGGTCGCCCTGGCGGCGAGCTTCGCCTCGTGGGAGCCGTTGGCCTCGGCGAGCGGCTTCAGCCCGTCGCGGAGAGCAAGACGCCAGCCCTCACCACGATCGCCGGGGTCGATCTCTAGGTATACGGAAATGATCCCGTGAGAAGGGCGCCATTCGATCAGCTCCTTCAGCAGACCTGGATCGGGTTCGGACGCCATCATCCGGCCTCTACCCGGCGTCCTCGGCACCTAGACGCCGTTCATCCGCGGTCGTGGAAGTAGAACTCCGGCAGGGCGCCCTCGATCACGTCGGCGGTCATCCGTTGGGCAACCTCGAGGTTGCCGGTACGGACGGCGATGTCGTCGAGGGTGACGATCCCGACGAGCTCCCCGCTCTCGAGCACCGGCAGCCTTCTCACCCGGTGCTGGACCATCAGTGCCGCCGCCTCCTCGAGATTCATCTCGGGCCCACCGCTGATCAGCGGACGCGACGCGTGCTTCCCCGCCGGCTCGGCGAGCGAGCGGTCACGGGCGGCCACCCGGATGGCGACGTCGCGGTCGGTGATCATCGCCGCGGGTGCGCCCTCGGGATCGCAGATCACCACCGAGCCCACCCCGCGCTCCCCCATCAGGGCGGCGACCTTGCGCACGGCGTCTTCCTCCTCGGCCGTCACCACCCCGGCGGTCATGATCTCCCGGAGCTGCATGGGCGGAGCCTAGCCGCCCCGCGCCGGTAGCATCGCGCCGATGGCGCTCTTCAATCGCCAGGTCGGGCCGATTGCCCTCTACGGCGCGACCGGCTACACCGGTCGGCTGGTGGCCGCCGAGCTGGCGGCGACGAAGGCGGACTTCGTCCTCTCTGGGCGCAACCGCGGCAAGCTCGAGTCGCTGGCGAAGGAACTGGACGGGAACGTGGCTGTACAGGCCGCGGCCCTCGACGACGAGGTCGCCCTCCGCTCGTTGCTTGCCGACTGTGCCGCGGTGATCGACTGCGCCGGTCCCTTCATCCGGCATGGCGAGCCGGTCCTGCGCGCTGCGGTCGAGACCGAGACCCACTATCTCGACACCACCGGCGAGCAGGCCTACATGCGGCTCGCCTTCGACCGCTACGGCCCCGAGGCCGAGGTCGCCGGAATCGCGGTGATCCCGGCGATGGGCTTCGACTACGTCCCCGGCGACATGCTCGCGTCGCTGACCGCAAGGGGCATGGGCGAGCTCGACGAGATCGCGCTCTCTTACGCCTGGCGGGATTTTCAGCCGAGCCACGGCACCGCCCGATCCGCCCTCGAGGTTCTCTCCGGCGAGGACGTCGAGTGGAGCAACCTCAAGTGGCAACCGGCTTCGGGGGGCCTCGGCCGGGGCAGCTTCGAGTTCCCGGAGCCGATCGGCCGCCAGCGGATGATCCGCTACCCGAGCGGCGAGCAGATCACGGTTCCGCGCCACGTCGCCACCCGAAACGTGCGGACGACGATGAACGCCACCGCCTTCGCTCCGCCGGGGATGGCGGCGGGGGTGCAGCTGCTCGGCCGCCCGCTGGGCCTGGCGCTGCGTACCCCCCTGAAGCGACTGCTCTACGCCGGGATCTCGCGGCTGCCGGAGGGGCCGAGCCCGCAGCGGCGGGCCTCGATGCGCTTCATGATCGTCTGCGAGGCGCGCCGGGGAGAAGAGGAGTCGCGCGGGACGATCAGCGGCCGCGACATCTACGGACTCACCGCCGCCGCCGTCAGCAGGGGAGGCATGGCCGCCGCCGAGCGCGGCTTCTCCGCCAGCGGCGCTTTGGCGCCGTCCCAGGCCTTCGACCCCGAGGAATTCCTCGGCGCCCTCGAGGGATTCGAGCTGCGCTGGCAGGTGGACCGGCCGCGACAGGCGGTCGGCGTCCCCTCGCCGTGACCCGCGGGCTCAGCCGCAAGCGCCCACCCGCGGTCAGCCTCGAGGCCGGGGCGCCCGCGGACGCTCCCCGCTGCCCTGCCTGCGGGGAGCCCCTGTTCGTCTGGCTCGAGACCCTCGGCTACGGCTCGCGCGAGGACCAGATCGTCGACCGCTGCGAGAACTGCGGGCTGGCGGTGGCGCGTGACGCCATCCCCTCGTCGGAGCTGGCGATCGACGAGCTGCTCAGGAGCAGCTTGGAGTCGGATGACGGGATCACGGTCCGCGCCGCCAACGCCGCCAGCCTCCAGGCCTGGCTGGGGGCGGAGAAGTGGGCGGCGCTCCGGCCCGGCGACTCGAGCATCAAGCCGACCCCTCGCGCGGCCGGCCTCCTGCTCGGAAGGCGGGGGCTGCTGGTGACCCGGGTGCGCTACCCGGCGGGCGCCGGGATGGCCGCGATGTGGCAGACCCTGCTCAACCTGCTCACCTTCCACCGCGACTTCGCGATCGAGGCGCTCAGCGGTCGGCTGCGACCCGGCAGTAGCCGGGGCCGCGGCGCCTTCGCGCTCGACGCGGTGATCACCGTGCTGGCCGCGATCCCAACCGCGATCATCGCCGTGCTGCTCGAGGGCGGGGCGGTGCTCGCCCGCCGGGGCGGCGTGATCGAGGTATCCGCCCGCCGCGGCTGACCTGACGCCGCCATGGCTGACCTGTGCTGTCACGGGCCATGGCCCTACCTCGTCTTCAATGGTGAAGGCAGCGAAAGGAGCAAACGATGAAAGTCTTCGTAGCAGGAGCCACGGGAGCGCTCGGAAGGCAGCTGGTGCCACAGCTGGTCGGCCGCCGGCCACGAGGTGACTGGGATGACCCGGAGCGCCTCGAAGGAGGATCTGGTCCGCTCGCTCGGCGCCCGGCCCGCGGTGGCCGATGCCCTCAACCCCGATCAGGTCGCCAGCGCCGTCGCCGAGGCCGAGCCCGAGGTGATCGTCCACGAGCTGACGGCGATCCCGGGCATCAGAAACCCCAGGCGCTTCGGTAGCGCCTTCGCCCAGACCAACCGCCTGCGCACGGAGGGCACCGACCACCTGCTCGCCGCGGCGCGAGCGGTCGGAGCCCGGCGCTTCCTTGTCCAGAGCTTCGCCGGCTGGCCGTTCGCCCGGATCGGCGGCCCGGTGAAGAGCGAGGAGGACCCCCTGGACGAGGCCCCTCCCAAGCAGGTCCGTGAGACCCTCGCCGCGATCCGCTATCTCGAGCGGGCGGTGACCGGCGCCGACTGGATAGAGGGGATCGCGCTTCGCTACGGGGGCTTCTACGGACCTGGCACGTCGATCAGCCTCGAGCCGGGCGCCGACCAGCTGGAGATGGTGCGTAAGCGACGCCTGCCGATCGTCGGTGAGGGCACCGGTATTCAGTCCCTCATCCAGATCGAAGATGCCGCCGCGGCAACTGTCGCCGCCGTCGAGCGTGGCCAACCCGGGGTCTACAACATCGTCGATGACGAGCCGGCGCCTGCCGCCGAGTGGGTGCCAGCGTTGGCCGAGGCGGTCGGCGCGAAGCCTCCGCGCCGGCTACCGCGCTGGCTCATCCGCCTCGTCGCCGGCGAGGCGACTGTGGTGATGATGACCGAGGTGCGCGGCGCATCGAATGCGAAGGCGAAGCGCGAGCTCGGCTGGGAGCTTCGCTACCCGAGCTGGCGTCAGGGCTTCCGCGAGGGGCTGGGGTGAGATGACCGAGGGCGAGCTGCTCGAGGAGCTGCGACCCGCCGCCTTTGCGGTGGCCTACCGGATGCTCGGCAGCGTCGCTGAGGCAGAGGACGTGGTCCAGGAGGCGCTGCTCAGGCTCCACCAGGAGCTCGAGCGTGGCGAGGAGATCGCCTCGCCGCGGGCGTTCGTCGCAACCGTCGTCACCCGTCTCTCGATCGATCAGCTTCGCTCGGCGCGGGTGCGGCGTGAGCAGTACGTCGGCGAGTGGATGCCGGAGCCGCTGGTGACCGACCCTCGCGAGGATCCCGCCGAGCGCGCCGAGATTGCGGACACCCTGTCGTTCGCGTTCCTGACCGTGCTCGAGAGCCTCACCCCGGAACAGCGTGCCGCCTTTCTCCTCCGCGAGGTGTTCGACTATCCCTACGCGGAGGTGGCCGAGATCATCGGCACCAGCGAGGAGAACGCCCGCCAGCTCAACTCCCGGGCTCGGAGCCAGGTGGGAGAGGGGCGGCCTCGGTTCGAAGCGGCGGGCGCGCAGCGCGAGGAGCTCGCCGCGAGCTTCTTCGCCGCCACCGAGCGGGGGGACTTCGCGGCGCTGGAGGCGCTGCTGGCCCGGGACGTGGAGCTGCACGGCGACGGCGGCGGCAAGGCGCCCGCGCTCGCCCAAATGCTTCGCGGGCGCGCCCGGGCGTTGCGCACGCTGCGCGCCTGGTGGAAGCTCGCGGACCGCTTCGGCGGGGTGAGGTTCGAGCGGACCGAGCTCAACGGCCAGCCGGGAGCGCTGGTCCGCGATCCCGCCGGCAGGCTGATCAACGCGATGGTTCTCGACATCGCCGGCGGGGAGATCGTCGCGGTCCGGTCAGTGGTCAACCCGGACAAACTTGGCCACCTGGGGCCGGTCGCGGACCTCCGGGGCCTTATCGACCAGCGTGGTTAGGCTCGAAGCGCCAGGACCACGGAGGCGACCTCCTCGGAGGCACCAACATGGGGCGGGGTGCGGGTTGCGGCGACCTCGACCGTCTCGCTCGCCCCGAGCCGCCCCTGGAGCGCCCGCGCCGCTTCACGCAGGAGCGGGGGCGTCGAGGGAGCGATGACGATCCGCGAGGGCCGCTCCGCGTCGGCGAGCCGGACCAGGGGCATGCTCCAGGCGGGGGCGGCGCCGAGCTCGGCGAAGATGCCGGCGGGCCGCCGGCGGGCCTCGACAGTGAGCGCGGTCGGCAGGCGGTCGAGGCCGGCGCCGAGCGCTGCCAGCCTCCCGGAGAGATAGAGCGCCACCGCGCCCTCGGTGCCGCGCTCCGCCACCGCCGCCTCGAGCGCCCGCCGGTCATCGGAGAGCGCCTCGGTGGCCTCGGGGAGCAGGGCGAGGGCGTCCGGCTCCACCAGGACCGCGCCGATAACCAGCTCGGGGCGGCGCAGGGTGAGGTCGAGCGCGATAACGGCGCCGATCCCGGCGCCGGAGAGCATCGCCGGCCCCGCTCCGAGCGACTCGATCAGGACCGCCGCGTCCTCGCTCTGTTCCTCGATCGTGGTCCGCTGATAACCCGGCGGCGCACTCGAGCCTCCCCAGCCGCGGCGGTCATAGCTGACCGCCCGGGCCCGGTCTGCGAGCGCCTTCCCCACCGGATCCCAGGCGGCGGCGCCGGTCGCGGTCTCGTGGATCAGGAGGACGAGGTCGCCCTCGCCCCGCTCAGTTCCAGCTGAGCCCGACCCCGCGGGCCTCGAGGGTCGGCATCGCTCCTCAGACGTTCTTCCAGAAGCGCTCGATCAGCGGCAGCGCCACCGCCCTCGGGCTGTGCTGGCCGGCGATCGCCCCGGCGCGGTTGAGCACCCCCGGGACCACCACCCGCTTGCCATGGGCAGCGCCATCCACCGCCTCGCGGGCCACTTCCTCCGGGGAGGTCCAGAAGACGTCGGGGGTGCGCCCCTCGGCGTCCCCCATCCCGGCAACCTCGGGGAACTCGGTCCGGACCGGCCCCGGGCAGAGGGCGGTCACCGAGACGCCGCGGTCGCGGACCTCGGTGCGCAGCGATTCGCTGAAGGAGAGGACGAAGGCTTTGCTCGCCGCGTAGACAGCCGATCCAGGGAGCGGCTGGAAGGCGGCGGTCGAGGCGACGTTGATCACCGCGCCCCGCCCCCGGGCGGCCATCGCGGGCAACAGCCGCCCGGTGAGGTCGACGACGGCCTCGATGTTGACCCGGACCATCCGGAGCATCCGCTCGGTGTCGCTGGTGGCGAACTCGCCCCGGG
The DNA here is from genome assembly GCA_963808565.1 of uncultured Solirubrobacterales bacterium. Classification (GTDB taxonomy): domain Bacteria; phylum Actinomycetota; class Thermoleophilia; order Solirubrobacterales; family 70-9; genus DASUPK01. The sequence goes on from CAWEGM010000013.1 coordinate 110,933, forward strand.
AGCCAAAGCCGGCGTTGTTGACCAGGACCTCGATCGACCGCCCCCGCTGATCGAGCTCGGCGATCAGCCGCTCGCGCTCCGCCGGGTCGGCGAGGTCGCAGGCGATCACCTCAGCATCGACCGAGTGTTCGGTCGAGAGTTCCGTGGCGAGGCTGCGGAGGCGCTCCTCACGGCGGGCAACCAGGGTGAGCGCGTGACCGCGCGAGGCGAGCTCCGCGGCGAGGGCGGCGCCGATTCCCGAGGAGGCGCCGGTGACCAGCGCCGTGCCGCGCGGCGAGGGCTCGGGAAGCCCCACTACTGAAGGCCTTCGGGGCCCCGCATCGCTATTGGAGTCCCTCCCGGGCCTCCCGCACCAGGGTGACGGCCTCGGGGAAGATGATCCGGATCGCATCGCGCACCTGGACCGCCTGCTCGTCGCTCGAGCCCGTCAGCTCCATGGAGCTGATCGCCGCCACCGTCATGTCGACCGCCAGCTTGATCGCGTTGTCCGCCCAGGCGACCTTCTGGGCGCCCTGCATCTGCTCTGACAGCTCCTCCATCCGGCGGCGCATCTCCTCGGGGTCGCCGAACAGGCCTCCGAATCCTTGACCTTCCATACGTCGATCATAGAGCGGCCCCCGCCTGCGGCCGCGACCTGATCTCGGCACGCACTGCGCGCCTTCGGTGCGCCCGAGCCTCGCAGGCTGGCGCGATGCCGAAGGGAAGCGAGCGCGGAGGAGCGAGCGTCGAGCACGTCGCCCTGGTGGCGCTGATCGCCCTGGCGCTGGTCGCGGCGCTCGCGGCGCTCGCCTCCGCCCCGCCGCACCGCTCGGCCCGGGAGCTCGGCGAGGTGATCGCGCGGCGGATCGCCTGCGCGCCCCGCCACCCGGTCCCCTGCGCCCGGAACCCGCTGGCGCTCGCCTACGGCTTTCCGCTCGGCAAGCTGGTCCGCCACCTTGCTCCGGAGGCGAGCGTCGTCGCCGGCCTACTGCCCGTCGACTTTCGCCGCTGCCGCCGGACGAGCTGTGCAGCGCCGGGGCCCACGGCCGGGCTGACCGCCTCGCGGCGGCGGGTCACCGAGTTCACCTCGGTCGAGGACCTTCGCCGCTCCGGCGGCCCCGTCCGGGTCAGCTACTGGCTCTACCGGCCGAGCGCTGGCTGGCAGCGGATCGTCCGCACCGCCGGCGCCGCGCAGATCGCGGCCGCACAGTCGATCAGGCTGCGCCTCGAGGACGACCCCGCGTTGGTCCCGCTGGAGACGCTCCCGGGCCGGGACCACTACCTGTTCCCGCCGGGCGAGGAACCTCCCTGGCGCTGGTCGATCGTCTCACGACCGAGCGGTCGCCCCTTCGGTTAGAGCTGCGATGCGAGATAGCCGCTTTGCATGGGAAGCGGCGCGTTCCGGCTACTTCGTGCGATCAGCTTCAGCTTGGCCCTGATGGGCGGGCTCCCTGCTGGGTTGCTGAGCGTTTTGCGAACCAGCAGCAGCGGCGGTCCGTCGCCTCCGATGACCGCGTGCTGGCGCAGCCCACCGGTGTCGATGTACCGGCTGGTGAAGGTGTCGGTGAGCCCTGCAGGGAGGTTCGGCGCGCCGGAGACGGAGCCGGGGCTTCCGGGGTCGGCACGCTGGTGTGGGTGAGCTCATGAGGATCTCCTTTCCGAAGACCGTTCGAACGCGGTCCTCTAGCGAAGCGACCTAAACGCGGCCCGGACCTCCTGGGAGAACAGCTGTGGCTGCTCCCAGGCGGCGAAGTGACCGCCCTTGTCGACCTCGTTGAAGTGGATGAGGTTGTGGTACGCCTTCTCTGTCCAGCTCCGCGGCGCTTGATACTGCTCGCCGGGAAAGACGGTCACGGCGGCGGGGATGGAGACGCCCTTGGCGTTGAAGAAGCCACCCTTGTATTCCCAATAGAGACGAGACGCAGAGACCCCCGTGTTCGTCAGCCAATAGAGCGTGATGTTGTCGAGGATCTCGTCACGCGTCAGTTCGCCCGTCGCGCTCGTGGGCCGGTCCAGAGCGGAGGCGACCGCCGCGGCCGGCTGGCCGCCGGCATCGTTGTGGTCGAGAAGCCAGGCGGCCAGGCCGACGGGTGAATCCGCGATGCCGTACAGGGTCTGTGGGCGTGCCGCCATCATGCTGGCGTATTCGACCTGCTTGTACGTTCTGATCAGCTGCTCATAGGCGCGTCGTTCCTCGGCCGAGAGGCCGGACGGCGGCGGGTCGCCGGCCAGGGAAGCCTTATCGACGTCGGCCGGAACGGTGGCAGGCATGTTGGTGTGGATGGCGAGCAATCCCGCCGGTGCCTGCAAGCCCATCTGGTCGACGACGAACGCACCCCAGTCGCCGCCTTGGGCGACGTAGCGGCTGTAGCCGAGGCGTTTCATCAGTTCCGCCCAGGCTCGGCCCACGCGCTCGGGGCCCCAGCCGGTGCTCGACGGCTTGCCCGAGAACCCGTAGCCGGGCATCGACGGAATCACCACATGGAAGGCGTCCGATGCGCTCGCGCCATGTGCCGTGGGATCGGTCAGTGGATCGATGATCTTCAGCTGCTCGATGATCGAGCCAGGCCATCCGTGATTGACGATGAGCGGCAGCGCGTCTTCATGTTGCGAACGAACGTGAATGAAGTGAATGTCGAGCCCATCGATCTCGGTTATGAACTGCGGCAGGGCGTTCAGGTTCGCCTCGCACTTGCGCCAGTCGTACTCTGTCCCCCAATAGCGTGCGAGTTTCTGAATCGTCGCGAGCTGCACGCCTTGCGATTGATCTGCGACCGTCTCCTTCTCGGGCCACTGCGTGGCCGCGATGCGTCGACGGAGGTCCTCCAGGGCCTCATCCGGAATGTCGACGTGGAAGGGGCGGAGTGTGTTGTCTTGGTCGGAAGTCTTTGCCATGAACCTCACCCTCTGCTCGCCATAGTTGACTGCCGGTGCCCTGTTCGCGCCTTTGTCAATCGACTGCTGCGCGATTCCGTTTCAAGGTCCAGCTTAGGAAGGGGATGGTTGGCACCTCCCCCCGGTGTCAAGCGCCTCCTTTCGCGTGAAAGCAGGAGCCGGCGAGAGCCAGTCGGAGCTGCCGCTTTGGACGAGAAGCGGCGCTTTGCATGGACGGGCCGGAAGCCGACGATCCCCGCTTCCTCGAGGCGGTCTGCCGGCGTTGCCATCGAGCCCGGCACGGCAAGTCCTGAGCGGGGGCGATGTCGTCTCTCTCGGGCTGGCGGGACGGTGAGTCAGCCGCGTCGCCCTAAAAACCGGCGCGGCTGACGAGCTTCAGTCCTCAGCTCACCGCTTTCTTCACGAGCGTGCCGATCCTTTTCTCTTCGGCGGCGGTCAACTTCTTCACCGCGAAGGAGGTCGGCCACATGTTGCCTGTGTCGACGTTCGCGGCGTCGTTGAAGCCGAACGTCGCGTACCTCGCCTTGAACTTGTTCGCGTCTTGGAAGTAGCAGACGACCTTGTCGTCCTCGTTGGCATACGCGGGCATCCCGTACCAGGTCTTCGGCGAGAGAGCCGGCGCGTTGGCTTTGACGATTGCATGGACCCGCTTGGCCATGGCGCGATCCGGTTTCGGCATCTCGGCGATCTTCGCCAGCAGGGCTTTCTCCCCGTCCTCCTTGCGCTCGGCCGCCTTCAGCTCTCGGACGCGCTCCCTCATCGCGGCTCGTTCCTCGGCCGTAAATCCCTTGGACGCTTTGCCGGTGGTTCTCTTGGCGGACTTCTGCGTGCCCTTCTTTGCAGGTTTCCTCTCAGCCATTGTTCTCTCCTATGCCAGATCTGATGGGGACGACCCTCATGCTAAGGAGCCGACAGTGAGCCGGTAGGCGGCTGGTCCTCCCGCCGCCGGCGTCCTACTCCCGCAGCCCGGCGGCTTCGAGGGCCTTCTTCCGGTCGAGATAGCTCTCGGCCCCCACAACCTTTCCGTCGCGCAGCGTGAAGATGTGTGCCTGTTCGAGCTCTACCCCAACCCCGCTGGTCGCGCCCCGACCGCGCTGGCGCGCAATGGCGATCACCTTATCCCCGTTGTCGATCAGCTCGTCGAGCTCGACCTCCCACTCCTCAAACGGGAACGCCTGGAACCAGTCATCCGCGAAGAAGGATCTGACCTCGTCATAGCCGCGATAGACGCCAAGTCCGGGAATGCCGGTCTGCGAAAAATCCCAAACCAACTCGGGCGACCACAAACCCTCGCTGATGACCGCCTCAGGTCCACCCCGGTTGAACGTTTCGAATGCGCGGCGGACCATCTCGACGTTCTCCTCCGACATCGCCTACTCCTCACGCCCGGCGGCTTCGAGGGCTTGTTCCTCGCGGTCGAATACGTCGATCCGAATGATCCGCCCTCCGCGAAAGGTGTAGACGTGAAAGATCTTGTCCTCCAGGGGGACGCCACTCTGCTTCCCGATGCCGAACCGACGGACATCGACGACGACGGTTCCGTTTGCCGCCCGAAATCGCGTGGCCTCGAACCGCACGTCGTCAAAGGTTGGCCGGGTCTGGCGCATGTACTCCCGCACTGCTTCGAGTCCGTACTGCGGAGTGGGCTCAGGATCGGGGTAGACACCGACCATGTACGGGTCGAACAGCGCCTCCTCCACGCGGAAGTCTCCCCGCGCCCAACCCGCATAGACCCGTTTCAGGGCCTCGACGTTCTCCTCCGACATCGCCCACGCAGTATCTCGGGTCGGCACCCGACTTAGTTGAGCCCCGCCACCTCCGCCGAGTACGGGTTGTCCGCCTCGGTGTCGTCATAGGAACCGTCGGGCCGGATCGCGCGACAGACGACCCGCCCACCCTCGACCGGCTCGGCCACATGCAGGTCATCGCCGTGGCGCGAGAACGTCGTCCGGCCCAGGTTGAGGACCAGGTACAGCTCGCCCTCGATCTCCTTCCACCAGCTGACCTGCTCGCCGATCTCGACGGACGGGAAGTGCATCGTGATCAGGGACAGGAGGGCCGCGGCCGATCCGGCTCAGGGGCAGACAGTTCATAGGCGAGCTGTAGGGCCTCCAGCTCGGCGAGTCCTCGCTGCTGGCGCTGCTCCATTGCTTAGTCCTCCTGGGCGACCATCGCGGTCATCGTCTCGATTCTGGCGACGAGGTCGGGCGGTGACAGGCCATACCGAGACCCTTATCTGGCATACCAGTACTGGACACGCGGTAGGAAGGTGGGGCTGCCAGACCTCACTCCCTACTGATCCCCCTCGGGCCAGTTGACGATCAGGCTCTGGCTTGCCTCAGGTCCAGGTGTCCGCGGGCATCGCCCTGCCACGACTTCGACGTGGACCCCGACCGAATCCGCTCTGTTTCCCTTCCCCGTGCCGTCAGGCTAGGTCTGCCTGCCGCCACTTTGCGCGAGGGAGTTGTCGGCCGCGGGCTACCCGATGGCGGCTCCACTCCCGGCGTGTGCGGTAATGCCGCTTGATGGGGCGGACGCGAACGCTCGACTCCCACGCGAGCCGGCTGAGGCGCAAGCTCGACCCCGATGGCGCTCGCTATGTCTTCAACTGCCGCGACGTGCCCCAGCGTCATTTGTTTGAGCCGATCGTCGTACCCAAAGGGGCGTGACCTTGCACCCTAAGTCCCGCCAGTCTCACCGCGCCCTGGTGGCGCGTTCGAGAACGCGCCCCACCAGTGGCATGCGCGGTGAGCGCCACACGTGTCGTTGCTCGAAGGGCCAGGCGTAAATGGGGTTGCCGTCCCGAACCAGCTCGAGCAGGCGGGGGTCGCCGAGCTCCCCGGCGGACCACTCGTACATGCGTTGCGTGCGCGGCGCGATCACCGCGTAGTCGAGCAGCCGACCGAGACGCTGCTCGTCGGCGATGTAGCTCTCGACGTCTCGGGCGAGCGGATAGCGGTTTGGGACCACGCGGCGGAGTGAGAGGAAGGCCCCGGCCATCCCGAGCCGCGGGTCGCCGAGCAGGCGACCGAGCGGCGCGAATCGCCCTACCGCCAGGCGCGGCGCCGCAACGAGCGCGTGGGCATAGAAGACACGGACGAGCGCGACGTTCATGAAAAAGCGCTCCGGCGGGCTCTCCGCCGCGGCGAGTCCCCGGTGCTCCAGGTAGCCGCTCACGATGCTCGCGTTATGGGCTCGGTACCAGTTGCGTGCCGTTGGTCTGGTGATGAACTCCAGCCAGAGCCGCACGGGTTGCGACGACGGCTCCCCGGCCAGACCGCCGGCGAGCGCGACCGATTCGCATCCGTCCCGCAGCAGTCGCTCATTCACTGCGCGCCACCACACACTGCCCGGAGGCGACGCGTCGAGCGGATTGAGCAGACCGCGTTGCGTCTGCCAGCGCATGAACGACAAGGCCGCCCGTCGGAACGGCAGGTGTCGCGGTGCGCGGCCCGTCGGCCCGTGGTAGGTCCGCGTGATCAATGCAAGGCGCTCCGCGGGATCGTCGCGCGCGGCCGCGACCTGCGCCTCAGCCCAGGCGAGTGCGTCTGCGTGCTGGCTCATCGGCGAGAAGCGATACGTCCTTGGTCGTCTGGTGCGCGAGATCCCCTCAGGCATGAGGAGACGTCTTCCGCATCCGAAAGTGACGGTTCAGCTCGTTTGCGTATGCACGGCCGAGCGTTGACCTGTTCTCGTTCACCCAGTCGATGAAAGAGATCTGTCCGAGCGCGGGCTGATGCGAGACCAGCAGCCCCGCGGTAAGGCCGCGGATCTCGTCAGCGGTGAGGACTACATCGCGCACGACAAAGCCAAGCGCGCGCGCTAGGGCTGCCATGGCGGCAGGCGATGCGTGCAAGATCGGCGTACGCCTGCCGAGAGCGTGCCGGACGGCTCGAACGAGCTCGTCGAACGACATCGTGTCAGGCCCGGCCGCGTCCATAACCACATCGCTGGGACCACGCGCGGCTCGCAGACAGATGTGCGCGAGGTCGTCTACGTGGATCGGCTGCACGAGGTAGCGGCCATCGCCCGGCATGACGAAGACCGGCATCCGCCGCAGGATCCATGCGATGTTGTTGGCCAGGACGTCCCGCCCACCGCCGAAGATCCACGTTGGCCTGACGATCGCGTAAGGGACATCACCAGCAGCCAGAGCTTGCTCGACGAGTGCTTTGCCGCGGTAGTAAGGCAGCGGCGAGTCGATTGAGGGGTTGGCAATGCTCAGGTGAACGATGCGGGCGACTCCGGCGCGTCGAGCTGCCTCAAACAGCGCCCGGGAGCTAGCGACAGCGTTGGCGAAGGTCGTCCCGCCTCGCTCGAATCTGACCCAATACGTGTTGTAGAGAGTGGTGATCCCTTCGAGACTGCGCGCCAGCGCGAGTGGGTCATCGAACCGATAAGGCGCGGCCTGGACTCTTCCCCGGAGGGGATGCTCGCGATCCGGATGATGAGTGAGGGTTCTTACCTCTCGCCCGGACTCGATCAGGAGCTCGGCCATACGCGAGCCTGAATAACTGAACGCCCCGGTGACCAGATCCGTCTCGGTGCCAGGGCCGCTCACGGGGATCGGTGGCTAGAGTCGCCTGTACGCATGGTTCCTGCCACCGTGGGCGGTCATCCTCCACCGCGGTAGACGCTTGAGCCGCCAGTACCGAACGCCGGTGCTGGGATTCAGGCGTGACCAGACTCTGGTCATCGCGGTTGTGTACGGCCAGGAGTCGGATTGGCTTCGCAATCTGCGGACTGGGGGCGGCCAAGTGATCCGTGCGGGGCGTGTCTTCACAGTTAGGTCGCCCAAGGTAGTTGACACAAGCGAGGCGGCAGTGCTCTCAAGACTCTCGCCGCTGGCACGCGGGTATGCGCGGCTCGCAGAAAAGCTGGCGATTCTCGAGATCGGCGAGCAGGAGCCAGGGTTTGGCCCCAGTCGGCGTGCTCCGAGGGTTGCAGTGTTCGCGCTTTCGCGTTGGCCGCTACGAGGGCAACTCACAATCCGTGCCCCAACGTCATTTGTTTGAGCCGATCGTCGTGCGTGGATCAGCGCCGTCAGGGCGGTGAACCTCCCTCCGGGAGACAACCAGCGGACGGGCTGCTCCTTATCGCGCAAGGGACCACTGGCTCCGCGGAGCCGCAGGACTACTGCTTTGCATGGAAAGCAGTGGTCTGATCTTGCACTCCTGCTTCTCGCGCAATGCAGCAGTGGCCGATGGCTAACGCCAGCGAATCGTCAAAGGGCCGCGGACGGGCCCCGTATCGTCAGGAGTAGTCACGAACGTCTTGCTCCGACAGGCCGGCAGATTCAAGCGCCTGCGAGGGGTCCAGATAGAGCCGTAGGTAGATCAGGCGAGCGTCTCGCAGATCGAAAACCCAAGCGGCCGGCGCTTCGACCGCGACTCCACTGCTTTTTCCGCGGCCGTGTACCCGACCAACCACTACCACGGCCTCTTCTGCGTCCAAGAACTGGTCGGCCTCGACCCACATCGATTCCCAATACTCGGCCACGTCCTCGAACCACTGCGGCATCCCCTCGTGGCCGCGATATGAGACGCCTTCCAGCATCGCTCCGGTGAGCGGGTGCACCTCGACATCTGGATCAACATGAGCGAACAGTTCGTTGGGGTCGCGGCGATGGTTGTAAAGGACCTTGCCGCCTGAAACCGACAGCGGAGCGGTGTCGCCGTTCAACCAGGAGTTCCAGAACGACCGCACGATCTCGACGTTCTCCAGGGACATGGCCCACCAAGTATCCCGCTCTGTTCCTGCGCCGAATTGAGTGCTCTCGTATGTCGGGCCCTCTAGCTGCTCCTCGCGCATTGCAGGCATCTGCGGCGGCCCGCTTCGGCTCATCGCCTGCCGCTAAAGTCTCCGCCGCCGAAACGAGCACCACCGCTTTCTGCGAGGTAAGCAGTCGTCACCTTTGCTTCGTTCGCGGACCGGCAGCGAGCAGCTTGCAACTGAAAGAGTGGCGCGGCTCGCAGGAGGCCAACCACGCGGCGATGCGGCCCGGCGCTAGTACACGTCGACACGTACGCGAGAGGAGATCCATGAGCAATGTCGCGACGGTGCAGCCGATCTACGAGGCATCGGTCGCGGAGGACATCCCCGCGATCCTCGAGCGGCTGGCGGAGGACGTCCGGTGGGAGCATCACCCAACCGGAAACACCGCGCAGGACCGCGACGTCCCGTACATGAGGTCACGCAGTGGGCGGGAAGCAGTGGCCGGGTTCTTCCAGGACATCGAGGAGGACTTCGAGATGCACTCGTTCAACCCGCATTCATTCCTCGTGGGAGACGGCCTTGTCGCGGCGGTGATTGAGTACGAACTCACGGTCAAAGCCACCGGGAAGCGGGTACGGGACGAAGAGATCCACCTCTGGGAGTTCGGTGCCGAGGGGGAGGCCACTGCCTATCGGCATTTCCTGGATACGGCGAAGGCCATCGAAGCCCACTCGTGAGGTCAAAGGCGGTCTGTCGACGAAGAGCGGCTTCGACTTCGACAGCTGTCGGGACGCCCGTTTGGCGAGATCGCCTCAGGTCGGCGCGCGCTTCCGGTTTCGCGTGGAAGCGGAACCTGGGGTGCAGCTGCGCGCGGCCGAATAGCCGCTTTGGACGAGAAGCGGCGCTTTTCGTCCAAAGCGATACCGAGCCGCTACTCCCGGAGCCCGGCGGCTTCGAGGGCTTCGGCCTTCGTCGGGTAGATCTCGTCGCGGAGCAGCTTTCCCTCTCGGTAGGTGCAGAGGTGGGTCACCTGGAACTCGACATCGAGGCCGGTGTGCAGTGCCCGCCCGCCGAACCGGATCGGGATGACCACTCGATCCCCGGCATCGAGGAACTCCTCGGCCTCGATCCATATCCGCTCGAAGGCCTCGGCCTGGCCGTGCATGAACGTGAGGAACCCCTCTGGGCCGCGCATCTCCTCCTGCTCCGGGAACATTCCGCTGGGCCGGAGGACGAAGTCGGGATCGCAGACCTCCCGGATCCGGGGAAGGCTTCGGGAGAACTCGCCGGTCTTGTAGATCTCGTTGATCTCCGCGATCCCGCGGCGGGCCATCTCCACGTTCTCCTGCGACATCACCTACTCCCGCAGCCCGGCGGCTTCGAGGGCCTCTTTTCGGTCCGTGTACTCGACCACCCGGGCGGCTTTTCCGTCACGGAGCGTGTAGACGTGCGCCAGCTCCATCTCGAGCGGGATGCCGCTCGCAGCTCCATGCCCGATGAAGCGGACCCACAGGAACACCTGGTCTCCGTTGCCCTCGGCCTCCAAGATCTCGATTTTGAGATCGGGGTACGCCTCGACCCAACTTGCGAACTGCTTGCGGATCGCATCGATTCCGCGATGGACAGCAGAGTCCGGATCTTCGCGCGCCGCCTGGTACTCGGCATTCGTATGCCAGAACCAGAGCTCGGCCGTTCTCTCGCCTGCGTTGAAGCGTGCGTATCCATCGCGGACGAAGTCGACGTTCTCCTGCGACATCGCCCACGCAGTATCTCGCGTCGGAGTTCCGCTTTCCATGCAAAGCGGGCACTCTGCGCTCATCTGGGGCCGGGAACGCCAGAACGGGCGGTCCCTCTCGAGACCCTTCCAGGGCGGAACCACTGCCTGGGGGGCCTCAGCTCCTCGCCCGCAGGCAGTAGCCGTACGCAGTGAGGCTCGGCGCCGCGGCGAAATGGCCGACCGCCGTCGCCGAGGTGGTGCCGTCCGGGTTGAGCGAGCTGCCCGCATAGAGGGCGCTCGGCGCCGCGCTGAAACCCGTGGATGTCATTCTGAGGCCGGGCGGGCAGGGCGGCGTGGTGGCCGCGGCCGTTGCGCCGAACGGGACTGGGGTGGAGGCTGAGACCTCCGTAAGGATCGGTCCCCTGTGCTTGACGCAGTAGGCGATCGCGGTCAGCTCGCCGCCGCCGCTGCCGCCGAAGGCCGAGCCCGTGACCCGCCAGGCCCTAGGCCCGTCCGCGCGGGACTCGGTGATGTAGTTGCCGCCGGTGCTGTCGAAATTCGTGCGCTGGAAGCCCCCCGCGATCAGGAACTGGCCCTTGGGGCAGACGGCCGTCGCGGACTTGGTCTCGCCCGACCTGATGAAGATCGTCGCGTGGGGAGTCGGGTTGGACGGCCTGAGGAACCGGCCGCATACGGTCTGCACAGTGACATAGCGAGGGGTGGTCGAGCTGCGATTGGGGTCGTAGAGGATGACGTTGATGTGCCAGCCGCGCTGCGCTCCGAGGCGCTCATAGGAGTGTGGATAGGCACCCTCCCCGCCGGCGCTGGGTCCAGGCGACGCGATCATCCCGCCGCCCAGCGGGAAGGACCTGCGCGGGCACAGCGTGTCAAGGCGCTGGGTGTCATCGGGACCTTGCAAGCTGAAGCTCCTGCTAACGAGCCTCACCTGCCGAGCCGGTCCGCTCTGACCCGGGTGCGTTCGCGGCCCGTGCTTTCCGTGCACCCTGATGTTTCCCGAGGCGGAGTCGAGGATGTAGAGACCCTTCGAGGTCAGCAGGGCCATGCGGACCTGGTTGCAGTTCGAGCCTCGCCGCAGGATGTAGACGATGCCCTGGCGGTGGATCGAGCGCGGGCTCCGTACGACGCGCACCTTGAGTTTCGGATTGAGCCTGTGGATCGCCTTGGCCAGCTCGCGTGGGGGCGGATAGCAGCCGTCCGCGCTCACCGAGCGCAGGTAGAGCGCGACCTTGAACGCGGCCTCCAGATTTTTCGTCGGCTTGTTGTGCCCCGCCCCGCCTACGACCGCAGGGGCGCTCGCCGGCGCGGCGAGCAGCGCAATCAGCAGGATGGCGAGCAGGGGCGACGTTCGTCTCATGACGAAGCGAAGCAGTATGCACACTGACCGGATAGAAAGAGCGCCAAAGGGCGAGGTTGGCCGCTCCGAGCGCAAAAACCCACCACGGAGTGCTCGCTCCGGACGACTCATGGGCTGGCTCCAGCGGCTCGCGGCCGCCCTGGCGATGGCTGATTCCCATCGTCTATCCGGGCTGAGCCTTCTCCGCCTGTGCTCCTCCCACCCGCATCAAGCGTCGCTCTCCCTTATCCAACGGGTCGCTCCTCTCGTCGCGCCCTCGCATCTTCGGAGCGCGCTTGCATCTCCGCCTCGGCGCCCGCACGGCGGATCAGGTTGCGCCAGTCGGTGGTCCGAAAGATCAGGAGCAGGGCGAGGAAGCCGAGGACGGCCGCCCATGCGGCGACCGCGATCTGCTGTCCGACCGAGTAGGTGAGCACAGCGATCGGGCCGGGACCCCGCAGGGTCGCGACGAGGAGCGCCTGCTGGGCGCCGGCGCCGCCCGGGGTGAGGGGGAGCAGAGTGGAGATCGCCTGGACGCTCATCACCAGCATCACGTTCGAGAAGGAGCCACCGATGTGAAACGCCTCGAGGAAGAACCAGAAGGAGAAGAAGCGCGCGACCCAGCCGACCCCCTGCCAGAGGGCGACCTCGCGCAGGTACCGGGGCCAGTCGGTGAGGACCACGACCCCCTGTTTGATCCGGTTCCAGAACTCCTCCGCCCGGCGCGCCAGGATCGCGAAGGTGAGCACGATGCCGATCCCGAGCACGGTGAGCAGGAAGAGAAGGAACCGCGGGTGCTGCGCCCAGAAGGAGATCTCGAAGGCGGGCAGGTTGGGCAGCTCGGGCGGCTGGGGCAGCAGGCCCTGGGTGATCGCGTAGAGGAAGACCAGAATTCCCGCGCTGGTGTCGAAGACCGACTGGACGAAGAAGGACGATGTGATTGCGGGATAGGAGGACCCCCGAATCGAGCGCTTGGCGAGGAAGATCTTGACCGCGTCGCCGACCCGCGCGGGGATGAAGCTGTTGAGGCCGGCGCCGACGAGATAGGCACCCGTGATCCTCCAGTAGCCCACCTCCCGCCGCGGATAGGCGGCGCGGAGAACGTTCTGCCAGGCGCGGGTGCGGGCGAGCAGGTGCGCCAGGTAGAAAGCGAGGGCGATCGACATCGAGACCCAGCCGAGGTCGCCAAGGCGGTCGAAGAAGGCGTCGGCCCCGCGGAAGAAGCGGTCGAGGCTGCTGCCTGGGTCGAAGGCGAGGAGAGGCGCAGTCAATTCTTCTCTCGGACCCGCCGGAGCTCTCGGTTGACGAGGGCTCCGATCAGGAGGGCGAGGTTCCCCAGATAAAGCCAGATCAGGAGGACGATGATCGCCCCGAGGGCGCCGTAGGTCGCGTCGTAGGAGCTGAAGTGTGAGACGTAGACCGAGAAGCCGACCGAGGCGATCAATCCGAGCGCGGCGGCGAGAAGGGCCCCGGGCAGGTGCTCGAGCGGGCGCCGCCTCGGGCCCGCCGGCCCCCGCCAGTAGAGCAGCAGCAGCGCCGCCAGCAGCGCCGCCATCCCCACCGGATAGCGCAGCGCGGAGACCAGCGATCGCGAGCTCGCCTCGAGCCCGGCGGCGTCGGCGATCGAGCTGAACAGCGGCCCGGCCACCAGTAGGGCGATGAAGGCAAGCAGCAGCAGCGCCATCAGCGTCAGGGTGAGCAGCAGCTGAGCGACCCGACTGCCGACGATTCCCCGGCCTTCCTGCTCGTTGATCACTTGCAGCGAACGGATCGCCGCGCCGGTTGCCCCGCTCGCTGAGACCAGAGCGACGATCAGGCCGATGCCAAGTAACTGGCTGGCGCTGCCGCTGTTCTGGAGGACGTTGCGCAGGGCACTGTCGATCGTGTCCACCGCCGGGCCCGGCGCCGCCTCCCGGAGGGTGTCGATGATGCTCTCGTAGGTGGCCGGGTAGTTGCCGAAGATGGCGAGCAGGGCGACCGCGACGATCAGCGCCGGGAACAGGGAGAGGAATCCGTAGTAGGTGAGGGTGGCCGCCCGATCCGTGATCTCGATCTCGCTGAATCGCGAGTAGACGCCGCGGGCAACCGCCTTCCACTCCTCCCAGCTCATCCCCCGCAGCGGGGTCTGCTTTCGCTTCATCCGTGGGCGCTCACCAGAGGACATCGTGGCTCTCGATCACACCGAGTCCAGAGGCCAGCTGGAGGCCGGGGAAGTTGCCGCCGAAGCTGCCGAAGGGGGCCCGGTAGTCGGAGCGCCCGAGCAGCGGAATGCTCGCGTGGTGGACGCGCTCGGTCTCGGCCGAGAATCGAAGTCGCGAGCCCTCGCCGAATGCGACCCCCTCGAGCCCGTCGAAGGTCACCGGCCCCGGCTCGCGCGGCTCCCCATCGACCCAGATCGCTCGCTCGCTGGCCTGCGGCGGGTCGTTGATCCCGTCGACCAGGTTCCAGCCGACTGCCCGCCCGTCAGATAGATGACCGACCCCCGCCGACCACTTCCAGACGGTGTGTCGGCGGTGATATCCGGCCGAGTCGTCCTCGACACCGAGCGCCTCCAGCTGCTCCCTGCGGCCGCCCATCCTCACCTCGCCTGCCACCGGAACCGCCGCGAGCTTCCGTGTCCAGGTGTAGCCGCCCTCGCCGTTTGGGCACATGCACTCGATCGGCTTCCCTTCGCCGAGCTCGAGGTCGACCTCGACCTGGCCGGAGCGGATGTGCATCGAGCGTCCCGGCATCCCCACCTCCAGCCGCACCCCGGGCAGCATCCGGCGGGTGCGCTCGCGGAGGCGCCTACGCTCGCGGTCCCAGATGCCCCAGAAGGTCATCGGCGCCGGACCGATCTCGACGATCGCCCCGAAGACGATCAGCCGCTCACCGAACGCCCCGACCCACCGCCAGCGCTTGCGGAAGCGGCCGGCCAGGCGCAGCGGCATCCGCTGGGGCGGCACCGGCAGCGCTGGGCGCTCCTCCGGCGGGCCGCGCCAGGGAAGGGCGGCGAGCGCCGCCTCGCTTCCGGCCGGGAGCCTCAAGCGAGAAAGCGAAGCACGTGCTCGGCGATCAGCTCGCCGCGGTCCTCCTGCAGGAAGTGAGCGGCGCCCTCGATCCTCACCTGCTCCTCAACCGTTGGAATCAACTCGACGAAGCGCTCGCCCCCCTTCGGAAAGGGGAAGACCGGGTCCTGGTCGGAGAAGGCGACCAGGGCCGGCTTCTCCCAGCGGCTGAGCTCGTCGGCGATCTCGCGCATGGTCTTCGCGTCCGGCTGGTCGTTGTCGGTCGGAACGAGGAGCGGGAACTGCGCCGCCCCCGCCTTCGACTCGGGGCTGGGGAAGGGCGCCTCGTAGGCCGCAACCACCTCGTCCGGGATCTCGCCGGCGGTGGCGCCCTGGATCACGAAACCGACCGGGAGGTCCGGGTTGCGCTCGGCGAAGTCGCGCCAGGCGAGAAAACCCTTCGAGACCCGCCCGGTGAAGAGGCCGGTGTTGAGGATCACCAGGGCGCGCACCCGCTCTGCGTTCTCGACTGCCCAGCGCAGCCCGATCGGCCCGCCCCAGTCCTGGACCACCACCACCGCATCGCTCAAGTCGAGCCCGGCAAGCAGTCCGGAGACCAGCTCGCTGTGACGGTCGTAGCTGTACCAGTCGCGCTCGGTGGGCTTGTCCGAACGCCCGAAGCCCGCGTAGTCGGGACAGATCACCCGGTGACCGGCGGCGACCAGCGGCGGCAGCATCTTCCGGTAGAGGTAGGCCCAGGTCGGCTCGCCGTGGAAGCAGACCACCGGACCTGCGCCGTTCCCGCCTCCCTCGTCGAGGTAATGCAGCCGCAGCCCGTCGAGCTCGCCGTAGTGAGGCTCGAACTCGTAGCCCGGCAGGCCGTCGAAGCGCTCCTCGGGAGTCCGAAAGACGCCCACGGCCGGAGCTTGGCAGACTGTCGTCGCTCATGGCAGTGACCGAGGGCATCTCCACCGCCATGCCCGCGCCGAAGCACGACCCCTCCGACGAGGCGATGTGTACGCGCGCGCGCGAGCGCTACGCCGCCGACCGCAAGCGGGGAGGAAGCGTGCCGCGGCGGCGGCGAAAGCACGCCGCGATGCCCAACCTGATCATCATCGGCGGGCTCAAGTGCGGGACGACGAGCATCCACCACTACCTGGGGCTTCACCCCGAGATCCAGATGTCGAAGCCGAAGGAGCTCAACTTCTTCGTCGAGGAGCTCAACTGGGACCTCGGCCTCGACTGGTACCGCGGCCGCTTCGACGGGCGCTTCTCGGTGCGCGGCGAGTCCTCCCCCCACTACACGAACATGCCGCGCTTCCAGGGGGTCGCCGAGCGGATTCGCCGGCACGTTCCCGACGCCAGGCTGATCTACATGGTCCGCGACCCGATTTCGCGAATCCTCTCTCACTGGTGCCACGCGACCGGAGCGGGCTACGAGACGCGGCCGATGGAGGAGGCGCTCGCCCGACCGGACCAGGCCTACGTCACCCGCTCGATGTACTGGCAGCAGCTGCAGCCCTACATTCAGCACTTCGACCGCTCCCAGATCGAGGTGATCGCCCAGGAGGAGCTCCAGTCCGACCGCGAGGGAACGATGCGCAAGGCCTTCCGGTTCGCCGAGGTCGACGAGGGCTTCACCTCCGAGCAGTTCGCCCGCGAGTGGGAGAAGTCGAGCGCCAAGGAATCCGAGCGCTACCAGTTCATGGAGAAGCTGATCAAGCTGCCCGGCTTCCGCTCCTTCGACCGCAATTTCGACCGGCTCCCCGAACGGATGCGCTGGATGGTCGAGAAGGTCGTCCACGACCCCGAAGCGCCGCCGGCGCCGAAGCCCGAGCTGCCCGATTCGATCCGCGACCGCCTGCTGGCCCTCTTCGCCGACGACGTCGGCGCCCTTGAGCAGTTCACCGGCCGTGAGTTCGCAGGCTGGAAGAACTACTCCTAACGCCCTCGCATCTACCCTGGCGGCATGAGAATTGCCGTAGCCGCCGACGAGCGGGTGGGGATCGCCGAGGCCGTGCTCGAGGAGCTGCGAAGGCGCGGCCACGAGCCGGTCCCGCACGG
The DNA here is from genome assembly GCA_963808565.1 of uncultured Solirubrobacterales bacterium. GTDB lineage: Bacteria > Actinomycetota > Thermoleophilia > Solirubrobacterales > 70-9 > DASUPK01. The sequence continues at coordinate 127,644 of CAWEGM010000013.1, forward strand.
CGCCCTCAGCGACGAAGAGCGCGACGACTGGGCCTGGGCGAGCGAGGCGGCCGCCAGGGACGTCGCGGAGGGGCGCGCCGAGCAGGCGATCGTCTGCTGCTGGACCGGGACGGGAGCCTCGATCGCCGCCAACAAGGTCGCGGGCGTCCGCGCCGCCCTTTGCCTCGACGCCCAGACCGCCGAGGGCGCCCGGCGCTGGAACGACGCCAACGCCCTCGCCCTCAGCCTCCGGGCGACCTCGGAGGCGGAGCTGGCCGAGATCCTCGACGCCTGGTTCGCCGGCAGCGCCAGTCCCGAGGACGATGACCGCGCCAATGTCGAGCACCTCGGCGAGATCGAGGGCGGCGGGTGAGCCCCGCCCCGATCCCGGGCAAGACCCACACGGTCCGGCGGCTGCTTCCCGACCCAGCTGAGACCTCCGTCGCCGAGCAGCTGGCGACGCTCGACTACAAGCCGCTCGCCCCCGACGACCGGCCGTACCTGGCTCTCAACTTCGCCACCACCCTCGACGGCCGGGCGGCAATCGATGGCCGATCAGGCCCAATCGGGAGTGAGGTGGACACCGAGATGCTGCAGCGGCTGCGCACCCGCTTCGACGCGGTGATGATCGGCGCCGGGACGATGCGCGCCGAGCGCTACGGGCGGATCGTCTCCGACCCGGAGTTGCGCGCCTACCGCGAGCGCACCCTGCTCGCCCACGATCCGCTCGCTGTGATCGTCTCCAACCGGCTCGAGCTCCCCTGGGACGCCCCCCTGTTCACCGACGGCGGCGGCCGGGTGGTGATCTTCACCGCCTCCGAGGAGGAGCCGCCGGGGACGGCGACCCCGGTGACAGTGGTCAGGCATCCCGACGGGGTGGAGCTCGACCGGGCGCTCCGCTGGCTTCGCGAGGAGCGCGGGATTCGCTCGGTCCTCTGCGAGGGCGGGCCGACCCTGCACGGGCGGCTGCGGGAAGGAGACCTCGCCGATGAGCTCTTCCTCACGGTCGCCCCGAAGATCGCCGGCGGCGAGGCTCCCCGGATCCTCGAGGGGGCCCTGCCCGAGGTCGAGGAGCTCGAGCTCGTCTGGCTGCTTGACAACGACGGCGAGCTCTTCGGACGCTACCGGCGGCGAGGGCACTTTGATTGAACCCGGCGCCGATTCGCATTCGGCGCGGCAGCGGTAGTTTTCAGGCATGGACTTCAACCCCTCGCCCGAGGTTGAGTCGCTGAGGGAGCGGATCGAGGCCTTCATGGCCGAGCACGTCTTCCCGGTCGAGGCAGAGGCGATCCAGGCGATCGACGACGAGGTCAAGCCTGGGGTCGCCTATCCCGAGATCCTGGTCGAGATCCGCGCCCGCGCCCGCGAGCAGGGCCTCTGGAACCTCTTCCTTCCCGACAACGAGTACGGCGCCGGGCTCAGCAACTGGGAGTACGGGATCCTCTGCGAGCAGATGGGACGGAGCCCGATCGTCGCGCCGATGGCCTTCAACTGCTCGGCTCCCGACACGGGAAACATGGAGATCCTCGTCGACCACGGCTCCACGGAGCAGAAGGCCCGCTTCCTCCAGCCGCTGCTGGACGGGGAGACGCGGAGCTGCTTCTCGATGACCGAGCCCGAGGTCTCGGGCTCGGACCCGACCACTCTGCGGACGCGGGCCGAGCTCGACGGCGACGAGTGGGTGATCAACGGGCACAAGTGGTTCACGTCCGGCGCGGTCGGGGCGGACTTCGCGATCGCGATGGTGGTCACCGATCCCGAGGCGGCCCCCTACACCCGTGCGAGCATGATCATCGTCCCACTCGACAATCCCGGCTTCGAGCTGGTCCGCCCGGTGCCGGTGATGGGTCACGACAAGGGTCCCGGGCACTGCGAGGTCCGCTACACCGATTGCCGGGTCCCCGAATCGAATCTGCTCGGCGAGCGAGGCGCGGGCTTCGTCATCGCCCAGGACAGGCTCGGTCCCGGCCGGATCCACCACTGCATGCGCGCGATCGGCACCGCCGAGCGGGCGATCGAGATGATGTGCGAGCGCGCCAACTCGCGGGAGGCCTTCGGCGAGCCGCTCGCCGATAAGCAGTTCGTCCAGGAGTTCATCGCCACCTCGCGGATGGAGGTGGACCAAGCCCGGCTGCTCACCCTCTACGCCGCCTGGCAGATGGACACCGAGGGCAAGCGCCGCGCTCGCCAGGCGATCTCGATGATCAAGGTGGTGGCGGCGAACGTCGTCATGAATGTGCTGGACCGGGCGATCCAGGTCCACGGCGCCCTCGGGATGTCGGACGACACCCCGCTCGCGGGGATGTGGCGGTTCCTGCGCATGCTCCGCGTCGCCGACGGCCCCGACGAGGTCCACAAGATGGTGATCGCCCGGCGCGAGCTCAACCGGGCGGCGAAGCGCCTCGAGGCGGAGGGGAAGGCAGGCAGCGGGAGCGACGCGGCGGCCGGCGACGGCAAGCCCACGGCCGAGCCCGCCAAGGCCTCTACCTAGTCGCAGCCTTCAGCCGAGGCGGTGCTCGGCCTCGTCGGCCCAACATATGACGGCTGGCCGACTTCGGCCTAGTCCGATCTGGCTATCCCAGCCTGCGTTCCGCCTCGTCGGCCGCCTCGGATAAACGCTCGACGATCTTCGCGAACTCCTGGAAGCCCTCGTCGGTTTTCCCGTACTGCCCGGAGGCGTAGCGGGCGTAGACGCCCTCGAGGATGATCGCCAGCTTCCAGTAGCCGAGGGCGACGAAGAAGTCGATCTGGCTGAGGTCGCGCCCGGAGCGCTCCGCGTAGCGGCGCTTCACCTCGTCGCGGGTCGGAAAGCCCGGGAGGATGGTCGCGGGGGCGAACAGGGGCATGAAGTCGTCGCCCGCCTCCGACCAGTAGACGAGCAGCAGGCCGACGTCGGCAAGCGGATCGCCGAGCGTGCAGAGCTCCCAGTCGACGACGGCCGCCACCTCGCCCGTGGGCGAGAGGATCATGTTGTCGAGGCGATAGTCGCCGTGGACGATCGTCGCCGGGCCCTGCTCGGGGACGCGGGCGCTGAGTCGCTCGTGGACGTCGTCGACGAGCTCCAGCTCGCGGGTCTTCGACTTCTCCCATTGCCCCTGCCAGCGCTTCAGCTGGCGCTCGACGTAGGCCTCCTTGCGGCCGAGCTCCCCGAGCCCGACCGAATCCGGATCGACCTCGTGGATCGCGACCAGGGTGTCGACGACCCGCTCCCCGATCGCCCGCCGCTGCTCGGCCTCGAAGATCTCGGCTTGCTTCGGCGAGCGCAGGACCGGGCCCTCGACGAACTCCATCACGTAGAAGGGGGAGCCGTTGACCGCCTCGTCCTCGCACAGCCCGACCACGGGTGGCACCGGCACCGGAGTGTCCTGGAGCGCGGCGATCGCCTTGTACTCGCGCCCCATGTCGTGGGCAGAGCCGAGTCGCTCGCCGAGCGGCGGCCGGCGGAGCGCCCAGGCCCGACCGCTCCGGTCGGTGACGGCGAAGGTCAGATTGGAGCGGCCACCCGAGACTCGCTCGAAGTCGAGCGGTAACTCGACCTCTCCGGCGTTGGCGGCGAACCAGCCCTCAACGCCCGCGCGATCGATCCCCTCGGGAGCATCGGTGGTCGTGGCCGCGTCGTTAGCCTCCTCACCCATGGTCGTTGAGAGCATATGGCGAGGCAGCGCGTGAGCGAGGGGCCCTTCGAGGCGGCCTTCTTCGACTTCGGCGGAGTCCTCACCACTCCGGTCTGGGACAGCTTCGCCGCCTTCTGCCGTCAGGAGGGCCTCGACCCCGACGCGATCAAGCGGCTCTTCCGTGAGGACCCTGAGGCGCTGACGCTCCTGCGCAGGCTGGAGATTGGATCGATCTCGGAGGAGGAGTTCGAGAGCGCTTTCGGGGCGAAGCTCGGACTGAAGAACTACGACCGGCTGATCGACAGCATGTTCGCGGGGATGCGCCCCGATGAGGAGATGGTCTCCGCCGTCCGCGACCTGCGCCGAGCGGGGATCCACACCGGGCTGATCTCGAACTCGTGGAGCGTCGAGCACTACGATCGCGATCTGCTCGCCGACCTCTTCGAGGACGTGGTGCTCTCCGCCGAAGTCGCACCTGCACAAGCCGCAGCCGGAGATCTATCTGCTGGCGGCCGAGCGGCTCGGGGTTGAGCCGAGGGCGTGCCTGTTCGTCGACGACCTGCGGGAGAACTGCGAGGGTGCCGAGGCCGTCGGGATGACCGCGGTCCGCCACCGGAGCACCGAGGAGACTCGGAGGCGTCTGGCCGAGCTCACCGGGATCTCACTCAGTCAAAAAGCGGCCTAGGACCCGCCCGCGATCAGAGCAACCCCAGCGAGAGCGGCGACGACGCCGAGGCGCTGAAGGAGGGTCAGGCGTTCCCCGAGCACGAAGTGGGCGAGGGCGATGGTGAAGGCCGGGTACATCGAGCCGCCGACCGCGACCACCGGCAGCAGCCCCCTGGTGGAGGCGACCGCAAACAGGGTGTTGGCGAGCATGTCGAAGAACCCGATCGCGAGCAGCGCCGGCAACGCTCCTCCGACTCCGGCGAAGCTGGGTCGAACCGCGACCACCGCTGCAGCCATCGCCACGATGCCCCCGGCTCGGGTCGAGACGATCGCCCAGCCGGGACGATCGGTGGAGGCAACGTCAAGACCGGTGAAGAAGAGCCCGAAGCCGATCGCCGCGCCGATCGCCAGCAGGATCGACCTGCGGGCCACCGGCTGATGCCGCGGATCCTCCTCGCGGCTGAGCACCACCACCCCGACGATCGCGACCACCAGACCGGCCATCTGGATCGCCGTGGGTTCCTCTCCCCGCGCCAGCCCGACAGCGACCGGAATCACCACTCCGAGGGCGGCGATCGGGGCAACGACGCTGATCGTTCCCATCGCCATCGCCGCGTAGAAGGCGCCGAGTCCGCCGAGAGAAGCGGCGCCGGCGAGGAAGGCGATCGCCAGGTCTCCGGCCGGGATCGAGTCGGCGCCCAGCGCCGGGACAGCCACCAGCGCCAGCAGCAACCCGAAGGGCTGGGAGATCGCGAGAACCGCGAGCACGGCGATCCGGCGGCTCTGGAGGCCCCCGAGGAAATCCGAGATGCCCCACGAGCAGGCAGAGGCGAGGCTGATCGCCAGGCCGAGCAAGGGCCAGAAGCTATCTGGCGGGGCTAGCCTGGGCGGTTAGTTACGGAGTGCCGCCGCCGCCGAGGAGCCCGTTGACGGTGTCGTTGACACCGTTGAGAACGTCGCCGACGACGTCGCCGGAGCCGCCGCCGCCACCGCCGGGCGGGAGGAGCGTCGGGCGCTCCGCCGCCGGCGCTACCCGGCTGGGTGGAGCTGCCACCGCCGCCGCTTCCGCCGCCACCGGTGTTGGTGGTGCCGATCTCGCCGTCGGCTACGCCGCCGCCGGTATTACCGCCGCCGGCGCCGCCCGCCGGGGCCGGGTCGGCGAGGGCGACCACGGCGTCATCGAGGCGACGTGGCGCCGCGGTGGTCGCGGTCGAGGTCGAGGTGGACCCGGGGCCGTTGGCGACCGCCGACAACCCGCCCGTGATCCCGGAAAAGCTGTTGCCGAAGCCGATCGCGCCCGCGACGACCACCGGCACCGCCAGTAGACCGGCCCCCGCCAATCCCCGCGCCAAAATGCCTCGGCGCCACTGCGCAAGCATTCCTTTACGCATAGATTCCTTCGCCAGTAGTGTAGGAAGGAGGCGTCCGATCGGCAAACGGCGGCGTGCGTGGCGATGAGATTCAACCCCTCACTAACTTCACGACTCAGGATCGGCTTCGTGGTGCTGTTTGCGCTGCTTCTCGCGGTGTCGCTCCTGGGCGTTGGCCGACTGTTCCAGATCCGGGTCAACTACGAGGATGACACCAGCCGCTTCTTCCAGCTGGAGCTCGAGACGGAGCGACTGCGCTCCTCGTTCATCCTCGAGCAGGCCTCCGTGCGACCTCCGTTGGGAGGAGAGACGCCAAGCGCCACCGAGTTCACCCAGGCTGCGGCGAGCTTCGCCGACGCGGCGAGCCGGGCCGGCGACCTGACCGGCTCCGACACCGTGCTCGCCTCGAGGCTCGAGCGCCTCTCGGCCAGCGAGGAGTCCTGGCGCATGGCGGTCGCTGACCCAATGCTGCGGGGGAAGGACCCGGGCGGGAACGTCGAGCGGCGGCTGACCTCGGCGGTCACCGACAGCGGCGAGGCACTGGCCGTCTCCACGCGAGACGCCCGCGAGGGAGCGCGCACCGACGCCCGCCGCGAAACGCGAAACACGACGATCCTGGTCGCCGCCGGCCTCGCCGGTGCCCTCCTCGCCGCCCTGATCCTCTTCTCGGGTTTGATCAACTCGATGCGAGCGCCGCTGGCAAGGCTGGTCGAGGGGGCCCGACGCCTCGCCGCCGGCGACCTCGAGACCAGGGTCGAGGCCGGGGGGCCGGTGGAGATCGCCACCCTCGGCAAGGCCTTCAACGAGATGGCGACCGCGCTGGAGCGAGACGCCCGAGAGCGAGACCGGGTCGAGCGAATGAAGGACGACTTCGTGCTCACGGTCTCGCACGAGCTGCGCACCCCGGTGACCGTGGTCAAGGGCTTCTCGGAGATGCTGACCGCCCAGCCCCGCTCGCTCAACTCGCGCCAGCTGGAGGCCGCCGAGGTGATCGCCGACAGCGCCGGTCAGCTCCAGACGATGATCAACGACCTTCTCGACCTTGCCCGCAGCGACGCCGGCAAGCTGCGGATCGACCCCGAGCCGACTCCGGTGCGCACCCTCACCCAGCGGGTCGGGCGCCAGATGCGACCGAACTTCGAGGAGAAGAAGCAGCGGCTCACGGTGAGCATCGAGAAGGACCTGCCTGAGGTGGAGGCCGATCGCGATCGAATCGCCCAGGTGCTCGCCAACCTGCTGACCAACGCCTACAAGTACGCCCCGGAGGGGGCGAAGGTGCGGCTGACCGCGAGCAAAGTCGGTGAGGAGGTCGAGTTTGCGGTCTCGGACAACGGTCCCGGCCTCGGCCAGGAGGAGCTCGACCACGTGTTCGATCGCTTCTGGAGAGCTCAAAGTGGCGAGACCCAGGCCGTGGGTGGCACCGGCCTGGGCCTGGCGATTGCAAAGTCGTTGATCGAGCTTCACGGAGGCGCGATTTCGGCTACCTCGATACCCGGCAAGGGCGCCACCTTCCGCTTCGTGCTGCCGGTCGCCAACCATGGGCGGCCCACCCCAGGGGGAGAACCGATGAAGGCAGAGGCCAAGCCAAGGGCGAAGGCCAGCCGGTGACCCGCCTCCTGGTTGCCGATGACTCCGAGACGGTGCTGCTGATGCTGCAGCGCCGCCTGGAGATGGCCGGCTACGAGGTGACCACGGCCACCGACGGCCAGGAGGCGCTCGATGCGGTCAAGGAGGCGGGCGAGGACCGCGAGCCCGACCTGATCCTGCTCGACGCGATGATGCCCAACATGTCCGGGATCGAGGCACTGCAGACGCTGCGCCGCTCCGGCTCGAAGATCCCGATTCTGATCATCTCCGCGCACCTGGACGCCCAGGAGCCCGAGCGGATGAAGGCGCTCGGCGCCGACGACTGTGTGCCGAAGCCGTTCGAATGGGACACGCTGATCGGCCGGATCGAGAAGCTGGCGAGGCGCTAGCGGCTGCCGGCGGCCGCGACCTGGTGGCGAACCCGTCTCACGACCGGGCCACTTCCATCCTGATCTGCTTCCCCTTCAGCTTGGTGCCGTCGAGGTAGGAGACGGCCCTCCCCGCCTCCTCCGCGCCCAGCTCGACGAAGGAGAAGCGGTCGAGCACCCGGATCGAGCGGATCGACTGCTCGGGGATCACCGCCCCCTCGACCAGGGCCCAGCGCAGGTCCTCCTCCTCGATGCCCCCGCTGTGGCCGCGGTTGACGAACAGCTTCACGACCCCGTCGGTGGCCTCGACCGGCTCCTCGCGGTGGCGCGGCGCGCGGCGCGTGCTCGAGGCGCTCCTCGGGCGGCTCCCACTCGCCGATCGGGGCCTTGACCACGCGCTCGATCGTCTTCAGGTCCCCGGCCTGCTTCTGCGTCGCGAAGGTGATCGCCCGCCCGGTGCGGCCCACCCTGCCGGTGCGGCCGATTCGGTGTACGTAGATCTCGGGGTTGTTGGGCATGTCGTAGTTGATCACGTGGGTGACGTGCTCGATGTCGAGGCCGCGGGCGGCGATGTCGGTCGCCACCAGGAGCGGGATCTTGTGCTCCTTGAAGGCGATCATCACCCCGTCGCGCTGCCCCTGGGTGAGATCGCCGTGCAGCGCCCGAACGCGGAGGCCGCGGTCAGCGAGCTGGTCGCCGAGCCTCGCCGCGCCGATCTTGGTGCGGCAGAAGATGATCGCCTGCTCGGGCTCCTCCGCCTTCAGCACCTCGACCAGGCGCTCGAGCTTGTTCCGCGGCTCGACCATCACATAGGCCTGCTCGACCGAATCCACGGTGAGCTTTCGGGGGGTCACCCGGATCGTCACCGGGTCGTACATGTACTGCTCGGCAAGGCGGGCGACCGGTGCCGGAATCGTCGCCGAGAACAGCGCCGTCTGCCTGCCGCTGGGGCAGAGCCGGAGGATCTTCTCGACGTCCTCGATGAACCCCAGGTCGAGCATCTCGTCGGCCTCGTCGAGAACCACGTAGCGGGCCGCGGTCAGCACCAGCGACTGGCGTGAGATCAGGTCCATCATCCGGCCGACCGTGGCGACCACCACCTGGGCGGGGTGACGGAGCCGGGCCTGCTGTTCGCGGATCGGGGCGCCGCCGAAGACGGCGACGATCTCGACGCCGTCGAGGTGCTCGGCGTAGGCGCGCATCGCCTGGGTCACCTGGATGCAGAGCTCCCGGGTCGGGGTGAGCACGAACGCCTGGGTCTCGTCGTTGCCGGCGTCGAGGTACTCGAGCATCGGCAGCCCGAAGGCCGCGGTCTTGCCGCTTCCGGTCTGGGCCTGGCCGATCACGTCGTGGCCGGCGAGCAGCTCGGGGATCGCCTGCGCCTGGATCGGCGTCGGCTCCTCGTAGCCGAGCTCGTCAAGCGTCCGAAGGATTGAATCGGACAGGCCGAGCTCGCCGAAGCCCGTGACCTTTGTCTCTTCGCTCACGCCGATGGGTCGAGGAGCAGCTTGCCGCTGGTGCGCCGCTCCCTCATCTCCCTGTGCGCGCGCGCCGCCTCGCTCAGCGGATAGACGTCGCCGATCACCACCTCGAGCTCCCCGTTGGCGACCGCCTCGAACAGCTCGGCGGTCATCGAGCGGACCAGGTCCTGCCGGCGGGCGATCAGCGGCACCAGCCAGAAGCCGATCACCGACTTCGAGGTCTGGAGGAGATAGTTGGTCTCCACCTCATTCGGGTGCCGGGCGGCATTGCCGAAGACGACGATTCGCCCGAGCATGCCGAGGGAGCGGAGCTCGGGCTCGAAGCCGGCGCCGCTCATGTGGAGGACGACGTCCACCCGCTCCCCGCCGTTCGCCTCCAGGATCGCCTCCTTGAGGTCGTCGGCGAGCGAGTCCGCGGTCGCGTCGGCGCCGAGGCGCCCGCACAGCTCCCGCTTCTCCTCGCTCGAGGCGAGGGCGATCACCTTGGCGCCGGCGCGCTTCGCGAGCTGGACGGCGAGGCTGCCGGTGCCGCCGGCGGCGGCCTCGACAACGACGGTTTCCCCTTCTTCGACGTGGGCGCAGTAGTGAAGCAGCGCGTGGGCGGTTACCCCCTGAACCAATACCGCGGCCGCCTGCTCGTCGCTGACCTCGTCGGGAAGCGGGACCAGCCAAGCCTCAGGCACGGCCACCTTCTGGGCGTAGCCGCCGTTTGCCAGCATCGCCGCGACCCGGCGCCCATCCGGGTCGGTGCCGGCGATCTCGCCACCCGGCACCAGCGGCAGGTCCTGCTTGGCCAGGTACTCGTTGTGAGTGATGTGGGTATCGCCGAAGTTGATCCCGGCGCGGGCCACGTCGACCACGACCTCGCCGTCGCTCGGCTCCGGGTCAGGTATTTCGACGTGCTTCATCACCTCTGGCCCGCCGAATTCCTCGATCTGAATAGCCTTCACCCGGCCAAGGATATTCGGCACGCCAATGTCACTCACTGTCGTCGGCTCAATCGCGTTTGACTCGGTGCGCACCCCCTTCGGGGAGCGCGACCGCATGCTCGGCGGCTCCGCCGTCCATTTCTCCCTGGCCGCGAGCTTCTTCACCGAGGTCCGGGTGGTCGGGCCGGTCGGGGAGGACTTCGGCCCCGACGAGCTAGGGGTGCTCGAGGGGCGAGGGGTGAACACCGATGACATCGAGCGGGTCGAGGGCGGCAAGACCTTCTTCTGGCGCGGTCACTACGAGTACGACATGAACCTCGCCCACACCGACGAGACCCAGCTCAACGTCTTCGCCGACTTCGACCCGAAGCTCTCCGCCGCCTCACGCGACGCCGAGATGCTCTTCCTCGGCAACATCCAGCCGGAGCTCCAGCGGCGGGTGCGCAACGAGTCCGCCGCCCGGTTCGCGGCGCTTGACTCGATGAACCTCTGGATCGAGACCGAGCGCGACTCGCTGGTGGCGGCGATCGCCGAGGTCAACTGCGTGCTCCTCAACGACGCGGAGATCCGGATGCTGACCGGGGAGCCGAACCTCGCCCGTGCCGCCCGGGAGGTGATGGCGATGGGCCCGAGCGTGGTGGTGGCGAAGCGGGGCGAGTACGGCGCCGCGCTGTTCAGCGAAGAAGGATTCTTCGCGATCCCTGGCTACCTGCTCGAGGACGTCCGCGATCCAACCGGTGCCGGCGACAGCTTCGCCGGAGGCTTCCTCGGCTACCTCGACGGGCGCCGCGCCGACGGCACCGATCCAAATGACGCCACCGCCCTCCGCCAGGCGATGGCCTACGGCTCGGTGCTCGCCTCGTTCAACGTCGAGGACTTCGGCACCGAGCGGGTCCGTTCGCTGACCACCGAGGAGATCGAGGAGCGGCTCCGCGACTTCCGGCGGATCACCCACTTCGAGGTGGAGCCAGTCACAACCTGAGCCCAGGGGGCGGACGACCCTCCTGCGGGCGGATGCACGCGGGGTCCTTTGACGCCGCCACGCTGACCACCGCCCTCGAGGCGTCGGCGAGCCGCTGAGAACGTGCCGACCCGCGCCCTTCCTCAGAGCCTGAGTACGACCAGGCCGATCGACAGCGCGACGACCGCCCAGGAGAGCGTCCGCAGCGATCCATCGAGCGGGGCGGCGATTCCCTCGACCGAGAGCGGCAAGACGGTGCCGTCGTCCAACCGCTGCTCTCCGCTGACCGAGAGGGTCCTGCGTCGCAGCTGCCGCACCGGGGTTGACAGGCGGCGCTGGACACTGGCGAGCCCGTAGCAGCCAATCGCGACCAGGATCCCCGCCACCGCTACGTCGGTGGATTCAAACGAGAGCGTGTTCACCCACCAGGAGGTCAGGGCCGGAAACGCGCCCCACGAGGCGGCCAGCCAGAAGTCGGTGTGGAACCGGCCGCCGAACAGCTCGAGGTTGTAGGCGACGACGATGAAGCCGCCGACGACGACGAAGGGCACCAGCGTCGCCGAGACGACGAAGCACCCAGCGACGCCGATCGCGACCGCGCCGGCGAGGGCGACGGCGGCCATCCCGATCAAGGTGCGGTCCGAGAGGCGCGTCTTCAGGGGGTGACCGTTGAGCTCGTCGAGCGCGTGCGCGCTGATCCCGACCGCGAGGAAGAACGCCGCCAGGGTCGCGATCAGCCGGTCCGCGTGGATCTCAGACGCGGCGGCGGCGCCGAGCCCGACGTTGGCGAGGTGCCAGGCCGTGTATGGCGGATGTATCACGTTGACGAGGTCCCGCCAGCCGCCCCCTCGCAGGGCGTAGAAGGCGGGGCCCTCGAGCGGGCGCGCCCCACCGCGGGCGCGGGCGCCGGCAGGCTCAGCCATCTCGGTCACCCCAGATGACGACACCGCCGCCGAGGCTCATCACCTTCGCCTCGACTGAGGAGATGCCGGCCGCCCGCCAGAGCTCCAGCTGCCGCTCCAGGGGCAGGCGGCGGTAGAGGTCGGTGATGCTCGGCCCAAGGAAGCGGCCGACCTCGTACCAGTCGCGCGAGATCACCCGGCCGAGCACGGGCATGAAGACGCGCGTATACACGTGCCAGAGGGTGCGGGCCACCGGGTTGGGGGGCAGCATGAACTCGAGGGACGCGATCCTGCCCCCGGGCACCACCACCCGAGCCAGCTCGCGCAGCGTGGCGGCCGGGTCGTCGACGTACCGCAGCAGGTAGGTGAAGGTGAGGTGGTCGAACTCGCCGTCGGCGAAGGGTAGGGACTCGGCATCCCCCCGGACGAGCTCGATGCGTGCGGCAAGCTCCGGGTCGGCGTCGAGCTTCGCCTGGGCCCCTGAGAGCATCTGCGGGCTCTGGTCGAGTCCGACGACCGAGCAGTCGTACCGACGGACGAGCGCGCCGGCGACCATGCCGGTCCCTGTCGCGACGTCCAGGACCCGGTCCTCGGGCGCGGCGTCGACCAGGCCCACCATCGTCCTCCGCCAGCGCGGATCCTGGCCGAAGCTGAGCGCGGCGCCCGCCGCGTCATAGCGCCGGGGGAGGCCCTCGAACAGCCCCAGCGCGTGCTCCTTGCGGGAACTGACCGCCGGGGTACGCCCCTCTCCCATCATCTATCCCGACTCCACCTGAGCTATCCCGACTCCACCTGAGCCGCCGTGATCGCGAACTCGGTCAGCACCCGTGCGTACGCGTCTGGATGAGTTACCTGCGGATCGTGAGCCGTGCCGGGAATCTCCACTGCCTGCGCGCCCGGCAGGGCGTCGACGACCAACTCGGCGATCCGCCTGAACAGCGGTGGCCGCAGATCGCCGTAGGTGACAAGCGCCGGCCGATCGAATGCACTCAGGCTATCCAGCTCGATCCCAAGCGCATCCGGGTCCAGGCATTGGTCCAGGTAGGTGGAGGCATTGAAGACCCTAAGCCGACGGTCGGCCTGGTCCAGGCCCGCCCAGCCACCGCTGGATCCGTCGAGCTGTTCGTAGTACTGGCGGGCGGCGCCCTCGTGATCGCCCGCCTCGAGCCGGGCGGCAATCGCGTCGAGGCGGGCCCGAAGCTCGGCCATCTCGGGGGGGCTGTCGGGTTCGCCGTCGATCAGGTCGAACAGGGGCGGCTCATGGACGGCGACGCTCCGCAGAAGCTCGGGGTGCGACGCCGCGAGGCGAAGGGCGATCGAGCCGCCCAGTGAGGCGCCGGCGACGTGGGCGGGCGCCATTCCGAGGGCCTTTATGAGGGCCGCAAGGTCCTCGACATCGTCGCGGATGCTGCCCTGGCCCGGCGGAGAGGAGCTTCGGCTGTGGCCTCGGCGGTCATAGCTGACCAGCTCGAATCGGCTCGAAAGCAGGGGCACGACAGGGTCCCAGACCCGGCCGTCAACCCACGAGCCGTGGACGAGAAACAGCGGCTCTCCAGCGCCGCTGAGCTCGTGGTGGAGCCGGGTTTCGTCGAATTGAAAAAAGGGCATCGTGCGATACTGGCTCAACAAAGCTTCGCTTCTTCCAGCAGGCTAATCCGCAGGTGCAAGGAGGGTTGATGGCGATCAAGCAAAAGCCCGAGGCGGCAGCAGAGTCCAAGGCCAGGCGGGACGGGGCGGACGGCGGCGGCGACACCCTTTCCGTCACCGACAACCGCACCGGCCGGACCTACGAGCTGGAGATCACCGACGGGACCATCCGGACGATGGACCTCCGCCAGATCAAGGTCTCCGACGACGACTTCGGCCTGATGGGCTACGACCCCGCGTTCACCAACACGGCTTCCTGCCGCTCGGCGATCACATATATCGACGGCGAGAACGGAGTCCTCGAGCATCGCGGGATCCCGATCGAGCAGCTCTCTGAATACTCGACCTACCTCGAGGTCGCCTACCTGCTGATCTTCGGCGAGCTTCCCACCCGGCCGCAGCTCGACCGCTGGATCTACGACGTCACCCACCACACCTTCGCCCACGAGGACATCAAGAAGTTCAACGAGGGCTTCCGCCATGACGCCCACCCGATGGGGATGCTGCTCGCCAACGTCGGCGCGCTGTCGACCTTCTATCCGGATGCGAAGCGGATCGACGACGAGGAGGAGCGCTACATGGCGGCGATCAGGCTGATCGCCAAGGTGCCGACCCTGGCTGCGTTCGCCTATCGCCACAGCATGGGCCTGCCCTACGTCTATCCGGACAACGAGCTCAGCTACTCCGAGAACTTCCTCTCGATGCTGTTCAAGATGGAGAACACCTTCGAGCCGGACCCCCGGCTGGCGAAGGCGCTCGACATCCTCTTCATCCTCCACGCCGACCACGAGCAGAACTGCTCGACCAACGCCGTCCGCTCGGTCGGCTCCTCGGGCGTCGACCCCTACTCGGCGGTCGCCGCCGGCGTCGCCGCCCTCTACGGCCCGCTCCACGGTGGCGCCAACGAGGCGGTGCTCCGGATGCTGCGGCGGATCGAGACCACCGAGAACATCCCGGACTTCCTCGAGGGAGTGAAGAACCGCGAGGAGCGGCTGATGGGCTTCGGCCACCGGGTCTACAAGAACTACGACCCCCGGGCTCGGATCATCAAGAAGCACGTCGATGAGGTGCTCGAGGCGACCGGCGACAACCCGCTGCTGGACATCGCCACCGAGCTCGAGAAGCGAGCCCTCGACGATGAGTTCTTCACCTCTCGCAAGCTCTACCCGAACGTCGATTTCTACTCGGGGCTGATCTACGAGGCGATGGGCATCCCGATGGACATGTTCACGGTGATCTTCGCGATCCCCCGGACCTCGGGCTGGCTCGCCCAGTGGATGGAGCAGAACCTGGACCCGGAGCTGAAGATCGCCCGGCCGCGCCAGATCTACACCGGCCGCCACGACGTCGACTACATCCCGATCGAGGAGCGCAAGGGCCCGGAGAAGATCACCGGGCCGCCGGCCAGGCGTCCGAAACGGCCCCGCCGGGGAGCGTGAGCTGGAAGGTCACGGTCCGCCACGGATCGCAGGTGAAGCGGGAGAAGTTCGAGACGCTGGCTGAGGCACTGGACGAGGCGCGGGCGCAGGTGGATGCGGTCCGGCGCGAGGGCGGGTTGCCGGAGATCAGCGCCTTTCGCGACTACGCGCCCGACCAGCGCGTCCACGCCCGGATCGAGATCTCGGGACCGGGCCTGATCCGTTCCCCGGAGGGAGGCCTCGACGTCACCGGCGACGGGTCGGTGGTCGCCTACAAGGGCGCGATCCGCAAGGAACCCCTTGGTGCCACCTCCCTCGACGACGCATTCGCCCGCCTGCGGGAGGGGCTCGATGGGTGAGAAGGGCAGCGTCGAGGTCGGGCGGCGGGTCCGGCTGCCGAGCGGGGCGGAGCGGCCGGTCCAGGTCTTCATCAACGGGCTCGAGCAGAAGGAGGGCTCCGACTACAAGCTCCACGGCCGCGAGATCGTCTTCTCGCGCCCCCTCGTCAAGGAGCGAGTGAGCAGCGGCCGCTGGCTGGCGATGACCCTCGGCCTCTTCGGCAGCTACGGCAAGAACGAGACCGTCGACGTCCACTTCCGCCGCGGCGGCAGGACCCAGGTGGTCTCCGACGCGGAGATCGTGCCCGACTGATGCGCGTCTGCCTGATGATCGAGGGGCAGGAGTCGGTCTCGTGGGAGGACTGGCTCGCCCTCGCCAAGGCGTGCGAGGCGAGCGAGATCGAGGCGCTCTTTCGCTCCGACCATTACCTCTCGGTGATGGGGCGGGCCGAGCGCAGCTCGCTCGACGCCTGGGCGACGATCTCGGCCCTGGCGGCGGTCACCTCGACCCTCCGGCTCGGCACCCTGGTCTCCCCGGTCACCTTCCGGCACCCCTCGGTCCTGGCGAAGAACGTGGTCACCGCCGACCACATTGCCGGCGGCGGGCGGATCGAGCTGGGGCTGGGCGCGGGCTGGCTCGAGGCCGAGCACGCCGCCTACGGGTTCCCCTTCCCGCCCACCGGGGAGCGCTTCCGGATGCTCGAGGAGCAGATCGAGATCATTCGGCGGCAGTGGGACGAGGGCCTGCTCGACTTCGAGGGCGAGCACTACCGGCTCGATCGCCTCAACGCCCTGCCGAAGCCGCTCTCGCCGCCCAATCTGATCGTCGGCGGCCGGGCGCGGCCGCGGAGCCTGGCGCTGGCCGCCCGCTGGGCCGATGAGTACAACCTGGTGATGGCGAGCGTCGAGGAGTGCCGCGCGGCGGTCCCGCTGATCCGGGAGGCCTGGGAGGCGGCCGGCCGCTCAGCGCCGGTGATCTCTCTGATGACCGGAGGCGTGGTCGGCAGCGATCAGGTGGATCTCCTCGAGCGCGTGCACCAGGTCGCGGAGGTCCTGGGCGACGACGCGATCGACCCGGAGGCGTACATCGGGGATCTGCCGGCGCACTGGCTGGTCGGAACGGTCGCCGAGGTCAGCGGGCGGCTCGCGGAGCTCGAAGAGGCTGGGGTGGAGCGGCTGATGCTCCGGCACCTGCCCCACCGCGACCTCGACGGCGTCGATTACATCGCGGAGCTGGCCGAGACCGGCAACGATCAGGGGTAGCTCAGCTGCTCATCCCAGTCGGGGCGCCCCTCCGGCGTCAGGTCGAACAGGTTCCAGACCGGCTCGAGGGTGCCGACATGGCGGGGATCCTGCTCGCCGTCGGTCGGTGCGTAGAAGAGCTCCGAGCCCCAGAAGTGGCGAATTACTCCGCCGTCGCGGTGAAACACGTTCAGCATCGGCCTCTGTGATCCCTCGGCGGTCTCGCCGAGATAATCGCGGTTGTAGGTGTTTGCGGCCGAGGACAGGAGCCGCAGCCGTCGCCAGCCACGCTCCTCGGCAAAGGCGAGGACGCGCTCCAGCGGCGACTTCGCGACCACGGCGAGGTTGATGTGCTGACTCGCGTGCTCCACGGCGCCGTCGAGTTGATCGAGGAGGGCCGTGCAGGATGGACACGGGCTCTCCGCGAGCGGCAGCCGCGCCGTTTCGCCTCCCTTGGGCCCCGGCCGCTCGTCGCTGGGGTCACGCGGGAACATGAAGCTGTAGATGACGAGCGAATCCTTGCCGGGGGCGAACAGTTCCGACATCCGCACGTCGGTCGGGGTGCCGGCCGGCCCCTTTCCCTGGAAGACGTAGTCCTCCGGGAGCGGGCCGCCGGGCGGCAGCTCACGCCTGGCGGCCGCCACCGCCTCCATCGCGCGGCGCAGCTCCATCTCCCGCTCGAGCAGTCGGTCGCGTGCCGCCCTGTACTCCGTCGACTCGCCGGGGAACGTCGTGCTCATCGCTGCCCCTCCTGTTCTAGTGCGAAGCTGTTGCCGTCGGGATCCTTGAACCACGCGACCCTGCCGTCGCCGAGCTCATGGATCCCCTTCTCGTTGGTCTCCAGCGCCGGATCGTCGTAGCGCTCGAACGTCACACCGTTCGAGCTGAGCTCGTCGACCACCTGTTCCAGGTCCGACACGTACCAGGTGGCCAGAGTCGCGGTCGCCCTCCCCGCGTGAGCGCGCGACTCGTATACATGGAGCGAGGTGTCGCCCCCACACGCATAGACCCGGCTTTCGTCGGCCTGATCCCCTCTCGCCGCGAGCCTGAGCGTCCCCTCGTAGAACTCCGCTGCCCTGGCCATGTCGGAGACCGCGATCGACGTCCTCAACTTGTAGCTGCTCAGGCTCATTCGTGCTCCTCCTTGGAGGCGTCCGCCCTCCGTTGTTTGACTATCTTCGTCGACCCTTTCTCAACTAGAGACTCGGCGAGGTCGCAAAATGTTCGGTTCAGGCGGGGAGCTCGTCGGGCAGACTGAAGCTTCGAAAGTTCTCGGGGGTGATGAAGGCCGTGATTGCCTCCACCCGGGCGCCGCGCAGGCTGAGCACGTCGACCGCTGAGGCGATGTAGCTCCCCTTCTCCGCATCCCAGCTGTAGGTGCCGAAAGCCAGCTGGCCATTTGCGCGAACTGGGACGAAACGCCACCGCTCCTTGAGCGCCCATTTGGTGAGGAAGACCGCGATCGCGTCGCGGCCGCTGTACCAGAGCGGCATCGGCGGCATCGCGATCGTGGCGTCTTTGACCAGCATGGCGACTATCGCGTCGACATCGCCGCGCTCCCACGCGTCAACGTAGGCATCGACGAGCTCGCGGATGCCGTCGTCCCCGAGCGCGCGCAGGGTGGCTTGCTGGCTCTCGTCGGGGAGCCGCTCGTCGACGGCCCGGCGGGCGCGATGCAGGGCCCCGTTCACCGAGCCGACGGTCGTCTCGAGCGAGTCGGCAACCTCGCGGCCCGAGAAGCCCAGCACGTCGCGCAGGATGAGGACCGCGCGCTGTCGTGGGGCTAGATGCTGGAGCGCCGCAATGAAGGCCAGCTCCACGGCCTCGCGCCGCTCGTAGCGGGCCTCGGGGGCGGCAAATCCGCCCTCGAGATTCAGGCTTTCATCTGGGTGGGGCTCCACCCACACCGACTCAATCAGCGGCGGCTCAGATTCATCGTGGGGATCGGCGGCCGGACCGTAGTCGATCGGAAGCATCCGTCTGGGCCGGCGCGCGATCAGGTCGAGGCAGGCGTTGGTGGCGATCTTGTACAGCCACGAGCGAAGCGAGCTTCGGCCCTCGAACCTTGCGAGCCCGCGCCACGCCCGCAGGAGCGCGTCCTGGAGGGCGTCCTCGGCGTCGTGGACCGAGCCCAGCATCCGGTAGCAGTGGGCGTGGAGTTCTCGCCGGTGGGACTCGATGAGGCGGCGATAAGCGTCCTCGTCCCCCCCGCGAGCCGCCTCGAGCAGCTCTTGCTCCACCACGGAACGGATTGGACTTAGACCGCTGCCGGCTCGCCGGCGCCCATCAGGGAGAGCTCGGCGACCCGCTCGCGGTGGTCGCGCGGAGTGGCGAGCATCCGGCCGGCGACCCGGCCGCGCTTGAGCCAGAACTGGAGGTCGTGCTCCCAGGTGAAGCCGATCCCGCCGAGCACCTGGAGGGCCGAGGCGGGTACCTCCCAGCCGGCGTCCCCGGCGCGGGCGCCGGCCATGGCCGCGGCCAGGGGCAGCGACTCGGGCTCGGCGTCGGCCGTCCAGGCCGCGTAGTAGCTGAGCGAGCGCGACTCCTCGGTGGCGAGGAGCATCGCCGCGCAGCGATGGCTGACCGCCTGGTAGGCGCCGATCGGCCGGCCGAACTGGTGGCGGTCGCGGGCGTAGTCGACCGCCATCTCCAGGGTGCGCTGGGCGATCCCGGTGAGCTCGGCGGCGATCGCCACCGCGATCCGGTCGCGGCCGGCGTCGACGTCGCCCGGGAGCCGCTCTCCCGCCGGCTCGGAGACGAGCCCGTAGGAGCGGGTCGCGTCGATCGTCTCGATCGGCTCGAACTGGACCTCGGAGGACGGCGCCACCAACGCCCCATCGCCGTCGAAGGTGACGACCACGTCGGCGGTCGGCAGGTCGCAGAAGAGGGTGCTCTCCCCCTCGGGAGAGAAGCCGCCGAATGACCCGGTGGCCTCACCGGAGGCGAGCTTCGGCAGCCATTCGGCGCGCTGCTCGTCGGATCCCGCTTCGGAGATCGCCAGGGCGGCGCCGGCGCTACCGAGCAGCGGCGAGGGGGCGCAGGCGTAGCCACACTGCTCGAGCAAGACGGCGAGCTCGACCATCCCTAAGCCCTGCCCGCCGTCGTCCTCGGCGATCGCGATCCCCGGCCAGCCGAGCTCGGAGATCTGATTCCAGAGGGTGTCGTCGTAGGAGCGCGACTCGGCCAGCTCCCGCACCTTTGCGGGCATGAACCGGTCGGCGAGGAACTCCTTCGCGGTGCTCTGGATCTCGCGCTGCTCGTCGTTGAGGTCGAAGTTCATCGCAGGCGGGGGAAGGCCGAGCACCCAACACATCGTTTCGCGCGTGGGCGGAGTGGCGGGCATGGTCACCTCAGTCGTGGGAGGCCGAGCACACGCTCGGCGACGATGTTCTTAAGCACCTCGGTTGTGCCGCCCTCGATCGAGTTGGCGCGGGCGCGGAGGAAGCGATAGCTCCAGTCGGTGCCGACCCTCATCCCCTCCGGGCCGAGGACCTCGTTGCCGAGCTCGGTCAGTCCCTGGTTGTAGTCCGCCCACTGCCATTTGCTCAGCGACCCCTCCGGGCCGGGGATTCCGGTCTTCATCGTCTCGGTGAGAGCGCGGAGGGCGCCGAGGCGCATCGACTCGATCCCGATCTGGAGCTGGGCGATCCGCTGGCGGACCAGCGGGTCCTCGTCGAGCCCCCGCTCGCGCACGACCGCGATCAGGTCCTCCATCGTCCGCTTCAGCCCAAGAACCGCGGCGGCTCCAAGGCCGGCGCGCTCGAAAAGCAAGGTGGTGATCGCGACCTGCCAGCCACCGCCGACCTCGCCGATCACATTCTCGTCGGGGATCTCGGCCTCCTCGAGGAAGATCTCGTTGAACTCGGCCTCGCCGGTGATCTGGCGCAGGGGGCGCACCTCCACCCCCGGCTGGTCCATGTCGAGGAGGAAGTAAGTGATCCCCTTGTGCTTGGGGGCGTCCTGGTCGGAGCGGGCGAGCAACATGCACCACTTCGCCTCGTGGGCGTAGGTGGTCCAGACCTTCTGCCCGGTCACCTTCCAGCCGCCGCCGTTTGTGTCGGACTTCACCGCCCGGGTCTTCAGTGAGGCGAGGTCGGATCCCGACTCCGGCTCCGAGAACCCCTGGCACCAGATCTCCTCGCCGGAGAGGATCGGCTCCAGGTAACGCTCCTTCTGCGCCTCGTTGCCATGGGCGATCACCACCGGGCCGCCCATCACCAGGCCGAGGACGTTGGCGGGCAACGGCACCCGCTGGCGGGCGAGCTCCTCGCTGAAGATCGACTGCTCGATCAGGGTGGCGCCCTTGCCGCCGTACTCCTCCGGCCACGACAGCCCCGCCCAGCCGGCGTCGTGAAGCTTCCTCTGCCAGGCGCGCCGAAACTCGAACTCGGCCGCGTCGTCGCCCTCCGGCGCCGGTCCGGGGTGGTTCTCCTCCAGCCAGCTCCGGACCTCGTCGCGGAAGGCGGCCTCCGACTCGGTCAGGGTCAGGTCCACGCCGCGGACACTAACGATCCTGGCTGCTCGGCCAAACCTGGTGCTCAGGCAGGTGCGCCGACATCGACTCCGGCCGCTTCGAGGATCGCACGGGCCTCCTCGCGGCGGCGCTCGGCGATTCGCTGCTCACCGTACGCGCGGCCTGCCTCCCCGGTGGCGAACTCGCCGATGTCGGCAAGCCCGACGACCCGACCGAGGCCGCCCCAGGTCCCCTCCGGCACCTCGTTGGTGAAAACCCAGACCCGGGCCTCGGGATGGGGCCACTTGCCACCCTCGGCCTCGACCAGCGCGTCGGTCATAGCCTTGGTCACCGCGGCGCGGCGCTCCGCGTCGTACTGGCCCTCGGGGACCTGGCAGACGAACCGGTAGCGCGGCTCGGTCGCGGGCTCGCCGGCAACGTACATCTCATGGCGGTGGACGAACACCCAGGCGATCGAGCGCACCGCTCGTTCGTCGGGTCCGCGCCCTCGTGCTCGATCAGCAGGTCGGTGCACTTGCTGAGCAGCTCCTTCTCGGCCTCGGGGTCGAGCGCACCCTCAGGGATGTAGGCGTCAAGCATCGGCATGGGCGTACTCCTTCGTCGCGGCTGGATGGCTGGGTTTGCGGTGCGAGCGCAACCCTATGAGGTCTAGATCTGATTGTCAAACTCAGCTACTCTGGCGCCATGCACCCAGATCGCCTTCACTACAGCGCCGAGAACTGCACGATCCGCCGCACGCTCGACATCGTCGGCGAGCGCTGGACCCTGCTTGTCCTCCGGGAGGCGTTCTACGGCGTCCGCCGGTTCGAGGACTTCGTGCGCCTCTTGGGCTCCCCCCGAGACGTGCTCAGCGCCCGGCTGAAGACCCTGGTCGACGAGAAGATCCTCGAGCGCCGGCCCTACCGCGAGCCCGGCAAGCGGGCTCGCAGCGAGTACCGGCTGACCGAGAAAGGCTTGGAGCTCTTCCCCGCGCTCCTGGCGCTGATGCAGTGGGGCGACCGCTGGACCGCCGATCCTGCCGGCCCGCCGGTCGAGCTCACTCACCGCGGTTGCGGTGAGCCGCTGACGATGGAGATGAGCTGCGTCGGCGGCCATGGCCCCCTCACGATCCGCGACGTCGAGGCGAAGCCAGGCGCCGGAGCGAAGCTGGCGGCTTGACGCCGCGTTTCGCGCCGCCTTGGGGCGAATACGGGACGCTACCGCTCGGGGATCGCGCCGATCTGGCGGAGGAGGCCGAGCGTGTCCATGCTCCGCCAGGCCTCGACCACCTTGCCGTCCTCGAAGCGCTCGATCGTGGTCCCACTCATCGTCACGCGCTTCCCGGTCGGCTCGACCCCTCCAAGCTCGCCCTTGTGGGTCATCACGGCCGTCCAGCGGGTCGTCACCTTGTCCCCTTCGGCCACCTGATCCTCGACGGTGATCCGGATGTCGGGGAAGGCCGTGCGGTTCAGGGCGATCGACTTCTTCAGCCCATCGAGGCCATCCGCCGCATAGGGGTCGTACGGATCGTGGTGGATGACGTCGGCCGCCACCAGATCGTCGAGCTTGTCGAGCTCGCCGCTGCCCCAGATCTCAAACTCGGCCCGGGCGGCGGCCTTGTTCTCCTCCGACACCCCGGCTAGTGGTAGATCGCCAGCAGGGTGACCACGCTGGCGACCCAGACGATCCCGGCGCCAATCATCCCGTAGTCCTCGAGCAGGATCGCGTCGGTCGAGCGGGTGTCCTTGCGGTCGTAGATCAGGTAGAGGTAGCGGAAGATCCCGTAGATCACCGGCGGCAGGGTGCCGAGCATCTTCGAGCCGATCAGCGGCGAGTTGACCGCGTAGATCGAGTAGCTCATCACCGTCGTCGCGGTCACCATCGCCACCATCTGGTCGAGGAAGGGGATCGAGTAGTGCTCGAGCACCGGCCGCGTCTCCAGCCCCGAGTGGAGCTCGGAGGTCGCCTCCTGGCGGCGTTTGGTGAAGCCGAGGAAGAGCGCCACCATCCCGGTGGTGAGCAGTAGATAGGCGGAGGCGTCGGCGTCGACCGCCACCGCGCCGGCGAGGACCCGGAGCACGAACAGCCCCGCGATCGTCATCACGTCGAGGATCACCTCGGTCTTGAGGACGTAGGAGTAGAGGGTGGTGCCGACGCCGTAGGCGAGCACCAGGCCCGCGACCCCGGGCCCGACCGCGACCGCGGAGCCCGCCAGCCCGACCACGACCAGGACCACGGCGAGCGCGATCGCGGTGCTCACCCCAAGCTCGCCGGCGGCGATCGGGCGGCGGCGCTTGGTCGGGTGCTGACGGTCGAGCTCGGCGTCGTGGACGTCGTTGATCAGGTAGCCGGCCGAGGCGATCGCGCAGAAGGCGGCGAAGGTGATCGTCGCGTCGACGATCGCGTCGAACTCCCGGAACTTCGCCGAGAAGAGCAGCCCCGCGAAGACGAGCAGGTTCTTGACCCACTCCTGCGGGCGCATCGCGACGATCGCCGCCGCGCAGGATCCCGCGGCGCGGCCTCGAGGCCTCCCCATCGGCGACCTGCTCTCGCGCCTCCGACGGGGCCCGCTCCTTCGTCAGGGGGCCGATCATGAACCCGGACAGGTTAGGGGGAGAGCGTCAACTCGGTGATCAAACGCTGTCGCCGCGACGGGGATCGACCAGGACCCCTGGATTGAGGATCGCCTTCGGGTCGAGCTCTGCCTTGGCGGCGCGCAGCGCATCGGCGAATCGGTCCGGGCGCTGGCGGTCGTACCAGGGACGGTGATCGCGCCCAATCGCGTGGTGGTGGGTGATCGTGCCGCCGGCGTCGATCACGGTGTCGGAGACGGCCGCCTTGATCTCGTCCCACTGGGCGACCTCGTCTCCGCGCCTCGCCTGGGCGAGGACCGTGTAGTAGGGGGCGGGCCCGTCGGGATAGACGTGGGTGAAGCGGCAGCTGATCCGCGGCGAGCCCGGTCCCTCGGCCCGCCCCCCCGATGCCTCGGCCACAGCCCGCCGCGCGGTCTCCATCACCTCCGCGTGGAAGTCGGGGAAGACGTCCCAGGTGATCGCGGTCTCGAAGGTGTCGGAGAGGACCCCGCAGGCGACCAGAGAGTCACGCAGGTAGGGCGCGAAGAGGAAGGCGTGGCGCCAGGCGTTGACGGGGTCGTCGCCCTGGGAGCCCGGGGCGGGTGCCGTCCCGCCGAGCCTCGGGGCCGGGCCGATCCGCCGACTTCGACTGGATCTCCCCCGGCTCGCCGCCGTGGTCGCGAGCCGCCTCGATCGCGATCGCCATCGGCTCGTCCATCGAGTGATGGGAGGACTCGAAGCCGAGCACCAGGAGCGCCTTGCCAGGAGGGCCCGCCGAGGTGGTCTCCGATTCGACCGCGTCGAGCAGGCGGCAGTTGGACGGGTTGAGCCCCGACTGGGCGATCTCGCGGACGGCCTCGGCCCCCGCAGCGAAGTGATCGAAGGCGACCCCGGTGGAGAGCTTGAAGCTCGGTCGCTCGCGGACCCGGACCCAGGCATCGACGATCACGGCGAGGATCCCCTCGGAGCCGATCAGGGCGCGGTCGGGGCTGGGACCGGCACCCGAGCCGGGCAACCGGCGGCTCTCCCACTCGCCCTCCATTGTCATCGCCCGAACCGACTCGACCAGGTCGTCGATGTGGGTGTAGAGGGTGGCGAAGTGGCCGCCCGCCCTGGTCGCGATCCAGCCGCCCAGGGTCGAGTACTCGAACGACTGGGGGAAGTGGCGCAGGGTGAGGCCGCGCTCCCCAAGCTGCTCCTCGAGCCCGGGCCCGGTGGCGCCCGCCTGGATCCGGGCCGCGCGCGAGACCGCGTCCACCTCCAGCACCCGGTCCATCCGCTTCAGGTCGATCGAGACGACGGCGGGGTACTCCTCGCGCATCCGGGGCTCGACCCCGCCGACGACGCTGGTGCCGCCGCCGAACGGGATCGCGGCGGCGCCGGCGTCCGCGCACCAGGAGAGGACGATGTCGACGTCCTCCGCCGACTCCGGGTAGGCGACCAGGTCAGGCGGATTCTCGAACTCGCCCCGGAACCCGCGGACGACGTCGCGATAGGCCTTGCCCAGGGAGTGGGAGATCCGCTCGTAGCGGTCGGCGGAGAACATCTCCGCGAACCGCTTTGGCGGCTTCAGCCGCGGCTCGGGAAGCTCAATCGAATCCAGCGGGACCGGCTCCTCGATCTCGGCGACCTCGAAGCCGAGGCGCTCGTGGATCGCTCGCCCGATCCCCTCGACCTGCTCGCGGAGGACTGCTGGTCCTCCCATCCCCACCCCCAGTGCTTCCGCCTGCGGGTGGCGGCCTCTACCAGTGGACGCCCCGCATCAGGTAGGCGAATGCGACTCCCTCGCTGGAGAGCTCCTCGTCCTTGGACGGCTTGCCGTCCTCCTTCTTCTCCTTGCCCTTCGCCGCCTTCGAGTCGGGGAAGAGCTTGTAGGCGGTGTTGAGGATCGCGTCCGAGGCCTTCGGGGCGACGTTGTAGAGGATCTCCCCGAAGTTGCCGAGCCGGGTCGCCACCTTCTTCGGCTTGGTGATCATCGCCTGGGTGATCATCTCCGCCGCCTCCTCGGGGGTGATCGTCGGGAAGGCGTCGTACATCTTGGTCGGGGCGATCATCGGCGTCCGCACCAGGGGCATGTAAATGGTGGTGATGTGGACGCCGTCGTCGATCATCTCGGAGGCGACGCAGCGCGCCCAGGCGTCCAGGGCCGCCTTCGAGGCGACGTAGGCGGAGAAGCGGGGAGTGTGGGTCTGCACCCCGATCGAGCTGACGTTGATGATGTGGCCGCCCTTGCGGCCCTTGGTGCGCTTCCGCATCGCCGGCAGCAGGCTGAGGATCAGCTTCAGGGAGCCGAAGTAGTTGAGCTGCATCGTCCGCTCGAAGTCGTGGAAGCGGTCGTAGGAGAGCTCGACCGAACGGCGGATCGAGCGGCCGGCGTTGTTGACCAGGATGTCGACGCGCCCGTACTCGGCGAGGACCTCGGAGGCCATTCTCTCGAGGTCGTCGAGGTCGGAGAGGTCGGCGCGGTGGATGTGGGCCTGCCCACCGGCTTCCTCGATCTCGGCCTTGGTCTCCTCGAGCTTCTCAGGCGTCCGGGCCACCAGCAGCACCGTCGCGCCCGCGGCGGCGCACTTGATCGCAGCCGCCTTGCCGATCCCCGACGAGGCTCCGGTGATCAGCACCACCTTGCCCCCGATCGCCCCGGAGAGGGATCGGTCCTTGAACAGGTCGGGGTCGAGGTTGCGCTCCCAGTAGTCCCAGAGCTTGTCCGCATAGCCGGGCAGCGGGGGCACGGAGATGTCGGCTCCCTCCAGGAGCTCCTGGGTCTTGCTCGAGTCGAAGTCGGTCGGGTAGTTGATGTAGACGAGTACCGAGCGGGGAATGCCGAGGTCGGCGAGCACCTGGTCGCTGAAGTGCTTCACCGGCGGCAGCATCGTCAGGGCCGTGCGGACCTGCTTGGGGATGAACTCGAACATCCTCGAATCGATCCGCATCGCCGCCTCCGGCGCGTGCGCGGCCCTGGCGAAGGTGTTGATCACCTGCCCCGCGGTCATCGGGTTCGGGTCTGTGAGGTGGAAGGCCTGGCCGTCAAGGCCGTCGAGGTGGGCGATGTGGTCCATCGCCTTGACCACATAGTCGACCGGGACCAGGTTGATCTTGCCGCCCTCGATACCGATCCCGGGGACCCACTGGGGCAGCAGGTTGCGCGCGCGCTGGAGCAGCTTGAAGAAGTAGTAGGGGCCGTCGATCTTGTCGATCTCGCCGGTCTCGGAGTGGCCAACCACGATTCCGGGGCGGTAGACGCGCCAGGGCACGTCGCTTTCCTCCCGCACCACCGCCTCCGACTCGTGCTTGGTCTGGAAGTAGGGGTGGTTTTCGACCTTCTCGGCCTCCTCGAACATGTCCTCGGTGAAGGTGCCCTTGTAGAGGCCGGCGGCGGCGATCGAGCTGACCATGTGGAAGTGCTTTGCATCGACCGCCTCGGCCAGCTGCACTGCGTGGCGGGTCCCCTCCACGTTGGAGACCCGCTGGGTCTCGGCGTCGGCGGTCATGTCATAGATCGCGGCGAGGTGGAAGAAGTGGTCGATCTCTCCCTTCAGCTCATCGATCCGGTCCCCACAGCCGAGGTGCTCGGCGGAGAGATCGCCGATCACGGGCACGATCCGGTCCTCGTCGGCCCCCCACCGTGAGCGCAACTCCTCGAGCCGGCCGCGGGAGCCCTCGCGGACGAGCACGTAGATCGTCCCCTCCCGCTCGAGCAGCTGCTCCACCAGGTTGCGGCCGATGAATCCAGTCGCTCCGGTGACGAAATAGCTCATCTCACCTCTCCTCCATCTGCACCGCGGAACTTACACCGCGCGGTCGGCCGGGAACCTACGGGCGCAATAATCAGGGCGTGGGTGTCTTCGATCCGATCTCTCAGCCGGACCCCGAGCGCGACGAGCGATTGCGCGCAACCGCCGGCCAGGTCGAGATCCGGCCCAGTTCGCGCGTCGCGTACCTAGCCACCCGCTCGCTCGCCTGCCCCGAATGCGGCATGCCGATCTCCCTCGCCGGTCCGGTCAGCTGGAGCGAGTCGATCGCCTGCGCCTTTTGCGAGTCGATCGCCCCGACCCGGGACTACCTCCAGCCATACGGCTGGCCCGAGGTCGACCTGATCGCCCGGCTGGGCTGAGTCGACTGCAGCCTTCCACAGGCCCAGATCGCCGCATGGTTCGAGCCGAGCAGGGTCGGGGAACCTCATAGAGTTAGAGGGGGAATGGCAACCAGACAGAAGGTGCAGCTCTTGATGCCCGAGATGGGGGAGTCCGTCTCGGAGGGCACGGTGCTCGAATGGCACGTCGCTGAGGGGGAGACGGTCGGCGAAGGCGACACCATGGTCGAGGTCTCGACCGACAAGGTCGACGCCGAGGTCCCCGCCCCCGCCTCCGGCACCGTCACCAAGATCCTCGTCCAACCCGACGAGACGATCGAGGTGGGCAAGCCGATGGCCGAGATCGATCCGAACGGCGCATCCTCCAGCGAGGGAGAGCCCGCGCCGGCACCCCCGGCCGAGGAGCAGGCCCCGGCCGCTGATGAGAGCGCCAACGGGGCCGGCGACGAACGGCCGGCCGCCGAGGAACAGGCGGAGAAGCAAGAGGAGTCGAAGGAAGGCGAGGGCGCAACCGCAACCGCCACTGCCGAGCCCCCCACCGAGGGCGGGGGCGAGACGCTCGAGATCACGATGCCGGAGATGGGCGAGTCGGTGTCGGAGGGAACCGTGCTCGAGTGGCACGTCGCCGAGGGCGACTCCGTCGAAGAAGGCCAGACCGTGGTCGAGATCTCGACCGACAAGGTCGACGCCGAGGTCCCTGCGCCCTCGGCGGGAACGATCACCAAGATCCTCGTCCAACCCGACGAGACGATCGAGGTCGGCAAGCCGATGGCCGAGATGACGAAGGGGGCGGCGCCCACCGGGGACGGCGCGGCGCCAGCGAAGGCCGAGCCTGAGGCTTCCGCCGAGCCGACCCCCGCGGAGGCTCCGAGTGCGCCCGCCGCGGCCGAAGCGGGCGAGCCCGCCGACGGTGCTAACGCCACCCCCGTCGCCCGTCGTGCCGCCCAGGCGAACGGCATAGATCTGCGCGGCATCAAGGGGTCGGGGGTGGGCGGCCGGATCACCAAGGAGGACGTGCTCGCCGCCGCGGGGGACGGCAGGGCAGCGGCGGCGCCCGCTGCCGAGGGCGAGGCGAAGCCGCTGCGCGGAACCGCGGCCGCCCTCGCCAAGGCGATGGAGGCAAGCCGCTCGATTCCCACCGCGACCTCCTTCCGGGAACTGGCCGTGGACACCCTCGACGCGAAGCGCAGGGCGCTGAACGGGGTGCTCAAGGACCAGGGGATGAAGGTCAGTTTCACCCACCTGATCGCCTGGGCGATCGTCAAGGCCGCCCAGGAGTGGCCGGTGATGGGACGGGTCTACGAGGAGCGTGATGGAAAGCCGAGCGTGATCGAGCCGGCCAGCATCAACCTTGGGATCGCGGTCGACGTCGAGCGCAAGGGGACCCGGACCCTGATGGTCCCCTGCATCAAGCGGGCGGACACGTTCGACTTCCGCGGCTTCCACACCTACTACGAAGAGCTGATCACCAAGACCCGCGAGAACACGCTCACCGCCGATGACTTCCAGGGCACCAACATCAGCCTCACCAACCCGGGCGGCCTCGGCACGATCGCCTCGGTGCCGAGGCTGCTGAGCGGACAGGGGACGATCGTCGCCTGCGGCTCCCTCGCCTACCCGGTCGAGTGGGCGCACGCGCCGCAGGAGCAGATCAAGGCGCTCGGCGTCTCCAAGGTGATGACGATGACCTCCACCTACGACCACCGGGTGATCCAAGGGGCGGAGTCCGGCTCGTTCCTGCGCCGGATCGAGGAGCTGCTCCAGGGCGAGGACGACTTCTACGAGTTGGTCGCCACCGATCTCGGACTCGAGCCCTCGGTGGTCACCCGCGCCCACCCGGCGGCCGCCTCCGGGTCGCCGGCCGCCGCGATCGCCGCACCGTCGGCCGATGCGGTCGCCCCCTCGGCAAAGCCGGACACTGAGCTTCTCCAGGCGGTCCAGGCGGCGACCTCCCTGCTGAAGGGCTACCGCACCCACGGGCACCTGGCTGCGCGACTAGACCCGCTCGGCTCCGAGCCCAAGGGCGATCCGGCGATCCAGCCCGAGAACCTCAACCTAACTCCCGAGCTGATGTCCCAGATCCCGGCCGAGATCCTCCGAATCGGGGTCGAGGGGGAGACCCTGCTCGAGGTGCTGCCGCGGATGCGGGAGGCCTACTGCGGGACGATGGCGTACCAGATAGAGCACCTCTCCTCGCACCAGCAGCGGATGTGGCTGCGGGAGATGATCGAGACCGGCTGGCACCGGAAGCCGCTCGACCCCGAGGAGAAGCAGCAACTGCTCGAGCGGCTGATTCAGGTCTTCGGCTTCGAGCGCTTCATCGAGAAGGCGTATCTGGGGCAGAAGATGTTCTCGATCGAGGGCCTCGACGCGGTGGTGCCGATGCTCGACGAGCTCTTCGAGATGGCCCATACCGAGGGTGCACGCGACGTCGTCATCGGGATGGCCCACCGCGGTCGCCTCAGCGTCCTCGCCCACAACCTCGGGCGCTCGGTGGAGTCGATCCTCGCCGAGTTCGAGGGCGCCAAGGCGATCGAGGCGGTGAAGGCGGTGGCGGCAATCCCCACCGGCGGCACCGGCGACGTCAAGTACCACTACGGCCACAAGGGTCTCTACGCCACCCGCGACGGCTCCGAGATCGACGTCCGGCTCTACCCAAACCCGAGCCACCTCGAGTTCGTCGACCCGGTGGTCACCGGCGCGACCCGGGCGGCCCAGACCAGCCGCGAGGAGGCCAACCTCGCCCACGACCCCGCCACCGCGGTGCCGGTGCTCCTCCACGGCGACGCCGCCTTCCCCGCCCAAGGGGTGGTGGCGGAGACACTCAACCTGCAGTCGCTGCCGGGCTACGCCACCGGGGGCACCATCCACATCATCCAGAACAACCAGATCGGCTTCACCACCGATCCGGAGGAGGCGCGGTCGACCCCGTACGCCGCCGACATGGCGAAGGGCTTCAACGTGCCGATCGTCCACGTCAACGCCGACGATCCGGAGGCCTGCCTCGGGGCGATCCGCCTGGCGATGGCCTACCGGGAGCGCTGGGGCCGCGACGTGGTCATCGACCTGATCGGCTACCGGCGCTACGGCCACAACGAGACCGACGAGCCCGCCTACACCCAGCCGCTGATGGCGGCGAAGATCAAGGAGCACCCGCCGGTCAGCCAGCTCTACGCCGAAGAGCTGGTCAAGGAGGGCGTGGTCACCCCCGACGAGGTCGAGGCCCGGAAGGAGGAAAGGCAGAAGGGGCTGAAGTCGGTGCACGACGAGCTCCGCCGCAAGATCGAGGCGGGCGAGTTCGAGGACCCGACCGCCACCGGCACCGGCGACCTCGACCGGACCCGAAGCCCGAGCGTCGATACGGCGGTGGCTGAGGAGAAGATCCGCGCGCTCAACGAGGAGCTGATCCGAGTCCCGGACAGCTTCACGATCCACCGCAAGCTCCGCAAGCCGCTCGCGAAGCGGATCGATGCGATGGACGCCGGCGGGATCGAGTTCGGCCACGCCGAGGCCCTCGCCTTAGCCTCGCTGCTCACCGAGGACATCCACGTCCGCCTCACCGGCCAGGACACCGAGCGGGGGACCTTCTCGCATCGCCACCTGGTCCTCCACGACGAGAAGACGGGGCTGCGATATGCGCCGATCCAGAACCTCTCCGAGGCGAAGGCGCCGTTCGAGCTCCACAACAGCCCCCTATCGGAAGCCGCCTGCCTCGGCTTCGAGTACGGCTACTCGGCCGCCTCCCCGGCGAGCCTGGTGCTCTGGGAGGCGCAGTTCGGCGACTTCGGCAACGCAGCCCAGGTGATCATCGACAGCTTCATCGTCTCGGCCGAGGCGAAGTGGGGTCAGAACACCCGGCTCACTCTGCTGCTTCCCCACGGCTATGAGGGCGCTGGTCCGGAGCATTCGAGCGCCCGGATCGAGCGCTTCATCCAGCTCGCCGCGGAGGGCAACATCCGGCTCGCCAACCCCACCACCGCGGCCCAGTACTTCCACCTGCTGCGCCGTCAGGCGAAGATCGCCAAGGCGCGGCCGCTGGTCGTCTTCACCCCCAAGGGCCTGCTCCGGCTGCCGCGCGCGACCTCCACGCTCGCGGAGCTGACCTCCGGCTCATTCCAGTTCGTGATCGACGACCCGACCGCTCTGGAGCGCAAGGAGAAGGTCGAGCGGCTCGCCCTGTGCACCGGCAAGATCTACTACGACATCGACGCGGCGCCGAAGCGCGAGGATGCCGAGGGGGTGGCGGTGGCGCGGGTCGAGCTCCTCTACCCGTTCGCGAAGGAACAGATAGTCGAGCTGATCGCCAGCTACCCGAACCTGAAGGAGATCGTCTGGGTCCAG
Organism: uncultured Solirubrobacterales bacterium; assembly: GCA_963808565.1. Classification (GTDB taxonomy): domain Bacteria; phylum Actinomycetota; class Thermoleophilia; order Solirubrobacterales; family 70-9; genus DASUPK01. The sequence continues at coordinate 159,606 of CAWEGM010000013.1, forward strand.
GAGGAGCCACGGAACATGGGCGCTTGGTCGGTGATGCAGAGGCGGATGCCGGAGCTGTTGCCGGAGGGCGTCGAGCTCGGCTACATCGGTCGGCCGCCGCGGGCCAGCCCCGGTGAGGGCTATGCCGTCGCCCACACCAAGGAGCAAGAGCGAATCGTCCTCACCGCCCTGATGGGCAAGGCCGACCCGGCGATAGCTCAGCAAGAAGGGGCGCGGGCGGGAGCTGCGCGGCTTGGACCCTGCAGGGCGCCCTGATGGAAGCCTATGCCGGGCGGCCATCGCCAACCGCGGCCACAGATACCGGCCTCTAGGCGGTCCCGCGAGCGCGCGCTGATCACGGCCACCGAGAGGGAGTGACCGCATTCCGGGCACGAGCTGAGGCGAGCCCAGGAGTGGTGTTCCGCAGCACAGCTTGCGCACCGATAGGAACGCTGCAAGCGGATGAGCCGCCTCACCTCCCCCGGCCCTCGCTGATCTCCGTAGAGGTTCCTCATGCGGGAATCTTCCCCGGTAGCCGCCTCCACGCCTATGGACCGTCAGTACAAAGATCAGTCAGCGGTCGTCGACCGCCCGTCCGGCCCCGAGCCCTTGCCCAAGCCGGTCCCTGGGCGCCTGTTCCGCTGGGTGAAGCTCGCCTCCTGGGTGGAGCTCTGCCTGTTCGCGACCCTGCTCTTCTTCTGGATCGTCCCCGGCTACACGGAGCAGACGTCGCTCTTCGGGCTCGCCCATGGGCTTGGTTATCTCGCACTTTGCGGTCTTATCTTCGTCGCGATCATCAGGCGCCAGGCTCCCTGGCCACTGTTCGCCGCCACCCTGACTCCCGCCGGTCCACTGGGCAGCGTGATCGGGATCGAGCTGATCGAGCGCCGCGGCTGGGGGGTGGAGCGGCCCACTGAACGGGGTATTGACACCGGCCGACCAAACGGTGGATAATCATCCGGCGGGGAAAGTTGTGAGAACTTGAAAAGGCTCGTCCCCGGGCCAGTCCCGCCTCCGGGGACGATCGCGTCGGAAATCCCTCCCTGGCTACCGACGCGCAGGCGTGGCGCGGGCCGCGTGGACCCCCTGCCTCCCGCGGCCCCGCCACGCCGTTTCTTTTTGGGCCAACCGCGCTAGGCGGTCTTGGCGTTCAGGTCGCGGAGTACGCGGTGGAGGATGCCGCCATGCTGGAAATAGGTGACCTCGTTCGGGGTGTCGATCCGGACGGTCGCCTCGAAGCTGACGTCATCGCCGCCGTCGCGCCTGGCGGTTACTTCGACCTTCTTCGCCTCGCCGTTCTGGAGGTCGCCGACGTCGAAGGTCTCCTCTCCGGTGAGGCCGAGCGACTCGATCGTCTCCCCCTCCGGGAACTGCAGCGGCAGCACGCCCATCCCGATCAGGTTGGAGCGGTGGATGCGCTCGAAGCTCTCGGCAACCACCGCGCGGACGCCGAGCAGCGCCGTCCCCTTGGCGGCCCAGTCGCGGGATGAGCCCGAGCCGTACTCCTTGCCGGCGAGCACCACCAGCGGCACCCCCTCGTCCGCGTAGCGCATCGCCGCCTCGTAGATCGTCGTCTCCTCGCCGTCGGGGAAGTGCTTGGTGAGGCCGCCCTCTTTCTCGACCAGCTTGTTGCGGAGCCGGACGTTGGCGAAGGTGCCCCGGATCATCACCTCGTGGTTGCCTCGGCGCGAGCCGTAGGAGTTGAAGTCGCGGACCTCGACCCCCTGCTCGATCAGCCAGCGCCCGGCCGGGCTGTCCTTCTTAATCGCCCCAGCCGGCGAGATGTGGTCGGTGGTCACCGAGTCGCCGAGCACCGCGAGCACCCGGGCGCCAGTGATCGGCTCGACCGGCTCCGGCTCCGGCTTCATTCCCTCGAAGAAGGCCGGCCGGCGGACGTAGGTCGAGTCGGGCCAGGTGTAGCGATCGCCCTCCGGGACCTCGATCTGCTTCCAGCGCACATCCCCGGTGAAGACATCCGAGTAGTTCTTGGTGAACATGTCGGAGCGGATCGCGTCGGCGACCACCTGCTTGATCTCTTCGGAGCTCGGCCAGATGTCAGCGAGATGCACCGGCTCACCGTCGGAGTCGACCCCGAGCGACTCCGTGGTCAGGTCGATGTCCATTCGCCCGGTGAGCGCGTAGGCGACCACCAGCGGCGGCGAGGCCAGATAGTTGGCCCGGGTGTCCGGGTTGATCCGGCCCTCGAAATTGCGGTTTCCGGAGAGGACGGAGCAGACGACGAGGTCGTTGTCGTTTACGGCCTTCGAGATCTCCTCGGGCAGCGGCCCCGAGTTGCCGATGCAGGTGGTGCAGCCGTAGCCGACGAGGTTGAACTGGAGCTGGTCGAGGTACTCGTCGAGCCCCGACTTCTCCAGGTACTCGGTGACCACGGTCGATCCGGGGGCCAGCGAGGTCTTCACCCAGGGCTGGCGGCGAAGGCCACGCTCGCGGGCCTTCTTCGCGAGCAGCCCGGCGGCCAGCATCACCGATGGATTCGAGGTGTTGGTGCAGCTGGTGATCGCCGCGATCACCACATGGCCGTGGTCGAGCTGGACCGCCTCGCCGCTCTCGAGCTGGACGGCGACCGCGTCGCTGGTCATCACCTCCACGGCGACGTCGCCGCGGTCGACATAGGTCCTCGGCTTTCCACCGTCTCCATCGTGGTCCTCAGCCGGCGGATCGGAGGCGGGGAAGGATTCGGCGATCGCCTCGTCGCGACTGTTGCCGAGCTCGTCGCCGGCCTCCGGGTCCCACTCCCGCATCGTTTCGAGGAAGGCGTTCTTCGCGTTCGCCAGCCTGATCCGGTCCTGGGGGCGCTTCGGCCCGGCGATGCTCGGCTCGACCTCGCCGAGGTCGAGCTCCAGGGTGTCGCTGTAGGTGGGCTCCTCGGCGTCCTCGGTGTGGAAGAGGCCCTGCTCCCGGGTGTACGCATCGACCAGCTCGATCTGCTCGGTCGGCCGGCCGGTGAACTCGAGGTAGCGGAGGGTCTCGGCGTCGATCGGGAAGATCGCGCAGGTCGAGCCGAACTCGGGCGACATGTTCCCGATCGTCGCCCGGTCGGCGAGCCCGAGTCCGCCGATCCCGGGTCCAAAGAACTCGACGAACTTGGAGACCACGCCGCGCTCGCGAAGCATCTCGGTGACTGTGAGGACCAGGTCGGTGGCGGTGGCGCCCTCGGAGAGCTCGCCGGTGAGCCTGAAGCCGACCACCTGGGGCAGCAGCATCGAGATCGGCTGGCCGAGCATCGCCGCCTCCGCCTCGATCCCGCCGACGCCCCAGCCGAGCACGCCGAGCCCGTTGATCATCGTCGTGTGGGAGTCGGTGCCGACCAGGGTGTCGGGGTAGGCCTCGGTGACGCCGTCCGACTCCTTCGTCCACACGCAGCGACCGAGATACTCGAGGTTGACCTGGTGGCAGATCCCGGTCGCCGGGGGCACCACCCGGAAGTTGTCGAAGGCCTCCTTCCCCCAGCGGAGGAACGCGTAGCGCTCGCCGTTTCGCTCGTAGTCGCGCTCCTCGTTGATCGCGAAGGCGCGGGCGTTGCCGAAGGCATCGACCTGGACCGAGTGGTCGATGATCAGGTCGACGTCGACCTGAGGGTTGATCGCGGCCGGGTCGCCGCCGAGGTCCTCCATCGCATCGCGCATCGCCGCCAAGTCGACGACGGCGGGGACACCGGTGAAGTCCTGCATCAGTACTCGCGCGGGCTGGAACGGGATCTCGATCGAGGGCTCGGCCTTGGCGTCCCAACTGGCGATCGCCTCGACGTCGTTCGCGGTGACCGCGGCCCCGTCCTCCAGTCGGAGCGCGTTCTCGAGCAGGACCTTGAGTGAGTAGGGAAGGCGGGCGACGTCGAAGCGCTGCTGGAGCGCGTCGAGGCGATGGATCTCGTACTCGCGCTCGCCGACGGCAAGCGTCGATCGGGCTCCGAAGCTGTCGCTTCCGCTCACGTTTTCAGTCTATTCCCGGCGTGTTGCCGGCTAACCCGCAGCAGCTGGGCGCGCTGCCTGCATGGGGCTAACGATCCGACGCTCCATCAGACGGGATCGCGCTACGCGCGCCCTCGCATTACGCGCGCCCTAACGTTTTTCGGCCTGGCCGGCGGCGAGATCGTCCGCGATCTTGTGCGCGGAGTCCCGCCGGGTGATCCGCCCCGCCCATTCGGGGTGGCGGCCGGCCCAGCTGGCGAGGGCGCGCTGGCGTCGCGGAGCGACCGCGATCTCGGAGCGATTCCGGCGGATTGCCCGAACCACCGCCTTCCCTACCTTCTCCGGCGTCGTCGTTCCCAGGCCGGGAGGAGGCTTCGGCGTCGGCATCATGGAACATCCCCGCTTCGCGGACGAACCCCGGCGAGACGAGCGAGACCCCTATGCCCTTCGGCACCAGGTCCTCCCGAAGGCCGAAGGCGAAACCGCGAAGGCCGAACTTGGTCGCCGAGTAGAGCGAGGAGCGGGCGGTGGCGGCGCGCCCGGAAAGCGAGGAGATGTAGACGAGGTGGCCTTCCCCCTTGCCCAGTAGCTTCGGGGCGAGCTCCCGGGTCATCCGGATCGGCGCCTCCAGGTTCACCCGTACGGCCCGGGCGAGCTCGCGCTGGCTGAAGTCATCGAGCCTTCCCGAGGCGGGAAGGGCCGCGTTCGCAACGAGAGCGTCGAGGTCGCCGGCGTCCCGGACGAGCTTCTCCGGAGCCCCCTCCTCGGCGAGGTCGGCGACCACGGCCTCATGTCGTTCGGCGCCGCCTGGTAGCGAGCGGCGCAGCTCCTCGAGGTCGGGCTCCTTTCGCGAACTGAGCACCAGCGTCGCCCCTTCGGCCGCGAGCTGCTCGGCGATCGCGCGCCCCAGACCGCCGGTGGCGCCGCTCAAAAGCACCCGCTTTCCCGCGAGTTCCACGGGGGCCAACGTACCTCAAGGCAGTTCCGTGAGCGTCCGCTCATCTTTGCTAAGGTGCCGCGCCAGAAAACGCCGAATCTCGCCCCGGCCAGGAGGGGCGGGAGCGGGGGAACCAAGCAGTTTGGGGCGAACCCACCTAAGTGGGGGCGCAGGCTCCTTGAGCGCCAGCCCGTCAGCTAACCCCGTAGGCCGACGAAGGAGATCGGTTTGCGCTCAGACACGCTTGGGAAGAGGAGGCGGCTCGCGCTTGCGGGGCTGACGGCGCTGTTCGCGCTGGCGGCTGCGGTGCCCGCCTCGGCCCAGACGGGCGGAACCCCGCCACCCGGAAGCACCGAGTCGACCCCGACCCCGGCCCCGACCGGGCCCCCCGGGAAGGCGAGGCTGCTCCCCAACGGCAAGGCAGTCGCTCCAGCGAACGCGCCACCTGCGGTCCAGAGCGCGATCGCAGCGGGCAACGCGATCCGGAAACGACCCTATGTCTGGGGCGGGGGCCACCAGAGCTTCGCCTCGACCGGCTATGACTGCTCGGGGGCGGTCAGCTACGTCCTCAACGGTGCCGGGATGCTCGCCAGCCCGATGCCCTCCGGCCCGCTGATGGCATGGGGCCTGCCCGGCAAGGGCTACTGGATCAGCGTCTTTTCGAACCCGAGCCACGTCTACATGGTGGTCGCGGGGCTGCGATTCGACACCTCCGCGGTCGGAGAGTCGGTGCGCCGCGGCAGCGGGCCCCGGTGGCGAGCCAGCAAGCGCAAGCCGGCGGGATATGTCGTGCGTCATTTCCAGGGCTACTGATGGGTGCCGACGAAAGGAGGGTGAGAGTGATCTCGACCACGACCAACCGGAAGCTGCGCCTGGCGATCGGGCTCACCCTCGCCTGCGCGCTTGCCACCGCGGCAGGCGCCTCCGCTCAGACCGGCGGTACCCCGCCGCCGGGCAGCACCGAGCCCGCGCCCGCTCCAGCCCCGGCACCCGCGCCGGCCGCCGGTGTCGCGACCCTGCAACCGGACGGGTCGGCGATCCCACCGAGCGACGCCCCGCGGCAGGTCCGGAAGGCAATCAACGCCGGCAACCGGATTCGCACCAAGCCATACCTGTGGGGCGGCGGCCATCGCAAGTTCAATGCAAAGGGCTACGACTGCTCCGGCGCCGTCAGCTACGTCCTCCACGCCGCCGGGATGCTGAAGCGGCCCCTCTCCTCCGGCCCCCTGGCGAGCAGCTGGGGCGCGCCGGGAATCGGTGCTTGGATCACCGTCTACGCGAATAGGAGCCACACCTACGTCGTCGTCGCCGGGCTCCGCTATGACACCTCGGCGGTGGGCGAGTCGCTGAGCCAAGGCAGCGGCCCGCGCTGGCGGTCCACCCAGCGGGCCTCGACCGGCTACGCCGCTCGCTATTACCCCGGCCTCTAAGCCTCTTTTCGTCTCCTCGGGGTCCGTATTTGGCCCTTCCCTGCCCACTCGTGACACCAGTCACGAGGGGACAGGGATGTCCTGCAAGCAGTCATTCATCTTTGCTAGGGTGCCCGCCAGTTCACGCCGAATCCCATCCAGACAAACGGATGGGAGCGGGGGAACCAGCATTTGGGGCGAACCCACCTAAGTGGGGGCGCAGGCTCCTTTAGCGCCAGCCCGACAGCTAACCCCGTAGGCCTGCGAAGGAGGATGTGTTGCGCTGGATCGGATCGGCAAGTTCGTGGAAGCTCGCCCTCGCGGGGCTGACCCTCGCCTGCACCCTCGGGATCGCCGTCCCCGCCGCGGCCCAGACCGGCGGCACCGCGATCGCCCGGTAGCACCGAGCCGACCCCGACGCCGGCCCCAACCGGGCCGCCCGGGCGCGCCACCCTGTTGCCCGACGGCACCGCGGTCGCCCCGGCCAACGCCCCGCCAGCGGTCCAGGCCGCGATCTATGCCGGCAACGAGATCCGCACCCGGCCCTACAGGTGGGGCGGCGGGCACCGGAGCTTCTACGACAGCGGCTACGACTGCTCGGGGGCGGTCAGCTACCTGCTGCACGCCGCCGGCTTCCTGACCAGCCCGATGACCTCCGGTGGCCTGGCGACCGGCTGGGGCATCCCCGGCAAAGGCTGGTGGATCACTGTTTTCGCCAACCCCAGCCACGCTTACATGAAAGTCGCCGGACTCCGCTTCGACACCTCCAGCAACGGCGAGAAGCTCAACCAGGGCAGTGGCCCGCGGTGGCGCGCGACCAAGCGCAAGCCGCGCGGCTACTCGATCAAGCACTTCCCCGCCTACTAGATCCCCTTCTCCCCCAATCCGGGAATAACCCGGCGGCATCCGGGTATTCCCGGATGCACTGGAGCGGATTTTGCTCCATGTGGGTGGCAGTTCCGCCCGCCCGCCGCCTCGACTCTGAACCCGATCGGCTCATCGTCCACCCGATGGGCCAAGTCGGGATGTCCAATCTGGCCGGCGAAGATTGTCCACCGCGGCCCGACGAGCCGTGAAAGGCTCGGCTATACCTTGCCCGTCAGATTGCCTTCGTTGTACGGTCCGCACAGGCCACGATCAGATCGTCCTAGGAGGAGATCGCGGTAGCCCCGAGCGCCCCAAGCCTGACCGAGGAAAGCCAGTCCGCCGAGAGCGGCGACGTCCCCGACGTCCGGCTGGTAGGCGTCAGCAAGCGCTACGGGGACGTGGTCGCGGTCGACGCGCTCGACCTGGAGGTCCACCGGGGGGAGTTCTTCACCCTGCTCGGCCCCTCCGGCTCGGGGAAGACGACCACCCTGCGGATGATCGCGGGCTTCGAGGAGCCCGACACCGGCACCGTCGAGCTGGAGGGAACCGACATCACCGCGCTGCCGCCGTATGACCGCTCGGTGAACACCGTCTTCCAGGACTACGCGCTCTTTCCCCACATGACGGTGGGCGAGAACGTCGAGTATGGGCTGCGGGTGAAGGGCGTCGGCCGCGGGGAGAGGCGCCGAAAGGCATCCGAGGCGCTCGAGACCGTCCGACTCGCCGGCTATGAGGCCCGGAGGCCGAACCAGCTCTCCGGCGGGCAGCAGCAGCGGGTGGCGCTGGCCCGGGCGATTGTCAACCGGCCTCGTGTGCTGCTGCTAGACGAGCCACTGGGAGCCCTCGACCTGAAGCTCCGCGAGCAGATGCAGGTGGAGCTGAAGACGATCCAGGACGTCGTCGGGATCACCTTCATCTACGTCACTCACGACCAGGACGAGGCGCTGACCATGTCCAACCGGCTCGCCGTCTTCAACCAGGGCCGGATCGAGCAGGTGGGTACGCCCACCGAGGTCTACGAGCGTCCCGCCAACCCCTTCGTCGCCGGCTTCGTCGGCGTCTCCAACCTACTCGAGCGGGACGGCCGCCGTTTCACCGTCCGGCCGGAGAAGGTGACGCTCGCCGACAACGGCAAGCTGCCGGGTGGCCTGCACGTCGAGGAGGGGACGATCCGAGATGTCTCCTACGCCGGGATGATCACCCGCTACCTGATCGAGCTGGAGGCGGGTGGAGAACTTCAAGTGGTCCGCCAGAACCTGGAGACCTCCTCAGGGGAGGCACAGGAGCAGCGTGGACGAAAAGTGAAAATTGGATGGCGGGCGGATCAGACCGTCGCCGTCCAGGGAGAGGAGAAATCAACGTGAACAAGCTCCGAGCTCATCCCGCCTGGGTGCCCGCCCTGGTCATTGGGGCGCTGGCGCTCGCGATGATCGGAATCGCCGGCTGCGGGGACGATGACGATGACGGTGGTGGTGGTGGTGGTGAAGCGCTGACCGAGGTCGGGCCCGGTGAGGGCGAGCTCAACATCATCTGCTGGGCCGGCTACTGCGAGGACGGCACGGTCACCAAGGGCATCGATTGGGTGACTCCGTTCGAGCAGGAGACCGGCTGCCAGACCAACGTCAAGGTCGGGGACACCTCCGATCAGATGGTCGACCTGATGCGGACCGGTCAGTACGACGGCGTCTCGGCCTCGGGGAACGCGACCGCCCGTCTGGTCGAGGGCGGCGACGTCGATCCGGTGAACGTCGACCTCGTTCCGAACTACGAGACGATTTTCGACGATCTCAAGGATCAGCCCTACAACACGTTCGACGGGACCAACTACGGGATCCCGCACGGCCGTGGAGCTGACCTGCTGATGTGGAGAACGGATCAGGTGAAGCCCGACCCGACCTCGTGGTCCGTGATTCTCGACCCGAACGAGGCCCAGAAGTACAGCGGCAAGATCAGCGTCTACGACGACCCGATCTACATCGCGGACGCCGCCGTCTACCTGAAGGCTCACAACCCGGACCTCGGGATCGAGGATCCGTACGAGCTCGACGAGAACCAGTTCAACGCGGCGGTGGATCTGCTCAAGCAGCAGCATCCGTTCGTTGGCGATTACTGGTCGAGCTACCTCAAGCAGATCAACCTGTTCACCGGTGGCGATGACGCTGTTGGCACGACGTGGCAGTACCAGTACTTCACGTTGCAGGCCGAAGGCGTCCCGGTGAAGGCCCCTGGGGCCGAGCAGGGCTTTGTGCCGGAGGAAGGGGCGACCGGATGGTCCGACACCTGGATGATCTCGTCGGAGGCGAAGAATCCGAATTGCATGTACCTGTGGATGAACTACGTCACCAGTGCGGATGTCCAGGCCCAGATCATGCAGTGGTTCGGTGAGGCGCCCGCTCAGAGTCAGGCATGCGAGCCGGCCACGGTGGAGGCCGCGGGCAAGAAGCTCGACCTGCCTCCGGATCCGAAGTTCTGCGACAGCTACCACGCAGGGCAGCCGGCAACCGGGGAACTCACCGACCCCTTCTGGGACCAGGTCTACTTCTGGAAGACGCCGCTGGCCGACTGCGGCGACGATCGAGGGTCCGTATGCAAGGACTACAACGACTGGGTCTCGGCCTGGACCGAGATCAAGGGGTGATGTGGTTGGCCCAGATCACCGGATGACTGACGAGCCGTGGAAGCGGCCGGCGTAAGCGCTGCGCCGCAGAGGAGGTCGGTGGGCCGTAGGCTCGCCGACCTCCTCCACGGCCGTCCCAAGTTGCAGATCGGCTCGCTGCTGGCGGGGCCGATCGGCTGGCTGGTGATCGGATACCTCGGCTCCCTCGCCGTCCTCCTGATTGCCTCGTTCTGGTCGGTGAACGCGGTCAGCGGCGAGCTCGAGAAGAGCGTCAGTTTCGACAACTATCGCGAGCTGCTCGACGTGTCCGTTTACAAGGACGTCGCCGTGCGCACTGTTGGGATTGCCGCGGCGGCCACCGTGACCGACGCGATCCTCGCCTTCCCGATCGCCTTCTATATGGCCAAGGTCGCCACCCCCCGGGTGAAGGGACTGATGGTGGTGGCGATCCTGATGCCCCTCTGGTCCTTCTACCTGGTCAAGGTCTACGCCTGGCAGACGATGCTCGCCTCGGAGGGCGTCATCAATTGGGCCCTCGATCCGTTTGGCATCAGCGGTCCCGGATATGGCTCCACCGCGGTCTGGCTCGTGGAGAGCTACCTCTGGCTGCCGTACATGATCCTGCCGATCTACGCGGGTCTCGAGCGGATCCCGAACTCGATGATCTCGGCATCGGAGGACCTTGGCGCGAACCCGTGGACCACCTTCAGACGCGTGGTCCTCCCACTCGCCTTCCCGGCGGTGGTGGCCGGCTCGATCTTCACCTTCTCCCTCACCCTCGGCGACTACATCACCCCGACGCTGGTCTCGCCCGACACCCAGTTCATCGGCAACGTCGTCTTCGCCAACCACACCAACAACCTCCCGCTGGCCTCCGCCTTCGCGATGGTCCCAATCGTGGTGATGATCATCTACCTGGTCCTCGCCCGGCGCCTGGGGGCGTTCGAGCACCTATGAGGCTCTCGCCTGTAACCAGGAACCTTCTCCGGGGGGGCGTCGCCGTCACCTTCGCCTTCATCTACATCCCGCTGATCGTGATCGCGATCTACGCCTTCAACGGGGGCGCTTCGCTCGCCTGGCCGCCGTCGAGCCTGACCACCGAGTGGTTCGGGCAGGCGATCGACAACACGGGGGCGCGGGACGCCTTCCGGACCTCGCTCGTGGTGGGGGCGGCGGCCACCGCGATCGCCCTCCTCCTGGGGAGCCTGGCCTCGTTTGCAGTCTCCCGCTACCGGTTCTTCGGACGAGAGACGATCTCGTTCCTCGTGGTGCTGCCGATTGCGCTCCCCGGGATCGTCACCGGAGTCGCCCTCAGCAACACCTTCACCCAGGTGCTCGGCGTCGATCTCAGCCTGTTCACCGTCGTCGTCGGTCACGCGACCTTCTGCATCGTCGTCGTCTACAACAACGTGATCGCCCGGCTGCGGCGAGTATCAGGCAACCTCGAGGAGGCGTCGGCCGACCTCGGCGCCCACACCTGGCAGACCCTCAGGCACGTCACCCTGCCAAGCATCCAGACAGCGCTGGTGGCGGGGGGCCTGCTCGCCTTCGCCCTCTCCTTCGACGAGATCATCGTCACCAACTTCACCATCGGGGCGGGCGAGCAGACCCTGCCGATCTGGATCTTCACCAACCTCTTCCGGCCGAACAACCTGCCGATCGTCAACGTGGTGGCCGTCCTCGTGGTGCTCCTGTCGATCATCCCGGTCTACCTCGCACACCGCCTTACCCGCGAGGAGAGCATCGCCGCCCGGGGCGGCACCCCGATCGCCGAGTCGACCGATCCCCAGATTCCCTAGGACGTGAGAACCCGAGCCTGGCTAGGCGAGCGGGGTTGCTTCCTAAGCAGACCAGCCTCAGGTGATGTTGGCCATCACGTGCTTGATGTTCGTGTAGTCCTCCAGCGAGTAGATCGACAGGTCCTTGCCGTAGCCGGACTGCTTGTAGCCGCCGTGCGGCATCTCGGAGGCGATCGGGATGTGGTCGTTGATCCAGACGCAGCCGAAGCGGAGCGCCTTGGAGACCCGGAGCGCCCGGCCGACGTCGCGCGTCCACACCGATGAGGCGAGCCCGTAGCGGGTCCCGTTCGCCCACTGGATCGCGCGCTCCTCGCTGGTGAACGGCTGTACGGTGATCACCGGGCCGAAGATCTCGTCCTGGATCATCTCGTCGGCCTGCTTCAGTCCCGCGACCACAGCCGGCTTCAGGAAGAAGCCGGGGCGCCGCGGCTCCTTGCCGCCGGTGACGATCTCGGCGCTCTCGGGCGCCCGGTCGAGGAAGCCCTCGACCCGCTTTCGCTGCCTCTCTGAGTTGAGCGGCCCGAGCGTTGTCTTCCCGTCGAGGGTGTCGCCGAGCTTCATCCCCTTGGCCTGCTCGGCGAGGCCGGAGACGACGTCGTCATAGACCTTCTTCGAGGCGAGCACCCGGGTCGCGGCTGTGCAGTCCTGGCCGGCGTTGTAGTAGCCGGTGCCCGCGATCGTCTCCATCGCTGTCTCCATGTCAACGTCGTCGAAGACGACAACCGGCGCCTTGCCGCCGAGCTCGAGGTGGACCCGCTTGAGGCTGTTTGCCGCCTCGCGAGCGATCCACTTGCCGGTCTCCGGCGAGCCGGTCAGCGAGACCATGTCGACGTCGGGATGGGTCACCAGGCTCGCTCCGGTCGGCTGGCCGTGCCCGCCGATGTAGTTGGCGACGCCGGGCGGGAGGTGCTCGGCGCAGAGCTCGGCGAGGACGGTGAGAGTGGTTACAGGCGTCGTCTCCGCGGGCTTCAGGACAAGGGTGTTGCCGCCAGCCAGCGCCGGAGCGATCTTCCAAATCGCCATCATCAGCGGGTAGTTCCAGGGGGTGATCTGTCCGACCACCCCGACCGGCTCCCGGCGGACGTACGAGGTGTACCCGTCGAGGTACTCGCCGGCCGCACGGCCCTCCAGGTTGCGCGCCGCTCCCGCGAAGAAGCGGAGGTTGTCGACCATGAACGGGATCTCGTCCTCGAGGAAGGCCGACCGCGGCTTGCCCGCGTCCGCCGCCTCGAGATCGGCGATCTCCTCGGCGCGCTCCTCGATCCCGTCGGCGATCTTCAGCAGCGCGGCGGAACGCTCGGCGGGAGTCGCCGTGCCCCACGGCTCGAAGGCGTCCCTGGCCGCCTTCACCGCGGCATCGACGTCCCGCTTGGTGGAGAGTGGCGCCCGGGCGATCACTTCACCGGTCGCTGGGTTGACTACCGCCTCGCGCTTGCCGTCGGCCGGGGCGACGAACTTGCCGCCGATCATGTTCTTGAGGCTGATCGGCCTCGAGTTCCGGCTCTTGGCCTTCGCCTTGCTCGTGGTGCGCCTTGCGGTTGCCGTTGCGGTTGCCATCTCTCCTCCTTCGTCAGGCTTTCTGTTTGCTGTCGAGGATCTCCTCGACCGGCGTGTGCTCGACGCCAACGCCCTCGGCCACGGCCGGGTGAGTGACCATACCGGCGGCGACGTTGATCCCGAGCCTAAGCCCCGGATCGCGACGCGCGGCCTCGGCGACGCCGTAATCGGCGAGGGCGATCGCGTAAGGAAGGGTTGCATTGGTGAGCGCGAAGGTGGAGGTGATCGGGACCGCGCCGGGCATGTTGGCGACGCAGTAGTGGGTGATCCCGTCGACCTCGAAGATGGGATCGCGGTGGGTGGTCGGGTGGGAGGTCTCGAAGCACCCGCCCTGGTCGATCGCGACGTCGACCAGCACCGCGTGGCGCTTCATCAGCTTCAGTTGCTCCCTGCGGACGACCTTGGGGGCCCGGGCGCCATGGACGAGGACCGCGCCGATCACCAGATCGGCTTGCGGCAGCATCTCCTCGATCGAGAGGGTCGACGAGAAGACGGTCGACGCTCGGCCTCCGAAGGCGACGTCGAGCTCGCGGAGCTTGTCGATCGAGACGTCGTAGACGAAGACGTCGGCCTCCATTCCGATCGCGATGAAGGCGGCGTTCATGCCGACGGCGCCGCCGCCGATCACCATCACCGTCGCCGCCGCGACCCCGGGAACGCCGCCGAGGAGGATGCCGCGGCCGCCGAGCGGCTTCTCGAGGAAGAAGGCACCCGCCTGAGTCGCGATCTTGCCGGCGACCTCGCTCATCGGGGCCAGCAGCGGCAGCTGCCCCCGCGAGTCCTCGACCGTCTCATAGGCGACGCAGACGGCGCCGCTCTCCTGGAGGCCGCGGGTGAGATCGGGGTTCGGCGCCAGGTGCAGATAGGTGAACAGGGTCTGCCCCGCCCGCAGCATCTCGACCTCGGTGGGCTGCGGCTCCTTCACCTTCAGGACCATCTCGGCCTGCTCGAAGACGGCGGCGGCGTCGGGGACGATCGTCGCTCCCTGGGCGGTGTAGGCGTCGTCGCCGAGGGCGCTGCCCTCGCCGGCGCCCGCCTGGAGCAGCACCTGGTGACCGTGTTCGGCGAGCTCGCGAGCTCCCGCCGGAGTGAGGGCGACTCGGTACTCGTCCTCCTTGATCTCGGTGGGGACCCCGACCTTCATCTCGCCATCCTCGCGAACAGCGGCTGGGCCTCGGCGCTGGGCGCCGCGGTGACCTCGAATCGAACCCCTCGGCCTTCGAGCTCAGCGAACATCTCATCGGGATCGATGCAGCGCTCGGGCGGCATCGCCCCGACCGCGGTGATCCGGCCCCGGGCGAGGAGCCGCACGGCGGCGGCGGCCGGGGTCGCGGTGGAGACGACCCCGCCGCCGATCCCCCAGCGCTCGATCGGCTCGGTGACGCTTCGCGCCCGGACCGTGGTGTCCGCGCCGGTGGCCTCGACCAGGTGTACGGAGACGGTGCTGTCCGAAGGGGGCGATGCAGAGCGCGCCGCGTCGGCCACTCGCTCCTCGCTCGCCCCCACCAGCTCGTTCAGGTGCCGTAGTACCTCATCCGGCAGGGAGAGGGCGAAGGTGACGTTCCTCGCGCCAAAGCTCCCGCCGAAGGTGAGCACCTCGGAGTGAAGGGTGAAGATCGTTTCCGCTTCGCCGATCGGTTCGCCGAAGTCGATCGTCGGGCCCGTCTGCATCGGCTCGAGCTCCTCCGGCTTGCCGTTGATCAGCGCGATCGGCGGCATCGTCAGCTCGTCAAGCAGGGTGCGGACGGCGTAGGGGAAGCTCAGCCCCGAGGTCGGGGCGAGGTCCCTGCCCGCGGCGGCGACCGAGATCGACACCGGCTCGCCCGGAAGCTGGGCGACCGCGCGCGCCGCGAGAAGGTTGGTCTTGCCGGGAGCCGAGCCGATCCCGAGCAGCGCGAGCAGGCCCTGGGCTTCGAAGCGCGCGGAGAAGGTGAGCTGCTCGCTGGTGACGTGGTAGAGGCCCCCGAGATCCATGTAGTGGCAGCCGGCCTCGAGGCAGGAGCTCATCGCCGCGAGGTTGATCCGGTAGGCCGCCGAGTTGACGAGGACGTCGATGCCGGCGAGCCGTTCGGTGAGGTTGGAGGTCGCGTCGGCCTCGTAGGCCTCCGCCTTGCCGAGCCCGTGATCGAGTGCCACCTCCTCGGCGCGCCGGAGGTCGAGGTCGAGCAGCCGCAGCGCCTGGACCTCCTCCGACTCGGCCAGGTCGCGGACGATCGCCGGAGCGATCGTGCCGCCGGCTCCCAAGACCGCGACCCTCAAGCGATCAACTCCTTCGCGCGCAGCGCGAGCCAGAGCTCGACCCGGTCATTGGCCCGGCTCAGGTCTCTCCCGGTGAGCTCCTCGATCCTCTTGATCCGGTAGCGCAGCGTGTGCCGGTGGCAGTAGCAGTCGCCGGCCGCGCGCTCCCAGTGGCCGTTGCGCTCGATGTAGGCCTCGAGCGAGCGCAGCAGCTCGCCCGCATAGCGGTCATCGGACTTCTCGATCGGGCCGAGGACCGAATCGCAGTAGAGGCGGAGCGCGTCGGTGTCCTGCACCGATAGCAAAAGGGTGAAGGCGCCGAGGTCGCGGTGGGAAGCGACCTCCGGCGCGGCGCCGTTGGAGAAGCCGGTCGCCTCCAGCGCGCAACGGGCCTCGTGGAAAGCGTGGCGCACGCGCTCCGTCGGAAGCGCTCGGCTGGAGGCTGCGCGGGTCGGCCCGTGCGCGGCCTCGACCGCCTTCCTCGCCTCGGCCGCCAGCTCGATCGGATCCTCGTCGCCCGAGTCGACCACGGCGCAGAGGAGCTCGCGGCGGCCCGCGGGATGGGGCGCGACCAGGGCGGGGCACCTGGCGGCGAGGAAGCCTTCCAGGGTCGGCTCGCCGGCGCCCGGATCGCCGAGCTCGAAGGCGAGGACCGCGGCGCGCTCGCCGATCCCGAACGGCGTCAGCCGGTCGCGAACGTCGTCCGGCGCCAACCGCCCGGAGAGCGTCGCCGCCAGGACCTCGCCGGAGAGCCGGCGCTCTGTCTCCCGGGCGACGCGCTCGCGCATCAGCCGCAGCGCCACCACGATCGCCGCCTGCTGCACGCAGAGGCGCTCGAAGTCACCGAGCTCTCCCGAGCGCCCGACGACGACCAGCCAGGCCTCGGCGGCGCCGCCGCGCGGCGAAACGGGGTGGGCGAGCGCCCGACCGCGGAGCTCCGGCTGCGGCGGAACGAAGGGCGCAGCCGCGGAGCCACGCGGCTGGACCTCGGTCCGGATCACCTCGGTGATCTCCGCCGAGAGGCGGCGGCCGCCATGGGCGAGGATCTCGCCGTGGGCGCCGAGAATCAGGGAGCTCCCCCTGACCGCGGCCGCGACCTCGCGGGCGATCTCGTCGAGTCCGCCCCCTTCCAAGACCAGCCGCTCGAGGCGCTCGTTGACCGCGATCCCGCGCGAGAGGACGTCGTACTGCTCGTTCACGAGGCGGCTGAAGGCGGCCTCCGTGATCGCGATGAACGGCATTTCGTAGGGCACCTCGAACACCGGGAACCCAAGCTCCTCGGCCTCCTCGACCAGCGGCTTCGGGAGCTTGGCGTGGTCGAAGCCGGTGCCGAAGCCAACTCCCGCCAGCTCGCTGCTCGCCAGCAGCCTCACGTACTCGCGCTGGCGCTCGGCCGTGTCCAGGCTGAGGCCGGTGGTCAGCAGCAGCTCGCCTCCCGAAAGCCATGGGGTCGGGTCGCGGAGCTCGGACATGTGTACCCAGCGAATCTCGCGACCGTCGACGGCCTCGGCCCCGGCGGCAATCTTCAGGCCGAGCTCTGAGATCAGGCTGTCGACCGTGAGCATGTCTACCCCCTGACGCGGCGGGAGGCCTCTTCGAGCACCGGCCGGAGGACGTCTGTGATCTCCTCGAACTGCTCGCTGTCCGCGATCAGCGGAGGGGACAGCTGGACGACCGGATCGCCCCGGTCGTCCGCCCGGCAGATCAGGCCGCGTCTGTAGAGCTCGCCGGAGAGATAGCCGCGCAGCAGCTGCTCGGACTCCTCGTCGTCCAGCGTCTCCTTTGTGTCCTTGTCCTTGACCAGCTCGATCGCAAAGAAGTATCCGTCGCCGCGCACATCGCCGACGATCGGGATGTCGTAGAGCGACTCGAGTGCCCCCCGGAACTCATCCTCCTTCGCCAGGACATGCGCACAGAGGTCCTCGCGCTCGAAGACGTCGAGGTTGGCCATCGCCACCGCGGCCGCCACCGGGTGGCCGGCGAAGGTCGAGCCATGGGCGAAGCTCGCTGTGCCCTCGGAGTAGGGCTCGAACACCCGGTCGCTGACGATCATCCCCCCCATCGGGGCGTAGGCGGAGGTGAGCGCCTTGGCGACGGTCATGATGTCCGGCTGGTAGCCGTAGCGCTCACAGCCGAACCAGTGGCCGAGGCGGCCCCAGGCGCAGATCACCTCGTCGGAGATCAGGAGGACGTCGTGGCGGTCGCAGATCTCGCGGACCCGCTGGAAGTAGCCCTCCTGGGGTGGGATGCAGCCGCCGGCGTTCTGGAGCGGCTCGAGAATCACCGCCGCGACCGTCTCCGGGCCCTCGAAGAGGATCCGCTCCTCGATCTTGTCCGCCGCCCAGAGCGGGTCGCGGTCCTTGGGCCAGCGGTAGCTGTTGGTGTTGGGGACGTGGACCCCGCCCGGGGCGAGGGGCTCGAACTGGCTCCGAAGCGCCGGGATCCCGGTGGCGCTGAGTGCGCCGAGGGTGGTGCCGTGGTAGGCGATCTCGCGGGCGACCACCTTGATCTTCTGGCCATTGCCGCGCATCCGGTGGTAGCTGCGGGCCAGCTTCAGGGCCGACTCGACCGCCTCCGAGCCGCTGTTGGTGAAGAAGACCCGGTTCAGATCGCCTGGGGCGAGGCCGGCGATCCTCGTGGCGAGCTCGATCGCGCGCGGGTGCGCGTAGCTCCAGACGGTGACGAAGTCGAGCTCCCGCACCTGAGCGGCCGCCGCGTCGCCGAGCTCGGTGCGGCCGTGGCCGGAGTTGACGCAGAAGAGCGCCGAGAGGCCGTCGAGGTAGCGGTTGCCATGGATGTCCCAGACGTAGCAGCCGTCGCCGCGAACGATGATCGGCACCTCGTGCTCGGGGCCGAAGGTCCCCATCCGGGTGAAGTGCATCCACAGGTGGCGCTGAGCCTGGGCCTGCAGGGACTCGGCTTCAACTTGAACCGTCTCAGGGGCGCTCGTCGTGGCCATCCATCTCCTCCGATCTCACTAGCCTCAGCGTACAAAGCTACTCCCCGTCTGATGCCGCGGCAATCGGAATTCTGTTAAACGAGCGGGATTCCCATTGGACAGTCTGTACAAAGGAAGATGCAGCTTTTGGGGCTTTCGCCCCTTGCGACGTTCTGTCGCGCCGCCTACTCTCGCCCTCACCGCGGCGGCCAAAGCGGGTGCCGCGGCTCGACGGAGAGGAGACCAGGATGGAGAACGCCTCGATCGGAGCGGGTTCCGAGGGACTCGAACCTGGGTCGAGGGAGCTTGGAGACGCTTGCGCTCGACTAACTGTCGAACCTGGTGAGGCTGTGGGCGCGCTACATTCCCTGCGAGGAGTAGCCGGGTGAACGAGACTCAGCCAGGCGGGGAAGCGGGCAGACCTTGCGTCGAGCTGCGGGGCGTAACCAAGCGGTTCGCCAACCTGGTTGCCGTCGACGACCTCAGCCTGGCGGTCCCCGAGGGCGACTTCTTCACCCTGCTGGGGCCGAGTGGCTGTGGGAAGACGACGACGCTGCGGATGGTGGCCGGGTTCGAGGAGGAGACCACCGGCCGGGTCCTGATCGACGGCGAGGACGTCGCCGGCGTTCCTCCGTACAAGCGGCCGACAAACACCGTGTTTCAGAGCTACGCGCTGTTCCCCCACCTCAGTGTCAAGGACAATGTCGCCTTCGGCCTCAAGCGCAAGCAGGTCGATAGGGCGGAGATCTCGCGGCGGGTCGAAATGGAGCTGGAGCGGGTCGGGCTCGCGCGGGAGGGGAACCGGCGCCCGGCCCAGCTCTCGGGCGGCCAGCAGCAGCGGGTGGCGCTGGCGCGGGCGCTGGTCAACCTGCCGAAGGTGCTGCTGCTGGATGAGCCGCTCGGCGCACTCGACCTGAAGCTCCGCAAGGGCCTCCAAGTCCAGCTGAAGCAGATTCAGCGCGACGTCGGGATCACCTTCCTCTACGTCACCCACGACCAGGAGGAGGCGTTGACGATGTCGGACCGGATCGCGGTGATGAATCAGGGGCGGATCGAGCAGGTCGCCGACCCAGAGCAGGTCTATGACAAACCGGCGACCACCTTCGTCGCAGGCTTCATCGGCGTTTCCAACCTGATGCCGGGCGTGGTCAAGAGCAGCGGCGCCAACGGCGAGGTCCAGCTCGACAGCGGAGTCGCCGTCAGGGCGGACGTCGACGGGTTCGCGGCCGGAGACCGCTGCAACGCGGTCGTCCGGCCCGAGAAGCTCTGGATCACGGCCGAGGGCGAGAAGGTCGATGGCAAGCTCCCGAGCGTCGAGGGGCTGGTCGAGAGCTCCCTCTACCTCGGCACCTCGACCCAGATGCTGGTGCGGCTGCCCGACGAGGTGGTGATGACCGTTCTCTGCCCGAACAGCGACGAGGAGGAGCGGAGGAGGCTGCCCGGTGGCGGGGCGAAGGTGAAGCTTTCATGGGCGCCCGAGCACATGCATCTCGTTCGGGAGTCAGATCAAGGCGGCGGGAGGGCCGCGAATGCGGAAGAGCAGGCGCTGGTCGCCTGATCGAGACAAGGAGGAATCACGTGAGCAGCAATCGCAAACTGAGGGCGTTCGTGGTGGCCGCGATGGCGCTTGCCGCGACGCTCGCCCTGGCCGCCTGCGGCGGCGACGACGATATAGGCGGCGGCAGCGACCAGCCCACCGAGGTGGCTAAGCCCGGGCCGGTCGGCGGCGAGCTCAACATCTCGACCTGGGTCGGCTACATCGACAAGGGAGAGGGCAACACGATTGACGAGTTCGAGGCCAAGTACCCGGGTACGACCGTGAACTACAACGAGGACGTCAACGACAACGTCGAGTTCTTCGGCAAGGTCCAGCCACTGCTCCAGAACGGTGAGTCAGGCGGCCGCGACATGTTCGTGGTCACCGACTGGATGGCGAAGCAGATGCACGACCTCGGCTACCTCCAGGAGATCAACCTCGCCGACATGCCGAACGTCGACGCCAACCTCCGTGACGACCTGCGCAGCCCGCCGTTCGATCCGGAGCGCACCTTCTCGGTCCCGTGGCAGTCGGGCCTCGCCGGGCTGATCGTCAACAAGAAGCTCGCGCCCGACATCCGCTCGGTGAACGACCTGTTCGACCCCCAGTACAAGGGCAAGGTCACGGTGCTCACGGAGATGCGCGACACCGTTCCGCTGATGATGCTGGCGGACGGCGTCGATCCGACCGAGGCGACCACTGAGGACTGGCTCACGCAGGTGGACGATCTGAAAGCGGCCTCGGAGTCGGGCCAGCTGCGGCGGTTCACCGGCAACGACTACATCCAGGACCTGACCAACGAGAACGTGGTCGCCGCGATCGCCTGGTCCGGGGATATCGGGTTGATCGACAACCCTGACACGGAGTTCCGGATGCCGACCGAGGGATGCACGCTGTGGTCGGACAACATGGTGATCCCGGTGGGAGCGCCGAATACGGCGGCCGCGCTGGCCTGGGCGGACTTCGTCTACGACCCGGCTGTTCAGGCCGACATCTCGGAGTACGTCCAGTACGTGACCCCGGTCAAGGGCGTCCAGGAGGTCCTCGCCCAGAAGGATCCTGAGGCGGGCAACAGCGAGCTGATCTTCCCGGACGAGGAGTTCACCAAGAACTGCGTCCCGCAGCCCGATCCACCGGGCGGCCCCGAGGGGATCCAGCAGGTGACCGAGGCGTTCCAGGACGTGGTCACCGACTAGGCCAAGGGGCGGCGCCGGCGAAGAGGAAGTCGATTGGGATCGCGATGACCTTTCGCCGGCGCCTGATCCCCTACTGGCTGCTGCTTCCGGGGGCGATCTGGCTCGCTCTCTTCTTCGTCGTCCCCATGTACTTCATGGGGGAGCTGGCACTGCGCACGGGGACCTTCACCGAGGGGTTCCAGTCCGGGTTCGAAGTCTCGAACTTCAGCGATTCGCTCTCGGGCAACACCGACCAGCTGGTGCGCTCCTTCACCTATGCGGGCACGGCCACCCTGATTGCCCTCCTGATCGCCTACCCACTCGCCTACGTGATCGCGCTCCGGGCTGGCCGCTGGAAGCTGCTGCTGCTGTTCGCGGTGATCGCGCCGTTCTTCACCACCTACCTGATCCGGACGATCGCCTGGAAGACGATCCTCGCGGACCAGAGCCCGGTCGTGGACGTCCTCCAGTTCATGCAGCTGGTGCCCGAGGACGGCCGCGTACTAGCCACCGGCGGGGCGGTGATCGCCGGCCTCACCTACAACTTCCTCCCGTTCATGATCCTGCCGATCTACGCCAGCCTCGAGCGCATAGACACCAGCCTGATCGAGGCCGGCAAGGATCTCTATGCCTCAGCCACCCAGACCTTCCTCCGGGTGACCCTGCCGATCACCATGCCCGGAATCGTCGCCGGCGTTCTGCTCACCTTCATCCCGGCGGTCGGCGACTACGTCAACGCCGAGATCCTCGGAGGCACCGGCACCTCGATGATCGGCAACGTGATCCAGTCCCTCTACCTCGAGCAACGCAACTATCCGGAGGCGGCGGCGCTGTCATTCCTGATGATGGCGGCGATCCTCGCCGTGGTCCTCGTCTATCTCCGCGTGGCCGGGACGGGCGCGTTCATGGGCGAGGAGGAGGAGAGGCGCTAGATGGAAGCCGGCACGATCACGGCTCGCCGTGCGACGAGGTCCCCTTTGGCGGCCGCCTGGGGCTGGCTGCGGCGCAACGCCCTGTTGATCTTCGCGGGGCTCGCGGTCCTCTACATGCTGGTGCCGATCCTGGTGATCGTCCTCTTCTCCTTCGACGCCGGCAACGCTCAGGGGGAGCTCGACTTCACCTTCAGCGGCTTCACCCTGGAGAACTGGAGCGATGCCTTTGCGGTCGAGGCGGTGAACGACTCGATGATCACCAGCCTCGAGCTCGCCACGCTCTCGACGATCGCCTCCACCGCGATCGGCACCCTGATGGCGATGGCGCTCGTCCGCTATCAGTTCTTCGGCAGGCGGGCGACCAACCTGCTGATCGTGCTGCCGCTGGCGACGCCGGAGATCGTGATCGGCGCCGCGCTGCTCTCGCTGTTCATCACCTACAACCTCGACCTCGGCTTCCAGACGCTGTTCATCGCCCACGTGATGTTCTCGATCAGCTTCGTCGTCATCGTCGTCCGCTCGCGGCTGATCGGCTTCGACCGCAGCATCGAGGAGGCGGCCGCCGACCTCGGTGCGAAGCCGCTGACCACCTTCCGGCTGGTCACCTTGCCCCTGCTCGCCCCCGGAATCGTCGCCGCCGCGCTGCTCGCCTTCGCCCTCTCGATCGACGACTTCGTGATCTCGAACTTCAACTCGGGGACCACAGTCACCTTCCCCCTCTACATCTTCGGCGCCCAGCTGCGCGGGATCCCCGTCCAAGTCAACGTCTTGGCGACGATGCTGTTCGCGGTCACCGTGATCGCGATCATGCTGGTGCTCTGGCAGCAGCGCCGCGCCGAGCGGCTCGCGTCTGTACGTCCTGAGCAGGAGGTGGCTCCCTTGCAGCAGGTTTGAGTGGCGGCCAATCAAGGTATTTCCGGGATGTGCGAACCGGGGAGATCGCGCTTGAACGAACGGATGCTGGATTGGCGTTCCTGGCAATCAAGGGAGAGCACGACCTGAGCACGGCGCCGCTGCTCCGTCAGCGGCTCGACGGATTGATCGCCGAGGGTGTTCCGATCGTCGTCGACCTCTCCCCGGCGACCTTCATCGACTCCTCCATCCTCGGGGTGATCCTCGACGCCAGGCGCCGCGCCGAGGCGGACCAACTCGGCTTTGCGGTCAGCCAGGCGAACGGGCGTGACCCGGTGGGACGCGTTCTCGCGATCACCGGCCTGCGCAGCGAGCTCCCGGTGCACGAGGACCGCGACGCGGCCGCAGCGGCGGCGGTTATCAACTCGTCCCGAAAGAGTCCCGCTTGAGCTCCCCCGACCTTCATCTCCTCCTCCCCGCGAAGGCTGAGAACGTCCTCGTCGTCCGTCAGGCCGTCGCCGGGCTGGGCGAGGCGATCGACCTGCCCGAGCAGCGGATCGACGATCTGAAGACGGTGGTTACCGAGGCCTGCAACAACGTGGTTATTCACGCCTATGACGGCGGCCCCGGCCCGCTCGAGGTCACGGCGGAGGCCGGTGAGGGTGAGATCGCGGTGGTCGTCGCCGATCGCGGACGCGGCTTCGAGCCCCGCCCGAACCCCGCGGGCGACGCCTCGCTGGGCCTCGGGCTCCCTCTGATCGCCTCGCTCTCCGACAGCTTCGAGATCAGCGGCGGTGCCGGGGAGGGAACCAGGACCACGATCCGTTTCGGCTACACACCCCCGGTGGGTCGGGACAACGGCACCCCGGGGACCGACCGACTCGAGGAGACCCTTTCAATGGAGCTCACCCCGGGTGCAGCAGTGCGGCCGGTTCTCGCCCGGGTACTCGGGGTGATGGGCTCACGGGCCGACCTCTCGGTCGACCGGCTCGCCGACAGCATGCTGCTCGGCGACGCGGTCTCCTCCCATACGCCCGCCGACTTCGCCGATGGTCAGGTCGCCCTCTCGATCAAGGACGCCGAGGGCACCCTCGGCGTCCGGGTGGGGCCCCTGATCGAGGGCGGGGGAGAGCGAATCCTGGCGCAGATGGAGATTCCCGGGGGCGGCTCGCTTCGGAAGCTCGCCCGCTCGATGGAGGTGACCAAGGGCGTCGCCTCCGACGGGAGCTCGGCCGAGTTCCTGGTCTTCGAGATCGCGACCTAGTCGCCCTCGCCCTCCGGAACCTCGCGGCGCAAGCGGTCGACGGCGGCGCGGAGGATCCGGGAGACGTGCATCTGAGAGACACCGACCTGCTCCGCGATCTCGCTCTGGGTCATGTCCTCGACGAAGCGCAGATGAAGGACTCGGCGGTCGCGCTCGGAGATCTCGTGGAGCACCGGCGCGATCGAGGCGCCGTACTCGACCGTGTTGAAGGCCGGGTCCTCCTGACCGATCCGGTCTCCCAGCGGCGTCGGCTCGTCTCCGTCGCCGACGGTGGAGGCCGCATCGAGGGACACCGCATGGTGCCCCTGGGAGGCATGCATCGCTTCCAGCACCTCCTCCTCGGAGGCCTCGATCCGCTTGGCGATATCGCGCACCGTCGGCGCGTGCCCGAGCTTGGCCGGCAGCTCGGCGGTGGCTCGCTCGACTCGGAGGATCCGCTCCTGGACGTCGCGGGGCACGTGCACCGACCAGCCCCGGTCGCGGAAATGGCGCTTGAGCTCGCCGAGAATGGTGGGGACGGCGAAGGTCGAGAAGGCGGTGCCGCGCTCGGGGTCGAAGCGGTCTATCGCCTTGACCAGGCCGACGCTCGCAACCTGGACCAGGTCGTCGAATGGCTCCGCCCCTCCCGCGTAGCGCGCCGCGAGGCGCCGGGCGAGCGGCATGAACCGGTCCACCAGCTCTTCCCGAACCGTCGGCGAGCTCTCTTGGCGAATCGCCGCAGCAGCTCCCGCTCATCGGCGAGCTGCTCACCCGGGCCGGGTGAGGGAGGTCCAAAACTCTGGTCTGCGGTCGAGACAGGTTCGTCCATAGGAGATTTGCCCCGTGCGGCCCGCCCGCGAATTTACTCTTCCGCTGCAGCCGCCCCAGAATAGCTTCCCTTCGACGCGCCTACCCCAGCGCCCAGCTGACAAACGGCCACGGCTGACGGCGAGCGGACGCGCACTCGCTCCAGCGATACAAAGCGCAAATGCAACGTAATCCCCGGACAAGAAATCTGGCGACGCGTTTAGCGCCAGGCACCCAGGGGTAAGCCCGACTTGAGTCGAGGCAGCGGGCGGGCGTTCGGAGACCCCCTACTCTGGCGCCCGCCCACATAAAACGCCTCGTCTCCGCCGGGCTTAGCCTCGGCGCTGGCGGGCGGTAAGGGCGGCCGGTTTCCTTCTCCCCCTGGTCGTCCTTCCCCGCCACCCTGAAAACGGGCGATCGCCTCCCCTCGGTGCCCCGTCTGAGCCAGTGCGACCTCAGATCGCGGGAGCGGCTCCATAGACTCGCCCGGTGATGGCCGACCAGCACGAAGCCCCATACCTCGACGCGGTCCGGGCCTACGTCACCCGGAAGCCCGGCCGCCTTCACATTCCCGGCCACAAGGGAACCGGCGGGGATCCGGGGCTGATCGAAACGCTGGGCGCCGCCGCCGTCCTGCACGACCTTCCCGCCGGGATCGAGGGGATCGACATCGGTCCCACTCCGACCCCCTTTCAGCGCGCTCAGGAGCTCGCCGCCGAAGCCTGGGGCGCGCGCCGCAGCTGGTTCCTGCTCAACGGCGCCTCAGGCGGCAACCACGCGACCTGCATGACCTTCGCCCACGCCAGCGAGGAGACCCAGGCCGGTCCGCCCGACCGGGGCAACGTGGTCGTCCAGCGCAACGTCCACTCCTCGACCATCGACGGCTTCGTCCTCTCCGGGCTGCGCCCCAGCTTCGTCCAGCCCGAGATCGACCCCGAGCTCGGGATCGCCCACTGCGTCACCCCCGAAGCTCTCGACGCGGCCCTCGACCAGGCGCCAGAGGCGGTCGCGGCAATGGTCGTCTCGCCCACCTACTTCGGGGCTGTCGCCCGGGTCGCGGAGCTCGCCGAGGTCGCCCATGCGCACGACGTCCCCCTCACCGTTGACGAGGCCTGGGGCGCCCACCTCTACTTCCACGACCAGCTGCCGCCCGGGGCGCTCCGCGGCGGCGCCGACCTGGTGCTCTCGAGCACCCACAAGATCGTCGGCAGCTTCACCCAGACGGCGATCCTCCACCTCGGCGAGGGCGAGCGGGTCGATGAGGGCCTGGTGGATCGCTCGGTCACCCTGGTCGAGTCGACCAGCCCCAACGCCCTCCTGACCGCCTCCCTGGACGCCGCCCGGCGTTTCGCCGCCACCAGGGGGCAGGAGCTGCTGTCGGAGACGATGAAGACCCTGGCGCGGACCCGGCAGCGGATTCGCGAGATCCCCGGACTCGACGTCCTCGACGAGCGCCTCGCCGGCCGCGAAAGCGTCGCCGGCTGGGACCCCCTGCGGCTCTCGATCGACGTCCGCGGCACAGGCGCGACCGGGCATAGGATCGCCCAGCTTATGCGCGAGCGCGATGACATCGTCCTCGAGCTCTTCTCCGAGAACGTGGTGGTTGCCGTCTTCGGCCTCCCCGAGGAAGCAGCGCCGGCGGCGGAGAGGCTCGTCGAGGGCCTCCGGCACGCAACCGAGGCGGTACTGCCAAGCGATCGCGCCGAGCGTGGCGCCTTCGCCGAGCCGCCGCCCTGGGGCTCGCTGGAGCTGGCTCCCCGCGATGCCTTCCTCGGCGCCCAGGAGGTCGTCACCTTCGAGCGCGCCGAGGGGAGGATCGCCGCCGAGTCGCTGGCCGCCTACCCGCCGGGAGTGCCCAATGTGCTCCCCGGAGAGCGCCTCACCGGCCCCACACTCGACTACATCGCCGACTCTCTCGCCCACGGCGGCCTCGTGCGGGGAGCCAGCGACCGGTCCCTGCAAACGATCCGGGTGGTGCTCGAGTGAACCCGGCAGAGCCAGCTTGGGGAGTCGATTCCGAGCACGGGCGGCTGCTCGATGTGCTGCTGTGCAAGCCGCACAACTACAGCTGGCTCCCCACCAGCGCGATCTCGCGTGCGACCCTCGAGTCCAAAGCGCGGTTCGAGCCCGCCGCGGCCCAATCCCAGCACGCGGAGATGATCGCCGTCTACGAGGAGGCGGGGGTGCGCTGCCACTACCTCGAGCCCGATCCGGCGCTCGCCTACCAGGTCTTCACCCGCGACTCGAGCGCCATCGGCCCCAGGGGACCGGTGATCACCCAGCTCAACCAGTGGTGGCGGCGCGGCGAGTACGCGGCCGCGATCCGCTTCTACGCCGGCCGCGGGATCGCGATCCGCGGGATGATCACCGCCGCGTCGCTGGAGGGCGGCGACGTGATGATCGTCGAGCCGGGCACCGTCCTGATCGGCTTCGGCGAGAGCCGCACCATGGAGCCGGCGGCCCGCCAGCTCGCCGACTGGTTCGAGGAGGATGGCTGGGAGGCGCGGCTGCAGCCTTTTCCGGACCGCTTCGTCCACATCGACGTGCTCGTCTCGGTGCTGGCCGAGAAGCTCGCCGCGGTCTGCACCGAGGTGCTCCCCAGCGGCGCGGTGGGTTGGCTTCGTGACAAGGGCTTCGAGATCATCGAGGTCTCGGCGGATGAGGCGTTCAGGCTCGGCGTCAACGCGATCTCGCTCGGCGGCGACCGGGTGCTCTCCGCCGCCGGGGCCGGCGAGCTGAACGACGCCATGCGGGCGCGCGGCCTTACGGTCCACGACCCGGACCTCTCGATGTTCACCCTCGGCGGCGGGGGCGCCCACTGCCTCGCCCAGGCGCTGCGCCGCGAGCGGCTCGGATGAGCGGTGTCGCCGAGGCGCCGGCGATCGACCCGGCGCGGGTGATCGCCGATCTCCGCGAGCTCGATGCCCGCACCGGCGGTCCCGGCGGTGCCCGGCGCCTCTGCTGGGGAGAGGAGTGGCGGGCGGCCAGGGAGCTCCTGGGCGAGCTCCTCGGCGAGATCGACCTCGAGCCCGAGCGCGACGAGGCCGGCAACCTCTGGACGTACCTATCCGGCGAGCAGGAGCCCGCCCTGGCGCTCGGCTCCCACCTGGACTCGGTCCCGGAGGGCGGCTGGCTGGACGGCGCGCTTGGGGTGATGGCCGGGCTCGGCGTCCTCCGGGCCTGGGCAAGCGCCGGCGACCGGCCGCCTCGCACCCTCGCGCTGGTCGACTGGGCAGACGAGGAAGGGGCCCGCTTCGGGCGCAGCCTGTTCGGCAGCTCGGCCGCGTCCGGCACCTTCGACCCCGCGGAGCTGGCGGCCGCCGAGGACGCCGCGGGGCTGAGCGCGACGGAGGTCCTGGCCGAGAACGGGATCGAGCTGGGCCGGGTGACGGAGGCCCGATCGAGGCTCGACCGGATCGGCTCCTATCTCGAGCTTCACATCGAGCAGGGCCCGGTGCTCGAGTTGAAGGGGATCGCCACCGCCGCCGTCAGCGGCTGCACCGGGGTGGAGCGGCATCGCTTCCGGATCTCCGGGCGTGCCTCGCACGCCGGCACCACGCCGATGGGGGCCCGGCGGGACGCCGGCCTGGCTGCGGCGGCAGCCGCCCTGCAGGTGGAGGCGATCGCGGTCGAGGGGGGCGGGGTCGGCACCGTCGGGGTCCTCGAGCTCGAGCCGGGGACACCGACCGTCGTCCCCGGTACGGCGGAGATGGTTGTCGACCTGCGCCACCCCGATCGGGAGCCGCTGGCGCAGATGTTGGAGGAAGTGCGGGGGGCGCTCGCGTCGTCCGCCGAGGAGCGCCGCTGCGAGCTGGGCGAGGAGCCTGTCTGGCGGATAGAGCCGATCTCCTTCGATCCCGAGCTGGTGGAGAAGGCCCGCGAGGCCTGCGAGGAGGTCACCGGCACCGGGTTCGGGCTCACCAGCGGCGCCCTCCACGACGCGGCCGAGGTCGCCCGCCGCGTCCCCGCGGCGATGATCTTCTGCCGCTCCGCCGGAGGGATCAGCCACAGCCCCAAGGAGGACAGCACCGAGGCCGACCTCAGGGCAGCGATCGAGGCATTCGGGCGGCTGGCGCAGTCGACGCTGCTCGCATAACGCGACTGCAAGGCACCTTGTGTGTTCCGAGGGGTGCCGCCGGTAGCTTCACCCGGCTGGCTCGTCCGCGTTATGGCAGGTATCAGAACCGACACCCGGAGCGGCATCTCCGCGCGCGCCCGTCGTCCATTCGCGGCGGCGCTCGTCTCGCTGATCGCGGCCCCCGCCCTGCTGTCTGTCGAGGGAGCCGCCTCGCCGCCGGCCGCGGAGGCCCAGGTGAGTTGCCCGCCTTTGCCTCCGGGGCTCAGCCCGGTCGGCCCCGGCCCCGCCCGCTTCACGATGCTGATTCGGATCAACCAGCAGGGAAACGTCGACACCTACACGAACTTCAACGAGGCGACCGGCGGCCTGGGCGGCCGGGTTCGCCCCCAGGACATCTTCGTGATCAACACCCGCTTCCAGACCACCACTCCCACCGTCGCGAGCGAGCTCGCAACCGATCTGCGCGCTGCCTTCCCCTGCAACCGGATCATCGCCCTCAACGGGATGAGCTTCGACCCAACCGTCCCCGGCTACGCGTTCTCGCTCGTCGACCACCCCGATGTCTACGCGTTGATCAACGACTTCGAGCCCTCCGATTGGAACGCGGGACGGCTTACCGATCCGACCCGCCCCCTCTGGAACCAGAAGTTCCCGGTGGCGCTCCCCCGGATCAAGGGCTGGGACGGGCTGGTGGCAGGGACCCTCGCCGCGAACCCGCCCGCGGCGGGAAGCGCAGCGGCCTGGTCCCGATCGATGACGCCACCTGGAACTACGGCCAGATCGCACAGGACCTCGACAAGAAGAACAGCCGTCTCGGCGGCCGGCATCTGGGCCCGCAGAGCGTGATGACGCAGGATGCCTGTGCCCGGGGCGGCCCGACGGGATACAGCAGTCGGGTCAAGGCGATCCTCGACCAGTACAAGTTCAAGTTCATCAAGAAGACGGTGAAGCGGAAGGGGAAGAAGCGAAAGATCACCGTCAGGCAGAAGCTGAAGAAGAAGGGTCGCCCCAGCCTCAACAACCTCTCGCTCGAGATCTCCTTCAGCGCCACGCCCACCGCCGGCTCGGGCATGGCGATCACCAGTACCTCCGCCACCACCGCGGCTCAGTGCGCCGCAGCGGGGCTGAAGCTCGGCGGCGGTGCCTTCTTGTTCTTCGCCGCCGATGACGCAATGCGCCTGCTGTTCCAGCAGCCTCAGATCGCCTTCCTCCGACCCCCGACGACCTAGTGATACGCGCGCGCCGACTGACGGTCGTGGCCCTTGCCGCCCTGCTGGGCGGCGCCGTGGCCTTCTCCTCCGCCGCCGAGGTGCCGGTCGCCGACGCCGCCAAGGCGAAGAAGAAGCCGGGGAAGAAGAAGCGCCTGGCTAACAAGTCCGCGACCAAGCCCGCCTGCGGTCCCGATCTGGGGAGCCTCTACCCCTCCGCACCCACTGCCGACCGCTTCACGATGGTGATCCGGATCAACAAGTACAACGACATCGAGACCTATGCCAACTCCGACGAGGCCTCGGGTGGCCTACGCCCCCGGCTCCGCGACCGCGACGTCTTCCTGATCAACACCCGCTACCAGAACTCCGACGCCGCCAGCGAGCAGAAGATCGCCACCGAGCTGCGCCGGCAGTTCCCCTGCAACCGGATCTTCGCCCTCAACGGCCTCAGCTTCGACCCCGGCAACACCACCGGCTACATGTTCAGCCTGACCGGGGCGCCGCAGGTCTCGGGAGTTCTGCTCGACTGGGAGCAGATCGACTGGAACACGGCGCGGTCGACCGATCCCGGCCTGCCCCCGTGGGAGGACAGCTTCAAGCCGATGCTGAAGCGGTTGAAAGGGCGGCTGGCTGCGCTCGCCAATTGGATCACGGCTGCTGGGAGCGGCCAGCAGCTCGGCCTGGTGCCCTTCGCTCGCGACGACTGGAATCTGGGGATGATGGCCCGGACAGTCGACCGGCAGTCGGCCAGGGTGGTCGCCGGGCGTCACGGCGTGCAGAGCTCTCAGACCCAGAAGTCCTGCCAGACCGGCGCGGGCGCCGGCATGCGGACCACTGTCAAGAGCCTCTTCACCCAGTACAAGGGGGCCAACTTCAAGAAGATCAAGCCGAAGCGGAAGGGCGCGAAGCCGAAGTTCAAACGGCTGAACCCGAAGACCCAGAAGCTCAACCTCGGCGTCCAGGTCTCCTTCACCTCCACCCCCGTCCAGGGTGCGCCGGACCCGGTGAAGAGTGTCGGCCCCTCGCAGGCCGCCGACTGCACCGTCAACGCGATCTTCCAGAAGGCCGGGGCGATCCTCTACTGGGCGTGGCCCGAGGACATGGACGCGCTCTTCGCCGACCCGCGAGTCTGCGCCATGCGCCCGTCGCAGATCGGCATCTGCTGACCCCAGGTCGAGCGCGCTACCTGCAGGGTCCGGGGATCCGATTGCTCAGGCGGCGCGCGCCCTAGCGCGGCTGATGACGAGCTTCGAGCGGTGGTTGGCGACCGCCTCGGGGGCGTCGTCCCAGTCCGCGGTCTCACCGGTGGCCAGTTCCGGCTTGAACTCGCCGGAGCGCACCAGCTCCAGGATCGGCTCCATCGCCGGCCGAGCCTGGACGCGGCCGGTGTGGAAGCGGATCCCTTTGCTGAACATCTCGAACAGCGGCACCGGGGTCGTCTCGGTGAAGTAGATGCCGATGCTGGTGCAGATCCCCTCGGGCTCGGTTGAGCGAACGGCGCAGTGGAGCCCGTCGACGTCGCCGCTGGCGTCGACCGTGATCGGGTAAGGACCGAGCCGCTTCGGGAACCGCTCGTCGAGCAGATTCGCGCCCAGCGCCTCCGCCTTGGCGCGCAGCCAAGAGTTGCCGCCGACGAGGTCGACACGCTCGGCACCGAGGGCGAGCGCAAGGGAGACCGTGTAAAGCGCGATCGTGGCGCCACTGGCGGCGATCAGGACGGGCGCCCCCGGCCGCTCCTCCAGCTGCGGGCCGACGTTTCGATAAGCGTCCGGGATGTTGTCGGAGAGGCTCGCGACGGAGGCCGGCTCGACGTCGTCGGGGATCGGGACGAGCATCGCGTCAGCGAAGGGAACACGCGCCGTGTCGGAGAGAAAGCCGCCGTAGTTGGTCCCCATCGGCAGCCCGTACATCGCCATCCGCTCGACCCGCTCGCAGTTGCCGGTATGGCCCGCCGGCAGGTCTCGCACTCGCCGCAGGAGATCTGAAAGGGAACGCTGACCACGTCCCCGGGCTTCACGCTGTCCACCGAGTCGCCGACCTCGGTCACCTCGGCGACGCACTCGTGACCGAACGGGAATGGCTCGTCTACCGGGACCAGCCCCATCACCAGGAGCTTGTCGAGATCGCAGGTGGCAACCGAGAGCGGCCGCACCAGCGCCTCGCCGTCCCCCTGGAGTCGCGGGTCATCGGTCTCCCGCCACTCCAGCTTCCCCTTCTCGATGAAGTTCAGCTCCCTCATGGCAGCCTCCGTTTTTGGGTCCAGAACTAGGACGCAAGATATAGGGTTCGGATTCCGAACGCAGTGTCGCTATTCTGCCTCCCATGCGCGCCGCGGAGCTCGCAGAGGAGAGATGCTCGGTCGCCCGGCCGGCCAGCCTGCTCGGCGACCGGTGGACGCTGGTGATCCTCCGCCAGGCCTTCTCCGGGATCAAGCGATTCGACGACTTCCAGCGAACGCTCGACGTCTCGCGCTCGCTGCTCAGCGAGCGACTCGGCCGGCTGGTGGACGCCGGGATCCTCCGCCGCGAGCCCTACAAGGATGAGGTCCGCACCCGCCACCGCTACCGGCTCACCGAGAAGGGGCTCGACCTCTATCCGGTGTTGATGGCCCTCCGCGAGTGGGGAGACAAGTACATGGCCGACGAGGGGGCCCCGCTCCGCGTCAGACACAAGGGCTGCGGCGGCGAGCCGCAGATCAACCTTCGCTGCGATCGCTGCGGAGAGGAAGTCGGAGCTCGCGACGCCGAGCCCCTGCCCGGCCCCGGTCTCCGCGCCGCCTGACCCGTCGAAAGAACGTCGCCGCGGCCGGTTGCCCCGCCTGGGCGTCGCTTCTACCCGCCGTGGACGGCGTCTCCACCCATCTCGTCCAGCGTGTTGCCGATCGGCGGGATCGGGCTGATCGCGCAGGATCACCGCCATGTGCAGGAGGTTGTGGGCGCACCAGGAGCTGGTCCGCTGGGTGTAGGGATGCTCGGGCCCGCCGGCGTCGAGGTAGGAGGGGCCGGGGCCAGCGTCGCCGACCCAGTAGGTGTCCGCGTTCGGCGGCACCACGCAGCCGAGGTGGGTCAGGTTGAAGAGGGTGGTCTCGGCGGAGGCGTGGGCGCCATCCTCGTTGCCGGTCACCACCACCCCGGCGACCTTGTTGTAGAGCGGGTACTGGCCCGCCTCGTTTCGCTCCTCATAGGTCCCGTCGAGGCGCTCGATCACCATTTGGGCGACTGACGAGCGCACTCCGAACCAGATCGACATCCCCATCAGGATGATGTCGGCGCTCTTCACCTTCTCCAGCACCTGGGGCCACTCGTCGCCGTCGCCCTCGTCGGAGCTGACCCCGAACTTGATCGCGTAGTCGACCGGCCGCAGGATCTCGGTCTCGACCCCGTGCTCCACCATCAGCTCGAGGACGCGATTCATCAGCGCCTCGGTGTGCGAGCGCTCGGGTGACTTCTTCAGCGTGCAGTTGAGTCCGAGGGCGCTCAGCCCCTTGCCGTAGTCGGCCTCGAGCTCCGTGCTCATCTCCTCTCCCTTCTCAAGTTGCGAAGCCGCCCCTCCGGAACGATCGTGCGATCGAGGGGACGCTATACCGCCCGATAAGCCGGAGCTAAGCGGGCCGAGGTGGGCGGTTGGTTAGATTCCCCGGGCCGTGAGCAGCTACGAAGAGATCGCCAACCTGCCGCTGAAGATCGAGTCCTACGAGCTCGAGGGGCTGGGGCACAGGATCAACGAGGAGATGGAGCGGCTGACGACGGTGATCCACCTGAAGGGGGGCGGCGAGGAAGGGGTGGGCGAGGACGTCGTCTACGACGCCCTCGACCATGTCGCCCTTCAGGATGCCGGGCCGGTGCTCGACCTTGCCGGCGAGCACACGATCGCCTCGTTCTCCGAGCTGCTCGAAGGGCTGCCGCTGTTCCCCAGCCCCCCGGAGCGCGAGGTCTCCGCGAACTACCGGCGCTGGGCGTTCGAGAGCGCCGCCCTCGACCTCGCCCTCCGCCAGGCGGGTGAGTCGCTGCACGGCCGCCTCGGGCGCGAGCCGAGGCCGGTCACCTTCGTCGTCTCGATGCGACTGACCCCGCCCGGCTCCGACGAGGTCTCGACGATCGAGCCCGTCCGCAAGCGGCTCGAGATCTATCCCACCCTTCGCTTCAAGCTCGACCCGACCAACGACTGGACCGACGAGCTGATCGCCCAGCTGGTCGAGACCGGCGCCGTCGACTCGCTCGATCTCAAGGGCCAGTACAAGGGGACGCCGGTGGACGTCGAGACCGACCCCGAGCTCTACCGGAAGCTGATCGAGGCGTTCCCCAAGGCCTGGCTCGAGGACCCCGACGTCAACGAGGAGACCAAGCCGATCCTCGACCCGGTGTCCGACCGGGTCACCTGGGACGCCGTGATCCACTCGGTCGACGACATCGAGGGCCAGCCCTGGAAGCCGAAGATGGTCAACATCAAGCCCTCCCGCTTCGGTCCGCTCCACGAGCTCTTCGCCGGCTATGACCACTGCGAGGCGAACGGGATCGGCGCCTACGGCGGCGGCCAGTGGGAGCTCGGCCCCGGCCGCGGCCAGATCCAGTACCTCGCCTCGATCTTCCACCCCGACACCCCCAACGACGTCGCCCCGTCGGGCTACAACACCGCCGGCACCGAGCCCGGGCTGCCTTCGAGCCCCCTCGAGCCCGCGGTTAGCAAGACTGGGTTTCGCTGGTCCGGGTAGGCTGCCGAGATGGCTGAGAAGAGCTTCGCCGACGCGCTCAACGAGCAGATCTCGAACGAGTTCGCGGCGTCCCAGCAGTACGTCGGCGCCGCCGTCTACTACGACGCTGAGACGCTCCCCCGCCTCGCCGCCTTCTTCTACCGGCAGGCCGTCGAGGAGCGAAATCACGCGATGATCATGGTCCAGTACCTGCTCGACGCCGGCGATCAGGTGCGGATCCCAGACATCAAGTCGCAGCAGACCACCTACGACGACGTGGTCGGGCCGGTGAGGATGGCGCTCGACCAGGAGAAGCGGGTTACCGAGGAGATCAACGACCTCTTCAAGCTCGCCCGCGACGATGGCGACTTCCAGGCCGAGCAGTTCCTCACCTGGTTCGTCAAGGAGCAGATCGAGGAGGTCTCCTCGATGACCGACCTCTTGAACGTGGTCGAGCGCAGCAAGGACAACCCTTTGCTCACCGAGGACTTCCTCGCCCGCGAGCAGATCGGCGACCAGGGCGCGGACCCGACCATGCCCCCTGCCGCCGGCGGCGCTCTCTAGGGCGCGCGACACACCCCGATGTCCAAAAAGTGTCAGATTCGGCTCTGGGAAACGGTTTCCGCTCCGCGCTGGGCTGCAAAGACGGCGATCAGGACGAGCGGCGCGAACCAGACCGCGTACGGGTAGAACCAGTGGTTGGAGCTGACCTGGATCGCGATCAGGGTCGCCGCCGCCAGCGCCGCAAGCTGCACCGGGTTGCGGCGGCGCGGCAGGAAGAAGAGGGCGAGGGCGAAGCCGGCCGCGAGGACCTTGGTCACGGTCTGGAGCGGGTCAAGCGACGGCGCCTGTCCCCAGACGCTGAACGGCGAGCCACGCGAGGCCTGATAGCCGAGCGAGCGGTCATAGAGCTCGCGGAAGCCGCCGTCGGGAAGCAGCGGCACCGTCACCAGCGCCGCGACAGCGACGAAGGCGAGGGCGAAGAGGAGCAGCGGCCTGGGGCGGCGCTGGCCCGTGCCCGCCGCCAGGAGCGGCGCCAGCGCCAGTGGCCCGAACTTGGTCAGCCCGGCGAGAGCGGCAACAGCCCCGCGCGCCGGGGGCGAGGAGACGACCAACAGGCAGCAGACGACCAGGAGGGCGACCAGCGAGTCGTTGAAGCTGGAGCCGAGGGTGTAGAGCGTGAAGGGATAGGCGAGCCAGGCAAAGGCGAGGGCGAGGCCGAGAGTTCGCCCCTCCTCCCTGCGACTGACGCCCTCGCTACGCCGCCTCAGCCGCGATCCCAGGGCGAAGAGCGCCACCGCGGTGAGCAGGTCGAAGCCGAGGGCGGCGGCCCGGGCCGCGGGGACGTCGTCCCAGCGGCCGCTCCAGGGAAAGGCCTGCTCGAAGGGGATGTAGGCGAGGTAGTTGACCGGGCCGTACGTGTCGCCGCGAACGTCGCCGCTCGACGGCAGCCCCTCTGAGAAATCGGGGCTGTAGAGATCCTCCCCATGCGTGATCCGATCGGCGCCGACGACCCCCGCGAGACCGACGTCGATCACCTTGCCCCCGGCGACCACGAAGGCCGCGTGCACCCCGACCAGAGCGACGATTCCCGCAACCAACCAGTTGCGCGAGAGCACTGGGAGCAGCCGGTCGCGGCGCTCAGAAGGCCTGAACCCCTCCATCAGCATCCGAATGAAGACGTAGGCGAGGACGGGATAGACCAGCGGCACCGAGAGATCGATCTCGCCCTTGTTGAAGAAGAAGAGAGAGACGCTGAAGCCAAGCAGGGCGAGGAGGTCGAGGTGGAGGAGCCGATACGGCCTGCGCGGGTCGACGAACGGTGCCAGGAACGCGACGGAGAGCGGCAGCCAGAACCACCATTCGTTGAGATCGCCCGAGACCGCGCCCTCATAGCCGCGGGCGAGCTTCGTCTCGACCTGCGAGCCCGTCCATTCCTCGACCACCTCGCCGCTTCGGTCGTCGATCACCACCTGGGCGACGTCGGTCCCGTCGGGGTCAAAGATGTCGACCTGCCACTGGGGCTCGCCCTCGGTCCCCACCCTCGTGCGGACGCGGACCTCGCGGGTCGCTGAGCCCTCGTCGTCGAGCTCACCGCTGACCGCATCGGTGGCGATCGCGGCGACGCGATCGGCGCTGAGGACGAAGCCGGGGGGCGGCTCGGTCTCGGAGGGGGGCTTCGAGAGCCGGAAGGTCTCGCCGCCGCCGAATGGAGGCTGGTCGGCGGGGTCAGCGGGCAGCGAGTCGCCGGCGACCGCCGTCGCGGGGGCGGCCAAGGCGGCGATCGCGATCGCCAGGCAGAGCAGGGGGCCGGGGATCAGCCCCGGGAGGCGGCGGGCGCTCATCGCGCGGACGCTACCCGGGCGGCAAGGCTTCAGGCGTCCAGGTCGGCGAGGGCCGAGACGAACGCCTCGGAGAAGGTCGGGTAGGGCTGGATCACCTGCCGCAACGTGTCGATCGGGACCTCGGCCCGGATCGCCAGGGTCGCCTGCTGCAACCACTCACCCGCCTCCGGACCGACCGCGACCGCACCGACGAGCCGGTCGCCGTCGGCGAACAGCGTCAGGAAGCCAGGCCGCTCGTCGTATTCGCGGGTGTAGGTCGATGTGCGGGCCACCGACTCCAGGGAGGTGTTCCCCTGGCGCTCACCGCCGGGCTCGCCGACAGCGGCCACCTGGGGGTCGGTGAAGACCACCCGCGGCACCGCCCGGTAGTCGGCGCGGGTCTCGCGTCCGAGGATGTCCGCCGCCGCCACCCGCGCCTGGTACTTGCCGAGATGGGTGAAGAGCATGGTCCCGGTGACGTCACCGACAGCCCAGACGGCGTCGCCCGCGCGGAGGCGCTCGTCGACCTCGACATTGCCCTTCTCGTCAGGCTCGATTCCGGCGCTCTCCAGTCCGAGCCCCTCGGTCCGCGCCCGCCGGCCTGTCGCGACCAGGAGCTTCTCGCCGCGCAGCTCCGTGCCGTCCTCGAAGCTGAGCGCATAGCCGTCGCCGCGACGCTCGGCGGCGGTCGCCTTCGCTCCCAGCTTCAGCTCGATCCCCTCGGCCTCGAGGGCCTCGCCGAGGAGCTCCCCCGCGCGCTCTGCTTCCTTGAAGAGGACTCGATCCTCGGCCTCGGCGATCGCCACCGAGGCGCCCATCCGGGCGAAGGCCTGCCCGATCTCGACGCCGACCGGGCCGCCGCCGAGGATGATCAGGCGCTCGGGCACCTCCTTGGCGCCAGTCGCCTCGCGGTTGGTCCAGAGGCCCTCCAGCGCTCGCAGGCCCTCGATCGGCGGGATCACCGGCTCGGAGCCGGTGGCGACCACGATTCGCTCGGTCTCGATCGTCTCCTCCGCGACCGCGACCTTGCCACGCCCCTCGATCCGGGCGTTCCCCCGGAAGATACGGACCCCCTTGTCCTCGAGCCACTTCGCCTGACCGGCGTCGTCGTAGTCGTTGACCTGGAAGTCGCGCCATTCGAAAGCCGCCGCGGAGTCGAGCTTGCCGGTGACCGCCTCCCTCGCCCCGGGAGCATGTCGGGCCTCGGCGATCGCCTCGCCGGGACGGAGCAGGGTCTTCGACGGGATGCAGGCCCAGTAGCCGCATTCGCCCCCGACCAGCTCGCGCTCGCAGACCGCCACCGACATTCCCCCGTCCGCAAGCTCGCCCGCGACCACCTCGCCGGGAGGGCCCGCTCCGATGACGACGGCGTCGTAGGTCTTCGCCATGGCTTGAGTCGAACCTCCCCTCAGGCAGCGTGCCTCAAACGAGCAGCCAGCCGGTAGGCGCTAGCGGGAGCGACGGGACTCGAACCCGCGGCCTCCGGCGTGACAGGCCGGCGCTCTAACCAACTGAGCTACGCCCCCGGGGCGCTCCAGTGCAGGCTAGCCTGCCAGCTCTTGGACGTTGACGGCGACCGGCCCCTTGGGGCCGTCCTCGGCCTCGTAGGAGACGCGAGCGCCATCGTTGAGCGAGCGGTAGCCGTCACCGCTGATCGAGGAGAAGTGGACGAAGAGGTCCTTGCCGCCGTCGTCCGGGGTGATGAACCCATATCCCTTCTCGTTGCTGAACCACTTAACGGTGCCTTCTGCCATTCGTATAACCCTCCTCGGGCGGTTCACGTGCGCGAGGAGGCGCCGAAGCACCAACTCCTACACACACAAGCTTGGGGATGACTCCCTGATTCGCCGGGCAAGGTAGCGAACCCGGGCGCCCGACGCCTTCAGCCAAAGCGGCGGAATAGGGTGCGGCCGATGAGGATCGTCAGCTATCGCTCGGCGGACGGCGATCGGGCCGGGGTCGAGACCGAGGGCGGGGTGATCGACGCCGGCGAGCTGCTCGGAGCCGGCCGGCTCAGCGTCCGCGAGCTGCTCGCCGCGGGGCGCCTGCCGGAGCTCGCCGAGGCGGCGGCGAGCGCTGGCCCGGCGGCGACGATCGCCGACCCCGAGCTGCTGCCGCCGGTTCCCGACCCGGAGAAGATCGTCTGCATCGGGCTCAACTACGGCGCGCACGCCGCCGAGGCGGGCATCGATCCGCCGGAGGTGCCGACCTTCTTCGCCAAGTTCCGCAACGCTCTCGCCGCTCCGGGCGCCCGGGTCCAGCTGCCCGCCGCCAGCAGCAAGGTGGACTACGAGGCCGAGGTCGCCTTCGTCGTCGGGCGGCGCTGCAAGGAGGTCGATCCGGCGGAGGCGCTGGATGCGGTCGCCGGCTACATGCTGCTCAACGACCTCTCGGCCCGCGACCTCCAGTTCGCCACCCCCCAGTGGATCCCGGGCAAGGTCTTCGACGGCTCCGCCCCGTGCGGCCCCGCCCTCGTCACCCCCGATGAGGCGGGCCCCGGCGACGCGATCTCCTTCGCCCTCGAGCTGAACGGCGAGCGGATGCAGGAGGCGTCGACCGCCGATCTGATCTTCTCGGTGCCGGAGCTTCTCGCCCACCTCTCCCGGCTGATGACCCTGGAGCCCGGGGACATCGTCTCCACCGGCACTCCGGCAGGCGTCGGCAGCACCCGCGATCCCCGCGTCTGGCTGAAGGCCGGCGATGAGATCGTGATCACCTCGCCGACGCTCGGGACCCTGCGGACTGAACTCGGTTAGGTGCGCGAGGAACCGGTCATCTCCCGCGCCGTCCTGAAGGCGGCGCTGGTGATCCTGATCGCAGGCGCCCTCGGCGCCGGCGCCTACGCCCTTGCTGGGGGCGGGATCGACATCGACTTGCCCGACCTGCCTGAGATCGACCTCGAGACGACAACGGGTGGCGAGACCACCGAGCTCGAGAACACGACGCTCCAGGGCACCACGATCGGGCAGGGCGAGCCCGAGCCGCAGCCGACCGATCCATTCACCAGCGCCGGCTTCGCCGCCGCGATCGAACAGGTCAAGGATGAAGTCGGCCAGGGACAGGAGCTCACCCGCCTCTTCATCAACCCCGTCCAGACCCAGTTCATCGTCCGCCGCGGCGACGGGATCGAGGCCTACAGCGTCCGCGCCGACACCGGGGAGCTGACTCAGGCGGACGCCACGATCACGATCTCCGGGAACGCCAAGATCGGCGACTTCGCCTTCGCCCTCGATGCACTCGATCCCGCCGCCGTCGACCGGATGCTGTCGGCGGCACGCAAGCAGAGCGGCGCCGCCGACTTCGAGCCGACCGTGCTCAGCCTCGAGCGGGCGATCCCCTTCGGCTCCAGGGAGCTGAGGTGGACGATCAACGCCGAGGGTGGGGGGCGAAACCTGACCTACCGGGCGGCGGCCGACGGCACCGGGGTCGAGAACATCGGCGGCTAGCCGCTTCGCTCCTCGACCAGCTTCTCGATCCGCCCGTAGACATCGGGCGCGTCCTTCTTCAGCCGCTTCACCTCGAAGTGCCCCATGCTGATCAGCTTCAGGGGCGAGGTCGCGGTGACCGTGGCGCTGCGAATGTTGTCGTCGAGCATCCCCTGCTCACCGAAGATGTCGCCGGGTCCGAGGTCGGCGATGTGCTCGCCGCCGCGGGTGACCTCGGCGGTGCCGTCCTCGATCGCCATCAGCTCTCGCGAGAAGCCGCCCTCGGAGATCACCTCGGTCCCCTCGGAGACCTCCTTCGACTCCGCGAATGTGGCCACCTGCTTGAGATCATCGTCGGAGGCGCCGGAGAACAACGGGATCCTCTTGAGTTGACTCGGTTCCAAGCTTCCTCCCTCATCGCCGTTTCGGGGGAACCTAATGCATGCGGATACCCGGTGTGGGAGGCGCTCGACAGACATGTTGTGGCTGATAGCCGGTGTCCCGATCGGTGCTGACCCTGGTCCAGATCATCACCCGCTCAGTGGCTGGGTCGCCGCTGGCGACTCCGTGCACGAACGTGGATGAGTCGGGCAAGTGGGCGGTACCGGGCTCGAACCAGTGACCTCCTCGGTGTAAACGAGGCGCTCTCCCAACTGAGCTAACCGCCCTGGGTGCCAATAGGGTAAGGCCGTGAGGGTGCTGATCACGAGCTCGCGGATGCCGTTTGCGCTCGACGCGATCCGGAAGCTGGGCGAGCTCGGACACGAGGTCTATGCCTCGGACAGCTACGAGGACTCGCCCGGCAGCCACTCCCGTTTCCTCGCCGGCCATTTCGTCACCGCCTCCCCCTCCGACGACCCGGAGGCGTTCGCCGCCGACATCGAGAGGATCGCTGCCGAGAACGAGATCGAGGTCGTGTTGCCGATGTTCGAGGAGGTCTTCTACCTAGCCGCGCAGCACCAGCGGATCTCAGCGGTGACCAGGCTCTACGCGCCCCCCTTCGCCACCCTGGCGCAGGTGCACGACAAGGGGAGCTTCCAGGAGCTCTGCGAGAAGCTCGGGATTCCAACTCCGCAGACGGTGATCGCCGAGAACGAGGCGGAGCTGCGGGAGGCGATCGGCCGGTTTCCCCGCTACTTCGCCCGGGCGGCCTTCTCCCGCGGCGGGGTGGCGCTGCTCACCAACACCGGGCCGCTGGCCGGTCACCTGGCGATCGAGGACATCCACCCGACCGAGGCCTCCCCTTGGCTGGTCCAGGAGTTCGTCGACGGGCCGATGCACTGCACCTACAGCGGCCTGCACGACGGGAGGGTCGCCTCCCAGATGTCCTACCGGGCGCCCCGTCAGTGGGAGCACAGCACCGGGATCCAGTTCGTCTCGGTGGAGGCGGCCGACACCCTTCCGGTCGTCGAGAAGCTGGGCAAGGAGCTCTCTTGGGATGGCCAGATGTCGCTCGACTTCGTAGAGGCCGACGACGGCCTGATGATGATCGAGTGCAATCCGAGGCCGACCGACGGCGTCCTCCTGATGAGTGCCGAGGAGCTCGAGCGCGGGCTGCTCTCACCGCAGCCGGAGACGCTGCTGGTGGAGCCCGGCCGGGAGACCCAGCTCGACTTCGCCGTCCTCGGGCAGATCTTCAAGCAGCCGCTGAAGGAGCTGCCCTCCTCGATCCATGACATCGCCGCAATCCCGGGCACCGACAAGGGCTGGCGCGACGCGATGCCGAAGCTCTACTCGTTCCTTTTCTTCTGCCAGCACGAGTGGCTCGGCCTGGCCGAGCGCCAGCAGCTGTTCGTCGCGATGGCCGATGGAATCACCTGGGATGGACAGCCGATTCCCGGCCTCCCGGCTGACGACGCCTCCTACCTCGCCGAGCTCACCGGGACGGGCTGAGACGGGATGGATCTGGGGATCAAGGGCAAGGTCGCGCTGGTGATGGGCGCGAGCAAGGGAATCGGGCGCGGCGTCGCAGAGGCGCTCGCCCGCGAAGGCGCGAACGTTGCGGTCTCTTCACGCTCGGGTGAGCGGCTGGAGCAGCTGGTCGGCGAGCTCGGTGGCGAGGCCCGCGCGTTTCCCGCCGATACCGGCGATCTCGATCGGATGGGTGAGTTGCCGGCGGAGGTGTCCGAGGCGCTGGGGCCTGTGGAGATCCTCGTCACCAACACCGGCGGGCCGCCGGCCGGCGGCACGTTCGACAACCCCCGCGAGGAGTGGGAGGCCACCTACCGCGCGCTCGTGCTCGCGCCGCGGACGCTGGTCGAGGCGGCGCTGCCGTCGATGAGGGAGCGCGGCTGGGGGCGAATCGTCAACGTCGCCTCCAGCTCAGTCAAGGAGCCGATCCCGAGCCTCGCCCTTTCGAACGCGCATCGGATGGCGACCGTCGGGCTGTTCAAGACGCTCTCCGTCGAGGTGGCGAGCGAGGGGATCACGGTCAACACGGTCGCCACCGGGCGCTTCGCGACCGAGCGCCTCTTCGACACCCAGGGCTCGATCGTCGCCGCCGAGGAGGCGGCGCGGGAGCAGGTCCCGGCAGGCCGTCTCGGCACGCCGGAGGAGTACGGCGACCTGGTCGCCTTCCTCTGCTCGGAGCGGGCCGCCTATCTCACGGGAACTGTGATCCCGCTCGACGGCGGCCTACTCCGGTCGGTCTAGTCAGTCCTGCTCGGGGCTCTCCTCGGAGCCCTCCTCACCCTCGGCGCCCGCTTCGCCTTCGGATGCTCCTGCTGCTGAAGCTCGTTGGTCATCTCGACTTCCTTTCTCTCTGCTGTCTCCCCGCAGGGGTGATATCGCAGGCCGGGACCGCCGGTGTGAAGCCGCTGTTGCCGCCGGAACTCAGCTGGCCGCCGATGGCTGCGACGGAGCCGGCCGCGGCGTCCGCCGGGAGGCGAGCAGCAGCCAGAGGCCGCCGGCGACGATCATCGCCACGCTGATCAGCTGGGCCTGTGTGAGCCCGATGGCGACGTCGTCGTTGCGGCGGATGAACTCGACCAGGAAGCGCTCGCTCCCCGCCAGCAGCAGGTAGAGGGCGAACAGGAGCCCGCCCGTGAGCCGGTTGCGCAATCGCCAGAGGACAATCGCGATCAGGCCCAGCGCGAGGGTCTCGTAGACGGGCGTCGGGTGGACCTGCTGATCGGTGGGCACGGTGCCGTCCGGGTAGGCCATCGCCCACGGTCCGTCCCAGGCCTTGCCGTAGTCGCCGTCGCCGGAGAGCTGGCAGCCGACGCGACCGATCCCCTGGCCCAGCGCCAGGGCCGGAGCGGCGAGATCGAGCAGGGCGGTGCCGAGAAATCCCCGGTACCAGGCCCAGCCTGCGACGGCCAGCGCTCCCCCGAGCAGCCCCCCGTACCAGACCAGGCCCGTGCCGGAGACGATGTTGCCGAACGGGTCATCGTTGACGTCGCTCCAGTTCTCGATCACGAAGTAGAGGCGTGAGCCGACCAGGCCACCGACGAGGGCGGCGAAGCCCATCTCGTAGGCCCAGTCGACCGGCTTGCCGAGCTCCAGGAAACGCCGCCCGACCAGCGCCCCGGCGGCGACGAAACCGAGGGCGAAGCACAGCCCGAAGGTCTGCAGGGTGAGCGGGCCGATGTTGATCTCAGGGAGCAAGGGCGGCGAAGACTAGGGGGCCCGCGCCTTGACAGCTCCCGACGCGCGCCCGTACCGGGTTCCATGCAAAGCAGTAGCCCCGGCGGGAGTCGAACCCGCGCTACGAGAATGAAAATGTCGCGTGCTAGCCATTACACCACGGGGCCTGCCTCTCATGTTATTCGGCACATCTAGCCGGCCATTGGTGCGCCGCGCGGCCCTAGGTTTGGGCGAACTGCGAGAGCAACGCCCGGTCCTCCCATGACGAAGCCGATCGAAAGATGGGGTCGCAAGATCACTCCGTGCGGAACACGGGACAGCCGATCAAGCACCTCGCGCGGCTGCTGCGGGTGTCGCCGGCAACAATCAGCGTCTGGGTTCGGGACATCGAGAGTCAGTCCAGAGCAGAAGCGCCGGAAACGCTTGCCGGGGCGGCCCCAGAGCTCCGGCGGAGACAACTGGCAGCGGAGAATAAACCGAGAGAGGCGAATGCGGTACCAGGGAAGAGGGCCGTCAGCGCGCGAGGCTTAAGGGATTCAATCCACATCGCCGGATGC
Organism: uncultured Solirubrobacterales bacterium; assembly: GCA_963808565.1. Classification (GTDB taxonomy): domain Bacteria; phylum Actinomycetota; class Thermoleophilia; order Solirubrobacterales; family 70-9; genus DASUPK01. The sequence continues at coordinate 204,292 of CAWEGM010000013.1, forward strand.
ATGCTGTACTGGGCGGAGGGGGCAAGGACCGGAATTCCGTGGTCCTGACCAACTCCGATCCGCATCTCGTTCGGTTCTTCCGCCGTTCCTAAGGAGTGAGCCTCAGAGTGATTGACACCGACTTCTCGATCAGGCTGAACGTCTACCTAGGCAACGGTCTCGCTCTGAGGCGAGATAGAGGAATACTGGCTCACGCGTGCTGGGACACCAGGACGGCTCTGCGCAGGCACTCGGTCAACCATCTCCCAACCTCAAGCAGCGGGAGAAAGACGAAACGCCCTCCCCTATGGCGTTTGCACGATCCGGGTGAGTCGAAGCACCTGCCTTGTTCAACACATCTGCGGAGCGATTCAGGAGTACGGCGGGTTCGGAACAGAGGCTCGATGGGACTGGAAGGGCGGCATGAAACCGGATCAGAGTAGCTAGTCCCGCTACAAGGACGCTCCAGCAGCGCCTTCTGCGCGTGGAGGCGGTTCTCGGCCTGGTCCCAGACCGCGGAGCGCTCGCCATAGAGGACGCCCTCGGTGATCTCCTCGCCCGGGTGGGCCGGGAGGCAGTGGAGCGCAATCGCGCGGTCGGAGGCGGCGGCGAGCAGCTCCTCGTTGAGCTGGTAGGGGGCGAGGTCCTTGCGGCGGCGCTCGGCCTCGGCCTCGTTGCCCATGCTCACCCATACGTCGGTGTAGACGGCGTCCGCGCCGGCGACCGCCGCCGCCGGGTCGTCGGTCTGCTCGGCGAGGCCCTCCTCGAGCCGGTAGCCCTCGGGGCTCGCGATCACCACCTCGACCCCGGCCATCCGCCCGAGGATCGCCAGCGAGCGGGCGACGTTGTTGCCGTCGCCGAGATAGGCGAGCCGAAGCCCCTCCAGGCCGCCGAAGTGCTCGTGCAGGGTGAGCAGGTCGGCGAGCACCTGGCAGGGATGGTGGCGCGGTGTGAGCCCGTTGATCACCGGAATCTCGGCCACGGCGGCAAGCTCCGCCACGGTCTCGTCGGACCCCGAGCGGATCACGATCGCGTCCAGGTAGCGGGAGAGGACGCGCGCGGTGTCGCCGATCGACTCCCCGCGGGAGAGCTGGAGCTCGTCGCCGCGGAGCACCAGCGGGGTTCCCCCGAGCTCGGCGACACCGACCTCGAACGAGATCCGGGTCCGGGTCGAGGGCTTCTCGAAGACCAGCGCAACCGACCGTCCCGCCAGGGCGTCGCCGCCCTCCTGTCCCCGGAACGACTTCAGCTCCTCGGCGCGATCGAGCACGGCGGAAAGCTCGGCGCGATCGAGCTCCTCGCCTGTGAGGAAGTGTCGTGTTGAAGGGTCGGGTAGTGGCCGGGGCATGAAGCCGCCGATACTACGGGCGTGCAGTTGGGGGCAATGACGTGGAACGTCTTCCATGGGCGCGATTGGCCACCCGAGGAGCAGCTCCAGGTGCGCGCCCACAAGGGCAACTGGCGCCGGGGCCCGATCCGGGGGAAGGAGTACGAGCAGGTGAACTGGGACCTCTTCGACCAGTTCGCCTCGATGATCAATGGAGCGAGCTGGGACGTTGCCTTCTTCCAGGAGTTCCCCCCGAGCTGGAAGACGAAGATGGCTCGGGCCTGCGGGGCGGAGGCGCACCGAGCGCTCAGCGGGCGCAACTGGCTGCAGCCGCTGACCTCGATCATCGGCCGCTGGCGGCCGGACCTGCTGGGGGCCTGGGAGGGAGGATCGAACACGACCTTGGTCCGCCGGGAGGCCGGCCCGATCGTCGAGCGCAGGAGGGTCGTCCTCACCCGGCGCCCCGAGCTGCGGGTGATGGCGCTGACCCGGCTCGACTCCGGCGTCAGCCTGGCCAATTTCCACCTCAGCACGAAGCCCTCATCGGCCGAGGCGGAGCTGATTACCGCCGCCGAGCGAGCGCTGAACTTCGCCGCCGGCGGGCCACTCATCTTCGGCGGCGACTTCAACGTCCGGCCGGCCCAGAGCGACGTCTTCGACCGGCTCGAGCAGCGGTTCGGGCTTGCGCCACCGACCGCGCCGGATCGCCTCAGCCACCTCCTCGTCCGCGGGCTCGAGGTCGAGGAGCATCCCGCCGCCTGGCCGCCCGAAGCCCGCGACATCGCCGACCCCGAGACCGGGCTGAAGATCCGGCTCTCCGACCACAACCCCGTGCAGGCCAGATTCCGCTTCGGCTAGCCCGCCGCGGCCTTGATTTGGGCCAGCGGTGCGCGGGTAGACTGGCCGCGGAAATGGCTACGACCAAGCAGACACCCACCAAGCGGACGGCGAAGCCCGAGCAAACGCAGCAGACGGGCACCCGCGCCGAGCAGAGCGTCCAGGCCTTCCGCGAGGCGCTCGAGAAGAGCGTGCACATCTCGCGCGACCGCCTCCAGGAGGTCGTCGACGACGCGGTCCGCCGGGGGCGGATGACCAGGGGCGACGGCGAGGAGCTGGTCACCCGGGTGATCACTCGCGGGCGCGAGCAGGCCGAGGACATCCTTGGAGAGCTGGAGCGCGTCGTGCGGCAGCTCCGCGGCGAGGTCGAGTCGGCGGCCAAGGAGCCGCGAAAGAACGCCGAGCGCGCGGCCGGGCGTGCCAGGCGCGAGCTCGAGGACGCCTCCGACCGTGCGCGCCAGCAGGTGGGCGATCAGGCCGAGCGGGCCCGGAAGCGGGCGGTGGCCGCAGTCGATCAGCCGCTGGCCGGCGCCGACCGGGTCCGCCGGCGGGCGCGGATCCCGCGGCTTTCCGATCACCGCCTACGACCAGCTATCGATTCGGCAGATCGAGCGCCGGATGGCCGAGCTCACCCGCGGGCAGCTCCGCAAGGTGCGCGACTACGAGCAGCGGAACAAGGCCCGGAAGGGCCTCCTCCGCTCGCTCGACCGCTCGCTCGACCGCAAGCGGCAGAAATAACGCCCCGGCTACTCGCCCGGCGACTTGCCGCCCAGCGACTTCCGGCGCGCATCGATCTCCTTGGCGATCTCGTCGAGCGCCTCAACCGAGCCCTGCGCCTTGACCGCGAGCTTGCCCAGTTCCTTGCGGACGTCCTCGGTGGCCCCGTCGAGCGTCTCGCGCCAGCTGCTCACCTGATCCTGGGCCTTGGAGCCGGCGCCCTCCGTCGCCTCACGGAGCCTGGAGACGGCGTCGTCGATCCTCGTCCGAACGTCGCCGGTCGCCTTCTCGCCGGCTGACCTCAGCTCGTCGATCGCCTTCTGGACCTGGTCGCGGACGCCGCCATCACTTCCACTTGCTTCCACCTCGGACCTCCTTGCAGTTGACGCAAAGTGCGCGAAGAGCCTATATAGCCATCAGCTCAGAGGCGAGCCCGTCGAAGTCGAGCGACTCCCCCAGGGTCTCGCCGAGGAGCTCCTCGGCGCCCAGCCGCTGCCCCTGTCCCCAGAGCGCCAGCAGCCACTCCCCCGCCTCCGGGCGCCGGAACCAGCTTTCCCCGAAGCGCTCAAGCAACGCCCGGCGCCAGCTCAGCTCCAGCGCCCAGGCCCGGAGATAGCAGGCGACGTAGAAGCCTGGGTCGATGTCCGAGAGCCAGGGCTCCGCGGGCCAGGCGACGCCAACCCTGTCGCTGAGCAGCTCGACGTAGCGGCTCCGCATCGAGTCGAGCTCGACCCCGGGGCCGTGGAGCTCCACCTCGTAGGCGATCTTCGCCGAATAGCGCCGAAGCATCAGCAGCCTCGCTGCCCTCGCGTGCGAGACGGCCGCATCCGGGTCCTCGATCCCGAGCACCTCGCGCAGCCACGCCGGGTCGGCGGTCAGGCCCTCGAGCAGGAAGGCGAAGGACTCGGTGACCGCGTTGTCGCCGAGGTGGCGGAACTCGAACGGCAGCGCCGCCTCGGTGTTCCCGTAATGCTCCGCGTGGCCGCCCTCGTGAAGGAGGGTGGCGAAGTCCTCGCGGCCGCCGATCGGCGGCACCACCAGGTGAACCTCCTCCGGGACCCGCGGCGTCGCGCAGAAGGCCCGGGGGCTCTTGGTCGGGCGCGACTCGGTGTCGAGGAGGATGTTCGACTGCGCGTCGAGGTCGATCCCGATCCCGGCAAGGGTGCGGCGAAAGGAATCGACGAGGCGGTCGGGCGGGAAGAGCCGATCGAGGTTGACGGCGCGGAAGACGCGGACGAGATCCGAGCGGCGGAGCCGGGCGAGCGGCATCCCCACCGCCCGCTCGAGCTCCGGGTCGACGACCGCCTCGTACCGCTCCCCGGTCGCCTCGGCGAACTCGTCCAGCTGCCCGCGAAGCGCGACCAGGTCCAGCCCCCGAAGCTCGGCGAAGGCATCGAGATAGGAGGGCCAGCCGAGCTCGGCGCAGATCCGGTGCCAGCGCTCGAGCATCTCGCGGTGGAGCGGGCTGAGCCGCTCCGAGAGGGTGGCGTTGCGGGCGGCCTCGATCGCGGCGCGGCGGTCGGCGCTCTCCTCGTTCGCCTGGGTGATCGCGGCCGCCCGGTAGGGCATCGATTCCCCATCGATCTCGATCTCCAGGGTCGCCTCGAGCTCCGCCAGCCGTGCCTCCTCGGCTCGGGTGGCAGCCCCGAGGTGGCCCTCGAGCGCGAACTGGTGGAGGTAGCGGAGCCGGCGACCGAGCTCGCCGGCCGAGGCCCGCCGGATCTCCCCGATCCGCTCTACCGCGTCGCGCTCGAACAGAGCGCCATAGCGCTCGTAGATCGCCTCCACCTCCAGCTCGCTCTTGTGACCGGCGAGATGGAGGTAGTACTCGCGGTCGAGCTCCTCGAGAAAGCTCTCGGCCCGCTCGCGGTATGAGTCGAGGTCGAGGGTCACCGTGCTGCAAGATGATCGGGGATGAGTGAGGGACCCGCAGCGAGCACTACTTCCCCGCGGCCGGCGAAGGGAGAGTCGCTCCTGCTCGAGATCGATTCCCTCGCCTACGGCGGCAAGGGGATCGCCCGCCGCGATGGCTACGTCGTCTTCGTAAGCGGGGCGCTCCCCGGGGACCGGGTGCAGGCCGAGGTGACCAGGGCGAAGCGGGGCTACGCGGAGGCGCGGACGGTCGAGATTGTTCGCCCGAGCCCCGACCGGGTGCCGGAGCGCTGCGACCACGGCGGCGACCCCTGTCCGGGAGCGCCCTGGCAGGCCCTTCCCTACGAGGAGCAGCTCCGCCACAAGCAGCAGCAGGTAAACGACTCCCTCACCCGGCTCGGCGGTCTCTCGGGGTACGAGCTGGAGCCGATCGAGCCCGCGGTGGAGCAGTGGCGCTACCGCAACAAGCTCGAGTACTCCTTCGGCGAGTGCGACGGCGAACTGGTGCTGGGCTACCACGCCCGCGGCCGCTGGGACCAGGTAGTGGACGCCGAAGACTGCCTCCTCGCCTCGGAGGAGAACAACCGTGCCCGCAACGAGGTCCGGGCCTGGGCCCGCGCCCAGGAGCTCCCCGCCTACGACCCCGCGCGGGGCGGCGGAGTGCTCCGCAACCTCGTCGTCCGGGAGGGTCGCCGGACCGGCCAGCTTCAGACCCGCCTCGTGACCTCTCCCGAGGAGATCCCCAGGCCTCCCGTCGATCTCCACACCGTGGTCGAAGGGACCGGCTCCGGCACCGACGGGCCCACGGGAGCGCTCGGTCGAGAGCACCTTTACGAGGAGCTGAGCGGGCTGCGCTTCCGAATCTCCCACTCGGCGTTCTTCCAGACCAACACCGAGATGGCCGAGCGCCTCTACGGCTTCGCGGCCGAGATGGCGGCGCTCGAGGGCAGCGAGCGCCTCTTCGACCTCTTCTGCGGGATCGGCACCCTCGGCCTGACGATGGCCGGGAGGGCGGGAGAGGTGTGGGGGATCGAGCTGGTCGGTGAGGCGGTGGGCGACGCCGAGGAGAACGCGCGCCTCAACGAGATCGAGAACGCTCGCTTCCGGGTCGGCGACGCCCGCAAGCAGATCAGCCCGCTGTTCGAGGAGGCGGGGCGGCCAGACGTGGTCGTGGTCGACCCGCCCCGGGCCGGGCTATCGAAGAAGGTGGTGCGGCGGCTGATCGAGTGCGATCCGAGCCGAGTCGTCTACGTGTCCTGCAACCCGACCACCCTCGCCCCGAACGCCGCCCAGCTCGGCGAGGCCGGCTATAGGCTCCGCCGGGTGAGGCCGGTAGACATGTTCCCCCAGACGCCCCACATCGAATGCGTCGCCCTGCTCGAACGCCCGTAGTGCGGCGGAGCGGCTGAGTGGCCCAGGAGCGCGGATTCGGCGTCGCCGCGGGACTCGACCCGGGAGTTGCCGCCGAGCTCGCCGCCCGCTGCCAGGAGCTCGGCTATGCCTCGATGTGGTCGAACGACCATCCGGGAGCGAAGGGCCTGGAGACTGTCGCGGAATTCGCGAAGGGGGCGGAGAGAGTGGACCTCGGTGTCGCGGTGATCGCGCTCGACCGCCAGCAGCCGGCCGAGATCGCCGCCGACATCGAGCGCCTCGGGCTCGACCGCGGGCGCCTCTGGCTCGGGATCGGCTCCGGATTCACCGAGAAGCCGCTGACGACGATGCGGGCCGCTTTGCCGGAGCTCCGCGAGGCACTACCGGGGATCCGCCTGCTGTTGGGGGCGATGGGCCCGAGGATGTGCGCCTTTGGCGGCGAGGCCTGGGACGGCGTCTTCCTCAACTGGATGACCCCCGAGCTCGCCGCCGAGCGCCGGGCGCAGGTCGAGGCGGGGGCGAAGCAGGCCGGCCGCGAGACTCCGCCGGTGTTCGCCTACGTCCGGACCGCGGTCGCCGTAGACGCCGCCGAGCGGCTTAAGAAGGAGGAATCCTTCTACCGCGACCTCCACCCTGGCTACCGGAATCACTTTTCCCGCCTCGAAGAGCCCGTGGGCACCGTCGGCGTCGCGGCGCAGGAGCCCGGAGAGGCCCAGTCGGAGCTGAGCCGCTACCGGGCGCTCGACACGGTGGTCGTCCGCGCCCTCGCCAGCGGCACGATCGAGGAGATGGGAAAGCTGGCCGAGGCCGCCGGCCCCGGCGTCTGAATCAGGGCGGGCCCGCTACCTGCAAGGACCGACCGCGCGTGGGCGCGGACGCCGCGGGCCCTAGGCGCCGGCCTCGTCCTCTTCGTCCTCGACCGGGACGACTTCGGCGGCGCAGATCGTGCAAAGAACGGCGCCGCCGGGAGGCCCCTCGGTGAGGGCGGTCCGCTTCTCGGCATCGGTGAGCTTCGCGCCGCAGTTCTCGCACCGATCGGGGAGCTGCTCGATCGTGCGTTCCTCGAGCTCCATCGCTACCGCCCGAGGATCCGCGCCTTCTCGCGCCCGAACTCCTGCTCGGTGAGCGCGCCCGAGTCGCGCAGCCTCGCCAGCCGTTCGAGCTGGGCGGTGCCGTCCACCGGGTCCTTCATCCGGCGAGCCTTGAACGCGTCTCCGAGCAGTCCCACGCGTTCAGTCTATGCAGACTCCCTCGCTTTGGCGAGGGCCTTACCCACAATTGCCAGACGGCCATCCGGCCAACCCGGGGGCCGGCCATCGCTCGCCCCTCGGGGACGGCCGAATCCAATGTCATGAGTAGAGTCGCCGCCGCCCTGGTCGCTTCGGTCCTCCTGCTCGTCGGTGCCAAGCTAGAACGCGCCACCTAGTAGGGCGGCAGCTGGTCGTACCAGGAGCCGAGCACCCGGAAGGCCGACCAGAAGCGCAGCTTCGCCCTCTCCTCGTCGAGCGATTCGTCGATGTCCGGAACAAAGAGGGCATCGATGGTCGGGGTGAGGCTCTGGATCTCGCCCTCGCGAGGCTCGATCTCCGCGGCCAGCGGCAGCTCGAGGTCGTTGAGGATCTCGAGCGCGTCGGTGCCCATGATCACGACGATCCGGGGCTGCACGATCGCGATCTCCTCGGCGATCCTGGCAACGCACTCCTGCGAGGCGTGGCTCGGATCGGTCAAGGGGCACTTGACGCAGAGCGTGCCGAAGACGACGATCGGGTCGATCGCGAGCCGCTTGAAGCTCTTCATCAGCGCGTTGCCGGCGCGGCCGTAGAAGGCCACCCCCTCCTCGATCTCGGCCGAGGTGGCAGCGTGCTTGAGCATCAGGATGTCGGCCTGCGGATGACCGGAGCCCTGCACGGGCATCACGCTGCCGCGGGGGCAGTCCTGGCAGGCGGATAGCTCCCGGCCCAGGTCGTTGAGCTCGCGGATCGCGCGCTCGAGGTATTTCTCGCGGATCTCGTCGTCCGTCATAGATGACACGGCGCCCTGCCTCTTCTTCGGACCGGGCTCGGCCCCTTGCGGCTGCATCAACTCTTGCCCGAGCGCGCCAGCGAACGGCCGCCCCGGCCGCCGCTCGTCTGCAGGAACTTCAGCGCCTGAACGTAGATCAGGTTCTTGTGCTTGCGAACGATGTCCGCCTGGCGCATCGACTCGAGGAACTCCTCCGGGCCCTCGAAGTCACGGAGCCTGATCTTGACGCTGCCCAGCCCCTGGGCGACGTGGCTGTCGGAGCCGGCCCCGGGGACGATCGAGTACTTGCGGGCGAAGCGCACCGCCTCCTCGTTGAACGCCGAGAGGGCGATCCTCGGGTTGAAGACCTCGAGGATGTCGATCTCCTCGACGATCTTCAGCAGGTGCTCGTAGTCGGGGACGGAGTGGAAGCGATCGAACGGATGCGGGACATAGACCAACCCGCCCTGCCGGCGGATCTCGGCGATCGTCTCGGCCATCGACATGCCGCGCTCGATCTTCTCCTCGAGGAAGAGGCCGATCACCTCCCCCTCGGACGCCGTCTTCACCTCCTCGGCGACGATCACCTTGATCCCCCCAATTCGCTTCGCGGCCTCGCGCGCCTCGAGCGCCCCGGAGATCTCGTTGTGATCGGTGATCGCGATCGCGCCGAGGCCGCGCTCCTTGGCGGTCTCCAGGAGGACCTCGACCGGGGTCGCGCAGTCCGGGGAGTGGTCGGTGTGCATGTGGAGGTCGCAATGGGTGTAGGGACGCCCGGCGAGTCGCGCCCGCACCTCGCTGTCCCCCGCGGAGTCGTGCCGCCTTGCGACCAGCTGCCGGTAGACGCGCTCGAGATCATCGGCGACCGCCGCCCAGCTTCGGCCCTCGCCGCCCTCGCGACCCCTGCTCCGGAGCTGCTCGCGCAGCGAGCGATCCGAGCAGAGGCGATTGAGCTGAGCCGCCAGCGTCTGCACGTCACCGATCGGGAACAGCAGCCCCCGCTCGCCGTCGCCGACCAGCTCGCTGTAGAGCTCGAGGTCGGAGACGATTGGGACGGCGCCGGCCGCGAGCGCCTTGCGGATAAGGGCGGGCGCCATCCGTACCCCGCCGGAGGCGAGGCAGACGACGTCGGCACCGGCGATGAATTCCGCCGGCTCCCCATCGGCCGGGCGAACAACGCTCAGCCGCTCGCGCAGCCGCCGACTGACGCGGACGAGGGGATCGGTCGGGCCCTCGAACCAGATCACCCCCTCCCAGTCGAGCTCCTCGGGAAGCTTGCGCAGGGCGCGGAGCAGCAGGCGCAGCGCCCCACGCTCCTCCAGGGCGCAATGGACGATCCGGATCCGCCCCTCCGGCGGCGCTGGCAGGGCCGGCTTGGCGACATCGGCGCCGGGACGGATCAGCTCGTAGGCGCCCGGGAAGAAGCGCTCCAGCAGCTCGCCGGTCGCCTCGTTGCTCGCGATTCGGGCGTCTATCCGCCCGAAGAAGACCTCGACCACCATCCGAGCCACCTGGGTGGAGAGCACCCGCTCGGCCGGTTCGTGAAAGCTGGCGACGTTGAGCGATTGCGAGTGGCGGAGCGCCGCCGAGCCGGGACTCGGCGCGAAGGGCTCGTGGACGTGGACCAGGTCGAGGGGCACCGACCCGAGCAGCTGCTCCAGGGTTCTGCTGACGTCAACGGGAATCGGCGCCGGCCGCCGCCGGGGGCCGCTGGGGAGGGGGATCGTGCCGCCGATCGCCAGCACCCGCGGTTCCCGCCCTGAGAAGAGCGAGCGCGGATTCTCAGCCGCCTCGCGGATCGCCTGGCGCGAGTCGCGGATCGCCGTCCGCGACTCGGAGGGGGCGACGATCAGGAGGCGGTGCCCGCGCCGCGTCAGCTCCTCGGAGGTGCGGCCGACGAACTCGTTGATCTCGTTCCGCGAGCCCCAGGGATGCGGGCTCACCTGGGCGATCGCAAGGGATTCGGCGGCCACCAGCGCAGGATAGATACGAGAAGCGGGCGCCCGGTGGGCGCCGGCTTGCTACTTCGCCTTGGCCTTTGTCTTCTTCTTTGACTTCTTGCCCGCCTTGGCGGGGACCCCCCGCTGGCGGGCGTACTTGGCGATGAACTCCTCGGTCTGCTCGCGGGCGAGGGAGTCGGGGCGCTGGTTGTGCGGCGACTTCATCAGGTAGCTCGAGGGCCCGTCGAGCTGCCCGGTGATCCCGTGATTGAGCGCCAGCTTCACGATCCGGACTGCGTCGATCACGATCCCCGCCGAGTTTGGCGAGTCCCAGACCTCGAGCTTGAGCTCGAGGTTGAGCGGGACGTCGCCGAAGGACTTGCCCTCGACCCGGATGTGGGCCCACTTGCGGTCGGTGAGCCAGGGGACGTAGTCGGAGGGGCCGATGTAGACGTCGTCCGCTGGCAGCTCGTGGTCCATGATCGAGGTGACCGCGTTGGTCTTGGAGATCTTCTTCGACTCGAGCCGCTCGCGCTCGAGCATGTTGTAGAAGTCCATGTTGCCGCCGACGTTGAGCTGGCTGGTGCGCTCGATGCGCACACCGCGCTCGGCGAAGAGGCGGGCGAGCTGGCGGTGGACGATCGTCGCCCCGACCTGCGACTTGATGTCGTCGCCGATGATCGGCAGGCCGGCCTCGGTGAAGCGGTGGTCCCAGTAATCCTCGCGGGCGATGAACACCGGCAGGCAGTTGACGAAGCCGACGCCGGCGGCGAGCGCCTGCTCGACGTACCACTTGGTCGCCTGCTCGGAGCCAACCGGCAGGTAGCAGACGAGTACGTCCGTCTGCGTGTCCTGGAGGATGCCGACGATGTCGGCGGTCTGCCCCGGCGCCTTGGTGATCTTCTCCTTCAGGTACTTGCCGAGGCCGTCGTGGGTCATCCCGCGATGAACCTTGACCCCGAGCTTCGGCACCTGGGAGAACTTCAGCGTGTTGTTCTGGCCGGCGAAGATCGCCTCGGAGAGGTCCTTGCCGACCTTGTCGGCGTCGATGTCAAAGGCGGCAGTGAACTCGATGTCGCGCACGTGGTAGCCACCGAGATCCACATGCATCAGGCCCGGCACCTGCTCGGCGGGGTCGGCGTCCTTGTAGAACTGAACGCCCTGGACGAAGGAACTCGCGCAGTTGCCGACCCCGACGATCGCGACCCGGACCTTGTCGTCACGGGCCCCGTTGCGGCGGGCCCCATTCGCTTTACCGTCGACGGTGCTCATAAGCCTGGAAATCCTCCTTCATGCGAACCGCTGGCGTTGAAACCACACTTGCGCCCACACCGGGTTACACGTCGGCCGTCTCTTCGGCGTGGCTCACTGGCGCCGCTACCCCGGCTTGGCCCGCCCTAAGCGCGTTGCGTACGTGCCAGACCCGCTGCACGACCGTGAACGCAGTAAGAGCCGCCATCGCGTAGATCGCCGGGGCGAGAAGCTCAAAGTCGAAGACGCCGGCGCCCTTGGCGAAGACGAGGCCGATCGAAAGTATCACCACCCGTACGGGCCTGGTTGCCACCCCGACCGTGCACTCGACGCCCAGCGCCTCCGCCCGGGCGCGGGTGTAGGAGACCAGCAGCGACCCGAGCACGACCACCACGCACATCGCCGCGGCGAACCCGTCGCCGGCCTCAGCGAAGCGGTAGGCGACGGCGGTGAGGACGATCCCCTCCTCGAGCCGGTCGAGGGTGGAATCGAGGAAGGCGCCAAACAGAGTTCCCTTGCCCGACGCCCGCGCGTAGCGGCCGTCGAGCGTGTCCATGACCGAGCCGATGATGAAGGCGACGCCGCCGAGGGTGTAATAGCCCTGCCAGATCAGGGCCGCCGCCGCGAGGTTGCCGACCAGGCCCACCAGCGAGATCGCGTTGGGAGTGAGCCGGGACTCGATCAGGCGGTTGCGGACGACGGCTGAGAGCTCGACGGCGGGGCGGCCGTTCATCGGGCGCCCACCCTCACGCGACCGCGGCCTCCGGCTCCGGCTCGGGAGTCTCGGGACGGCCGACGTGCAGCCGCTTCGCGGCCGGCGAGAACGCCCACTCCGGACGGAGGCGGCCTAGGAGGACCGCCACCGCGGCGGCCGCGGCGGCGGTGACGGCGCCGAACACGGCGTCAAGCCAGAAGTGGTTGCCACTGGCCACCACCACGTAGGTCATCAGCAAGGGATATCCGAAGAGCAGAGCCTTCAGAGCGCGGGGCCGGACCAGGAGCGCGAGCGACCAGGAGAAAATCAGCGAGAGGCCGACGTGCATCGAGGGGACCGCCGCGAACGGGTTGAAGAGTGGGTCGCCCGGGGACGAGAGGAGCGGCTGGTTGCCGGTGACCGCGCTCGACGGATCGAGCCCGAGCTCGGGCAGGAACCGCGGCGGGGCGGTCGGATAGAGGGCGTAGCCGGCCAGCGAGATCACCATCGCCGCGAGCACCATGTTGCGGACGAAGCCGTAGCTGCCGCGCCACCCGAAGAAGATCACCGCCAGCGCGAGACAGCTGCCCTTGAAGTGGAGGTTGGCGTATCCCCAGCGGGCGATCTCCGCCGGCCAGCCCGCGCTCACCGCCCAGTCTTGGATGCTGGGCTCGATCAGGGCGCCGAGCGCGCGCTCCACGTCGACCAGGTCGCGGGCATGGGCGAATGAGGCAGTCATGCTCCCGTCGACCGCCCCGCGCGCGTAGCGCCAGGCGTAATAGGCGGCCGCGATCACCGCGAGCTGCACGACCAGGTCGACCGGGCCGCGGGGCAGAAACCTCTGCCGCAGCTGAGAGAAGCTCAAGGCCTGCTCTCCGGGAGCAGGCCGGCCTGCTTCAGGAAGTCGGCCGTCCGCTCCAGCCCGATCGTCGCTATCGGCCGATCGGCGCAGCGAGGACCGCGATCAAGCGCCCGAATCGGGGAGAAGTCAACGCCGACCCGGAAGCGGCCCGGCTCGGTGACGTCGAGGGTGGTGTAGCCGCCGGGAGACTGCTCCACGCAGCCGGTCCCCTGTTCGATCGACCAGTACGGCGTCCAGTGCACTCTGACCAGCACGGTACCGGGAGCGTCCGCGTCGACCACGAAGCCCTCGGGGGTCAGCTTCACCAGGTCGCCGGCGCCGACCGCCAGAGGGGCCGGATCCCGCACCCGGTAGACGGTCCAGTCTGCACTGGTGAAGACCTTCTCGAGGTAGGGCAAGCCGCGGGCGATCAACTCCGCCTCGGAGTCGGCCGCGTAGTCGAGGGGGGCATCGGGGACAGCGACAAACCCGACCCCGAGGCCGTCGAGCCAGTTGCGGTACTCGGAGACCGTGAGCACGTCGTCGTAGAAGAGCGGGTTGAGCTTCCGGTCGAGCTGACGCTCCCATCCGCGGGCGATGTAGATCCCGCGCGGCACATATGCCGACTCCCAGTGGTGCTCCGCGGGGAGAACCTCGACCCGGTAGGCGGTGCGATTCGGCGTGCCCCTGAGGAAGTCGCGGACGGGGGCGTAGTAGCCCGCCTCGACCGATGGCTGGGCATGGACATCCTCGAGGTCGCGGACCACGGGCGACCACTGCCAGTAGACCAGCACCGGGACCAGGAGGATGAGCGCGAAGCGCTGCCGCCGCAGCGTGAAGCGCTGCCGCCGCCAGAGACCGAAAGCGAGGGCAGGGCCGAGCAGGAGAGCGCCCATCCGGGTGGCGTTGCCACCCATCGGGCTGTTGATCAGGAAAGCGGCGGCAAGCACGGCGGCGTAGACGGCGACGCTGTAGCGGAGCAGCTTCTCCTCTCGGGGCAGCGCCACAAACACCGCCGCAGCCACCAGGATCGCCGGCTGGAAGCTCGAGAAGTCGAAGGGCTCGGTTCCGCCCTCCGGGAACGCCAGGCTCATCGCCAACGCCGTCACCGCCGCAGCCGCGGCGATCTCCAGCCCCTTGCGGCGGCGCTCGGCGACCGAGTACCCCACCGCTCCGCAGGCGAGGAAGAGCGCGGCGACCGGGCTCGCGAGCGGGCAGAGGGCGGCGAAGCCGATCGCCGCCAGCCGGTGGCCGCGCTGCGCCGCGAACACCGCCGCCAGCGCGATCGGCACCCCGAGGGCGAAGGTGAGGCGACCGGTGTAGAGGCTGATCGAAGCGCCGGCAGCGAACCAGATCACGCCCAGCCGCGCGCGGTCACCCCAGCGGCGGTAGGCGATCGCCGCGAACAGCAGGGAAGCGGCGAGGGTCGCCAGGAAGCCGAGCAGGCGCGCCCCCAGCAACGACGCGAGCGGCGGAAAGAGCAGGCCGTAGCCGGGAAGGTGGTGGCCACCGAACCAGAGGTTGTTCCAGGTGGAGAGCCCCTCGTTCTCGAAGAGCCCGGAGCGAAAGACCTGGGCGGCGTGATCGGCGCTCGAGGGCTGGACGATCAGGTAGACCCCGCCGAGGACCACCGCCACCACTGCCGGCTCGGCGTAGCGGCGCAACGCCGAGCGTGTCGAGCTCAAGCGGTGGCTGGCCGCCAGGACCAGACGGCCGGCCGGGCGCGGGCCAGGACCTGCCGCGCGGTGAGCGCCGCCAAGCCGGCGACCAGCCCCCCGGCCGCGGCATCAATCCAGAAGTGATTCGCGGTGACCACGACGACGAAGAAGACGAACGCCGGATAGACGCACCAGAAGGCGCGGGTCACCGCGTGCCGCGAGATCAGCGCTCCTGAGACCCCGATCATCAAGGCGAAGGCTATGTGCATGCTCGGTATCGCGGCGTACGGGTTGACGAAGATCTTGACCAGCGCCGAGTCGTGGTTCACCTGGGCCATCGCCGTGATCGTGTCGACGAACCCCTCCTGCGGGAACAACCGCGGCGGCGCGGTCGGCACGAGGGCATAGCCGACCAGCGCCAGTGCCATCGCCACCATGAACATGTTGCGGACGAAATAGAAGCTCTGGTTCCGGTACAGGTAAAGCCAGACCAGGAAGGCGGTGGTGATGATGAAGTGGGTGTTCATGTAGGCGAAGTTGGCCAGGTCGATGATCCAGCGCTGGCCGATCAGGGCGCTCTGGAGGTCCGGCTCGAACAGCGTCCCGGTCGCCCTCTCCAGGTCGATGATCGATGCCCCGTTGGCGAAGGCCTCGGCGCGCTGCCCCTCGGCGACGCCGCGGACGGTCTCGTAGCAGAGGTCGGCGAACACGAATAACCCGAGCTGGCGAGCGGCATCCCCGATGCCCTGGGGCAATCGGGGCAGGTAGGGCCGGATCTTGGAGGCGAGTGGAGGCAAGACCCGGGGCATTTTAGTCACGGCTCGTTAACGAGGGAGCATCTCGGCTCGCGGCCTGGCCCGGCTCCAGGAAGGCGACGATTCGCTCGATCGTCTCGGGCTGATCGCGCCAGGGCCAGTGGCCCGCTTCCGGCAGCTCGACCAGCTCGGTGCTCGGCAGCGCCTCGGCGAAGAGGCGGCCGAAGCGCGCCGGGATGTAGCGGTCCTTCAACCCCCAGACCACCATGGCCGGGGCGGCGATCGATCCGAGATCGCTGCCTGCGACCTCCAGCTCGTGCTCGGGAGCGGAGCGGTAGAGGCGGAGGATCGCCTCGAAGGTCCCCCGGTCGAGGTGATTCCAGATCAGGTCGACGAAGTAATCGGGGTGGCGGCTCCAGTCCCCCCGGGACTCGCGGAGCCCGAGGCCCAGCGCTCGTCGAGACCAGAGCCGGGCAGACAGCTCGCCCAGCCTCGGCGTCCGCCAGATCCGAGCGAGGCGATGCCAGCGGTAGCCCGGCAGCAACGGCACCGCATTGACCACGACGAGGCGACGGACGCGATCGGGCTCCGCCTGGGCCTCGATCAGGGCCACCCCTCCCCAGTCGTGGACCGCGAGCGAGTACTCGCCGATCTCCATCCGCTCCAGGAAACGGGCGAAGAAGCGCGCCAGGCCATGCATCGAGTAATCGAACCGCTCCGGGTCGGGCCGGGCGGAGCGGCCCCAGCCGGGCAGATCGAGGGCGAGGGCGGGCCCGCGCATGTGCTCCAGGATCGGCAGCCAGTCCTCGGAATGGGTCGGGTTCCCGTGGACAAAGACGGCCGGCGGCCCCTCCCCGGGCAGCCGCCGGAAGAAGGTGGCGACGCCGTCGACGACGACGGTCCCTGTCTCGATCGGAGGGCGCTCGATCGGGCCGACAATATCCTCGGGACCTTGCCGCTGCCGAGCAACAGGGCGATCTCGATCCCGGACGCGCGCTCGCGGCGCGTCGCGGCTCGGGGCCGCGAAACCGGACTCAGGGAGGCTCGAGGGCGGATCCCGAAGCGCGATCCCTCTTGGCGCCGGCCCTCCCGCCGGCGGGTGGTCGCGATCCGCGACCGCCTGCGCGATCTCTACGGGCGGCCCGCGTGGGAGCCCCACGGCCACCCGATCGCCGAGCTGGTGCGGACGATCCTCTCCCAGAACACCAACGACCGAAACCGGGACGTCGCCTACGCCCGGATGCGCGACCGGTTCCCAACCTGGGAGCAGGTCCGCGACGCCCCGCCGGCCGAGCTGGAGGAGGCGCTCCGCCCGGGCGGGCTGAGCGCCACCAAGGCACCGCGGATCCAGCATGTCCTCGAGCAGCTCGGCGAGCATCCCGACCTCGACTGGCTCGCGACCGCGCCCAGAGAAGAGGCGCTCGACTTCCTCACCGCCCTGCCCGGGGTCGGGCGCAAGACCGCCGCGTGCGTGATGATCTTCGCCCTCGGACGGCCCGAGATCCCGGTCGACACCCACGTCCACCGAGTAGGAGGGCGCCTGGGCCTGTTCCGCGCCCGCGCCTCCTCCGAGGAGGCCCACGACGAGATGCTGGCGATCACCCCTCCCGAGGATGCCTACGAGCTGCACCTCAACCTGATCCGCCACGGCCGGGCGATCTGCCGGCCACGCCCCCGGTGCACAGAGTGCGCGCTCCGCCGGATGTGCCCCGCGTATCGGAGCGGCGCGGTGTCCGGCTATATGGTTCCGCGCCAGCGATGAAGCGCAGCACCTTCGTCATCTTCGGGATCGTCGTCCTGGTGTTCGCGGTGCTGATCCCCGCCTGGGCGATCAGCCGCGAGGGCAGCAGCGAGGCCTCACCGGAGAGCGTGCCGGCGAGCCTCGACGAGGGAAAGGACCTCTTCGTCACCAACTGCGGCGCCTGCCACACCCTGGCCAAGGCCGGCACCGACGGGGTCGTCGGCCCCAACCTCGACGACCTGCTCGCCCCGCCGAGCCCAACGCCGCCCGATCCCGCGACGATCAAGCCGCGGGTGCTCGCCGCGATCGAGAACGGCGTCGGCGGGCGGATGCCGAAGGGAATTCTCAGCGGCTCACAGGCGGAGACGGTCGCCGATTTCGTCTCCCAGGTCGCCGGCCAGTAGTTCGGACGACCTTCGGTACACGCCGAGTTCGCTCAACGACCTGAGCCAAACTCGCCAACGACAATCGGATCGACCACATCCTCACCAACAGCCCGGGCATCACAGCGGCCAGCGTGGCGCGGCTGGATGGCAAGGTGGGGGCTTCTGGGCCTCCGACCACGCCGGCGTGCTCAGCCGGCTGAAGATCCCGGGCGGCAAGAAGAAGAAGTAGAAGCGAGGGCGCTCCGTCAGAAGCGACCCATTCGGTGCAGCACAACTGCAGCATCCGAGAGGCCGGGGCCCAGCGCCCCGGCCTCTCTCTTTGTGCGCGTCGGCGCATGCTGTACAATCTCGCACAGATCTGCCACACTCCCACTAAGATTTCTTAGGCAGGAATACATAGGAACACTCATCACACGAAAGCTTTGGAGGACTGGCAGTGGCAAAGACAATCGGCATCGACCTGGGCACGACCAACTCGTGCGTGGCGGTGATGGAGGCCGGCGAGCCGACCGTGCTCGAGAACGCCGAGGGTGGCCGCACCACCCCCTCCGTCGTCGCCTTCACCGACTCGGGCGAGCGCCTGGTCGGCACGGTCGCCAAGCGGCAGGCCGTGATGAATCCCGAGAACACGATCTTCTCGATCAAGCGCTTCATGGGCCGCAAGGAGGCCGAGGTCAAGGAGGAGGAGACGATCGTCCCCTACAAGGTCGTCGCCGGCCCCAACGGCGACGTCCGCGTGGACGCGGGCGGCAAGCAGTACTCGCCGCCGGAGATCTCGGCGATGATCCTGCAGAAGCTGAAGGCCGACGCCGAGGCCAAGCTCGGCGAGACGGTCGACTCGGCCGTGATCACCGTCCCGGCCTACTTCAACGACGACCAGCGCCAGGCCACCAAGGATGCCGGCAAGGTCGCCGGCCTCGATGTCAAGCGGATCATCAACGAGCCGACGGCGGCGGCGCTCGCCTACGGGCTCGACAAGGAGGAGTCCGACCAGACGATCCTCGTCTTCGACCTGGGCGGCGGCACCTTCGACGTCTCGGTGCTCGAGATCGGCGACGGCGTCTTCGAGGTCAAGGCGACCTCCGGCGACAACCATCTGGGTGGCGACAACTGGGACAAGGCGATCGTCGAGTGGATTGTCTCCGAGTTCAAGAAGGACCAGGGCGTCGACCTCTCAAATGACAAGCGTGCGCTCCAGCGCCTCTACGAGGCTGCGGAGAAGGCGAAGATCGAGCTGTCGGCCGCGCAGGAGACGCAGATCAGCCTGCCCTTCATCACCGCGGTCGAGGGCGACCCGAAGCACCTGGAGATGAAGCTCACCCGGGCGAAGCTCAACGAGCTCACCTCCGACCTGCTCGAGCGGGTGGTCGGCCCGGTGAAGCAGGCGCTGGCCGACGCCGGCTCCGAGGTGCAGCACGTCGTCATGGTCGGCGGCATGACCCGCATGCCCGCGGTGCAGGAGAAGGTCAAGGAGCTGACCGGCAAGGACCCTCACCAGGGCGTCAACCCAGATGAGGTAGTGGCGATCGGCGCGGCGATCCAGGCCGGGGTGCTGGCGGGAGACGTCAAGGACGTGCTCCTGCTGGACGTCACCCCGCTCACGCTCGGCATCGAGACCAAGGGCGGCGTGATGACCAAGCTGATCGAGCGCAACACCACGATCCCGACCAAGAAGTCGGAGACCTTCTCCACCGCCGAGGACAACCAGCCCTCGGTCGAGGTGCATGTGCTCCAGGGCGAGCGCGAGATGGCCTCCGGGAACAAGAGCCTGGGCAAGTTCCAGCTCACCGGTATCCCACCGGCCCCGCGCGGGATCCCGCAGATCGAGGTCACCTTCGACATCGACGCGAACGGGATCCTCAACGTCTCCGCCAAGGACCTCGGCACCGGCAAGGAGCAGAAGATCGAGATCAAGGGCGGCTCCGGGCTCGACGAATCCGAGGTCGAGCAGATGATCAAGGACGCCGAGTCCCACGCGGAGGAGGACCGCAAGCAGCGCGAGCTGGCCGAGGCCCGCAACGTCGCCGAGAACGCCGCCTACCAGGCGGAGAAGCAGCTCGGCGAGCTGGGCGACAAGGTCGACTCCTCGGCGAAGGAGGAGATCGAGAGCGCGATCAAGGACGTTCGCGACTCGCTCAACTCCGACGACGCGGACGAGATCCGCTCCAAGTCGGACGCGCTCCAGGCGGCCTTCCAGAAGGTCTCCGAGCAGATCTACGCGGCCGCGGCCGAGCAGCAGGCGGCCTCCACCGACGGCGCGGGCGCCTCTGAGAACGGCGCCGGCGACGAGGAGGTCGTCGACGCCGAGGTCGTGGACGACGAGAAGACCTCGTAGGGGGCGCCCGATGCCAGATCACTCGCCAACCGAGCGCCCGGTCGACGAGGCCGGGCGCGCAGCGGCCCAGACGCAGGAGGAGACCGAGGCGCAGCGCTCCGAGCGCGAAGCCGAGGAGCTGCTCGAGAGAGATCTCGACGAGCTCGGGGAGACCAAGCGCGAGCGAGACGAGTACCTCGAGCTGGCCCAGAGGACCCGGGCCGACTTCGATAACTACCGCAAGCGGGTAGCCAAGGAGGCCTCCGAGGCGCTCGCCCGCGGCAAGGCTGAGCTGGCTCGCGAGCTGCTGCCGGCGATCGACAACCTGGAACGGGCCCTCGACGTCCTCCCCCGGCGATGGGGATGCCCTGGCCAAAGGGGTCGCGCTGGTGCTCGACGAGATGCGGTCGACGCTCCGGGCCGCCGGCGTCGAGGACTTCGACCCGACCGGTGAGCGCTTCGACCCCGAGCTGCATGAGGCCCTCTCGACCCAGGCCCAGGAGGGCTCAGAGGCGGGCATCGTGCTCGAGACCGTCCAGAGGGGCTATCGCCTGAACGGACAGGTCCTGCGGCCGGCCAGGGTGGTGGTGAGCGAGTAGTGGCCAGCGGCGACTTCTACGAGGCGCTCGGCGTCAGCAAGTCGGCGTCCCAGGACGAGATCAAGAAGGCATATCGCGACCTGGCCCGCAAGTGGCACCCGGACCGCAACCCGGGCGACGACGAGGCCGAGGAGCGCTTCAAGGAGATCCAACAGGCCTACGACGTCCTCTCCGACGAGGAGAAGCGCAAGGAGTACGACGAGCGGGGCCGGTTCGCCTTCGGCGGAGGCGGAGGCGGATTCCCCCGAGGGGGCTTCACCTCGGATCTCGGTGACATCTTCTCCAACTTCTTCGGCCGAGGGGGCGGGCCAGAGCAGGGTGCGCGCGCGACCCGGGGCCGTGATCTCGAGACCGAGGTCCGCCTCTCATTCGATCAGGCGATGCACGGAACGCAGGTCGTGGTCTCCGTCCCGACCACCGAGACTTGCCCGACCTGCTCGGGAACCGGGGCTCGCCCCGGGACCACCCCGAGGGTGTGCCCGCGCTGCGAGGGGCGGGGCATCGACGTCGAGAGCCAGGGGTTCTTCTCCATCTCCCAGCCCTGCCCCGAGTGCGGGGGACAGGGCACGATCATCGACGACCCGTGCCCCACCTGCGACGGAAACGGCGTGATTCAGGAGACGAAGCGCCTGCGGGTGAACATCCCGGCGGGAGTTCACGACGGGAGCAGGATCCGAGTCGCCGGGAAGGGCGAGGCCGGCTACCGCGGCGGGCCACCCGGAGATCTCTACGTGACGGTTCGGGTGACGCCGTCGCCGGTCTTCCGGCAGCGTCCCGACGGAAATCTCGAGGTGGAGCTGCCCGTGACGGTCCCCGAGGCGATGCAGGGGGCGACGGTCGAGGTCCCCACCCTGAGCGGCTCGAAGTCGATCCGGATACCGGCCGGCACCCAGCACGGGACGGTCCAGCGCCTTCGTGGCGAGGGTCCGCCCAGGCCGAAGGGTTCCGGCCGCGGCGACATCTATTACAGGGTGCAACTCGATGTGCCGAAGGAGCTCACTGACGAACAGCGCGAGGCGGTGGACAAGCTCGCCGAGGCACTGAACGGACAGAATCCCCGCGCCGGGATCCTCGGAGCAGCGGCTCGATCCGGCGGGGGCGGGAGCGTTCAGAGCGATGGCTGACCAGAGAGAACGCGAATCGAGAAGGGCACGGGACTCCGACGGGCGGGAGCGGATCGACCAGGACCGCGGCGTCTTCATGATCTCGGTCGCTGCCGAGCTCGCCGAGATGCATCCCCAGACCCTTCGGATGTACGAGGCCAGAGGCCTGATCACTCCGAAGCGCTCCCCGAAGAACACGCGGCTCTACTCACAGGCCGACGTCGAGCGGCTTCGCCGAATTCAGCAGATGACCACCGAGGAGGGCCTGAACCTGGCCGGGGTCGTGACGGTGCTCGAGCTCGAGCACCGGGTGGAGCGAATGCGGGCGGATATGGCGAAGCTGCGGAAGCGGGCCGCTGAGATGGAGAGCCGCATGAGCGATGAGCTCGAGCGTCTGCGGAGGTCTCTGGGAGGCGAGCTCGTCCCCTACGGCGCCTACGAGCCGAAGAGCATGCGGCGCGGCGGCGAGCGGCCCACCAAGATCCGGATCCAGAAGCCGACGGACGGCCGTTAGGGAGCCGGCCAGCCACCCCTGCGCGGGGGCGGCTTTGCCAGCAGGCGACCGGCAACGCCCTCGATTGCGTCGAACCCGCCACCCTCGCCGGGGATCTCGTTGCTGAGCACGGCGATCGCGATCCGCTCGCCGTGGCGATGCTCGAGCAGGGCGGCCTGGTGGGTTACCGGCCCCGTCGTTCCCTCCTGGCCGCCGGGGCGCCAGCCGCCCTTGAACCAGATTCGCCATCGGCCGCTCGCGACCGCCGGGATTCCCCAGCGCTGGCTCGGTGCGATCCCCGCAAGCAGCCTCATGCCGTAGGGACGGAAGCGGCGACCGAGATTCCGCTCGAGGCGAGCGTAGAACCGAGCCATGTCGGCCGCAGTTATCTGTGCTCCTCCCCAGAAGCCGGGGTCCACCGCGAAGTCACGCATACCCGCCCGCTCAGCGACCTGCTCCATCCCGGCGTCGCCGACCCTCGCGTACACGCTGCCGGCCGCGGCATTGTCGGAATAGACGATCATCGAGCCCAGGAGCGACCTAGTCGCGGAGTCGAGAGACTCCCCCTCCCGCTCGAGCATTCGAAGGGCCGCAGCCAGAAGGAGCGCCTTCGAAGCGCTCGCCGAGCTGAAGGGGCGGGTCACCGCGTATCCCCGGACGACGCGGGATCCGCCGCCCACCACCGCGAAGGAGACGTCCCCGCGGCCGGCGGCGAACTCCTGTGCGCGCCGGACCGCGTCTCGGCCGGGATAGACCGTGCGCGGCCAGGTATCCGAGTCCAGGCGCGGACGATCGCGGCGCACTGCGTCGACGCTCGCGCTCGCCGTCAACAGAACGATCAGGGCGGCGAGCGACAATCGCCGGCGCCATGACGAGCAGCGGAACGCTCATGGGCGCACCCTAATGAGGCTGAGGGTCCGTCAGTCCGAGGCGGCTGAGCCCCCGGTTGCCAGCCCGGGGTCGAGCCCCGCGTCGGCCAGCGCCTCCCGCTGGTCGAGGTAGAGACGCCAGTACGCGATCTTCCCGTCGCGGAAGGTGAGCACGTGCGCGTCGCGAACCTCGAGCTCCAATCGGCCGTTCTCACCCTCCGCCCGGGTGCTGAGCAGCGCCACCACGCGGTCGCCGGCCGGGAGCAGCCGGAAGTCCCGAACCTCGACGTCCTCGAACCCGCTCATCAGCTGCTCGGTGACGCGGCATCGAGCGTGCTCGGGGACGCGGTCGCAGACCGACGTCGTGGGACCCCCGGTGAGCTGCCGGGGGGAAGGTCTCGGGCTCGTAGACCTCGGCGTCGTGGGTGAAGTACCGGGCGCTCCGGGGCTAGTTGCGACCAAGGCTCCAGCTAGGCGTATATCTCAGTCCCAGAGACATAGATTTCTTGCACTTCCCGACTGAAGCAGCTACCATCGTGGCAGATGCAGCCGGACAGGTTCACGATCCGTTCCCAGGAGGCCGTCGCCGCCGCGCAACGGCTTGCCTCGGAGCATGCCAACGCGGAGGCGGCACCCGCCCACCTCCTGCTCGCCCTGCTCGATCAGGAGGAGAGCATCGTCGTACCCGTTCTCCAGCGTCTCGGCGTCGACCCGCAGGAGGTGAGGCGCCGGGCCACCGAGGCGGTCGAGAAGCTCCCGCGCCTGAGCGGCAACACGGTCCCGGACGTCCGCCCGTCGAGCGAGTTCGTCTGGGTGATCCAGCAGGCGGAGAAGGAGTCGACCGCGTTCGGGGACGAGTACATCTCCACCGAGCACCTCCTCCTGGCCCTCGCGGAACCGAAGTCCGGCGTCTCCGATCTCCTCCCCGACCGGAACGAGCTCATAAAGGCGGTCTCGGAGGTGCGGGGACCCCATCGCGTCACCTCCCCCAATCCCGAGGACACCTTCGGCGCACTCGAGAAGTACGGTCGCGACCTGACGGCCGAGGCCGAGAGCGGGAAGCTCGACCCGGTGATCGGCCGCGACGAGGAGATCCGGCGCGTGATCCAGGTGCTCTCGCGGCGCACGAAGAACAACCCCGTCCTGATCGGCGATCCCGGCGTCGGCAAGACCGCGATCGTCGAGGGGCTGGCTCAGCGGATCATCTCCGGCGACGTTCCGGACTCGCTTCGCGACCGACGCGTGATCGCGCTCGACATCGGCGCCCTGCTCGCCGGCTCGAAGTACCGCGGCGAGTTCGAGGAGCGCCTCAAGGCCGTGCTCAAGGAGATCGAGGCCGCCGAGGGCCGGATCATCCTCTTCATGGACGAGCTGCACACGATCGTCGGCGCCGGCGCCGCCGAGGGAGCCGTCGACGCGTCGAACCTGCTGAAGCCGATGCTCGCGCGCGGACAGCTGCGCGCCGTCGGCGCGACGACGCTCGACGAGTACCGGAAGCACATCGAGCCGGACGCTGCGCTCGAGCGGCGCTTCCAGCCGGTGTTCGTCGGCGAGCCGGACATCGCCGACACGATCGCCATCCTGCGAGGCCTCAAGGAGCGCTACGAAGTGCATCACGGGGTGCGAATCAGCGACGCGGCGATAGTTGCCGCCGCCACCCTCTCGGCGCGCTACATCGCCGACCGTCAGCTCCCCGACAAGGCGATCGACCTGATCGATGAGGCGGCATCCAAGCTGAAGATCGAGATCGACTCGATGCCGACGGAAATCGACGTGCTCGAGCGACGGATCCAGCAGCTGGAGATCGAGCGCGAGGCCCTGAAGAAGGAGAAGGACAAGGCCTCGAAGGAGCGGCTCGATGCGATCGAGGCGGAGCTGGCCGAGCTCCGTGAGCGATCGAGCGAGCTGAAGGCGCGCTGGCAGAACGAGAAGGAGGCGATCGAGCGGATCAAGAATGCGAAGGAGGAGCTGGAGGAGATCATCCGCGAGGCCGAGCGGGTCGAGCGCGAGGGCGACCTCGAGCGAGCCGCCGAGCTTCGCTACGGCCGCATCCCCGAGCTCGAGTCGATCGTCACCGAGGCCGAGAAGAAGCTGCACGACCTCCACGAGCAGGGCGGAACGATGCTCAGCGAGGAGGTGACTGAGGAGGACGTCGCCGAGGTGGTCGCCCGATGGACCGGTATCCCGGTCTCGCGTCTCCTCGAGGGCGAGATCGAGAAGCTGATCCACATGGAGGAGCGCCTGCACGACCGAGTGATCGGACAGGACGAGGCCGTCGAGGCGGTCGCGAACGCCCTGCGCCGCTCGCGGGCCGGCCTCTCGGACCCGAATCGCCCGATCGGCACCTTCCTCTTCCTCGGCCCCACTGGCGTCGGCAAGACCGAGCTGGCGCGGGCTCTCGCCGAGTTCATGTTCGACTCGGAGCAGGCGATGATCCGGATCGACATGTCCGAGTACATGGAGAAGCATGCGGTCGCGCGGCTGATCGGAGCGCCCCCGGGCTATGTCGGGTACGAGGAGGGCGGCCAGTTGACCGAGGCCGTCCGCCGTCGACCGTACTCCGTGATCCTCCTCGACGAGATCGAGAAGGCCCACCCCGACGTCTTCAACGTGCTGCTGCAGATCATGGACGACGGCCGTCTCACGGACGGCCGCGGCCGCACCGTCGACTTCTCGAACACGGTGCTGATCATGACCTCGAACGTCGGCTCGCAGTACATCGTCGCCGAAGCGGACGAGGAGAAGATGCGCCGGCAGATCGAGGAGGTTCTCGAGCAGGCGTTCAAGCCGGAGTTCCTGAACCGGATCGACGACGTCGTGATCTTCCGCCGCCTGACCCGGGAGGACCTGCGGAAGATCGTCGACATCCAGGTCCGGAACCTCTCGCAGCGGGTTCGCGAGCGCGGGATCGAGATCAGGCTCACCGACAAGGCGAGGGATCTGCTCGCGAACCTCGGCTTCGACCCGACATACGGCGCCCGGCCGCTCAAGCGGGTGATCCAGAAGGAGCTGATCGACAAGCTGGCGCTGCGGATGCTCGAGGGCGAGTTCACCGAAGGAGACGGCATCGAGGTGGACGCCGCCGACGGCGAGCTCGTCTTCAGGAAGGCGAAGGCGCGGGCCGAGGACCGCGAGAAGGCCGAAACCGCCACGGCGTAATCACTCTTGGGTAGGCACGGCTCAGTGGAGCCGCCTCCTAGGTCGGAGGCGGGCTAGTCGGCGGGCGATGGCCGCCGCGCCACTCCCCTGATCAGGGGGCGGGCGAGCGGAGGGGCCTTCGGCATCGTGCCGCGTTCCAGGTTGTCGATCCAGAAGCCAGCGGATGGAAGCAACTGATCGGTTGCGCGATTCGGATGGCAGCCCGCCGCGATGAAGCCCCAGGGCCGCTCGAGCCGATCCTGCCAGCGGGCGAGACGAGGGGAGGTGCTGCGAACGTGCTCGATGTACAGCAGCCGGCCTCCCTCCACGAGGACGCGCCGCACCTCGGCGGCGGCCCTCTCGGGGTCGCTGACAGTGCAGAAGACGAGCGTCGCCACCACGGTGTCGAAACTGCCGTCGTCGAAGGGGAGCTCTTCGGCGGAGGCCTCGATGACGGATGGGCGCCCCGCCGCCGTCCCCTCCTCCCCGAGGCGCTTGCGGAGCCGAACCGCCATGTGCGGGTCGGGCTCCGTCATGACCAGCTCACTGACCGCGTCCGTGTAGTGCTCCAGGTTGTGCCCGGTGCCGGCTCCAAGTTCGAGGGTCCGGCCCGAGGCGGACGCCAGGAGCTCGCGACGCATGTCGCCGAGCCCTGCGCGCTCGGTTCCGGCCATCAGCCGGTCATAGACCCGGGCGAAAAACGGATGCTCCCCCATTCCACCGGGATGATTGACGATCGCGCGGTCGCGTGCGGCGTTGCACGGCGCTCTAGAACGTGTAAGAACTGCGGATGCGACGCGCAATAGACGAAGGAGGAGAGGAATGCCCGTATACGTGATGCTCACCAACCTGACCGCGGAGGGAGTGCAGACGCTCAAGAACAACCCGAACCGCGTTCAGGAGGTCAACAAGGAAGTCGAGCAGCTCGGCGTCACCGTCAAGGAGCAGTGGGCCGTGCTCGGTCAGTACGACTTCATCACGATCGTCGAGGCGCCGGACGAGAAGACGATGGCCAAGGTCTCCATCGAGCTCGGCTCGCGCGGGACGATGAGCAGCCAGACGCTGGCGGCGATCCCGTCGGCGGAGCTGGCGAGCGCCCTTTGAGGGAGAGCCGCCGGTTGGGCGGGGGCCGGTCCGGATGAAGGTTCTCGTCGTGGGCGGGGGCGGCCGCGAGCACGCGATGGTTCGCTCGTTCGCCCGCTCGGCGCGACGGCCGGAGTTGCTGTGCGCGCCGGGAAACGCGGGGATCGCGGACGAGGCGCGGTGCCTCGACGTCGGCGCGGAGGATCTCGAGGGCGTGATGGCGGCCGCGCGCGAGGAGGAGGTGGACCTCGTCGCCGTCGGACCCGAGGCACCCCTGGTGGCTGGACTGGTGGACGTCCTGGAGGAGGCCGGGATCGCCGCGTTCGGGCCCAGCGCGGAGGCCGCGCGGATAGAGGGCTCCAAGCTCCACGCGAAGGAGCTGATGGCCGAGGCCGGGGTGCCGACCGCCTCGCACGCGGTGCTTCGCTCGCGCGAGGAAGCCCTGGAGCAGATCGCGTGCGCGTCCTATCCGGCCGTCCTGAAGGCGGACGGGCTCGCGGCCGGAAAGGGCGTGATCATCTGCGCGACCGAAGCCGAGGCGAGGGAGGCGGCCGACGTGTTCTTCACCGAGCAGCGCTTCGGCCGGACGGAGGTCGTGATCGAGGAGTTTCTCGAGGGCGACGAGCTCTCGGTGCTCGCGCTGTGCGACGGCGAGAACGTTCTGCCGCTCGCTCCGGCTCAGGACTACAAGCGGATCTTCGACGGCGACCGCGGCCCGAATACGGGCGGGATGGGGAGCTACTCGCCCGTGCCCGGCTTCGATCCGGCCGAGACGGAGCGGATCGCCGACGCGGTCCACCGGCCGATCGTCGATGCGATGCGTCGTCGGGGGACTCCGTATCACGGCGTGCTCTACGCCGGCCTGATGCTGACGGAGTCCGGAGCCAAGGTCCTCGAGTTCAACTGCCGTTTCGGGGATCCGGAGACCCAGGCCGTGCTGCCGCGGCTCCGGTCGGACCTGCTCGAGCTGTGCCTTGCGTCGAGGGAGCCAGGCGGACTCGAGGGGACTGGCGCCGAATTCGGCGACGACTGGGCGGTCACCGTGGTGCTCGCATCCGCCGGATACCCCGAGTCGTCGTCCAAGGGAGACGTGATCCATGGACTGGACGAGGCGGCGAAGGTCGAGGGGGTCGAGATCACCCATGCCGGAACCGCGCGCCGGGACGGGGACGTCGTCACCGCGGGAGGCCGCGTCCTGAACGTGACCGGGCTCGCGCCCACGGTCGCGGAGGCGCGGCGGCGTACCTACGATGCCGCCGAGCGAATCACCTTCGACGGGCGGCAGATGCGGACCGACATCGCCGCACGGGCCGTGGAGATGCAAAAGCGCGAGTCGGCACGACCCGTAACGTGAAGCCCTGACCAGCAACGAGAGCGAGGAGGAGCGATGGCCGAGGGCGAAGTTGTCGCCCAGACGATGCCCCAGGTGGAGGAAGCGTTCGAGGAGATCGACGTCGACGCTCCGCTGGTGGGGATCATCATGGGCTCGAAGAACGACAAGCCCAAGCTGCAGCCCGCGGGCGAGGCCCTGCACGATCACGGGATCCGTTACGAGGTCCGTGTCCTCAGCGCTCACCGCGACCCCGAGCCCACACGCGACTACTGCACCAACGCACGGATGCGTGGCCTGAAGGTGATCATCGCGGGTGCCGGGATGTCGGCCGCCCTCCCGGGCTACGCGGCGGCGCACACCGATCTCCCGGTGGTCGGCGTCCCCATATCCGGGAAGAACCTCGGCGGGCTCGACGCCCTGCTCTCCGCCGTGCAGATGCCCCCGGGCGTGCCCGTGGGATGCGTCGCGATCGACGGCGCGAAGAACGCAGGATTGCTCGCGGTCCGGATCATCAACGCGTAGGTAACCGGGCTTGCGCGTCAGAATTCGAACGTGATCCCGCGCTACACGCGTGAAGAGATCGGGGCCGTCTGGACCCCGCAGCGTCGGATGGACACCTGGCTCCAGGTCGAGCTGGCAGCGACCGACGCTTTGGCGGCCGAGGGCGTCGTCCCCACGGAGGCCGCCAAGCGCATCCGCAGCCGGGCGTCCTTCACCGTCGAGGAGGTCGAGGAGCGAGAGCGGACAACGGGACATGACGTCGCCGCTTTCGTCGACGTGGTCTCGGCGTCCGTTGGCGAGGAGGGTCGCTGGATCCATTACGGGCTCACCTCATCCGATGTCCTCGACACCGCGCTCGCGGTTCAGCTCGCCGACGCCGGCGCGATCGTGCTCGCCGGGGCGCGCGCGTACCGCGACGCGCTCGTCTCCCGCGCGAAGGAGTTCGCCGACACACTCTGCGTGGGCCGAACGCATGGCGTCCACGCCGAGCCCACCACCTTCGGTCTCAGGCTCGCCAGCTTCGCCTTCGAGGCCGATCGCAACCTCCACCGTCTCACTGACGCGTTCGAGCAGCTCGCCGTCGGGAAGCTCTCCGGGGCCGTTGGGACGTACGCGTCGGTCCCGCCCTCGGTCGAGACGAGGGTGATGGAGGAGCTTGGCCTGAGGCGTGAGGACGTCTCCACGCAGGTCGTCCCCCGGGACCGCCACGCGGTCCTGCTCGCGAGCATCGCCGTGGCCGGGAGCGGTCTCGAGCGGTTCGCCACGGAGGTGAGGAATCTCCAGCGCACCGAGGTACGCGAGGTCGAGGAGCCCTTCGCGTCCGGGCAGAAGGGATCATCGGCGATGCCCCACAAGCGGAACCCGATCCTGGCCGAGCGAATCACCGGCCTCGCTCGCGTCCTCCGCGGCTACGCCCAGGTGGGATTCGAGAACATCGCCCTCTGGCACGAGCGCGACATCTCCCATTCCGGGGCGGAGCGCGTCATCCTCCCGGACTCGACGATCGTCCTCGACTACATGCAGCACCTCGGTATCCGGCTCGGCGAGGGAATGACCGTCCACACCGATCGCATGCGCGAGAACATCGAGCTCACTCACGGCGCCCTGTTCAGCCAGCGAGCGCTGACCGCGCTCGTCGAGTCCGGAATGACGCGCGACGACGCGTACCGAATCGTCCAGGAGAGCGCGCAGCGCGCCTGGGACGAGGGCATCAGCTTCCGCGAGCTGATCGCGGCCGCCGCACCCGACCTCGACCTGGACCTGGACGCCGTCTTCGACTACGACGCCTACCTCGAACACGTGCCGGATGTGATGGCGCGACTCGACGAGCTCTCCTAGAAACCCCCGGAGTTAGCGGCAATCGCCTCGCCGTCGGCGCCAGCGGGTATGCGAGTCTTGAGCGGTGATCCTCTACACGTGCGGGCAGAAGAAGGCGCTGGCTTCCGCCGGTCATCCGTGCGGGCGCGCGGCCAAGGCGTTGGACGACGCCGGGTACGAATACGAGATTCGCGCCCTTCCCGGCTACCGGCTGCTGCCGTGGACCTGGGGCGAGCGGCGTCGCGGGCGCGCCGAGGTCGAGGAGATGACGGGCCAGATCAACGTGCCGGTGCTGTTCCTGAACGAGGGTCAGACAGTCCTGGGCTCCGGCGAGATCGTGAAGTGGGCTCGGTCGCATCCGCAGGCCCAACCCGAGGTCGGTGGGGGATGACCCCCTCGCTCGCAGATCTGAGACTGGCCGCCTCGGGCAAGGTCCGCGAGATCTACGAGGACGGCGCCGAGTTGATCATGGTCGCCTCCGACCGGATTTCGGTCTACGACGTGATCCTCCCGACGGAGATCCCCGACAAGGGCAAGGTTCTGACCCAGATGTCGCTGTTCTGGTTCGACCTCACCCGCGACATCACGCCCAACCACTTCCTCTCAGAGGACGTGCCCCCCGAGGCCGCCGGCCGAGGGATGCGCGTCCGCAAGCTCGACATGTATCCGGTGGAGTGCGTGGTTCGCGGATACCTGTCGGGCTCGGGCTGGCGGGAGTATCGCGAGACCGGCGCGGTCTGCGGGATTCAGCTGCCGGAGGGACTGCGTGAATCCGACAAGCTCCCCGAGCCGATCTTCACCCCGGCCACCAAGGCCGAGCTCGGCGACCATGACGAGAACATCGACTTCGACAGGGCGGTGGAGATCATCGGCGACCGCCCGCTGATGGAGGAGCTGCGGCGGGTCTCGCTCGAGATCTACCGGCGGGGGGCGGACCACGCGGCGGAGCGCGGGATCATCCTCGCCGACACGAAGTTCGAGTTCGGATCGTCGCCCGGCGCCGAGATCGTCCTCGCCGACGAGGTGCTGACGCCGGACTCCTCGCGGTTCTGGCCGGCCGACGACTATGAGGCGGGTCGCTCCCAGGCCTCGTTCGACAAGCAGTACGTCCGCGACTACGCGGATTCGGTCGGATGGGACCACACGCCGCCGGGACCCGAGCTACCCGACGACGTGGTCGAGAACACGCGTGGCAAGTACGTCGAGGCGTACGAGCGAATCACCGGCCAGAAGCTTTGAAGTGGTCGTGGCCCGGCTTCGCGATATGACGGGTGCTCGCACTACCCTGACCTGGTGAAGGCGAAGGTCCTCATCAGGCCCAAGGAGGGCATCCTCGATCCCCAGGGAAAGGCGGTGGAGCGGGCGCTGCCCGCGCTCGGCTTCGAGGGAATTCACGACGTACGGGTGGGGCGCCTGGTGGAGCTGGAGACGGACGACCCCGCGAAGCTCGACGCGCTCTGCGAGAAGCTCCTGGCGAATCCGCTGATCGAGGACTTCGAGATCGTCCTCGACGAGGGCGCATCCGGGAACGGGAGCGGACACGCGTGATCGGCGTCCTTCAATTCCCGGGCTCCTGTGACGAGCGGGACGCTCTGGCGGCCGCCGGCCGGGTCGGAGACGCCCGCCTGGTCTGGCACGAGGACACGGATCTCGACGGCCTCGACGGCGTGATCATCCCGGGCGGGTTCTCGTACGGCGACTATCTGCGCGCCGGCGCGATCGCGCGCTTCTCCCCCGCGATGGAGGCGGTCGCCGGGTTCGCGGCCGAGGGCGGTCCGGTCCTCGGGATCTGCAACGGCTTCCAGGTGCTCTGCGAGGCCGGGCTCCTTCCCGGTGCGCTTCTCCCCAACGAGGGCCTTCGGTTCATCTGCCGCCAGGTGGAGCTGGTGGCGGAGGACTTCGCGGGCCCGTTCGGTGAGCGGATCCAGGCCGGGCAGCGCCTCTCGATCCCGATCAAACACATGAGCGGGCGATATTTCGCGCCGGACGACGAGCTCGCGGCGCTCGAGGATCGCGGTCAGATTGCCTTTCGCTATGCGGCCGGCGAGAATCCGAACGGCAGCGTCCGGGACATCGCCGGCGTCATCAGCGAGGCGGGAAACGTGCTCGGCCTGATGCCGCACCCTGAGCACGCCGTCGATCCACTGACCGGCTCGGACGACGGTCTGGCCCTGTTCCGGGGACTGGCCGACGCCCATCACCTCGCGGGTCGCGCTGGCGCGCGCCCTCCCATATCCGCCGCGTGAGCGCAGTCTCCGAGAGCCGACACCGCGAGCTCGGGCTCACCGACTTCGAGTACGAGCGGATCACCGAGCTGCTGGGCCGCGACCCGAACCCGGTCGAGCTCGCGATGTTCTCGCTGCTCTGGTCCGAGCACTGCGCCTACAAGCACTCCCGGAAGCTGCTGGGGCGGCTTCCGACCGAGGGCGACCGCGTAGTCATGGGGCCCGGTGAGAACGCCGGCGCCGTCGACATCGGCAACGCGCACGCCGTCGCCTTCAAGGTCGAGTCCCACAACCACCCCAGCGCGGTGGAACCATTCCAGGGGGCTGCCACGGGCGTCGGCGGGATCCTGCGCGACGTGTTCGCGATCGGCGCGCGGCCGATCGCGGTGCTCGACTCCCTGAGGTTCGGCGAGCTCCCGTCGGAGCGTTCCCGCTACCTGTTCGAGGGCGTTGTCGCGGGGATCGGCCATTACGGCAACTCGATCGGGGTCCCCACCGTGGGAGGCGAGGTGTACTTCGAGCCGCCCTACGAGCACAACTGCCTGGTGAACGCGATGTGCGTCGGGCTCGCTCGGACGGACGAGATGATCAGATCGGCGGCCGCCGGACCCGGAAACGTCCTGGTGCTGATGGGAGCTTCGACCGGGAGGGACGGGATCGGTGGCGCGTCGGTTCTCGCCTCCGCGGAGCTCGAGGCCGGTGACGACAGCAAGCGGCCCAGCGTGCAGATCGGCGATCCGTTCGAGGAGTCGAAGCTGCTCGAGTGCTCGCTCGAGCTGCTCGAGCGTGGGCTTCTGGTGTCCCTACAGGACCTCGGAGCCGCCGGGCTGACCTCGTCGGCCGGTGAGATGGCGTCGAAGGGGAACGTCGGGATCGACATCGACGTCGCCCGAGTCCCCAAGCGGGAGGCCGATCTCGAGCCGTTCGAGGTGATGGTCTCCGAGTCCCAGGAGCGGATGCTCGCGGTCGTGGATCCGTCGCGGGTCGACGAGGTCGCGGCGATCTGCGAGCGGTGGCAGACGGGCGTCGCCGTGATCGGCGAGGTGACGGACACCCGTCACCTTCGCGTCTTCGACGACGGGATCGAGGTGGCCGACGTGCCCGTTTCCGCCCTGGTGGACGAGTGCCCGCTCTACGACCTCGAGCCCGAGGAGCCGGAGGGATGGATGTACGGGAACGAGGAAACGCTCGCCGAACGAATCGCCCAGGCCGCCGGTCCCGCGGGCGACGGATCCGATGCCGCCGCCGTGCTGCTCGCCCTGCTCTCGTCCCCGAACGTCGCCTCGAAGCGATGGGCGTTCGAGCAGTACGACTCTGTCGTCGGCTCACGGACCGTCAGGCGCCCTGAGGCTGCCGACGCCGCGGTGCTGATGATCCGGGAGTCGGGCCGAGCGATCGCCGTCGCGATCGACGGGAATGGACGCCGGGTCGCGTGCGAGCCCCATGTCGGTGCGGTCGAAGCGGTGCTCGAGTGTGCCCAGAATCTCGCCTGCGCCGGCGCCGCGCCCCTCGGTCTCACCAATTGCCTGAACTTCGGCAACCCCGAGAAGCCGGCCGTCGCCTGGCAACTCGACCGCGCCGTGTCGGGACTGGCGGACGCGTGTCGGGCGCTCTCGATCCCGGTCGTCGGCGGCAACGTCTCGCTCTACAACGAGACCGAGAATGGCCCGATCTACCCGACCCCGGTCGTCGGGATGGTCGGTGAGCTGCCGGATCCCGCCAAGGTGCCGGCAGTCGGTCCCAGTGACGGAGACCGGCTGCTGCTCGTCGGGCCGTTTGCGCCCTCGCTGGCGGGGTCGGAGCTCGTGAAGCTCCGCGGGGAGCTGGACTCAGGCCTCCCCAGGCCCGCGATCGAGCAGGTCGGCGAGGCGATCGCTTTTGCCCGCGAGAGCGTGCGAGGCGGCGTCTCGGCCGCCCACGATGTCAGCGACGGGGGCCTCGCCTGCGCGCTGGCGGAGATGGCGATCGCAGGAGGGATCGGGATCGAAGCCGACCTCGACCCGCTCGTGGAGCTGCGCGGTGGCGCCGGGGAGACATGCCTCTTCGGTGAGGGTCCCGGCGGCATCGTCCTCGCCATGTCCGCTGAAGAAGCCGAGGCCATCCACGCGCGCGCCGAGCAGGCCGGCGTCGAGGTGCTTTCGATCGGATCCGCCGGTGGCGAGGAGATCTCGATCTCGGCCGCCGAGCTGGACGTCTCCGTACCGCTTGCAAACGCCGAACGCGCGTGGCGCTCGCTCCCGGAGCGTCTCTGATTCGGCCCTCACGGGTGTTTGAAGGGCCGCAGACTCCGGGGTAGGATCGGACCGTGTTCTGGCGGGTATCAGGTCACGCGCATCACGGTCACCACCCGCATCCGCTGCGACGTCACGCTCTGATCGCGGTGCTGGTGGCGGCGCTCCTCGCCGCGATCGCCCTCCTGCTGCTCCCGCCGAAGGCCAACGGCAACTTCGTCTACTGGGCGAACGACGGGCCGGCACGATTCGATCGGGCGCGCGAAGATCAACGGCACCGGGGCGAACAACAGCCTTCATCACGGGGCATCGAACGACCCACGAGCGGTTGCGGTGGACTCCAGGTTCATCTACTGGACCGAACGGCACGCCGGCCAGCATCGGCCGCGCGAACCTCGACGGCAGCGGCGTCAACCCCAACTTCATCACCGCCGGCGTCAACAACCCGAAGGGGATCGCCGTCACCCAGAACAACGGCATCTACTGGGCGAACACGACCGGGCAGCCCGGACTCGATCGGCCACGCGAACATCGACGGCAGCAATCCGGTCGCCAACTTCGTCACCACCACCTCGACGAACATCTGCGGGCGTCGCCGCCGACCAGAGCTTCGTCTACTGGCTGCACAGCGCGTCGAGCCCGGCCGAGCGATCGGCAAGGCGCCGCTGAGCGGCGGGGACCGGCGACTCGGCGTTCATCAGCGGACCCGACGCCGAACGCGGGCTGGCGGTCGACCCAGCTTCCTCTACTGGACCGACCGAAACCACCGGGATCGGACCGCGGCCCCGATCGGCGGAGGCGGCCGTCCTGGCCAACTTCATCGCGAACGCGTCGACAAATCCCGCCGCGCAGCGAGGCGTCGCGGTCAACTCGCAATACGTCTTCTGGTCGGATGCCGACACACGCGCGCGATCGGGCGCGCGAACATCAACGGGAGCGCCATCAACCCGGCTCTCGCTCCCGGCAGCACCAATCGCCCAGACTGCTCGCCGCCGCGCCCTCGAACAAGGTGACGATCAATTCGGTCACCAAGAAGAAGAAAAAGGGGACCGCGACGATCAACGCCAAGGTCCCCGGGCCCGGCCAGGTGACGCTGTCGGAGAGCGGCAGCCAGGACGTGAACGCGACCGAGGCGGCGGTGAAGCCCCAGGGGCTGACGATCGCCGCGGCGTCCTCGTTCAAGCTCGCGGTGAAGCCGAAGGGGAAGACGGCGAAGAAGCTGAAGAAACAGGTCAAGAAGAAGGGGAAGGGCAAGGTGAAGGTGAAGGTCTTCGTCACCTTCGTGCCCGCGGGGGTCGCCGGGGTGCCGAACTCGCAGCCGGTCAAGATCACACTGGTCCAGCAGCGGAAGAAGAAGTAGATCGGCGGCGGCCCCTCTCCGCCCCTGCAAATGCCGCATTTTGGGTCCGTCCCGCCGGAGGCGCGCGCCGTGCCCGCTGCTACCCTCCGTGTGCGGGCTGAGGTTCTGCCCGGCAACCGATCTCCAGAGGTTGAGACACCTCCCACACAGACGTGACCGACCGGCGCATTGACGTTCCCGATCGCGATGGCCCGCGCGATGAATGCGGGGTGTTTGGCATATACGCGCCCGGCCGTGACGTCGCCCGGCTCGCCTACTTCGGCCTCTACGCGCTCCAGCACCGGGGGCAGGAGTCGGCGGGGATCGCCACCTGCGAGGGCGGACACATCACGACGCTGCGCGAGCTCGGGCTCGTCTCGCAGGTGTTCGACGAGCAGAAGCTGCGGGCGCTGTCCGGGGACATGGCGATCGGCCACGTCCGCTACTCCACCACCGGCGGAGGGGCATGGGAGAACGCGCAGCCCGTATGGAGGGACGACGGCCGCGAGCTGGCTCTCGCCCACAACGGCAACCTCACCAATGCTGTGGAGCTCTACAACGAGCTGACCGAGGCGGGGGTGCAGCTGCGCGGCACCTCGGACTCGGAGATCATGGCCGCGCTGCTCTCGCGGACCGCCGGCGAGGGCCAGGAGTGGATCGAGGACGCAGTGGCCGAGGTGATGCCCAGGCTCGAGGGGGCGTACTCGACGGTGGTGATGACCAAGCACGCCGTCGTCGCGTTCCGGGATCCGCATGGGGTCCGGCCATTGGCGCTCGGCAAGATGAAAGCGGCGGACGGGATCGGGGAGTGCTTCGTCGTCGCGTCGGAGAGCTGCGCGTTCGACATCATCGGCGCCCAGCTGATCCGCGAGGTGCAGCCGGGCGAGCTTGTCTCGCTCACCGACAAGGGCCTCGAGATGAAGCCCGTGATCCAGAGTGAGCAGCCGGCGCACTGCGTGTTCGAGCACATCTACTTCTCGCGGCCGGACTCGCGGCTTGAGAACCGGGTCCTGCAGGAGGTCCGCGGCCGGATGGGCGAGCTGCTGGCCGAGGAGGCCCCGGTGGACGCAGACCTCGTGATCTCGGTCCCCGACTCGGGCAACCCGATGGCGAACGGGTATGCCCGCGCGTCGGGGCTGCCGCAGGACGACGGCCTGATCAAGAACCGCTACGTCGCCCGGACGTTCATCCAGCCGGGTCAGGAGCTCCGCAAGCACGGGCTTCGGATGAAGTTCAACCCGCTACCGGAGATCGTCGCCGGAAAGCGGGTCGTCGTGGTCGACGACTCGATCGTGCGCGGCAACACCACAAGGCAGATCGTCGCGATGCTGAAAGAGGCGGGCGCGAAGGAGGTCCATCTGCGGATCTCGGCGCCCCCGATCCGCCATCCGTGCCACTACGGGATCGACATGTCGACTCGGGAAGAGATGATCGCCCACGACAGGTCAGTGGACGAGATCGCCGCCGAGCTCGGCGCGGACTCGCTCGCGTATCTCTCGATGGATGCCGTCTACGAGGCAATCGGCACACCGCGCGACAAGCACTGCGACGCCTGCTTCACTGGCGAGTATCCGCTGGGCGACCCCGAGTCGGCGAACGGCAAGTTCGCGCTCGAGGACATCGCCGTGGTCCCTGCTTCCCGATAGGTGGGCGACTTCCGGATAGCGGTTCTCGCCTCGGGCACGGGGACGAATCTCCAGGCGATCCTGGATCGGCTGCACGGCCGTGACGGCATCGAGGTGGTGGCCGTCGCGTCCGACAAGCCGGAGGCCCGGGCGCTGGAGCGAGCGGCCGGGGCCGGAATCGAGACGGGAGTATTCGCAGTCGGCGACTATGAGGACCGCGACGCGCGCGATGTCGCGGTCGGGGACTGGCTCGAGGAGCGCCGAGGTGGACCTGATCGTGCTCGCGGGGTACATGCAGCTTCTCTCGGAGCGGTTCGTCGAGCGGTTCCGCAACCGGATCGTGAACGTGCACCCTGCGCTGCTCCCGTCCTTCCCGGGCCTCGACGCGATCGGCCAGGCGATCGATCACGGCGTCGGGGTCACCGGCGTGACAGTCCACTTCGTGGACGAGGGGGTCGACTCAGGGCCGATCGTCCTGCAGCAGGCCGTCCCGGTTCCGGAGGGCCGCGACCGGGCCCAGCTCGAGGCGGCGATCCATGACGTCGAGCACGTCCTCCTGCCCGAGGCGATCCGGCTGATCGCCGAGGGGAGGACGGCAGTGGACGAATCCAACCCCCGGGTCGTCCGGATCGATCGCGATTCGAGCAGGTGACGTCCGGGCAACACTTAGACTCGCGCGACGTGCCCACCGCGCCGTCATCCGAGATCGCCCCCGAGCCCGCAGGCGAGTCCCTCCCGGTCCGGCGCGCGCTGATCTCGGTCTCTGACAAGACGGGCGTGGCGGACTTCGCGGCGGGCCTCGCGAAGGCGGGCGTGGAGGTGGTCTCTACCGGCGGCACGCTCTCTGTGCTCCGCGAGGCGGGGATCGACGCGCGACCGGTCGAGGAGCTGACCGGCTTTCCCGAGATCCTGGACGGACGGGTGAAGACGCTTCACCCGCACCTCTACGCGGCGCTCCTGGCGGTCCGGGACAACCCCCAGCACGCCGAGACGCTTCGCGAGCTCGAGATCGACGAGATCGACCTCGTCTGCGTGAACCTCTACCCGTTCGAGCAGACCGTCGCGCGCCGGGAGGTGGCCGAGGAGGAGGCGATCGAGAACATCGACATCGGGGGGCCAACGATGATCCGGGCGGCCGCCAAGAACCACCGGTTCATCGCGATCGTGGTTCGCCCGGAGAGCTACGACGCGGTGCTCGGGGAGCTCGAGGAGACCGGTGAGCTCTCGGCGGCCACGCGGCACTGGCTTGCGAACGAAGCGTTCGCCTACACCGCGCGCTACGACGCCGCAATCAGCCGCTGGTTCGGCCGACGTTACGAGCAGCTGCCGACCCACTGGGTCACGGCGTGGGAGAAGGAGCTCGACCTGACGTACGGCGAGAATCCCCATCAGCGGGCCGCCCTGTACGTGGAGCCCGGCGCCCGGTCCCATGTCCTCTCCCGCGTGGCGAAGCTGCACGGCCGGCCCCTCTCCTTCAACAACGTGCTCGACCTGAACTCGGCGAGGATGCTGCTCGGGGATCTGGAGGGTCCGGGGTGCGTGATCGTGAAGCACAACAACCCATGCGGGGTCGCGGAGGCGGATGAGATCCCACCGGCCTACGAGGGAGCTTTCGCGTGTGATCCGATGTCGGCGTTCGGGGGAGTGATCGCCCTGAACCGGCCCGTCGACGAGGCGCTCGCGAAGCGGCTGCACGAGCAGTTCATCGAGGTGCTGATCGCTCCGGGCTACGAGGACGGCGCGCTGGAGGTGCTCCAGCAGAAGGAGGCGATCCGGATCCTGGAGGACACGGAGCGACGCACGCACCAGATCGAGCCGGATATCAAGCGCGTCCGGGGCGGGATCCTCGTCCAGGACCCCGACGGGTCACCGGAGCCGCGGGAGTTGATGGAGGTGGCGACGACGACGCAGCCGACGGAGGAGCGGTGGCAGGACCTGCTGTTCGCCTGGCGGGTCGTGCGGCATGTCCGCTCGAATGCGATCGTGCTGGCGCGCGATCGGGCGACGCTCGGTATCGGGGCGGGACAGATGAGCAGGGTGGATTCGGTTCGCCTGGCAATCGAGAAGGCAAAGGAGGCTCGCGGGCCCGACGCGGAGCCGCTCCTCGCCGGCTCGGTGATCGCCTCGGACGCCTTCTTCCCCTTCGCCGACGGTCCCAGGGCGGCGATCGACGCCGGGGCGACCGCCGTGATCCAGCCGGGTGGCTCCAAGCGTGACGCCGAGGTGATCGAGGCGTGTGACGAAGCCGGCGTCGCGATGGTCTTCACGAAGCGGCGTCACTTCCGCCACTGAGGGCCCGCGCCTGCCCAGACATGCGTTTTGTGACACCGGTCACCAGGGTGATCCGGGGCACACACTTCGCCGCCCCGCGGTGATCTGATGCGTGTGCGATGGAGGAAAGGTCTTATCCAAGCTCCCGGGGAGACGGGGAGGAGAGCCGGAAGGTGGGGCTTTTGGGGCGCCCCGAGGGAGAAGGTCTTCCGGCGGCAGGGTTTTGGGTGCGGAGAGGGCAGCGGCAGGAAAATGGGGCTGCCCTCGTCCCACCCTTCGCTCGCTGAGTGCGCCCCCCGGGACTCGAACCCGGACCGCCGGCTTAAAAGGCCGGAACTCTGACCAGTTGAGTTAGGGGCGCCAGACAAGTCTAGGCGCCGCATTCCCGGCCTCTAGAGTCTCCGGATGCCATGAGGATCTCGGCAAAGGTGGACTACGCGGTGCGCGCAGCGATCGAGCTGGCGGCCGCCGGCGGCGACCCCGTCAAGGGAGAGGTGATCGCCGACGCGCAGGACATTCCCCTCAAGTTCCTCGAGAACATCCTCGGCGAGCTCAAGCACACCGGGATCGTCGCGAGCCGTCGCGGCGCGCAGGGCGGCTACTGGCTCGCGAAGCCGGCGGACGCGGTGAGCCTGGGCGACATCGTCCGGGCGGTGGAGGGGCCGCTCGCGACCGTCAGGGGGCAGGGCCCGAGAGCCTGGAATACAGCGGCGGCGGCGAAGCCGCTCCAGAACGTCTGGATCGCGGTCCGCGCGAATCTGCGGGCGATCATGGACGAGACGACCCTGGAGGATCTCGTGGGGGACGAGCTGCCGGCGGCGGTGCGTGAGCTGAGCGAGCCGGCAGAAGCCTGGAGTCAGCGCTAGCCGTCGTCCTCGGCGACGCGACCCGGTGGCGGCTCGCCGGCTCGCTCAGCTCAGCTGGAACACCCGCGTCTCTCGAGGACGAACGAAGACGATCTGGCCCTCGGTCAGCTCCAGCTCCTCGATCTGGTCTCGGGTGAGCTGGACCGAGAAGCGGTCGCCGTCCGAGAGGGTGAGCTCCACGCGCACCTCGAAGCCGAGGTGGACGACACGGTCCACCATCG
Source organism: uncultured Solirubrobacterales bacterium (assembly GCA_963808565.1). Taxonomy (GTDB): domain Bacteria; phylum Actinomycetota; class Thermoleophilia; order Solirubrobacterales; family 70-9; genus DASUPK01. The sequence goes on from CAWEGM010000013.1 coordinate 245,190, forward strand.
CCTCGATCGTCTGCCCGTTCGGCTCGTGACGCACCTCGACGTCGTGCGGCCGCACCCAGGCGTCCCCGAGCTTGTGGGCCGGTCCGACGAAGCTCATCACGAACTCGGAGGCCGGATGCTCGTAGAGGTCGCGCGGTCCGCCCGACTGCTCGATCTTGCCGTCGTTCATCACCACGATCTGCTCGGCGACGTCCATCGCCTCCTCCTGGTCGTGGGTGACGAAGATCGTGGTCACGTGGACCTCGTCGTGGAGGCGGCGCAGCCAGGTCCGCAGCTCCTGGCGGACCTTGGCGTCGAGCGCGCCGAACGGCTCGTCCAGCAGCAGCACCTTGGGCTCGACGGCGAGCGCCCTTGCCAGAGCCATGCGCTGGCGCTGTCCACCGGAGAGCTGGTTCGGGTAGCGGTTCTCGAAACCCTGCAGGTGGACCAGCTCGATCAGCTGCTTGACGCGCTCGCGGATCTTGCCCGAGCCCTCGCCGCGGATCTTGAGCCCGTAGGCGATGTTGTTGTAGACCGTCATGTGCTTGAAGGCGGCGTAGTGCTGAAAGACGAAGCCGACGTTTCGGTCCTGCACCCGCACCTTCGTGTTGTCCTGGCCGTGGATCACGACCCGGCCCTTGTCGGGCTCCTCGAGCCCGGCGATGACGCGCAGGAGGGTCGACTTGCCGGACCCGGACGGGCCCAGTAGTGCGGTCAGTCCGCCGTCGGGGACGTCGATGGAAACGTCGTCGAGAGCGACGAAGTCTCCGAAGCGCTTGGTCACGTGTTCAGCTGCGATCGCCATGGTCAGGCCTCCTTCTTTTGGACGATGTGGCCCGCCGGGTCGAAGTCCTCTACATCGGGATTCCGTCGCAGCAGGTTCATTGAGACGAGGACGAAGACCGCCAGCAGCGCGAGCAGAATCGCCGCCGCATACGCCCCCTCGATGTTGAAGTTCGTGTACTCGGCCTCGACGAAGATGGGAAGCGTCTCGGTCTGGCCTGAGATCTTGCCCGAGACGACTGCGACGGCCCCGAACTCGCCGAGCGAGCGGGCGGTCGCCAGAACGACCCCGTAGGTGACCCCCCAGCGGATCGAAGGCAGGGTGATCCTCCAGAAGGTCTGCCACGGTGAGGAGCCGAGCGTCGTCGCAGCCTGCTCCTGGTCGTCGCCGATCTCCTGCAGAACCGGCATCACCTCCCTGACCACGAAGGGCAGCGAGACGAAGATCGTGGCCAGGATCAGCCCCGGCGTCGAGAAGATGATCTGTATCCCGACATCGTTGAGCGGGCCGCCAATGAAGCCGTCGACTCCGTAGACGAGGAAGAGCGAGAGGCCGATGACCACCGGTGAGACCGCGAAGGGCAGGTCGATCAGCGAGTTGATGATCGCCTTGCCGCGAAAGTTCTGCCGCACCAGCATCAGCGCGCAGATGACGCCGAAGATCGTGTTCAGCGGCACCGCTATGCCCACGCAGAGAATCGTCAGCCAGAAGGCGTGCAGACCGTCGGGGCTGGTGATCGAGTCCAGCGGCTCGCTGATGCCGTTCTCGAAGGTCTTGACGAAGATCATCACCAGCGGGATCGCCAGCAGGAAGGCCAGGTAGCCGAGGGCGATCGTGCGCATTCCGTAGCGGGAAAGGCGCCTAGGCTCGGTCATGGCGGCTCCTCCAGCGGCCGAAGAGGTTGAGGGCGAACAGCACGGCGACGGCGACCAGGAGCAGGAAGACGGACACGGCCGCCGCTGCGGTCGTGTTGTCGCTCTCGATGCGCCCGAAGATGTAGACCGAGGCGACCTGGGTGTCGAAGGGGATGTTTCCGGTGATCAGGACCAGGGAGCCGAACTCCCCGATCGCTCTGGCGAACGCCAGCGCGCAGCCGGCGATGATCGCCGGCGTCAGGTTGGGAAGGATGATGCTGCGAAAGATGCGGAAGTTGTTCGAGCCGAGCGAGGCGGCGGCCTCCTCCATCTCCTCGTCCAGCTCCTGGAGGACGGGCTGCACGGCGCGGACGACGAAGGGCAAGGTCACAAACAGCAGCGCCATGCCCACGGCGACCTTCGTGTAGGTGACGTTCACGCCCAGCGGGCTGTCCTGGCCGTAGAGGGCCAGCAGCGTCAGGCCGGCGACGATCGTCGGCAGCGCGAACGGCAGGTCGATGATCGAGTTGACGAAGCGCTTGCCGCGGAACTCGTCGCGGACCAGCACCCAGGCGATCATCGTCCCCATCACGGCGTTGATCACGACGATCACGAATGAGGTGATCACGGTCAGCTTGATCGCAGCGACCGCCTCGGGCTCGGTGATCGCGTCCCAGAACGCTCCGGCCCCGTCGTCGAAAGAGCGGAAGACGACGGCGCCCAGCGGGATCAGCACGATGATGCTGAGCCAGGTGAGGACGACGCCGCGGGTGAGCACCTCTCCGCCGAAGGGGGCCCGAAAGCCCACCTTCGGCGGAGATGCGACCGCTGTGTCAGCCGGTGGTGGCGTCATTGCCGGTGCTCGATTCCTCTACTCGAGCGGGGCGCCCTGCTCGCGCAGGATCTCCGTGACCTTGCCGGTCTCGTCGTTGAAGAACTCCTCGTCGACCTTGGCCCAACCGCCGAAGTCGGCGATCGTGAACAGGCCGGGCACCTCGGGGAACTTGTCCGTGTTCTGCTGCAGCACGGACTCGGTCACCGGGCGGTACCCGTAGTCGGCGAAGACCTGCTGACCCTCATCCGTGAGGATGAAGTCGAGGAACGCCTTCGCGGCCTCGGGGTCGGCAGCCTCGGTGGTGACTGCACCGGGGTTCTCGATCTTGATCGTGGAGTCGGGGAGCACGTACTCGAGCTCGATCCCCTCGTCCTGGGCCTGAATGGCCTCGTTCTCGTAGCCGATCAGCACGTCGCCCTTGCCGCTGGCGAACGTCTGCAGCGAGTCCCGGGCGGAGTCGTCGAGCACAGAGGTCTTCTCGATCACCGTCGCGACGGCGTCAAGGGCCTCCTGCTCGGATTTCCCGGCCTCGATCTGAGACCCGTAGATGGCCATGATGTTCCACTTCGCGCCGCCCGACGTCGCCGGGTTCGGCGTGATGATCTCGACGTCCTTCGTGAGCAGATCGTCGAAGCTCTGGATGCCCTCGGGGTTGCCGGGGCGCGTCGAGATGCTCACGACGGAGCTGCTGACAATGCCCTTGGTCGGACCGGCGTTCCAGTCCTCGGCGACGAGCTGGCCGTCGACCAGGCTGAGCATGTCCGGCTCCAGCGAAAAGTCGACGAGGTCGGCCGGCTGACCGGCCTCCACCGCGCGACGCTGGTCGCCCGAGGCGCCGAACGACGTCGAGAACTCGACTCCGCTGCCTGTATCGGTGTCCTGGAAGGCCGGTATCAGGCCCTCCTCGAAAGCCTGCTGGGGCGTCGAATAGGCGACAAGGTCGATGTGGCCGCCGCCGCCGCCGCCACCCCCGTCGTCGTCATCGCCGCCGCATGCCGCGATCCCGAGCGTCGCTGCAAGAGCGATCCCCGCGATCCCAAGCCGGGCGAGGAGCCGACGCCCTCGGCGGTTGTTGTTCGGATTCGTCATCTGGATGTCCTTTTGGCCTTTCCTGATTGGTTTAGTGGACAAAGCGATCGGGCAGGCTAGCAGCTTTCCCCACCTTGTGGATTGGAAATCTTGTAATTCCCGACCGGATTGGGGGAAATACGACCGGTGGGTGGAGAAAGGCGAGTCGGCCTTGCCGCCCCGCCGGCTCCCTCAGAAGAGCGAAGTCTGGGCCGGCTCCGGCTCGGCGCGCTCCTGGTCGCGGGCGCGACGCCGTGCGGCGAGCTCATCCCGCCGCCTGTAGCGCCTGTCACGGGACCGGCTCGTCGAGCGGACCAGCCCGCCGATCCGCCTCCGCTCGGCGTTGGGCGCGTAGGCCCGGCGCTCGTACAGCTGCTCGTAGCGCGGCACCAGGTCCGGACGGGCGGCGGAGAGCCAGGACATGAACACCTCCTTCACACCCGGCCGGAGGTGAAGGGCGATTCCGTTGACGAAGGTGGCTCCCGCCTCCTCGGCGATCGACACGATCTCGTCGACCAGCTCCGGCGAGTCGTTGATGCCGGGCATCAGCGGGGCGACCAGGACGCCGGACGGGATGCCCGCCTCGTTGAACTTGGCGACCGCATCGAGTCGCTTCTGCGGATGCGGGGTGTGGGGCTCTGTTTCGCGCCAGATCCGCTCGTCGAGCGTCGGGACCGAGAAGTTGACGCTGACGTCAGCGACCTCCGCCAGCTCGAGGTAGAGATCGAGATCGCGCGTCGCGAGGGGTGATTTCGTCAGCACCGACAACGGCGTCTCCGCGTCGCGAAGCGCCTCGATGATCGGCGGCATGAACCGGTATTTGCCCTCAGCCCACTGATAGGGATCGGTGTTCGTCCCGATCGCGACCAGCTCCCGCTTCCAGCTGGGACGGCTGAGCTCGGCTCGGAGCAGCTCCGGAACGTTCACCTTGACCACGATCTCCCGCTCGAAGTCGCGCCCCGCGTTCAGGTCCAGATATGTGTGGGTGTTGCGGGCGAAGCAGTTGTGGCTGACGACGCCGTTGGCAATGAAGTCGCCGGTGCCGGTGGTGATGTCGAAGAGCTGGCGCTTTCCAATCGGCTCGATCGAGCTCACCCGTAGCTTTGCGTCGCTCTTCAGTGCGACGCCCTCGATCGAGCGCTTCCGACTGATCGCTGGATCGGTGAGGTGGAAGAAACGGAGTGTCTCGCGTAACCCGCCCCGGAGCCGAAAGTGGTCAGGCCATTTGGCTTGCCGGTCGGTTCGACTGCGTAATCGAACCCGAGCTGCCGAAGTGACCACGTCGTCCAGTCGATGATCTCCGGCTCGCAGTTCGCAATCCGAAGGACCCCGCTGCTGTAGCAGCCCTCCGCGTCGAAGATGCCCGCCAGGAACCCCTTGCACCAGTCCTCGGACACGCCCCGCGGCCACGTGATCGCTTCACTGATACGCCCGAAACCGTCCCGGCTCTGGTCCCGAATGGCTCGGATCTCGCGTGTATTTGACGTGGCCGCAGCGAAAACGAACTCCTCTGAATAGAGGTCGAGGTCGGTCAGATACTCCGCGGCTCGCCGCAGAGCTTCGAAGTCGGCGAGCGCTAGCCGGAAGCGATGCAGTACTTGGCCGGATCGTTCGGGACGCCGATCGTCGTAGCACTTGAGATTGCCGTCGCCGCGGATCAACCCGCACAGGTAACCGCGCCGATAGATCGGGGCGTCGGTATCCGGTCCACTGCTGATCCCCCCAACGCCGGCGAGCTCGTCGTTGAGTGTCAGGTGAGGGCGCTGCATTGGTCCCTGTTGGGATCCGATGACGTGCTTCCACTTCCCCCGACGGGTCCAGAATCGGTGATCACCGCTCGCGACCAGCTCCGTGCCGTCTTCAAGCGTGATGCGGTAGGCCTCCTTGCAGGTCTCCCAGTGCGCGAGCACCTCCGTGGCGGTGTAGTGGCGATACTTCGGGCCTTTCGTCGTGCCGTAGATCCGATCGCCGACTTTCAGGTCCGCGATTGGCCTGGTGCGCCCATCAGCGAGAAGGATCGGCGTATCGCCAGCCAGGCAGTAGGTGCAGGCATGGGCGCAGCCTCGAAAAGCGTTGACCGTCCAGTTGAACGGCAGGTAGGTGCCGGGGACCTTGTTCAGCGCCGACTTCGCGCGAACCTCGTGGAAGTTGATCCCGAGCGCCTCGGGGGCGTCGAAGGTCCGAACCCGCTCGACATCGAGCCCCGGAAGGGCCCGGTCCCGTTGCTTCTCGACTCTCTGCTCGTCCCAGCGCATCGCTTTCAATTTGGCAGACGGCTTCATTCCGCTATCGAACATATGTTCGCACAGCCGTCAAGGCCTCGAGGAGTGCCGAGCCCGGCTCGACCGCGGCTGATCCCGGCATCCTGGATACTGACCGTGTGGCAGCGAGAGCTGCATCCGGCGGAGCACCGTGCCTACAGGGAGCTGTACGCCGCGTCCCGCCAATTGATCCAACGCTGGAAGCAGCTGTTGCCGGAATTGGCCGGGACGCCGATCGGCGACAGCCTCGAGCAGGGCGTGGCCGAGACGGAGGACCTGCTCGCGGCCCTCGGACCGCGCACCGCGGCGTACGGCCTTCACGGTGGCCCGATGGCCCAGGGCCTGGGTGCCGGGGTTGCCGGGGCGCGAGCCACCATCGCCGATCGCGGCGCCGATACCGGGATGGTCGTCCGCTTCGCCGTTCTCGACATCGAGCACGTGGCGACACTGCTTCGCCAGCTCGCCGAGCTGGCGCGGGCCCGTGGCGATCTGGACCTGGCGGGCTTCTGCGACGAATGGGCCGGCCGGTCAGAGGCACGGCTGGGAGCGGTTCGCGAGGCTGCGGTGGGGCTGGGTGCGGACCCGGATCGCGCCGCCGCGCCGCTGGGGAATTCGTTGCTCATCCGCGCCACCCATCACGTCGGATGGCTGTTCGGGTCCGTCGGCGAGGCAGTCGACAGCCTGATCGGCCGGCGCCGCAGCTAGCTGAGGTCGGGCTGGCCCTCGAGCGGCGTCGAGGCCTCCGCATGCAGGCGGCGCGGAATCCGCCCGGCCCTGCGCGCCGCCCAGCCGGCCTCGACCGCGGAGCGCATCGCTGCGGCCATCGCGGCGGGGTCCTCCGCACGGGAGACCGAGCTCGCCAGCAGGACCGCGTCACAGCCGAGCTCCATCGCAAGCGCCGCGTCCGATGCGGTCCCGATGCCGGCGTCGAGGATCACCGGCACGGTGGCCCGCTCGGCGATGATCTGGATGTTGTACGGGTTGCGGATCCCCATCCCGGAGCCGATCGGCGAACCGAGCGGCATCACCGCCGCGCACCCCACCTCCTCGAGGCGGCGGGCGAGGATCGGATCGTCGTTGGTGTACGGAAGCACGGTGAAGCCGTCGTCGACCAGCACCTCCGCGGCGTCCACCAGCTCAACGGCGTCCGGGAACAGCGTCCGGTCGTCGCCGATCACCTCGAGCTTCACCCAGTCGGTCTCGAATGCCTCGCGCGCGAGCTTTGCTGTGCGGACCGCGTCGCGAGCCGTGTAGCAGCCGGCCGTATTGGGGAGAGCGAAGAGATCCAGCCTCCGGATCACGTCCAGGACGGACCCCTGCGCATCCGGATCGACCCGCCGGAGGGCGACCGTGACGATCTCGGTCCCGGAAGCCATCAGCGCTTCCTCCATCTGCTCCAGCGAGCGAAAGCCGCCGGTCCCCACGATCAGCCTCGATCCCCAGATCCGGTCCCCGAGCTCGAACCCCTCGTCGGCCCCGCCCTGGATCGCCGCGAGCACCTCGACCCGCTGGCCGTCGGAAAGCGACGTCCCCTCCCACTCGGCACGCGGCACCACCTCGCCATCGACCGCGACAGCGACGCCGCGACGATCCGGGGCCGCGCCCGACGCCTCGATGGCGGCAGCGAGTGTCGCACCGTCGGCGAGATCCACCGGACGCCCGTTGACCTCAACCGTCACTGGACCTTTGCTGCGCTCGTGGTTCTATCCGCCGCGAACCTCAGCGGCGAGAACGGCGCGAGATCGACCGGCGCATCCTCGTCAGCGAGCAGCGCGGCGACCGACTCCGCCGTGATCGGCGCCTGCAGCACGCCATTGCGGTGATGTCCCGTAGCGATGAGCAACCCCTGGGTTGCGCTCCAGCCGATCAGCGGCGCGTTGTCGGGGGTTCCGGGCCGCAGACCGGCGGCCATCTCGACCAGCTCGAGCTCGGCGACCTCCGGGATGAGCCGGTAGGCCTCGCGCAGAAGCTCGTGGACCCCCCCGGCGGTGACCGTCAGGTCGAATCCCCGCTCGTCCATGGTCGCCCCGACGATCACCCGTCCGTCGGTCCGCGGGACCATGTAGACGCGCTCCCCGGCGACGATCCGATGGCACACCGGCTCATCGGGCCGCCCCCGAAGAGCGAGAATCTCCCCCTTCACGGGGCGGACTGGCGGCCGCGAGTCCGCGGGGACCCACTCCGGCCGGCCGGACCACGAGCCCGCGCAGAGAACGACCGCGGCGCCACCGAACCTGCGCCCGTCCGCCGTTCGCAGTGCCCAGTCGCCCCCGTTGCGCTCGGCGTCCACCACCTCCGCGCCGGAGTGAACCTGGGCCCCCAGGCCCTCGAGGGCCGCCAGCAGAGCGGCGGTCAGCCGTCGCGGGTCGACGCTCGCCTCGCCCGGGACGTGGGTCCCACCACGCACGGCGGTCGCCAGGCCCGGCTCGAGTTCCCTGCACTCCCGTCCGGAGAGCCAGTCGGAGTCAAGTCCGACGGAGCGATGGAGCCGATGACGACGCTGCAGCTCCTCGGCCTCGTCACGGTCGAGGGCCACGTGCAGTGCCCCTCCTGCGCCGAACTCCACCTGAAGGCCGGTTTCGGCCTCGAGGTCCTGGGCGAACTTCGACCAGCGCTCGAGCGAGTTCCGGTTGAGGGAGAGAACGCTCTCCTCCCCCCATGACGCCTCGCCGACCGGGGCGAGCATCCCTGCGGCGACGCCGGTCGCCCCGGCGGCGGGGCGATCCCGCTCGAGCACGCACACGTCCATCCCGCGCCGCGCGCACGCCCATGCCGAAGCGAGGCCGATCACGCCGGCTCCGACGAGGACCACGTCATGGGAGTTCTTGCTCATCGCCGCTCTTTCCGGCGGCCCCAGCGCTTCCAACCTCCCTGCGCCGGCATTACCCGGATCAGGTTCTGACGGTCGGCGGCGCGTGTTGCCGCCCTCTCAGCCCTTTGGTGGGCTCCCGTTGCTTCATCCATCGTAGTGCGCGACGCGCTTCGCAGGGCGCCGGATGCGCCCTGCGCGGCCACCCCTCCGCCGAGGGTCTACGCTTGCCCCGAGGTGACCGACGCAGCGTCCGGCCAACATGAACGGCGGCCACAAACACCGCCGCCGGATCTAGCGCCACCAGAGGCGATCGGCGACCTGCGTCGACAGCGCCTGCGCTGGGCGCGCCTCTACTTCGTCTGCGACGCCCGTCCCCACGGCCGCGACCCGGAGCCACTTATGCGCGCCGCCCACTCGGGCGGCGCCGGCATGGTCGAGCTTCGCGATCGCGAGGCCCCCCGGAACGTGATCGAGCGGTCCGGCCAGACATTCCGCCGGCTCGCCGACACCTACAGCGCGCTGTTCATCGTCAACGACGATCCCTACCTGGCCCGCGAGCTTGCCGCCGACGGCGTTCACGTCGGGCAGGACGACATGGATCCGGCTGAGGTCCGGGAGATCGTCGGGCCGGATGGGATCGTCGGCCTCTCGACCCACTCGCGTGAGCAGATCGAGGCCGCGGGAGAGGCGCCGGTGGACTACATCAGCGTCGGCCCGGTCTGGGAGACGCCGACGAAGGAGGGCAGGCCCGCCACCGGCCTGGAGCTGATCCGAGTGGCCGCCGAGATCGCGCCCGTTCCCTGGTTCGCGATCGGCGGCATCAACCCGGAGAACGTCGAGGAGATCGTTGCGGCGGGGGCTGAGCGGATCTGCGTCGTCAGGGCGATCCGCGATGCCGACGACCCACGGGAGGCTGCGAGCGCCCTCTTCGCCGCAGTGGACCCGGCCGTGCGCGAGCAACGCTCGAGGACGGCCGGATGACCGGCAGCCGCGAGCGAAAGCGCGCCGAGCGACAGAAGCGCAAGCGCCGCTCCTCGGAGCGAGTCGTCGTCCCTCCGAGCGAGGGAGTATCCGTCGAGACGAATGGCGGGGCGGCCGAGAGCGAGGAGAGCTTTTCCGAGCGGATGGCCCGCCGCTCCGAGGAGCGAAACGCCGCCGCCCGGGCCAAGCTGGAGCCGCTTGATCGCAGCCAGCGTCCCACCGCCGTGACGGTCGCTGCCGTGATCTCGGTCCTGCTCGCCGCCGCGATCTCCGTCCAGGCTGGGCTCGCGGCCGCCGGGGTGGATGCGGCCGGCGCCGACACCAACCCAGCTCCGCTCCTCCTCTTCGCCGTGATCCTCTGGGTGATGAGCTACGGCCTCTGGAAGGCGCGCTACTGGGCGGTCCTGGGCTTTCAGACCCTGCTCCTCCTGATGCTGCTCGCGAGCGCGCTGGGCCTGGTCGTCGTCTCGACCGTGCTCCAGGCCGTCGGGACCACCGCGCTCATCCTGGGCACCGGCACGCTCTTCTACTTCCTGATCCGGGCGATGGCGCGGATCCAGATGCCAAGCGGCCCCAAGGCGCAGTAAAGCCGCATCTGGGCCTCCGATAAAGTCGCCTCGATGGCCGAATACGACGTGATCGTGATCGGTGGCGGTCCTGGCGGGTATGTGGCGGCGATTCGCGCCGCTCAGCTCGGCCAGAACACCGCGGTCGTCGAGCGGGACAAGCCCGGTGGCCGCTGCCTGAACTACGCGTGCATCCCGGCGAAGACGCTCCTGCACACCGCCGAGGTCTTCGCGGATCTCAAAGAGCGGGGCGCTGATCTCGGCGTCAAGGCGACCGGCGTCTCGATCGACTGGAGGGCGGTCCAGGCACGCCGCGAGAAGGTCTCGAAGACCCTCGAGGACGGGGTCCAGATGCTCTGGAAGAAGGACAAGGTCGACTTCCTCCGGGGCGAAGCGTCCCTTGCCGGCGGCGGCAAGGTCAAGGTCGGCCAGGAAACTCACCAGGCGAATGCGATCGTGCTCGCGACCGGATCGGTGGCGATGCCGATTCCGGGGATCGACTTCTCGGATCGGGTGATCGACACCTGGAGAGCGTGGTCCCTCTCCTCCATGCCGAAGGCCCTCGTCGTGGCCGGAGCCGGGGCGTCGGGGTCGGAGATCGCCTCCGCGTACGCGCGGATGGGCGTCGACGTGACGCTCGTCGAGATGCTCGATCAGGTCCTGCCGCTCGAGGACAAGGACATGGCACGGGTGGTCGAGCGCCAGTTCAAGAAGGACGGCATCGAGGTGCTGCTCGGGACGAAGGTGGAGAGCGTCGAGGAGCAGAAGTCGGCGGTGAAGGTGAAGGCGGGCGATAAGGAGCTGAAGGCGGACTATCTGGCGATCGCGGGAGGCCGCAAACCCGACACGGAGCCGCTCAACCTGGACGCCGCAGGAGTGAAGACCACAGAGCGCGGCCTGATCGAGGTCGACGACTATCAGCGGACCTCTGCCGAGGGCATCTATGCGATCGGCGATCTGGTTCGCGGGCCCGCCCTGGCCCACAAGGCATCGGAGGAAGGCATCGTCGCAGTGGAAGTCGCTGCGGGTGCCGAGACCCATCCCGTGGACGTCGACCTGGTCCCGGGCGCCACGTTCTGCCACCCACAGGTTGCGAGCGTCGGGATGACCGAGGAGCAGGCGAAGGAATCGGGCCGACAGATCAAGGTCGGGAAGTTCAAGCTGGGCGGCGTCGGCGCGTCGGTCGTCTACGACGACCGCGCCGGGATGGTGAAGATCGTCGGGGACCCGGAGTACGGCGAGATCCTGGGCGCCCACGTCGTCGGCAACCGGGCCTGCGACATGATCAGCGAGTTCGTCGACACGATGGCGCTCGAGGGCGGCTACCCCGAGCTCGCGCGAATCGTCCACCCGCATCCGACGATCTCGGAGGCGATTCTCGATGCGGCGCGGGCGGTGGACGGCTGGGCCATCCACGCGTAGGGGCGCGACGATGGCGCGGTCGCGGTATCGACCCTGCAGGTAGCGCCCCCGCCTGATGGCGACCTTCTTCTACGACTTCAACTCGCCCTACTCCTATCTCGCTGCGGAGCGGATAAGCGGCCTCTTCGCCGAGGCGGGGATCGGGCAGCCGGAGTGGCAGCCGATCTCGTTCGGGCACGTTCTGAAGGAGAGCGGAAGGCGACCGTGGTCCTTCGAGGAGGACAAGGGCGCCGACCTCGCCGAGATCCAGCGGCGAGCCGCCGCGCGGGGGCTGCCGGAGGTCCGGTACCCCGAGGGATGGCCGATCGAGAACTACAGCCTGAACCCGGTGCGGGCGGCGATCTTCGCGAAGGAGTCGGGGAGGGTCGTCTCGTTCTCCCTCGCGTGCTTTCGCCAGGTGTTCGCAGCCGGGCGTGACATGAGCGAGATCGACAACGTCCTGATCGCCGCCGCCGCCTGCGAGCTCCACCCGAATGCGGTGATGAAGGGAATGGAGACGCGGTCGGTCAAGGACAGGCTCCGCGCCGCGACCGACGAAGCGATCGCGCTGGGCGTGGAAGGGATCCCGACGGTCGCGGTCTCAGGCGAGCTCTTCTGGGGAGACGATCGGCTCGAAGAAGCCGTTCGTGCCGCCAAGTCCGCGGCCTGACCCCGCCATTCGGGGGGTGATCGCGGGACGCGAGCGACGGTGGCGGGTAGGCTGAGGTTCAGGTGGCGCAGAGCAAAACGGCCGACTCGAAGAAGCAGCCCAAGAGCGGGAGCCGCTCGTCCAAGACGAACCGCGACGGGCGCGAATCCGCGAAGCCGAAGCTGCCGGACAAGGCGACCTGCAGGGAGCTGCTCTCGACGATGATGCTGATCCGGCGCTTCGAGGAGGAGGCCGGTCGTCAGTACCAGCGGGCGAAGGCCGGCGGCTTCCTCCACCTCGCGATCGGCGAGGAGGCGACGATCGTCGGCACCACGTCGGTGATGCGCCCCGAGGACTACCTGATCGGCACGTACCGGACCCACGGGCACGCGATCGCCCGCGGATCCGACCCGAAGAAGGTGATGGCGGAGCTCTTCGGGCGAGCCGACGGTACATCCGGCGGCCGCGGCGGCTCGATGCACATCTTCGACCTCGAGAACCGCTTCATGGGCGGCTACGGGATCGTCGGGGGAAACCTGCCCCTCGCCGCGGGGCTGGCACTGTCGTCCGACTACCGCGGCACCGACGAGGTGACGGTCTGCATGTTCGGCGACGGAGCCGTCGAACAGCGGGAACTTCGGCGAGACGATGAACATCGCGGCGCTCTGGAAGCTTCCCGTGGTCTTCCTCGTCGAGAACAACCTCTACGGGATGGGGACGTCGCTCGAGCGTCACTCCGCGGTCACCGACCTCTCCCAGAAGGCTGAGGGGATGGGCGTGCCCGGCGTCCGGGTCGATGGGATGGATGTCCTGGCGGTACGGGAGACGGTCACCGAGCACATCCGGATGGCCCGCGAGGACCGAAAGCCGACGCTCGTGGAGGCCTTCACCTACCGCTACCGGGGCCACTCGGCGGCCGACCCAGAGGTCTACCGCGAGAAGAAGGAGGTCGAGGAGTGGCAGCGGAAGGACCCGATCGAGAGCTTCACAAAGCGGCTGCTGGAGGAGAAGGTCCTGACCGAGGAGGAGATCCAGGAGAGCCGCGACGAGGCCGACCGCGTCGTCAAGGAGGCCGTCGAGTACGCCGACAACTCCCCCGAGCCGCCGCTCGACTCGCTCTACGACCACCTGTACGTGGTCGGCGACCAGATTCCCGGCTGGTACGGAGTCGACGAGCGCTCGCCCGATTCGCATCCCGCCGAGGAGGAGCGTAAGGCCGGGGAGCGCGCGCGCGAGTTGGCCGAGCGCGGCGCCGCGTACGCGGAACCGGATGCCCAGCCGATGCGCGAGGCCGAGGGCGACCGGCCGGACACCGCACCCGAGGACGTTCACTGATGGCGATCCTCCGGATGCGCGAGGCGCTGCGCGACGCGATGGCCGAGGAGATGCGCCGCGACGAGTACGTCTTCGTCATGGGCGAGGACGTGGGCGTGTTCCAGGGGTCCTTCAAGGTCACCGAGGGCCTCCTCGACGAGTTCGGGGAGAAGCGGGTTCGCGACACCCCGATCTCCGAGAACACGATCGTCGGCACGGGTGTCGGCGCCGCGATGGGCGGGCTTCGCCCCGTCGTGGAGATCATGACCGTGAACTTCGCCCTGCTGGCCATGGACCAGATCGTCAACCACGCCGCCGCGATCCCGTACATGTTCGGCGGCCAGGTCCGGGTGCCGCTGGTGGTGCGGATGCCCGGCGGGGGCGGCCACCAGCTCGGCCCGACCCACTCGCACAGCTTCGAGGCGCTGTTTCTCCAGATCCCCGGGCTTCTCGTCGCCTGTCCCTCAACGCCGGCCGACGCCAAGGGCCTGCTGAAGGCCGCAATCCGCGACGACAACCCGGTGATCTTCATGGAGCACGAGACGCTCTACGGGTCGCGGGGCGAGGTTCCGGACGACGAGGACTTCGTCGTCAACTTCGGTCACGCCGCAATCCGGAGGGAGGGCTCCGACGTGACGATCATCGGAATCCTCCGGATGGCGGAGACGGCGCTCGCGGCCGCGCAGATCCTCGCGAACGAGCATGGGGTCGAGGCGGAAGTGATCGACCCCAGGACCCTGCGTCCGCTCGACCTCGACACGATCGTCGAGTCCGTCAAGAAGACCAACCGCGCGGTGATCGTCGAAGAGGGCTGGCCCCACGGCGGGGTCGGGGCGAACCTCGCGGCCCTGATCCAGGGGCAGGCGTTCGACCACCTGGACGCCCCTGTGGAGCGGGTCACCGGAGCGGACGTGCCGATGCCCTACTCCAAGCGGATGGAGCAGGCGGCGATCCCGCATGCGGAGCACGTGGTGAGCGCGGCGCTCCAGACGCTGGAAGGGTCGGTCGTCTGATGTCTGAGATCGTGATGCCCCGCCTGTCCGACTCGATGGAGGAGGGCACCGTCCTGCGGTGGCTGAAGTCCGTCGGCGACGAGGTCTCGGTCGGCGAGGAGCTCGTTGAGATCGAGACCGACAAGGCGAACATGGTCTACGAGTCCGACCTCGCGGGGACGCTCGTCGAGATCCTTGCCCAAGAGGGGGACACGCTGCCGGTCGGGGATTCGATCGCGCGAGTCGGCGACGCGAGTGAGGTTGCGGGTAACGGGGCGGGGGGCCCGGGGACCGCCGCCGCGGGGCGGGGGCCCGGCGCCGAGACCGCATCGCAGGCTCAGGCCGAGGATAAGCCGGGCATCGAACAGCCGGACCGCCCCGGGTCGGCATCCCCGACCCCCCCGCCCACGCCAGCCACCGCTGGATCAGCCCCTGCTTCCCCAGCCCAGTCAGCTCCGGCTCCATCGGCGCCTGCGCCCTCGGCCGGTCACGGCGATGGTCGGGTCAAGGCGTCCCCGATCGCCAGGCGGGTTGCGAAGGAACGCGGGCTCGATCTTCACGGCTTAAGCGGCTCCGGCCCGGGCGGGCGGATCGTGAAGGCCGATGTGGAGCGGGCACTGGCGGGGGGAACCGCGGCGCCCGAGGCCGCACCGGCCCAGCCGGCACCGGTGGCCGCTCCTCCCGCGGCGCCCACACCCGGTGCGAGGGAGAAGCCGGAGACCGCCAAGGGGCACGTCGAGGTGATCGAGCTCACCAGGCTCCAGCAGACAGTGGCACGGCGGATGGCGGAGTCGAAGGCGACCGCGCCCCACTTCTACCTCCAGGCGGAGTTCGACATGACCGCAGCGGTGGAGGGACGCGCCCGCTTGAAGGCAATGGCGAAGGAGGGCGAGCCCGTCCCGACCTACAACGACCTGGTCGTCAAGGCGTGCGCGATCGCCCTGCGCGAATTTCCGCGGGCGAACGGCTCCTACCGCGACGGGAAGATCGAGCTCTACTCGCGGGTGAACGTCGGAGTCGCGGTCGCCGCCCGGGATGCCCTTGTCGTCCCGACCGTGTTCGACGCCGACATGAAGGGTCTGCGGCAGATCGCATCAGAGACCCGGGCGCTGGCCGCGAGGGTCCGGGACGGAGCGATCACCCCGCCGGAGCTCTCAGGCGGAACGTTCACGGTCTCCAACCTCGGGATGTACGGAATCTCGAACTTCCACGCCGTGATCAACACTCCCCAAGCCGCCATCCTCGCCGTCGGCGAGCTGAAGGCGAAGCCGATCGTCGATGACTCAGGAGAGATCGTGGCGCGCCAGATGATGGGCGTCACCCTCGCGTGCGACCACCGCATCCTGTACGGCGCCGACGGGGCCCAGTTCCTGCAGCGGGTGAGGGGGCTCCTGGAGGAGCCCCTCGGGCTCGCGCTCTAGCCGGCGGACGACCTCAGCCGACGAGAGCGGCGGGCACCTTCTCTAGCGCCTCGCGTGCGGCCTCCCGACCGGCCTCCCGGGCCTGGTCCAGCTGGTGGAACTCGAGCAGCCCGATGCCGGGGCTTCGCGGCGTGATCGTCCAGTCCGCGTATCGGCGCGCGCTCTCCGAGGTGTTCGAGCTCCCCAACAGCAGCACTCGCGCCAGAGTCTCCCCCAGGCTCGGAGTCCTCAGCTCGACCTCACCGGAGTTCCCCTCGGCGGACGCCGAGCGGGGCGGGCGATCGACGCTCGCCTTGACGTCGACCGCGATCACGGGCCCCTCGCCGAGACCGGCCATGTCGGCCACCGGCAGGTTGTCCACCAGGGAACCGTCGACCAGGATCTTTCGCCCCTGCACCTGAGCGGGAGCGATTACAGGAAGCGCGAAGCTCGTGGCGACCGCGTCCCAGAGGCGCCCCCAGCGATGGACTACGAGCTCTCCGCTGCGGAGCTCCGCCGCTCCGGCGAAGAAAGCGCGAGACAGCTCCTCGATCGAGACCGTCCCGAAGGTCCGGTCCAGCATCGCCCGGGCCCGATCCCCCCGGATCAGCGAGAAGCGGGGCAGCGTGTAGTCGCCGAGCGGCCGCCTCCGGATCCACTCCTCGTAGCAGCGGGCGTCGATCTCGTCGCCCGACATCCCCATCGCGAACATCCCGCCGACGAACGCCCCCATGCTGACTCCGGCGACCCGGTCGATCACGAGGCCGGCGGCCTCCAGCTCCTCGAGCACGCCGATGTGGGCGAAGGCCCTCGCGCCGCCGCCGGAGAGGACGATCCCGACCGAGCGCCCGGCGAGGCGCCTCGCGGTTCTCTGGATGTCCTCGTCGATGCTCGCACGGTGAACCGCATGCGTCTCGATCGGTTCGAGCGCATTCGCCCAGCTCGCAAGCGCGCCGGAGCCGGGCTCGACATCCCAGGCGACGAGATCGCAGCCACGGAGCTCCGGCCGATCCATCCCCTCGGGCGGCTCCCCGGAGTGCCCGACCGCGATTATCCGGTCGGCCTGCTGGAGGCAGAACGTGGTCCAGGGGTTGGCCTCGTCGAGCGAGGGGGCCACGAGCACGAGCTGATCGTTCTCCGCCTCCGCGCGGTCGATCAGCGGCGCGAAGGCCGCCACGGGGTCATCCTGCGTCGATGCCGCCTCGCTGCCGTCGAGCATGTCTGCGCGTCCCCACTCAGCGAGCGAGTCCGCCAGGCGCCGGCCGAGCTCGGCAACCGGCACAGGGTCGTCCAGAGCGACGAGGGCGATCGTGACGGGGACCGGCCGGGTCTGGGGGAGCACGCCACGGCTGTCTCGCAGCTGGGCGCCGAGCGTTCTGGTGAGCGCCACGGACACCTCCGGCTCCTCCCGCAGCAGGCGCTCGAACTGGGCGCGGTCGATCACGATCACGTCCGTGTCGCGTGCGGCTCGGACCGATGCCGACCGCGGGGACTCCGTCAGCAGCGCGAGCTCACCGAGGGCGGCCCCACGGCCGAGCACCCGGATCACGGACGCATCGCCACCCTTCTCGGCGACCACCTCGAGGCGGCCGGCGCGGATGACGAACAATGCGTCGCCCTCGTCGCCTTCGCGGAAGAGCCACTCCCCCGCCGTGAGGTGATGCCCGCGCGAGCGCTCTGCGATCTTCTCCCGGGCGTCCTGCGACAGGCCCGCGAAGATCGGCGCCTGCGCGAGGAAGTCGGCGGCCGACTCGGGTCGCGGCTTCCCTGTCCTACTGGGAGTTGTCGGGCGAAAACGGACGGCCGTGGGCGACGGCGCCCGGCCGGGATCCGGAGCGGCGCCATGCCCGAAGACCATCCGAGCGGCGGCCCCGAGCGATGGAGACTGGCGCACATCGTCCTCGGTCCGGATCGACCGGACCCCGAGGCAGCCAAGACCCGAGACGAGCAGGCAGCCGGCGGCGAACCCCCATGCCTTGTCGAAGGTGCTCAGTACCGACTCTGGATCGAGCGGATTGATCGTTCCCAGAATCGCGATGACCACGGCGACGCCCAGAGCCGCGCCGACCTGGCGCGCGACGGAGTTGATTCCGGTCGCGGTGGCGAACGCCTCCCCCGGGACCGAGGCCACCGCCACGCCGCTCAGGTTGGGAAAGAGGGTCCCGGCCCCGAGGCCGAGGATGATCATTCCCGGCAGCCACTCTCCGACGTAGTCGGGCTGAAGACCGACCCGCTCCACGAACCAGAGCACCCCGAGGCCCCAGATCAGGCCGCCCACGACCAGCACCCACCGATGACCGAAGCGCTCCGCGATGCGGCTCGTCGGGCCGGCGACGGCGACGGCGACGATCGGGCCGGGCGTGATCGCGAAGCCCGCCTCGAGCACCGAGTACTCCCAGACCTGGGTGAGGAACAGGACGTGGACCAGCGTGTACCCGTAGAACCCCGCCGCGGCGAGCACTGTCATCGCGTTGGAGACAGAGAAGGTGCGGATACGCAGCAGGCCGAGGTCGATGATCGGCGAGCGGTGCCAGGTGCAGCGCCAGACGAACACGGCAAGACCCATGACGGCCACCGCGAAGGACGCAATCACCCCGCGCTCGCCCACCCCCATTGGTCCCCCTGCACCACCCCGAGCACGAACGCGGCGATCGCAATCGAGAAGATCAGGGCGCCGAGGAGGTCGGGAAGCCGGCGACGGCCGGGCTCCCGGCTCTCGACGAGATGCCTCCTGGAGAGGGCGTAGGCCGCGATCCCCACCGGCAGGTTGACGAGGAAGACGAGCCGCCAGCTGTCGGCCGCGACGAGCACTCCGCCGAGTGACGGGCCGATTCCTGCCGCCAGGGCCCCCACCGCGGCCAGCAGCGCGACGGCATAGGCTCGGCGCTCGGCCGGGAAGGCCTGCAGGACCAGCGCCAGCGACGACGGAACGATCAGGGTTGCCCCGAGCGCCTGCAGCACCCGGAACGCGATCAGCGCGTTCACCGAGGGAGCAACGGCGCAGAGAACCGACGCGAACGTGAAGATGATCAGGCCGATCAGGAAGATCCGCCGGCGCCCGAGCAGGTCCGCCATACGTCCGGCCGCGAGCAGGAACGCGGCGAAGACGATGTTGTAGGCGTTGAGGACCCACGACAGCCCGGAGATGTCGGTCTCGGGGAAGGAGTTGCTGATGTCGGGGAAGGCGATGTTGACGATCGTCGCGTCGACGAAAGCCATGAACACGCCCAGCGACGAGACCGCGAGAACGGTTCTCGGCGACGGCGCTCGCCGTCGCGTCAGCGCAGCGCCACCCTCGGCATCGGCATGTGCGCTCACCGCTGAACCGCAGCCCAGGAGCTGCGACTGGCCGATCTGAAGCGTCTGCCCGACCCGCCTGGTAACTCCGGCGGCTCGCTCGACCCGGTCAGCCAGTCCGGGGCGCTCTCCAGAGAGTCCCGCGCGGCCGCGCGGCCAGCTTCGATGATCGAGTCGAGCCGCCGCCAGTCGAGCATCCCGACACCCTCGACCTCCGGCTGGATGACGAGATCGGCGTGAGAGCGGGCCGCCTCCGCGGTGTCGGAGCTACCGACGGTGATCGTCCTGACGATCGTCTCGCCCAGTCGCGGGACCTCGCCCTCTGAGCCGGTCAGGTAGTGGCGGACCGGTCTGCCGAGCCGCTCGATCCTCGGGCGGATCGGCTTTCTGAAGCCGCTGTCCATACGACCGGTGACGTCGACCGCGAGGACCGGGCCCTCGCCGGACTGCGCCATCGGCTCAACCGGGAGGTTGTCGAGGACTCCGCCGTCGACCAGGAGCCGTCCGTCGTCCGTCGCGACCGGCGGGAAGACCCCGGGAATCGACAGGCTCGCCAGGACGGACTCCGCCATTGGACCTGTCTTGTGGATGACCGGCTCCCGCTTGACGAGATCGCAGCTGACGCAGAAGAAGCGCATGACCAGCTGCTCGATCCGCCTCTCCTCGAGGAAGCCGTCGAGCAGGGCGCGCGTTCGCGCTCCCCGGATCATCGAGAACAGCGGGAGCGTGTAGTCGCCGGTCGGATTGACTTCGATGAATCCACCCCGGAACAGATCCGGGAGCTCCTCCGGCGTCCTTCCCGTGGCGATGCAGGCTCCCACCACGGACCCGAGGCTCACCCCGCCGATGCGATCGATCTGGACCCCGGCGCGGGTCAGCTCGTCGAACACGCCGATGTGAGCGAAGGCCCGGGCGCCTCCCCCGGACAGGACGATCCCGATCGCCCTGCCGGCGAGACGCCGAGCGGTGCGATCGAGGCTCGGTTGGAGATCGACCCCGTCGGGCAGCACCTGTACCTCGCGCGGCTCGAGGGCGTCGAGGACATCCGGCCTGACCCGGTCGGCGAGTACCACGAGCTCGCATCCCTTCAACGCCTCGGGGTGATCGAGCCATTCCCTGCTCGGGTCCCCGCGACTGAGGGCGAAGACGGCGTCAGCCTCGCGGACGCAGAGGTCTGTCCATTCGTGACCGGGTCGCGGGGAGTCGCCCAACAGGATCACACGGTCGTTCTCGGTCTCCGCATGCTCGAGGCGCGAGACCATTTCGTGGGCGTCGAGTCCGGGCTCGAAGGCGAGCTTGGCGACGCTGCCGTGGTGCCCGAGCGCCTCCACGAGCATCTCCGCGGCCTCACCCACCGGCGCTCCCTCGTCGAGGGGCAGCGCCGCGATCGTCCCGGGCGGGCCGGAGGTGACCGCCGGAGTTCGGCTCACGGCGAGTTGGGCGCCCATCGCCCTGGTCAGACCGAGGGCGAATCCCGGAGCCTCCGAGATCAGCTTCTCGAAATGCTCGCGATCGAGGACCAGGAGCTCGCTGTCCCTTCGCGCTCGAACCGAAGCCGAGCGCTTCTGCTCGGTCAGGAGGGCGAGCTCCCCCAGGATCTCACCACGTCGCAGGACCCTGATCACGGTCTCGGGAGGGCCCTCGTCAACCACCTCGAGGCGTCCCGATCGGATCACGTAGAGGCTGTCCGCCGTATCACCCTCACGCACGAGCCACTCCCCGGCTCGAACGGACAGAGAGGTGACCTCCTCGGCGATTCGGCTCAGCAGGTCATTCTCGAGTCCGGACAGGACCGGTACACGCCGAAGGAACGTCCCGGTGCCGTTCGCCGCCATCTCTCCTCCGAAGCTCGTGTCCTTACGTGAGCTCCCCCTAGCTCGTGTTACCTCCCTGTGACCGGAAACATAGCGGGCGACGGTTCACCCTGGCGGGCGGGCGCCGTCAGGCGACCGCGAGGAGGGCCGTGGCCCACAGGCAGATCAGGTGAAGGCTCTGATCGACCGCGAAGCTGAGACCGGGCGGCGGGTTCGAGGAGCGCTTGACGTGGAGGATGTAGGCGCGCACCAGGCGCCCGTCGTCGATCACGAGGTGGGGTACGAAGATGACGGCGGCCAGGCCGACCGCACCGAGCAGGCTGATCTCGTCGCGCATCCAGATGAACGCCGGCACGAAGCACAGCGTGTAGACGGTGACATGGGAAACGAGCGCCGCCCAGTGCGCACCGGGAGACGAGCCGGAGTCGCCGTGCTTGTTCCTGGCCTGCCAGTCCGTCTGGAGGAGAAAATCGCCAACCAGGTGGCAGATCCAGAAGACGATCGTGATTTCCACCCAGTTCATTGCATGGCCTCGGGCGATGACCTCATCGGGCCGCCTCGAAGCGTCCCGCGTCCCCTGGTCATCGGGTCCTGTCTCCCACGGTGCAGTGGAGCGATACTAATCGCTGAGGCGCCCTTGACCGTGGACCGGGTTCAACTCGAGAGCTGGCTCGACGACTACGAGCGTGCCTGGAGAACCCAGGGCACCGGCCTGCTCGGCGACCTCTTCGCAGCTGATGCGACCTACTCGACAGGGCCGTATGAGACCCCGCATCGGGGCCTCCCGGCGATCGCCGAGCTGTGGGAGGCCGAACGGTCGGCCGGCGAGGAGTTCAGGATCGAGCGCGAGGTGATCGCGGTGGAGGGGAATACGGGTGTGGTTCGCGTGGAGGTGAGCTACGAGCGCCCAAGGCGCCAGCAGTACCGCGATCTGTGGATCGTGCGGCTCGACGAGGCCGGGCTCTGCATCCGGTTCGAGGAGTGGCCCTTCTGGCCGCCGGGGTCGGGCGGCGCGGTCGCACCCGGCGCCTCGGGTTAGTCACACTGTTGATGTGGACCAGGTGCTCATCGCCCGATGCGGTCAGGTTGCCTACGAGGACGCGCGCGACCTCCAGAAGCGGCTCGAGGTCGCCCGTCACGCGGGCGAGATCCCGGACGTCCTCCTGCTCCTCGAGCACCCGCCGACCTACACGAAGGGACGGCGGACCGAGCCGGGTGAGCTCGGCATGGGAGAGGACTGGTACCGGATGCAGGGAATCGAGGTCTGCGAGACGGATCGAGGCGGCCGGGTCACCTACCACGGGCCGGGACAGCTGGTCGGCTATCCGATCGTCTCCCTGAAGGAGTACGGCGGCCGGGTCAAGGACTACGTCTGCAACCTCGAGCGCTTGATGATCGACTCGCTCGCCCCGTACGACATCAGCGCAGAGGTGATCGAGGGACTGCCCGGGGTCTGGGTCGGAGGGGGGCCGCCGGAGGGGCGGAAGATCGGCTCGATCGGCGTGCACGTGAATCGGGGGGTGACGACACACGGGTTCGCGATCAACGTGAACAACGACCTGCAGCCGTTCGAATGGGTGGTCCCCTGCGGGATCGAGGGCGTCCGCATGACCTCCATAGGCCGTGAGCTCGGTGAGGCCCAGGACATGGACTCCTACCTGGACGTGATCGCCCGCCGGTTCGCGGAGATATTTGCGCGAACCCCCGTCGAGACCGACCCGGCGGACCTCCTGGCGGCGGCGGTACGGTAGGGAAATGGCGGACGAGCCCCTGAGACTGCACGTGACCCGGTCTCGCGCCAATCCGGGGGGCGCCGCGCCGGATACCGAGGGCAAGGTGGGGTTCCGGGACCGGAAGCCGCGCTGGCTGAAGGTGCCGGCTCCCGGCGGCCCGACCTACCGGCGGCTGAAGAAGACGATCGAGGCCGACAACCTTCACACCGTCTGCCAGGAGGCCAACTGCCCCAACGTCGGCGAGTGCTGGGAGCGGGGCACAGCCACGTTCATGATCCTCGGGGACGTGTGCACCCGGCGGTGCGGGTTCTGCAACGTCCAGACCGGGAAGCCCACCTGGAACGACCCGCTCGAGCCTCTTCGGGTCGCCAATCAGGTGAAGCGACTGGGTCTGCGCCACGCGGTGATCACCTCCGTCGACCGCGACGACCTGCCCGACTATGGGGCGAGCGCGTTCGTCGGCGTCATCCGCTCGATCCGGCGAATGGCGCCCGGATGCAAGGTCGAGGTGCTGACCCCCGACTTTCGCGGCCAGGAGATGCCGCTGGCGAAGGTAGTGGCCGAGCGGCCCGACGTCTTCAACCACAACGTCGAGACCGTCCCCCGCCTTTATCCGATGGCGCGGCGCGGCTCGGACTTCATGCGCTCGGCGAGGGTGCTCCGGATGGCGAAGGAGATGGGAGGCGCGGAGGTCGTCACCAAGTCGGGACTGATGGTCGGACTGGGCGAGGAGTTCGACGAGATGGTCCAGGCCTTCGAGATCCTGCGCGATCACGGCGTCCAGGTGCTCACCGTCGGCCAGTACCTGCGCCCGACCGAGAGGCATCTGCCCGTCGACCGCTACTGGCACCCGGACGAGTTCGCCGAGCTCGAGCGGGTCGCGCGCGGGATCGGCTTCGAGTCGGTCGCATCGGGTCCGCTGGTTCGCTCCTCCTACCACGCGGACGAGAGCGCCCGCGAGGCTTTGGCCGCGCGCGCGGTCGCAGGCACAGCCTGAGGAAGTATCCGTGGCGACCCGGCGCCGTCCGCAACAGTCGTTGCGTGGGCGTGTTACGGCGTTCGTAGCCTCGAATCATGCGGCCTCGCCGACGCGTACACCTGCTTCTGCTCGCGGCGCTCGTCCTCGGCACTCGCGGCGGGCCAGTTCAGCGACGGCGCTGCGTCGCAGACGACCACCGAGGAAACCGCGAAGCCCGCCAACCCGCTCGCGGGCGACGGGATGTGGATCTGGTACGTGAGCCGCTCCTCGCGGGGCAAGGTCGGGAAGATCGCGAACATGGCTCACCGGCACGGGATCGAGACGGTGCTGATCAAGTCGGGCGATGGAGGGAAGTACTGGAAGCAGTTCTCGGCCGGACTCGTCTCGACGCTGAAGGCGCGCGGGCTGCACGTCTGCGCTTGGCAGTTCGTGTACGGCCGTGGCGCGGCGAAGGAGGCGCGGGTGGGAGCCGCCGCCGTCGGGCGAGGCGCCGACTGCCTGGTGATCGACGCCGAGGGGCATTACGAGGGGCGGTATCCGCAGGCCTCGACCTACATGACGACGCTGCGGTCGCTGGTGGGGCCCGACTATCCGCTGGCGCTCTCGAGCTTCCCCTACGTCGACTACCACCCGGCCTTCCCCTATTCGGTCTTCCTGGGGCCCGGGGGTGCGCAGTACAACCTTCCGCAGCTCTACTGGAAGACCATCGGGACCTCGGTCGACACCGGCTTCGTCCACACCTGGGTCTGGAACCGCGCCTACGGACGTCCGATCCTTCCGCTCGGCCAGGTCTATCTGAATCCAAAGCCCGCGCAGATCAGGCGGTTCCGCTCACTCGCCCTCGCGCACGGGATGGAGGGGGTGAGCTGGTGGAGCTGGCAGGAGGCGCGGAAGCGCCATTGGAAGGCCGTCGGCGTGCCGGTCGCGCCCGCCCCCGGATACGTGCCCTACAACAGCTACCCGTTCCTGCGCGTCGGGTCGAAGGGCGACTTCGTCGCCTGGGCCCAGCAGCTGCTGGCCGGCGCCGGATATTCGACGCCGATCACCGGGTACTTCCAGGCATCGACCCAGTCGGCCGTCTACTCGTACCAGGCCGCCCAGAGCCTGCCGCAGAGCGGATCCCTGGACGTCCCCACGTGGGATGTCCTGTTGAGGGAGAACCCCCTCCCGGTCAGGTGGACGAAGGGCGGAGCGGTGGCCGCCTCGAGGGACGGCCGCACCTGGCTTCCATCGCCACGGTCGGCGAACCTGCCTGCGGTCCGGGACGAGATCCCGCCGCCCAGGAAGCGACGCTAGCGCGGTCGTCATCGACGGCCGGCGCCGACCGATCAGCCGGAACGTAGGCTTGGCGGCTCCGTGCTGCCGCTGAAGGACAACATCCCGACCGCGCGGTTCCCCGTGATCACGGTGGCGATCATCGCGATCAACATCGTCGTGTTCCTCTGGCAGCTCAACTACCCGACGGAGCCCGAGCTCGACCAGATCGGATACGGGGCGATCGACCAGAGCGCCCTCGAGTACGGAGCGATACCCGAGCGGATCACGCATCCCGACGAGTCCGGAGACTGTGCGATCGGGGCGATCAATGACCAGAACGAGCCCGGCGTGGTCTGTCCCGGAACCGAGCAGTACGAGGAGGCGCAGGCGAGGGCCAGGGCGAACCCCGGCCTCGGGCCGATCCCCCTCGATCAGCCGGCCTGGTGGGTGACCGTGTTCACGTCCATGTTCATGCACGGCGGATTCCTGCACATCGCGGGCAACATGCTGTTCCTGTGGGTCTTCGGCAACAACGTCGAGGACTCGATGGGCCCGCTCAAGTTCGTGCTGTTCTATCTGCTGGCGGGGCTGATCGCGCTCTATTCGCAGGCGGCGATCGATCCGGGCTCGACGGCGCCCACGATCGGCGCCAGCGGAGCGGTCGCAGGCGTCCTGGGCGGATACGCGCTGCTGCATCCGCAGGCGAGGGTGCTCACCTTGATCTTCATCATCTTCTTCGTCACGCTCGTCGAGATACCGGCATTGGTCCTGCTCGCGGCCTGGTTCGTCCTCCAGTTCATCCCCGCCCTGGGGCAGGTTGCGGTCGACGCCGGTGGCGACCAGGGGATTGCGTACTTTGCGCACGTAGGCGGATTCATCTTCGGTCTGGCGGCGATCAAGCTGTTCGCCAGGCGAAGATCCGAACCGGAGCCGCATCTTCCCGTCTACTAGCCAGCGATGGACCCGGACCTAAGAACTGCCCTGCTCACGGTCGGCCTGATCTTCTGCGGGTTCTTCGCCGCCGTGACGATCTACGTGATCGCCGACTCGGGCCTTCGGGTGAGGACCTACGGGGACCTCGGCGCACTTGCGCTGTACGGGATCTCGCTGCTGATCATCGTGATGATCGCGGCGGGGTTGATCGGAGCGATCCGCAACCCACCGCCCGATGATTAGGCGGATCGCGGCGATCGTCGGATTGCTGGCGGCGCTCGGGGCGACCGCGGCGGTGTCCGTCGCCATGTGGCCTGAGCGCGACGACGGCGACGCCGCGCCGGCTGAGGCATCCCGCCCTCGTCCGGTGCGGCTGCCGACCGTGACGAACCCGCTCGGCGGCAGTGGGCCGAGGCCAGAGCCGTCAGTCGGGTCGCCCTTCGCGCTGGCGCCAGCCACCTCGCCGCTGCCGGTTAAGGTCCACCTGAAGCGAAAGCCGGCGGCGGGAGTCCTCTTCGACGTCGAGACCGGCGCGGTCCTCTGGGAGCGGCATCCGCTGGTCGAGCGCCCGATCGCAAGCCTCACGAAGATGATGACCGCGATTCTGGTGGCCGAGCAGGGTGCTCCGAAGGACCGCGTCGCGATCAGCGCCAAGGCGGCGCACACGCCGGGATCGGCCACGGGCGTCCTTCCGGCGGGCAGGAAGGTTCCGCTGGAGCCGCTGCTCGAGGCGCTGATCATGATCTCGGCGAACGACGCCGCGGTTGCCCTCGCGGAGAACCAGTCGGGGACGACCGGCGCATTCGTCAAGCAGATGAACGAGCGGGCGAGGGTCGATGGGACTCTCCTGCACCAGGTTCTCCACGCCCAACGGGTTGCGGGACCGCGGCAACCACTCCTGCGCCGCGGACCTCGCGGCGCTCGCCCGGGCCGCACTCGCGAATGAGCAGATCGCGGCGATCGCGCGCACCGAGTACGCGCAGCCGCGCTTCCCGATCAAGGGGCATCGCCTGCACCTCGCCAACAACCACTACTTCCTGGGCACGGCATCGCGGGAGTGCCGCGGGCGCGGGTCACGGGGCTGAAGACCGGATGGACCGACGCGGCCGGCCGCTGCTACGTGACCACGGTTGCGCTCCGCGGCCGGCACCTCGGAGTGGTCCTGCTGGACTCCCCGGATCCTTTGCGCCAGGTCCCGTCCCTCCTTCGAGCCGGGTTCGTCGAGGTAGGGGCCCTCGCGGCTGTGCCGCCCGCCGCCAAGGCGGCGAGCCCCTGACGGATGAGCACATTGCGCGAGCTGGTGCCCGCCCCTGACGGGTCGCGCCGGCGCGCACCCTCGCGACAGACGCTCACGTGCGTGGTCGTCTGCGGCCTGATCGTCCTGGCCGCTGCGATCGACTACGCGAACACCGAGTCGAAGCTGCCGGATGTCGCGCCGCGCGAGTGCGACCCGGCCAACCTCGCGTGCTTCAACGCGAGCCGCGAGGAGCAGATCGCCAGGAACAGGGCCGCCGAGCCGCTCGAGGACCAGTACAACTCGCGCGCCTGGCTTTACGCGTTCGCGATCCTGACGGTCTGTTCGCTCGCGGTGGCGAACAGCCTGCGGGTTCGGCCGAGGAGGGAGTGGCCCCGGGTGTTCACCAACCTCGGGGTGATCGGCGTCTGGCTCGGGATCGCGGCGACGTTGGTGCTCTTGATCGAGGGGGATGCGTCTCTAACGGTTCGCGCCGGCCCGGCCCTGACGGTTCCGGTGGCGTTCCTGGCCGCCGGGGCGGCGGGGACGATCATCGGGCGCTCGGAGGGTTGGGCCGAGCGGAGCCCGGTCGACGGGGTGCGGGACCGCGCGATGGGCATCGGCAAGCTCGCGATCCACTACGGCACGGCCGGAGCTGTGAAGCGCTCGCGCCTGGAGCAGCTGGCCCGGTGGCTCTCGACAGGCACCTTGGGGCTGACGGCCCTCACCGTGGTGCTCGCGGTCGCGTTCATCGTTCCTCAGCCCGAATGCGGCGGCGGTGACCCGAGCCCACCCGGGTGGACAAGCCCGATCGACTCGGTCGCGGCCGTCACCGGGGTCGCCGCGATGGCCGCGGGAATCGCGGCACTGGTTCTGCGCCGCTGGATCGCGGCACTCATCAGCCTCGCGGTCAACCCGATCGCGCTGCTGCTGATCGTCGCCAGCACCTGCGCGTTCTACTGAGCCGGCGTCATCCCTGGGCGAGCCGTGCGGCCATCCGGTCCAAGAAGCCGCCCCAGCCCTGCTTGGCCCGCTCGTACCCCTCCGGCTCCATCCAACCGCGCTGTTCGAGCTTCATCTCGGTCCGGCCCTCGCCGAGGTCGGTCGAGAACTACGGTGACGATGTCGAACATGTCACCGTCGGGATCGTCGCTGACGGTGAGCACGATCCGCTCCGGCTCCTCCACCTCGTGGTAGGTGCCGCGCCACTGGATCTCGCGGCGGTCAGGGCCGGCGAACATCGTCGCGCGCCAGGTCCCGCCCGGCCGGACCTCCATCGCGACCGTATCGAGCGGAACCTCCGATTGCGGTCCTCCGAACCAATCGGCGAACGCCGCGGGCTCGGTCCATTCCCTCCACACTTCTTCCCGCGGAGCATCAAAGGTTCGCGTCAGCTCGAATCCGTGGCCGTCGGGCTTAGTCCGCTCACCCATTGCGGGAGGGATTCTTTCTGGTTCGCAGCCGCTTGTCCATGCGGTCCAGGCCGTCCTCCCAGAACCGGCGGTATCCGTCGAGCCAATCGGCGGCGTCCCGCAACGGCCCACCGCTCAGCCGGGACGGCCGCAACTGAGCGGCTCGGCCTCGTTCGATCAGCCCGGCCCGCTCCAGGACGCCGAGGTGCTTCGAGACGGCCTGCGTGCTCATCGGAAACGGGTCCGCCAGCTCGCTGACGGTCGCCTCTCCTTCCGAGAGCCGGTCCAGGATCGCGCGCCGGGTGGGATCGGCGAGCGCGGCGAAGGTGGTGGAGAGTTCGTCGGTGGGCATCGTTGTAAACCGAAGGGTTGCTAAACCTTATGGTTGTAGTAGGGTAACCGAGGATCCCGATGACAAGGAGGAACGATGGGAAGGATCGTCGTAACGGAGTTCGTCTCGCTCGACGGTGTGATGGAGGACCCGGGCGGATCGGAGAACTTCAAGCACGGAGGGTGGAGCTTCGAGATCAACCGCGGCGAGGATGGCGACAAGTTCAAGCTCGACGAGACGATGGGGTCGGACGCGCTCCTGCTCGGGCGGGTCACCTATGAGGGTTTCGCGGATGCGTGGCCGAAGCGGGACGGGGAGTTCGCCGACAAGTTCAACAACATGCCGAAGTACGTCGTCTCCTCGACTCTGAAGGACCCGGAGTGGAACAAGACGACCGTTCTCGACGGTGACGTTGCCGAATCGGTGTCGAGGGTGAAGGACGAGGTCGAAGGTGACATCGTCGTCCACGGCAGCGCCCAGCTCGTCCAGGCGCTGCTCGAGAACGACCTGGTTGACGAGGTGCGGCTGATGGTCTTCCCGGTCGTGCTGGGCGGCGGCAAGCGGATCTTCGGTGAGACGAGCGACAAGAAACCGATGAAGCTGGCGAAGTCGATGACGGTGGGCGACGGCGTCGAGGTGATGGTCTACGAGCCGGTCAAGGCCGGCTGAGGGCGGTGCTCAGCGCGCGGCGGCGCGCTTCGGCACGACGCCGGGCAGCCAGCCCCGCACGGCGGCGGCCACGGCCTCGAGATCGGCCTTGAGACCGTGGTCGCCGGCGACCGTCACCACCTGGCGGTTCGGTCCTCGCGGCGGCATGCCGAAGCGGTCGCTCTCGCCCTGGACGACCAGGGTCGGGACCTCGACCGCGTCGAGCTCGTCCAGGCGGCTCTGAGGCGGCTTGCCCTTGCGTCGCGGCGGCTCCAGGGGAAACGCGAGACAGAGCACGGCGACCGCTCCGGTCTCCTCGACCGTCCGGCACGCCACCCGCGCGCCGATCGAGCGGCCTCCGGTGATCAGCGGCAGGCCCGCGAGCTCGCCTTCGCGAAGATGCTCGATCACCGCGACCCACGCCTCGTCGAGGTGCTTCGCGGCGGGGGGCGAGCGGCGCCCGGCCACGCGATAGGGCTGCTCGACCAGCGCCACCGTCACCCCTTCGGCCAGCCCGGCCTCGGTCGCCGCCACCAGGTCCGGTGCTTCCACACCGCCGCCCGCACCGTGGCTCATCACCACCGCTGCACCCGCCTTGTCTGCGTCGTGCAGGTGGACCCGCGCCGTCCCGCGAGGGGTGTCGATCTCGAGCACTTCAGCAGCTGCGCTCATCCTGATCAGCGTACGCCTCGCGGCACCATCCCGTCACACGAATCTTGGTCGTTCGCCTCTGCTTCGTCGACCCTGCCGTGGCCTACGGTCCCTGCAGGACGTAGGGAATGGCCTCACTGAAGACAAAGGGAGATCTGGCGGAGCTCAAGGTCGCGGCCGATCTCGTCGAGCGCGGCTACCGCGTGGCCATTCCGTTCGGGGAAGACGTGGATTTCGATCTGATCCTCGATCCGGGGTACGCAGCTCGAGCGGGTCCAAGTCAAGTACACGCGGTCAAATGGAAGGTACGTCCTCGTCCGTACGCGATCGCACTCGCTGACCAACGGAAAGGTGAAGCAGACGAAGTACTACACCGCGGAAACCGTCGACTGGATCGCGGTCTACGACAGGACGACGGACCGGTGCTACTACCTACCCGCAGCAGAACTCGGAGTGGGGCGAAGCGGCTTTCGCCTACGTCTCACAGAGCCGTTGAACTGCCAGCGGATCGGGATCAGATATGCGAGGGACTATCTGCATCCCGCAGTGCGACAGCCGATGATGGAGCCAGCCGGGCTCGAACCGGCGACCTCCTGCGTTGCAAGGGCAGGCGCTCTCCCAACTGAGCTATGGCCCCAGCGGTGGACGGATTGTAGGTGTCGCACCCTCCACCCTGTGAAAAGCGCGTGTGAGAGACTGGCTGCGCGGGAAAGGCTCAGGAGGTCAGATGGCGACCAAGGCCAAAGCACCCGATTCGACCGGCGCACGCGGAGAGACCGACCGCTCGCCGGCCGCAGTCGACGAGGAGAAGCAGCAGGCCGTAGCGCAGGGAGAGCGTCAGCCCGGGCAGCGGGCCGAGGTGTCGAACCTCGACATCGTGCGGTTCTACTTCGACCGCGCGGTGGAGCGCCTCGAGATCCCGGACGACATCCGTGCCGTCTTCTGGACCCCCTACCGCGAGGTCACCGTCCAGATCCCGGTGAAGCTCTCGGACGGGAAGGTCCACACCTTCTCCGGCTACCGGATCCAGCACAACGGCGCCCGCGGCCCCTACAAGGGCGGCGTCCGCTTCCACCCCGAGGTGAACGTCGACGAGGTCCGCGCCCTCGCCTCGCTGATGACCTGGAAGACCGCAGTCGCCAACATCCCCTTCGGCGGCGCCAAGGGCGGCGTCAACTGCGCCGCCGACCAGCTCGAGCACTCTGAGGTTCAGGTGATCACCCGCTCCTTCATGACCAGGATCGAGAAGATCCTCGGCCCGACCCGCGACATCCCGGCCCCCGACGTCAACACCGACGCCCAGGTGATGGCCTGGATGATGGACGAGTACGGAAAGCTCCACGGCCACACCCCCGCCATCTGCACCGGCAAGCCGATCGCTCTCGAGGGGTCGTACGGGCGCGAGCAGGCCACGGGCCGCGGCTGCGTCTACATGTTCCGCGAGGCGGCGCCTCAGCTCGGCCTGGTTCCCGCCGAGACCACCTTCGCGGTCCAGGGCTATGGCAACGTCGGCTCGTGGGCGGCGCGGATCCTTCAGCAGCTCGGCGCGAAGATGGTCGGCGCCTCTGACGCGACCGGCGCGATCCGGTCAGACGAGGGAATCGACGCGGACGAGCTGGCGCGACACATCGCCGAGGGCGGGAGGCTCACCGAGTTCCCGGGGGCCGAGGTGATCAGCCCCGATGACCTGCTCGCGATCGACTGCGACGTCCTGATTCCGGCGGCGCTCGGCGGAATGATCCACGAGGGCAACGCGGACCGGATCAAGGCGAGGTTGATCATCGAGGGCGCGAACAGCCCCACCACTCCCCACGCCGACGAGATCCTCGACGAGAAGGGCATCCACGTGATCCCCGACGTCATGGCCAACGCGGGCGGCGTGGTCTGCTCCTACTTCGAGTGGGTCCAGAACCTGCAGCACTTCCGCTGGTCTGAGCGCGAGGTGAACGACAAGCTCGGCGGGATCATGCGGAGGGCCTACCGGGATGTCTCGGCCCGGTCCAAGGAGGAGGCGATCTCGCTTCGCGACGGCGCGTACCTCGTGGGGATCGAGAGAGTCGTCGAGGCGTCCCGAACGCGCGGCTACGTCTGAGACGCGGAGGGGACCGGCTTATTACCGGTCCTCGTCCTCGAAGTCGAAGTCCTGCGGCGGCCCCTTCTCGAACCAGAGGTCGTCCTCGCCCTCCTCGAAAGACTCCTCGGCATCAAGTGCGGGTCCCTCGTCGGTCTCACCCCGCACCGGCTCAGCGGCGGACGCCGGTTCGTCGGCGTACGGCTCCTCCTCGAGATAAGGCGCCTCCTCCTCGGCGGGGTCGAGAGCCTGGAAGTCGTCATCGGTATCGCCAGCCGGCACGCACGGGCGCGTCCTCGGTGTCGCCGGCGGGAACCACGGGCGCGTCCTCGGTGTCGCCGGCGGGAACCACGGGCGCGTCCTCGGTGTCGCCGGCGGGAACGACGGGCTCGAGCGGATCCTCGTCCGTCTCGAAGTCATACAGCCGCGGACCGCCCGCCTCGGGGGCGTCGCCCTCCGGCGCGAGTGCCTCGGAGTCCTCGGGCGGCAGCGGCGGCAGCCCGCCCGTCTCGCCAGGGGGCGGATGCTCCTGGGTCGGGACGTCCGCCCGGCCCCGCGCCCTGCCCGGTGGCTCGGACGCGGGCGGAGGCGGCGGAGGCGGATCCGGTGTCGAGCTCTCCAAACCAAGCTCCGCTCCCTCGACCTCAGCCGCAGGCGGCGGCTCGAGATGGTCCTCGGTGCCCAGGGGCTCCGGCGGGGTGCCCGGCTCGGGCGCCTCCTCATCCTCAGGGAACGGCTCCTCCTCGGCGATCAGCTCCTCGAGCGACTCCGAGGGGGCAGGGGGCTCGACCTCGTCCGACCGAGCGGGCGCCTCGGCCTCGCCCGACGGAGCGGGCGGCTCCATCTCGTCCGACCGGGGCTCCTCCGGGGGAGGAGGAGGCGGCATGTAGCTCTCCGGTTGCTGCTCGGGCTCCGGCAACCGCTCCTGACCGGGAATCGGATCCTCGAACCGCTCCTGGCCGGGAATCGGCTCGTCCTGGGACTCGGGAAGGGGCGTCGGCTCATCGAGATCCCGGGCACGGACGAGGCCCTCGGGCGGGCTGACCGGCTCACTCGGCTCGACCAGCCGCGTCGGCTCCTCGCCCCCCGCACTCGGATCACCGAGGTCAGGCGGAGGCGTGGCGGGGCCGGGCGGCGGGGGGGTCGCCGTGGAGGACGCGGTCCCCCCGGCAGCGGTCTCACTCGCGGCCGCATCGTTGAAGAGCTCGCCCGCGGCGAACGGGTCGGGCTGCTCGCCCGAGCCCAATGCCTCGTCCTCGATCTCACGCAACTCGGCGTCACGAGCGCCGTGCTTGCGCTTCAGATCAAGGTGTTCCCGGATCGCGTCGTCGAGTATGCCCATGTTCTCGATCGTGCCCCTTCGAAGGGCAAAAGCTTAGGCGGTGAGGCGCATACGTGATAGCTCGCCGGCAGCCCCGGCCGATGCATCCGAACGACCAGACTGCGGGGCCGCGCTCAGCCGCCGTCGACTGTGCGTGCCGCTCGTACGCCTGCGGCCCGCGCTAGAAGGGCGAGGCGTTGTCCGAAGCTCACTGCCGGGACAGCGTATCCTTGGCCCTCGTCCGGAACGAAAGTTCCGAGCGAAGCAACATATGTCCCACCAGTGCGTACGCGGGGCTATAGCTCAGTTGGGAGAGCGCCTGGATCGCACCCAGGAGGTCGCCGGTTCGAGTCCGGCTAGCTCCATTCTCAGTAGCTAGGCGAGATTCGGTACATGACCCTGCACCACTCGAACTCGACGAGCAGGGCCGGCGGGCGCAAACCTCGGTGAGTTCATCGCGCTACCGCCAAGCAGCTTGAGCCGGAACATCCGCTGGAGCGTTCTAGCGCCGCGGCGCTCGTCTTGCGGCAGCGAACCGCCAGGGTCGGTAGGGGGGCCCGACCGGATGCGCGCGGCGGATGATCGTTCGTCGCCGATCGGCTTCTCCATGATGCGAAGCGGCCGATCCTCGCTGTCCCTCCCTAATGGAGGTCCCGGCTGGATCGGGCAAGCTTGTCCGTTAACGCGTACCCGGCTCCCTCGCTCTCCTCGAGAGCTAGGAACGAAGCGAGGCGGTCTAGCGCCGGCGCAGCGGTCGGATCCGCTTGCGGAACCCGTACTCGCTTGAAACGGTGACTCCGCTCAGGTCGGAGGAGTCGACCGGGGTGCCCCTGACGGCGGCCACCCCGATCTCGCGGAAGCGGGTCCGAAGCAGGTTGGCCCGATGGGGTGGGCTGCCCATCCACGCGTCGATCATCGCCTGCGGGGTGCGCGCGGTGCCCCTACCCCAGATCAGGTTCTCGCCGAGCAGCCAGCGGCGGGCGCCCCGGGTGTACCCAGCGGCGGTGATTCGATCCGCGAAGGTCTTTCCGCTCGGCGAGGTGTGGTCGAAGTAGCCACGCCGGACCATGTCCTGAGAGTGGCCGAGGGCGGCCTGCCGGAGCGTGCCGCTGGAGCGGAGGGAGCGCAAACCTGCCTTGGTCCTTTCTTCGTTGATCAGGCAGGTTACGCTCGACTCCAACTGAGTCGGGCTCAGGGCCTGCGCCTCCGCCTCGGCGCCCGCGCAGTTGGAGGAGGAGGCGGGGATCGCGGAGACCAGGGCAGAGCCGCTGACGAGAAGGGCAGCTGCGGTAAAGGGGCGAACTCGGGGCACGACGCCCTGTTCTTCGACACCGCGTCCGTTTTCCCCCCGCCCGCTGCTTGGGTGAAGTTGAATGGCCCTGGTCTTCTCGGCGCTTCAATCCAGCCGGACGGCGGGCGGTAGAGCGGGTACCAGACCGAGAGTGGGACTTGTCGACGAGTGCCCGGGCCCCCACCCCCAACCCCCTAAAGCCCTGCAAAACGGGCCTGCCAGGGGCATCCGACCTCGGTGCTACCCGGGCACACCCGCCCGTCGTCCTGGCTGAGAACTGGGCGGAAGCCGTCATTGGGCCGGACCAAATCGCGGCACAATCTGACGAAGATGAGGATGAAGACCCTGCTTCAGCCTCTGAGGGGAGGAGCGGTCTCGCGCCCGGTCGACCGGCCGTTGGGCGAGAGATCTCGCCGGCCTCGCAGCCCTGCGGCGGTCCGCCTTGCCCGCTGGCGCTTCGCTACCGACGCGCTGATGCTGGCGATCGCCGGGGTGGTCGAGACGCTCTCCGCGCCGGCGGCCGAGATCGGCAACGAGCCCGGTTGGCGAATCGTCTTTGCCCTGCTCGTCCTCACCCTACTGGCGCTGCGCGGGCTCTATCGGGCGGCCATCGGCCAGCACTTCCTCGACGACGCCCGGGCGATCCTCACCGGAACCGCGCTCGCGGCGATGCTCATCACCTTCCTTCGCGTGGCCTTCGCCGATCACCCTAATGTGGCCGAGGAGGCGATCCGCTCCTGGATCTTCGCCTCCGTCTACATGGTGGCGGGCCGTGCGGTGCTCGTGATGGTCAGTGAGAGCTCTAACCGGAAGCGCCACGGAGGGGCACCTACTCTGATCCTGGGGGCCGGCCGCGTGGGGCACCTGATCGCCCGGCGGCTGCTCGCGCAGCCCGAGCTGGGGTTGCGGCCGATCGGCTTCCTGGATCCCCAGCCCCGCGAGGTCGAGCACTCCAGTGGGCTGCCGGTGCTGGGACCTGACGATCGATTGGAGCAGGTGGTGCGGGAGAACGGCATCGAGCACGCGATCATCAGCTTCTCCAACGCCCCCGACGACGCGCAGCTGGAGCTCTCGCGGGCGCTGCAGCGGATGAAGGTGTCCGTGGCGATCGTGCCCAGGCTCTTCGAGGGTATCCCCGACCGCATCGCGCTGGAGCGGGTGGGCGGGCTGCCGCTGGTGACGATCTACCCATCCAATCCCGAGGACTGGCGAGTCTCGCTCAAGTACGCGCTCGATCGGTTGCTGGCCCTGGTGGCGATCGTCGTCGTCTCCCCCCTGCTCGTCCTGGCGGCGGTCGGCACCGCGCTCACCCTGGGGCGCCCGATCCTGTTCCGCCAGCGCCGCGTCGGCCTCGACGATCGAGAGTTCGAGATGCTCAAGTTCAGGACGATGACTGGCCGTCCGGAGGAGCATGGCGAGGCGGACGCCGATTGGGCGGCGCAAGCCGCGGGCGATGCCGCCGTCGCGGGGGAGCGAACCGCCTCCTCCACCGGCGAACGCCGCACTACCCGATTCGGCGCCTTCCTGCGGCGGACCGGCCTCGACGAGCTTCCGCAGCTCTTCAACGCGCTGCGCGGCGAGATGTCCATCGTCGGTCCGCGGCCGGAGCGGTCCTCATACGTCGCGCTGTTCAGGGACCGGGTGCGTCGCTACAGCGACCGCCACCAGGTGAAAGCCGGGATCACCGGCTGGGCCCAGGTTCACGGCCTCCGAGGGAGCACCTCCCTCGATGACCGGATCGAGTGGGACAACTACTACGTCGAGAACTGGTCGCTCTGGATCGACCTGAAGATCCTGCTGATGACCGTAGTGGCGATCTTCCGAAGGTCGCCGCAGTAGACGGATTCAGGTCCCGCGCGGGGGCTCGCGGACATTCCGCGGTTCCCTTCGCAGCACCCCGCGTGCGCGTGCGGCGAGGCGAGGCAGCCCCTGAGAGACCTCTGTCCAGACTGCACCGGGATCGAGTTTCGTGGCGTGCGCCAGCCTTGCCATCGCTTTGCCGGGTCGCCGATGCGTCGCGTATACACGGCCGGCGTGGGCCAGCGTTCGGGCTCTGGCCTTGCGCTCGAGCGCGGTGCCTCGGTGCTCCGGGTGGCGCTCGAAGTAGCGCGCCGCCACACGCTGCGGCGGCCTTTGCTCCTGCCGCTGGATTCGCCGTCGCGCCGCCGGGATGTCTTCGATACAGGGAGGCCACCGAGCCGGTTCCGCGCACCTGCGCGTGCTCGAGCGACGCGCAGGATGAAGTCCCAGTCAGCGGAGACCTCGAAGTCCTGATCCAAGGCACCGGTCAGCTCGATCACTCGCCTGGGAAAGAGAAAGGCGGTCACGCGCGTCTGGAATCTCCCCAGCAGACATGCTGTGACGCCGTCTCCCTCGACCTCACTGGTCATCTTCCAAAGCGGACGCAGATCCTCGTCGCAGAACATGGTGGCGCCGTAGGCGATCACATCACCGCGTCCTTCGCACAACTCCAACAGGAGGGAGGTGCTCGCCGGCTCAATCACATCGTCGGCATCGATGAAACGGAGGTACTCACCCCGCGCTTCCGCGATCCCGGCGTTCCTCGCTTGCGCCACCCCGCCATGCTCGATGCGGATGACTCGCAGCCGCGGGTCGTCGAGCCGGGGTCGTCGAGGCCATCGAGCAGGTCGACGACCGGGACCGGTGATCCGTCGTCGATCAAGAGCAGCTCTATCGCGCATTCGGTCTGGGCGAGGGCGCTTCTCAGTGCCTCCTCCAGCCACTCCACTCGCGGGCACCAGGCTGACATCATCAGGGAAACAAGTGTTTCGCTCAACGGTTGATGCCTGCCTTATGTTCCCCGCCGGTGAGCAATCCCACGGTCACGATCGTGATTGTCGCCCACTCCGAGCGCGCTGACCTCGAGCGCTGCCTGGGATCGATTCGCGATCACGCCGGGATTTCCGTCCAGGTCGTCTTCGTCGACAACGCCTCGACCGATGAAACCGTTCCCTGGGCGCGCAAGCGCCACCCGGAGGTCGAGATCATCGAGCTCGAGAAGAACATCGGCGTTGCCGCCCGTCAGTTCGGCCTGGATCGCGCCAGGGCGCCGCTGACGATGTTCCTCGACTCCGATGCCGCCCTCACAGCCGGTGCACTGCCCGCGATGGTGGCGGCGCTCGACGACCATCCTGGCTGGGGCTTGATCGGGCCCCGGCTGATCGGCGACGACGGTCGCTTGCAGCTTTCCAGCTCGGCGATTTCCGCCACTCAGCCTGCCGCTGACTCGCCGCCCGCCGCTCTCGCGCTGGCTCGAAGACTCGCGCCTGGTTCGCCACCACCTGATGGCTGACGTCGATCACGATCTGGTGCGGCCGGTCCTCTACGTGATCGGCGCGTGCCAGATCTTTCGCACCGAGCTCGCACGCGCAGCCGGGCCCTTCGCCGACTGGATCTTCCTCGGCCACGACGACGCCGACTGGTGCTTTCGGATTCGCGACGCCGGTGGTGAGATCGTCTACTTCCCCGAGGCCACCGTGATCCACACCTACCGCCGTCGCACGAAGTCTTCTCCCCTCTCGCGCGCCGCGTTGCGGCAGCTGCGCGCCTTCGCCGCCTTCCAGTGGCGTTACCGGAAGCGCAGGCGAGAGATGCTGGAGTTGCAGGAGGCCTTGGACCGCCGCCCGGCTCGATGAGCGGCCGGCCCGAAGTCTCGGTGGTGGTGGTCGCACACCGCGCGCGTGAGCTGGTCGTGCAGTGCCTGCAGTCCCTTCAGCGGCACGCGCGGATCGCCCACGAAGCGATCGTCGTCGACGACGGCTCCGGCGACGGCACTCCCGAGGCGGTGCAGTCGCGGTTTCCGGCCGCGCGGCTGGTGGTGAAGGAGTCGAGTGAGGGGCTGGCGGCTGGGCGCAACTCCGCGCTGCCCCTGGTCAACGGGCGCCTGGTGTTGATGCTGGACTCCGACACCGAAGTGCAGCCGGGAGCGCTCGAAGCGATGGCGTCGGTGCTCGACAAAGCCCCCGAGGCTGGCCTGGTCGGTCCGAAGCTGATTTATCCCGGCGGCGAGCTACAGCCCTCCTGCCGCCGCTTCCCGTCGCCAGTGATCCCGATCGTGCGACGCTGGCCCTTCGTGCGGATCGCGCCCGAGTCGCGTACCCACCGGCGCCACATGATGCTCGACTTCGACCACGCCTCCGAGCGCCCGGTGGTCTACGTGATGGGGGCAGCACAGATGTGGAGAGCCGAGCTTCCCGGGTTGCTTGGACCCTTCGACGAGAAGGTCTCTTCCTACGGAGGCGAGGACCTGGACTGGTGTCTGCGTGTCTGGGCGGCCGGCCTCGAGGTTCGCTATGCGCCGCAGGCCGTGGTCGTCCATGACTGGCAACAGGTCGTGCATCACGGGCGGGGATGGGACCAGCACGCGATCCGCGCGGCGCGCGACTTCTACTACCTGCAGTGGAAGCACCGCTCGCTGCGCCGGGATCCTCGGCTGCGCGACCTAGACTGAGCCACCATGCCGGCGCCACAGGTAAGCGTCGTGCTGCCCACCCGCAACCGCTCCGCGATGCTGAGGAAGTCGCTGCGGAGCGCCCTCGACCAGGACGGGGTTGGGCTCGAGGTGATCGTCGTCGACGACGGCTCCTCGGATGACACCGCGGAGCAACTGGCGCGAATCGACGACCAGCGACTGACCGTTCTTCGCAATCACTCACCGCAGGGGGTTGCGCGAGCCCGCAACGCAGCGATTCAGCGAGCCCACGGCGAGTGGATCGCCTTTCTCGACGACGACGATCTCTGGGCGCCCGGCTACCTGCGGGCCCAACTCGCCACCGCCGCCGACCAGGGGCTGTCCCTCTGCTACAGCGGGCGGATCGAGATCGACGAGCGCGGGGACGTGATCAACAACGCCTACTGTCCCCGGCCGCGGCGGCTGGCCCGCCGGCTGCTCGCCAACAACGCGATCGGCGGCCCCACAGGCGTCATCGTCCGTGCGGACCTGCTCGCGAGGACCGGCCGCTTCGACGAGCGTCTCTCCGCGCTCGCCGACTGGGACCTCTGGATTCGGGCCGCCCGTGGCGGCCGGGCCGGCGCCTGCGCCGAGCCCCTGGTCGCCTACCGCAACCACCCAACCAGGATGATGGTCACCGACGCCGCCGAGATCATGGCCGAGTTCGAGCTGCTCCGTGAGAAGCACGCCGACGCCGCCCGGGCGGCGGGGATGCAGTTCGGCGCCGCCTGGCTGGGCCGCTGGACGGCCGGGCGCAACCTGGCGGCCGGACGGAGGCTGAAGGCCACCGCCGGCTTCCTCGCGTCGGCGCTACGGGAGCGAAGCGGGCGGGATCTGGCGCGCGCCGCCGGCGCCCTCGGCGGCAGCCCTCTTCAACGGCTCGGCCGCTTCGCGGAGGCGCGGGTCACCGCGCGGCCGGAGTGGCTCGACCGCTATGCCTGATCCGGCAGGCGACAGCCCGGCGCCGCCCCCGCGGCCGCCGGGCAGGCGCGCCTTCCTGGTAAACGCGCTGAGCTCGTACGGCCAGCGGGCGCTGGTCGGGCTTAGCGCGCTCGTGCTGACGCCGATCCTCTTCCGCACTCTCGGGACCGGCGGCTTCGGCACCTGGAGCGTGATGTTCACGCTCACCACCGTCTTCTCGATGCTGGAAGTCGGGTTCTCGCTGGGGACGACCAAGTTCATCGCGCAGCACCGGGCGGAGAACCGCCGCCAGGAGATGGAGGCGACCCTCGGTGCCTCGGTGGTGCTGATGACCGGGCTCGGCCTGGTGGCGCTGGCGGCGAGCGTGGCAATCGCGCTCTTTGCCACCGATCTCGCGGCGGCCGGAGACGAGGACGCGTTTCGCGTGGGCATGATCATCCTCGGCGCCGCCTATTTCCTGCGGCTGCCGCTGGTTGCCTATGGATCGGCGCTGGCCGGCTACCAGCGCTACGACCTCTACAACCTCGGCCAGGCCGTTACCGTGATCGTTTCGACCGTCGGTGCGATCGCGGTGGTGACGGCGGGGGGTGGAGTCTTGGGGGTGGCGGTCGCGTACGCCGTTGCGTTCGTCGCCGGAGGAATCGGCTATGCACTACTGCTGCGGCGGCTCGACGGCATGCTCCGCCTCCTCCCGCGCGAGCAGCGATCGCTCGGCGCGCCGGAGGGTCCTCGGTTTCAGCTCGTTCACGTTGCTCGCCGACAGCATGATGTTCGTCGGGGCTCGGCTCGACACGGTGGTGATCGCCGCCCTCAGGAACGCGGCCGCCGCCGCCCCCTTCGCCGCCGCCAACAAGCTCCAGACGGCCATCCAGACCCTCACTCTGCCGGTGATCAATCTGATGCTGCCGATGGTCTCCGAGCTCGATGCCCGGGGGATGCGGGAGACGGTGATCGAGCGGATGCTGGTCGCGACCCGAGTGACGCTGCAGGTCGACCGCCCCGGTGGCGCTCGGTTTCGCCTTCTTCTCCGCGGACATCGTCGACCTCTGGCTCGGTGACACCGCTCCGGCGATCACCGCAAGCATCATCACGATCCTCGCGATCAGCACCTTGACGCTGTGCGCGGTCCCCGCGAACCGGGTCCTGATCGGGATCGGACGGGCCCGCACGGTCGGCTGGCTGAACGCGGTTGAGGGTCTGCTCGAACCTGGCGATCTCGATCGCGCTGGTCTCCGCCTATGGCGCGGTGGGCGCCGCGATTGGGACGCTGATCAGCAGCAGCCTGATCGGCCCCGCTCACTTCCCGGTCGTCTGTCGCGCTACCGAGTACCCGTTGCGGCGCTTCCTCCGGGCCGGTCTGTGGCCGGCCGTCGCGTCGTCGCTGCCCAGCGCCGTGGGGATGCTGCTGGTCTGGCTGCTGATGACGCCGAGCAGCGGCCGCCTGCTCGTCGGGCTCCTGGTGGGGGTGACAGCGGCCGCCCTGGTCGCGGTTCTCCAGCTTGGCCCCAGGAGGGCGCTGCGGGAGGTGCGCAGCGGGCTCGGGGGGACAAGCGCCGAGCCAGAGCGTGGCCCCCAGGAGCTGCTGGCCGAGGGACCCTCCTAGGGGCTCCGCTCAAGGCGCGGCGCCCGGGGCCCATCACGCACTCGCCGGGCTCCGATTCCGTTCGCCGCCAGCGAAGGCGCTCTCCGCCGTGGAAGCGATTCCGAGCAAGGTGAACAGAATCAGCACCTGGACCTCTTGCAGGGAGATCTGGGCGAAGCTGTTGAGGACGACGGCGGAGATGGCGATGCCGATCCCGATTCCCAGCCCCCTCACCGCGGGGTCGCGAGCCTTGCTGACTCGCCATGCGCTGCCAAGCGCCAGGACGACGAAGATCGCAAGCACCCCGATGCCGACCAAGC
Organism: uncultured Solirubrobacterales bacterium; assembly: GCA_963808565.1. Lineage (GTDB taxonomy): Bacteria > Actinomycetota > Thermoleophilia > Solirubrobacterales > 70-9 > DASUPK01. The sequence goes on from CAWEGM010000013.1 coordinate 287,352, forward strand.
CCTGTTCGGCAAGCGTGTTCAGGTACTGGCTCGGTGCCGCGGTGGGCACCAGCAGCTGCTCGTTGTGAAGAAGGCGGTGCTGGCCGGCCGTCTCCGCCGACCGGCGTTCGCTGTAGGCGGTCTGGAAGTTGTTCACACCGACACCCAGAAGCGGATGCTCGCTGTAGATATCCAGCGCCGACTGCGCGACGTCGGTTCGCAGAGCCACGTCGGCGCGCGCGGATTCGGGGTTGAAGCGCTCCTTGAGCACGGCGGGCGCGAGCACAACCGCACCGACGGCGACGACCAAGGCTGTGATCAAGGCGAACTTCGGACGCATGATCAACAGCCAGATCAGCGCCCCGAGCACAAGGGTGGCGATCGCGGTGCGCGCGTAGGAATAGTTGAGCGCCGGGACGGCGGCGAGCACCGCGACGCCAGCGAGCAATCTCAGCTGCGACGGCAACCCCCTGGTCACGGCGATGGCGCCAGCGAGCGGCAGCAGCATCGCCAGGAACCCGGCGTACTCATTGGGGTGGCCGAACGCTCCCTGGACTCGCCCCACGTTCTCGCCGCCGAAGCTGAATCCCTGGGTGCTGAAGACCCCCTCGAAATGCTGGACGAGCCCATGAACGGAGGCGATCAGGAGGGCGAAGAGCGCACCGGCAGCCACCACCAGCACCTGGTTGCGTCTGCGGCAGATGTTGAGAATCGCGACGAAGAGCGCACTCGCGGTCAGCAGCAGAAAGACGTCCGCGACCGCCTCGGATGGCTCTAGCGCCTGAAAGCTCGAGATCAGGGCGGCGCCGATCAACAGCGTGATTCCCACGAAGACCGCTGGCAGCTTGCGGCGATCCGGCCCCTGGAGCAGGGCCCCGTATACGAGCACGCCGAAGACGATCAGCGGAATCAGGAGCTTGAACGGCTCGCGAGGCAAGCTGACGTTGGCCCCGATCTGCGGGGCGATCTCAAGCCCGGTGAGCGGGGTTATCGCCACAGCCAGCGCCAGCCCATACTCGGGCCTGCGAAGCACTGCGAGGACGATCGCCCCCAGTAAGACTGCGGCGGGCAACAGCAGGGGGCTGAGGGCGTAGGCGGTCAGGAGCCACAGGGCGACGACCCCGACCGCGATCAGCGGCAGGTGGATCGGCGGGAACCGACCGGCATCGACCAATCGACTACTTCCCCTGAGGCGACGGGGCCAGAAGGCTCGAGGGCTCCTCGATCAGGTACAGGTAGGAATCGAGCGCGGACAGCGGGGCGTGGTTCACGACCACTCCGAGGATCCGAGCGCGCACCGTCCGCAGGTGCTTGAATCCGCCCTCCAGCGCGGGTCCGGTGGTCTCCTCGGCGTCGATCACGATCACGGTGCCGTTGGCGTGAGAGCTTGCGATCAGGGCGTCGTCACCGACGGCGAGCGACGGCGTGTCGAGGATCACCCAATCATGGTTGCGGCCCAGCGACTCGAGAAGCTGGCGCAGGCGCCCCGAGCGGAGCAGTGGACCTGGCTCTGCAACCGCGGTCCCCGCCCAGACCACGTGCAGGCCGGGCATGGAAGGGATCGTCTTGACGACCTGCCGGATGGTGGCCTGTTTGTCCAGGTAATCGGAGAGGCCCGGGGCGGAGCGCACCCACTGACTTCCGAACCCGGACTCGTCGAGCGCTCCGTGCCTCAGGTCGCACTCGACGATCGCGACCTTCTCGCGGTCCGTCGCAAGCGTGAGCGCGAGCTGCGCGGCGATCGTCGTCTTTCCCTCTCCGTTTCCCGGACTGGTGATCGCGATCGTTCGGGCGACGCTGCCATTGGCAAGATCGAGATTAGTGCGCAGGATCCGCAGGGCATCCGCACGCAGGATGCGCGCTGCCCCTGCGACCCACGACCCGTCACCGTTTCCGTTCACCGCGCCCGGCTCGAGCAGCGTCGGGATCCTGGCGAGGATCGGCTGACCCTGAAGCGTGTCGTCGTGGGGACCGATCCGAGGTCGGCGATCGAGGCGATCGCGAACCACGGCAACCGCTGCGGCGATCAACAGGGAGAGAAGCGCGCCAAAGCCGAGATACAGCGGATAGTTTGGCCTGATCGGGTCCGTGGGCTCCACCGCCGGCTGGTTCACGGAGACGTTGGCCGGAGCGTTGCCGCTGGCGACTTGTGCCGCCACGGTGTTGGCGAACACATCGGCGTAGGTGTTCGCGATCAGTTGCGCCTCCGCCGGGGACCGGGCCTCGGCGCCGATCTCGAGCAGCTGTGTGCGCTCGACCGGCGCGAACGACATCCTCTCGAGGAGCTCCTGGCGCGTCAGGTCGAGATCGAGGGCCTCGAGCGCCTCCTGAGCAACGTTCGGGTTTGCGGCCAGCGTCGTGTAGGTGCGGGTGAGCTGCTCCCCCTGGTCGGTGTCGAGGCGTGGAGCGTCGGTCCCCACATAGATGGTCGCGGTCGCCTTGTAGACCTTCGGAACCGCCGCCGTGATCACAGCCACCGCGCTTAGGCACGCGAGCAGGGTTACGGCGAAAAGGCGGCGACGACGCCAAAGCGCGGATGTGATCTCAGCGAAGCTCATTCAGAGCCGGGCGGTGAAGCGCGTCAATCTTAGAGTTCGCTCTGGATCCCACCGACGCGGGTCGTATGATTGCCCGCGGTCTATCGCCAGATCGACGGGAAGAGATGGGAAGAGGCAACACCAAGCCAGCGGAAGCCCCCCAGCTGCCCGGAGATGACGGCGAGACCAACGGATCCGACCTCGCCCAGCCGCAGCTGCTGCCGCAGCCGATCTCGAGAAAGCAGCGGCGACTCGCCCGTCGTCGCCGGCGCCAGCTGAAGAAGCTTGAGCGCCAGTTGCTGCGTGGCCGGCGGTCGAGGCTGCGCCCGCCTCGGTTCCGCAAAGCCGTGCGCTTGCCACCCGGGCAGCTCGAGGCCGTGATCGATGCCGCCTTGGCCCGGGCGCTCGAGCGGGAACGGGAGGGGTTGGTCGAGCAGACCAAGGAGATGATCGACGAGCGACTCAAGGAGATGAGCGAAACCTTGGAGCGCCGGCAACGAACGGCCGAGAAGCGAATCATCGCCCGCACCGAGCGCTCACTCGAGCAGATGGCCGAGAGCGCCAGCAAGAGGCTCAACCGCGAGACCGCTCGGCTTCGGTCCGAGCTTCGAAGCGGAACGCCATCCAAGGTCAGCCGCGCGGGGCAGCAATCGGTTGAAGTGACCGAGGGGACGATCGACGAGCAGCTCGAGGCGATGAGCAAGAACTGGCAGCGAGAGGCCGAGATGCGAATCATCGTCCGCACCGAGCGCTCACTCGAGCAGATGGCCGAGAGCGCCAGCAAGCGGCTCAACCGCGAGGCCGCTCGACTTCGATCCGAGCTCCGAAACGGAACACCCTCCAAAGCTAGCCGCGAGCACGACCAGCAGCCGTGAACGACGCGGATAGCGGTCTGCCGAAGAGGCAAGGCCGCGTCGCGCTGCGCCCGGGTGAGCTGCCCCGGGCGACCCCCCGATCGAGGCGCATCGACGACGGTCGCGCCGCCTGGATCGCAGTCATCGCCCGCAGCCCCGAGTTGATCCCGGGGGTTGCGGCCGTCGCGGTGTTCCTGTTCTGGGCCACCGCCCAGGGAGGAGTGCTGGCCACCGACTCCTACCCCGGCGCGCTCTTCCTCCTCGGGGTGCTGTCCGCCACGCTCTATGCCTTCAGGGCCCGCCTGTCCCGTCTCCCCCGTCCGCCGCTCGTCGCGATCGCCCTGCTCGGCGGGTTTGCGCTCTGGAATTATCTCTCGATCGCCTGGGCGGACGACCAGGGTGCCGCCTGGGACGGCGCGAATCGCTGCCTGCTGTATCTCACCGCCTTCGCCATCTTCACGCTGCCTCCCTGGGGCCCGCGTACCGCCGCTGGGCTCGTCGCGCTATACGTGGTTGGAATCGGGGTGATCGGCGGCACCGTCCTGCTCAAGGCAGCGGACTCCGCAAACCCGCTCGAGTACTTCATCGCCGGGCGCTTCGCCGAGCCCACCGGCTATCACAACGCCAACGCAGCACTCTTCACCAGCGCCCTCTTCCCGGCGATCTTCCTCGCCTCCCGACGGGAGGTCCCCTGGCCGGCGCGGGGGTTGATGCTGGCCCTTGCCGGCATCCTCTTCCAGCTCGCCCTCATGCCGCAGAGCCGGGGGTGGCTGATCGCCGCGCCCGTCGCCGCGCTCGCCTACATCGCATTCGTCCCCGGCCTGGTGCGCTCGCTGATCGTGGTCGCGCCGCTGGCGGTTGTTGCGGCGCTCACCGCCAACCCGATTCTCGACGTCTTCAGCGCGGTGGACAACCAGGCGGCGCTCGAGTCCGCGCTCGACAGCGCCCGGGACGCCACCCTGATCGGGGCGGTCTTCCTCTTCTTGGCCGGGTCATTGATCGGCTTCCTCGATCATCGCCTGGAGCTTCCAGAACAGGCCGTGCGGGTCGGGTCCCGTGCGGTGCTTGCAGTGGCCGGAGTGATCGCGCTCACCGGTGCCGTGGTGGCGATCAGCGTGATCGGCAACCCAATCGGCTGGGCGGGCGACCGATGGGAGGACTTCAAGAGGGGTGAATTCGAGCAGGAGTTTGAGGGCTCGCGGCTGAGTCAGGGGCTCGGCAGCAACCGCTACGACTTCTGGAGCGTTGCACTCGACGAGTTCGATGAGTCCCCCATCACCGGGGCTGGCACTGAGAACTTCGCGCAGGACTACGTGCGGGAGCGCAACAGCGACGAGGAGCCGACTCATCCCCACAGCCTCCCCCTGCGGATTCTGGCCCAGACTGGCATTGTGGGCGCGGCGCTGTTCACTGGCTTTCTCGTGGCTGCTCTGACTGGGGTGGGTCGGACGCGGCTCCGCTCTTCGGATCCCCTCGGCCGAGGCATCGGCGGACTCGCCGCGGTCCTTTTCGTCTACTGGTTCGCGCATTCGACCGGCGACTGGTTCTGGGCCTTTCCCGCCCTCACGGCGCCGGTCTTCGCCTGGCTCGGGCTCGGGATGAGGGTGGGGGCTGATCGCGGCCTCCGGGCGGCGCCGACCTGGGCGAGCCACTGGGAACGGCCAGCCGCGGTGGCGGCCGGAGTGGTGGTCGTGTTCGCCGCGCTCTCGCTGGTTCTGCCCTGGACCGCCGCGGTCGACACGAAGAGGGCCGCCGAAACCTGGGGGGCCAACGCCAACGCCGCCTATGACCGCCTCGATCGGGCCGCCGATCTCAACTTTCTCAGCGCCAACCCTTACCTGGTCGAGGGAGCGATCGCCTCGCGGCTCGATCAGCCCCGGCGAATGCGGATCGCGTTCAACCGGGCGCTGGACCGGGATCCCAATAACTGGTACGCGACGCTGGAGCTGGCGGCGCTCGACGCGATCGAAGGTGACACGCAATCCGCCCTGGACCGGTTGCAGCGGGTGAGCGAGTTGAACCCTCGCGAGCCCGTGGCCGACCAGGTCCGCCAGGGCTTGCTCAGCGGAACTCCCGTCAGCCTGGAGACGCTTGATGCCACCTTCCTCGAGCGCTACTGCCAGCGGCTCGGCCGCGAGGTGGGGCCTGGTGGCTGCATCCCCGGCTGAGCGGAATCCCTGCCAGCGACCACACGAAAGCGAACGACCAGGCCGGGCGGGCCTGGGTCCTCGATGGTTTCAGTGCCTGAGGTCGCTTATGCGGGGTTGCGTGCGACCAGCCTGCTGAGCGCCACGCCGCTGGCGAGCAGCAGCAAGCCGCCGCCCACGATCAACGCGACATCGAGCCCAGTGAATGCCAGCAGGCCAGCCTGTTCCGCCTCGCCGGCCTCTGCAGCGGCGGCGCCGCCGTTCGGCGCAGCTTCGCCGCGGCCGACAGCTCCGGCAGCAGTGGGCCCGCCGGGCGGTGCACCCTGTGCGACCTCACCGGCGACCCCGCCCCCTTGGCCTGCATAGCCGGCACCTGTGGACTGGGCAAACGCGGCGGGCGCCAGAGCGAGAACGATGGCAACGGTTGCGAGGAGGCAAAATCCTCTCTTTGACGCCACCTTTTCCACTTTTATCCCCCTTCCTGTCAGGGACTACCCGAAAACGGCAAAACTGCGCAATTTCCGCATTCCCGGTCGCCTCGAAGTCAAACGATGATGGCAGATAGCCGCGCCCTCGTGTAGCCCGCTAACCGGCGCCAAACTTTGCGCTATTGCAGGGCAATTCGCGGTGGATCGGTCAGGCTCCGCGTTCATGTGCGCTGGTGGGCGGCCCGGGCCAGGGCGTTCACGCGTTGGAGAAGGCGAACTGGTGAGTGTGTCGAGCATGGGATCCCTCCGACCACTCGGCCCGCGAGCACCGAGCGCCGAATGGGTCGAGTCCGCCTTCGCCGGTGCTGCTACGGGTGCTACTGAACCGAGAGCAACCGAGCGAACTGAGATCAACTGACCGTGCCTGGGCGAACCAAGACGACCTCGAATCTCACATGACCGCGAGATCGCACCCAGGAGGTCGCCGGTTCGAGTCCGGCTAGCTCCATTCTCGCCTCGTGGCAACAGCTGCGCGACCGTCTGAAACTCCGCTGACGGCCGCAAATCCGGTGGGCCGTACCCTTGTCGGTCATGAGAATCGACGAGATCCTCAACTCAACCCGGCCATGCTTCTCGGTGGAGTTCTTTCCCCCGAAGACCGACGAGGGTCGCGAGACCCTGTTCGAGACGGTCGAGGTCCTGCGCCAGCTCGAGCCCGCCTTCTTCTCGGTCACCTACGGCGCGGGCGGAGCAACCCGCGAGGGAACCCTCGAGACGACGCGGGCGATCCGGGACCAGTACGAGGTCGAAGCGATGGCGCACCTCAGCTGCGTCGGCGAAACAGCCGAGAGCCTGCGGGAAATCATCGACCGAATCTCGGACGCGGGGATCGAGAACATCCTCGCCCTCCGCGGCGACCCTCCTCGCGGGCAGACGGACTTCGTCCAGCCGGAGGGCGGGCTCGGCAGCGCGGCCGAGCTGGCCGCATTGATCAGCGAGACCCATCCCGAGCTGGCGATCGGCGGCTCGTGTTTCCCCGAGGTGCATCCCGAGGCGGCAAGCCTCGAGGCCGATCTCGCCTATCTGAAGACGAAGGTCGAGAATGGCGCGACGTTCCTGATCACCCAGCTCTTCTTCGACAACCGGCACTACTTCGAGTTCGTCCCGGCTGCACGGGCCGCCGGGATCGACGTGCCGATCATCGCGGGCATCATGCCGATCACCAGCTACGCACAGATCCGGCGATTCTGCGAGATATGCGAGGCGACCATCCCCGCCCCGCTGGCCGCGGCGATGGAGGCGCTCGACGGCGACGAGCGCGCGGAGTTCGAACTGGGCGTCGCCTACGCGGCCCAGCAGTGTGCCGAGCTCCTGCGCGGCGGCGCCCCTGGCATTCACTTCTACGCGCTGAACCGCTGGCCGGCGACGCGCGCGATCCTCGCCGCGCTGCAGGCATCCAGGCCGTGGGAAGAGGGTCCCGGATCTTCGCCGGCCGCGAGGACCGCGGCCGGATCGACAGCAACCGCGGTCGGCTGACCGCCCTCCTAAACTCGCGACCATGCCCGAGTTCTCCTACAGCGGCCACGGGATCTCCTACGACGAATACGGCAGCGGCGAGCGGCCGGTCATCCTGATCCACGGGCTGCTGATGAACCGCCACATGTTCGACCGGCTCGGTCCGGAGATGGCGGCCCGGGGGAACCGCGTGATCGCGATCGACCTCCTCGGCCACGGTCGCTCGGACCGGCCCACCGACATGTCGCAGTATTCGATGACCTTCTTCGCGCGCCAGGTCGAGGCGCTGATGGATCACCTCGCAATCGGCAACGCGGTGATCGGCGGCACCTCCCTCGGAGCCAACGTCACGCTCGAGATGGCCTATGTCTCCCCGCGCCGTGTGCGCGCGATGGTCCTCGAGATGCCGGTGCTGGACAACGCGCTGCTCGCCATGGCGGTGATCTTCACCCCGATCATGCTCGGCCTGCGATTCGGGACGCCCGTGCTGAGGTTCCTCGCCTCGCGAGCGCGGCGGATCCCGCGAACCAATCCGCTGATCGACCTGGGCCTCGACCTCGTACGCCAGGACCCGGAGCCGTCCCTCGCGGTGCTCGAGGGCCTCCTCCTCGGGTCCTCGGGGCCACACCGGCAGTTCCGAGTCGACATGACACAGCCCGCCCTCGTGATCGGGCACCACGCGGACCCACTCCACCCCTTCTCGGACTCTGGGATGCTTGCGGAGGAGCTATCGAACTCCCGCCTGATCGAGGCGAACTCGATCCTCGAATGGCGGACGAGCCCCGAGCGCCTGGATGACGAGCTCGCCGGCTTCCTCGACGACGTGTGGCAGGACGATCCCGTGGGCGAGGCCGCTCTAAGCGAGGCTTGAGGAAGCTCCGCTAGCCTCCCCGCCCGATGTCCAGTCGCAGGGAAGAGAAGGAGCGGCTTCGCGCTGAGCGGTTGGCCGCGGAGCGAAGTGCGTCATCGTCGGCCCGCCGGCGCCTGATGGCCGGCTACGTCGTCGCGGGGCTGCTCGCAGCCGCGGTCCTCGCCGGCCTCGTGGTGGTGATCGCCAGCGGAGGCGGTGGGGACAGCGCCGCGGCGAACGCCTGCGACAACGCCCACATCCAGAACACCGGCAGCTTCACCGGGCTCGAGCCCGACTGCCGCGAGGGAACCGCCCCGCCGCCGATCCAGCTCGGGGACCTCGAGGAGTCGGCGAAGCAGGCGAACTGCGAGCTCAAGCTCGGCCTCCCGGACGAGGGCAACACGCACGTGCCTGACAGCGAACCGGTGCAGTACGACACCAATCCGCCCACATCCGGCAACCACAATCCCGTTCCGATCTCCGACGGCGCCTACATCACGCCCGTCACCGACGACACGAGCAAGAAACCGAACATCCGCAACCAGGTCCACGCGATGGAGCACGGCCGGGTCCTGATCCACTACAAGCCGGACCTTCCCGAGGATCAGCAGCTCGCTCTGAAAGGGGTCTTCGACGAGGAGCCGGACGGGATGCTGATGTTCCCCGACCCGACCATGCCCTACAACGTCGCCGTCACCAGTTGGACCAACGAGGCGCTCTGCCCGACCTACGACGAGACCGTCCTCGACGTCGTCCGCAACTTCCGGGACACCTACCTCGGCAACGGGCCCGAGCAGGGCATCCCGATCAGCGTCGACTAGGGCTTCGGGGCTGCGAGAGTGCCTGCAGCCCCGGGAAAGCGGGACTGGGCGCAGAAACCCAGGGGAACCTCATGTGTTCCCGAAGGAGCATGCGCACAAGGCTGCTCGTGACGCTGTCCCTCGCCCTGCTGGGCGCGCTCGCCTGGGTGGCGGCGCCGGCTCTGTCCCTGCGCCCCTACATGCCCGGGGCGGTCGACTTCGAGCGCACCCTGCCGGCGGCGAAGAGGCTGTCGCCGACCGTGGTGGCAACGGCGCGAGAGGAGGAGCCGAAGGAACCGCCGCCGCGGTGGATCTCGCCGGCGATCGAGGCGCCACACGAGTTCGACCTCGTCGGCATTGCGCGTGAATCGCGCACGTTGCAGATCCGGGTTCGCGATGACGGCGGAGACTGGAGCGAGTGGACCGAGCAGGAGGACGCCACGCCGGTTTACGTCGCCGGGGCGGACGACGTCCAGGTCCGCGCTCCCTTCCGCCCTCGCGGAGAGCTTCACTTCGTGAACGTGTCCGGCACCGCGGGCGGGATCGGCAGCAGGCTGCTCCACGCGGCACGCGAGTCGATCAACTCGGCATTCATCTCGATCGCCTCCACCCCCATCGCCCAGGCGCTAGCGCCGAAGCCCCCGGTGGTGACCCGCGCCGCATGGGGCGCCGATCTGCCCAATGGCGGTTGTCCGCCGCGCGGTCCGGCCGAGTACGGCACGGTCAGCGCCGCCGTCATCCATCACACGGTGAACGCCAACGACTACGCGCCCGCGGAGGCCGCGGGGATCGTCCTCGGGATCTGCCGCTTCCACGTCTTCGGCAACGGCTGGAATGACATGGGCTACAACGCGCTCGTCGACCGCTACGGGACGCTCTACGAGGGTCGAGCCGGCGGCTTGAAGCAGCCCGTCGTCGGTGCGCAGGCCCAGGGCTTCAACTCGCAGACAACCTCGATCGCCTCGATCGGAGACCACACGACCGAGATCCCGACCCCCGAGGCCCAGCGCTCGATCATCCAGTACCTCGCCTGGAAGATGGGCGTGAACCGCGCCTACCCGGTGACGGCCTCGGTGCGGCTGACCTCTGGCGGTGGATCGGAGAATCGCCATCCCGCCGGGACCGTCATCACCGTCCCCCGGATCATCGGACACACGACGCTCGGGAACACGGCCTGTCCCGGCGGCCAGATGATCCCCCTGATCCCGCAGATCCAGCACGCGGTGCAGAAGCGGATCAAGCGCTATGCGAAACGCAACTGCGCCAAGCTCAAGGCGAAGGGCAAGCGCTGCAAGAAGCGCAGGATTCGCACCGCACCTCAGGCGCGGTAGGCGGGGAAGAACCCCTCCGGCGCCTCCGCGCCCTCGGACAGTCGTTCGTAGGCCGGGCCGTCGCAGATCAGCTCGTGAGTCCGGAATGCCGCCTCCTCGGTCGAGAACCCCCGCTTGAACTCGTCCAGCGAGTCGCCCGGCCTGACGCCGCCGCCGAGGTTCACCGGCAGTTCCAGCTCGTCCCCCAGCGAGATCATCGCCGCGAACAGGTTCTTCATCGGCGAGTCCGACAGCGCTCGGTCGGCCGTCCCGCCCAGGTAGTAATGCAGGTAGCCGTCACTGGCCACCGCGATCGCCGCCGCCGCCGGCTCGGCGTCCTCGTCCTGCTTCGCGAGCATCAGCCAGCTGTTGGCCCCTGAGAGGAGCCGCTCGAAGTACTCGCTCGGGTACAGGTATCGCTCCGCCGCCCCGGTCCGGGCCATCGTCTCCCCGTACGCGCGCTCGAACGCGCTTCTCTCGCCCGCGCTCGCATCGGGGCCGGCTGTCGCGCGCACGTTCCATCCGCGGCGCTCATTCCTGCGGATCTGCTCACGAAGCCGCTTCCTGATTCCGCCGGCACCGTCGGCGATCTGAACCATGGAGCGCACGGTTCCGCCGGCGAGGCAGGCTTCGTCGCCGATCCGGTCGCGGATGAAGACGCTCACCAAGCCGGTTTCGGACCAGTCGATCCGATTCGGGTCCGCGGGAGAGGACGACGCCTCTGACGCCCCGGGATAGCCATATGGGGAGATTGCGTCACGCTCGGCCCCACCCTCGATCGGGCGAACGACCAGCGGGATCCTCAGCTTCCCGATCTCGAGGGTGTGCGTCGCTTCCTCGGCCGCCAGGAACGCCGGCGATCGGAAGAACTGGACCTTGTCCGAGGCGGCCGCGGCGCCGTCCTCGATCAACCGGGCCTTCACTGCGGTCCGGCCCTCACTCCTCGGGCGGCTCGGGCTGGTCCTCCGGGAAGCCACCCCAGACCTCCACATCGACCAGGTCGTCGCCGTGGCGCACGTGCCTGCGAAGGACGCCCTCCTGCTTCCAGCCGTTGTAGATCACGGCCTTCTTCGCCGCCTCGTTCGCCGCCGGGATCCGGCCGTAGACCTTGTGGGCCCCGAACTCCTCGTAGGCCTTCCGGTTGGTGAGGCGCTCGGCCTCCCGGCCGACGCCCTTGCCGCGAATTCGCTCGTCGCCCATGATCGCGCCCAGCTCCGGCGCGGTCTGCCGGCGGAGCCCGTAGAGCGCCGTATAGCCGACGGCCTCCTCGATTCCGTCGACCGCGACCGCCCACTTGCGGTCCTCCGAGCTCGGGTCGTTCGCCTGTTCGATCGCGCGCTCGACCCAGCGCCCCGCGTCCTCTTCGCTGAACGACTCTCGGTGCTCGAGCAGGTTCGCGGTGGCCGCCGGGCTGTTGAACCAGCGGTGGACCGCCTTCGCGTCCTCGGGCCTGAAGTCCCTCAGTGATATGCCGCGTGCCATCGCGCGGGGACCCTAGCCGTCCCCCGAGCGCGAGGCCGAGCTCTCACCCTCCGCGGCCTGGCGAAGCGGCGAGTCCGGAGAGGAGCCCCCGAACTCGTCGGCGGCGCTGACTCCAGCGCCGCGAAGGAGTGCGAGCGGCGTTCGCGCGAGGATCTTCAGGTCGAGCTGGACCGAGCGGTTCTCGACGTACCAGACGTCGAGCTCGATCCTCTCCTCCCACGGGATACCCGCGCGGCCATGGATCTGGGCCCAGCCCGTGACGCCCGGACGGAGGTCGAGGCGGCGGCGCTGCCTCGACGTGTACAGGTCGACCTGGGCCGGCAGGGTCGCCCGGGGTCCGACGATCCGCATCTGGCCACGGAGGACGTTGATCAGGTTCGGCAGCTCGTCGAGCGAGAACCGCCGCAGAAGCCGCCCAACACGCGTGACGCGCGGATCGCCGGCCGTCACCGCGGTGCCGACCCCGACCGGATCCGCCCCCTGGCGCATGGTGCGCAGCTTGAGCAGCTCGAACACATCGCCGTTCTTGCCGACCCTCGGCTGCCGGTAAACCACCGGGCCCCGCGACTCCAGCTTGATCGCGATCGCCACGACGAGCAGCAGGGGCGAGACGATGATCAGGCCGAGAACAGCGATCACGAGGTCGGCTGCACGAGGCAGTCCCTTCGGAGGCGGGGTCACCGGGTGCCCTCGACCTTCTCCCAGCCGATCGGGACCGCGCCCGCGCGTAGGCGGTCCCAGAGCCCGACGGCGATCGAGGCGGTCACGGTGACGTAGTAGTAGGACACGCGAAACGGCAACGCGGACAGGTACCGCCCCAGCAGGGCGCTCACCAGCAGGGCCAACTGCAGCGCCAACGTGACGAGGTAGACCGGGCCCTCGGAAAGCAGCGCCAGGTTGGTGCCGAAGGCGACCAGATGGAGCCATGGGGTGAGGTACCGCAGCAGCCGGTGCGAGTAGATCTCAAGCGCGTATCCAGGCCCGTAGCCGCGCGGATCGAGCATTCCCCACTTCAGCATCACGTCCCAGAGCCCCCACATCATCCGCCGCTTCCGGCGAAACTCCCCCTCGACCGTGGGCGCCATCTTCTCCTCGGCCATCGCGCTGGGCTCATACACCGCACGCCAGCCGCGCTTGGTGAGCTCGAACGGGAACCCGATGTCCTGTCCGCGGCTGGGGTCGAGGTCGATGTAGGCCTCTCGGCGGACCGCGTAGATGCCGCCGTTGCCCGCGGTGATCCCGGCGAGCCTGGACTCCATCCCGCGCACGGCCATCTCATAGCGCCAGTAGAGACCCTCCTGGTTCCCTCCCTCGCCGCCCACGAAGCGGACCTGCCCACAGGCGTATCCGACCCGCTCGTCTGCGAACCGGGCGACGAGCCGGCGGAGCGCGTCGGAGCGCCAGAAGCTGTTCGCGTCCGAGAAGGCCACGATGGCACTGGCTGCCTCCCTGACCGCTGCGTTGAGCGCTGCGACCTTTCCCCCGCGGGGAAGCTCGAGGACCAGATCGGCACCGGCGGCGCGGGCCAGCTCCGCGGTGCGATCGGTCGATCCGTCGGAGACGACAATCACCTGCAGGCGATCCGCCGGGTAGTCGAGCGCCCGGGCGTTGGCCAGCTTCCGCTCGATCACCGCCTCCTCGTCGTAGGCAGGAATGATCAGGCTGACCGTGGGCGGCTCGCCGTCGAGGTCGGGCGTCGTTTCGCCCTCGCCGAAGAGGGCGACCAGCGCGCCGAGCAGAAGCGGGTAGCCGAGGTGGGCGAAGACGATCAGGCCGACCGCGGTCCAGAAGACGATTTCCAGGGTCATAGCAGGGGATTATCGGCGGGGAAGGTTCATCGCGGTCGGCTCAGGAGCTCTCCGTACAGTTCGATCGTCTGCCGGGCGATGCCGTCCCACGAGTACCGCGTGCGGGCACCCTCCTCCGCCGCCGCGCCGAGGGAGAGACGGCCAGCCGGGTCGGCGATCAGGTCGTTCAGTGCACCGGCGAGCGCGGCCGGGTCCTCGGGCGGCACGAGCCGCGCGGCGCCATGCTCGGCGATCTCGGGAAAGCCGCCAACCGAGCTCAGCACGAGCGGCCGGCCGAAGGCGAGGGCGGTGTAGAGGACGCCGGACTGCTCGATGTTCCGATATGGGAGAGCGACGATGTCCGCGCGCCGCATGAACGCCGGGACCTCGGGGTCGTCGACGAACCGCTCGACGAACCGAACGCGCCCCGGCGCCCGCGCCGCAAGCTCGCGCAGCGGGCCCATCGGCATTCTCGGAGCTCCGACGATCCACAGCTCCGCGCCCTCGACCCCGCGGAACGCCTCCAGCAGCACATCGGTCCCCTTGTAGGGGCGGATGAGGCCGAACGAGAGGATCACGGGTCCCTTCACGGACCGCAGCTCCTCGGGCAGCGGGACCTCGTTGGGCTGCCTCGTGAGATAGTCGAGGGCGCCATGCGGGATCAGCCGGAGCCGCTCCCGCGCCACGCCGAAGTCGCTCTCGAGCCGCTGTGCCCCGTGGGCCGTGTGAACCACCACTGCGTCCATTTCCGCGAGCAGACGGGCGAGGTCGCGTCCGATCCGGGTTCCTTCGTCGGGAAGCCGCCAGTGCATCGTGTAGACCCGCGGCCGGCGCTCGACCAGAAGGCGGCGATCGAGCCCGGGAACGGGCAGCCACTGGTAGTGGACGATGTCCGCCCGATCGGCTTCGCGCCGGTAGCGGAGCATGTCCGGCACGTGCTCGGCGGCGCGGATCAGGCGCCGCTGCCGCGGGCGCAGGCCTGGGCGGGAGCCATGGCGGTAGAAGAGCTCCCGCACTTCATAGGTGCGAGGGGGCCCCGCAGATGCGAGGGTGCTCCGTTCAGGAGCAACCCGTCCTGTGTTGGAGGGGCCACCCGTTTGATGCTGGTGGGGGACGGAGCCATGCGGGAACCGGCAGGTGATCAGCTCGACCGTCGTGCCGGCCCGTGCGAGCGCACCCGCCAGAGCGTGGTCGTATGGCGGCGTGTAGGCCGCCGGATCGACGAGATGCACCCGCATGGGCGAGCATTGTCGCCGTGCTGCTCTCCTATTGCGTGGTCAACACCAACGGGCGAGACCATCTGCTCGCGTGCCTCGATGCGATCGAGCGCACCTCGCCGCCCGGAATCGAGCGCGAGGTGCTCGTCCTGGACAACGCCTCCGAGGACGGCTCGGCGGAGGCGGTGCTATCCACGGACGGAGGCATCCGCCTGATCGCGCTGGAGCGCCGCGCCGGGAAGGCCGAGAACGACAGCCGGCTCCTGCAGGAGGCGAGCGGCGAGTTCTGCGTGCTCCTGAACGAGGACTCCGAGCTTCGCGCCGGCGCTGTCGAGGCCCTGCTCGAGGCGCTGCGACGGGATCCCGGGGCGGCCGCCGCGGGAGCTCAGCTGATCTCCCCCGACGGGACGCGCGTCCCGTGCGCCTGGCGGCTGCCTGGGATCGCAACCGCCCTGGCGGGAGCGGTCTTTCTCCACCGCCGGTTCACGGTCGAGAGCGGCGGGGCCGACACCCGGGAGGTCGGGTGGGTTCAATCCAGCGCGATGCTGGTACGCCGGGAGGCGGCGGAGCAGGTCGGCTGGCTCGACCCCGATTTCTTCGTCTACTCCGACGAGACGGATTTCTGCAAGCGGCTGCGTGACGCGGGCTGGCGGATCCTCTACGTCCCCACGGCCGAGGCCACACACCACGACCAGATGGCCCAGGACGCGAGCGGCTCCAAGCGTCGTATCGTCGAGTACCACCGGAACCGCGACCGCTATCTGCGAAAGCACGCCGGCGCAGCGGCGGCGCTGATCCAGCGCCCGCTGCTGGCATTCCCCTACCTCCTCCGCACAATCGGGGCGCTCTTCCTCCCCGGGCACTCCGCGCGCCGCTATTGGCTGCACGCCCGGCAGGCGCTCCTCCCGGGCCGCGGGGAGGGGATCCGCGAGGCCGCGGAGTCCTACAACCGCTCTAAGGTCGCCGGCCCAGTGAGGATCCTCCTCGTTACGCAGATGTGGCCCAGCCCGGAAAACCCGGACCTCGGCAGCTTCCTCGTCCCGCTGACCCGAGAGCTAGAGGCACTCGGCAACGAGGTCGACGTCGCCGCGATCAGCCGTCGCGGGGGGGCCAAGACGAAGTACCTCCGGCTCGCCCGCGACGCCCGCATCCGGGCGAAGAGCGCCCGCCCTGACGTCGTCTTCGCGCACTTCCTCTTCCCTGCGGGGGCGGCGGGGGCGCTCGCCGCGAGGGCCGCGGACGCGCCGCTGGTGGTGATGGCTCACGGGCAGGACGTCGCCAACCTGGACGCCGTCCCCGGCATCACTCGCGCCACCTCGTGGGTGCTGCGACGCTCGGCGGCGGTCATCTCGAACTCGCGCTGGCTCGCCGACCGCCTCACCGAGAGGATCCCTCTGCCTGACGCGAAGATCACGATCGCGGATTGCGGCGTCGACCTCGACGCGTTCTCGCCGCGGCCGCGGGCAGAGGCGCGCAGCGAAGTCGGCTGGGACGGCGAGGGACCGGCGTTTCTGTGCCTCGGCTCGCTGATCGAGCGAAAGAACGTGCTCCGGCTCGCGGATGCCTTCGCATTGCTCGGCCGCGGACGGCTCGCCTTCGTCGGTGATGGACCCCTGCGCGGAGCCCTGGAGGGCAGGGCCGGCGTGCTGGTGACCGGGCGGGTGCCGCAGTCCGACGTCCCGGCCTGGGTGGCGGCCTCCGAGGTCCTCTGCCAGCCCTCCCTGAAAGAGCCATTCGGGCAGGCGACCCTCGAGGGAATGGCGATGGAGCGAACGGTTGTCGCGACCACCGTCGGCGGTCCGCTGGAGTTCGTGACGCCGGAAGCGGGGGTCCTCGTCGACCCCGAGGACACGGGGGGACTGGCCGCCGCGCTCGAGCTGGCGGCGTCGATGCCGACCCCAAACAAGGCGGCTCGCGAGGCCGCCGCAGCCCACGACGTCAGGCGTCAGGCGGCGCGAATGGCCGAGGTGCTCGAGCGTGCCGCCGCCGATCGAGCCGTCTAGCGGATCGCGTCCTCGTCGCGCTGCTCGGCCTCGAGCGTCTCGCGGGTGAGCCGAGGCCCGCGACCCGCTGGCTCCTCGGGGAGCTCCTCCGGGGGTGTATCGCGCAGGGCGCGGAGGCGGGCCATCGCAGCCGAGGGATCGAGCAGCTGACGGGCCGCGCGGCGCTCCTCCTCGTTCAAGAAGCCGGTGGCCCACAGCAGGAGCGGATACGCGAGCCAGAGGGCAACCCGCCCGGCAAGACCGTCGGCTCCGGAGGTCGGCAGCAGCAGCTCTCCTGCGGACACGAGGATCGCAGCGAGCCCCAGTGCCTGGGCGAGCCTTCCCCACTCGTAAGGGACCGGGAAGAGCCGTTGGGTGAAGACATACATCAGGACGAGAACCACGGCGTACGACGCGACCAGCGAGATCCCGGCGCCGACGATCCCCATCGAGGGCAGGAGAAGGAGGTTCAGTCCGATGTTGGTGACGGTTCCAGCCGCGGTCGCCGGGAAGTTGAACTCGGTGCGGCCGGTGCGGCCGAGGACCACGACGAGGACGAGATATAGGGCGTAGAGCATCACCCCCGTGGAGACGAGGCCGATCGTCTTGTAGGACTCGAAGAACTCCGGCGCGGCGAGGGCGCGAACGATCCACCGCGAGAACAGCCACATCCCTGCGACAACGAAGGTGGTCACCGAGACGAACCAGGTGACGATCACCGCATACGCTCGCCGGGCCTCGTCGTCGTCGCGGATCGAGTACGCGAGCGGCGGCCATGCGAGCTGGAACCCCTTCACGAGCACGTTCACCGCCTGCGCGAACTTGACGGAGAGGCTGTAGAGGCCGGCGTCGGCGAGACCGACGAGGCGGACCACGAGGACGCGGTCGATGAAGTTGAGCGAATAGAGGGAGAGCTCGGCGGGCATCGTCGGCAGGCCGAACCTGATCAGGCGCCGCAGCAGCGCCCAGTCGGGGATCAGGGCGATCCGCCGTCGCTGTGCCAGCAGCAGCAGCGCCAGGAAGGCCGCGCCGGTCGCGTACTGGCCGAGGAGCAGCCCGCGGGCCCCCTCATCCTCGCCGACGACCAGCCAGACGGTGACCGGGATCGTGACCAGGACGTTGCTGACGGTGAAAGCGAAGAATGCCCGCGCGCGCTCGTCGAGCCGGAACAGCGTGAGGAGAAACTCGAACATCGTGAACACCCAGAGGCCGAAGATCGCGATCCGGACGAGCCCCGGGTCCGAGTGATCGAGGAGGAGCTCCGAGATCGGCCCAGCGAAGGGAAGCGCGATCGCCATTCCGGCCGTTGTGGTCCAGAACAGCGACGCGAACGACGTCTTTACCACTTCGTCGGGGTCCTCGCCGGCCTCGTAGTAGAAGCGGAGCAGCGCCTCGATGATCCCCAGGCGGATCACGATGCTGGCGGCGATCACGCCTGTCACGAGCACCTCCGCGGCGCCGTAGTCGGCCGGTGTCAGGTAGGCCGTGTAGAGCGGCAGCAGCGCGACCGCGATCAACTTCGAGATCACGCTCGAGGCCGTGTAGGCGGCCCCGGTGGTCGCAAGCCGGCGCAGGTAGCCGGTCATAGGTCAAATGCTCTTTGACAGCGGGGACGGCAGCGTCGGGGCGTTCCCGGTCTGCACGGCGAGCGCGCCCCCGATCGCGAGCAGCGCCCAGGTCAGGGGGTCGGTCAGGTAGCCGGCATAGCCGATCGTGTGCACGAGCAGCCCAGCGAAGGCCGCCGCGATCGCGATCCTGGCCGCGAGCAGGGCAAGCTCCTCCCCTTCGGAGGGCGCCATACCATGGAAGCCGGGCGCGAGCCGGCGCATTCCGGAGAGCAGGGTCCAGAGGGCCACGGCGAGCAGGCCGACATAGAAGAGCAGCCCGATCGTTCCCTGCTCGGCCGCGACCGTGACCGGCTCGTTGTGAGAGACGGTGTTCTCGCCCTTCTTCACGTCCTCCTCCTCGGCGAACGCCTCGGGGAAGGACCCGGACCCGTGCCCGTAGATCGGTCGCTCCTGCGCGAGGTCGATGCCGACGGAGATCAGCGTGCCCCGCCCCTCGTCCGCGATCTTCGACTGCTCGGAATCACGCCCTCCGTCCACCGAGAGCAGGCCGAAGAGGGCAACCGCCGCCACCAGCGGGGAGACGATGGCGGTCCACAGGAGGCTCCAGCGGAGGGCAGCGAGGACCGTGATGCCCGCGAGCAGGGAGATGAAGCTCGACTGCGAGAAGGCGACACAGAGGCCGGCGAACAGCACGGCGATCGCCACCGCCACCGCCAGAGCCCGCCGAGGCTCGCGGAGCCAGACCAGGACGCCGAGGGCGAGAACGATCGCCATCGCCAGATAACGGCCGTAGATGTTCGGGTCCCAGAACAGCGAGTTCACTCGCAGGTAGAAGTGGAAGTCGTTCGACATCTCCAGCGCGTCGTTCCAGAAGATCTCGCCCACGATGTGCTGGCCGAGCCCGATCGCCGCGAACAGGAGCGATTCGCCGATTACGACGGCAAAGGCGAGCATCAGCAGCCGGGGCGTCCAGCGGACCTCGGCGAGCAGCGAGAACATGACCGCGAACGGGATCAGGAAGAACGCGACGTTGCGAGTGGCGAAGCCTACGTCGTTGGAGTAGCTCACCTGCACCGCGTAGGCGGCGACCGCGGCGAGGAGCGCGAGCGCCAGCGGCCGCGGAATCCGGACCTGCCCGTCCGCACGAAACGACGCGACCGCCTCGGCGAGGACGCCGGCGCCCAGGACGACATAAAGCGGCACCAGCAGATTCACGTCGTCCCCGCCGCCGACCCCGATCGGAATCCGGAAGGGAAGGGCCGCGAGCAGCGCGAGTGGCAGCAGCACGGGCCAGCGGAGCAGGATCGCCGCCAGCACGACGAGGACCACGATCGCTCCGGCCGTTGCCGCCGCGAATGCGGCGGGGCGGTCGCGCAGATCGGCGAGCTCGTCCCACCCCTCTCCGAGGACGAGCGCCAGGGCGATGCCGAGCGCAAGTACGAGCCCCGCCGCGCGAAGCCGCCGATCGCCGGAAAGCAGGGCCACCGCGACGGCGACCGTGGCGGCGATGCAGCCGGCGATCTCGAGGGTCTCGCTCATGCGGGGGGTCCCCCAGCCTGGATTCTGAGCCGCTCGCCCGAGGTGGCGATACGGTCGGCGTCCTCGAGCGTCAGCCTGAGGCGATAGCGGCCGGCGGGCGGGAACTCGCCGTTGTCGCCGCGGCCGTCCCAGTCGAAGCAGTGCGCGGTCTCATCTCCCCGCAATGGCTGGTCGTCCGCGAGCATCTTGATCACACGTCCGCCGGCATCGACGATCGCCACGTCAACCGTGTCGTCACGGGTCATTCGGAAGCACGGCCGGTAGCGACCGGGCTTGGTCTTCAGGGTGATGCTGTAGGCAACCGGCCCCTCCTCCCGCGCCTTCTGCGTGAGGAGCATCGCCGTCACCGTCCCCGCGACGAGCACCGCGACCACGAGCGCCGCGATCAGCCCGGGGGTGGATCTGGAAGGCGTCAGATTCCCGAGTCGGTCGTGGTGCCCGCCCCCGCCTGGTCCTCCCCGAGGACCACGGCGACGGGGTCACCTTCCGAGAGGCTCTGAATCTCCGGGCTCATCGGCTGCACCTTCTGGATCCCGACGACACTGGAGACCCCTGGCCCGCATTCCGTGCCGGTCTGCGGATCGAACATCACGACGCTGGTTGCGATCGGCGACTCCGTGTTGCCGATTGGTCCGGTCTTGTAGCCGTTCTGCTTCAGCGGACCGGCGAAATTGGCCGCGAGGCCGGCGGTCGCGGTGCCGTTGAGGACGGCGACGCGGGTCTGACTCGGCGGGCATGGACCCTTCCCGCTGCCCGCCACCTTCTCGCCGCCGTCGCCGCCACCGTCGTCGAGGATCCGGGTCACCCCGAACCCGATCCCCGCCAGCAGGAGGATGGCGCCGACGACGACCACGACCATCGAGCTGCGATCGGAAAGCCAGCCGGGCCGCCCCCGGCCCTCGCCGGGGCTGCGGCGACGCTGCTCGAAACGCCGCCTGCGCTCTGCCGCCTGCCTCGCCAGCTCGGCCCGCCGGAATGCCTCCGCCTCCGTTGGGGCGGTGGCGGCCGCTGCTGCTGCGGCCTTCTCCGGCTCCTTCGCCGCAACCGCCGCGGCGGTGCGGTCAGCCTGGGAGACCGACTCGCCGTCGCCCTCGACCAGGAAGCTCGCGCTCTCGCGCAGGCGGCGAACGTCGCGTGCCTGGGCGAAGTAGAGAAGGCAGAGCAGGGCGAGCCCCAGGAACGAGACTATCCCCGCAATCGCGCCAACTTCCTTCAGGAGTTCCATGAGCCGCGGCGGGTAGGTTAAGGGGCCGTCGTCGCCGACCGCTTGTTCCTATCGGAGCGACCTCGCGCCCTCGCCGCCGCGCTTCGACACGAGCTCGACCGTCTGCTCCGCGAGACTCGCCTCGTCCCCCTCTCGGACCAGCTGCTCGAGGCGCTCCACAGTGCCCGTCACCCACTCAGGATCCAGCGCCGCCCGACGGACCGCGCGAAGGATCTTGTCGGAGGCGGTCGGCTGAGGCCGCTCGTCGGAGTTGAAGAGCTCCTCCTGGAGCTTCTCGCCCGGCCGCCTGCCGACGAACTCGATCGCGATGTCCACCTCGGGCTCGTAGCCGGCCAGGCGAATCATGTTCGTCGCGAGGTCGACGATCTTGACCGGCTCCCCCATCTCGAGGACGAAGACCTCGCCGCTCGTCCCGCCCAGGTCCCCCGCGCGGATGACGAGCTGGACCGCCTCGGGGATGGTCATGAAGTACCTGGTCATCTCGGGGTCCGTGACGGTCACCGGCCCGCCGCGCTCGATCTGGCTGCGGAAGATCGGCACGACGCTGCCGGACGAGGCCAGGACGTTGCCGAACCGGACCGTGACGAATCGCGTCTGCGGGTGGCGGCGACCGGCCGACTCGACGATCCACTCGGCCATCGCCTTCGACGCTCCCATCACCGTGCGCGGGTTCACGGCCTTGTCGGTCGAGACAAGAACGAAGCGCTCGCAGCCGGAGGCGACGGCCGTCTCGGCCGTTACGCGCGTGGCGATCGCGTTGTTACGGACCGCCTCGAGCGGGTTCGCCTCCATCAGCGGAACGTGCTTATAGGCGGCGGCGTGGAAGACGACGTCGGGCGCGAACCGCTGCATCACCTCGAGCATCCGGGCGGGCTCCTTGCAGTCGGCGAGGACCGACTCGACCCGGGTGAAGTGCCGCTCCTCGATCATCTCGCGATCGATCTGGAAGAGGTTGTCCTCGGCGTGGTCGAGCATCACCAGCAGCTTCGGCCGGACCCTGGCGATCTGGCGAACGAGCTCCGAGCCGATCGAGCCGCCCGCGCCGGTGACGACGACGACCTTGTCCTGCATGTACGCGCCGACCCGATTCAACTCCATCACGATCGGCTCGCGGCCGAGAACGTCCTCGACCTGCACCTCACGGAGCTGGCGGGTGAGCTGAACGCCGCCGCGCAGCAGCTCGAACACGGTGGGCAGGGTCCGGACCGGCACGTCGCGCTCCCGGCAGGCAGTGACGACGCGGCCGCGGAGCTCGCCCGGCGCGGATGGAATCGCGATCACGACCTCGCTCGGGCTCAGCTCGTCCAGGATGTCGCCGATCTCGTCGGTCCCGCCGAGAACGTTGGTGCCGTGCAGCCGCATGCCGCGCTTGCGCGGGTCGTCGTCCAGGAACCCGATCGCGCGCGCCCCGAGATTGGGGTTGAGCTGCAGCTCGCGAACCACCATCTGCCCCCCGGACCCCGCTCCCACGACGAGGACCTCGCGGGCGCCGCGAACGGCGTCCCGCCGGGCGATCCGCTCGACCAGGACCATTCTGACCAGCAGCCGGGCGCCACCCACGAGGAAGACCGTGAGCAGGAAGTCCATGACGACGACCGAGCGCGGGATCTGGTCGTCGAACGGCTTCAGGAGCAGGAAGGTGATCGCGAGGATCGCCGTGGCGACGGCGCTTGCGCGGAGCACGGCGATCATGTCCGGCAGCCGGAAGTACCGCCACCACTTCTCGTACAGGCCGAAGACGTAGAAGATGACGATCGTGCCGGCAACGACGAACCCGATCGACTGCACCAGCATCGTCTGATATCGGTCGGGGATCCCACCAGGTGCGTCGAGGAATCGCAGCCTGAACGCGAGATAGAAGGCCAGTGCGATCAGGACTGCGTCGACGGCGATCTGGAACAGGCGGTGCCTGTAGACGGGATTGGTCAGCCGCTCCACGCGACCCGCGAGTCTAGAGGGATGATTGGAGCAGGACGCACGCGCGGATGCCGCACGCCATCGGCGCTCTCGTGCCCCCTACTATGCCGCGCTCATGACGGATTTCATCGTGGACCCGCTCGTCGACTTCTGCGTCGACGTGATCGGGGAAATCGGCTATGTCGGGATCTTCCTGCTCATGCTCGTGGAGAGCGCCAACATCCCGATGCCGAGCGAGGCGACGATGTTGTTCGCCGGCTTCAAGGTCGACGAGGGCGACCTGACCCTCTTCGGGATCACGGCGGCCGGCGTTCTGGGCAACGTGGTCGGATCATGGTGCGGCTACGCGATCGGCTACTGGGGCCGCGAGGAGCTGCTGGAGCGCCATCACATCTTTCACGTCAGCCCGAAGCAGATGGAGCGGGTTGAGGGCTGGTTCGAGAAGTACGGCCCGGTCACCGTCTTCTTCACCCGGATGCTGCCGATCGTGCGGACATTCATCTCGACGCCTGCGGGAGCCGCCCAC
>CAWEGM010000014.1:0-359359 GCA_963808565.1 uncultured Solirubrobacterales bacterium
CGTCGAGGACATCGCGGCCGAGGTCGAGCGCCTGCGGGCGGGCGGCCTTCGGTTTCGCAACGACATCGTGAGTGGGCCGGGCGGGCGGCAGATCCTCATCGACGACCCCTCCGGGAACCCGATCGAGCTCTTCCAGCCTGCCGCGACACCGCCGCGGTGACGACCGGCGGGTCTCGACCGTGTCGTCCCGGGTCCTAGCCGCAGCGGGCTGGAACTACGCCTGGTCCGGTTCCCAATTCAGGGCTCGGCGACGGGACATCGGCAGCTTGCTCACGACAAGGTCGTAGGAGTCCTCGATCATCTCCTCGATCATCTGCTCGGGAATGGAGCCGTCGATGATCACGGTGTTCCAATGCCGCTTGTTCAGGTGATAGCCGGGGAGCACGGCCGAGTGTGTCTCACGCAGCTGCTCGGCGAGTTGCGGCTCGCACTTGAGGCTCACGCGGAGCGGATGCTCGGCGAGCTGGGAGAGGGCAAACATCTTGCCGGCGACCTTGAACACCGATGTGTTCGGACCGAAGGGGAAGGTCTCGGACGATCCCGGGAAGGCCATGCACAGGTCGCGTAGCTCCGTTGCGCCGATCATCAGCCCCGGCGAGGGTGACACGTCCCACTGCGCCCCGCGGTGGGGCGGGCGCTAGGCGCCCTCACCCCCGATCGCGGGAACGGCCTGCGCGGGAGCCCCCCGGCGCCCAGGGACCGCGAGGCCGGCCAGGGCGCCGAGCACGGAGAGGCCCGCGCCGACCGCGATGGCGGGGGCGAAGCCGTCGACGAAGTCCTGCGGCGACGCGTAGCTCCCGGCGCTCGCGAAGACGGCGACGAGGACGCGCGATTCCGAAGACGCCGCCGAGCTCACGCATGGTCATGTTGGTGCCCGACGCCTTCCCGATCCCCTCCGCGGGGACCGCGCCCACGACCGCGTTCTGCGCCGCGGGGAAGTTCATCGAGACGCCGACCCCCGCGATCACCAGGGGCGGGACCAGCTCGATGTAGGGAAGGTTCGGGTCGGCGATCAGGGCGACCCACGCCATCCCGATCGCCTGCAGGGCGAGGCCACCGGCGAGCAGCGGCCGCTCGCCGATAGCGGTCGACGAGAGCACCCGCGATCGGCGCGACCACGAACAGGGTGCCGGTCCAGGTGAGGAGCATCAACCCCGCCTCGAGCGGTCCGTTGCCGAGGCCGACCTGGAGGAACTGGGCGAAGAAGAAGACGGCG
Organism: uncultured Solirubrobacterales bacterium; assembly: GCA_963808565.1. Lineage (GTDB taxonomy): Bacteria > Actinomycetota > Thermoleophilia > Solirubrobacterales > 70-9 > DASUPK01. The sequence goes on from CAWEGM010000014.1 coordinate 1,217, forward strand.
CCGAACAGGCACGCGGTCGCGAAGAACGCGGCGGCGCTGCCCGCCGAGAAACCGCGCAGGCGGAAGTACTGCATCGGCAGCATCGGCTCCGGCACGCGGCGCTCCCAGAGGACGAAGCCGGCGATCAGCCCGATGCCCGCAGCTCCGGAGGCGAGCACCTCGAAGCTGTCCCAGCCGGCGGCGTTGCCGCGGACCATCGCCCACACGATCCCGAACGCTCCAGCGGTGATCAGCGCCAGGCCCGGGACATCGACGCCCTTGTCGGGGCCGTAGCTCTCCCTGACTCGGGCGAAGACGAGCGGCATCGCGACGAGACCGATCGGCACGTTGAGCCAGAAGATCCACTGCCAGGCGATCCCCTCCGCGATCGCGCCGCCGATCACAGGACCGCCAGCGACCGCGAGACCGGTGAGCATCGAGTAGACGCCGAGCGCCGAGCCGCGACGCTCGGGCGGGAACGCCGCGCTGACGAGCGCCAGCGAGAGGCTGAGGATGAGCGCGGCGCCGGCTCCCTGGAAGACGCGGGCGGCGATCAGCGAGCCGACATCGGGGGCGAGCGCGCAGGCGGCGGAGGCGAGCGAGAAGAGGACGAGCCCAACCGCGAACAGCCGCCTTCGCCCGAAGCGGTCGCCAAGGGCCGCAGCGGTCATCAGGAAGACGGCGAGGCTCAGGTTGTAGCCGTTGATCGTCCACTCGAGCTGCTCGACGCTGGCGCCGAGGTCGAGCTGGATCGTGCTCAGGGCCGTGGACACGACGAGCGTGTCGAGCGCGGCCATGAACGAGGCGACCGAGGCCAGGATCAGGGTCCAGCGGCTGTACGAATTCGAACTCATCTCGCGTCCTCCATCATCGAGTTGGTGCATCCTATCAGATAATTGGAAAAACCAACTAGCTAGAAGGATTTTTCTACTCAGGCTAGAATCCAATCCCATGGCACCCATGCGCACATACGGAGACGCCTGCAAGACAGCCCACGCCCTGGACCTGATCGGCGAGCGGTGGGCCCTGCTGGTGGTCCGCGAGTTGATCCTCGGGCCGAAGCGGTTCACGGATCTGCGCTCGGGCCTCGCCCGGCGCGAGCCCGGACGTGCTTGCCCAGCGGCTGCGTGAGCTGGAGGCGGCCGGCGTCGTGCAACGTCGGAAGCTCGACCCTCCGGCTGGGTCCTGGGTATATGAGCTGACCGATTGGGGCCGCGAGCTCGAGGACATCGTGATCGCGCTCGGGCGCTGGGGCAGTCGCTCTCCCCTGGCCGACGAGGAGCTACTGAAGAGCAGCGTGGATGCCACGGTGCTGGCGCTGAAGGCGGACTTCGATCAGGCGGCCGCCAAGGGGCTCGATGCGACCTACGCGCTGCAGCTGGATGGGGAGCCCTTCAGGGTCCGAGTCGCGAATGGTGCGATTGAGATCGCCCGCGGCCGGCCCAAGGACCCCGACGCCGTGATCGAGTCCGAGCAGGAGGCGCTCGCGGCGGTGCTGTGGGGGCAGGATTCAGTGACCGAAGGGGTGCGCTCCGGCCGGGTCAAGCTCGAGGGCGACAGGACGACCGCGAAGCGGTTCTTCAGCCTGTTTCCGCTGCCCACCCGGGTCGAGATCGAGGCTGGGTAGAAGCCGGCGCGGGCTACCAGCGGCTGGTGACGACCTTCTTCCGGGTGTAGAAGTCGACGGCGTCGGTGCCGTTCGCGTGCAGGTCGCCGTCGATCGAGTCCTTCCAGCCCGAGAAGGGGAACCAGGCGACGGGGGCGGGGACACCGATGTTGACGCCGAGCATTCCGGCCTCGATTCCCCAGCGATAGGCGCGGGCCGCTGCGCCGGAGGTCGTGAAGATCGAGCCGGCGTTGCCGTAGCGCGATCCGTTCGCGAACTCGATCGCGGCGTCCAGGTCGGGTGCCGAAACGAGGGCGAGAACGGGGCCGAAGATCTCCTCGCGCGCCAGCTCCGACTCGGGGTCCGAGACCTCGACCAGCGTAGGCCCCAGCATCGCACCGGCTTCGCCGCCGCCGATCCGGCCGTCGAGGAGAACCTCCGCTCCCTCGGTCTCCGCTCTCGCGACCGCGGCCTCGGCGCGCTCGCGCGCCTCGGGGGAGACCATCGGGCAGACGTCCGTTTCCGGATCGGCGCCGGCCCCGACCGCGAGGCCGGCCGCGGCCTCTCGCAGCGCGTCACGAACCTCGGCCTGCCTCGCCTCGTCTCCGACCACCACGCAGACCGACCCGGCGAGGCAGCGCTGGCCCGCGGCGCCGAAGGCCGATCCCATGATCGCCGGGACGCTCTTGGCGAGGTCGGCGTCATCGGCGACGATCATCGAGTTCTTCGCGCCGCCGAGCGCCTGGACCCGCTTGCCGGTCTCGGCGGAGCGGGTGGCGATCAGCTGGGCGGTGGTCGCCTGCCCGACGAACGAGATCGCGTCGACCCCAGGATGGTCGAGGATTCCCTCGACCGCCTCGCGGCCGCCGTGGACCAGGTTCACCACGCCGGGCGGGAAGATCTCCCGCTCGGCGATCAGCTCGAAGATTCGCACCGAGGGCCGCGGGTCCCGCTCGGACGGCTTCAGGATGAAGGTGTTGCCGCAGGCGACCGCGTACGGCAGGAACCAGAGCGGGATCATCGTCGGGAAGTTGAAGGGGGTGATCGCGGCGACGACGCCGACCGGCTGTCGGACCATCTCCACGTCGAGGCCCGAAGCGACCCCCTCGAGGTTCTCGCCCTTGAGGAGATGGGGGATCGCGGCAGCTGACTCGACGGACTCGATCCCGCGGCCGACCTCCCCTTCCGCGTCGGCGAGCGTCTTGCCCATGTCGGCAGTGACGAGCGCGGCAAGCTCGTCGCGGTGCGCCACCAGCTCGTCGCGCAGCGCGAGCATGGCCCGCGCCCGCTCCTGGGGTGGCACGGCACGCCATCCCGGCTGCGCCTGGCGCGCCGAGCGGACCGCGGCGTCGACGTCGGCCGCCCCCGACAGGGGGACGCGCGCCGCGAGGCGGCCCGTCGCGGGGTCGCGATCCTCGAGGGTCTGCTCGGTGGCGGCGTCGACGAAGGCGCCGCCGACGAAGTTCCTCAGCGTCCGTGCCTCGGCCGTGGTGGCCATGACCCCAGCGTACAACCGGGCCGAGGCCCCGTCAGCCCTCTTTCTCCGCCTCAGCTTTCAGCTGCTCGATCGTCTTGCCGCTCAGCACCGACTCGGGCTGCGTCGAGGTGGGCCGCCGACGCGCGTCGGCTCCCTCGTCGCGCTTCTTGATCAGGAGCCACCTCTCGCGGTCCCCCGCGGGCCCGGTGCGGACGAGTGCGTAGGCGCCCTTGATCTTCTCGCCGAGCATGAAGATCTTCACGTCGCCCTTTTCGATCGCCGTCGCGAGGTCCATCGGCTTGCCGCTGCGGGTCTCGGAGATGTTCTGGAAGACGCCTCGATCCCAGACGATCATCGGGCCGGCGCCGTATTCCCCCTTCGGGATCACGCCCTCCCACTCGAGGTATTCGAGCGGGTGATCCTCGGTCCGCATCGCGAGCCGTTTGTCCGCGGGGTTGAGCGACGGGCCCTTCGGCACGGCCCATGATGCGAGGACGCCGTCGACCTCGAGCCGGAGGTCGTAGTGCAGCGAGGTGGCCGAGTGCTTCTGGATCGAGAAGCGGGGGTGGCGCCGGCGCGCCTTGCCCTTCGACTTCTTCTTCTTTCCGCTCGGCTCGTTCGTCTTCGAGAAGTCGCGCTTGCGCTCGTATTCGGTCAGCGAGCGCTTCTTGGCCGGCATCAGATCGCCCCCTCGAGCTCGCCGATCGAGTCCGCGAGCGCGCCGCGAAGGGAGTCGAGGTCGGCGATCGCGTCCGGGTCGGAGCAGAGGCCGAAGGCGAGCTCTCCGCCGAGCGAGATCACGCACACCCGGAGCGCGTGCCGATCCGCGGGCTCAGCGAACGAGCAGAACTGCTCGACCGCGTGCCCGAGGATGACGGCGCGCTGCCTGGGGCCCGGGACGTTGGAGACGGAGAGGGCGAACTCACGCGGACCGGAGGTCAGCCTGGTCACCCCCCGGTAGAGCGGCCGGAACCGGCCGATCGCGTGGAAGAAGGCGTACAGCGTCTCGGCGTCATGGTCGAGCTTTCTCTCCCTCGTCTCCCGATTGATCGAACGTAGCCGAGCGAGGGGATCGGGCTCGGCCAGGGGCAGGTCGATGTTCATGAAGGAGTCGCGGTTGCCGAGCCGGCTCTCGTCCTCCTCGCGGGCGTGAAGCGAGACGGGGCACTGCACGCGCACGTCGTGGGGTCGCCCGTCCGCGCCCGCGAGCCAGGCTCGGAGGCCCCCGGCGACGATCGCGAGAACGACGTCGTTCACCGTGACGCCTTCCCCGGCACCGTGCCCGATCCGCTTCAGCCGTTCGAGCGGAAAGGTCGTCCAGGCGACCTCCCGGTGCGGGCCGATGTGCTCGTCGAGTTCCGAGTCCTCTCCCGGGCGCAGCTCGCGCCAGAGGGCGGCCGGAAGCTGCAGCAGGATGCGCGCCTCCCCGGCCGCCGGTTCGGGGGGCGGATGCGGCTTCGCAGCTTGTGCCGCCGTCGCATCGAGCTTCTCCCGGGAACGCGGCTTCTCCCGCGGGGTGGGGGTGTCGGCATCCCAGAGCAGGCCCGCGGCCATGTGGATCGCGCTCATCCCGTCTGCCATCGCGTGGTGGATCCGCCCGACGATTCCCGTCCGGTCGCCGCTCAGTGGAATCAGGTCGAACCGCCACAGCGGCCGGGCGTGATCGAGGCGCTGGGCGAGAACCTCGCCGACGGTGCGGCGGAACTCCTCGTCGGACTGGGCGTCGGAGGGGCCAGGCTCCGCCACGTGCCAGTCGAGATCGACCTCCGGGGCGTCCACCCAGGCGGGACGCCCGAACGGCAGGCGCGACTCCTCGATCCGCTGACGCAGCCGCGGGAGGGCCGCGATCCGCTCCGCGACGCGCGCGCGGAGCGCGCCCGGGTCGAGCGGCCTGCCGGCCGAATCCGGCGCGAGGAGGATGATCTTCCCGGTGTGGCCCTTGATCGCCGCCGACTCCAGGCGCAGGATCTGGGTGTCGTCGAAGCTCAGCCGCTCCCTCTTCGTCGCGGGCACGCCCTGATCATGCCGGTCGCGACGGCTCTTGTCACTTCGCCGTTTCTCCTGTTGAGCGCCGGGTACTCATTGGGCGATCGACCAAAGGAAAAGGAGAGATCGAGCATGAGTGAGAAGTTCGACGAGGCAAAGGGCCGTACGAAGGAAGCGGCCGGCGACCTCACCGACGACGAGGGCCTGAAGCGCGAGGGGAAGATCGACCGCGCCACCTCGACGGCAAAGGAGAAGATCGGCGAGGCAGCCGACAAGGTCAAGGACGCGATCAACAGGGATAGGGATAGGGACGGCTCCTAGCCGCCCGCCTCAAGCTGAAACCGGCGTCGGAGAGCCGGGGCGAGAGCCCCGGCTCTCCTCGTTCTGGGGGCGAAGCCGGGCGCGCCGCGAAAGGCATCGCGGATAACTACGGACTCGATTCCGCAATTCACGCCGATGACGGGTGCTTCCGCCGAGAGCAGAATTCCTCTCGCGTCGCCAGGGGCAGAGAGACAGAAAAGAAACAGGGAGAAGGACAGGCAGGAACAGGGAGAAGAGGAACAAGATCCGCCCGCCATCGCTTCGACTTACGGGCCGCCCTAGGGGGCGGCCCGTTTTTCTTGCCCTCAGCCGCTCTCGGCCGTGACGAACGCCATCTCCTCGGCGCGCGGGAGCTCACCCCGCATCTCCAGCAGGTAGATGGCGATGATCACCGTGGCGAGCGCCTGAAACGGCTCCAGGGCGCCCTCTGCCACGAGGTCGACGCCGGTGACGACGAGATTTCCGTTGTCGTGGAAGGGAAGGGTCATCGCCTGCATGGCGAGCTCCGTAAACAGGTAGAGCCCGACGACCACGGCGAGCACTCTCCAGAAGTTTCCCCGGACGAGTTCGGCGCTCCGCCTCATCGACCCCCACACGCCGTGATGCTCGATCTTCACCACCGCCGGCGCGATCCCGTAGTACGCGATGAAGACGAAGGCGGGCACCACGATCAGCAGCACGCCCAGCGCGGCCCCGAGGCTGAGGACGAGGTCGACGCGCGATCAGCGTCTTGAGTGGGAGCGATCGGAACAGCTTCCCGGGGCGCGAGACGGGGATTCCGGCGCGCCACCCGATCACGGCAGCTGCCGCAAACCCCGCGTAGAGGGCCTCACCGCCGAGGCCGACGGCCACCGTCAGCGGGATCAAGCCCAGCGTCACCGCGTCGCCGATGGTGTGCACCCCTTCGACGGTGAGCCCGTCCAGAAACCCGTCGACGATCGCCTGGGGCAGCAGGATCACCATCGCGGCCGGGATCAGCCAGATCCAATGGCGGCGGTAGACGCTGAGGATCTCGTGAGTCACCGCGCCGAGAGGCAGCGGCGGCGTCCCGCTCACATCCCCGGCAGGCGGCGGCTCGCTCATGCTCCCAGCAGGTCCCGGAGAGGGTTCGTGGGGATGTGGATCCAGCCCTCGCGCCCGGCGCGGTCGCGCTCCTCTGCGGAGCCGGGCCCCCGGGTGAGGCCGACCGCCGCCGCCCGCGCGACGAGCGAGGAGACCAGCGCGTCGAAGCAGTTGTGATCGCTCGCAGCAGTTGCGCGCTGGCTCGGCGTCATCTCGATCCCCCCGATCCCCTCCTCGACGCGGTCGAGCAGTCCCGGCAGCCGCGGGGCGCCCACCTTGCGCTTGTAGCCCACGGCCGACAGGCCCCACGACGTGAGGGCGGGGGCGGGATAGGACTCGATCACCTTGCCCCATCCCGCCCGGTCGACCGGCTCGCCGCGCGCTGCCAGCCGGTCGAGCAGGTAGGCGCAGCGCATCGCGACCACGGCGATCAGGTCGGTGGAGACGCTCAACGGGCGGCGAGCGCCGGCCTCCATCAGCTGCCGGTCCGTGGCCCGAAAGCTCAGGTGGAAGCGGTAGACGTCCTGGTCCTCGCCGCTGCCGGGCCAGCCGGCGCGATCGCGATGTGCCACCACCGCGTCGACGAACTCATCCGGCCACCCGAAGGGCGCGTCGATCCCGACCTTGTCGTTCTCCGAGATCTCCTCGATCAGGGTGTCGTCGTCGAGGCCCGAGTGCAGCTCGACGACCGCCGGATGCCCGGCCCCCCAATCGATCGCGCAGGAGCTGGTGTTTCTCGGCTGGGCCGCAAGGTCGATTCCGAGCGTCCGCACGCCGCGAGCTTATGCATGTGCCCGGGCCGCGGCTGCGTAGGCTTGCAGCGATGGCGCGAGACGATTTGAAGATCGACGAGGGAAACCACGACGTCGCGGCCGCGGGCGGCGTCCTCCTGCGCCGCGACGACGATGGTCAGATGCGTGTCCCGGTGATCCATCGGCCGAAGTACATGGACTGGTCGCTGCCGAAGGGAAAGCTCGAGAGGGGAGAGAGCTGGAAGGAGGCGGCGCTGCGTGAGGTCGAGGAGGAGACCGGCTACCGCGCAAAGGTGATCGCCGAGCTGCCGAGCATCTCCTACCTCGACCGGAAGGGGCGCAGGAAGCTCGTCCGCTACTGGCTGATGGAGCCGATCGACGGCGAGTTCCAGCCGCACGCCGAGGTCGACGATCTCCGCTGGGTCACCCGCGAGGAGGCGGACGAGCTGCTCACCTACCCGCACGATCGGGAGCTGGTCGCCAAGGCGCTGCGCCACTGGCGCCTGCGGAGGCTCGTGCCCTGGAAGTAACGCCTGATGCCTAGGATGGACTGAGGAATACCGCTTAGATCTAACTGACCGCTACGGAAGGACGCCGCCGTGACGAACGAAACCGAGACCGCAATCCTCGCCGGAGGCTGCTTCTGGGGCGTGCAGGAGCTGTTTCGCGACCGTGACGGCGTCATCTCGACCCGCGTGGGATACACCGGAGGGGAGAACGCGAACGCGACCTATGGGAACCACCCCGGGCACGCCGAGGCCGTGGAGATCGTCTTCGACCCGGAGCGGATCTCCTACCGGGACGTGCTCGAGTTCTTCTTCCAGATCCACGATCCGACGACGAAGGACCGGCAGGGGAACGACATCGGCAGCAGCTACCGCTCCGAGATCTTCTATACGACCGACGAGCAGCGCAGGGTCGCGGAGGAGACGATCGCCGACGTCGACGCCTCCGGCCTGTGGCCGGGCAAGGTGGTGACCGAGGTCAGCGAGGCTGGGCCGTTCTGGGAGGCCGAGCCGGAGCATCAGGACTACCTGCAGCGCTACCCGAACGGTTACACGTGTCATTTCGTGCGCCCCGGATGGAAACTGCCGCACCGCGAGACGGCCGCGTCGGACTAGGGCCTCCGAAGCACCGCACTAGATCGCCTCGCCCAAGTTAGTCCCCCGCGGGGCGAGATCGTTCGAATGTCACTTGCGGTACTGCATGCAAGTGCTCCTTCCCGGCAAGGCTCAACCGCCCGCCGCTCGTAGGTAGGCTGCTCGCCGGCGTGGGCTACCTGATCAAGACGATTCTGGGGGCGGCGCTGTTTTTCGGCGGCGTCGCCCTCTTCAACGTGAAGCTGGTCGAGCTGCTCGAGACCGGCACCTGCGCCTCGGGAAATGTCCCCTACGAGATCGCGCCGGGCTATCAGTGCCCCGAGGACACCGGCACCGACGTCCTGCTGATGGTCGCGGGGATCTTCGGCGGCCTGATCGGCGCCGGGATCTTCGCCTTCCGGGGCCAGTCGCCGTGGGGTGGACGATCCCGTTTCAGCGGCATGTTCGGAGCGGGGACCTTCGCCTGGGGGTTCTTCTTCACCGCGACCGGAGCGACATCCCTGTACGCGTCGCTCACGAACGACGCGATCAAGGAGAGCAACGGCGGCGAGCTCGGCGGCATCATCGTCGGGATCACCTTCCTCGTGATGGGTGTGCCCGCGCTGCTGATCTCGCTCTGGGGATTCATGCAGAGCTTCGGGGCCCGCGACGAGCGGCCGTCGACTGCGCACCACCGCGCCGGATCGACGACTGCGGCGGGGGCCGGCGGGGGAATGTTCTCGAGGATGAGCTCCGGCCTCGACCAGGCTCGCGCGGCGCAGGAGCTCGGCAGCCGGCTGCCCTGGGGATCGTCCGGCACCGCTCGCTCCGGCGGCTCGAGCGGCTCCAGCAGCCAGATCTCGAAGCTCGAGCGGCTGCAGAAGCTGCGCGAGTCCGGCGCGCTCACCGACACGGAGTTCGAGCGCGAGAAGGCCAAGATCCTGGCCGAGTAGCCGGGAACCGGCGTCTAGTCGCTAGCCGGGCTTCAGCTCGGACCCGGAGCCTCGCAACAATGACTCCGTGCCCGACGAGACTCCGCCCAGGGCGATCACGCCCGACTATGACCGGGATCCCGACCGCTTCCGCCTTGCGCGCTCCGTGCTTCGACGACACGCGCTCGCCCCCGACGTGCACGAGCACGTCGCGCGGCGCTTTGTGGACGAGCGCCTGACGCCCGTCCTCGATGTCGGCTGCGGGGAGGGAGAGCTCGCCAGGCATCTGCCGCCGGGTGCCTGGGTGGGTGTGGACACGTCGGCCGAGATGCGCGCGCGGGCTCCCGAGCCTCACCATCTGGCGGAGGCAACCGCGCTTCCGTTCCCGGACGAGCGGTTCGGCTCAGTCGCCCTCCTCTACGTCCTCTACCACCTGCCCGACCCCGCTGCGGCACTCGCCGAGTCACGCCGGGTGCTTCGACCCGGGGGCTCGTCGCCGTCGCGGCGCCCAGCCGGAACGACTCTCCCGAGTTCGCCGACGCGATTCCCCGGGGCCGCTACGTTCGACGCCGAGCTCGCCCCGGAGCTCCTCGCCGTGCTCTTCGCCGAGGCCGAGGTCGAGCCCTGGGACGCCCCACTGCTGGAGCCGCCAACCCGGGCCGCGGTCCGCGACTACCTGCTCGGCAAGGGCGTCCAGCCACAGGTCGCGGAGTCCAAGGCTGAGGTCGGTCACCGTCCCGCTCTCCGTTACGAAGCGAGGCGCACTCGCCTTCGGGCGGAAGCCTTCCGGGTAATCTCGGCGGCGGGACATGGAGGTCCGGACGTCCATCCGGCGCGGATGCGCCCTGATCACGATGCTGGGATCGAAGAGCACACCCCGGATCCCGGTCGATTGCGGCTAGTCCGCTGACGCAGGGCCCGGAGGCCGGGACGTAGGATGCGGCCCCGTGGGGGTCACCGAATCCGTCGATGAGTGGATCGCGTTCGCAGGCGCCGCGAGGGTCGCCGAGGCGGTCAGGGCGCGGGAGGTCTCGCCGACCGAGCTCACCGAGCTCTACCTGGAGCGGATCGCCCGGATCGATCCGCAGGTGAACGCGTACCGGGTCGTGCTCGCCGAGGGTGCGCGGGCTGACGCGAAGCGGGCGGAGGAGAGGCTGGCGGCGGGGGAAGAGGCACCCCTGCTGGGCGTTCCGGTCGCGATCAAGGACAACGTCGACTACGCCGGCGAGGTGACGACGGACGGCACGGACGCCTACGGCGAGCCCGCGACCGAGGATGGGTACGTCGTGCGCAGGCTTCGCGAGGCCGGCGCGATCGTGCTCGGCAAGACCAATCTCCCCGAGCTGGCGATATATGGGTTCACGGAGAGCCCCACCTGGGGCGACACGCGGAATCCGTGGGACCCCTCCCGGACCTGCGGCGGTTCGAGCGGAGGCAGCGGCGTCGCCGCCGCCGCGGGGATGGCTGCGATTGCGCACGCCACCGACGGTGCCGGCTCCATCCGGTACCCGGCCGCCTGCTGTGGGCTCTTCGGCCTGAAGCCCCAGCGGAACCGGGTCTCGCTGACCCCGGATCGCGAGCACTGGTACGGCCTCGCGGCCTCGGGCTGCGTCAGCAGGACCGTGATGGACACGGCCCTGTACCTGGACACGATGAGCGGCGCCCAGAAGGGGGACTTCGACTCACCGCCGCCGTTCGACCGACCGCTGGTGGAGGCTGCCCGGACCGCCCCGGGGAAGCTCAGGATCGCCTGCACGACCAAGACGATCGTGCCGGTGCCGAAGGCGGACGAGGTCGTCGCGGCCTACGAGGAGACGGCGGCCCTTCTGCGCTCGCTGGGTCACGACGTGCGCGAAGCGGCCCCCAGCTACGGCCGGCTCGCAACGGACTTCTATCCCCTCTTCTTCCGCGGGATCCGGCAGGAGGCGCTGTCGTTGCCCCACCCGGAGCGGCTCTCGGACCAGACCAAGGGGTTCGTCCGGCTCGCGCGCATGATCAGCGACCGCCGGCTCGCCACGGTCAGGGACCGGATGCCGGCCGTCGCCGCCCGGATCCAGTCTCTGTTCGACGACTTCGACGTCCTGATCACCCCGGCGATGGCGCAGCTGCCGGTGCGGGTGGGGCGCTGGCGCGGCAAGGGGGCCCTGCCCACGATCTACGGGATGTCCAACGTCTATCCCTACGGGGCGGCCTGGAACTACACCGGACAGCCCGCCGCGGCGATCCCGGCCGGCTTCACCGATTCGGGGGTACCGCGCTCGGTGATGCTGGTCGGTCGCCCGAACGACGAGTCCACGCTGATCTCCTTGGCCGCCCAGGTGGAGGCCGAGCGCCCCTGGGCCGACCGGACGCCCCCGCTGGCGCGCTAGCCGGCGGCGGCCACCCGCGTCGACGGCGCGATCTCGATCTCCTGGCTCTCAGCCGCCATCTCGACCGCCCCATTGGATCCGCCGAGCTCGCTCCAGCACTCCCGGGCGCTCTCGTGGAAGCGGTCGAGGAAGTCATCTGAGTGGAGCGGATCGTGGTGAAAGAGGAGCACCCGCCTGGTCTCGGTTCGGCGAGCGAACGTCAGGGCGTCCGTGAGCCTGGAGTGGCCCCAGCCGACGTGATCGGGGTACTCCTCGTCCGTGTACTGGCAGTCGTGAATCAGCAGATCGGTGCCGCGCGCGAGGTCGAAGCCCGAGATCCACTCGGGCTCGAGCGAGTCGAGCGGAGCCCCGAGACCGGGCTCGTGATCGGAGATGTACGTGAGCGACTGGTCGCCGTCGGTGACCCGATAGCCGAGGGTGGGGCCGCGGTGCGTGACCGCCTCCGCCCGGATCGTCGCCGGGCCGACCTGCCACTCGCTTGCGGGCGTGTCCAGGAAGTTGACGTCGCACGGCAGCTCGCGCACCTCCACCGGCGAGAGCGGCGCGGAGATGTAGCGCGCGATCCGCTCCTCGAGCGAGGCCTCCGGCGAGGACGGTCCCCAGATCGTGATCTCCGTGTCCGGGCGGAAGCAGGGCGCGAAGAACATCAGCCCCTGAATGTGATCCAGATGGAGGTGGGTGAGCAGGATGTTGACCTTCGGCAGCGAGCCCGCGATCCCGACACCGAGGCTGCGGATCCCCGTCCCGGCGTCGATGATCAGGGGCGTTCCGTCGGAGAGCTCGATCTCGACGCAGGAGGTGTTCCCGCCGTAGCGATTCATCTCCGGTCCCGGTGCCGGGACCGAACCTCTTGCTCCCCAGACCTTGAGCTTCATACCTCTCTCCCTCTCGCCTACCACCAGCCTATAGCGCTCTAACCCCCGTCGTCGGGGTTCTCGGCGCGCTGCCAGATGAAGATCATCGCGCCCTCCTGTCCTCCCTCGGCGACGATCGGCAGGACGCTCGACTCGATGTCGTACCAGTCGCCCTTCACGGACCGCATCGTGAACCGGCCGTGCGCGGGCTTCCCCCGCCGGAGCGCCTTCGTCGTCGGGATCTCCTCGACCGGCATCGGCTCGCCGTCCTCCCCGAACGGGCCAATCGCGCGGTTCCACTCCTCCGGGGGCATGCGGCCGGACTCCTCGAACGAGATGCCAAGCAGCGCCCCGGCGGCCTCGTTGTAGAAGATCAGGGCGCCGCTCCCGTCCGCCAGGAAGGCCGGCGTCGAGAGGCTCGTCAGGAAGTTGCGAGCGAGGATCAGCTCGAGTGGCTTCTGATCCATGATTCTCAAGTCTTTCGCATGCTCGCTGTGGGATGCGGCACGGGGGTTGCGGGCTACGTGGTCTTTATCGCGGCATCATGCTCGCCGCCGTCCTTACATGCCCGCCGATCGCCGCCGGGGAGATCCAGGAAGCGCCGGTCGTGCCGATCCTGGGGGATCCGCAGGGCTCCTCGGTCGCACAGGCGTGCTCCAGGCGTAGGTAGAAAAGGCGACGCTCGGCCGGACTCTCCGGCCGAGGTCGCGACACCGGGCGTGGAGCTAGTCGAGCTTGCCGATTTTGAAGATCTTCGTCCCGCAGTCAGGGCACGTGCCCTGGATCGCAGGGCGACCGTTCTTCATCGTGACCTGCTGCGGATCCTGAATCTCGACCTTCTTGCGTTCCTTGACGCAGTAGCCCTCAGGCATTCGAGGACCTCCTTTCGAGCCGATTCCGCAAATCACGCTAGCCCACGCAGCGGACGGGCGCGGGGAACTTAGTAAGGAAAGTCACTAAATCGTGCGTGGAGCGGCGACCGCGTCCACGCGTGGGCGTGGAAATTCGTGCGTGGCTCACCCGCTCGGCGCGGCTACGGCTTGGTCGTGGTGCCAGGCGTCGTGGCCGCGCCAGGCGTGGCCGCCGCGCCAGGCGTGGCGCCTGCGTTCGCGCCCGCCCCGGCGGCGGCACTCGCGCCTGCAGCCACCTGGCTCTGCAGCGTGGCGATGTTCGCAGCGTCCTGCGCCTGCTTCTGCTGGAGGGCTGCGATCTGGGACTGGAGCTGCTGAACGGTCTGGTTGAGGGTCTGCTGCGTGTCCTCGGTGTTCTGCGTGACCGCGCGTTGCAGCCTGGTCGACCTTGGTGCTGAGCTCGTCGATGTCGTCCCTGGTGTCGCTGTTGTCCGACTTCGCCGTGAGTCCGAAGTAGAGAGCGGCGCCCGAGGCGAGGATCGCGATCAGGAACGCGGCGGCGCCGAAGTAGGTGAGCCGGCCCTGCTTGCGGTCGATCTCGGCCATCCAGCCCTGCACGCCCTCCATCCGCTCCTGCAGGTTGGGAGCGGGAGCCTCTCCCTTGCCGGCGGCGGCCTTCGTGGCGGTCGCCCTTTCGGCTCCGGCCTTCGTCGCGGCGGTCTTCGCCCCCGCCTCCATGGTCGCCGCCTCCTGGGTCGCGCCTCCTGGGTCGACGCCTCCTGGGTCGCTGCCTCCTGGGTCGACGCCTCCTGGGTCGCCGCCTCCTCCTTCTCGGCGCCGCTGCCCGGCTTCGCCGCGGCCGGCTTGCCGCCGCCGCGCGACGGCAGCCTCACCTTCGGCATCCGGAATCGCGAGCCCGTCTTCCCTTCCGCCATCGGCAGTCATCCTAGAGCGAGTCAGGGACGCCGGGCGCTGCGGAGATCGCGCGCCACGTACCATCCGATCCCGGGAGAGGCAGCGAACAATCGAGAACGACCTGAAGGAGGGGCAGATGCCCGAAGCAGTGATCGTCGACACCGTCCGCACGCCGATCGGGAGGGCCTTCAAGGGCTCCCTCGCCCAGCTGCGCCCAGACGACACCGGCGCCTACGTGATCGACCAGCTGCTGGAGCGCAACCCCGACGTGGACCCGGCCTCCGTCGAGGACGTGTTCTGCGGATGCGGCATGCCGCAGGGGCTGCAGGCGTTCAACATCGGCCGGATCATGGTGCTCCTCTCCGAGAAGCTCCCGGAGACGGTCAACGGGGTGACGATGTCGCGCTACTGCGCCTCCAGCCTGGACTCGATCAGGCACGCCGCGAACGCGATCCGCGCCGGCCAGGGAGACACGTATATCGCCGCTGGCGTCGAGTGGGTGAGCCGCTACAACGAGCGGACCGAGGCGGCGGGGGCGGCCGACCAGAACGAGAAGCTGCAGGGCAACGACGGCCAGCCGAATGCCTATATCGAGATGGGCCTGACGGCGGTGAACGTCGCCAAGAAGTACGAGGTGAGCCGCGCGGACATGGACAAGTACGCCCAGCGCTCCCAGGAGCTCGCCGTGAAGTCGCAGGAGGACGGGTTCTTCGACCGAGAGATCGTGCCCGTGAAGCTCGCGGACGGCACGGAGGTGACCAAGGACGACGGCCCGCGCCCGAGCTCGACGCTCGAGAAGCTCGCGGAGCTGCCCGAGGCGTTCGGCGGCGGCGGGGTCACTGCGGGTAACTCGTGCCCACTCAACGATGGGGCGGCGGCCGTGCTGGTCATGTCGGACGAGCGCGCCAAGGAGCTCGGCCTCGAGCCGCAGGGCCAGGGTGCTGACGGCCGCCACGCACGGGAACGAGCCCGAGTACATGGGCGTCGCCCCCATAGGCGCGATCAAGCAGGTGCTCGAGCGTCAGGGGATGACGATGAGCGACGTCGACGTCGTCGAGCTGAACGAGGCGTTCGCCGCCCAGGTGATCCCGATCATGGCCGAGTGCGACATCCCGCTGGAGAAGCTCAACACGCACGGCGGTGCGATCGCTCTCGGGCATCCGTTCGGCATGACCGGGGCGCGGATCATGGGCACGCTGCTCAACGCGATGGAGACGGACGACCACCAGATCGGACTCGAGACGATGTGCGTGGCCGGCGGGCAGGGCGAGGCGATGCTCGTCGAGCGTTTGAACTAGTCTGCCGCGGTTCGCGCAGGACGCGCTCCCGCGGCTGGACGGACGGGCAGCGACTTTGATTCGAGCGCGACAAACTCCGGTACCGTCGGTTTCAAATGGTTGAGATGGTTGAGGAGCGATTCAGCGCGGTCCTGGCGGCAGCGCGGCAGGGAGACGAGGCCGCCTGGCAGGAGCTCTACGGCGGACTTGCACCGGTGGTCCTGGGCTACCTGCGCGCGAACGCCGCGCCCGATCCCGAGGACGTAATGAGCGAGGTGTTCCTCCAGGTCGCCCGGGACGTCGTGAAGTTCGAGGGGGAGGAGAAGGGGTTCCGCTCCTGGGTATTCACCATCGCCCACCACCGCCTGATCGATGCCCGCCGCCACGCTGCACGCCGACCGGTGGAGCTCTCGCCGGACCCGCCCGAGCCGCTGGGCGTCGCGGACGATGCGGCATCGGACGCGCTTGCGCGGATCGGCACAGAAGAGGTGAAGCGCGTCCTGTCCGCGATCTCCCCCGAGCAGCGGTCCGTCCTGCTGCTGCGGGTGATCGGCGATCTCAGCATCGAGGATGTCGCTAAGGCCGTCGGCAAGCGCCCCGGAGCGGTGAAGGCCCTGCAACGACGGGGGCTCGCTGCGGTCAAGCGCGAGCTCGGGCGCAAGGGGGTAACCCTATGACCGGCGATGTCGCTTACGAGGGTGAGATGGACGACGTCGCCCTTTTCCAGACCGCGCTTCGCGCGGCGGTGCCGACGCAGCCGGATCCCCGGATCGGGGAAGCGCTCGTGCCCCGCCTCGCCGAGACCGCCCGGACCGCGGGCATCGCGGCCTCCAACGGCACGACGGTCACGCATCGCCCGCCGCGACGTCGCCCACGCTGGCATCTGGTAGCCAGGGTCGGCATCGCCGCCGCCACGATCCCGCTGCTCTTCGCGGGTCTGGCGGTCGCGGGCGTGACCGTGCCCCAGGCCGCCCGGGACGCCTTCGAGATCGTCGGTGTAGAGCTGCCGAACCAGCCGCACGACGACGGAACCAAGAAGGGCGCCGCGACGGAGAAGTCACAGGGCACGAGCGGATCGCCGGGCGCGCCCGCCACGGGCGAGCTGCCGCCGAAGGCCAACGCGAGGGCGAAGGCGAACGCGGAGGCAAGGCAGAACGGCGAGCGGCCCGGTCGGCGCGTGCGGCGCCTCGGCCAGGGCCCTATTCCCGGTCCCGCAAGCCCGCCCGAGGGCAGGGCGCTGGGACACGTCAACAAGCCGTCAACCTCCTTGGGAGGATCCGGAGGGTCCCAGAGCTCAGGGGTGAGTGAGGGAAAAGGGAACGCCTCGGCTCAGGCGGATAGCGGCGGGAATAGCGGCGGTAACTCCGCCGCACACGGCAAGCCCGAGTAGTCAGTCCTCGAAGAGCGCGTATCCGTAGGAGCCGCGCTTGTAGGCGAGCTTGGCGATCGCGGTCATCCGCTCGTCGTCGCTCGACTCGATCCGATCGAACCGCCGTCGCACCCGCGCCGCCGCCCGGGTGCAGAACGTGTCGGCGATGAAGCGCTCCTGCCCGCTCGGTTCGACCCCCTGGTCCTCGAAGATGTGGCTCACGCGCGAGAGCAGTGCGACCTGCGCGTAGATGTCGGCGAGGTTGTCGGCGAGCCGCTTCTGCTGGAACTGCCGCTCGACGATGTCCTTGCGATGCTCCCGCAGCAGGCTCTCCGTCGCGCCCGCGAGCTCCTTGACCTGATCGGAGACCGAGTCGGCGTGGGCCGAGAGCTCCGGGTGGGCCTTCGTGACCCTGTCCGGGCGGACCTCCCGCTGGATCCGGTCGGTCGCGTAGTCGATCAGGACCCCGATCGAGCCGATCGGGTCGCCGAGCTCGATCCCTGACAGCCCCTCGAGCTTCTCGCCGACGGGCTTGAACCCCCCGAGGGCGATGAACGCGCGCAGCACGTCATTCGCGCCCTCGAAGATCGGATAGATCCGGGTGTCCCGGAGGACCTTCTCGTAGGGGCGGTCCCGCATGTAGCCCTCGCCTCCGGCGAGCTGGAGGGCCCGGTTCGCCGCGTACCAGAGGAACTCCGTGCCCGACACCTTGCAGACCGCGGACTCGAGCGAGTAGTCAGGGACGCCGGCGTCGACGAGGCCGCACGTCAGGTAGCACATCGACTCGAGCCCGAAGAGGTGCGACACCATCCAGCCGATCTTGTCCTGGACGAGCTCGAAGTCGGCGAGCGGCCGGCCGAACTGCCGCCGCTCCTTGACGTGGTCGATCGCGAGGTCCAGCAGCTTCTTCGCCCCTCCGACCGATCCCGTGCCGAGGCCGATCCGGCCGTTGTTCAGAACCTGCATCGCCACCCGGAATCCCTGCCCGGGCTCGCCGAGGACGTTCTCCGCGGGCACGCGGACGTCGTTGAAGCGCAGGTGCCGGAGGTCGTTGGCGCGCAGGCCCATCGTGTCGTAGCGCTCGCCGACCTCGAGTCCCTTCATCCCCTTCTCGAGCAGGAGCGCGATGTGCCGGTCCTCTCCACCGATCTCGGCGCGGGCGAAGGTCGTGATCACGTCGGCCCGGGAGCCGTTTCCGATGTAGCGCTTCTCGCCGTTCAGGACCCAGGAGCCGTCCGCTTGCTCCACGGCTCGCGACTGGACGTTGTAGGCGTCGGAGCCAGCCTCCGGCTCGGTCAGGGCGAACGCGGCCAGCTTCTTCCCGATTGCCAGATCCGGCAGGAACCGCTCCTTCTGCTCGTCGGTTCCGAACAGCGAGATCCCCTTGAAGCCGATCGACTGGTGGACCCCGAGGACGATCGCCAGGGTCGCGTCGATCTGGCCGATGGTCTCGAAGACGCGGGCGTAGCCGGTCTGCGAGAGCCCCTGGCCGCCGTACTTCTCCTCTACGTAGAGGCCGAGGGCGCCGATCTCGCCGAGGTCGCGCAGGACTTCATCGGGGATCCAGCGCTCCTCCTCGGCCTTCCGCGGGTCGTAGTTCTCCTCGCAGTAGTCGCGGACCCGGGTGTTCAGCTCGCGGATCCTTTCCTGCTCCTCGGGATCCGGGTGAGGCCACGGGAAGACCAGCTCCTCCCTGATCTCCCCCAGGAAGAGCGATTTGGCGAACGACGAGACGCCCTCTTCTGCCTCCGGCTTCCGCGGAATCGCTTCCCTGACCGCCATCGGCGGAGGCTACCCAGATGCGGCCGTTAGTAGTGTCGCGCGATGAGGTTCGGGAGCGCACTGGTTCTTGTCGTTTCGGCCCTCGCGCTGGTGCCGCTGGCCTGCGGGGGAGACGACGGATCGGGCTCCGAGCCGCCCGCGAATCCGCGGGCGCTCCTCGATCGATCCTTCGGATCGGTCCGCAGTGCCCGGGTGAGCTCGGCTGGCCAGCTCGAGCTCGCCGGCGCCACGCCCATCTCCGGGCCTGTGACGTTCGAGCTGGAGGGGCCGTACGTCGCCGGCGGCGGGTTTCCCCGGTTCGACTGGCAGGGGAGTGCCGGGGTCCTCGGGTTCGACGTCGATCTCGAGGTCGTCTCACTCGGGGACAACCTCCTGGTGAGCGTGTACGGCGAGGGCTACGAGGTCGGGGAGCCCCAGTTCGCGGCGCTCACCGAGCGGCTCTCCGGGCTCGAGCTCGCCCCCGGGGAGCTGGTCGGGGCGGTCAGGTACGAGGGCCGAGACGACGTCGACGGAACCGAGACCTACCACCTGTCCGCCGAGCTCGACCCGAGCAGGGCCACGGAGGGCCTGGGGGCGACTCGGGACGCGCTCGGGATCTCCCAGGTGCCGGCGGTGAGCGGGCGACTCGACGCCTGGATCGGGGTCGAGGACGAGTTGCCGCGCCGGCTCTCGGTCGATGCGAGCATGAGGGTCGCGCCGGAGGATCGAGCGAGCCTCTCGGGGACGAGGCGCGCCGACGCGCAGGTCGATGTCGCGCTGTCCGAGGTGAACGAGCCGCAGGACCTTCCGGAGCGGCCGCGGGGCGTCTACCAGCCGTTATCGGAGCTGTTCGAGAGCCTCGCTGGGCTTTCCGGGCTCGTCGGCTAGGTAAAAGTCGCCCGGTTCTTTTAGATTGCCGGGCATGGAAGGGCGCAGCCCGGAGGAGAGACGCGCCGCCGCGGAGGCCCGTGCCCGTGCCCGGGCCGGCGAGACGGCGGAGACGGGGGACGAGGAGCTCGTCGAGGGCTCCGGATCGAGGGGCGCGGGAGATGCCAGTGCGCGCAGCGGGATCCGCGGCATGTCGCGCCACTACGGCGGTGGCGACGTCTACCTGCGCCGGCGTCTGGTCGCGGCGGCCGCGGTCATCGTGGTCATCGTGCTCATCCTGCTGCTGGTCGCCTGTTAGACGAGGCCGGCTAACTCGACCGCTCCGCCTCGTCCGCGATCAGCTCGGCGAGCGCGAGCGAGGACGTCGCGGCCGGCGAGGGGGCGTTGCGGACGTGGAGCGCTCGTTCGGTCCGGTGGACGACGAAGTCGTCGACGAGCCGGCCGTCGCGACCGAGCGCCTGGGCCCGGATACCGGCCGGGCCCGGGAGGACGTCGGTGGTTGACAGCTCCGGGACGAACCGGCGCAGGTCCGCCACGAACGAGCGGCGGCTCGTCGCGTGCCGGATCTCGCGGAGGCCGGTGCGCCAGAACCGGCCGGCCATCCGCCAGGTCCCCGGCCAGGCCAGGGTCGAGACGACATCGCCGCCGTGGATGTGGGCGATCCGGTAGGCATCCCGCGCGCCGACCAGCAGCGCCGAGGGACCGAGCAGGACCTCGCCGTCGATCGTCCGGGTGAGATGCCCCCCGAGGAACGGCAGCTCCGGGTCTGGAACCGGATAGATGCTTGCGCTGACCAGTTCACGCCGCTCGGGCCGCAGCCTCAGGTAGGCGCCGCGGAACGGGACGATCCGCGGGTCCGCCGGGGCGCCCGCGGCGACCGCGAGGCGATCGGACCAGGCGCCGGCGCAGCTGATCACGAATCCAGCCTCGGTACGCCCGAGCCGGTGGGTCACCGTGATCCCCTCGCCGGCCGGCATGAGGGCGCTCACTCCGCAATCCGTCGCCACCGCCCCGCCGGCATCAGTGACGTCTTGGGCCAGCGCCCGGGCAACCTCGGCGAAGTTGACGACGCCGGTGTGCGGCGAATGGAGCGCTGCGAGCCCGCGCGCGTGCGGCTCGATCTCGGGAATCTCGTCCGGGCGGAGCCGCCGCAGGCCCGGGACCTGGTTCGCGGCGCCCCGCCGCTCGAGCTCGTCCAGGCGACCGAGCTCCGTCTCGTCGGCCGCGATGACCAGCTTGCCGTCGCGGCGCGTCTCGATCCCGCGTTGCGCGCAGTACTCGTACAGTCGCCGCGCGCCGTCGACGCACAGGCGCGCCTTGAGCGAACCCGGGGCGTAGTAGATCCCTGCGTGGATCACGCCGCTCGAGTGGGAAGTCTGGTGGGCGGCGAGCCGCGGCTCGCGCTCGAGGACGCAGACGCTCGCCCCCGGCTGCCGCGACTGCAGCTCCCCCGCGACCGCAAGTCCCAGGATCCCTCCGCCGATCACGACGATGTCGGCGGTCCGCGGCGGCTCGGTCATTCCGCCGATCGTATGACCGTGGTTCTAGGATCGGCGGGTGGCCCTGCCCCTGAAGCCGCCGATCAAGCCGCAGCTCGCACTCTCCAGGAAGGAACTTCCGGAGGGAGAGGGCTGGGCGTACGAGCCGAAGTACGACGGGTTCCGGGCGATCGTCTACGTCGACGGCGACGACGTCTACATCCAGTCCAGGGGAGGAAAGCCGCTTCGCCGCTACTTCCCCGAGGTCGAGTTCCCCAAGGGCCGGTACGTCCTCGACGGTGAGCTCGTGATCCTCGACGAGGACGGCCGCGAGGAGTTCGATGCCCTCCAGAACCGCCTCCATCCGGCCGAGTCCCGGGTGAGGATGCTCGCCGAGCAGACCCCGGCCCTGTTTCGCGCCTTCGACCTGCTCGCGGTCGATCGTCGGAAGCTGACCTCGAAGCCGTTCGCCGAGCGGCGCGAGACGCTGAAGGAGCTGATCGCAGACGCTCCCGGCCGAAAGAAGACCGCCTCCGGGTCGGTGGAGGTGACTCCCCTGACCACCTCCGCGAAGAAGGCGGAGCCGTGGCTCGAGAGCGGAGAGGGTGTTATCGCGAAGGAGCTCGGTGCCCTCTATCGCCCCGGCGAGCGCAAGGGGATGGTGAAGGTGAAGCGGGTGCGGACCATCGATTGCGTGATCGTCGGCTGGCGACCCGGAAAGGAGGAGGGAACCGTGGGATCCCTGATCCTCGGGCTCTATGACAAGAAGGGGAAGCTGCGGCCGATCGGGCACACCTCGGGACTCAAGGCCAAGGAGAAGAGGGAGCTCGTCGAGACGTTGCGGCCGTACGAGACGGGCGAGAAGGGAAGCGGCGATCCGAGCCGCTGGGACGCGAACCGCGAGCTCGAGTGGTTCGAGCTCCGACCCGAGCTGGTCGTCGAGGTGACCTATGACCACACGAGCGGCGGTCGCATCCGTCACGGCTCGAAGATCGTGCGCTGGCGCGAGGACAAGAAGCCGAGGGACTGCAGTCTCGACCAGCTCGTCTAGCCCCGAGCGGCGCTCATCCTCCGGCCGAGACCGCCCGCACGTCCCCGCTCGATGAGGGAGTAGTTTTCCGGACCCGATCAGAGACGAGGCCCGGATGCCGAAGAGAAGCGAGCAGCTCGCATACCCGATCGTCAGCTACGAGGACGCCGACGCCGCGATCGACTGGCTGAAGCGAGCTTTCGGCGCCGAGGAGGTAGCTGTCCACAGGGGGGATGACGGCAAGGTCGAGCACATGGAGCTCTCGTTCGACGGCGGAGTCGTGATGGGCGGCTCGAAGGGGGCCGGCGAGCTCTCAGGCCAGGCCGACCAGGGGCACCCCGTCTGGCTCTATCTGGCCGTCTCCGAACCCGACGCCCACCACGAGCGGGCGGTCGCGGCGGGCGCGGAGGTGGTCATCCCCCTGCGCGACGAGGACTACGGCTCGCGGGGCTACTCGGCTCTCGACCCCGAGGGGAACGTCTGGAGCTTCGGCACGTACCGGCCGGAACTGCCGTAGAGCAGCGAGCGGAGGTCGGCGAGCATCTCCGCCGGGCTCTCCACCACATCGCGCCACGTGTAGCGCCGGAACTCGTCGCCGCGCGCCCGCGCTTCACGCTCCCGCTGCCGGTCCTGCTCCCAGGCGTGGCGGGAGTGGTGGTAGCGATATCCGTCAAGCTCGACGGTCAGCCGGTGCTCGGGCCAGCGGCAGTCGACCCGTCTTCCGTCGACGAGGCGGTTCGTCTCGGGAAGCGGGAGGCGCGCTTCGCGAACACGGGCAATGAAGGCAGCCTCGAGCCGGCTTAGTGTCACGGGCGCCTGTCCCCAGAGAACTCGCCGAAGCTTCCGCGCTCCCGGCCAGTTGTGGCGGCGACCGAGCACCCGCTCGACTTGAGCCGGCGTCGTCCGGTGGCGGGCCTGCGCCTCATGGCAGGCCCGTGCGAGCTCCGGCTCGGTGAGCACAGCGGCGCAATCGACGAGGGTCCTCGGGATCGTCGTCACCGGGATCCCGCGCCATTGGGTCGCGTCGGTGAGCTCCGTTCGACGCGTTCGGTGTGTGACCACACCCGGGATACGGCGCTCGGTTGCCGCAAGAACCTCGGGCAACGAAGGGGAACGCTTGAGGAGCCCGAGGAGATGTCCCGCAGCTCGCCCGGCCAGGAGCGAACCCGGACCGCACGCCTTGACCGCCGCGATGTACCGAGCCTCGAGGCTCGGAGCCGCATGTCCGACTCGATAAACGCCACGATGAACGCGGATCAGGGAGCCTCTCCTCGCCCGCCGCCTCAGCTCGCGCTCGGTAACCCCGGCGTCAAGCAGCTCGGCACGCGTTACGACTCCGTGCGATCTTCGCCCGAGCTCTCCGAGTATCCCCTCGACTGTCCTGTTCTTGAGACCCACTCGGTCCCCTAAGCAGGACGGTCCCGAGATTCGCCCCCGTCAGCTACTCCTTCATCGCGGGGTTTTCTTCGCTTTCGACGGCTGCACCCGCTTCGGCTCGCCGCGCTGTTTCGCGAAGTGGGGCGGCCAGGGGGCATCGCCGAGGCCACCCTCCTCGTCTCGGCGCGCGAGGTCCAGCAGTGCATCGAGCGATCCGGCGTGCTGGTCGATCTCGGCGGCCGGGTCGCCCAGCCTCTTCACCCGGTCGGGGACCGTGTCCAGCCGGAGCTCCGCGGGGTCCACGTCCGGGACCTCGCTCCACTCGATCGGGCAGCAGACCCGGGCGTCGGGCACAGGGCGGACCGAGTAGCCGGAGGCGATAGTCCGGTCGCGGGCGTTCTGGTTGTAGTCGACGAACACGCCGTGGCGCTCCTCCTTCCACCACTTGCTGGTCGCCTTCCTGGGCTCGCGCCGCTCGACTTCGCGCGCCAGCGCCAGCGCGGCCCTGCGGACCTCGGTGTAGTCCCATCGCGGCTCGATCCGGACGTTCACATGGATGCCGCGCGAGCCCGAGGTCTTCGGGAAGCCGGTGAGCCCGTGCTCCTCGAGCACCCCCTGCACGCAGAGGGCGACCTTGCGGACCGTTCCCCATCGGACGCCGGGGGTCGGATCGAGATCGACCCGAAGCTCGTCGGGGCAGTCGAGATCGCTTCGGCGGACCGGGTGTGGATTGAAGTCGACGACACCAAGGTTCACCGCCCAGACCAGGTGCGCCGCGTCGTTAGCGACGAGCTCGGTGGCGGTCCGTCCGCTCGGGAACGTGAAGGTGGCCGTCTCGAGCCAGTCGGGCGCGCCCTTGGGGACGCGCTTCTGGAAGAAGAACTCGCCGTTCACGCCGTCGACGAACCGCTTCATCGTTCCCGGCCGCTCGCGCAGTTGGTTGACGGCGGCGTCCTCGACGGCGATGTAGTACTCCGCCAGGTCCAGCTTCGTGATCTTCCGCTTCGGAAAGAAGATCTTCTGCGGGTTGGACAGCCGGACCTCCCGGCTCGCCACCTCGAGCGTCGTGTAGTTCCCCTTCGCCACCGCTGACATCTTCGCCCCTTAGGACCCCGGAGCGAGGCCGGAACTCATCGGCTTCTCAACAGGTTCACAGGACGGTCCCGAGGGCTTCACATGACCGCTCGGGGGCTTTCTTACGGTGCCGGGCCGGACGCCAACAGAAGGAGACCCCGTGACGGGCACCAGGACCGGGACGGACGCAGGGGAAGAAGGGAGGGCGCGCCCCCGCGGGGCGCGCCCTCCCGGCGGCGGCTGATTGAATCCGCGCATCGACGACCTCGAGACGCTGACCTACGAGGTGACCGGGCGGATCGCCAGGGTCACCCTCGACCGGCCCGAGCGCGGTAACGGGATCACCCTGGAGATGCCGCGCGAACTCGCCGCCTGCGTCGAGCGGGCGAACCTCGATCCAGAGGTGCACGTGATCGCGCTGGCGGGCAACGGGTCCGGGTTCTGCGGCGGCTATGACCTGGTCGCGTCGGCGGAGGGAAACATGGAGGGCGTCGCGAGCCCGGATGCGCCCCAGGGCTCGCCGCTCGATCCGATGGTCCAGGCGCGCAACCACGATCCCGAGGGGACCTGGGACCCGGTCGTCGACTTCCAGATGATGAGCCGCAACCTCCGCGGCTTCATGAGCCTGTTCCACTCCGAGAAGCCCACCGTCTGCAAGGTGCACGGGTACTGCGTCGCCGGTGGAACGGACATGGCTCTCTGCTCGGACCTGCTCGTCGTCGAGGACGCCGCGAAGATCGGCTACCCGCCGGCACGCGTCTGGGGAGTCCCAACCAGTGGGCTTTGGGCCTTCCGGATCGGCCCGGCGCGGGCGAAGCGGCTGCTGCTAACCGGCGACTCGATCGACGGCACCACCGCGGTCGAGTGGGGGCTCGCCGCCGAGGCGGCCCCCGCGGCTGACCTCGACGATCGCTTCGAGGCGCTCCTGGAGCGGGTCGCGAACGTCCCGATCAACCAGCTCGTCATGCACAAGCTCCTCGTGAACCAGGCGCTCTACGCGCAGGGCCTCGAGGCGACCCAGGCACTCGGGGTCTTCTTCGACGGGATCGCGCGACACACCCCCGAGGGCTTCGCGTTCCAGCAACGCGCCGCCGAGGCGGGATTCAAGGAGGCCGTTCGCGAGCGCGACGAGCCCTTCGGCGACTTGGGCCGGTAGGCGAATGTGGCCGAATTTGTGCCGGGGACCTTCGGTCGATAGAAAGCGGTGTTCGTGAATCCCGAGATCACCGCCGAGAGCATCAAGCAGTGGCTGCCCGGGACCTTCCCGGGCGACATGGCCATCGAGCCGGTCGAGATCACCGACGACGTCGCGACCGGCCGGATGGTGGTCGACAAGCGCCACCTTCAGCCCGGCGGCGTCGTCCACGGCGGCGTCTGGACGGCGCTGGGCGACTCTGTCGCGGCATGGGCGACGTTCCGGAACATGCCGCCCCTGCACGACTTCACGACGATCGAGATGAAACTGAACGTCTTCGGCGCCGCGGTCGACGGCGACGAGCTGATCTGCGAGGCGCGGCCGCTCCACGTCGGCCGGAGCACCGCGGTGATCGAGGCGAAGATCCGCATCGGCGATAAGCCGGTCGCGAACCTGATCGTGACGCAGTTCGTCCTCCCCGGCCGCGACCCGCGCGCGGAGCGGCCGGCCCCCGGGGATTATCCGCCCGGGGACTAGGGGACCCGGTGTATCTCGAACAGGTTGGTGCCCAGCTCCTGCGCGGGGAGGCCGGCGGTGATCGCGACGAGGTCGCCCGACTCCGCGATCCCGTGCTCGCGCGCCAGTACGGCGCACTCATCGAGCAGCTTGCGAAGGCTCATCCAGTCCTCGGCCTGCGTTGAGCTGATCCCGAACAGCAGGTTCATCCGCCGGACCGTCCTGATCGCCGGGGACACCGCGAGTACCGGAACCCGTGGCCGGTGTGCCGAGATCAGCCGCGCCGTCCGTCCCGAGGTGGTGGGGCAGACGATTGCCTTCAACCCGAGCCGGTAGCAGGCCGCGACCGTCACCTGGGCGACCGTTTCCGCGACGTCGCCCTCCTTCTCCTCGACGCGGGTGAAGACCATCTCCCCGTAGCGCAGCTGGGGCTCCGTGACGCGGGCGATCCGGTCCATCACCCGGACGGCCTCGACCGGATAGTCGCCGATCGCGGTCTCCTCGGACAGCATCACCGCATCGGTGCCGTCATAGATCGCGTTCGCGACGTCGGTCACCTCGGCGCGCGTCGGCCGCGACGCACGGACCATCGTCGCCAGCATCTGGGTCGCGGTGATCGATGGCTTCGAGGCTCGCCCGGCGAGCGCGATCAGGCGCTTCTGGACCCCCGGGACCTCCTCGATCGGCAATTCGACTCCGAGGTCCCCGCGGGCCACCATGATCCCGCTGCCGGCGGCCCCGATTATCTCCTCGGCCCGCTTGGCGGCCTGCGGCTTCTCGATCTTCGCGATCAGGGGGATGTCCGCACCCCGATCCCGGACCCGCTTCTCCACGCTCTCCAGGTCGGAGGGGCGGCGCACGAACGAGACTGCAAGCAAGTCGATCCCGTTCTCGCAGGCGAAGTCGATCCAGGGCGCGTCGGAGGCCCCGGTCTCGGGCAGGTCCGTGTCGGCGCCGGGCAGGTTCACTCCCTGGTGGGAGCTGACCGCCCCTCCCGCCTCCACCTCGAGGGTGACGTCATCGCCGGAGACCGAGACGCCCCTGAGCCGCACCCGGCCGTCGGCCAGGAAGACCGGATCGCCCTCCTTCACGGCCTTCGCGAACCCCTCCCACTGCACCGGAAGCAATTGGGCATTCCCGGGCGGGCCGTTCGTCTGCCCGCGCATCACCACAGTCGAGGCCGAGTGGAGCACCGCGACGTCGCCCTCCAGTTCGCCGAGGCGAAGCTTCGGACCGGGCAGGTCCCCGAGCAGGCCCACCTCGCGCCCAACCTCCTCGCCGACCGAGCGGATCCGCTGGATCACCTCGGCATGCTCCTCCGGGGTCGAGTGGGCGAAGTTCAGCCTGAAGACGTCCACACCGGCCTCCATCAGCTCGCGCAGCATCTCGGGCGATCTGCTCGCCGGACCGACCGTGGCGACGATCTTCGTGCGGCGACCGCGGTCCTTCCCCGAAGAGGCCATCACGTCGCCAGCGGCGCCGTCACCGGCCCGGTCGGCGCCTCGTCGGGGGAGGGTGGGCGCTCCTCGAGTCGCTCGATCACCGGGAGCCGCCAGACGACGCTGGCCAGCACCAGCCCGGCCGCCGCCGAGAGCAGTGCGATGAAGAGCTGTCCGCCGCCCATCTGGCTGAGCTCGAAGAACTCTCGGATCGGCTCGACGGCGAGGGCGAGGGCGTAGAGCGCGCCCAGCGCGGCCACCAGGGCGAGCATGTAGCTCTGGATCGCGATGTGCTCGCGGCCCGGGCCGCGCTCGAGAAGCAGGATGAAACAGAGCCCCAGGACCACGAGCGTCGTCGTCGCGGCCGTCCGCCCCTCCTCCACCGACCCGCCGAAGACGGTGTCGACCAGGAAGAAGCTCGCCAGGGAGGCGGCGGCGATCGCCAGGCCCGCGGGGACCGCGAACGCGGCAAGGGCGCGCAGCAGCCGCCCGCGGTAGAGGGGCCCGTCGCTGGGTGCGAGTGCGAGCACGAAGGAGGGGATCCCGATCGTGAGGAACGCGGCCAGGGTGAGGTGCCGCGGAAGGAAGGGAAAGGCCCATCCGGGGACAGCGACCACAAGGATCAGGGCCGCGGCGTAGACCGTCTTGGTCACGTAGAGGCGGCCGAGGCGGTGGATGTTGCGAGCGATCCGCCGCCCCTCGGCGACCGCCCTCGGCAGCTTCGAGAACTCGTCCTTCAGCAGGACGATGTCGGCGATTCCCTTCGTGATCTGGCTGCCGGAACCCATTGCCACCGCCATCCTCGCCCGCTTCAGCGCGGGGACGTCGTTTACCCCGTCCCCGATCATCGCAACGAAGCGCCCGCGATCGGCGAGCGCCGCGACCAGCGCCTTCTTCTGCTCCGGGCGGATGCGGCAGAAGATCGTGTTCTCCTCGGCGGCCCGGGCGAGCGCCGCACGATCCTCGGGCAGCTCGTCGCCGGTCACCACTCCGGCGTTCGGCGACACGCCCACCGCCGAGGCGACGGCCGTGACCGTCTGTGGCGCGTCGCCGGAGATCAGCTTCAGGTCCACCTCCTGGGATTGCATGAAGCGGATCGTCTCCTTCGCGTCCGGACGAAGGGTCTCCTCGAGCACGATCAGGGCGAGGGCCGTGACGGCGGGGGGCGGATCCGAATAGGGGTTGTCGGGTAGGCCGCCCGATGCCCGACCGAAAACGACGACCCGCCGCCCCGCCCTGGTGTTCGCCTCGAGGCTCCTCTGCAGGGGGACGGGCAGCGTGAGCGAGCCCCGGGCGATCAGCACGTCCGGCGCCCCGAGGACGTAGGTCTCGCCCCTACCCAGGGTGAGCCCGCTCCACTTCCACTCGGAGGAGAAGGGAACTTCGGCGCGGACGCGCTCCGGGGTGCCCCGGAACTTCTCGGCGATCGCCTCGAGGGTCCGGTTGCGCTCGCCGGAGCTGGCCGCGAATCGCGCGAGGGCCTGCTGAACCATCGATGCATCGGACGGGTCGGCGACATCGACCGAGACGAGCTCGAGCTCGCCGGTGGTGAGGGTCCCGGTCTTGTCGACGCAGATCGTGTCCACCGCCGCCAGCGCCTCGGTCGCGCTCATCTGCTGGACCAGCGTGTCCTGTCGCGCGAGACGGACCGCCGCCACCGCGAACGTCACGCTCATCAGGAGGACCAGACCCTCCGGAATCAGCGTGATCAATCCGGCGGTCGCGGTCTGCGCCGCCTCGTGCAGGGGCTCGTCGCGAGCCCGGAGGGAGAAGACCAGGATGATCGCCAGCGGGATCATCAGCCAGGTGCACGCTTTGAGGACGACATTCACCTCCTCCTGGAGCGGCGACGGAGGATGGCGGAACGTCCGCGCCTCGCCGGCGACCTTCGCGGCGTAGCTGTCCTCGCGCACCGCGTCCACCTCGTAGTAGCCGGAGCCGGTGATGCAGAACGAGCCCGACAGAACCCCCTGGCCGACCCGCTTGCGGACGCCGTCCGCCTCACCGGTGAGGAGCGACTCGTCCAGCGTCAGCCCGCGGCTCTCGGTCACCTCGCCGTCGGCGACGAGCTGGTCGCCGGGCTCGATCCGGATCCAGTCACCCGGGACGACCTCGTTCGCGGTCAGCTCGACCAGCTCCCCATCGCGGACGGCCTTCGCCTTCGGCGCGACCAGCAGGGCGAGGCTCTCGAGCGTCTCCTTCGCCTTCAGCTCCTGCCGGATCCCGATGTAGCTGTTGATCACCGCGATGAAGCCGAACAGGGCGTCCGCGAACAGCCCAAGGGAGAGGATGAAGATGAAGAAGACCCCGATGATCAGGTTGAAGAACGTGAAGACGTTGCCGGCGACGATGCTCGCCGTCGACCGGCTCGTCCGGTCCTCGACGGGCCCGAGCTGGCGCAGCCGCTTGGCGGCCTCCTTGTTCGAGAGCCCACCGGGGTGCCTCTGGTCGCTCACCTCGCCATTGATACCGGAGCGGGCTCCCGGAACGATTCGGAGCGAGTCTCGCGTCGCGTGCACGGCTTCACGTAGGGTTAATCGACAATGGCTCTGAAGCTCGGACTCAACCTCGGCTACTGGGGGATCGGCCCCCAGACCGACGAGGCGACGGAGATCGTCCAGGCGGCCGAGCGTCTGGGCTTCGACTCGGTCTGGTCGGCGGAGTCCTACGGCTCCGACGCGGTCAGCGTCCTCGCCTACCTCGCGGCGAAGACCGAGCGGATCCAGCTCGGGGCGGCGGTACTCCAGACCCCCGCCCGCCAGCCCGCGGCGGCCGCGATGGCCGGGGTGACGATCGACGCCCTCTCTGGAGGGCGCTTCATCTTCGGATTCGGCCCCTCGGGGCCGCAGGTCTCGGAGGGCTGGTACGGCATCCCCTACGAGAAGCCATGGGGAAGGACGCGCGAGTACATCGAGATCGTCAAGCGAATCGTCGCGCGCGAGGGCCGGGTCGAATACCAGGGGAAGCACTTCACCCTGCCGCTGAAGGAGGGCGAGGGCGTGACGGGCCAGGGCAAGGCGCTGAAGCTGAACATCCACCCGGTGCGAACCGAGATCCCGATCTACATCGGCGCGATCGGGAAGAAGTCGGTCGAGCTCGCGGCCGAGATCGCGGATGGCTGGATCCCGGTGTTCTTCGCCGTCGACCGCTGGCAGGACGCCTGGGGCGAGCACATCGAGGCCGGGCTCGCGAAGGGGGGCCGCTCGCGCGGTGACTTCCAGGTCTCTCCCTCGGTTCAGGTTGCGATCGACGGCGACCTCGACTCGGCGCGGGCAATGGTCAGGAGCGTCCTGCTGCTCTATCTGGGGGGGATGGGATCGAGAAAGACCAACTTCTACGCCGACCTCGTCAGGCGCTCGGGGTTCGGCGAGGTCGCGGACGAGGTCCAGTCGCTGTACCTCGACGGCAAGCGGGAGCAGGCCTACGCCGCAATCCCGGACGAGCTCGTCGACGCGACGGCGATCGTCGGGACGTCGGAGGAGGTCGATGAGCGCGTCAAGCGTTTCGCCGATGCGGGAGTGGACAGAATAATCGTCTCCCCCGTGCACCACGACGCAGCCGAGAACCTCCACACGCTCGAGAAGCTCGCCGACATGGTCGGCGCAGGCTCCCCGGCCTGAGATGGGCGAGGAGCAGGAGGAGAAGCTCGACGTCGGGCAGGCGGTGTCCCGCCTCAACGAAGCCCTGAAGCTCCAGTACCGGTCCGCGAGCCAGTACATGCTGAGCTCCGGAAGCCTCTTCGGCTTCGAGTTCCAGTCCCTCGGGGACCGCCTGTGGGAGTACGCCAAGGCCGAGCTCGACGACGGGCGCAAGCTGGTGGAAAAGATCGTCGCGCTCGGAGGGGAGCCGGCGACCGAGCAGGCCGAGCTGCGCTGGACCGGTGACCCGGGAGACGCCGTCGAATGGCTGATCGAGACGGAATCCGAGGCCGTCGAGATGCTCCAGGCCGCGATCGAGCCGACCGGGCGCGAGGGACGCTCGGAGGCGCTGGAGCACATGCTGGAGCACGTGATCATGCGAAAGCAGGACCAGATCGATTTCCTGCTGCGCGCGCGTCGCAGCTGACCGGCCCGTGCCGCCGACCGACATCGAAGTCGTACGCGAGCAGTTCGAGGCCGTGAACCAGCGCGATTTTGGCCGCGCGATGGACCTTTACGCGGAGGACGTGGTGCTCGTGGTTCCGGGCGAGGGTCTTCAGGCGGGAACCTTCGTGGGGAAGCACGCGGTCGGCGAGTGGTTCGGCGACTGGTTCCGGACCTTCGATCGGGACTATCACTTCGAGATCGAGCAAGCGCGGGAACTCGAGGGCGGTGTGATCTACGTCTTCGCCAGGCACGGCGGCCGGGGCCGCCTGAGCGGCGCCGAGGTGCGGGGCTCGAACGCCTATCTGTACCGCGTGCGAGACGGCAAGGTCACCCGCGTCGGCTTCTTCGGGAGCGAGGAGGAGGCACTGGAGGCCGCTCGGCTGCCGGAGTGGTCGGAGATCGAAACCGACTAGATTGCCGATCCCCGTACAGCGGGGGGTGAATCGTCCGGATGAAGATCGGAGTCCCAAAGGAGACCGCAGAGGGAGAGCGCCGCGTGGCACTCGTTCCAGACGTGGTGAAGGCCCTCTCCGGGAAGGGGGTCGAGGTCGCGGTCGAAGCGGGCGCGGGGGAGGGCTCCTCCCACGCCGACTCGGAGTATTCGGAAGCAGGCGCGAAGGTGGGAGAGGATCCGTGGGGCGCCGACATCGTCCTGAAGGTGACCAAGCCGACCGATGACGAGGTCGGTCGCCTGCGGCAGGGGCAGATCCTCATCGGCCACCTCAATCCGCTGACCGACAGCGACCTCGCGCGGTCGCTGGCCGAGAAGGGCGTGACCAGCTTCGCCGTGGAGGCGATCCCGCGGATCACCCGCGCCCAGTCGATGGACGCCCTCTCCTCCCAGGCGAACCTCGGCGGCTACATGTCCGTGCTGATCGCCGCGCGGGAGTCCGGAAGGCTCTTCCCGATGATGACCACCGCCGCGGGGACGATCCCCCCGGCGAAGGTGCTGGTCCTGGGCGCCGGCGTCGCGGGGCTTCAGGCGATCGCGACCGCCAAGCGGCTTGGAGCGGTCGTCACCGGCTTCGACGTCCGCTCCGTAGTCAAGGAGCAGGTCGCGTCGCTCGGCGGCCGGTTCCTCGAGGTCGAGGCCGTGAAGGACGCCGAGGGCGAGGGCGGCTACGCCCGTCCCCTCACCGACGAGGAGAACGAGCGGCTCCGCGAGGAGCTCGCCGAGGCCGCGAAGCGCCAGGACGTGATCATCACCACCGCCCAGATTCCGGGCCGCCCGGCGCCCCTGCTGATCACCGCGGACGCCGTCAGCGGGATGGCGCCGGGCTCGGTGATCATCGACCTCGCCGCCGAGACCGGCGGCAACGTCGAGGGCTCGAAGCCGGGCGAGACCGTCGATCAGAACGGCGTCAAGATCATCGGCCCGGCGAACCTGCCGAGCCAGATGGCCGGCAACGCCTCTGCGCTGTATGCCAAGAACCTCCAGAACCTGGTCGAGCTGATGGTGGACGACGAGGGCAACCTGAAGATCGACTTCGACGACGAGGTGCTCGCCGGGGCCTGCCTGACCAGGGACGGGGAGATCGTGAACGAGCGAGCCAAGGAGGCGGCCGGCCAGAGCTCCGGCGCCTCGGAGGGAGGGTCGTAGCAATGGATCTGATGACCGAGATCACGATCTTCGTTCTCGCCGCGTTCGTCGGCTTCGAGGTGATCTCGAAGGTGCCGACCACGCTCCACACGCCGCTGATGTCGCAGACCAATGCGATCCACGGGATCATCATGCTCGGCGGGCTGATCGTCATCGGCTCCGCCGACGACACCCTGGAAAAGACGATCGGGGTGATCGCGATCGCCTTCGGCACGATCAACATCGTCGGCGGGTTCCTCGTCACCGACCGGATGCTCGGCATGTTCCGCGGCAGGCAGCGAAAGCCGAAGGAGGAGGAGCCAGGCATGAATCGGGTTGCTCCTGACGGAGCACCCTCGGATAACCCCTCTGACGCGGGAGCCGGTCAGTGATCCCGGTCGCGGCGCTGTCGCCCGAGAGCGACTTCGTAACCGCCTGCTACATCGTCGCGTTCTCCCTGTTCATCCTCGGGATCGGGCAGGGGACGCACCCGCGGACCGCTCGTCGAGGGAACCTGATCGCCGCGGTCGGGATGCTGATCGCGGTCGTGGTCACTCTCTCGCTGGACGTGATCGGGAACTGGGCGCTGATCGCCGCCGGCATCCTGGTCGGGACCGCGGTCGGCGTGATCGCCTCACTGCGGGTCCAGATGACCGCGATGCCGCAGATGGTCGCGCTCTACAACGGCGTCGGCGGCGGCGCCGCGGCCCTGATCGCGTGGTCGGAGTTCCGCCACGAGATCGCCGGAGGCGGGAGCCTCCCTCTCGACGTCTTCATCCCAATCCTGTTCTCGACCGTGATCGGCTCCGTCTCGTTCTGGGGATCGAACGTCGCCTTCGGGAAGCTTCAGGAGATCCTCCCGAGCCGGCCGATCCTGCTGCCGGGCCAGCACATCTTCAACGGGCTCCTGTTCGCAGCGATCATCGCCGGCTGCGTCGTTCTCGGGATCGACCACGAGTCGCCATCGCAGGGCCTCTACATCGGGGTGCTGGTCGGCGCGTGCGCTCTCGGCACCCTGTTCGTCCTTCCGATCGGCGGCGCCGACATGCCGGTCGTGATCTCGCTCCTGAACGCCTTCACCGGCCTCGCCGCGGCCGCCGCCGGATTCGCGCTCGACAACGTCGCGCTGATCGTCGCCGGGACCCTCGTCGGCTCCTCGGGAACGATCCTCACGATCGAGATGAGCCGCGCGATGAACCGCTCCATCGCCAACCTGCTCTTCTCCGGCTTCGGTGCGGTCAGCACCGCGGGGGGTGAGAGGGAGGACCGTCCGGTTCATTCGATCGGCCCGGAGGACGCCGCGATCAAGCTCGGCTATGCCGACAAGGTCGTCTTCGTTCCCGGCTACGGCATGGCGGTCGCCCAGGCCCAGCACGCGGTCAAGGAGCTCGCCACCGATCTCGAGAAGCGCGGGGTGGAGGTGAGTTACGCGATCCACCCGGTCGCCGGCCGGATGCCCGGCCACATGAACGTCCTCCTCGCGGAGGCCGACGTCCCCTACGAGCAGCTCAAGGAGATGGCCGAGATCAACCCCGAGATGCCGCAGGTGGACGTCGCGGTGGTGATCGGCGCCAACGATGTCACCAACCCCGCCGCCAAGGACGACCCCAACTCGCCGATCGCCGGCATGCCAATCATCGAGGTCGACGAGGCCAAGGAGGTCATCGTCATCAAGCGCAGCCTCAGTCCCGGGTTCGCCGGGATCGACAACGACCTCTTCTACGAGGACAAGACGTCGATGCTCTTCAGCGATGCGAAGGGCGCAGCCGCGGACATCGCGGCACAGGTCGAGGAGCTCTAGAGCGCGTTATCCTGCCGCCTCCCGTCGGGGGGACGGGCACTGGCAAACCCATCCAGGGAGGGATCCAACTCATGTCACATCCGCGGACACGCACTCGCGCGGTCGAACGCCTGCCGGACGACGTCGGCGGCCTGGCCCACGGCGGCTCGCTATCCGTGGCCGCGGAAGCGCGCCATCACGAACCCGATCGCAAAGCCGAATGCGCCAGCGATCAGCAGGGCGAGCGCGAGAGGCGCCTCCGTGTCGCCCACGATGAAGTCGATCGTCACCTTCTGGAAGTTGACGAGGACGAGGATCAGCGCCAGGACGATCCCCGCGACCAGCAGCCAGAACCTGGTCCCACGGCCTCCGGATCCGGTTGCTCCCTCCATGCGCGGCGACCCTAGCACGGGCCCGGCGGCACTCCGCCACCGCGGCTCGATCGCGTGATCGTTCCGTCACGGCGTCCGCTCTTCCGTCGATCCGGGGCGCCTAGCGTCGCTCCTGTGTGCTCGTGCGAGATCGGGGCAGGGGACCGTCGAGTGGATCGCACTGATCGCCCTGGTGTCAGCGTCCTTCGGCGCGCTCGCGTGGGGAGCCGGGCTGCGGCCGCCTGGAACCGCGCTCGCTCACTCGGTCGCCGAGCGGCTGATCTGCGCGGTGCGGCTGACCGAGGACTGCCGCGACGAGCCAGCGCTTCGCGCCGCGCATGGAGCCGAGCTGGCCGCGCTGCTTCGCGCCTACGCGCCCACACTCCTCTATGAGGAGGGGATGACGGCACTGCCGGTCGACTTCCGCCGGTGCAGGTCCGACGATTGCGCGAGGGGAACCGGGACCGGGACCGTCTCGCGCTCCGAGAGCGGCGAGCCGACGGTGATCTTCACCCACGTGATCGATTGCCGTGAGGGCAAGGCGGGCGACACCATCGCCCATGGCACAGACTGCTCCGGCTCGCGGGCCGGGAACCTCTACCTCCAGTATTGGCTGTACTACCCGGGAAGCGCGACGGCGGAGGGGAGCACGCCGCTACGCGGGCCGATCCGCCGGATCAGCGCGGCGGTCGGTCGCTCAAGCTTCCATCCCGACGACTGGGAGGGCTACCAGGTGCGGATCGGCCCGGCCGGGACGTTCGCCCGCGCCACCTCGCATCACACCTACAACGGCTGGGAGCCAGAGGGCGGCGGCTACTACATCTCCGGCGGAAGCCACGCCGGCAGGCCCGTGCCGCGTGCCATCGGACCCGAGTTCTGGCGGCGGGCGAGGAGGGCGACGCTGGGCGCGCGTAGCACCAAGGACCATCGCCTGCACCTGGTCCCGATCGAGACTCTGGCTGGCCGCGGCTCGTACGACTTTGCGGTCACCCCGCCGTGGCGAAAGCGGGTCTACTTCGATCCGGAGTCGAGCGGGACCGAGTGAACTCTCAGCGCGGGGGCATCCGGAGGGCGCCGTCCAGCCGGATCGACTCTCCGTTCAGCATCGTGTTGGAGATGATCTCGCGGGCGAGCTCGCCGTATTCCTCGGGCCTGCCGAGGCGTGAGGGGAACGGGATCCCAGCGCCGAGCGCCTCCCGCTGATCCTCCGGGAGCGCCGCCAGCAGGGGCGTATCGAAGAGCCCCGGGGCGATCGTCACGACCCGGACGCCGCGGCCGGCCATGTCGCGGGCGGCGGGGAGGGTGAGGCCGACGACACCGCCCTTCGAGGCGGCGTACGCGACCTGCCCGATCTGACCGTCCCAGGCCGCGATGGAGGCCGTGTTGATGCAGACCCCGCGCTCGCCCTCCTCATTCGGCTCGTTAGCGGACATCGCCGTGCAGGCGAGCCTGAGGACGTTGAACGTTCCGACCAGGTTCACCTTGATCACGTTGTGGAAGATCTCGAGGTCGTGGGGGCCCTGCTTGGAGGCGGTTCGCTGGGCCCAGCCGATCCCAGCGCAGCAGACGGAGATCCGCAGGCCTCCCTCCGCCTCCGCCGCTGCGTCGACCGCAGCCTGCACGGGCTCGGGCTCCATGACGTTCGCCTCCACGAAGCGGCCGCCGAGCTCCGAGGCGAGCGCCTCCCCCTTCTCGGCGTTCAGGTCGGCGATCACGAGCGACGCGCCGCGCTCGTGCAGTGCCCGTGCCGTCGCGGCGCCGAGGCCCGATGCCCCGCCCGCGACCAGCGCGCTCGCCCCTTCGATCCTCATGGCGGCGAGACCCTAGTACCTCGCGACCACCCGCGGCTTGTGACGGATCGCCTCAACCCGAGCGGCGAGCCTCGGTAGGGTTTGCTGATCGCGGAGGCTTCAGCCACCACCACAGGGGGTGGTCCTCGTCCCGCTTCCGACCGCAAGGCGGAGATCGCCGAACAGCTGGAGGAGGCACGTGGGCACACTCTGAAGCTGATCAAGCCGCTCACGGAGGAGCAGCTGAACCGTGTCTACAACCCGCTCCTCAGCCCGCTGATCTGGGATCTCGGGCACATCGCGAACTTCGAGGAGCTGTGGCTGGTTCGGCGCATCGGTGGGCGTGAACCACTCCGGGGCGACCTGGGTGAGTTCTACGACGCGATCGAGCAGCCCCGGAAGATCCGCGGCGAGCTTCCGATCCTCCGCGCCGACGAGGTCACGCCGTACCTGGAGGGGGTCCGCGAGCGGACCCTCGAGGTCCTCGACGGGCTCGAGCTCGATCCCTCCGACCCGCTGCTGGCCGATGGGTTCGTCTACGAGATGCTGCTCGCCCACGAGTATCAGCACAACGAGACCATGCTTCAGCTGATCCAGATGGTCGAGTCCTACGAACCGGTCGAGGTGGATGAGTCTGCCGCGTCCGAGCCGGTCTCCGAGGGCCCCCAGATGGTCCGGGTCGATGGAGGCGCTCACGAGATCGGCGCGCCGGAGGGGGGATTCGCATACGACAACGAGCGCCCTCGCCACCGGGTCGAGCTCGAGACGTTCTGGATCGATCGCACCCCGGTCACCAACGCGGACTACATGCGCTTCATGGACGAGACTGGCGCCGAGCCCCCGATGTACTGGGAAGGTGACGGCGACGGCTGGGTCCGCATCGCGATGGGAGGGACCGAGGAGGTCGAGCCGCGGCTTCCGGTCGTCCACGTCTCGTGGCACGAGGCCGATGCGTTCGCGAGCTGGGCCGGAAAGCGCCTTCCCACGGAGCAGGAGTGGGAGGCCGCCGCCGCCGGTGCGACCCGCGACCGTGCGAACCTCGACGAGCTCTCCTTCGGATGTGCCGCGGCCGGCGCGTACGCCGATGCGCCGTCCGCGTGTAACGCCGTGCAGATGCTCGGGGACGTGTGGGAGTGGACCAGCTCGGACTTCACCGGGTACCCGGGTTTCGAGGCGTTCCCCTACCCGGAGTACTCCGAGGTGTTCTTCGGCGACGAGTACAAGGTGCTGCGCGGCGGAGCGTGGGCGACCCGTCGCAACGTGATCAGGACCAGCTTCCGCAACTGGGACAACCCCGAGCGGCGTCAGATCTTCTCGGGGATCAGGTGCGCGAGAGATGACTGAGACGGCCACAGCCCGGATCGCGGTCGACGTCAACCTGCCACCGGGAGGACCGCTCTCGGGGATGGCGGCGGACGTGCGGGCCGGACTCACCCGTCCCTTCAAGGAGCTCTCGCCCCGTTACTTCTACGACGAGCGTGGGTCCGAGCTGTTCGAGGAGATCACCGCGCTCGAGGAGTACTACCCGACCCGCTGCGAGCGGGTGATCCTGGAGGGCGAGGCGGATCGGATCTGCGAGGCGGCCAACCGGCCGGCGAGCCTGATCGAGCTCGGCTCCGGATCGGCTCGCAAGACCCAGGTCCTCCTGGACGCGATGCGCTCCGCGGGGTGCCTGGAGACCTTCTGCCCGGTGGACATCTCCGAGGAGATCACCCGCGACACCGCCCAGCGGATCGCGAGGGAGTACGAGGGAATCAACGTCCGCGGGCTGGTCTGTGACTTCGAGTTCGACCTCGAGCGGGTCCCGGTCGGCGGGCCGAGGATGATTGCCCTGCTCGGCGGAACCATCGGCAACTTCGAGCCGCACCAACGAGCCGGCTTCCTTCGCCGAGTCGCGAACCTGCTCGACACCGAGGATCGCTTCCTGCTCGGGACCGACCTGGTCAAGGACAGGGAGACCCTGGAGGCCGCCTACAACGATTCCAAGGGAGTGACTGCGGCCTTCAACAAGAACGTCCTCGCGGTCCTGAACCGCGAGCTCGAGGCGGACTTCGACCTGGAGGCCTTCGAGCACGTCGCCCGCTGGGACCCGGAGAACCTGTGGATGGATATTCGCCTGCGCTCGCTCGCGAACCAGGTGGTGAACGTCGCCGCGCTAGACATGCTGGTCCCGTACGCCGCCGGCGAGGAGATGCGGACCGAGATCTCGACCAAGTTTGCGCGCGCCGGTCTCGAGGGGATCTACGCCGAGGCCGGTCTCGAGCTGACGGATTGGTGGACCGATCCGGACGGGCTCTACGCGCTTTCCCTCGCGCGCGCCAGCATTTGACGGGTCGCTCCTAGCGGAGCGCCCTCGCATCAGGCGCGAGCGCCTCGATCATCTCGCCCAGCCGCTCCGGCGTCGTGATCGGCGTGATCACGGGGAGGGTGATGCCGCCGGCGACGAAGGCCTCGAGCCGCTCCCGCATCTGCTCGGGCGAGCCGAAGATGAACGTCTGCTCGATCAACTCCCAGGGTGCCGCCTGCGCCGCCCCCTGGCGGTCCTTCGCGGCCCAGGCCTCGACCATCTCGTCGATCTGATCGCCGTAGCCGAGCCAGCGGTAGAACGCCTCGTACACGGGGACCGTGATGTAGGAGGAGAACATGAAGCGGGCGAGCGGCTCGACCTGTTCCCGCTCCCCGGCCAGGCAGAAGAACCGGCAGAGCAGCTCGAAGCCATCCGGCGCACCCTCGAGCTGCTCGGTGACCTTCGGCAGTCCGGTGAGCGGCAGGAAGTTCGTCATCGCGCCGTCGGCCTTCTCGACCGCGAGTCCCAGCATCCGGCCGCGGAGGGCGGCGAGGACGATCGGGATCGGCTCCTGCGGGGCGCGCTCGAGCTTGAACCCGCCATCCGCCCGCTCGCCGGCCAGGGCAGTGCGAAGGAAGTCGATCGTCTCCGAGACCCGGCCCAGCGGCCGCTCGAACGGCATTCCGTTCCAGCCCTCGATGATCCGGTCGGAGGATGCGCCGATCCCGAGCGCGAAGCGCCCGCCCGACGCGTCCGCAAGCGCCGCCGCCTCCTGAGCGAGCAGTGCCCGGCCGCGCTGCATCACCCCGACGACGCCGGTGCCGAGGCGCGCGGTCTCCGTCCAGGCCGCGGCAAGAGCGAGCGGCGTGAACCCATCCGGCCCGTTCGTCTCTCCCGACCAGAGGTCTGTGTATCCGGCCGCCTCGGCGCGGCGAACATGCTCGGAGCTGTCCGCGAGCCCGGTTCCTGCGAGTGGAAGTGTCAGCCCCCAGCGCTGCATGAGAATCGCGACCATAACGCGAGGGTTTGTGCGAGGGCGCGCGACAGCGCGACCCGTGATGTGCTGCAGCAACCCGTTTCACCCTGGTTTGGATAGGGTCGCGACGATGGAGCTCGATACAAGGAAGCTCGACCGCTCCGAGATCGTGGGAATGGCCGCCGCCGCACTCCTGGTCCTCAGCCTGTTCCTCACCTGGTTCTCGCTCTCGACGGACCCGGACGTGGTGCAGCGCGGCAACGACGAGGCCGATTGGGTCTGCGGAGTCGGCGAGGACAGCTGCTCGGCCTGGGACACCTTCCCGATCCTCCGCTGGCTTCTGCTTGCCGCGGCCTCGGCGCCATTCATCCTCGCCTGGATCGTGATCCGGGGTCACGCTCTGTCCTGGCCCCGGGGAGAGCTGACCGCGATCGTCGGCCTGACCGCGTTCGTCCTGATTGCCTACAACGGGCTGATCGACAAGCCGAACGACGGGCTCCAGGTCGATCTCGCCCTCGGCTACTGGATCGCGCTGCTCGCTGCAATCGGGATCTCCTTATCGGGTGGATTCCGCGCCGTGGAGAGCGGCGGCGGCGCGCAGCGAAAACCGCCCGCGACGTTTTAGTCCACGTAACCTGGTCACATGGCCGACGCCGATACCCACGTCATATCCCACGACGTCCGCGACCCCTCGCATCCCGATCGCAACCTCGCCCTCGAGCTGGTCCGCGTGACGGAGGCCGGGGCGCTGGCCGCCGGCCGCTGGGTTGGCCGCGGCGAGAAGGAGAGCGCGGACGGCGCCGCCGTCGACGCGATGCGTCTCATGCTCGACACCGTCCCGATGGATGGCGTGGTGGTGATCGGGGAAGGCGAGAAGGACGAGGCGCCGATGCTCTACAACGGCGAGGAGATCGGCGACGGCAGCCCGCCGGTGGTCGACATCGCCGTCGATCCGCTCGAGGGGACGACGCTCACCGCGCGCGGGCAGCCGTCGGCCCTGTCCGTCATCGCCCTGTCCGAGCGCGGCACGATGTTCGACCCGGGCCCGTGCGTCTACATGGAGAAGATCGCCACCGGGCCGCGCGCCGCCGACCTGATCAGCCTCAACGACCCGCTCGAGGACGTGGTCCGGAAGGTCGCCGAGCGGAAGGGAGGGGAGCCGGGCGACGTTACGGTGATCATGCTCGACCGTTCCCGCCACGAAGAGGCGGTCGAGACGCTGCGGCGGGTGGGAGCGAGCATCCGCTTCATCTCCGACGGCGACGTCGCGGCGGCACTGTTCGCGGTCATGCCGAACACCGGCATCGATCTGCTCTGGGGTGTGGGGGGCACCCCCGAGGGAGTCCTCTCCGCCGCTGCGATCAAGTGCCTGGGCGGCCGGATCCTCGGCCGGCTCTGGCCCCGGAACGACGAGGAACGGCAGGCCGCGATCGACGCGGGCTACGACCTCGACCGGGTCCTCGACACCGACGAGCTGGTCGCCGGGGACGACGTCTTCTTCGCCGCCACCGGCGTCACCGACGGCGACCTCCTCGACGGGGTCCGCTACCTGGACGACGGACACGCGACCACCGAGTCGCTGGTCATGCGCTCGCGCTCGGGCACGATCCGCAAGGTGCAGGCGACGCACAACCGCCCGAAGCTCCGAGAGGTCGTGGGCGGCCGATACGGCTATATTCTTGCCACCCTCCACCGGCAGAACCCCGGTGTCATCCCGCTCGTGCCGGATGGAGTTGATCACGGCGCCGGCCAGCATCGCGAGACTCACCAGGTAGAACCAGACGAGGGCGACGAGGATGAAGCCGATGGTCCCGCCGATCCGGTTCAGGTCGGAGACGTTGTCGAGGTAGAGGGGGAAGATGTAGTTGCCGAGCGAGGTGACGATCGCGAAGAAGAGTGC
Source organism: uncultured Solirubrobacterales bacterium (assembly GCA_963808565.1). Taxonomy (GTDB): domain Bacteria; phylum Actinomycetota; class Thermoleophilia; order Solirubrobacterales; family 70-9; genus DASUPK01. The sequence continues at coordinate 43,512 of CAWEGM010000014.1, forward strand.
GCCGGGCCAGACGGCTCGCCACGGCATGTGGCCCTTCGGGACGGCCCAGTAGATCGCCGAGATGATCCCGAACGAGACCGCGAAGCCGCCGGCGATCAGGACCAGCGTGCGGGTCGGGCCGATGTCCGAGAGACCCAGAGGGAGGTCCTCGGCGCTCGAGACCGCGGCGCCCTCGATCGACGGAACGATCACGCTCGCGCCCAGCAGCAGGGTGAGGGCGAGCAGCATCACCAGGGACCAGCGCTTCTGCTGAATCCAGCCGCGGCACTCGACGTGGTAGATCCGGCAGAAGGCGGTGTCCATCGCCCCCCAGAAGGAGGCGCCGATCCAGATTCCGCCGACGACCGCGGCGATGCCGATCGTCGTCGAGCTCGAGCGAACCCGCTCGATCGCGCTCATCAGCTCGCCCTGCTCGATGTTCGGGAAGAGGCGCTGGATGTCCAGGATCACGCTGCGCTCGATGTCCGGGCTGTCGACGATCTGGCCGAAGACGAAGAGGACGAGGAGCGCAAAGGGGAAGACGGCCAGCATCAGGTTGTAGGCGACCATCCCGGAGAGGCCGGTGATGTTCTCCTTATAGGCGCGGTTCCAGAACGCGCGCGCCCAGGGGCGGTGCCAGAGCTGCCAGCGTGGATGTGCCCGCTGCTTGGGTCGCACCCCGATCAACGGTTCGCGCCTCGCCTCCGGCTGCGGCGCGCCCTTTCCGGAGAGGTTCATGCGTAACGTACGTCCAGGGAGGTGTACGTCGAGGGGCGGGCGGAACTTTTGCGCAGGTTGGCTGTTGATGCGAGGGTGTTCCGAGGCATGCCGAGGAACAACCCGTTTTGGGCGTGAATCGGCTTGCGGGAGCGCCCGCAGGCGTTGACTTCAAAAAGTAAAGCGGCTAACCTAGGCACAGGCTCTGAGGAATACTCGCCCCATCTACGCACGCACGGCGACTCGGACGCGGATTCGGCGCAGCCGATCCGCGTTTTTGTCGCCTCACAGAGGGTTTGGGTAAAGGTTTCTCGCGGACGGCCGACATGAAATAGGGCCCGCAGTGTTGGGTATACGGGTCAAGAGCCAGAAATGAAAGACAGCCAGGAAGGAAGAGCGTAGGCGGATGCTAGTTGCGGAGATCCAGGAACTTGAAGAAGTAAAGACGCTGGTCACCAAGGGCCAGCAGCTCGGCGTCCTCACCTTCGGTGACGTCGCCAGCGCCGTGTCCGAGGTCGAGCTCGACGAGTCCGACGTCGAGGACCTGTACGGACACCTCGAGAAGGCCGGCATCGAGCTGGTCGAGGACCTCGACCCGGCCCAGAAGGCGGCCGCGGAGAACGAGCGGTCCGACGGCAAGCGCGGTCGCAAGCGCCAGAAGGCGCTCGACCTGAAGCCGGACATGACCACCGATTCCCTGCAGCTCTTCCTGAAGGACATCGGGAAGGTCAGGCTGCTGACGGCCGCCGAGGAGGTCGAGCTCGCGAAGCGGATCGAGCGCGGCGACCTCGATGCCAAGCAGAAGATGGTCGAGTCGAACCTGCGCCTGGTCGTCTCGATTGCGAAGAACTACCGCAACCAGGGCCTGCCCTTCCTCGACCTGATCCAGGAGGGCACGCTCGGCCTGGTCCGCGCGGCGGAGAAGTTCGACTACCGCAAGGGCTTCAAGTTCTCGACCTACGCGACCTGGTGGATCCGCCAGGCGATCGCTCGCGCGCTCGCCGACAAGGCGCGGACGATCCGGATCCCGGTGCACGTCGTCGAGAAGCTCAACAAGATCGGCCGCGCGGAGCGGAAGCTCGTCACCGAGCTCGGCCGCGAGCCGACCCCCGAGGAGATCGCCGAGGTCACCGGCATCGAGCCCGAGGAGGTCGATTCGATCAAGCGCTCGGCGCAGGCCCCGGTCTCACTCGAGAAGCCGGTGGGCGACGAGGAGGAGTCGGAGTTCGGCCAGTTCATCGCCGATGAGCGTGCCGAGTCCCCCTTCGAGCGCGCCGCCGAGCTGCTCACCAAGGAAGCGCTGAAGGAGGCCCTCGAGAACCTCTCCTACCGCGAGCGCCGCGTGCTCGAGCTCCGCTACGGGCTCGGCGGCGAGCACCCGCGGACCCTGGACGAGGTCGGCCGGACCTTCAACGTCACGCGCGAGCGGATCAGGCAGATCGAGAACCAGTCGCTGAAGAAGCTTCAGTCGCTCGCCGAGGCGCAGAAGCTCCGCGAAGTCGCCTAGCCCTGATCGACGACCCCGAGCTCAGGGATCCCGAGCTCCGCAGCGCGGGGCGCCGTACGCGCCTGGCGAGCGAGCGGACCCAGCTCGCGTGGTGGCGAACGGGCCTGACGGCGCTCGCGGTGGCGTTGGGGGTCGGGCGGATCGTCCCGGAGCTCGATCCCAGCGCTACGCGATGGCCATACACCGCAATCGGTGTCGGGTTCGCCATTTACGGCGTCGCGTTGATCGCCTACGGCACCATGCGGGCTCGCGCCGTCGAGCGCTCGCTCGCGGCTGGGAGCTACGCGCTCCCACCTGATTCCCTGCTCGCGGGGCTGACGGTTGCGGGGGCGGTGCTCGGTCTCGCGACCGCAGCCGTGATCGTTTTCGACTGAGTGCGTCGGAAATCGCCGAATCCCGCATCTCATCGGGCATAGTCCCCCGTGACCTGTCACCAAGGAGAGGAGTTGCGATGCTGGTGTTCTTCAGCGGGCGTCACCTGAAGGGCGGTCACTTCGATCAGTTCCGTGAGGCGTGGGAGCCGAGCGAGGAGGATCGCGACGCCATCCCCGAGGGGACGGTCATCTATCACGCTCGCAACATCAAGGACGAGGACGAGGTGATCTCGTTCGGGATCTTCCCCGCCGGGCGCGAGTCGATCCCGGTGATCAAGGGAGACGAGGAGGCCGGGCTGAAGCGCCAGGAGGAGATCGCCAAGCACGTCAAGGACACGCCGATGGAGGGGATCTACGAGGTGGTGGAGGAGATCCGGTAGCGCCAAAGCTTCACAAAGTAAAGCTTTGGCGCTATCCTGGGCCGCGTGTTGGATCGCGAATGCCCCGTCTGCCGGACCGCCGACGTCATCTCCGGCAAATGGACCCTCCTGATCATCCGGGATCTCGCCGACTGCTCGCTGCGATTCTGCGAGCTCGAGCGCTCCCTGGACGGGATCAGCCCCAGGACCCTGTCGCTGCGCCTACGGGCGCTCGAGGAGCAGGGAATCGTCGAACGGCAGACCTTCCCTGAGGTCCCCCCGCGGGTCACCTACGCGCTCACGGACAAGGGCAGGGCCCTGGTCCCGCTGATCGAGGACATGCGCACCTACGGCCGCAAGTGGTTGCCGCAGGACGCCGGCGTTCCCGCCGCTGTCTGACCTGGCGGCCGCGTCCCTCAGGACTCGTGGTCGGGTTCGCTGGCCTTAGGGCGGCAAACCCTCCACAAGTCCGTTCGGTCGACGGTGAGGAGCTTGTGGCGGCGATCCGAGCCTCATAGATCGGATCGACCGGTCCAGCCAACTGCTGCAAGTCCGCTGTCAGCCGCAGGAACGCGCTCCGCCTCGGGCGAATCGGGAGTGCGTGACGACACTTGAGAGCACGACCGAGCGGCTCGAGGAGGCCCTGCGCCGGCTGGCGGTTGAGGCCGCCGACCTGTTCGAGGGGCTGCTCGCGACCGGAGCGGAGCTGCCCTTCGATCTCGAGCCCTCGAACGAGGGGCCGCTTCCCATGTACTCCTACGCGCCGCTGACCGGCCAGTTCATCGAGGCTCACCTTGCGGAGCTACGGCGCCTCGAGGCCTTCGTGGAGGTTCGCGAGATCGCCGGGGAGGAGTCCGCGATCGGGTTCATGATCGGCCTCTGGGAGGGCAAGTCCGAGTTCGACATCGCCGGCGACCGCCTTCAGGGCGCCGTCGACGCCGTGCTTGGGACCATCCGGTCCGACGCCGACGAGGCAACCCCCGCCGGCGAGGTGATCGTCCCACTGGTCGGCTTCCACATTCCGAAGGACGAGATCGAGCTTGACGGAGTACGGATCGTCCGCGCCGATCGGATCGAGGATGCGCCCGTCGACGCGATCGACGCAACCCGGTCCGGGGGCCGCGGCAAGCAAGGGTTCCTCGCCCGCGTCAGCTGCGGCCTCGCCGCCGTCGCTCCGGCCGCCGCGGTCGCCGACGATCTGCGGCGCCTGCTCAGGACCCTGCGACTGTTCCGCCCCGGCGCGGTCGGCCTGGCCGCCCACGGCTGGGCAAAGCGGTCCGGCGGCTGGGAGCGGTTCGGCACCGGCGCCGGGCGCGCCCGGCAGGGCGGCTACCGGCTGACCGGCAACGAGGTGCCCGAGCTCGAGGCCTTCGCTCGCAGCCTCGCCGAGCGGGGCTCGCGGCTCCCCTCACTCGACTGGGCCGCCTCCCGCTTCGAGCTGGGCGCCGAGCGCGCATCGCTGATCGAGGCGCTGAGCGACTACCTGCTCGCGCTCCGAGGCCTTCTCGAGGGCGGCGGGCCGGCGAGGACGGCGATGTCGGCGCGCGTCGCCGCGCTCGCCTGCGAGCCCGCAGACCGCGAGCAGGGCCGGATCTGCGTCGAGCGAGCCCTCACCCTAGAGCGCAAGCTGATGAGCGGCGGCCGCTACAGGCCTGCACCCGGTGCATCGCCCCTGGACGTCATCGCCGAGCTCGAGGAGCTCCTGCGTCGCATCCTGAAAGGCCTCGCGACCAGCGAGCTTCAGGGGGATCTCCGCGCGGCGGCCGACGAGATCCTGCTCTCCGACGGCCTCGCCGCGCGCTACGTGGATGCGCCAAGGATGGAGGAGTCCGCCGAGTGGCGGCTGCCCGAGCCCAGCGCGGAGGGCGAGGGGTTCGATCTCTCGACGATCGCCGACGGCAACGTCCCGGACGGCGACATCGAGGTCCACAGGGGAGATACGTCGGAGACGAACGAAATGGGCGATTTGGACGTCCGCCGCAACGGCGATGATCGGCAAACGGAGGAGGAGACGACACCCACGACGAGGATCGTCGTCGATCACGTCGAACTACCCGAGATCATGGGCGCCGAGAGCGACAATCGCGCTGAGCCCGAGACGACCGGCGGAGACTGGTTCAGCACCGCCGACGGCGAGGTCGAGTGGCCCGCCTTCGCGCGCCCGCGCCGCAAGCACGACGCGGAGCGGGAGCCCTCCAAGGACAGGGTCCGCTACCTCTTCCCGGTACCCGATGCGACCGACTGGAACGTCGGCGAGCTGAGATACGAGCGCAAGCGCGGCTAGCCCGCGCCGCTCGCCACCAGCGCCTCCCGCTGCTCCTCGGTCGCGAACAGGTAGCGATCGATCTTGAGCAGCGCCTCGAGGTCGTGCACGTCCTCGTCCAGATACGGGATCCGGATCACGGCCTTGGGCTGGAGCTCGCTCTTCAGGTGCTCGACATTCCGCGCGTCCCGCTGGGCGAGCGCCTGGTAGTCGGCGAAGTTGCTCGCCACCCGCTCGGCGAGGTCTTCGTCGAAGAGCTCCGCGAGGTCGGCCTGGACCTCGCCGCTCTCGAGGTCGGCCTCGGTCTCGTAGTGCACCTTGTTGACGATCACGCCGCCGACCGGCAGCTTCGCCTCCACCAGCTTGCGGTGGAAATAGACGGCCTCCTCGATCGGCTCGCCCTGCGGGCCGCAGACGACGACGAAGGTGGTCGCCGGGTCAGCCAGCAGCTCCGAGACCCGCTTCGCCCGCTCGCGGAAGCCGTCGACCATGCCGCTGAATGCCTGGAAGAACTCGCTCAGGTCCGAGAGCAGGTCGAGCCCGGTGACCCGCTTGAGAACGCCCATGGCCATCGTGCTGCCGCGGCCGACGACCTTGGTCGCGAATCCGGTCGGCTTCATGAACATCTGCATCCCGCGCCCCTCGATGAACTGGGTGAGTCGCTTCGGGGCATCGAGGAAGTCGAGCGCGTTTCGGGAGGGCGGCGTGTCGAGGACCAGGAAGTCGTAGCGGCCCTCCTGATGGATCTCGAACAGCTTCTCCATCGCCATGTACTCCTGGGAGCCCGCCAGGGCGTTGGAGAGCTGCCGGTAGATCCGGTTCTCGAGTATCCGGTCCCGCGTCTCGGCGTCCGGAGCGTGCCTTCGTACGACCTCGTCGAAGGTCGCCTTCGCGTCGAGCATCATCGCCCAGAGCTCCCCGCGCATCTCGACGCCGGCCGCCTCGAACAGCTTCGGATCGACCTGGCGGGGCTGGTTCTCGAGCTCCTTCAATCCGAGCGAGTCGGCGAGACGCTTCGCCGGGTCGATCGTGAGCACGGCGACCTTCTGCCCGCGAGCAGCGAGCCCCGCCGCCATCGCGGCCGAGGTGGTCGTCTTGCCGACCCCGCCCGAGCCCGCGCAGATGCAGATGCCGCGGCCGTCCGTGATCTCGGTTATCGAGGGCATCACTCGGCCTGTCCCGGGTCGGTGGACATCTCAGAGCGCCCCGGCGATGCGCTCGAGAGAGGGGACGTCGAGGGAGGGCTTGAAAATGAAGGGAAGGGACTTCACAGGCGTGGAGACGCCTCGCTTCAGCCGCTGGAGCTGGGCCCGCTGCGACCGCGCCCGGCGGAACTCCGACAGCGCCGCCCGCACCGCCGCGTGGGTGGGCCCGTCCGCTCTCTCGAGCGCGCGCTCGAGCTCATCGGCGTCGCCCTTGCTGAACCGCTCCGGGTAGATGGCGTTCATGTAGACGCGGTCGACCGAGACCCCGATCTGGCTCCCCAATTGCTCCTCGAGGGAGGCCGATTCGTTCACCGGCATCTCCTCCGGCAGGGAGACGATCGCGACCCCGGTGGTGTCGTGGTCCGTGATGAACCGGTCGAGCTCCTGCGCCTGAGAGTGAACCGGGCCGACCCGCGCGATGCCGGCGAAGGTCCGGGGCGTCTGGAGGAATCCGACCCCGTGGCCAGTCGCGGGGGCGTCCACGATCACCAGATCGTAGTCACGGGCCTTCTTCACCCGCCTGTGGGGCTGGGCGAGCTCCCAGATCTTCCCGATCGTCACGAGTTCCTTCAGTCCCGGAGTTGCCGCCGCCAGGTAGTTGAAGATCTTTGAGCGAACCAGCATGTCGCGCATGGCCCGCACCTTGAGCTGGAGCAGCAGGTACTCGCGGAGGGATTCGTCGGGATCGATCGAGATCGCCCACAGGTTCTCGGCGACCTCGACCTCGTGGAACCCGATCTCGGCGCGCCTGAAGACGCGCGAGGCGGTCTCCTGGCCCCCGATCTCGCAGACGATCGTCCGCTTGCCCTGCCTGGTGGCTGCGAGGCCCAGGGCGATCGAGATCGTCGACTTTCCGACGCCTCCCTTACCCGTCACGAATACCAGCCGCTTGTCGAGGAGCTCAGGCATGAGGGCGGATTCTTCCAACCACGGGAAGGAAACCGGGCCCGGGGTACGAAATAGCGCGCATAGATGCCCAGGTTTCTCCGAAAGAACCTCGACGAAACCGTCGATGCGAGCGGCCGCATGAAGGCCGAGGACCTCGTCACCCCTGAACCGTCGAAAAAGCAGCAGGGCAAGGGCGGTGGGGCCGGCAAGCCGGGCGGTTCGTCGTCGAAGAAGCCCGCCGGCGGATCAAAGGCCGCGAAGGCTGCCGGCAAGCAGCCCGAGGCGCCGAAGAACAAGGGCCCGGCGAAGGTGATCGCGTTCGCGAACCAGAAGGGCGGCGTCGCGAAGACCACGACCGCGCTCAATCTGGCGGTCGCCTTCAAGGAGTCCGGTCACCGGGTTCTCGCCTGCGACATGGACCCTCAGGGCAACCTGACGATGAGCCAGGGCGTCGACCCCGACAAGGTGGAAAAGAGCATGTTCGACGTCCTCGTCCACCGGATCCCGATCCGCGAGATCATCGTCGAGCGCGAGATCGATGTCGCGGTCGCCTCGATCGACCTCGCCGGCGCCGAGATCGCCATGAGCACCCAGATCGGCCGCGAGCGGGCGCTCCAGAAGGCGCTCGAGGAGGTGAAGGACGACTACGACTTCGTCTGCATCGACACGCCCCCCAGCCTCGGGCTGCTGACCGTGAACGCGCTCACCGCCGCCCACAAGGTGATCGTCCCGGTCCAGTGCGAGTACCTCTCGATGAGGGGCCTCGTCCAGCTTCAGAACACGCTTCAGATGATCCGGGAGAACCTCAATCCCGGCGTCGAGATCGAGGGCATCCTGCCGACGATGCTCGACTCGCGGACGGTCCACGCCAAGGAGGCGGTGGAGATCCTCGAGGAGAACTTCGGCGAGCTGGTCTTCAAGTCCCGGATCCGCAAGGCGATCAAGTTCGCCGAGGCGCCGGTCCGCGGGACCTCGGTCCTCAAGTACGAACCGAACGGCAAGGCCGCGGGTGCCTACCGCGAGCTCGCGAAGGAGGTCCTCGACCATGGCTCGTAAGAAGCGCGCAAGCATGCGCGAGGGACCCCTCGCCGATCTCTTCCGCTCCACCGACGAGTCGGTCGCGCCAGACGAGGTCAAGGTGACGGCAACCCGCGGCGGCTCCGGCGGCGTCGACGTGGCTGTCGAGGAGCCGGTCGCTGAGACGCCCGAGCCCCGCCCGGAGCCGGTGCCCGAGCCGACTCCGCAGCCGGTCCCGGAGCCGACCCCCGATCCCGTCCCCGACCCGATTCCGGGCCCGGAGCCCGTCCCGGAGCCCAGCCCGCCGGAGCCCGTGGCCGAGGACGTCGCCGAGCCGGTGATCCATCACGAGGGCCTCGAGCGCCTGATGGGCGGCCAGGTCCGGATCGAGCGTCCCGCCTTCGGCCGCGACGAGCCCTCAACCAGTCAGCCCGTCGCCAGTCGGGCCGTTCCGCGGACCCATCAGGCGGTCCTGCGCGTGGTGGGCGTCGGCGGGGCCGGCGTCAATGCAGTCAACCGGATGGTGGAGGCGCAGCTCCCCGGCGTCGAGTTCATCGCCATCAATACCGACCTTCAGTCGCTGCAGAACTCGAACGCCGACGTCACGCTCCACATCGGCGCCGAGCTGACCCGCGGCCTCGGTGCCGGCTCGGATCCGAGGGTCGGCTACCGCTCGGCCTTCGAGGAGCAGGACAAGATCAAGGACCTGCTCAAGGGATCCGACATGGTCTTCCTCGCCGCGGGGTCGGGTGGCGGCACGGGAACCGGCGCGGCGCCCGTCGTGGCGAAGCTTGCTCACGACATCGGCGCCCTCACCGTCGCCGCGGTCAGCAAGCCGTTCGTCTTCGAGGGCGCTCGCAGGCTGGCCCAGGCGGAGGAGGGGATCGCCGCGCTCGGGCGAGAGGTCGACACGATGATCGTGATCCCGAACGAGCGCCTCTTGCAGATCCTCGAGCGCCGCACCTCGATCACCGACGCCTTCCAGGTCGCCGATGACGTCCTGCGCCAGGCCGTTCAGGGCATCTCGGATCTGATCATGCTGCCCGGCCTGATCAACCTCGACTTCGCCGACGTCCGGACGACGATGCTGGAGGCCGGCGAAGCGATCCTCGGGATCGGGATGGGCTACGGAGAGCACCGGGCGACGCTCGCCGCCCAAAAGGCCGTGTCCTCGCCGCTGCTCGAGACCTCCGTCGAGGGGGCGCACTCGCTGCTGCTGTCGATCACGGGCGGCCCCGACCTCTCGCTGATCGAGGCGAGCGAGGCCGCCGAGGTCGTGAAGGCGGCCGCGCACCCCGACGCGAACATCATCTTCGGCGCCAGTGTCGACGAGGACATGTCGGAGGAGGTGTGGATCACCGTGATCGCCACCCGCTTCGACGCGGCGTTCGCCAACCGTAACCGCAGGGCAAAGCGCGACGAGCCGCGCGAGGCGCGTACACCCGGCCGGGACGCGGCGCTGCGGCCCGACCGCTACTCCGACCCCGTCGGGGACTGGCGGGGGACCGAGCCGTCACAGCGGCGGCGCGGCAGCGCCGACGAGCTGTACGGCGACGGCGGCCCCGCTGTCGGCAGGCTGCCGGCGGAGCCGCGCGGGCTGGATGGGCGCGTGCTCGACGTGCCCGAGTTCAAGCCCAGGGACTGATCCCTCCCGCGGGTCCTGGGCCGCCCCGGGGTGCGATCCCCTGTCGGGAAAGGCCCTTAGCCTCCCGCGACATGAACGGCAACCGGGGAGTCGTGGCGGCGGGGCACCCGCTCACCGCCGAGGCGGGGGCGCAGGTTCTTCGCGAGGGCGGGAACGCAGTCGACGCAGCGACCTGCGCCGTCCTCACGTCCTTCGCCTGCGAGAGCCCACTCACCGGGTTCGGCGCCGGCGGCTTCATGCTCGTCCACGAGAACGGCGAGGACGAGCTCGTCGACTTCTTCGTCGCGGCCGGCGGTGCAGAGGGCGCCGAGCGGAGCGCCGACCTGATCCCGATGCCGGTGTACTTCGACGAGACGCCGCAGACTTTCTACTGCGGCGCGGCGTCCTGCGGGGTGCCCGGAAACCCGGCCGGGATCGAGCACGTTTGGCGGCGGTTCGGATCGATCTCGCTCGACCGCCTGGCGGAGCCGGGCATCCGGCTGGGACGCGAGGGTGTCCGGTTGACCGGGGAGCAGGCGTACTTTCACGAGATCCTGCATCCGATTCTGACCTCGACCCCGGAGTCGGCCGCCCTCTACGCACCGGAGGGCAGGCAGCTCGTCGAGGGGGACATCTTCAGCTTCCCGGAGATGTCAGATGCCCTCGAGCGCTTCGCAGCAGAGGGATCGGATCCGTTCTACCGCGGAGACATCGCACGGGTGGTCTCTGACTGGGTCCGGGAGCGGGGCGGAACGCTCGGCATGGAGGACATGGCGGCGTATCGGCCGATTGAGCGGCGCCCCGTCACAGCCGGGTTCCGGGGCCACGACGTACTGACGAACCCGCCGCCCTCCTCAGGAGGGATCCTGATCGCGTTCTCCCTGGGCCTGCTGGAGCGCCTCGCGGAGCGGAGCGGAGTGGAGCACATCGTCGCGGCGATCGAGGCGGCGAACGCGAGGCGGACGGATGACTTCCACGAGGGGCTCCACGACGAGGCCTTCGTCGAGCGGTTCATGGCGATCGATCTCGATGAGATCGCCGAGCGGATCCTGGGAGGGGAATGGGTTGGCGGGCACGGCGGCGCGGGGGGTCCCACGGATCCCTCGGATCGGCTCGGGTCCACGACGCACATCTCGGTCCTTGACGCTCAGGGCAACTGCGCGTCGGTCACCTGCTCGAACGGAACCGGATCCGGCGTCGTCGTGCCCGGCACCGGCGTGCACGTGAACAACATGCTCGGCGAGGAGGACCTGAACCCGCACGGGTTCCACCGGATCCCGCCCGGACGCCGGGTCAGCTCGATGATGGCGCCGACTCTCGCGCTGCGCGACGGGGAGGTCGTTCTGGGGCTCGGGAGCGCCGGTTCGAACCGCATCCGCTCGGCGATCCTCCAGACCGCCGTCAGGGTGATCGACGACGGAATGGACGCGGGGGAGGCGGTTCGCGCGGGACGGATCCACTTCGAGGCCGGGACGGTCCAGGCCGAGCCCGGCGTCGACGAGGAGGCGCTCGCCGACCTCGAGCGCCGCGGCGTTCCGGTCGTTGGCTGGAAGCGCCTCAACCTCTTCTTCGGCGGGGCACAGGCGGTGGCGCGCGACCCGGAGACCGGAGAGCTCAGCGGCGGGGGAGACCCGCGGCGCGGCGGCGCGGTCGTGTTCGCGTAGGTTCGGTGGCGGTTTTATGGCCGCCGTCGACTACTCGGCGATGCCTGGGAAATGGACCTTCCCGTTCGAGCTCGCCCGCTCGGCGGCCTCCTCGGCCCGTTCGAGCGCCCTCTCGACTGCACTGAGCGCGTTCGCGAGCAGCTCCATCCGCTCGTCCTCGTCCCTGAGCTCGAGCAGCTGCTGCTTGGTCTCGGCCGGAAGCTCGATTCGTGAGGCGATCGCGTACGCGGACGCCTCGTCGAGCTCACCCGCATCGGGCCGCTCGCCGGTGGCCCTCTCGGCGAGCTCGGCGAAGGCCTCGCGGGCGGCGCTCGCCGATCCCTCGTCGACCGGAGGGAGGTCCTCGTCGGCGATCAACTCGACCTCGCCCGCGGGGTACTCGGGCGACTCGAAGCGGTCGAGCACCTTGAAGGGGGACTCGCCGCTGACGACGATGTTGAGCTTGCCGTCCGCGAGGCGCTCGACGTCGTCGACCCGGGCGGTGCAGCCGATCGATCGAGCGCCCTCCTCGTCGCGGAGCACGATGCCGAACGGCTCGCCCTCCTCCAGCGCCTTTCCGACCATGCGCTTGTAGCGATCTTCGAAGATGTGCAGCGGCACCCGCTCGCCCGGAAGCAGCACAAGCGGCAGCTCGAAGATCGGAAGCTCATGACCCGGCATCGAGCCCGATTTTAGGTCCGTCGAGCGAAGACCGCCGTCCATAGGATCAGGACGTGAGCGCGATCGACTTCGAGGCGGAGGGCCTGCTCGAGGGCCTCGATGGCAAGGCCCGGGAGGAGCGGCTGGCGCTGCTCAGGGACCTGGCGGACGCCGGGGTGCCGCTCGAGGAGCTGAAGCGCGCGGTGAAGGAGAACCGGCTCGTGCTCCTCCCGGTGGAGCGGGTGTTCGAGAGCGGGACGGAGCGCTACACGCCGAAGGAGATCGCCGAGGGGGCGGGTCTCGAGCTGGACTTCCTTCTCCGGCTGCTGCAGGCGCTCGGCGCGCCGATCCCCGACGAGGACGAGCGCACCTACGGCGACGCCGATCTCGAGGCCGCGAAGCGGGCAAAGACGTTTCTCGACGCCGGACTCCCCGCGGACGGCGTTCTCGAGACGGCGCGCGTCATCGGGATCTCGATGTCGAACCTCGCGGACGCGACCCGCAACCTGGTGGGGGAGGTGTTCACCGAGCCCGGCGTGAGCGAACGCGAGCTGGCCCTTCGCTACGCGACGGCCGCGCGGGCGATGCTGCCGCCGCTCGGGGAAACATTGCTATACGCGTACCGGATGCACCTCCGCGAGACGATCAGCCAAGCGGTGATCACCGAGGCGGAGCTCGCCGAGGGGAGGCTCTCGGGGTCCGACGACGTGACGATCGCCTTCGCGGATCTCGTCGGCTTCACGCGGCTGGGGGAATCGCTCGAGATCGAGGCGATCGGCGAGCTCACCGGGCGCCTGTTCGAACTCGCCTCCGAGGCGGCGAGGCCACCGATCCGCCTGGTGAAGATGATCGGCGATGCGGCGATGTTCGCCTCGCGGGAGCCGGTCCCGCTGCTCAAGTCCCTCACCAAGCTCGTGGAGGCGACTGGGACGGAGGAGATGCCGTCACTGAGAGCGGGCGTCGCGATGGGCCAGGCGCTCGGACGAGGCGGGGACTGGTACGGGCGACCCGTCAACCTCGCGGCGCGGATCACCGCCTTCGCGCGCCCGGACAGCGTGCTCGTCGACCAGTCGGTGAAGGACGCGGTGCGGGACGCCGGGGAGGATGGCTTCGAGTTTTCCTTCGCCGGCAAGCACCGGTTCAAGGGGATCGGCGCCGAGGTGGCCGTCCACCGCCTGAGGCCTGCGGAGCCGGGCTGACGTGAATTCGGCCGCCAGCCCCCGGCGCGTGTAACAGCCGACCGACTCCCGCGACAGGGAATCAGTGGCACTGCTGATGCTGTTTGCGCTCGTCGCCGGGGCGGGCACCGCCCTGTCCCCGTGCGTTCTGCCGATTCTCCCAGCGATCCTCTCCGTCGGGGTCACCGGCGGCCGGCGCCGGCCGCTCGGCGTGGTCACCGGGCTCGCGCTCTCGTTCACCTTCGCGACGGTCGGGCTCGTTTACGTGATCGATGCCTTCGGGCTGCCGAACGAGATCGCCCGCGATCTCGCGATCGTCGTCCTGCTCGCGTTCGGGTTCTCGCTCCTGATCCCGCCGATCGGCGACCGGATCGAGGCCTACGCCAGCCGGATCGCTCCCGGGCCCGCCCGCTTTCGAGGCGACGGCTTCGGCTCCGGCCTGATCGTCGGCGCCAGCCTCGGGCTCGTCTACGCGCCCTGCGCCGGCCCGATTCTCGCCGGGGTGATCGTGGTCTCGGCGGCACAGGACTTCACCGCGGGCCGCCTCGCCGTCGCGCTCTCCTACGCGGTGGGGTCCGCGACCGTCCTTTACCTGCTCCTGTTGGGAGGCCGGAGGCTCGCCCAGCGCCTCAACCCGATCCGCGCGCAGGTGCAGATGGCGCTCGGCGCCGTGATGGTCATCGTCGCGGTGGCGATGGCTGCCGACCTCGACACGCGCTTCCAGACGGCGATCGCGAGCGACCTTCCCGGCTTCCTCGTCAACCCGACCGGCGAGCTGGAGAAGAGCGACGCGATCGCTTCGGATCTCGCGGCGGTGAGGCAGACCGGGAAGCCGATCGTCGACCCATCCCAGCTCGACACGCCGGTCAGCCTGGGGACGTTCGGCCCCGCGCCGGAGTTCACCGGGACGCAGCGCTGGTTCAACACGCCCAGCGGCGAGCCGCTCTCGCTGGCGGAGCTGCGGGGGCAGGTCGTGCTGATCGACTTCTGGACCTACACCTGCATCAACTGCATCCGGACGCTGCCGTACGTGCAGGCCTGGGAGGAGCGCTACGGCAACCGGGGGCTCACGATCGTCGGCGTCCACTCGCCGGAGTTCGCGTTCGAGAAGGATGCGGAGAACGTCGAGACCGCAATCCGCGACAACGGTCTCACCTATCCGATCGTCCAGGACAACGACCTCGCGACGTGGAACGCCTGGCACAACCAGTACTGGCCGGCGAAGTACCTGATCGACGCCCAGGGGAACGTCCGCGGCGCCCACTTCGGGGAGGGCGGGTACCCCGAGACCGAGCGAGCGATCCGGACCCTGCTGCACGAGGGCGGCCACCAGGACCTCGGCGCCGGCGCGCGCGCAACGGGCGAGACCGCGTCGCTCGGCGTGCGCACTCCCGAGACCTACCTCGGTGCGGCGCGTGCCCAGGGCTGGGTGAACGGGCGGATCCAGCCGGGGAACCAGAGCTTCGGGGCCCCGGCCGGCCCACTCCAGGTCAACCAATTCGCGTACGCGGGCGACTGGGGGATCACCGACGAGGACGCGACCGCCGGACCCGGGGCGCAGATCGATCTCCAGTTCAACGCCCGCCGCGTCTTCCTCGTTCTTGGGTCGGCCGATCGCTCGCGCTCCCTCCAGGTCCTCCTCGACGGGCGCCCGATCACGGCGCGCTTTGCGGGCTCCGACGTTCGAGGCGGGCGGGCGACGATCCATGCCGAGCGGCTTTACCGCCTCGTCGAGCTTCCCTCGGTCGGGGAACACCGGCTGTCGCTCCACTTCGAGCCCGGGATCTCGGGCTACGCGTTCACCTTCGGCTAGGCGCGTCGCACTCGGCCGGATCCGGCACGCTGAGGGCGGTCCGGCGGTCAATGGGCCGTCAGCAGGAAAACCGGCGGTGAAGGGGGCGAGATCGGCGGCCCGGGCGACTTAGTCACGGACGTGCGTGAGGAAAGCGCCAGTTCCGATCCGGATCCCTTCATTGCCCGCTTCTCGGCGCACGGGCGCCGGGCGGGCGTTCGGGGGAATCCGAATAGGATCGACGTCATGGATCCCGAACGCGCACGCGAGAGGCTGAGCGAGGAGCGAACCAGGGTTGAGCGGGAGCTCGCGGCGATCGGCCCGACCCAGGCGTCCGACGAGCCAGTCGATTCGGGGGACGCGGGAGTGGAGCTGGATCAGGCGGGGCGAGACGAGGCGATCCGCGCGGAGCTCCGCAGCAACCTCGAGGCGATCGAGCGAGCCGAGGCACGGCTGGACGACGGCACGTACGGCAAGTCGGTGGTGAGCGGGGAGCCGATCCCGGATGGGCGCCTCGAGGCGATCCCGTGGGCGGATCGCACCGTCGACGAGGAGCCCGGCGGGCGCGGCTAGGGCTTCTGGGCCGAGACCAGAAGGTTGTAAAAGAGCTGCGGCGGCAGACGGGGCTCGAGGATCTGGTTGTCGAGCCGCTGGAGGGCGATGTAGCTGCGGAAGGCGAAACGGCGCCACTGCCACGGCACCTCCTCGGGCTCGGCGCTCGCCTCGAGTGTCCTGACGGTCCAGCCGTGGATCGATGCCAGCAGCTCCTCGCCACGGACCCTGGCCTGATCGAACCCGGCCCGCTGGCATAGCTGCTTCAGGTCGCCGGGCGAGAACGCGTGGACATCGACCTCCGGCTCCAGATGATGCCCGTTCGATTCGACGACGGGATCGTGAAGTCGCTTCGATGCTCCCATCAGACGCCGCCACAGCGGCGCGGTCAGCAGCGCAGTCCGCTTTGGGATTGCCGCCAGCAGGTCGCCGTAGCGCGAGGGCTCGCCGCAGAACGCGATCGTCCCGCCCGAACGGAGGACCCGCCGGAACTCCGAGAACGCCCGCTCCAGGTCCGGAATGTGGTGAAGCACCGCATGGCCGAAGACCAGGTCGAAGCTCTCGCCGCCGAAGGGGAGTGTCTCCGCCTCAGCGGCTGCCGCACGCACATCCACGCCGAGTCGCTCGGCGTTCGCCTGCAGCCTGGCGAGCATGCCGGGCGAGATGTCCGTTGCGGTTACGCGCTCGATCGCGCCCGCCTGAAGCAGGTTGAGCGAGAAGTACCCGGTGCCGGCGCCGATTTCGAGAGCGTTCCCGAACGGTCTCTCGGGCCAGCGGCCGAGCGCCTTGCGGAGCTTCCCGCCCACCTGGTCCTGTCCCACCGCGCCGAAGTCGATCCCCCACTTGGAGTCGTAGGACTCGGCTGCCGCGTCGTGGTAACGCTCGTTGAAGTCCTTGATCCGCTCTGAGCTTATTCGAGGGTGCGCCGCAGAGAAGCGAGGCGCAACCCGTTTCATGTCAGGCACGGCGCGTGATGTTAGGTGGCGCGGCGGGACGGCGGAGGAGGTGGCCTGATCTATGTTGCCCGCCGTGGCGTACGTGCAGGAGAACCAGCCCGAGGGAGTCCCGGCACTCGAGCTGACGGGGGAGCGCACCCTCCCGGACGTACCCGAGGAGAACTACTGGTATCGCCGCCACGTGGCCGTGTACGAGTGGATCGCCGAGCGCTGCGCGGGTCTGCGAGTGGCCGACCTCGCCTGCGGCGAGGGCTACGGCTCCGACCTGCTCGCACGGAGGGCGGGTGGGGTGATCGGGGTGGACGCAAACCCCGAGGCGTTCGAGCATGCCCGCGCCCGGTACCGACGGCAGAACCTGAGCTTCCAGCGCGGTCTGGTGGAGGAGTTCGAGGAGGAGGTCGACGCGATCGTCTTCCTGCAGACGATCGAGCACATCCACGAGCCCGGTCGCCTCCTGGAGCGGATCGCCCGGGTCGCCCCCGTCGCGTACATCTCCACTCCCAACCGGCTGACGCTCGCGCCGCCGGGGGCCGATAAGTCGGAGAACCCGTGGCACCTCCGCGAGTACGACCCGGGCCAGTACCGGGAGCTCCTCGCGCCCCACTTCTCCTCGGTGGAGATCCTTGGGCTCTTCCACGCGCGGAAGCTTCGTGCGCACGAATTCGCGCTGCGGCTCGGCTGGGACCGGATCCACTCGGCGCTCCGGTTGACGAGGCCGTTCTACGACCGCTTCACGCCCGCGATCAGCGCGCGCGACTTCCGGCTCCGTACCGGCGAGCTGGACCGGGCGCTCGATTTCGTCGCGATCTGCAGGACCTGAGATGGCCGACCGGACAGCCGGCGACCTCGCGATCGTCCTCCACTCCCACATGCCCTACGTCGAGGGGTTCGGGACCTACCCGTTCGGCGAGGAATGGTTGTTCGACGCGTTCGCGAGATCCCACCTGCCGGTGCTCGAGGTGGCAGAGCGTCTGACGGTGACCGTCACTCCCGTTCTCGCCGACCAGCTCGAGGCCGACGGGGTTGGGGAGCGCATGCTCGACTTCCTCCGACGGCATCGCGTCGAGGCCGCCGAGCGGGACGCGGCGGAAGGGGCGGAGGAGCTCCGGGCCGCGGCGCGATCGGAGGCACGGCACTATGCCCGCGCGATCGAGTGCCTGGAGAAGCTCGGCCGAGACCCCCTACGTGCCTTCCAGGAGGCCCACGCGGAGGGGCGGATCGAGCTGATGACGTCCGCCGCCACTCACGCGGTCCTTCCCAAGCTCGCGACGACGGCGGGCCGCCGGCTCCAGGTCGACGCCGGGATGCGGTCCCACCAGAGGCGATTCGGCCGTCCGCGCGGGTTCTGGCTCCCCGAGTGTGCCTACGTCGGCGGCGTGGAGGGCGTGCTCGCCGAGCGAGGCATCGAGTACACGTGTCTCGACCAGAGCGCGCACGAGCCCGGGACCGTGGCGCTCGCGCCGATCAGGCTGCCCGGTGGGCCGGTCGCGTTCACGATCGACTGGCCCACCGTGCGGCTGGTCTGGTCCGATCAGGGCTATCCCTCGGACTTGCGCTACGTCGAGTACCACCGCCTCTCGGCGAACGGGATCCGGCTCTGGGCGATCGGTGGCCGCCCGTACGACCCCGAAGCCGGTGCGAAACGCGCGGCCGAGGACGCAGGGCGGTTCCTCGCGGCGGTCCGGGATCGCCTCGAGCGCGATCAAGGGGAGCGGAGCCGGCCCGGGCTCTGCGTCTTTGCGGTAGACACCGAGCTCCTCGGCGCCTGGTGGTCCGAAGGGCCGATCTGGCTGCGAGAGGTCCTCAACGGAGCCCAGGAGGGCGGGATCCGCCTGCTCACCCTGTCCGAGGCGCTCTCCGAGCACGAGGCCGAGGATCGGCCGACCAGGGAGGGCAGCTGGGGCGAGGGAAAGTCCCTCGAGACCTGGGATTCGCCCGTGGTGGCCGACATGGCGTGGGCGACCCGCCGCTCGGAGCTCCGGCTGCTTCGGGCGCTCGCGCCGCGGACGCTCCCCGCAGACTCCGCTGCCCGCGCCGCCCGCGAGCTCCTCGCGCTCCAGTCGAGCGACTGGGCGTTCATGGACCACCGTGCCCAGGCTGGCGACTACCCGTACTCGCGGGCCACCGCGCACGCGGAGGCCCTGCTGCAGGCCATACACTCCCGCGAACCCGCCGAGCCGAGCGTGCGCAACCTCGCCCCGGACCTGAGCCTTGCGCCGCTGCTCGAGCCATGAGCGAGGGGGGTAGACGGCAGACGAGATGAACCGAGTGCTGATTCTCTCCTGGGAGTACCCGCCTCTGATCGAGGGGGGCCTCGCGCGCCACGTCCGCAAGCTCTCAGAGGCGCTGGTCGAGCGTGGGGACGAGGTGCACGTGCTCACCCGCGGGGGCGAGGAGTCCCCCGACGAGGAGTTGCTCGCCGGAGTTCGCGTGCACAGGGTTAGGGAGCCGACCCGGCCCGCCGAACTGAACGAATTCGTGGCGTGGGTCGAGCGGATGAACTCGGACATGCTCGCTGCAGGAGTCGAGCTTGGCGACCGCTACGACTTCGACCTGGTACACGGTCACGACTGGCTGGTCGCGAACGCCCTTGACCACCTCGCCCGGCGCTTCGGCTGCCCCCTGATCACGACGATCCACGCCACCGAGCACGGCCGTCATCAGGGCTGGGTCGACAAGCACCCCCAGGCCTACATTCACGGGGTCGAGCGCTGGATCACCCACCGCGCGGAGAGGGTGATCGCCTGCTCGACCTTCATGCGGGAGCAGATCGTGGACGTCTTCGGCGTCCCCGAGTCCTCGATCGAGGTGATTCCCAACGGGATCGATCCGGAGGACCTTCAGCCCCACGACCAAGGGGAGCTCAGAAGGCTCCGATCCGAGTTCGCCAGGCCCGACGAATCGCTGGTCCTCCTCGTCGGGCGCCTCGTCTACGAGAAGGGCTTCCAGTTCGCGCTCGAGGCGCTGCCCGAGATCATCGAGCGGTTGCCGAGCACGCGCTTCGTCGTCGCCGGTTCCGGGACCCACGAGCAGGAGCTTCGACGCCAAGCGGAGGAGCTCGGCCTGATGGAGCACGGAACGTTCGTCGGCTGGATCGGCGACGACGTCCTTCACTCGCTCTACCGGATCGCGGACGTCTGTGTGGTTCCGTCGATCTACGAGCCGTTCGGCTTGGTCGCGCTGGAGGCGATGGCCTCGAGTTGCCCCTGCATCGTCGCCGACACCGGCGGCCTTCGCGAGGTGGTCCCGCACGACGAGGTCGGCCTTCGGTTTCGCGCCCGCGACCCGGAGTCGCTGGCGGAGATGACCGTGCGCGTGCTCGACGACGCGAAACTCTGTCGGCGTCTCACGGCGGAGGCGTTCGAGCACCTCCGCCGGTTCGACTGGGGAGACGTCGCCGAGCGGACGGCTGCCATCTACTCGGCGCTGGCCCCGAGGACGCCCGCGGCGCTGAAGGACGGCTGAGCCGGAGATGACCCCGCTCGAGCCCGGGCGCCGCGAGGTCAACCCCTCGAAGCGGAATCGCACTCGCAGGGCTCCGAGCTTCGGGAGATCGACCGGGGTGAGCGTTCCGATCTCCATAGGCCTACCGCTGATCGCAGTCGGCCTGGCGCTGATCATCGCGGCCGCCAACAGCGGCGAAAGCATCTACTGGATCACCGGCGCGTTGGCGCTCGGGCTCGGCCTCAGCCTCTTCGCCACAGGCAAACGGCTTTAGACGTTTGCCGGTGATTCGGCCGCGGTGTTTGTGGCGGCCGTTGATGGCGAAGCCGGGGCACGATCTGCTCAGGGCTCCACCGGATCCGACCACCGAAGCTCCTCCGGGGCCTCGCGCATCCGGATCAGCTTCGCCGGGACGCCGCCGACCACTGCGTTCGCGGGCACGTCCTTCGTCACCACCGAGTTGGTCCCGACGATCGAGTTGTCGCCGACCCTGACCCCGCGTAGGAAGCAGGCGCCGTACCCGATCCAGACATTCGAGCCCACCACGCACTCGCGCATGTAGATGCCCTGGGTGCGGATCGGCCTCTCGACCTCGACGACGCCGTGGTCGAAGTCGATGAACATCGCCCGGTCGGCGACGACGCACTGCTCGCCGATCCGGACCCGCCGGTAGGCCGAGATCGTGCACTCCTGGCCCATCACCGTCTTCGCTCCGATCTCGACCACTCCCTCGTGGCAGCGGATCTTGGTGCCGTCGCCGATCCATGCGAACCGGCCGAACCGGACCTTCGCCCCCTTCGCGATCTGAAGTTGCAGGGCCTTGCCGAAGAAGACGGGGCCGTCGGTCTCCCAACGCCACCCCGCGGGCGTGAGGAACCGGCGCCACAGATAGCGCCAGAGCAGCCGCCCGTAGCGCCAATTCATCATGCCGTTGCTGCGGAGAAACCGAATCAGGCGAGACACGGGCGGCGATTCTAGGTTCGAGAGGCCGGACCCCGCCCCCACCGGCGCCGGTCCTAGACTCATCGGCCGTGTCGCAGAAGACCGAGCAGAGCCTCGCCGAGCGGCTTGTGGCCGGCGACAAGCGGGCGCTCGCCCGGGCGATCACGCTGATCGAGAATGACGATCCCGCCGGTTGGGAGCTCGTCCGCGAGGTGTTTCCCCGGACGGGACGCGCTCGGATCGTCGGGCTGACCGGCCCGCCCGGGGTGGGGAAGAGCACGCTCATCGGAGCGTTGACCGCCGAGATGCGAAAGTCGGACCGACAGGTCGCCGTCCTCTCCATTGATCCCTCGAGCCCCTTCACCCGCGGCGCCCTCCTCGGCGATCGGATCCGGCTCGCCGACCACTTCCTCGACGCCGGCGTTTTCATCCGGTCGATGGCCAGCCGGGGCGCGCTGGGCGGTCTCTCGGAGGCGACCCTTCAGGCGGCGCTCCTGATGGACGCCTCCGGCAAGGACGACGTCTTCATCGAGACCGTCGGAGTGGGACAGGCCGAGATCGACATCGTCGACCACGGCGACACGATCGTCCTCGTCCTGATGCCCGGGTCGGGCGACTCGATCCAGGCGCTGAAGGCGGGGGTGATGGAGATCCCCGATGTGATCGTCGTCAACAAGGCCGACCACCCGATGACCGACACGATGATCCGCGAGATCCGCGGCGTCCTCTCGCTCGGCCCGCCCACGTCCTGGAGGGTCCCGATCATCCGCACCGAGGCGCCCAAGGGAGAGGGGGTCGCGGAACTGGCCGAGAAGATCACCGAGCATCGCGCCCACATCGAGGCGGAGGGGACGCTCGAGGAGAGGCGGGCGAGGAATCTTCGCAACGAGGTGCTGGAACTGGCAGCATCCAGGATGCGTCGCCGCTTGGAGGCAGCGGTCGCAGACGACGCGTCGGTCCGCGAGCTGCTGGACCGCGTGGTCAAGCGCGAGATCGATCCGGCGAGCGCGGCAAAGGACCTACTGGAGCGCGATGAAGGGGAGCGCCATGGCTGAGATGACCGAGACCAAGCAGAAGGAGACGGCGGAGAAGGCGAAGCCGAAAGCACCGCTGCGGAGTCTCGAAGAGGCTCTTGCGTGGGACGGGATGAGAATCGACGGCCTGGGGGGGAAGACGCTCGGCCGGGTCGCCGGGATCCACGTGGACGCCGAGGACGGCGAGCCTCGCTGGGCGCTGATCCGGCTCGGGCCGCTCGCCGGCTGCACGGCGATCCCCTTCGAGCATGTCGCCGAGGGCGCGGGCAGGCTTTGGGCCGCCTATGACCGCCAGTGGGTCCGCGAGGCCCCGCGGTTCCGGCCGGACGAGACGCTGATCGCGCTCCAGGAGCTCGAGCTCTGCGCCCACTGGGGCATCCAGGAGAGCCACGGCAGGGGTGCCGAGGTCGCCGGCCGGGAGGCGGACGAGATCACGGCTGTGCCGGCCGAGGACTAGGCGGTTCACAAGGGCGCGCGGCGGTTCCGGACCCCTGCGCGATGAGTTTTCGCTGAACCGACGGTCCACAACAGTGGAACGGCAACCCGGAGGGAGCGATGCTGCTCAAGGACAAGAACGCGATCATCTATGGCGGTGGGGGATCGATCGGCGGCGCCGCTGCTCGCGCCTTCTCCCGCGAGGGGGCGAAGGTGCACCTCGCCGGTCGCACGCGCGCGACCCTGGACCGGATAGCGGACGAGATCCGGGGGGCCGGGGGCGAGGCCGAGACCACGGAGGTCGACGCGCTCGACGAAACGGCCGTGGACGAGCATGCCGACGCCGTCGCCAAGCGGGACGGGAGCCTGGACATCTCGTTCAACCTGATCACTCACCCCTTGACCCATGGCGTCTCCTTCCACGAGATGAACGTCGCCGACTTCATCGCCCCCGTGGAGACCGCCGTCAAGACCCTGTTCATCACGGCCAGGGCGGCGGCCCGGCACATGATCGAGCAGGGCTCCGGGGTTCTGCTCGCCTTCGGTGGCCCCGGCGATCGCGCCGCGCCGCTGCGCGACTACCAGCTCGGCGGCACCCAGATCGCCTTCGACGCCGTGGAATCGATGCGCCGCCAGCTGTCGGTTGAACTCGGCCCGCACGGGATCCGTTTCGTCACTCTCGAGACTGGCGGTATCCCCGAGTCGTTCCCGGAGGACTTCGAGGGCGCCGACCAGATCGCCGAGGGAATGGCGGCAGCCACGCTGCTGGGGCGCGCGGCGACACTGGAGGACGTGGGCAACGCGGCGGCCTTCGCCGCCTCCGACCGGGCGCGGATGATGACCGCGGCGACGCTCAATGTCAGCGGTGGGACCCTGATCGACTAGACGCCCAGCTGCCGGGCGATCACCATCTGCTGGATCTCGTCGGTCCCCTCGCCGATGGTGAGGATCTTCGCGTCGCGATAGAAACGGCAGACCGGGTACTCCTCGATGTATCCGTACCCGCCGTGGATCTGGACGGCCTCCTCTGTGGCCCGCACCGCGAGCCGCCCGGTGATCAACTTGGCCTGGGCCGCCGTGAGGGTGAACGGCTCGCCGCGCTCCTTGAGCACGGCGGCGCGATAGACCAGCAGGCGAGCGGCCTCGATCTGCGCCGAGAGGTCCGCGATCTTCGCCTGGATCGCCTGGAACTTGCCGATCGGCTGCCCGAACGCCCTCCGCTCCTTCGCGTATGAGAGCGCCTCGTCCAGCGCCCCCTGAGCCAACCCGACGCCCATCGCCGCGACGCCGATGCGGCCGCCGTCGAGGATCTGAAGGAACTGCTTGAAGCCGTCGCCTCGGCGACCGAGCAGGTTCCCCTCTGGCACCCGGCAGTCGTCGAACGTGAGCGGACGCGTGTCCGAAGCGTTCCAGCCCATCTTCCGGTACGGCTCGCCGGGCTCATACCCCGGCGTGCCGTTCGGGACGATGATGTTGGAGATCTCCTTCGCTCCGTTCCCCTCTCCGGTGACCGCGGTGATCGTCACGCAGCCGGAGATCTCGGTGCCCGAGTTGGTGATGAACTGCTTTGCCCCGTTCACGACCCACTCGCCGTCGTCGAGCCGCGCCCGCGTCTGGGTGTTGCCCGCGTCGGAGCCGGCCTCGGGCTCGGTCAGGCCGAACGCCGCGAGCTTCTCGCCGCTGCAGAGGCGCGGCAGCCAGTCGTCCTTCTGTTCGTCCGTGCCCCAGAGGTGGATCGGCATCGTGCCGAGCGAGGTGTGGGCGGCCATCGTGATCGCCACCGACGAGTCGATCCGGGTCAGCTCCTCGACCGCGAGCGCGTAGGCGAGGGTGTCCGCGCCGCCCCCGCCGTACTGCTCCGGGAACGGGATGCCCATCAGGCCCAGCTCCCCCATCTTCGCGACCACCTCGTAGGGGAAGGCCTTCGTCCGGTCGAGCTCCTCGGCGACAGGGGCGATCTCCTGGCGGGCGAAGTCCCGCACCGTGTCCCGCAGCAGCCGCTGCTCGTCCGTCAGCTCGAAGTCCATGGCGCGGAGAGTCTAGGGACGCCGCTTAGGCGGCACTCTGGAGCGATTCCAGCGCAGCTTTCATCCCGGGCCCTTCGATCGCGCGGGCCTCCCGCACGCTCAGGGCCTTGCCGCACTTCGTGCAGATCCGGCGATCGTCGACCTGTCCGCCGCACTCGCCCT
This sequence comes from uncultured Solirubrobacterales bacterium, assembly GCA_963808565.1. Lineage (GTDB taxonomy): Bacteria > Actinomycetota > Thermoleophilia > Solirubrobacterales > 70-9 > DASUPK01. The sequence continues at coordinate 68,270 of CAWEGM010000014.1, forward strand.
TGTGGACCACGACCATGGGGGGGCCGCCCGGAAGCGGCTCGTGCTTGTCGCCCCAGTGCATCAGCGCCACCATCAGCGGCCAGAGGTCGAGGCCCTTCTCGGTCAGGAAGTACTCGTAGCGCTCGGGGCGCTCGCTGTAGGGGCGCCGCTCCAGGATGTCCTCGTCGACGAGGCGCTGGAGGCGGGCGGTGAGAACGTTCCGGGCGACGCCCAGCGAGCGCTGCATCTCGGAGAACTTCCGGTTCCCGTTGAAGACCTCCCGGATCACCAGCAGGGTCCACCGCTCGCCGACCAGCTCGAGGCTGCGGGCGATGGAGCAGATCTGTCCCTCGTATTCCTTGCCGAGCACGGGTGTGATGTTCGCACACTTGGTTGCATCATGCAACTTACGCTGCTAGGGTCCGCCACGTTCAGTTGCATCAAGCAACCAATGCGAGGAAACGTTATGCGAGCACTGGAGATTCGATTCCACCCAGAGCAGATCCGAATCAGCAACGAGGAGATCCTCGCCGACCTCCGCTATCCGGCGCGGCAGAAGCGGCGCGCCGCCGAAGGACCGCGTCGGCCCCGTCGCAGGGGTCGCGTGTGAGCGTCGCATCGCTCCGAAATGGCGAGACCGCGGTGGATGCGGCCCTCGCCCACGCTGAGCGTGCCCCGGAGACGACGCGCATTCGAACGATCACCTGGCAGGACCCCGTGCCGACGGCGGCGGCGGGAGCACAGATGGCAGGCCTGGACTACGTCCGCGCGGTCCAGTCGGGCGAGCTGCCACCGCCGCCGATCGCGGTCGTCATGAACTACTCGATCGCCGAGCTCTCGGAGGGGCGTGCCGCCTTCGAGGGGATACCTGGGGAGGAGCACTACAACCCGATCGGCGTGGTCCACGGCGGCTACGCGTCGACGATCCTCGACTCGGCGCTCGGCTGTGCAGTGCACACGACTCTCCCCGCCGGCGTCGGCTACACGAGCCAGACGCTGGAGGTGAAGTATCTGCGCCCGATCACCCGCGGCACGGGAGTCGTCCGTTGCGAGGCCGATGTCGTGCACCGGGGGCGAAAGACCGCGACCTCGGAGGCGCGGCTGCTCGCGGCCGACAGCGGCAAGCTCCTCGCCACCGGAACCAGCACCTGCCTGATCCTCGAGAGCTGACGGGGTTACCGTTCGCGGCGATGTCCGCCGCCGAACCCCGCGAGCTCGTGATCGCCTCGTATGAGGCGCTGAACGAGGGCGACGTCGACGGCGCGATGGAGGCGCTCGCCGAGGACGCGGAATGGCACGAGAGCGAGGTGCTCCCGGACACGGGTGTCTACCGCGGTCGGGAGTCGATCAGGACGTTCCTGGCCGACTTTCTCGCCTCCTGGGAGCGGTTCCACCAGACCGTCGAGGAGACGCGCCACGAGGGAGACCGCGTCGTCGTCGTCATCCACCTCCGGGCCCGTGGCCGCGGGTCCACCGCCGAGGTGGACGCCCGCTACGCCCATGTCTGGACGGTCGCGGACGGACGTGGCATCCGGGTGGATGCCTTCTATGAGCCCGAGGAGGCCCTGGCGACGCTGGAGCCGTAGGCGCCCGTTGCGGTGACGAGCGCCCAGAACCCGACGTAGACCGCCGTAGCGAGGTCATCGCCCCCGAGGTCGGTCTCGTGCAGCAGCACCGCCAGCAGCTCCAGCAGCCCCAGCGCGAGGTACGCGAACGCCGCACCGCGGAAGCGGAACGGGTCGTCGTCCCCGACCGCGACCAGCGCCGCCAGCCCGATTCCGGCCAGGAACGACCCGATTGCGCGCGAGGTGAGCGGCGAGAGGGCCCAGGGCCAGAGGTCGTCCGCGGCGCCGGGGGCCACCAGCATCAGGGCGCCGACGCCCACCATCGCCACGCCCTCGATCGCGAGCGCCCACCGGAGGGCTCCCGGGAGCTTCCGGCCCCCGCGCGGATCGTCACCCGGCTGCCGCAGCTGGTCGACCAGCGACCAGACGAGGAGAGGGGGGACGACGATGTAGGCGACGAGCCAGAAGACGCCGAACAGGCTCTCCAGGTCGAAGCGGTCGAGGTGGATCAGCGTGATCGCAAGCAGAAGCACCGCGATCACGGCGACCGGGACGACGGCGGGTCGCGCCTCCGCCCAGGTCGCCGAGCGGGCGGCGGAAATAATCAGCACGAACGCCGCCCAGTAGAACGCCCCGAGCGTGGCGGCGGTGAGGGGCGGATTGATCGTCCACGACCAGTAGTCCTCCGTCCTGGTCGCTCCGATGAAGAGGAGCGCCCCCGCGATCAGGGCGAGCGCCGCGAAGACGAAGAGGATCAGCCGAAGCCGGGGGGCGAGCGCCCGCATCGGCCAGATCCTACGATCGGCCGCATGGAGCTGGAACGGTGCGGCTGCCGCGGGTCGCGGCCTCGGCAGGATGGTCGAGGACGGCGTGGCTCCGAGCATCTTCGGCCTGATCGAGCGCGGGATCGCCCGGGAGCCCGATCTTGCCGCGCAGATGCGCGGGCGCGTCGTCTTCCGGTTCGCCGAGGACTTCGCCCCGGTGAGGGTCACCTTCAGGGCGCGGAGCGTCCTGGTCGAGGACGGGGACTCGCGAAAGCCGGACCTCGTGATCACCGGGCGGCTCCCCGACATCGTCCACTTCGCGACGGTGCCGACGCTCGGCGGCCGGCTTCACGGGGTTCCGGACCCCCGCCGGCCACACGGCCGGAGGGCCCTGCGGCGGATCGCGAACCGCCGGTCGTCAGAGTCGAGGGGGACCGGCCTCGCACGGCGGCTCCTGCGCCTGCTCGCCCTCTAGGACGTCTCGGGCTCGAGGCTGCGCGCCAGGTCGACCAGCAGCCTGACGCCGAACCCGGTCGGGCCCTTCCCCACGTACTCGCGGCCCACGTCCCAGGCGGTGCCCGCGATGTCCAGGTGCACCCATGGCTTTCCGTCTACGAATTCCTCGAGGAAGGAGCCGGCGTAGATCGTCCCGGCCTTGCGCTTCGCGGAGGCGTTCGTGAGATCGGCCGCGGTCCCCTTGGTCAGGTCCTTGTACTCGGGATGCAATGGCAGCCGCCAGGCGAGCTCGCCGGTGCGCTCGGCCGCTCCCTCGACCTCCGCGGCCCAGACGTCATCGTTCGAGATCAGCGCCGCATAGGTGGAGCCGAGGGCGATCAGCACCGCGCCGGTCAGGGTCGCCAGGTCCACGAGCCGTTCGGCACCGAGCTCGACCGCGTAGGTGAGGGCGTCGGCCAGGATCAGGCGCCCTTCGGCGTCGGTGTTGTTGACCTCCACGGTCTTGCCGTTCAGCTGGGTGATGATGTCGCCGGGCTTGATCGCGCTTCCGCTCGGCATGTTCTCCGTCGAGGGGATCACCGCCAGCAGGTTGATCGGCACCTCCAGCTTGGCGATCGCCGAGGTGGCCTCGAGGACCACAGCGGCCCCGGACATGTCCATCTTCATCTCGTGCATCGCCTGCGACGGCTTGATGGAGATCCCGCCGCTGTCGAACGTGACGCCCTTGCCGACCAGGCCGAGTGTCTCCCCATCGCCTCCGCCCTCGTAGCGCAGCACGATCAGCTGTGGCTCCTCGACGGTCCCCTTCGAGACGGCCTCCAGGCCACCCATGCCCTTCTCCGAGATCTCCTTTCGCCCCATGACCTCCACGCTGACGCTCGAGTGCTCGTCCGCGATCGCCCTTGCGCGCCCGGCCAGATAGAGGGAGTGACGACGTTGGAGGGCAGGTCCTGAAGCTCGCGGGCGAAGTTGGCCGCCTCGGCGGAGATCCGCGCCGTCTCGGCGGTATCGGCCAGCCCCTCATCGCCGAGCAGGGTGAGCTCCTCGAGCCGCCGCCGCTCGCCGTCATCATCGTCGTCGCCGCTCGACTTGAAGCGGTCGAACCGGTAGGAGCCGAGGATCGCTCCCTCGACGAGGGCCGCCGCGACGGCCTTGGGCTCGTCGGCGTCCGGCCCCGAAAGCGCCAGCGACTTCGCCTCGACGGACGACGCGGCGCGCGCCGCAAGGGCGCCCGCGACGCGCGCCCGCTCGGGCTCGAAGTCATCCCGCTTCCCGAGGCCCACCACCAGGGCCCGGTGCGGCGCGGCGGGGTGGACCATCGACGTCTTCTTGTAGCCCCCCTTCACATCCTCGGACCCGGGCGCCCCGGCGAGCGGCTCCGGCAGGTCGTCCCCCTCGAAGATCAGGACCGCGAGAAGGCCGGCGTCAACCTCGGAGAGCGGCTTGTCGGCGACCTCGACCCGCAAGGTGCGGCAGGTTACATGGGCGACGACTAGCATTCGCGGCCACGGCTTCGGCGGTCGAGACCGCCGCATGATCAACCGCCGGGCGGAACACCGCCGGCAGCAGACGAAAGGTGCAGATGTCGAAGACGGTCATCCTCTCCACCGCCAGGACCCCCTTCGGGAAGATGGGCGGCGGCCTCTCCTCGCTCGACGCAACCGATCTGGGGGGCACCGCGATCGCCGAGGCGCTCGATCGCGCCGAGGTGAAGCCCGATGAGATCCAGGGAGTGGTCTACGGGCAGGTGCTTCAGGCCGGGCAGGGACAGATTCCCTCCCGCCAGGCCCAGATCAAGGCCGGGATCCCGCGCGAGGTCCCGTCGGAGACGGTGAACAAGGTGTGCGCATCGGGAATGCGCAGCATCGGCATCGCCGACCAGGCGATCCGCGCGGGGGATCTCGACATCGGTGTCACCGGAGGGATGGAGTCGATGAGCCAGGCCCCCTATCTGCTTCCCGGCGCTCGCTTCGGCTTCCGGATGGGCGACGTCACCGCAATCGACTCGATGACCCACGACGGGCTGACCAACCCCTTCACCGACAAGCAGATGATCAACGAGGCGAGCGAGGTCTCGAATGAGCTCGAGATCACCCGGGCCGACATGGACCGCTTCGCGGAGCGTTCGCATCAGCTCGCCCACAGTGCCACCGAGGAGGGCAGGCTCGCCGAGGAGATCGTGACGGTCACCGTGAGCTCGAAGAAGGGCGACACGGAGGTCGCCGCCGATGAGGCGATTCGGCCCGACACCACGATCGAGGTCCTCGCGAAGCTGAAGGCGGTCGGTGGCGATGACGCCACTCACACGGCCGGGAACTCGCCCGGGGTGAACGACGGCGCGGGGGCCGTTGTCGTCGCGTCCGAGGAATGGGCGAAGCAGAACGGCCGGACCCCGATCGCGACCGTGCTCGGCTACGGGCAGGTGGCGGACGACTTTCCCTATCTGGCGCGGACCCCGGCGAAGGCCGCGCTCCAGGCCCTGGAGAAGATCGGCAAGCAGCCGGGGGACGTCGATCTCTGGGAGATCAACGAGGCGTTCGCCTCAGTCGCGCTCAACTCGATGCGGATGCTCGAGGTCGACGCGGACAAGGTGAACGTGAACGGCGGTGCGATCGCGCTCGGCCACCCGATCGGCGCCTCGGGCGCCCGGATCGTCGGCGCGCTCGTGCACGAGCTGCGCCGCCGCGGAGGCGGCCTCGGCTGCGCCGCGATCTGCTCCGGCGGCGGCCAGGGCGATGCGATCCTCGTCGAAGTCAACGGCAACTAGCAGGGAGCCGAAGACGGACGGGCCGCCACCCTCGCCCGAGGGTGGCGGGAACGGGGCCGCGTTCTTCGACCTTGACAAGACCCTGATGGCGGGGTCCAGCGGGATGGTGTTCGCCCGGGTCGCGAACCGGAAGGGGTTCGTGCCCCGGGGCCAGCTCGCGAGGTGGGGGTGGGATCACCTGCGTTACCGGCTCCGCGGCTCCTCCGACGCGCAGACGGGCGCCATCATCGACGTGGCGAAGAAGGTGTTCGCCGAGATCCCGGAGCGAGACGTCGAGCGGATGGCCCCCGAGGTCCTGGCCGGAATCCTGCCGCGGATCTACCCGCAGATGCTCGACGAGGTCCATCGCCACCAGGACGAGGGCCGCGCGACGTTCATCGTGAGCGCCGCCGGGAACGACCTGGTCCGGGCGCTCGCCGCCGTTCTTGGGATGGAGGGCGGGATCGGGACGCGCTGGGAGGTGGGACCGGACGGCAAGTTCACCGGTGAGATGGAGGGCCCCTTCGTCTACGGGAAGGGGAAGGTGGAGGCGATGCGCCGCTTCGCCGACAAGCACGACATCGATATGGATTCCTCGTTCGCCTATTCGGATTCGGTCAGCGACCTGCCGATGCTCCGCTCGGTCGGGCACGCCGTCGTCGTCAACCCCGACGCCGATCTGCTCGAGATCGCTCGCCAGGAGGGTTGGCAGGTGATGCGCTTCGAGAAGCTCGGGCGCAAGCTCGCGATCGCCGGCGCAACGGCGCTGGCGGCGGTCGTCGGGGGGGCCGGCCTCGCGACCAGGCGCCGCGGAGCGAGCAGCCGACGTACGCGCCGCCCCGCGTTGCGGCGCTAGGCCTTAGGCACCGGGCGGGTTGCGATAATCGCCTTCGTGAACGTCCGAGCGAAATTGGCCGCCGGCAGCTCGCCGCGAGGTTTCGACAACATCGTAGAATTACCGTCATGGCAGTAGAGCCAGAGGCCCGTCGAAGGGCCCACGAGTGGCTGTCCGAGGTGTATGAGCGCCTCGAGGAGCGCGAGGCCCTGTTCGAGACGATCTCCGGCCAGGAGGTCCGCCCGCTCTACACCGAGGAGGACCGCGCCGGAGCCGACGTGGACTCCGAGATCGGGCATCCCGGCGAGTACCCCTACACCCGCGGTGTCTATCCCTCGATGTACCGCGGCCGGCTCTGGACGATGCGCCAGTTCGCCGGCTTCGGCACCGCCGAGGAGACGAACGAGCGGTTCCACTACCTGCTGAGCCACGGCCAGACGGGGCTGTCCACGGCCTTCGACATGCCGACTCTGATGGGGCTCGACTCCGACGCCGACCGGAGTCTGGGCGAGGTCGGGCGTAGAGGGGGTAGCGATCGACACGCTCGACGACATGGAGACGCTCTTCCAGGGCATCGACCTCGGCAAGGTGACGACGTCGATGACGATCAACGCCCCGGCGGCGATCCTGCTGGCCTTCTACGTCTGCGTCGCGGAGGAGCAGGGGGTCCCGCCCGAGCGGCTCGGCGGAACGATCCAGACCGACATCCTCAAGGAGTACATCGCCCAGAAGGAGTGGTGCTTCCCGATCGAGCCCGCGATGCGCCTGGTCGGCGACATGATCGAGTGGTGCACCGAGCACATGCCTCGCTGGCACCCGATCTCGATCTCCGGGTACCACATCCGCGAGGCGGGCTCGACGGCACAGCAGGAGCTCGCCTTCACTCTCAAGGACGGGTTCACGTACGTGGAGCAGGCGATCGAGCGGGGTCTCGACGTCGACGCCTTCGCTCCCCGGCTCTCGTTCTTCTTCAACGCCCACATCGACTTCTTCGAGGAGATCGCCAAGTACCGCGCCGCCCGCCGGATCTGGGCGCGCGAGATGCGCGACACCTACGGAGCGAAGCGCGAGGAGTCCTGGCGGATGCGGTTCCACACCCAGACGGCCGGCGTTTCGCTGACCGCGCAGCAGCCCCAGGTCAACATCGTCCGGACCGCACTGGAGGCGCTCGCCGGCGTCCTCGGGGGGACCCAGTCGCTTCACACGAACTCATACGACGAGGCCCTCGCGCTCCCGACCGAGGAGGCGGTCAGGATCGCGCTGCGGACCCAGCAGGTGATCGCCCACGAGTCCGGTGTCACGAACACGATCGACCCGCTCGGGGGCTCCTACTTCGTTGAGACGCTGACCGACGAGATGGAGCGGGCGGCCTACGAGTACTTCGCGCGGATCGACGAGCTCGGGGGGATGGTCGAGGCGATCAAGCAGAACTTCCCCCAGCGGGAGATCGCCGACGCATCGTTCCGGTACCAGCAGGAGGTCGACACGAGGAAGCGGATCGTCGTCGGCGTCAACGACTACGTCCTCGAGGACGACGACGAGATCCCGATCCTCCGGATCAATCCGGAGCTCGAGCGCAAGCAGAAGGGGAGGGTCGAGGCGACGAAGTCCCGTCGCGATTCCGCCGAGGTGGAGCGGACCCTCGCGGAGCTTCGGAGCGCGGCGGCCACCGACGCGAACCTGATGCCGCCGATCATCGAATGCGCTCGCGCCCGCGTCTCGGAGGGCGAGATGGTCGCGGCCCTCCAGCAGGTCTTCGGCAGCTACACCGAGCAGCCGGTCTTCTAGGCGACGCGGCAGAGAAAAGGGGCCCCGAACCTACCCGCGATGTCCGGAAACATGCAAGGGCGGACGCCGGTCCGGCGTTCGTCGCTGGCTAGGCGGCCTCGACCGAGGAGTCGACGATGACGACCACGTCGCGGGTCGGGCCGGGGTCCGACCCGGCCAGGAACATCCGGCCCACGCCGAGGCGCCTCGCCTCGACCCTCGCGAGCTCGCACGCCGCGTCTCGTCCGAGCGCGGTCCCCAGGAGACTTCCTCCCCTGAGCGCGGTCTAGAAAAAGAACGTCGTACACACTGTCTCCAATTTCTCCCGTATGCGGAAACACATCTTCCTATCGGTTAGTAGCGCCGGAAACCGTAGAAACTGCTCCTTCAACTACGGTTAACTCGGGATCTGACGAAGCTCACCCCCCAATAGTGCCGACCGACACCGTCAGAAAAATCCGCATCGTCGTCGCCAAGCCCGGTTTGGACGGTCACGACCGGGGAGCGAAGATCATCGCGCGCGCCCTGCGGGACGCCGGCATGGAGGTGATCTACACGGGTCTGCATCAGACCCCCGAGCAGATCGCCGAGACGGCGATCCAGGAGGACGCCGATGCGGTCGGGCTCTCGATTCTCTCGGGCGCCCACATGACTCTGGTCCCCCGGATCGTCGAGCTTCTAGGCAAGCAGGGTGCCGACGACGTCGTGGTGACGGTGGGCGGGACGATTCCGGCCGACGACATCCCGGAGCTCAAGAAGCTCGGGGTGGCCGAAGTCTTCACGCCCGGCGCGCCGACCGACGAAATCGTCGACTTCGTGCGGCGGGCTGTGGCCGGGCGCGAAGCCCCCGCAACTAGTACCCGTAGCCCCCGCCGTCGCTGGCGCCGCCCGACGTCGTCGTCTCGCCACCACCTGCGTCCGCGGAAGCACCCTCGTCGGTGCTGGCAACGGTCCACACGAAGGCCGTGCCGCCGAAGCTGTCGGCGAACCCGTCACCCGTCACCTGCCCGGGGCCGTCCTCCGTGAAGGTGTAGAGCGGCATCCCGTCGAAGGTCACCTGGCTGGTGCCGTCGGCGCGATCGACCGTGCCGAGCTCGCCCTCCACCGAGGAATCGCCGGATGCCGGCTGCCCCGTTGATGGCGCCGCGAGCGGGATCCAGATGGCCGCGCACTCGCCTGTGCAGGCGATGGCCGAGGCAGAGTCCATGTCGTTGGTGTAGAGCGCGTTGCCCTGGGCGTCGACGAGCACGTCGTTACCGTCGATCGACTTCACCGTGACCGTGTCCGCCGCGCCGTTCGCCGAGGCGTTGGTCGCGGCCGCGCTCGATGCCTCGGTGGAGTCCGAGTCATCGTCACCGCCGCATGCGGCGAGGCCGACCGCGAGGACGGCCGCCGAGAGGAGGATGAGGAGAAAGCGGTTTCTATTGTGCATCGCAGTCCTTACCTTTGCCGTTGATGTCTCGTCGGCGTACTACGGCGTCAGCACTCCATTGGATTGCGGAGCCCAATCCGACGGCCCCCGGCCTACGTAGATCCTGATATGGACCCCTCCGACGAGGCACTCCTGGCCGGGTTCGCGACCGGCGACCCGCGTACCGCCGCCGCGTTCGTCCGGCGCTTCCAGGGGCGGGTCTACGGTCTGGCGCTGACGATCGTTCGCCGGCCCCATATAGCGGAGGAGGTCGCACAGGAGACCTTCGCGCGCGTGTGGAGGCACGCCGACGCATACGACGAGCGCAAGGGACGAGTCTCGACCTGGCTCCTCTCGATCACCCGCAACCTTGCGATCGACATCACCCGGATGCGCCGCATCGACCCCGTCGATCCGGAGGTGGTCGCAGCGGAGCTCTCCCTCCGGGAAGGCTCACGCCCGGCAGACGAGACGGGAACCCACCCGACGAGCGGGAGCAGCTCCGCGCCGCGATCTCGGACCTCCCGGAGGATCAGCGCCGAGCCCTGGTCCTGGCGGCGTATACGGGACGTACCGCCCGCGAGATCAGCGCCATCGAGGACGTTCCCCTCGGCACCGTGAAAACGAGGATCCGCACAGCGATGTTGAAGCTCCGCGACAGGCTGGAGGTCGAGGATGGAAGCTGACTGTGCGGAGATCCGGAAGCTGGCGCCCGAGCTGGCGCTGGGCATCGTCGATGGAGAGGAGCGCGGCCGCGCCCTGCAGCATCTCGCGGACTGCCCGGATTGTCGACGCCGAGTCGATGAGCTGGCCGAAGTCGCGGACGAGCTGCTCCTGCTCGCGCCGCACGCCGAGGTCCCGGTGGGGTTCGAGGAGCGCGCGCTTGCGCCGCTTCGATCGCAGAAGCCCCCTCGGCGGAGGCGTTGGCTGCGCGTGCTCGTCCCCGCGGCGGCGGCCGCTGCAGCGGCGGCGGTAACTCTCGCGATCGTCTCCGACGACCTGCGGCTCGCCTCCGACTACCGCAGCAACCTGGACGAGGCCAACGGCCGAGATTTCGAGACGCGCGCCCTGCGTACACCGGGAGACCAGCAGGTGGGACAGGTCTTCGCCTACGAGGGCTCGCCATCGTGGCTGCTGATGACGGTCGACCATGGGCACCGCACCGGCCTCAAGGGCGCAGAGCTGGTCATGGACGACGGCCGCCGCGTTCCGATCCGCTGGTTCTACATGAGCCCCAAGTGGGGGTAGCTGCGGCGGCGTCGTCCGCGTCGACCTGGATGACGTCTCGGTCGTTCGCATCGTGCCTCAGCCGGGTACTGAGCCGCTGGTGGCCAGCTTCACGACCTAGACGGAGCGGGTAGCCTCCGCCGCACTCGAAGGGGCGACGTGTGCGAGGACTGCCTGATTGACTGGTCAGTCAGCCAGTCGAAACTTTGTAATATCCCGCGCCGCCCGTAGTGCGAGGTGGCCCCCGCTTAGTAGAGAGGACCCGAACTTGAAGATCGCAGTGCTCGTCAAAGAGGTCCCGGATGCAGCCGTGGACAAGCGGATCGATCCGGAGACCAAGCGCCTGGACCGCTCAGGCGAGAAGAACCTGAACCCCTTCGACACCCACGCCCTCGAGGCGGCGATGCAGGTGAAGGAGGGCGGGAGCGACGTCGGGGAGATCGTCGCCGTCACGATGGGCCCGGAGAGCGCCGTCCGCGCCCTTCACAAGGCCGTGGCCCTCGGGGCTGACCGCTCGGTGCACCTCACCGACCCGGCGCTCGAGGGATCGGACGTGGCGGCGACCGGCTACGCCCTGGCCAAGGTGCTGGAGGCCGAGAGCCCGGACCTCGTTCTGCTCGGCCAGCAGTCGGACGACGGCGAGTGCTACACGATCGGCGCCGTCGTCGCGGATCATCTGAAGATGCCGTCGCTGACGCAGGTGATCAAGATGGACGTCGCCGACAGGAAGCTCACCTGCGAGCGGCAGGCGGAGTACGGCTACGACACCGTCGAGCTGGAGCTGCCGGCCGTAATAAGCGTCGGCGACGCCATCAACGAGCCCCGCTACCCGAGCTTGAAGGCGATCATGGGAGCGAAGAAGAAGCCGCTCGACACCAAGGCGGTCGGTGACGTCGGTATCGAAGGCGATCGCGTCGGAGAGAGCGGATCGCGAACCGCCGTGCTCGAGCTCAAGCCTCCTCCACAGAAGGAGGCCGGCGAGATCATCGAGGACGAGGACACCGGGGAGACGGTCGAGAAGATCGTCGCCTGGCTCGAGGAAAGGAAGTTGATCTAGATGACCTCCTCCCGACCAACGCACGCCCGGGTGATTCGCCCGCGCTGCGCATCTCTGCGTCCTCGGGCTCGCCTTTGGCACCACCAAACGCGTCGCCCTGTGTCCTTGAGCTGCTTGGCCGGGCGAATCCCCGGTCGCACGCTGACCGGAAGGAGATCATCTAATGCCCGGGATTCTGGTCTACGCCCTCCACGATGACGAGGGCGAGTTCAACAAGAACTCCCTCGGCGCCCTGTCCGAGGCGGCGAAACTCGCCGGGGAGCTGGGCACCGAGGCGGCGGCTGTGGTCGTCGGTGACGTCTCCGACGACGCTGCGGCCGGTCTCGGGAACTACGGCGTGAGCAAGGTCTACCGCGCCAAGGACGCCCCCGAGGGCCTCGCCCAGCCGATCGTCGACGTGATGGCGAAGGTGATGCAGGACAACGACTTCTCCTACGCCCTGTTCGGCGGCGGCCTGCTCGGCTTCGAGATCGGAGCCGGTCTCACCGCCCGCCTGAACGCGGGGGTGACGATGGAGGTCACGCAGGTGAACGTCCAGGACGGGAAGCTCGTCGCCGAGCGGCCGATCCTGCAGGACTCCCAGATCGCCGACGTCGGGTACGTCGACGAGCCCGGGATCATCATCGGCCGCCTGAACGCCTTCGACGCGAACGAGAGCGGCGGAACGGCCGAGGTCGAGGACGTCCAGGTCGAGCTCTCGGAGTGGTCGACGAAGGCGAAGATGGTGACGCGCGGCGAGCAGCGAGGCGCCGACGTCAACATCGAGGACGCCAAAATCCTCGTAGGCGGCGGACGCGGTCTCGGCAAGAAGGAGAACTTCGACCTCGCCGAGCAGCTGGCGGACTCGATGGGCGGCGCGGTCGCCGCCACCCGCGCCGTGGTGGACGCGGGCTGGTATCCGTATGCCGCTCAGATCGGCCAGACGGGCAAGACCGTCGCGCCCAACCTCTACCTGGCGCTCGGCATCTCCGGCGCGATCCAGCACAAGGTCGGGATGCAGAACTCCGAGAACATCCTGGCGATCAACAAGGACCAGAACGCCCCGATCTTCGAGTTCGCGGATCTCGGCGTGGTCGGCGATCTGCACAAGATCGTCCCCAAGCTGACCGAGGCGATCAAGGCAAAGCGAGGCGGCTGATGGCAGTCGCACCGGCCGAGCTCCCGCCGCCAGTCAAGCCGGCGGAGGAATTCATCACGCAGATCACCGATCCCGAGGAGGAGCGAATCGAGGTCGGTGTCGCAATCGTCGGAGGCGGGCCCGCCGGGCTCGCCTGCGCGATCAAGCTGATGCAGCTGCTCGAGGGAGAACCCGAGCTCGCCGAGAAGCTCGGCGAGGTCCCGGTGGCGGTGATCGAGAAGGGGAAGACCACCGGTGCGCACCTGCTGTCCGGCGCGAACATGACGCCGTCAGCGATGCGCGAGCTGTTCCCGGACCTCGAGCCGTCGGACTGGCCGGTGTATCAGGAGGTGACGAAGGACGCCGTGTACTTCCTCACCTCGAAGGCAGCGGTTCCGCTGAAGCCGATGCCGCCGAACTTCCGCAACCACGGCAACTACGTCACCTCGGTCGCGAAGCTCGGCCGGTTCCTCGGCGAGAAGGCCGAGGAGGCGGGTGTCTACATCCTCAACGAGACCGCGGCCGACAAGCTGCTGGTCGAGGACCGAATCGTCCGGGGAGTGCGCTCCGGTGACAAGGGGCGCGGCAGGGACGGCGAGGAGCTCTCGAACTTCGAGCCCGGGTCCGACGTCGTCGCGAAGGCGACGGTGCTCGCCGAGGGGACCATCGGCCATCTGACCGGCGCCGCCCTCGAGTATTTCGAGCTCCAGGGCCCCGATCCGCAGCGCTGGGAGCTCGGGGTGAAGGAGGTCTGGGAGGTGGAGAAGCCGCTCGACCGGGTGATCCACACCCTCGGCTGGCCGCTTCGCTGGCGGCCGAAGTGGAAGGAGGCCGGCGGGAGCTTCATCTACCCGATGGGCGAGGACAAGGTCTCGATCGGGCTCGTCGTGGGCATGGACACCGCGGACGCGACCTTCTCGGTCCATGATGCCCTTCAGGAGCTGAAGACCCACTCGTTCGTCAGGAACATCCTCGAGGGCGGCAAGCGGGTCGGCTGGGGCGCGAAGACGATTCCCTCGGGTGGGTACTGGTCCATGCCCAAGCGCCTCTCGAGCCCGGGGATGATGATCTGTGGTGACGCCGCGGGAATGGTCAACGTCCCCACGCTGAAGGGCATCCACTACGCGATGCACTCCGGCATGTTCGCGGCCGACGCGATCGTCGAGTCCCTCAAGCAGGACTCCGTCAACTTCGAGAACTACGAGCGCAAGGTCAAGAACTCGATGATCGAGAAGGACCTCTGGCAGTCCCGGAACATGCGCCAGCCCCTCTCGAAGGGCCTCATCTTCGGGGGCATCATGGGCAGCATGATGGTCGCCACGAAGGGTGCGTTCCCGGGAGGCCACTGGAAGAACGAGCCTGACGCGGAGGTCCCGGTCGAGATCGACGGCGCCGCCAAGCGCTACCCGAAGCCCGACAACAAGTACACCTTCGACAAGCTCAACTCGGTCTTCCTCTCGGGCAACGCCACTCGCGACGACGCCCCGAACCACGTCAGGATCCAGGAGCGGGTCGCGAAGGAGGTCGCCCAGAGCTGGGTGTCGATGTGCCCGGCGCAGGTCTATGAGATCCCCGAGGAGCAGCTCGAGAGCGGGGCGGAGGTCGTGGACGTCCACGTGACGGCGTCGAACTGCGTGCAGTGCGGCGCGATCACCGCGAAGGGCGGGCGCCTGACGCTGCCGGAGGGCGGCGACGGGCCCTTGTACCAGGAGACCTAGCGCCGCCGGCCTGGGCCCTCGTAGAGGGCTGCCGAGGGTCGCCTGTCTCCACTGCCACGGCGTACACCGACAGGAGTACGCTCAATGGAGCGATGGCGTCGGAAGCGTCCGAGATCCCGCCTCGGCAAGACCCGAGTTCGCACGAGGATGGAGACATGCGCAGCCGGATCTCGACCGGCATCGTTGCCCTGCACAAGGAGTTCTACGGACGGGGACCGACGAAGTCCAAGACCTACTATCACGACGACTACGTCCTGGTCCTACTCCGCGGGGGCTTCTCGATAGCCGAGAAGACGTTGTTCGACGCGGGCAGGGAGGACGCGGTGCTTTCCCAGCGGGGGACCTTCCAGGAGGTGATGCGCCCTCTGTATGCCGAGCTCATCGAGCGGGAGACCGGCAGGAAGGTCATCGCCTTCCTGAGCACCTCGCATCAGGACCCGGACCTGCTTGCCGAGCTGTTCATCCTTGACCCGGAGCTCGAGCGCGCAGCTGCGTAGACCGGCTACGGCGCCCCGGGACCCGAGGCGGCGACGAACGCGGCGACATCCTCGGCATCCTTGCCGGTGACCAGGTTCTTCGGCATGTTCCCGCTTCCCCTGCCACCGATCTCGATCGCCGTCAGCACCTCGTCCTCGCTGAGGGGGATGTCCCCGAGGTTCGGTCCGATCTGGCCGGTCGTCCCGGCCGCGTCGAGCGTGTGACACGAGCCGCAGTTCGCGACGAAGACCTCCCGGCCATGCTCCTGCGCGGCTGAGAGCGGCTGATCCACGTCGGGCGCCTGGGGGGCGCCGGCCGTCGCAGTCTCCTGCTCGACTGTGTCCGAGTTGCTCTCTCCGCAGCCGGCCAGCGCGATCAGGGCCGCCGCGAGGGCAACCGCCGGTGTGCGCCTCCGCAGCATGACGTGAAGCGGCTACCCGATCCATCGCCGGGTAACCGCTTGCGGGTTCGATCCCGGGTGCGTCCAGGGCTTGGCTCCCCCTCTATGCTGGCCTCGGGATGGCGGATCGGCACCGGCGAAGTCAGACGCTGGAGCGCGAGCTTCTCGAGTTCGCTCCCGATGCGGTGATCGGGGTGGACGAAGGCGGCGAAATCGTCCTCGCCAACTCCCGCACACAGGTCGTCTTCGGCTACGGCCGTGACGAGCTGATCGGCCGGCACGTGGAGATGCTGGTGCCGGGGGCGCTTCGCTCGGCACACGTCACCCATCGCGACCGCTACTTCGAATCGCCACGGACGCGGCCGATGGGGGCCGGGCTGGACCTATACGCCCGGCGCAGGGACGGTTCTGAGTTCCCCTGCGAGATTTCCCTGTCGACGGTCGCGGCGGAGACCGGGATGATGGCGCTCGCAGCGATCCGCGACATCACCGATCGCCGCCGCGACCGGGACGAGCTGCGCCGAGCGGTACGCAGGCTCCAGGCCGCCACCGACGTCGCACTCGCGGTTGGGGGTGAGACCGACCTCGAGCGCGTCCTCGAGGCCATCGTCGAGCGGGGCCGGGCCCTGGTCGAGGCGAGGGCGCTGGTGATCCTGCTTCGTGAGGGAGACGATCTCGTGGTCGCCGCGACCGCCGCCGTCGCCGGCGGCCTCGATGCGGAGGTCACGGGGCTCAGGATCCCCACTCAGGAGGCTTCCGAGCAGGTCCTGCTCGGCAGATTCACCGGCGCGGGCCTCGGGGCGAAGGAGACCGGGCGCGCGCTGATCGCCCCGCTTTTGTTCCGCGGTGACCCTCTGGGAGTGGTGGTCGCGCTGGATCGGATCGGCGATCCCGGTCGGTTCGAGGTCGAGCATCAGCGGTTGCTGGAGGCCTTCGCCGCGAGCGCCTCGACCGGCGTTGCGACCGCGCGATCGATGGCGGAGGAGCGGCTTCAGAACACCATCGACTCGGCCGAGCAGGAGAGGAGCCGGTGGGCGCGTGAGCTCCACGACGAGACTCTCCAGGCCTTCGCGGTGCTCCGCATGCGGCTGTCATCGGCGGTGCGCGAGGACTCTCCCGAGACCCTCGAACAGGCGGGGAACGCGGCGGTCGAGCAGATCGACCTCGAGATCGAGAAGCTCAGGCGGCTGATCACGGAGCTCCGCCCGGCGTCGCTCGACACGATCGGGCTCGAGGCGGCGCTCCAGGCGCTCGCCGAGCAGCACGAGCAGGTGTCGGAGCAGGAGATATCCTGCACCTTCGACGTCCCCAGCGACGAGGACGCACGGCCGACCCCTGTGCTGGAGACGGCGGTCTACCGCCTGGTCCAGGAGGCGCTCAACAACGTGCTGAAGCATTCGATGGCCCGGCGCGCGAACCTCACCGTGCGGGTATCCCGCGGGACGATCGAGATCGAGGTCAGCGACGACGGCGTCGGTTTCGAGCCGAGCCTCGTCCTTGAGGGATTCGGACTCGTCGGAATGCGCGAACGCGCGGCCCTGCTCGGTGGAATCCTCGAGGTCGACTCGACTCGGGGTGCCGGGACGGTAATGCGGGCGGAGATCCCGCTCGCCACACGCGGCGAACACCCGGCTTCGCCATAAGGTCGCGGCGACCAGCGGCCGCCCAACATAAGTCGCTCCGGGCTTCGCCCTCCGCTCCCGAAGTAGGGCGGCCTGGTCGCCGCTAGACGTCGATCAGCCCGCGCTCGATCGCGTACCGGACCAGCTCGGAGCGGGTCGTCATCGACAGCTTCTGCTGGATGTGGGCGCGATGGGACTCGACCGTCCTCACACTCAGGTAGAGCTGCTCGGCGACCTCGTTGTTGGTGTGGCCCAGCGCGATCAGCCGCAGGACCTCGAGCTCGCGCTCGGAGAGGTCGTCGGGGGTCGCGATA
This sequence comes from uncultured Solirubrobacterales bacterium, assembly GCA_963808565.1. Classification (GTDB taxonomy): domain Bacteria; phylum Actinomycetota; class Thermoleophilia; order Solirubrobacterales; family 70-9; genus DASUPK01. The sequence continues at coordinate 85,725 of CAWEGM010000014.1, forward strand.
TCGGGTTCTGCCGCAAGCCGGGCGCCGAGCTCCGGCTGGAGGTACGTGCGGCCCTCGGCGGCCATCCTCACGGCCTTGACCAGCTCCTCGCTGGCCGCCTCCTTGAGGATGTATCCGAGGACGCCCGCCTGGAGCGCCTCCCGGGCGAATGCCGTCTCATCCTGCATCGTCAGCACGACGATCTCCGTGTCGGGCGATTGCTCGCGGATCGCCGGGATCGCGGCGAGGCCGGAGCCCCCGGGCATGTTGATGTCGAGGATCAGGACGCGCGGGCGATGACCGCTCACGTACCGGCTGGCCGCGTCGGCGTCCCCGGCCTCGGCGACCACCTGGATGTCGGGCTCCCGCTCCAGCATCAGGCGGAGCGCGCTTCGCACGACGGCGTGGTCGTCCGCCAGGACAACCGTGATCGCATCGTTGGTGCCGCTTCCGTCCCTGGCCCCGGCCCGTCCTTCCCTGCTGTCAGCCACTCCGGAACTTTAACCCGGCACGGCCGGCGCTTGTCAGTGGTCGTGTCGGAGCTGGGCCAAGACCCTGGCTAGAATCATTGAGGATGAAGGCCGAGATCCACCCCGACTACGTCCTCACGCACGTGCACTGCTCGTGCGGGAACGACTTCTATACGCGCTCCACCACCCCCGAGCTCCACGTGGAGATCTGCTCGCAGTGCCATCCGTTCTACACGGGCAAGCAGAAGCTGGTCGACACCGGTGGCCGGGTCGAGCGCTTCCGCCGTCGCGCGGCCAAGCGCAAGCGGGGAGAGTAGAGCCGGCTGATGGCGGCGGGAGCGAACGGCGCCGCGGACGGCGCGGGCCCCGCTGCCACTGATCGCTCTCGATCCGGGCTGACCCCGCAGGAGGAGCGGATGCCCGACGGGAAGCCCGTCGCCCTCGGCGACGCGCCGGTCGGCGGGCAGGCGGTGCTCGAGGGGGTGATGATGCGCGGAGTCTCGACCTGGGCTGTCGCCGTGCGCAATCCCGAGGGCGAGATCGAGATCACCTCGGAGCCGATCGTCTCGTGGGCGAAGCGGCACCGGGTGCTTCGGTGGCCAGTGATCCGGGGGGTCGTGGCGCTCGCGGAGTCGCTCAAGATCGGATGGAAGGCCCTCGCGATCTCGGCGAACGCTCAGCTCGAACCCGACGAGGATGGGGAGCCGGAGGAGATCGGCGGCTGGATGTGGGGACTCACGATCGCCTTCTCGCTCGTGCTTGCCGTCGGACTCTTCTTCGTGCTGCCGGTCGGCGCCACCAGCCTGATCAAGGACGAGCTCGGCTCCGCCTTCCTCTTCTGGCTCGTCGAGGGGATTCTCCGGACCGCGATCTTCATCGGCTACATCGTCGCGATCAGCCGCCTCAAGGATCTGCGCAGGGTGTTCGAGTACCACGGCGCCGAGCACAAGACCATCTCCTGCTTCGAGGCGGGCGACGAGCTCACACCTGCCAGAGCGAAGATCTATTCCCGTCTCCACCCGCGCTGCGGGACCAGCTTCCTCCTGATCGTGATGGTGGTGGCGATATTCGTGTTCGCGCCGCTCGGGCTTCCGGCCTGGTATTGGCTGGTGGCCTCCCGGATCCTCGGGATCCCCCTGATTGCCGGAATCTCCTACGAGCTGATCAAGTGGGCCGGCAAGCACCGCGACAAGCGCTGGGTCCGAACGCTGATGTGGCCGGGTTTGATGCTGCAGAACCTGACCACCCGTGAGCCCGACGAGGACCAGCTCGAGGTGGCGATCCGCGCGCTCGAGAGCGTCCTCGCGGTAGAGGATCCGTACGAGGCGAAGCGCGACCAGGAAATCGAAATCGTCGCCTAGCCATACCGGGTCTGCGGGTTCTCCCCGCCCGGGGCGTCAAACTTGGGGGCATGATCGATCGAGCTCGTCGACCAGATCGAGGACCGCTTCGCCGAGCTCGAGCGGCAGATGTCCGATCCCGAGGTGATCGCCGACCGGGAGCGCTACGCCGAGGTCGGCCGCGAGTACCGCGAGCTGCAGCAGGCCCACGAGCTCGCGCGGGAGTGGCTGACGCTCAAGGACGATCTCGAGGGGGCCCGCGAACTGCTCGCGGAGGATGGCGACGACCCCGAGCTGAAGCGGGTGATGGCCGAGGCGCCGGGTCGGCTGGAGGAGCTGGGCGAGGAGATCCGCCTGGCGATGGTCGAACGGGACCCGAACGACGACAAGAACGTCCTCGTCGAGATTCGGGCCGGCACCGGAGGCGATGAGGCGGCGCTCTTCGCCGGGGACCTGTTCAAGATGCTCAGCCGCTACGCGGAGCGGCGCGGCTATTCGGTGGAGATCCTCTCGCAGTCGCCCTCCGAGGTGGGCGGCTTCAAGGAGGTCACCTTCGCCATCAAGGGCGACGGCGCATACTCCGTCTTCAAGTACGAGGGTGGCACCCATCGTGTGCAGCGGGTGCCGAAGACCGAGTCGCAGGGCAGGATCCACACCTCGACCGCCACCGTCGCGGTCCTCCCCGAGGCGGAGGAGGTCGACGTCGAGGTCGACCCGAACGACCTGCAGATCGACGTCTACCGCTCGTCCGGCCCGGGCGGCCAGTCGGTCAACACCACCGACTCGGCCGTCAGGATCACCCACAAGCCGACCGGCGTCGTGGTCTCGATGCAGGACGAGAAGTCCCAGCTGCAGAACCGCGAGAAGGCGATGCGGGTCCTGCGCGCGCGCCTCCTCGAGCGCGAGATCGCCGAGCAGCAGGCGAAGATCGCATCCGAGCGCCGCGCCCAGGTCGGGCACTGGGGAGCGCTCCGAGAAGATCCGCACCTACAACTTCCCCCAGGACCGGATCACCGATCACCGCGTGAAGCTGACCGCGAGCGGGGTGGACCGGGTGCTCGGACGGGGAGCTCGACGAGTTCACCGAGGCGCTCTCGTCCGAGGAGAAGCGGCGGCGGCTCGAGGCGCAGACGGCGGAAGCCGCCTGAGCGGCGACGGCAACACGGCCGGCGACGCGCTCGGGGCCGCAGTGGACGCGATCGCCGCCGCGGGGTGCGAGACGGCGCAGGCTCGACGCCGAGCTCCTGCTCGCGCAGGCGACCGGCTGGGACCGGGCGCAGATCGCCGCCGAGCCCGAAATGCCGGCTGTCCGGTCGGAGCGTCACGCGGAGTTCGCCGGGATGGTCAGGCGCCGCGTCCGCCGCGAGCCGGTCGCCTACATCGTCGGGCGCAAGGGCTTCCGGCGGATCGAGCTGCTGGTCGACCGGCGGGTGCTGATCCCGCGGCCGGAGACGGAGCTCCTCGTCGAGCTGGCGGTGGAGGTCGGGCCCCGGAACCGTTTTCGATCTCGGCACCGGGAGCGGGGCGATTGCCCTCGCGGTCGCGGACGAGGTCCCGGAGCGCGGGTGGTCGCGATCGGACACCTCGATGGACGCGTCTGCGGGTCGCACAGGCGAACACCGAGCGACTCGGCCTGGAGGATCGCGTGGACGTCGTCTCACGGGGCGCCACGTCGCTCGGCGGCGCGGAGCCGGACGGCCGCCCCTTCGACCTCCTGCTCGCGAACCTTCCCTACGTCAGCGAGGACGAGTGGGAGGAGCTCGCGCCGGAGATCCGCGAGTACGAGCCGCGCGAGGCCCTCGTTGCGGGGCCGATACCGGGCTCGAGGCGATCGAGGCGCTGCTCGAGGAGCTCGCCGCGGTCGCGCAGCAGGCCGAAGGTGATCGCGCTCGAGGTCGGCGCCGGCCAGGGCGACGACGTCTCGACGCTGATCGCGCGGCGCGGGTATACAGGCAGGTGGAGGTCGCGCTCGCGACCTCGGCGGGCCTCGACCGCGCTGGTCGTCGGGCGATGACTGAGATCGTCTCGATCGAGCGCGACGGCCCTGCCGCCGCGCGCTCGGCCCTGGAGCGCTGCGTGGGGGAGGGTGGGGTCGCGATCTTCCCGGCCGACACCCTCTACGGGCTCGCCTGCGATCCGCTCGAGCCGCGGCCGCGGTCGAAGCGGATCCACGAGATCAAGGGGCGAGACGAGGGCAAGCCGTCGGCGGTCATGTACTTCTCGCCGCTGGCGATGCGGGAGCTCGTCTCGGGCCTCGGGCCGAGGACCCGCGACGCGGTCGGCGCGCTGCTGCCGGGCCCGATCACCCTGGTGGTCGCGAACCCCGAGCGCCGCTATCCCCTCGCCTGCCGCGGCGATCCCGAGCGGCTCGGGCGTCCGCCTGATCGGGGGCCCGCTGGAGGGGACGATGACGCCGATCTTCCAGACCAGCGCGAACCGCAGCGGCGAGTCGCCCCCGACCCGTCTTCGATGCCATCGAGCCGCAGGTCCTCGGCGCAGTGGACCTCGCGATCGACGCGGGAGGGCTGATCGGCGAGCCCTCGACGGTGGTCGACGTCAGCGCGCTCGACGAAACCGGGCAGTGGTCGATCCTCCGCGAGGGAGCGATGGTGACGGCCGAGGTCGAACGACGCCTCGCGGCGGTGTGATAATCGCCTCGTCCACCCACTGAGAGGGCCGAATGCGAAGAAGCTCGAGCTGGCTCAGGATCTGCGTCATCGCGACCGCCGCCTGCACCGTCCCGGCGGGCACGGCCGCGGAGGCGAAGCTGAGGACCTTCTCGAGCGGAACGATCAACCGGCCGATTCCGGACACGGTCGGTGGAACAGGCGAGGAGATCGGACCGAGCATTCGGCTCAAGACCCGGGGGAGGGTGAAGACGTGAACGTCGCGGTTCGGATCAGCCATCCCGACTCGCGCGACTTGTCGCTGAGCGTCGCGAATCCCGCGTTCAAGGGGTTTCAGCTGAGGGAGAACGGCCACCTCAACGATCCGAAGGGCGCGGACTTCGGCGCCGGGCCCGCCAGCTGCGCGGGCGCTCTCGACGGTGCTCGACACCCAGGCGCGCATCTCGATCCTGCAGGGAACCCCGCCGTATCGCGGGACACCTTCGCACCGTTGTGCCGCTGAGCGGATTCAACGGAGTGCCACTCAGGGGAAGGTGGTCCCTGTTCCTGCCGGACCACTTCGCGACGAACGCCGGCGTGCTCGACTGCTGGAGCTGATCGTCAGGTAAAGCCCGCGCCGCGCAGGAGGTAAGTCAGCCGCCTATCGGCTCTGCTCGATGGCGCCACGAGAGCCTGGTCGAGGGTCGGGTAGAGCGCGAGGCCGATCGCCTGCCGTCGCGGCAGCTGTCCAGACCATCACCGCGTCCTGCCCGAAATCGAGTCCCGTCGTCCTTCCCCGCGCGCGCAGGGTGAACTCGACCACACCCGGTCTCCAGCCTCGCGGAAGCCCCGCGCGTCCCAGCGGATCTCGTCCATGACCTCATCGAAGGAGCTGAACCAGCGGCGGACGCCCTCGTGACCCCGATAGGTGTCGGGCTCTGAGGCGAGGTCGGGCGGGCGTCGTCGCCTCGAAGTCAGGATGGATGAAGGGCAGGATCCCGTCGATCCCCTCTGCGATTGAACGCCTCGAATCCCCGTTCGACGATCTCGAGGTTGCTGCTGCCACGGGTCCAGCGTAGGACACGCCGATCAGGTTGCCGCCGTGACGGCGCTGCGGATGAAGAGCTCGCGGGCGCGCTTTCGCTCCGGGGTGGCGCCGCGCTCGATCCGCTCGAGCGTCATGCCCTGCATGCCCAGAGATCACCATCACGGTGAGGACACGCGCCTTGGCCGGCGTCAGCCCGTCGCTCGCCTCGCGTCAGCAGGCGGACGAGCACCTCGCGCCACTGCTCGTTCACCTCGGCGATCGTCCGGCGGATCTCCGGCTCGACGACGGACACCGCCGCGAGGTCGAAGTAGAGGCGGGCGACCCGCTCGTCCGCGTCGAGGACCCGCTCGACCCCGGCGTCCACTCCGCGGATCACCGCCTCGACGGTGGTCGCCCCATCGACCGCGTCGAGCACCTCGTCGGTGATCATCTCGGCGATCGAGCGGCCCGCCGCCTCCACCAGGCCCTGCTTCGAGCCGTAGTGGTAGGCGACCAGGGGCTTCGACTCGCCGGCGCGCGGCGGCGACCTTGGCGATCGTCAGGCCGGCGTAGCCGTCCGACTTCAGCACCTCGATCGCGGCCTCGAGGATGCGCTCGCGCGCGCCGGTGGAGGGCCGCCCCCGCTGCGCCGGAGCGGCCGCCGCGGCGGAACCTGGCGTCATGCCGCGGCGAGCATCGCCGGGTCGAGGCCCATCGCCGCGAGCTTCTTCGAGAGCGACTTCGCGGCGTACTCGAAGATCTCGCTCGAGTGGTAGAAGGGCGTCTGGAAGTCGTACGGGTCGTCGACCCACGGCGGGACGAAGACCAGCGTGGCGACCGGCAGGCACTCCTTCAGCGTGTCCTCGACGATCCTCGCGTTGGCCTTGTCGGCCTTGATCGCGTCGGCGAGGAACTTGACGCCGAAGCCGACGTGGCGCGACTCGTCGCGGTTCACCGCCGTGAAGCCGGCCGTGAAGCCGGGGAACCAGCGCCGCTCCCGCAGCGACTTGATCATGAAGCGGGCCGCGGTCAGGGCGAGCATCCCCTCGATCACGATCATGTAGACGGTGATCGCCGCGGACCAGCGAGGGGAAGTCGCTCGGGTCCTTGCGCAGGTCCTCCGCGCACTCGTGCAGGATCCCGTCGAACAGCGTCTCCCAGTCCTTGTTCACGACGTAGCGCTGCTTGTCGATCATCTCGCCGAGGCTGCCGGCCTCGATCGCCGAAGACCTCGCGGTAGAAGCCGTTCCAGAAGACGGTGTGCTTCGCCTCGTCCGAGATCTGCGTGGTGAGGAAGACCTTCGCCTCGTGGGTCGGCGCGGCGATCGCGAAGGGCAGCAGCTCGACCGTCACCCGCTCCTCGCCGAGGAAGAACTCCGAGAAGCCGAACTCGAGGAACCTGCGCTCCTCGTCGGTGAACATGTCCGGGTCGGCCCACTGCTTGGCGTCCTCGGTGAAGTCGAAGTCCTCGGTCGACCAGTGCTGGCGCTGCCAGCGCATGAAGAGCTTCTCGTAGGAGGGGGCGGCCTCGACGATGCGGTCGAGCCCCGACATCACCTTGTCGATGTCGCCGTCGAGCAGGACCGAGAGGGCCTCGTCGTCGGTGTGGAGCTCCCCGTTGGTGGTCGCGGCTGCGTCGGACATCTCTCCTCCTCGTGGGGTCGCGTCGGGTCGCCGCATTATTTACCAATCGTTCAATAAATGTCAAGTCCGCGTGCCCTCGGTATCGTGGCCGCGCAGTGACCGATCTCCCCGACGACTTCCAGGCCGCCCCCCTCGCCGAGGTCGATCCCGACATCGCCCGGGTGCTCGACGGCGAGCTCGGCCGCCAGCAGGGGACGCTCGAGATGATCGCCTCCGAGAACTTCGTTCCGCAGGCGGTCCTCGACGCGGCGGGCTCCGTGCTCACCAACAAGTACGCCGAGGGATACCCCGGCAAGCGCTACTACGGCGGCTGCGAGTGGGTCGACATCGCCGAGCAGCTCGCGATCGACCGGGCGAAGGAGGTGTTCGGCGCCGAGCACGCCAACGTCCAGCCCCACGCCGGCGCTCAGGCCAACAACGCCGCCTACATGGCGATGCTCGAGCCCGGCGACACGATCATGGGGATGGCCCTCGACCACGGCGGCCACCTCACCCACGGGATGAAGCTGAACGTCTCGGGCAAGCTCTACGACGTCGTCGCCTACCACGTGCGTCGCGAGGACAAGCTCGTCGACATGGACGAGGTCGCGCCGCTTGCGAAGGAGCACGAGCCGAAGGTGATCGTCGCGGGCTGGTCCGCCTACCCGCGGCAGCTCGACTTCGCCGCCTTCCGCGAGATCGCCGATTCGGTCGGACGCCAAGCTGATGGTCGACATGGCCCACTTCGCCGGGCTGGTCGCGGCGGGCGAGCATCCGAGCCCGGTCCCGCACGCCGACGTCGTCACCACCACCATCCACAAGACGCTCTGCGGCCCGCGCAGCGGGATGATCCTCTGCAAGGAGGAGCTCGCGGCCGACATCAACCGCTCCGTCTTCCCGGGCGAGCAGGGCGGCCCGCTGATGCACATCATCGCCGCCAAGGCGGTGGCCCTGAAGATCGCCCAGAGCGAGCAGTTCAAGGAGCGCCAGCGGCAGACGATCGCCAACGCCCAGGCGTTCGCGCGAGGAGCTGATCGCCGGCGGGATCGACGTGCTCACCGGCGGCACCGACGTGCATCTCGTCCTGGTCGACCTGACGCAACACCGGGTCTCGACGGCAAGACGGCGGAGGACCGCCTCGAGGAGGTCGGGATCACGGTGAACCGCAACGCGATCCCGTTCGACGAGCGCCCGCCGATGAACCCCTCCGGCCTGCGGATCGGGACTCCGGCGCTCACGACGCGCGGGCTGGTCGAGGACGACCTGCGCGAGATCGCCAGGGTGATCGTCGCGGCGCTCGGCCGACGACTTCGACTCGCAGAGGGACTCGCTCCTCGAGCGACTCTCGCGCGCTGATGGAGAAGTACCCCCTCTATCCGCAGCTCAGTCAGCGACCGTCGAGCGCCGAGCTGGAGCGCCGCAGAATCCGGCGGATGAGGATCTGGGCCGACATGAGCGGCGCCGGCGCATGTCCTCGTGCTCCGGCCGATCATCGAGCGCCTGCGGGCGCGGGCCACGAGGTGACTCGTCACGGCTCGCGTGAGTACACCCAGACCCAGGAGCTGCTCGAGCTGCACGGACATGGACTACACGCTGATCGGCAAGCCATGGCGGCGCCTCGCGTGTGCGCAAGCTGCTGCGTCTCATCCAGCGCACCGGCGAGGATGCGGCGGTTCGGCAAGGGCAAACGGGTTCGACCTGGCGATCGCGCACGGCTCCAACGACCTCGCGATCGCGTCCCGGGCTGCTCGGCATCCCCGAGGCGAACATGCACGACTACGAGTTCGCGGTCGCGCAGCACCAGGTCGGCTGCCGGCTCGCGAAGCGCGTGATCTTCCCGGACTCCGTGCCCGCCGGAGCGGCTGAAGCGGTTCGGCGTCACGCCCGAGAAGCTGTTCCAGTACCCCGGGATCAAGGAGGAGTACTACCTCTCCGACTTCGAGGTCGACCAGCGACGCGCTCGAGAAGCTCGGCGTCGACACCGAGCGCGTCGTGGTGGTGGTTCGCCCGCCGCCCGACGTCTCGCTCTACCACCGCCGCTCGAACCCCCTCTTTCCGCAGGTGCTCGCGCGAGTAGGCTCTGAGCCCGGTGTCCACGCGGTCGGTCCTGCCGCGCACCGAGGAGCAGCGCGACATACGTCAAGGGGCTGGCCTTGCCGTCGCTGATCGTGCCCGATCACGCGGTGGAGGCGCAGAGTCTGGTGGCCCTCGCCGATCTGGTCGTCTCCGCGGGAGGGACGATGAACCGGGAGGCCGTCGCCCTCGGCACCCCGGTCTACACGACCTACGGCGGGCCGGCTGGGCGGCGTGGACGAGGCGCTGATCCGCTCGAACCGGCTGCGACCGCTGACCGACCCCCGAGCGCTCGAGCTCGAGAAGAAGAACGGGCAGGGCGAGCGGGTCCGGCGCGATCCCGCAGCTGCTCGTCGACCTGATGCTGGGCGCGGCGGAGTCCGAAGGCGGGCCCATGAGCCCGCCCGCTCGCGCCCGCACCGAGCCTGACGGGTCAGCCACCCCCGGGTCGGTGGCGTCGGGCGAGCAGGCGGAGAGGCTGGCGGACCAGTACTCGGTGCATGGCCTCGGAGGACTTCGCGCCACGAGGCGTGGACGTCGTGCTCCGCGCCCTGGACCTGCATGATCGCGGGAATCGCGCTCCTGATCCTGTCCCCGCTTCTCGGGCTGCTCGCCCTCGCGACGCTGCTCACCTCCGGCAGGCCTGTGCTCTACCGGGGCGAGCGCGTCGGGCGCGCGGGTCGCGTCTTCACGATGTACAAGCTGCAGGACGCTGACGCCCGGTGCGGAGAGCCGGCTCGGGCAACGTACTACGGCGAGGAGCTGAGCCGCCGCACCGAGCAGGAGGTGACGCATGGTCGGGACGCGCCGCGCGGCTGACCCACATCGACGAGGTGCCCCAGCTGTTCAACGTGGTCCGCGGCGACATGAGCATGGTCGGCCCCCGACCCGTGCGTCCGGCGTTCTTCGACCGGCTGGTGAAGGACGTCCCGCAGTACTGGCAGCGGCTCGTCCTCAGGCCCGGCGTGACCGGGTTCGCGCAGACGAGGATCACCCGCGAGGACTCGTGGGAGGACAAGCTGATCCACGACCTCGAGTACATCGCGGACCGCTCGATCCGCCTCTACCTCCGGGTCCTCGGCGCCACCATGGCGCGGATCGTCCGGCTGACGCTCCGCGGCCGGAACCGCTAGTGGAGACCGCTCGAGGGCACCGGGCGATCCTGAGGCCTCTCTAGACTCGCCCGCATGTGCGGGATATGCGGCCTCGTCTCCCTCGACGGGGCCTCCGGCCCCGATCCCACGGCTCTCGCCGCGATGAACGAGACCCTGGTTCACCGCGGCCCCGACTCCGACGGAAGCCTGATCGATGGGCCGGTAGGCCTCGCAATGCGGAGGCTCTCGATCATCGACCTCGCCGGGGGGGACCAGCCGATCGGAAACGAGGACGGCCGGATCCAGGTGATCCAGAACGGCGAGATCTACAACTACCGCGAGCTGATGGAGCAGCTCCGGGCGCCGCGGGCACACGTTCTCGACCCATTCCGACACGGAGGTCCTCGTTCACCTCTACGAGGAGCGGGGTCCCGCCTTCGTCGAGGACCTCCGCGGGATGTTCGCGATCGCGATCTGGGACGCCCGCCACGGGGCGGCTGGTCCTCGCGAGCGACCGCTTCGGGATCAAGCCGCTCTACTACCGCGTCGCCGATGGGACGCTCTCATTCGCGTCCGAGCTCAAGGCCCTGCTCCGCCAGCCGGGGTTCTCGCGCGAGATCGACCACGACGCGCTCGAGGCGTTCCTCGCCTTCAACTCGATCCCGGCCCCGATGACGATCTTCAAAGAGGCGCGAAAGCTCCCCGCCGGGCACACGCTCGTCTCCGAGCGGGGTGAGGTGGCGATCTCGCGGTACGCGCGCCCGTCACCGGTCCCTGCTGACCGGGTCCGATCGAGAGCCGCCGAGAGGCGCGGCCGAGGAGCTCCGCGAGCGCCTGCGGGATTCCGTGCGCGCCCACCTGGTCTCCGACGTTCCCGTCGGGGTGCTTCTCTCGGGAGGGATCGACTCGGCGGCGCTCACCGCCCTCGCCGCGGCCAGGAGAGCGGCTACCGGGTGAGCACCTTCTCGATCGGCTTCGAGGAGAGCTCGTTCGACGAGCTCGAGCAGGCGCGTCTCGTAGCCGCAGCGCTACGGCACCGACCACCACGAGCTGACTCTTCGCCCCGACGCGGTGGACCTTCTGCCCCGCCTGGTCGAGGCCTTCGACGAGCCGTTCGGCGACTCCTCGGCTCTGCCGACCTACCTCGTCTCCCAGCTCGCCGCCGACACGGTGAAGGTCGTTCTCTCGGGCGAGGGCGGCGACGAGCTCTTCGGCGGCTACTACACCTACGTCGCCGACCGGCTGGCTCCCCGGGTCGGAAGGGCGGCGCCGCTTCCTGCGGCCCCTGGTGGAGCGGCTTCCGAGCTCCTCCTCGAAGGTGAGCTTCGACTACAAGGCGAAGCGCTTCGTGCGGGGGGCGCACCTCCGGCCGGTCGAGCGCCACCACGCGTGGAAGGAGATCTTCTCGCGGAGGCGCAGCGCGCCCTGCTCGCGGAGGGCCCCAGCTCCGATCCGCTCGACCTCTATCGGGCCCGGTACGCCGAGACCGAGGGCGCCCAGGAGCTCGCCCGCCTGCAGGACCTCGATCTCGGGATCTATCTGGTCGACGACCTCCTGGTGAAGACCGACCGGGCGAGCATGGCTCACTCGCTCGAGGCCCGCGTCCCGTTCCTCGACCCGGTCGTCGCCGAGCTCGCCCTCGCCCTCGAGACGAAGCAGAAGGTGCGCGGGTTCCAAAAGAAGCGGCTCCTGCGCCGAGCCGTGGCGCCGCTGCTGCCACGGGAGATCACCCGCGGCCGAAAGCAGGGGTTCTCGATCCCGGTCGCCGCCTGGCTCCGCGGCGACTTCAGCCAGTTCGCCCGCGACGTGCTCTCCCCGGAGACGGTAAGGCGGCAGGGCTTCCTCAACCCCGAGGCGGTCACGAGGGTGCTGGACGAGCATGTCTCGGGCAGTGAGGACCTGAGCAGGCAGATCTGGGGCCTCCTCGCTTCACGCTCTGGTTCGACCGCTCCGCGCGCGAGCCGGCACCGGCGCCGCGCCGAATCGACGGGAGGCGCCGGTTGACGCCCGACACGCTCCGACGCGCTGCTGGCGTTCATCTTCGCCGGGCGCCGTGGTCTGGACGCTCGTGCCCGCGACCGAGATGCTCGCTCGGCGCATCGGCGACCGGGCCATCGACCATCCGAACGAGCGCAGCCTGCACGAGGTCCCGACCCCGAAGCTGGGCGGGATCGCGGTGCTCGTCGCGGTGGTGGTCGCAGGCCTGATCTTCCTCCCCTGGGACCAGGAGACGCGCTCGATCCTTGCCGGTGCGGTCGTGATCACCGCGGTTGGCGTGGTCGACGACCTGGTCGACCTGCCTGCCGGCGTAAAGCTCCTCGGTCAGGCCGCCGCGGCGATCATCCCGGTGGCCTCGGGCGTGACGGTCGACAACTTCACCCTGCCGTTCATCGGGCGGGTCGACCCGGGTGGGACGGAGCTGATCGATCCGCCGGGGATCGGCGCGATCGACCTCGGCCAGGTCCTCACGGTGTTCGGGATCGTCGCCGTGGCCAACGTGATCAACCTGATCGACGGTGTCGACGGGCTTGCCGCCGGCGTCTGCCTGATCTCGGCCGGCTCGCTCGCGATCATCGCGCTCTCGCTGGACCGCAACGAGGCCGGCGTCCTCGCGGCGACGACGGCCGGCGCCTCGCTCGGGTTCCTCCGCCACGGCTTCCCGCCCGCCTCGAGTTTCATGGGGGACACGGGGTCGAATCTGCTCGGCTACCTGATGGCGGTGATCACGGTCCAGGGCGCGCTGAAGACCAACGCGGTCGTCGCTCTCTTCTTCCCGCTGGTCATCCTTGCCGTACCGATCCTCGACACCGGCTTCGTGGTCGCCCGGCGGCTGAAGTACGGGGCGCCGATCTACCGGGCGGACAAGCAGCACTTCCACCACCGAATGGCGAGGATCGGATTCAGCCAGCGCCGGACGATCTCGTACCTCTACGGATGGACACTCGTCCTCGCGGCCGTCGCCCTGGCCCTGCGGTTCGTCCCCTACAGCGACGACCGCGGCAACTTCGACGCCGCCTGGACAACCTTCATGGTGCTGTGCCTGTTCGCAGCGCTCGCGGCCAGCATCTACGTGATCAGCGTGCTCGAGATCCTCAAGCTGAAGCGGTTTCGCTGGCGCCAGCTGGTCGGGATCCGTGGTCCCGCCGCGCCGCCTCCGGACGAGGCCGAGGTCGACGCCGGCGTGCAGCATGAGCTGGAAACCGGCGAGTTCACAGCGGTTGATCCGGACACCGGGGAGATCGCCGCTCTCGATCCCGACACGGGCGAGATGGAGGCTGTTCAGCCCCCGGCCGACGGGGGCAAGAGCCCCCGATAGACACGCCGTCTGCGAAGCGCAGTCGCTAGGATTCGCCGCCCCTCCGGTCCTGGGGAGGAGGGTCACTTGCCGGTGGGGGCAAGAAGCTTTCAATTGCGCTCGTTCGAATTCGACAGATCCGATGTACCGCCCAGGCGTGGTCGCGGTTGCCGCCGGGGCGATGCTTGCTCCGCCGCCCGCGTCCATGACGGCGCAGCACGGGATCGGCTCCCGACGGGATTTCGCGGTCCCGCTCGAGCCGGTCGGCCCCCTCGCGGGCCTCGGCGAGGGGATGGCTCGTGTCTACGCTCGCTGTAGATGGAGTCAGCGGCGCCGTCGGAACCTCCCGCATGGCGACCGCCCTCCGGTACTTCGACCTCGTGCTACTCGGCGCTGCGCTGCCGGTGTTCATTGCTGCCGACCTGCCGATGGCGGGCTACGTCGCCGTCGCGGCGGTCTGGGTCATCCAGTACGGGATCGAGATCGCCGCTGACCGGGCCGTAGCTCGGGCGGCCGTCAAGGGCGATCGGCGCGCGGCCCTCGGGTGGATCGGCGCCACCACTCTCGCCCGTGTGTGGATCATCGCCCTCGCCGTCCTTCTCGTCGGCCTGCTCTCGAGCGAAGACGCCGGCCTGGCCGCGGCCGTGCTCGCCGCCATCCTCTTCACGGTTCACTTCGGCGCTCGTGTCCTCCTGCGCGTTCTCACCCCTGAGGACGAGAGGCTGATGGCGGACTGGTCGACGAAGCAGAAGGTGCTGTTCGGGGTCGGGGTCTACTTCGCGATCACGATCGCGCTGTTGCTGATCTTCGGGAACGACGGGAAGAACGACGAGTTCAAGCCCCAGGACGAGTTCAAGCTCGACGACTGGATCCCGATCCATCTCGGCCCGATCAATTTCTCGATCAACAGGGCCGTCCTGTACCTGCTGCTCGCGAGCGCGGCGACGATCTGGGTGATGACCTACGTCGCCAGGCGCATGCAGATGAAGCCGAACCGCGTCCAGGCGGCGGTCGAGGTCGCCTACGACATGACGAAGAACAACATCACCGGCGGCAACCTCTCCGGTTCCTACGCCGCCAAGTGGTTCCCGTTCATCGCCACCCTGTTCTTCTTCATCGCGTTCTCGAACCTGCTCGGCTACCTGCCGCTGCCCACCAACAGTCACGAGACGGTGGACATCTTCGGGATCGCGTTCCCTTCGATCGCGATCTACGCAGCGACGGCGAATATCTCATTCGCACTGGGGCTCACACTGGTGGTTTGGTTCAGCTACCACATCGAGGGGATCAGGGCCAAGGGCCTGTTCGGCTACCTGAAGAGTTTCCTGCCGGCCGGCCTCGAGGACATGAATCCGATCGGGAAGGGGCTGATCTTCGCGATCGAGGTGCTCTCGCACTTCATGCGGCTGGTCTCGCTGTCGGTGCGACTGTTCGCCAACATCCTCGCGGGCCACCTGCTGCTCCTGTTCATGGGCGGCGGGCTGGCGGTGCTGCTGGGCCTGGCGGCCCTCGGAGCGCTTACCTTCCCACTGGCATTCGTCTTCTTCATCCTCGAGGCGGGCCTGATCGCAACCCTTCAGGCGTTCATCTTCGCCACCCTCTCTGCCATCTACATCGGCGGCGCAGTCGCCGATAGTCACTAACCAAAGGAGCGCTGATTCATGGTTGATGTGTTTGTTCCGATCGCCCAGGCTGCTGAGGGCGTCACGGACACCGGGATAACCGACGCGGGAAAGGCGATTGCGCTGGGCGTCGGTGCGGGCCTCGGCTCGATCGGGGCAGGCATCGGCATCGGCTTCATCTTCGGCAAGGAGATCGAGTCGGTCGCCCGCCAGCCCGAGATGAAGGACGACCTCCAGCAGATTCGCTGGCTCGGCTTCGCGCTGACCGAGGCGGTCGCCTTCTACACGTTCATCTTCGGTCTGATCGCATTCTTCCTCTAGGCCGTGGACCTGGTAAGTCAGATAGCGACGCTCGCTCCCCTCGCGCAGGAAGCCGCCGAGGAGGAGGGCGGCAGCTTTCTCGTCTCGCCGAATCTCGGCCTGATGATCTGGACGCTGCTCGTCTTCGGTTTCACGATGTACGTCCTCAAGAGGGTCGCCTTCCCGCGAATCCAGGAGGCGCTGGATCGGCGCGCCAACGCGATCAGGGAGTCGATCGAGCATGCGGAGAAGACCCGCCGGGATGCCGATCAGATCCTCCAGGAGTACCGCGCCCGCTTGAAGGAGGCCCGCGAGCAGGCCGAGGACATCGTCTCCCGGGCCCGCAAGGCCGCCGATTCGGTCAAGGCACAGGCGGCCGAGGAGGGTCGCGATAAGCGCGAGGAGCTGCTGGCGGCCGCCAGGCGCGACATCGAGGCGGAGACCCGCCGCTCGCTGGAGCGGATCCGCAAGGAGGTCGCCGACCTCACCGTGCTCACGACCGAGAAGGTCGCCCGCAAGTCGCTCACCGACGAGGACCACAAGCGGTTGATCGACGACGCGCTCGCCGAGGTCGACTTCTCGATTCTCGGCGGCAACGGGAGCGGGAGCGGGCAGAAGACGGAGGAGCCGGCGAGCTAGATGCGAGGGCGCACCGCAAGCGAAGCTGAGGAGCGACCCGTTTAATGGAGGAGATCGCTCGCGTATATGCGGACGCCCTGTTCGGGGCGGCCAAGGACCGGGACAAGCTCGATCAGATCCACGAGCAGCTCGGCGAGTTCACCGACGCCCTCGCGGAGAACAAGGAGATGCAGCTGTTCTTCTTCAGCCCGTACTTCTCCTCGACCGAGAAGCAGGAGGGGATCCGCAAGGCCGTCGACGGCGCAGAGCCCGAGCTCGTCAACTTCCTGGAGCTGCTGGCCGATAAGCACCGGATGCCTGTGCTCTTTCGGATCCGGCGCCAGTTCGACGCGCTGTGGGCGAAGGAGAACCGCCTCCTCGGGGTCACCGTGACGAGTGCGGTCGAGCTCGATCCCGAGGTCGCCGAGCGAATCGGCGAGGAGATCGAGCGTCAGACGGGCAACACGGTCGAGCTCCAGAGGCAGGTCGACCCCGCCATCCTCGGTGGGCTGGTCGTTCAGGTGGGCAACATGGTCTTGGACACGAGCATTCGGAACAGGCTCGAGAAACTGCGAAAGAGCGTCGCGTCGGCGGCATGACGTTGAGCGGTCGCCGAGAAGAAGGAGGAACCATCTAAATGGAGATCAAGCCGGACGAGATCGCCAGCATCCTCAGGGAGCGGATCGAGGGCCTGGACACGGACTCAGCGGACCTCTCCGAGGTCGGCTCGGTGCTCGAGATCGGGGACGGGATCGCACGCATCCACGGGGTCGAGAACTGCCAGTCGCTCGAGATGCTCGAGCTGCCCCACGACGTGGTCGCCCTCGCGCTCAACCTCGAGGAGGACAACGTCGGCGCCGTGCTCTTCGGTGACTGGGACAAGGTCTCGGAGGGAGACACGGTGAAGCGCACCGGGAACCTGCTCGAGATCCCGGTCGGCGAGCAGCTGCTCGGCCGCCTGGTCGATCCGCTCGGCCGCCCGCTCGACGACAAGGGCGAGATCAACACCACCGAGACCCGCAGCGCGGAGCACAAGGCACCCGGGGTCGTTCACCGCCAGCCCGTCGAGGAGCCGCTGCAGACCGGGCTGAAGGCGATCGACTCGATGATCCCGATCGGCCGCGGTCAGCGAGAGCTGATCATCGGCGATCGGCAGACCGGCAAGACCGCGATCGCGATCGACACGATCATCGCCAACAAGGGCTCCGACCTGGTCTCGATCTACGTCGCGGTGGGGCAGCGGATGTCCACCGTGGTCCAGGTGATGGAGATCCTGGAGGAGAACGGGGCGATGGAGAACACCATCATCGTTGCCGCTCCCGCCGACGAGGCCGCGCCGATCAAGTACATGGCGCCGTATGCCGGCTGCGCGATGGGCGAGCACTTCCTCTACCAGGGTCGCCACGCCCTCTGCATCTACGACGACCTCTCCAAGCACGCCGCCGCGTACCGGCAGATGTCGCTGCTCCTGCGGCGGCCGCCGGGGCGCGAGGCGTACCCGGGAGACGTCTTCTATCTGCATTCCCGCCTGCTCGAGCGGGCGGTGAAGCTGTCCGACGAGCAGGGCGCCGGCTCGCTCACCGCGCTCCCGATCATCGAGACGCAGGCCGGCGACATCTCGGCCTACATCCCGACGAATGTCATCTCGATCACCGACGGGCAGATCTTCCTGGAGACGGACCTCTTCTACTCGGGCGTCCGGCCCGCGATCAACGTCGGAACCTCGGTCTCACGAGTCGGAGGGAACGCGCAGACCAAGGCGATGAAGAAGGTGGCCGGGAAGCTCCGCCTCGATCTCTCGCAGTACCGCGAGCTCGAGGCCTTCGCCCAGTTCGGCTCCGAGCTCGACCCGGAGACCCAGAAGCAGCTCGCGCGCGGCGAGCGGATGGTCGAGGCGCTGAACCAGGACGAGCGCAGCCCGCTGAACGTGGCCGAGCAGGTCGCCTCGATCTTCGCGGGGACCGCCGGTTTCCTGGACCGGATCAAGACCGAGCGGGTCAAGGACTTCCTCGAGGACCTGCTCGCAAGGCTCCACGCCGAGCACAAGGAGCTGCTCGACCGGATCAACGAGACCGGCGAGCTGTCGGACGAGGACGAGGAGGGGCTCCGGAAGGCGATCGCGGAGATGGTCGACGACTTCGGCGCCGACTTCGACGAGGAGGGCAATCCGCTCGAGGAGGGCGAGTCCGACCGGGTGAAGTCCGAGGAGGAGCGGGATGCGCAGCCGAAGGCGGGCGAGTCTGACGGTTCCGGTGCCGACGAAGCCGAGGCTGAGGCCCAGACCGAGCAGGAGGAGGCCGGCGCCACGGCGTAGGTCCGGACGGCACGCAAAGCATGGCCACCCGCAAGGAAGTCAAGAACCGGATCTCGAGCGTTAAGAACGTTCAGAAGATCACGCGCGCGATGGAGATGGTCGCGGCCGCGCGGCTCCGTCGCGCCGAGCAGCGGATCGACCATCTGCGTCCCTACGCGCGCGAGCTCCGGAAGATGACTCGGCAGGTGGCCGAGGCCGCCGGCGTCGAGGCGAGGAACCTCCCGGTCCTCCAGGAGCACGAGGAGCAGAAGAACGTGGGGATCCTGCTCGTGACGGGTGACCGCGGCCTCGCCGGTTCGTTCAACTCACAGATCATCCGGGCCGGGGTTCAGCTCGAGCGCGAGCTCTCCAGCGAGGGCCGGCAGGTGTCCTTCTCGGTCGTCGGGCGGCGCGGCGTCTCGACGATGAGGTTCCGCGGCGAGGAGCTGAAGGGCGAGTACGTCGGGTTCACCGATCGGCCGGCGTTTGCCGATGCGCGCCAGATCGCCGACGACCTGATCGCCGGCTACGTCGATCAGGAGCTGAATCGGGTCGACCTGATCTACAACCGCTACGTCTCGCCGCTCACGCAGTACGTGCGCAGGCAGACGCTGCTCCCGGTGCAGCAGGCCGACGTCTTCGGGGAGGGGGTCGAGGAGCTCAGCCCGGACGAGGGGGAGGACCTCGACGAGGAGCTCGTCGAGGCGCACCGCAAGGCGCTCTGGGTCTACGAGCCCGAACCGGAGGAGCTGCTGGCCGAGCTGATCCCCGAGTACGCCCAGCTCAACGTCTACCGGGCGCTGCTCGAGTCCACGGCTTCCGAGCACGGCTCGCGGATGACCGCAATGCGGAACGCCGCCGAGAACGCGAAGGAGGTGATCAGCGACCTGACCCTGGAGATGAACCGGGTGCGTCAGGCCGAGATCACCCAGGAGATCCTCGAGGTCGTGGCGGGCGCCGAGGGCGTCTCATGAATGAAACGGGTTGCGCCTCGCCTTCGGCTGCGGCGCACCCTCGCATCTACGACTTGGAATAACGAAGGAGAAGAATGGCTGACCAGGACACGACCACGGCCGCCGCCCCGGCGGAGGCCGCAAGCAGGAACGGAAACGTCGGAAGGGTCGAGCAGGTGACGGGCGTCGTCATCGACGTCGCCTTCCAGGGCGACATCCCGGAGATCTTCCACGCGCTCGAGATCGACGTGCCGCCCGAGGGCGGCCGCACCGAGGGAACGCTCACACTCGAGGTCCAGCAGCACCTCGGCGACGACCGCGTCCGGGCGATCGCGATGGACGCAACCGACGGCGTCAAGCGGGGCGACGAGGTGAGGGACACCGGGTCCCCGATCACCGTGCCGGTCGGCAAGGAGACACTCGGCCGGATCTTCAACCTGCTCGGAGAGCCGATCGACGAGGGCGGAGACGTCCAGGGCGACGAACGCTGGCCCATCCACCGGCCGGCGCCCGAGGTCGAGGACCTGACCCCGTCGCAGGAGATCCTCGAGACCGGAATCAAGGTCGTCGACCTGCTCGCGCCCTACGCGAAGGGCGGCAAGGTCGGCCTGTTCGGCGGCGCCGGGGTCGGCAAGACCGTTCTGATCCAGGAGCTGATCCGGAACATCGCCGAGGAGCACGAGGGCCTCTCGGCGTTCTGCGGAGTCGGCGAGCGATCCCGCGAGGGCAACGACCTCTGGCTCGAGATGAAGGAGTCCGGCGTCATCGACAAGACGATGCTCGTCTTCGGCCAGATGAACGAGCCGCCGGGCGCGCGCCTGCGGGTCGCGCTGTCCGGCCTGACGATGGCGGAGTACTTCCGCGAGCAGGGCGGTCAGGACGTGCTGCTCTTCATCGACAACATCTTCCGCTTCGTCCAGGCGGGCTCGGAGGTCTCGGCGCTGCTCGGACGGATGCCGTCGGCGGTCGGCTACCAGCCGACCCTCGAGACGGAGATGGGCGTGCTCCAGGAACGGATCACGTCGACCCGCGAGGGTTCCGTGACCTCCGTCCAGGCGATCTACGTGCCGGCGGACGACCTCACCGACCCGGCGCCGGCGTCGGTGTTCGCGCACCTCAACGCGACCACGGTGCTCACCCGGTCGCTGGTCGAGCAGGGGATCTACCCGGCGGTCGATCCGCTCGACTCGACGTCGACGATCCTGAAGCCGGACATCCTCGGCGAGGAGCACTACGAGACCGCGACGCGCGTCCAGGAGACGCTGCAGCGCTACAAGGAGCTCCAGGACATCATCGCGATCCTCGGGATCGACGAGCTCTCCGACGAGGACAAGCAGACCGTCTCGCGGGCGCGAAAGATCCAGCGGTTCCTGTCCCAGCCGTTCTTCGTCGCGGAGCAGTTCACCGGCCGGAGCGGCGAGTACGTCCCGGTCGAGGAGACCGTCCGCGGCTTCAAGGCCATCGTCGACGGCGAGCACGACGACATCCCGGAGCGTGCCTTCTACATGCAGGGCCCGATCGAGCAGGTGCTCGAGGGGGCCAAGGAGCATGACGGCCGAAGAGCCGTCGGAGGCCGCCGCCGCCGAGGCCTCGGAGCAGGAGGAGAAGCGGAGGAGGCAGGGACAGGAGGTCGAGGACCAGGAGGAGGGCGAGACAGGCGAGGAGAGCGGGAGGCTAACCGATGGCTGAGCACAACCTCAACGCCAGGGTGATGACGCCCGAGGGCGAGGTGTTCACAGGCGAGGTGCACCAGCTCTCGACCCGCACTGCCGTCGGCGAGATCGGCGTGCTGGCCAACCACGTTCCCGTGCTCGCGCGCCTGAAGCCGACGGAGCTCCGTCTGCATATGCCCGACGGCGACGTTCGCCGCTGGGCCCAGGCCGAGGGCTGGCTCCAGGTGTTCGCGAACCGGGCGACGGTGCTGGTGGGCGAGGCGATCCCGCCCGACAACCTCGACCCGGGCGAGCTCCGCAACCGGATCGAGGACGCCGAGGCGCGGATGCGCGACGCCGAGGAGGGGTCCGGCGCGCTACACGCAGGCGGAGAAGGACAAGGAGCGCGCCGAGGCGTTCCTCAGGGTCGCGGGCGAGCAGCTAGAGCCAGAGCCCCGGGCGGACTCCCTCAGCCACGCTTAACGCGGGCGTCCTAGCGATCACCCTTTGGAATGGACGAGCTCGCCCTCGCACAGCGCCTGATCGCCTTCGACACCTCGAACGCCGAGGGGCTGCGCCGTGCCGCGGAGTTCGTCGGAGGCTGGCTGGAGTCCAACGACATCAAGGCCGAGCAGTCCGAGGCGCGTGGCCTCCCCGTCACGAGGGCCGAGGTCGGTCCCAAGGACGGGCCCACCCTCGTCCTCCACGGCCATATGGACGTCGTCCCGGGCGGACGCGACCAGTTCCAGCCCCGGATCGACGGCGACCGCCTCTACGGCCGTGGCTCCTACGACATGAAGGGTGCGCTCGCGGTGATGCTGACGGTGCTCCACAAGCTCCGCGATCAGGAAGTCGTCCGGCTGCGTCTCGGGATCGTCTCCGACGAGGAGTCCGAGGAGGAGCAGAACCGCGGCTCGGATGCGCTGGTCGCGGGGGGCTTCATCGGCCACTTCGCGATCACGGGGGAGCCGACGAACCTCCAGGTCGGCGTGCAGGCCAAGGGCGTGCTTGCGATCAGGCTCGAGGTCATGGGTCGCTCCGCGCACGGCGCCACGCCGTGGCTCGGGGACAATGCCGTGGTCAAGGCGGTCGAGGTATTCAGAGGCATCGAGTCGCTACCGTTTGCCCGCCACAGCTCCGCCCTGTTCGACCGGCCCTCGATCAATCTCGGTCGAATCATGGGCGGCGACGCCCTGAACAAAGTGCCCGATTCCTGCGTCATAGACGTCGATATCCGCTTCCTGCCCGATCAGGATCCCGATGAGATCCTCGAGCAGGTCGAGCGCGCTGCCCGACACCCGAGGTGGTGGCGACCTTCCGGCGGCCGCCGGCCGTGGTCGAGGCGGACTCTCCGTACGTGGTGGGATCGTGCGAGGCCGCCTCGCCCCACCATCCCGAGCGGGTGATGAGCGTCGGCCGGGACGGCGCCTCAGACGCCGTCTCCTTCCTCGCCGCGGGCGTCCCCGCGGTCGAGTTCGGCCCGATCGGCGACGGCCACCACGGCCCGGCCGAATGGGTCTCGGTCAGCTCCCTGAGCAGCTACCGCCAGGCGCTCGAGGGCTTCGTGACGAACTTCCCGGGGATGGTGCCCGCGTGACGCCGCGCGAGAAGGGGGACGAGCGGCCCGGAGCGAGGACCCGCGCCCGGACGACACCCAGGAGTACGAGCTCGGCGACGACTTCCGTCGATGCCGAGCAGGAGTCCGCGACGACGAGGAGGAGGAGGTGGAGGACGGAGGACGTCGCTGAAGAGGATCTCGACGAGGAGGACCTGGACGAGGAGGAGCTCGACGACGAGGACCTCGACGACGAGGACACCGACGACGAGGACCCGAGGAGGGGGACGGAGCACTCGGAGGAGGAGGAGCTCGAGGAGGTCGTCTCGGCCGAGACGCAGGAGTGGGACGGGCTCGAGGAGGCCGAGGAGGACGGGCAGGCGGATGAGACGCCGACCATCGCAGCCTCGGCTGGGCAGCGCGTGAAGCAGGCGGGCTCCGCGATCACGTCGAGCTTCGAGAAGGTCGGGCGTTCAGGGCGGTTCGCGACGCCTCGGTTCCCGATCTGGCTGCGGTTCCTGACGGCGATCTTCGTGATCGTCGGTTCGGTCGGTACTGCCACTCGGCGAGCCTGATCCTCTACCTCGGGGGCATCGCCGAGGACCTCAAGCTCGACCCGGCGTTCGAGGGGATTCAGGACCGGCTCGGAAGCGTGCGATGGAGGTGGGCCGCAGACGATCCTGATCCTCGGCTCAGACAAGCGGCCCGAGTTCAAGACAGCGAGAAGTTCCGGGGCCTCTCCGACACCACGATGCTGCTTCGGCTCGATCCCGACCGAAACGCGATCGCGCTCTTCTCGCTTCCCCGGGACCTCGAGGTCGACATTCCCGGCTACGGCACGGCAAGCTCAACGAGGCGTACTTCGCTCGGCGGCCCGAGCTCACACTGCGAACGATCCAGAACCTCACCGAGTTCCCAGCTCGCCCGGCGGGCTGCGAGATCAACCATCTGGTCAACGTCGACTTCGAGGGCTTCGCGCGCGCGGTGAACGCGATCGGCTGCGTCTACGTGGACGTCGATCGCCGCTACTTCCACGACAACGACTACACGAGCGCCGAGCGGACTACGAGGAGATCGACATTCAGCCCGGCTACCAGGCGCTCTGCGGATTCGACGCGCTCGATTACGCGCGCTACCGGCACACCGACAACGACATGGTCCGGGCGGCCCGCCAGCAGGACTTCCTGCGCGAGGCGCGCAGCAAGGTGCCGCCGGAGCGCTCTTCGACGACCGCAAGGAGCTGATCAAGATCTTCACCGAGCACACCACCTCCGACATCGACGATCCGCGGACCGATGCTCGCAGGTGCTGAAGCTGTTCATCGACGCCCGCGACGCTCCTGTCAAGGAGGTCCACTTCGAGGGCCACCTCGGCCCCTCATTCGTGACCACCACCCCGGGGGAGATCGAGACGGCGGTGCGTCAGTTCCTCGGCATCGAGGGCACGCCGGGGCCGCGGGGCCAGACAGCGCGCCCCAGATGCCCCGGTGACCCCCGAGCAGGCGCCCGACGAGACCGGGGCGACCCCGGCCGCCCCGGCGAACAAGAAGGACAAGAAGGAGAGTCAGCGCGGCGAGCCGGCGAACCTGGTCGCCGACCAGCTACGGGAAGGAGCTCGCGAAGAGCATCCGCGCCCGCAAGCTCGAAGCTGCCGATCTACTACCCGACCGTGCTGGAGACCGGGAGCGACTACGAGCAGAAGCCTCGCGTCTACAAGATCAACGGGACGCGGGCGACGAGGCATCGCCCCGCACGGCGAGCGCGCCGCCTACAAGTGGGTCTTCTCGCGGCCGGCGCTCGGCGAGTACTACGGCTTCATGGCGACGCGCTGGAACGACCCGCCGATCCTCGACAACCCGTCCGAGGAGAGGACGATCGGAGACCGCGACTACAAGCTCTTCTACGACGGCGATCGCCTGCGCATGGTCGCCTGGCAGACGGACGAGGGGTCCTTCTGGCTCTCCAACACCTGATCGAGTCGCTCTCCGACCGCGAGATGCTCAAGATCGCCGAGGGAAGCTCGGAACTGCCGAGCGTCTCCCGAGCCGCCGGCGAGGTGAGCGTGAGCGAGAAGGAGCCGATCGGGGTCGTCGGAGCCGGCTGGGTCGGCCTGGTCACCGCCGCCTGCTTCGCCGAGCTCGGCCATCCGGTCGTGGTCCGCGAGATCCTCGATCGAGAAGGTCGAGGCTCTCGACCGTGGGCGAGGTGCCGATCCACGAGCCGGGCCTGCCGGAGCTGATCTCGAGCGAACCGCGAGCGGCTCACCTTCACGACCGACATGGGCGCAGCTGCTCGACGGCGCGCGGCTGATCTTCGTCTGCGTCCAGACCCCACCGACCTACTCCGGCGACGCCGATCTCTCCGCGGTGCGACGCGCGGTGGAGGAGATCGGCGACCCGGACGGCAAGGCGCTGGTGATGAAGAGCACCGTCCCTGTCGGCACCGGGCGCAGCATCCGCCGCGATGCGCCGGGACTCGCCTACGTCTCCTGCCCCGAGTTCCTCCGCGAGGGGACCGCGGTCGAGGACTTCATGGAGCCCGACCGGGTCGTGGTCGGCGTCGACGCGGGGGACGAATGGGCCGCGGAGGAGGTCGCGGCGGTCTACGAGCCACTGGGGGCGCCGATCGTCCGAACCGACCTCTCGAGCGCCGAGATGATCAAGCTCGCCTCGAACGCCTACCTCGCGACCAAGATCAGCTTCATCAACGAGATCGCGAACGTCTGCGATGAGGTGGGCGCCGACGTCACCGAGGTGGCGCGGGGCATGGGACTGGACCCGCGGATCGGCCCGCGGTTCCTGAACGCCGGGACTCGGCTTCGGCGGGAGCTGCTTCCCCAAGGACACCCAGGCGCTGAAGATGCTGGCCGGAAACATCCGGCTACCACTTCCAGCTCCTGAACTCGGTGATCGAGGTGAACGAGCTGCAGAAGCGCCGGGTGATGTCGAAGCTGGCGAAGCACCTCGATTCGCTGGTCGGGCAAGCGGGTCGCCCTGCTCGGCCTTGCGTTCAAGCCGGACACCGACGACATGCGCGAGGCGTCGAGCCTGGTGCTCGCCGCGCGCCTCGAGGGGGAGGGCGCGACGGTCGTCGCCTTCGATCCGGTGGCCGCGCAGCGCGCGCAGCGAGCTGCTGTCCGCGTGTGGAGATGGCGGACTCCGCGATGGATGCCCTCGACGGGCGCCGACGCCGCCGTCCTCGTCACCGAGTGGCCCGAGTTCGCAGAGCTCGACTGGGCGCGAGGTGGCGAAGCGGATGGCGAACCCGCTTCTCGTCGACGGCCGGAACTTCCTCGACCCGGACGCGGTTCGCGCCGCCGGCATCACCTACGAGGCGATCGGCCGACCGAGCCTTCCTGTGATTCGCGTAGCCCCCGGTGATGCGAGGGCGCGCGACAGCGCGACCCGTGAAGTGTCGGAGGAGGCGGAGCGTTGAGGAGGGAGCTGACTTGCAGGCGCTGATCCTGGCGGGAGGAGAGGGGACCCGCCTTCGACCGCTCACCTACACGGTCCCTAAGCCGGTGCTGCCGCTGGCCGGGCGGCCCGCACATCGCCTACGTGATCGACTGGCTGGTCCGCCACGGCGTCGACGACGTGATCGTCTCCTGCGGGCACCTCGCGGAGGGGATGCGACGCGGCGATCGCCGAGCTCGAGCCCGGCGTCGAGATCCGCTACGCGGAGGAGCCCGATGCCCGCGGCACCGCCGGGGCGATCCGCTTCGCCGAGGACATGCTCGGGGAGCGGTTCCTGGTCCTCAACGGGGACGTCCTCTGCGATCTCGACCTGACCGCGCTGATCGAGCAGCACGAGAGGACCGGCGCGCGGGCGACGATCGCCCTCTATCCGGTCGCCGACCCGACCGGATACGGCCTCGTGCATCGCAAGGACGACGGCGAGATCACCGAGTTCCTCGAGAAGCCCGAGCCCGAGCAGATCGACACGGACGAGATCAATGCCGGCGCCTACCTGCTGGAGCGCTCGGTGCTCGAGCGCGATCCCGCCCGACGTCGCCGTCTCGATCGAGCGGGAGGTCTTCCCGAGGCTGATCGGCGACGGGCCTCTACGGCATCCGGCTCGAGGGCTACTGGATCGACATCGGGACGCCGGAGCGCTTCCTGGAGGCGAACTGGGACATCCTCGAGGGCCGGGTCGAGACGGTCATGACCGAGCGAGCTCGAGGGCCCGTGCTGGGTCGGAGGAGGAGCGAGATCTCGCCGGACGCGGGGCTCGGCGCCCCGTACGTGATCGGCCGCAACTGCCGGATCGGCGGTCGGCGACGCTCGAGCGCTCCGTCCTGCTCGACGGGTGCGTGGTCGAGGGCGGCGCCGATCGTGAACAGCATCCTGAGCGCGGATGTCACCGTGGAGGAGGGAGCGGAGCTCGACGGCGCGGTCATCGGCGAGGGCGAGCGGGTTCAGGCCCAGCAGGGCGCGATCGGCATGACGGTCGATCGGTGGCGACATGCTGGATGCCGTCAGGGCGATCCCGGATCACCTGCGCGATGCGCTCTGGCGGATCGAGAGCGCCCGGGCCCCGCCGATGGAGGCGCCGGCGGCGTTCGTCTGCGGGATGGGCGGCTCGGCGATCGGTGGCGACCTCGCGGCCGCCGCGCTCTCCGACCGGCTGACGAAGCCGCTGCTGGTCGCGCGCGGCTACGAGCTGCCCTCCTGGGCGCCCGCGGGCTCGGCGGTGCTCTGCTCGAGCTACTCGGGCAACACCGAGGAGACCCTCGCCTGCTACGCGGCCGCCGAGGCGCTGGGTGCCCAGCGGCTGGTCGCGACCACCGGCGGCGAGCTTGCGGAGCTCGCGCGCGCGGGACGGCGTGCCGGTGATCGGGCTCCGGCGGGCCTTCAGCCCCGGGCCGCCGTCGGCTACATGTTCTGCGTCGCAGCCGAGCTCGCGGCGCTGGCGCTCCGCCGGCCCGCGGATCAACACCGAGATCGATGCCGCGGCTTCGCATCTGGAGAGCGGGCGGGAGGCCGCCGAGGCGCGGCGCCGCCGAGCTCGCCGAGCCAGATCGGCGACGCCGCGGCGTCATCTACGGGAGCGATCTGACCGCCTCCGTCGCCTATCGCTGGAAGTGCCAGATGAACGAGAACGCGAAGCGATCCGCCTTCTCCTCGGTCCTGCCGGAGGCGGACCACAACGAGATCGAGGGCTGGACAGGGGCGGCGGAGGGCAGGATTCGCCGCCGTCTTCCTCGAGGACCGCGACCAGCATCCGCGCGAGCGCCGCCGCTTCGAGCTCACCGCGAAGGCGATCGAGCCCTACGCCGCGTCGGTGATCACGGTCGAGACGGAGGGCGAGACCCGGACCGAGCGCATCCTTCAGTCGGTGATGCTGGGTGACCTGGTCTCGCTCGAGCTCGCCAAGGCGCGAGGTGTCGACCCGATGCCGGTCGAGGCGATCGAGCGGTTCAAGTCCGAGCTCGGAACCACCTGAGAACCCGCCGCTGAGCGGGCCCCGGGCGGATCGGTGATCCGATCCGCTGACCCCGGCGAAGTCACTTGAAACGGGTTGCTCCTCCGGACTAAACGGGTTGCTCCTTACGGAGCACCCTCGAATCTGCGGAGCACCCTCGAATAAAGCGAGGAAGTCCCGGTGGTTCCCCTGGGAGGTTGGCCGCCAGTCCTCGCAACCCGGCGGCAAACCAACCGAGGAGGTTCGGATGCATACCCATGGGAGAAATCGCTCCACCCTGCGCGAGGTCGCAAACGATCCGGTCTCCCGGCGTCGTTTCCTCGCAATCGGCGGCGCCACCGGCGGGGCCGGTGTCCTGCTGGCGGCATGCGGCGATGACGATGACGACGACACCACCTCGATGACGTCGACGGCGGCGTCGAGTGACGCGCTCGCGCAGTTCGGCGAGGGCGACATCGGAATCGTCAACTATGCGCTGACCCTCGAGTACCTCGAGGCGGCGTTCTATGCAGACGTCATCAAGAGTGGCCTGTTCTCGGGCGACGATCTGGCGCTGATCAAGGAGATCGGCTCGAACGAGGACGCGCACGTCGACGCGCTCGTGGGCACCGCGAAGAAGCTCGGCGGAACGCCCGCCCCCAAGCCGAAGACGCAGTTCCCGATCGATGACGCCACGCAGGTGCTGATGCTTGCCGCAACCGTCGAGAACCTCGGCGCCGCGGCGTACCTCGGACAGGCGGCGGCGATCGAGAGCCCCGAAGTGCTGGCGGCGGCGCTTTCGATCCACAGTGTCGAGGGGCGGCACGCCGCGGCGCTCAACACGCTGACGGACCAGCCGTTCACCCCCGATGGAGCCTTCGCGGTTGCGGCGGACGCGAGCGACGTGCTGGAGCAGGTCCAGCCGTTCATCGTTTCCTGACCGACCCGGCAAAGCAAAAGGAGATGAGCAGATGAGCACGCATGAGATGCAGAACCCGGAGCTGGCCGAGGTCGAGGTGGAGCTTGACCGCGGCTCGTTCCTGACCAAGGGGGTCCTGGCGGTCGGAGCGATCTACGGGTCTCTCGCCGTCGGACCCTTCGTTCGCCGCGCCCTGGCGCAGAGCGACTCGGGTGACGTCGAGATCCTCAACTTTGCCCTGACGCTCGAGTACCTCGAGGCGGAGTTCTACCGGCAGGGCCTGAAGACGGCGAAGCTCGGGGCGGAGCAGAAGATGGTCGCCCAGGAGATCGGCTCTAACGAGGACGATCACGTCCAGTCACTGATGGGAGCGGTTACGGACCTCGGCGGCACCCCCGTCGAGGCCCCGGCGGTCGATTTCGGGCCCGCGGTGAACAGCCAGTCGGCCTTCCTGAAGCTGGCCCAGACCCTCGAGGACACGGGAGTTGGCGCCTACAACGGCGCCGGCCCGATGATCCAGTCCAAGGACCTGCTCGGCGTCGCCGGCGCGATCGTCCAGGTGGAGGCACGCCATGCGGCGCGCATCCGCCTGTTCAACGGCGAGCTGCCGGCTCCCGAGCCGTTCGACCCGCCGCTGGACATGGACGAGGTGCTCAAGGCCGTCCAGCCATTCGTCAAGTCGTGAGATTGGAGATCTGATGCCGAACGTGGGACCAATGGAGTTGCTGATCGTGCTGGTGGTCGCCCTGGTCATCTTCGGGCCGAAGCGGATTCCGGAGATGGGGCGGTCGATCGGAAACGGGATGCGTGAGTTCAAAGACTCGATATCCGGCAAGGCAAAGTCGCCGGAGCTCGAGAGCGGAGCCGGCGAGCGCGGCGAGTCCGTGGGAACCGGTCCAACCTCCTAATCGCGGGACATGCCCGGCTCCCGCGCCCCGAGCGCGGGGGCCGGGTCCTCTCGCATCGACCATGCCGAGAATCGGGAAGATCGACTTCGACGAGCGGGCGACGGTCGTCGAGCACCTGGACGAGCTCCGGAGCCGGCTGATCGTCGGCGGCAGCGTCCTGGCGGTCGCCTTCGCCCTCGCGTTCTGGCAGAACCACCTTCTGCTGGAGATCGCAAACGCGCCGCTTCCGGGGGGCCGTGAGCCGATCACCCTGGGCGTCTCCGAGCCCTTCATGACGACCGTGAAGCTCTCGGTGTACGGGGGCTTCCTGCTGGCGCTCCCGGTCCTGCTCTGGCTCGCCGCTGGATTCCTGCTGCCGGCCCTCACCCCGGCCGAGCGGAGGGTGGTCGTTCCATTCGTCGCCGCTGTCCCGGTCCTGTTCATCGGCGGCGTGGTCTTCTCGTACTTCGTCGTCGTTCCTGCCGCGGCCCAGTTCCTGCTGAACTTCAACGGCGACGAGTTCAACATCCAGGTCAGGGCGAGCGAGTACTACAGCTTCTTCATCGTCACGCTGATGGCCGTCGGGCTCGTGTTCCAGATTCCAGTCGGGGTCCTTGCCGTGACGCGACTCGGCATCGTCACTCCCGACCAGCTCGCGCGCAACCGCCGCTATGCGGTCCTCGCGATCGCGACCGTGGCGATGCTGCTGCCCGGGACGGACCCGGTGACAATGCTGATCTCGATGCTTCCCCTGCTCGTCCTCTTCGAGCTCTCGGTCCAGCTTTCAAAGGTCGTCGGTCGGAGAGCGATCCGGGGAGCGCCGGTCGAGCCAGGCGTGGAGCCGAGCTCGTAGGGCGCTCATCCCCCGTCGAGGGGCCTGCGCCGGCTTCGCTTGCGCTCGGAGGTCCGGCGCTTCTGCTCCAGGCGCTTCTCCTTCGCCGCGCGCGAGGGCCTCGTCGCCCGCCGCTTCTTCGGCCGGCGCAGGCCGGCCGCGAGCTTCTCACGCAGCCGCTCCAGGGCGAGCTCCCGGTTTCGGGCCTGGCTTCGCGTGTCCTGGGCCACTGCGACGACCGTGTCTCCCAGTCGCTCGTGCAGGCGGCCACGCTGCTCGTCGGTCAGCGCCTGCGATGCCGCGACGTCGAACACCGCCTCGATTCGCGACGCGGTCACGTTCGCGTGCTGGCCGCCCGGACCCGAGGAGCGGCTCGCCCGAAGGTCGATCTCGCTGAGCGGGATCGCGACCTCGTCGCTCACCCGGAGTACCTCATCCATAATTAAACGGGTTGCTCCTCGGCTGCGCCTGCGGAGCACCCTCGCATAACCGTAGCCTTCGGCCTTGACACGGCTCGCCTGTAGCCTTGTTCGTCCTCAGATCTCGACCCAGGAGACCACAACCCGCATGAGCACCGCGACGAGTGCCCCGACCAGCACCGGCCTGCCCTTCAAGGTGGCCGACCTCTCCCTGGCCGACTTCGGCCGCAAGGAGATCCGGCTCGCCGAGCACGAGATGCCGGGACTGATGGCGACCCGGGAGGAGTTCGCGGATTCGAAGCCGCTCACCGGCGCGCGCATCACCGGCTCCCTGCACATGACGATCCAGACGGCCGTCCTGATCGAGACGCTCGTAGCGCTCGGCGCCGAGGTCCGCTGGGCGAGCTGCAACATCTTCTCGACCCAGGACCACGCCGCGGCCGCGGCGGCGGTGGGGTCGAACGGCACCCCCGACGATCCGCAGGGCGTGCCCGTGTTCGCCTGGAAGGGGGAGACCCTCGAGGAGTACTGGTGGTGCACCCTCCAGGCGCTCACCTGGCCCGAGCCCGGCCCGAACGGCGAATCCGGCCCGAACATGCTTCTCGACGACGGGGGCGATGCGACCCTGCTCGTCCACAAGGGTGTCGAGTACGAGGCTGCGAAGGCGGTCCCCGCCGCCGTGGCGGCCGGCTCCGAGGAGGAGCGGGTGATCCTCGATCTCCTGCGGGAAAGCCTCGCCGCGGAGCCGCAGCGCTTCACCGAGATGGCGGCCGGAATCAAGGGGGTCACCGAGGAGACCACCACCGGGGTCGTCCGCCTCTACGAGCGCCAGGCGAACGGCACGCTGCTGTTCCCGGCGATCAACGTGAACGACTCGGTCACGAAGTCGAAGTTCGACAACATCTACGGCTGCCGGCATTCGCTGATCGACGGGATCAACCGCGCGACCGACGTGATGATCGGCGGCAAGACCGCCGTCGTCTGCGGGTTCGGCGACGTCGGCAAGGGCTGCGCCGAGTCCCTCCGGGGGCAGGGCGCGCGTGTGATCGTCACCGAGATCGATCCGATCTGCGCCCTCCAGGCGGCGATGCAGGGCCATGAGGTCCGCCGGATCGAGAGCGTGCTCGACGAGGGCGACATCTTCATCACGGCGACCGGCAACAGGGACGTGATCACCGTCGACCACATGGCGCAGATGAAGCACCAGGCGATCGTCGGCAACATCGGTCACTTCGACGACGAGATCCAGATGGCGGCGCTCGAGAAGGTCGACGGGATCGAGAGGATCAACATCAAGCCGCAGGTCGACGAGTGGCGCTTCCCCGACGGCCACTCGGTGATCGTCCTCTCCGAGGGCAGGCTGCTGAACCTGGGGAATGCGACCGGGCATCCCAGCTTCGTGATGTCCAACTCGTTCACCAACCAGGTGATCGCGCAGGTCGAGCTGTTCGGGAACGCCGAGGCGTATGGCAAGGAGGTCCACGTCCTGCCGAAGCACCTGGACGAGAAGGTGGCGCACCTCCACCTCGACGCGCTCGGCGTCGAGCTGAGCCGGCTCGCGCCGGAGCAGGCCGCCTACATCGGCGTGCCGCTCGAGGGTCCCTACAAGAGCGACCGCTACCGCTACTAGACGCGGCTGCCGGGCGTCTCTAGCATCCCTGCCCGCGGGATGGTGGGAGGGACGAGATGAAGCTGCGGGTCGGGTTGCTGGTCGGGTGGCCTGGCTCTGCTGGCGGCGCCGTCGAACGCCGGAGCGGTCACCCTCGAGCCGGTCGGGAACTTCAGCAGCCCGATCTTCGTCACCTCACCGCCGGGTGATCCCCGGCTGTTCGTCGTCGAGCGCGCCGGTCGGATTCAGGTGATGCATGACGGGACGACCACGCAGTTCCTGGACATCGCCTCGATGGTCAGCACGGAGGGCGAGCGCGGCCTGCTCTCGATGGCATTCGACCCGAACTACGCCTCGAACGGCCTCTTCTACGTGTTCTTCAATGACGACGGGGACGGGGGCGCCGCCCTCGGGGACATCCACATAGACGAGTTTCGCGTCGGACCCAATCCGAACGTGGCCGATCCGATCAGCCGCAGGCGGGTGCTGACCATCGGCCACAGCGCCTTCAGCAACCACAACGGCGGTCAGCTTCAGTTCGGCAAGGACGGCCTGCTCTACATCTCTGTCGGAGATGGTGGGGGAAACTGGGGCAAACGCTCAGACGCTCAATAATCCGCTCGGAAAGATCCTGCGCATAGATCCGCACGGGCCGGACGACGGCAACTACACCGTTCCATCCTCGAATCCGTTCCCCACCAGCGCCACCCCGGAGATCTGGAGCCTCGGCCTCCGCAACCCATTTCGCTTCTCGTTCGACCGCCTTACGGGCGACATCGCGATCGGCGACGTCGGCGCGAGCTCCTTCGAGGAGATCGACTACGTCCCGGCCGCGGCCGGGCTCCGGCGGCGGTACGAACTACGGCTGGCCGAACTGCGAGGGCTTCCAGGGCAACTGCCCCGGAGCGACGCTCCCCGTATTCGCGATCGCACACACCGATCCCTGCAACGCGCTGATCGGCGGTTACGTCTACCGCGGCAGCAGGGCTCCGGAGCTCTTCGGGCGCTACGTCTACACCGACAACTGCCATCCCGAGCTCCGCTCGATCGCGCTGGCGACGCCCATCGCGAGTGACGACCGCCCGGAAGGCGCGAGCGTGCCGGCGTTCGCCCCCTTCTCATTCGGCGAGGACGCGAACTGCGATCTCTATCTCGCCGCCGGGAACTCGGTCGACCGGATCATCGGCTCGGCCGCGTCGGCACCACCGGCATGCGCGTCGGCCCCACCGCCCGCGGCGCAAGCGCCGACCGGTCCCGTTACGGTCAAGAACAAGTGCAAGCGGAAGCGCAGCGGCCCCAAGGGCAAGCGCTGCAAGAAGGCTTCCGCGCAGTTCGGGTTCGCGAGCACGGTGACGAGCTCGCGGTAGCGGACTTCCCCTTCCGGGTAGGGTCCCGACGTCGTGGAGGGGCACCCGGAGATGAGGGCGATGATCCTGGCGGCGGGCCTCGGCACCCGTCTGAGGCCGCTCACCTATGTGATGCCGAAGCCGGTCGCCCCGGTGCTGAACGTCCCGATCATCGCGCGGATCGCCGAGCTGCTCTCGACGCACGGGTTCACGGAGATCGTCACGAACGTCTCCTACCTGCCGGAGCAGATAGGCGAGGTTCTCGGCGACGGCTCCCGCTTCGGGCTCTCGGTCACCTACAGCGTGGAGACGGAGCCTCTCGGCACCGCTGGCGGGGTCGGGAAAGTCCGGGACTTCCTCTCCGAGACCGACTCGTTCCTGGTCATCTCGGGAGATGCGCTCACCGACATCGACCTCTCGGAGATGCGCCGGGCTCACGAGGCGAATGTGGCCAAGGGGGCGATCGCCACGCTCGCGACCAAGCGGGTCGAGGACACGACGCAGTTCGGGGTCGTGATCACCGATGATGAGGGGCGGATCCAGGGCTTCCAGGAGAAGCCGCAGCCGGCGGAGGCCCTGTCCGACTTGGCGAACTGCGGCATCTACATGTTCCGGGCCGAGATCTTCGACCACTTCCCGTCGACCGACCATCGCAGTCCGGCGGGCGACGAGGGCCAGCCACCCGGGTTCGTCGACTGGGCGATTGACGTTTTCCCGGCGCTGCTCGAGGGTGACATCCCCTTCTACTCGCACGAGATCGATGCTTACTGGAACGACATCGGCTCGGTCGCGGAGTTCGTCCAGGGCAACCTCGACGCTCTCACCGGAAAGGTGTCGATCGAGCCGCCGGTACCCGAGGTCGCCACGGGCGTCCATGCCGGCAACGCGAACGACCTGGATGCCGTCAAGGTCAAGCCCCCGGTGCTGATCGGCGAGAACTGCGAGCTGCACACGGGCGTGGACCTCCACGGACCGGTCGTGATCGGCGATCGCTGCAGGGTCGGGCCCTCGGTGATGCTCCGCGACGCCGTCGTCCTGCCGGGAGCGGAGATCCCGGCAGGTGGGCTGGTCGTGGGCGGCCTCTACGGGGTCGCGGCGGACCGCCCCCTGGGCTAGATGCGAGGGTGCTCCGTTAGGAGCAACCCGTTTAATGAGGCCTAGGTCTGGAGTTCGCGGACGACGTCGTCCGCCCACGGGTTGTCGCCCATCCCATCCTGGTCGCAGACGATCGCCTCGCCGTCGCCGGGCCACTGGAGCGTCACCCTGGTGGTCATCTTCATCCGCTCGGTGCCGACCTCGAGCCCGTCGCGATCCCAGGCGGCGACCTCCTCTTTCACCTCGATGCCGCTGCGCTTCTGCTTGTACTTGAACGCGTGGAGCCCGCTCGGGGTGACCGCGAGGAGGAATTGACCCGGCAGGCCGCCCGCCTTCTGCTTCCCCCGCATGTGGGCGGCGCCGTACGCCAGCGCGCCGATCTGGAGCTTGCTGATCCCGTACTTGGTGCCGGCCCCGGTCGTCCGGAAGGTTCCGACCGCGAGGACCTCCTCGTCGACGTGAGGCTCGACGGATTCGCGGAACTTGACGCGGTACTCCTCCTCAACCTCGGGGCTGATGTCGAATCGTCCCATCGGGTCCCTCCTCGGGATCGTGCCCCCTGTGTGTGTCGGCCGACTCTACTTCCGTTCGCTTTACGGAGTGCGTGCAATTCGTCACCGATCAGCGGTGACACTGCGCCCATGGAGGCCGGCCTGCTCGCCCGGCTCGTGAGCATCGTCGCACCGCCGCGCTGCCCGGCGTGCGGGGAGCCGTGCGGCTCTGGAGCGCCCCTCTGCGCCGCTTGCGAGGACGAACTCTCGCTCGCGGAGACGAGCCGCGCACCGCCCCCGCCGGAAGTGGATCTGGCAGTGGCCGCGGCTCCGTACGACGGGATCGCGCGCCGGATCATCCACGGGCTCAAGTACGACCGCAGGCTCTCGCTCGCCGCCGTCGCGGCGGTGGCGGTGCTGGAAGCGCTGCCCCGGGGGGAGCGGCCGGATGCGGTCGTGCCCGTCCCGGCGTCGCCGGGTCGATGGCGGTGGCGGGGATTCGACTCGGCGGAGGAGATCGCGATCGCCGTCTCGCGGCGGAGCGCCCTGCCGTTCGACCCCTGCCTGCGCCGCTCCGGCGGGCGCCGGCAGGTGGGGAGGAGGCGGCTCGATCGGCTCGCGGATCCGCCCGGCGTGCGGGCCATCCGGCAGGCGCCACGAGCGGCGTTGCTCGTGGATGACGTCTGGACGACGGGGGCCACGCTCTCGGCATGTGCGCGTGCCCTCCGCGGGGCCGGCTGCCGGAGAGTGGTCGCTCTCGCGTTGGCGCGCTCCGAAAATTCGACCAATCGCTTGCCCGCACCAGGCGGCGCCCGTAGCATTTATCGGCCGCAACCCGAGGGAAGGAGGCCGAGGTGAGGATCGAAATCCGAGGGAAGAACGTCGAGGTCACCGACGAGGTTCGCCAGGCGGTGATCCAGCGGTTCGCGCGGGTGGGGAAGCAGGTCTCCGAGTTCGCGACGCTGAATGTCGAGCTATGCGAGGAGAGGAATCCCCGGATCTCGGACCGGATGGTCGCGGAGGCGACCCTGGGGCTGAAGGGCGTCACCCTCCGGGCAAAGGAGGCCTCCCCCGACATGCTCCACACGATCCACGAGCTCGCGGAGAACATCCGCCGCCAGGTCAAGAAGCATCGCGAGAAGCGCCGCAAGCGCCACAGGACTCGGAAGATGATGCAGCGGCTCAGGGGCGAAACCGCTTAAGGCGGATTTCGCGCGCAAGCTAACCTAGGTCTCAATGGCCAGAGGACTTATCGACCGCGCCCTGCGGATGGGCGAGTCGAAGCAGTTCAAGGAGTACCAGGGCCGGGTCGAGTCGATCAATCGAGTCGAGCCGGAGATGGAGCTGCTCGACGACTCGGAGCTCCGCAGCGAGGCGGAGGCGCTCCGCGAGCGCGCCCGTAACGGCGAATCTCTCGATGACCTGCTCCCCGAGGCGTTCGCGCTCGTGCGCGAGGCGGGGCGGCGAGGGATCGGGCAGCGCCATTTCGACGTCCAGCTGATCGGCGGCATGGTCCTTCACTCGGGCTCGATCGCCGAGATGAAGACCGGCGAGGGGAAGACCCTGACCGCGACGCTGCCGGTGTTCCTGAACACGCTCGCCGGCGACCCGGTTCACCTGGTCACCGTCAACGACTACCTCGCCCGTCGCGACGCCGAATGGATGAGACCTATCTACGAGGCGCTGGGGGTCAGGGTGGCCGCGATCCAGGAGGGAGACGACCCCCAGACCCGCCGCGAAAAGTACGCGCACGACGTGGTCTACGGAACCAACTCGGAGTTCGGCTTCGACTACCTCCGGGACAACATGGCCGGATCGCTCGAGGACTGCGTACAGCGCGGCTATCACTTCGCGATCGTCGACGAGGTCGACAACATCCTGATCGACGAGGCGCGGACCCCCCTCATCATCTCAGGCCGTCCGGAGCAGGCCGCCGACCTCTACTACACGTTCGCCCGCCTGGCCAAGCAGATGGTGGGGGAGGCCCACAAGGAGAAGCTGAAGTCACTGGGCGAGTCCAAGGACACCTCCCAGGTCGACTACGACTACGAGTACGACGAGAAGCACAAGACGGTCGCACCGACCGAGCGGGGGATCACGAAGGCCGAGGAGTTCCTCGGGGTCGAGAACCTCTACCTGAGCGAGCACGGGACGCTCGTCAACCACCTGATCCAGTCCCTCAAGGCCGAGTCCCTCTACAAGCGCGGCGTCGAGTACGAGATCGTCAACGGCGAGGTGATGATCATCGACGAGTTCACCGGCCGGATCCTCGAGGGCCGGCGGTGGTCGGAGGGGCTTCACCAGGCCGTCGAGGCGAAGGAGGGCGTCGCCATCCGGGAGGAGAACCAGACGCTCGCCACGATCACGCTCCAGAACTACTTTCGGCTCTACGACAAGCTCTCCGGGATGACCGGCACGGCGCTGACCGAGGCCCAGGAGTTCATGAAGATCTACAAGATGCCGACCGTCGAGATCCCGACCAACGTGCCGATGGTCAGGGCCGACCACAACGACCAGATCTACAAGACCAAGGACGGCAAGTGGAACGCGGTGATCAACGAGATCCAGCGGCGCCACGAGGCCGGGCAGCCGACGCTGGTCGGAACGATCTCGGTCGAGGTCTCCGAGATGATCTCGGATCAGTTGAAGCGCCGGGGCGTCGAGCACGTCGTCCTGAACGCCAAGCCCGAGCACGCCCAACGCGAGGGCGAGACGATCGCGCAGGCAGGGAGCAAGGGTTCGGTGACGATCGCGACCAACATGGCCGGCCGCGGCGTCGACATCAAGCTCGGCGGCAGCCCCGAGGGACTCGCGGAGGGCGAGCTCCGCAAGCTCGGTGTGACGCCCAACGACGAGAGCTACGCCGAAGAGGTGGAGGCGACGGTCGATCGCCTTCGCCCCCAGTGCGAGGCCGAGGCGGAAGAGGTCCGCGAGCTGGGTGGCCTCTTCATCTGCGGAACCGAGCGGCACGAGTCTCGGCGGATCGACAACCAGCTTCGCGGCCGTTCCGGGCGCCAGGGCGATCCCGGCGAGTCGGCCTTCTTCCTCTCCGCCGAGGACGACCTGATCCGCCTGTTCGCCGGCGATCGGATCTACAAGATCCTCGATCGCCTCGGCCCGGTGGATGACGAGGGCCAGGAGGAGGCACTCGAGGCGAAGATGCTCACCCGGACGATCGAGAACGCGCAGAAGAAGGTCGAGGAGCAGAACTTCCTCATCCGCAAGCGCGTCCTCGAATACGACGACGTGATGAACGAGCAGCGGCGGGTGATCTACAAGTACCGCCGAGAGATCCTCGAGGGCAAGGACATGTCCGATCAGGCGCGCGTCGGCGTCGGCGACGTCGTCAGCCAGATGGTTGACGAGTTCACCCCCGGCGACGTGATCGAGGACTGGGACCTGGACAGCCTCGAGGCCCAGGTACACCAGCTCTGGCCGTCGACGACGGATCTATCGGGCGTCGAGCCGGAGAACCTCGACCGGGAGGACCTCAGGGAGCGGCTGCTCGCCGACGTCCTCGCGGCCTACGACCGCCGCGAGCAGGAGTTCGGGGACGAGATCATGCGCCAGCTCGAGCGCGCGATCCTGCTTCAGATCATCGACAACCGCTGGCGCGAGCACCTCTACGAGATGGACTACCTGCGCGAGGGGATCCACCTCCGCGGCTTCGCCCAGATCGATCCGCTGGTCGCCTACAAGAACGAGGGCTTCTCGATGTTCGAGGCACTCATGCACGCGGTCTGGGAGGAGTTCGCGCGGCTGATCTTCCACGTGGAGGTCGAGGTCGCCCCGCAGGCCCAGGAGCAGTTCGCGCCCGGCGAGTCGCCCGCCCGGATGGAGTACTCAGGCGGGACCGCGGAGCAGCCGTCCGCGCTCGGCCAGGCCGCGGTCGCCACAGCCTCTGGTCCGGACGCGGCCGCCGAGCGGACCCTGGAGGCAACCGGGGGCAACGGCGCGCCGACCGAGCAGGAGACGGTCGTCAAGGACGACCGCGACAAGATCGGCCGAAACGATCCCTGCTGGTGCGGCTCGGGCAAGAAGTACAAGAAGTGCCACGGCGCGTAGCCGCGACCTGACTATCTAGGCGTGAGTGGCGGCGGCCGTCAGCCTGTTACTGCGGCGTCGGCTGCGGGACCGGGATCGGGACCGACAGCGAGACGCCCGCCTTGCAGACGAACTTGCCGGCGGTTCGCTTCTTGGCCTTCACACGCACCGAGTTCGTCCCGGCCGGGAGATTGGTCGGCAGTTTGCCCGACAGCACCCAATTGCCGCTGGTGTTGCTGGTCGCGTCCTCGTCGATCGCCGTGATCACGGCGCCGTTGGCATCGACGACCTGCAACTTCACGACTCTCTGGCTCTTGCACGCGGTGACGGTACTGAGCGTGCCGCTCGCTTTCACCTGCCCGCCCGGGTTGAACTTCGGGCTGCCGGTGAAGAACACGACCACGGTGTCCTTCTTCTTTGCGGCCAATGCGGCGGCGCTGAATGCCCCCAGGCAGAGCGCCGCGACAGCGATCAAACCCAAGGTCGTCCTTGCTGCTGTTCTCATGTCTCCTCCTCGCAAGAGTGTCCCGCTTGCATGGAGCGCCAACGGGCAACCGGGAGGCGTCTAACCAAAGGATCGCCCGCGACGCTCCATGTCTTGGGCCTCGGCCCCGCCAAGATAACCGGTGGTACGCGGGGCATCCACGTAATACCTCGAGGACGGTGGTTCAAACCGGGAGACGTGATGCCTGGCGACCGCAAGTCGAATGCGGCAGGGTTCAGCCGCCCTTGACGACCTCCTCCGCGATGCGGAGGACCCTCTTCACCGACGGCTTCTGAATCCGCCCCGGGCGATCGCACCCCTCGTGATGGCACGGGTCGATTCCCTTCCAGACCTCCAGCACGGCTCCCGGCAAGCCGGCGAGCTCGAACTCGCGGTGGTCGGAGTTGCCGTCGCCCGAGTCGCGCGCCCAGCGGACGGTGACGCCGGCCCGCCGGGCGGCGGCGAGGATCACCCCCTCGACTCCGTCGCGCGCAGCGGGTTGCGGTGAGCGCAGGTAGAACCGCTTCCCCCGTCCCACCATGTCGACCGAGAGCGCGAAGCGGAGGTCGCCGCCTCGTCCCTCGGCCTTCACGGCCTTGACGAGGTCCGCGGAGCCGGCGTGGTAAGGGAGCCCGGTGACGACGCGCTCCTCCGCTCCCGTCGCCACGAGCCATACGTCGCATGTCGCATCGAGTCCGGCGAGCCTCGGCGCGAGGGCGACCAGCACGCCCACCCCCGAGGCGTTGTCGTTCGCGCCCAGGCCGGGGGGGACGCTGTCGGCATGCGCCATCAGGACGATCAGGCAGCTCGCGGGCGTGTCGAGCCTGCCGATCACGTTGCGGGAGCGCTTCCGGCCCGGCACCCGGAAGGGGTCGGCGCTGACCTCGAGGCCGGCCGCCCCGAACCGCCCGGCGACGTAGTCATGAGCACGGCGTTCACCCTTGCCGGAGGCGGGACGCGACCCGATCTTGCCGGCGAGGTGCGTGGCGGCGCCGTAGGGGGTGGGGGAGCCGCCCCGCTCCGCGGCGGTCGCGACGGCCAGCATGGTCGCCAGAGCTGCGCAGGCCGGGGCGAAGATCCGAATCACGGGTGATTCCTAACAAGCCCGGGCGGCCCCGTAGGATGCGGCAATGGAGAAGGGTGCCGCGATGAATGACGGAACGACGCCGATCGCGGTCGCCGCCGAGAACGAGGAGGCGACCGAGGCGTGGAGCGGCGTGCTGTTCGATCGCTTCGTCGAGTACCGCGACCTGATCGTCGCCGGGCTCACAAACTTCGGCGAGGAGGCGATCGAGATGTACCCGCCCGAGCGGGGGGACAGGGTTCTCGACATCGGCTGCGGGTTCGGCGACGCGACCCAGCGGCTCGCGGAGCTGGTTGGCCCCGATGGGCGGGCGGTCGGCGTCGACGTGTCCGAGCCCTTCGTCGATGCCTCGATCGCCGAGGCGCAAAAGGCGGGGATCGAGAACGCCGAGTTCATGGCCGGCGACGTTCAGGTGATGGACCTCGGCGGCCCGTACGACTACGCCTTCTCCCGGATGGGGGTGATGTTCTTCGCGAACCCGGTCCAGGCCCTTCGCAACATTCGCGGCGCACTTCGCCCCGGGGCGCGACTGGTCGCCGTGGTCTGGCGCCGGAAGCTGGACAACCCGTGGGTTCACCGCGCCGAGCAGGTCGTCGATCAGTACCTGGAGGAGCCGGAGGAAAGCGACGAGCCCAGGTGCGGGCCGGGGCCGTTCTCGATGGCCAACGCCGACACGGTCAGCGAGCAGCTCAAATTCGCGGGATTCGAGGACCCGACGTTCACCCGCTGCGATCTGCTGATGAAGCTCGGTGACGACCTCGATCACGCCGTCTCGTTCAACATGGCGATCGGACCGGCGGCGGAGCTGATCCGGCTGGTCGGCGACGAGGCCGAGAAGATCCGGCCGAAGCTCGAACGGGAGATCAGGGAGGTGCTCGCCGACTACGTCGAGGCCGGCGAGGTCGCAGCTCCGGCGTCCACCTGGATCGTCCGGGCGACCGTCCCGGTCTAGGCGCCGGCCCTGGGCTGGCCGGCGGTTTCGCCGAGAGGGAGCCTCGCGAACACCCGAAACCCCCCGCCCTCCATCGGCCCGGCCGCGAACC
Organism: uncultured Solirubrobacterales bacterium; assembly: GCA_963808565.1. Classification (GTDB taxonomy): domain Bacteria; phylum Actinomycetota; class Thermoleophilia; order Solirubrobacterales; family 70-9; genus DASUPK01. The sequence goes on from CAWEGM010000014.1 coordinate 127,877, forward strand.
GGCCGCCGAACAGCTCCACCCTCTCCCGCATGCCGATCAGGCCCTTCCGGGTCCCGAGCGCGACGCCCCCGGTGCTCCCCGGCCCATCGTCGACCACCTCCACCTCGAGACTCGCGCGGTCGAAGCGCACCCTGACCTTCGCGGTCGCTCCCGCGCCGGCGTGCTTCAGCACGTTCGTGAGCGCCTCCTGGACTATCCGGTAGGCCGCCTGATCGAGGATCGGGGAAAGCACCAACGGATCCCCGATCCGCTCGATCTCCACCCTGATCCCCGCCGCCGTGCATTCCTCGACCAGGTCCTCCAGGTGCGACAGGCTCACCCGGTCGCGCTCGGGGTGCGGCGCATCCGTCGTGCGCAGCAGACCCAGGAGCTTCCGCATGTCCTCCAGGGCGATCCGTGAGGTCCGCTTGATCTCCGCCAGCGAGTGGCGCGCGCTCTCGACGTCCCCCCCGTCATCCAGAGCGCGCAGGCCCGCCGTGGCCTGGAGGGACACGGCCGTCACCCCGTGCCCGGCTGCATCGTGAAGATCGCGAGCGATCCGCATCCGCTCGGCGACGACGGCGAGCCTGGCAGTCTCCTCGCGTTCCCGCTCGAGCGAGCGCCTCAGCCACGCCATCAACAGTCCCGTGACTAGCAGCGTCGAGACCGTAACCACCCAGCGTGTGATCCCGGACGAGAGCATGGGCCCTTCGTCGATGAGCAGGATCGCCACGGCCACCCCGATCAGGGCAAGCTGGAGGAGGGCATGACGGAGGTCGAGGAACCAGAACGAGAACAGCGACACCCACAGGTAGAGCACCTCATTGTCCTCGGCGCCCCTCCCATAGCCGGCCTCGAGCGTGGCCATCGTGATCACGATCGTCCCGAGCGCCGCCGCGAGGCCGAGGATCGGCTCGTCGACCCGCCGGCGCGCCAGGAGCATCACCCCACCAAGGCCGGCGAAGGCGCCGTATCCGAGGATCAGCAGGTCGGAGCCCTCCGCGGACGGTGGCAGGGCGACGGTGACGGCGATGAGGACCGCTCCACCGACCAGGAGCAGGCCTGCGACGCGGGTCGCCACCGCGCGCCCGCCGATCGTCTGAAGGGGCGGGAGACCGTGCGAGAGAGTTCGCAGCAGCCAGCGCATTGGGCGACGGGTCCTCATCGAGAGTCCGTTCTCCACAGCCGATTCCTTCCTCCCCTGCGTAGAACGGTAATGGACGAGGCGGAATACGCTTAAGGCATGGCTGAATTGGTCCCCAAGGAGGGAATCGCCCCGCGCCTCGCCGAAATCCGGGAGCAGCTCAAGCTTCTCTCGGACTACCTTTGACCCGGCTTCCCTGAGCGAGGAGGCCGAGCGCCTCGAGGCCGAGATGGGCAGGCCCGGCTTCTGGGACGATCAGGCGGCCGCCGCCGAGACCTCGGCGAGGCACGCCAGCGTGCGGCGCAGGCTGGACGGGTTCCGCCGTCTCGAGTCGGACGTCGGCGACCTCGAAGAGCTCGCGGAGCTCGCGGCCGATGACGAGGAGATGGCGGATGAGCTGGCTGATCAGCTCGTTTCCGTCGAGGCGCGGCTGGCGGCGCTCGAGGAGGAGCGGCTCTTCTCCGGGCGGTTCGACTCCGGCGACGCCGTCGTCACGGTTCACGCGGGCGCAGGCGGGACGGACTCGCAGGACTGGGCCGAGATGCTCCTCCGCATGTATCTGCGCTGGGCGGAGCGCCGCGGCTTCAAGGTGGAGATGAAGGAGGCCTCCCCGGGAGAGGAGGCGGGCCTCAAGTCCGCCACCTTCGTCGCTCGCGGGGACAACGCGTACGGCCTGTTCGCGGCTGAGCGGGGGGTCCACCGTCTGATCCGGATCTCACCCTTCGACTCCTCCGCACGGCGCCATACAAGCTTCGCCCAGGTCGATGTCGCCCCCCTGGTCGAGGGGGACGTCGACCTCGAGATCGACGACGGCGACATCCGGGTGGACACCTACCGCGCCTCCGGAGCGGGCGGCCAGCACGTGAACAAGACCGACTCGGCGGTGCGGATCACCCACGTCCCGACCGGGATCGTGGCGCAGTCCCAGAACGAGCGCTCCCAGACGCAGAACAAGGCGACCGCGATGCAGATCCTTCGTTCCCGCCTGCTCGAGCGGAAGGAGCTCGAGCAGGCCGAGGAGCTGGCCCGGGAGCGCGGCGAGCAGAAGTCGGCCGAGTGGGGGTCGCAGATTCGCAGCTACTTCCTCCACCCGGACCAGCGGGTGAAGGACCACCGGACGAACTTCGAGGTCGGCGACACGCAACGCGTCCTCGACGGAGACATCGACGCGTTCATCCGCGAGTACCTGAATCGGGCGGCGTCCGGCTAGTGGCGGCCTGGCTCCGTCGCCACGCGGGGAGAGCCGGCTAGGACGAATCGGGTGCGGTCGGCGGATGCCTCGAAGGGCGCTTCCGGCGCATGATCGCGTCGCTTCGATCAATCACGTCGGTGACCGAGTCTCCGGCCTGGACCGCGGTCAGACCGACGGTGAAAGAGACGCCTTGGAGACCGGCGTTGATGTCGGCGAACCGGCGCTCGGCCTCATCCACCCCCATGTCGAACAGGGCGCAGGCGAACTCGTCGCCTCCGATCCGCACCAGCGGGTCGTACGGCCGCAGGTTCGCGCGAAGCGCGGTGGAGATCTTTTGGAGCAGTTCGTCCCCGGCGAGATGACCGTCACGGTCATTGACCTCCTTGAGGCCGTCGACGTCGATGAACGCGAATAACAGGGGAACACCGGACCTGCTGGCCCGCTCCACCTCCTGCCCCAAGAGGACCTCGCCCAGTCCACGGCGGTAGGCGCCGGTTAGATCGTCGATGTGCGCGGCCTCGAGCTCGAGGTGGGCCTTCGTGCGGTCGAGTGCTGCACGCTCCCGATCATGTGCGGCACGCTCGCGGTCGGCAGCAGCGCGGGCGCGATCGGCCGCTGCATTCCCGCGGGCGGCGGCCGCGGCCTTGAGAGCCCGACGGACGTCGCCGTTGACGCCATCCCCAAGGGCGTTCGCGTACGCAACGGCGTCCCGGTCGAGCGCCTCGGCGGCTCGGTCGCGCGCGTCGGCTGCACGATCGCGCCGGGCTGCGGTGTTGTCGCGGTCGGCGGCATGGTCGTCGCGCTCCGTGCCGCTCCTGATTCGAACGAGGGTTGCCGCGTCACGCTCATGCCTCGCCTGCGCCCGCTCGGTCTCGGGAGCGGCGAAAGTCGGCGCCGTCCGAGTCCCCCATGGTGCGGGCGAGGTCCCGGTCCGCCGCGGCCTGATCGCGATCCGACGCGCGCTGATCGGCGTAGGACTGGGCCTGATCCGTATCCGCTGCCGTCTGGTCGGCGTCCGCTGCCGTCTGGTCGGCGTCCGCTGCCGTCTGGTCGGCGTCCGCTGCCCGCGCTGCCGTCTCGAGATCGGAATGGGCGCGTGGGCTCTCCGGCGGCTGCCCGTCCTGGCCGGCCGACCCGTCGGCCCATCTCCACCAGGCTCGGGGACTGAACAACCCCGTGAAGAACGGTTCGCGCGACAAGCTGACTCCTAATACCGTCGCGAGTTCGGCTCGCTCCGGCTGCACGCTCCTTGATTGCAGTCAAGGTTACGCCTTTCAGGCCCGTTCTTGGCGGAGGGTTCTAGCCTCGGCCACGTGGCCAGAGGCGTTTCCAGATGCCCCAACTGCGGGGAACCCGTCAGCCAGTTCGCCGCCGGCTGCGCGATCTGCGGCGCGAACCTGACCGCGGCCCGTCTCGACCGTGAGCGGCGGCGCCAGTCGATGCGGTCCATCGCGAGGCTCCCCGGCTGGCTGCCGCGGATCACCGGGGCGGACGCACTGCTGGGTGTGCTGCTTCTGGTCTGCGCAATCTTCTCGCCGCTGATCGGGGGAGCGATCGCGGGCGCGTTCGCCTACTTCGCCCACCAGCGGGGCGACGTGGTCCAGCGGAACCTCGCCCTCACGGCGGTGGCGGTCGCCCTCGTGATGCTGATCCTGGTCAGCTTTCTCCCTGGGACCTACCTTCGGCTCGTCGCCTTCTAGAAAGCGACCGCTACCCGGGCGCTGTCAGGCGCTCCTCGGCGATGCCCGAGGCCGCCTCGCCGCTCCGACGCTGCCCGGTGACGGCGGCGAGGAAGTGCTCACGATCGAGCGCCAGGAGCATGGTCGGCATCGTCGCCCGCACCGACGCCGTTCGGGCGACATCGTGAAGGAGCGCGATCTCGCCGAACGACTCGCCGGCCGACTCGTTGCGCCGGAACGAGCCGTTCACGATCACCTCGACTTGCCCGCTCTCGATCAGGTAGAAGCGGTCCCCGAGCTCGCCCTGGGTGATGATCTCATCGCCGCGGGCCGCCGCTACCGGGCGGAGATCGTGGCTCAGCCGCTCCAGGGTGTCGACGGGCAGGGGGGCGAAGATCGGGTCGGCTCGGAGCAGCGCGAAGTGGCTCTCCTCGACCGGTGCGCCGAACTCGAAGGAGCGAAGCGCGGACCATTCGGCGAGCGCGAACAGCGGCAGGAGCGCGCCGAACGCCAGCAGGGCGCCCTCGATCCCCAGCAGCGAGACCAGCAGGGGCGCCGAGATAGATCCGAGGGCCATGGCGACGAACCTGAGGGTCTCGAGCGTCCCGAGCACCCGCGCAAGGACCTCATCGGAGCCGAGGCGCTGGAGGAGCGTCCGGGAAGCGACGTCGACGAATTCGTATCCGATCCCGAGAACGGCCCAGGCGAGGTAGGCGGCGGCCGGAACGACCCAGATTGCGGGAAGCATCAGGGCCGCGCCCGCGAGCAGGCTTCCCGCCACCAGTCCGGTTGCGAGCCGTTCGCGCGCGAGCATCATCGCCAGTAGCGCCACCGCGAGCAGCGCCCCCACCCCCCAGGAGGCGTTCAGATATCCGACGCTTCCCTCACCGATGTCGAGCAGGTCGAGGGCAACGATGACCACGAGCACGTCGGCAGCGCCCTCGAAGAAGACCAGCAGCGTGCGCACCGCGCCCACGAGACGCAGCTTCCGGTCGGCGACGAGTGTCGCAAGGCCTTGCACCGTCTCTCGAAGGGCGCCGCTCGCCGCCTCGACCGCGTAGGACGGTCGCTTGTCACGGTGCAGTCCGAGAAGCAGCAACGCGGCGATAAGGCTCGCGGCCGAGGCGGCGACGAACACGGCCTGGGGGCTGGTGGTCGCGAGCAGCACGCCGCCGAGCATTCCCGCGACGAGGAAGCCGATGTTGTCCATCGCGCTGTGTGCGACGTTGGAGGCGGACAGCTCCTGTGGCGACCTTGCGACCGCGGGCAGCAGGGCTCCCTCGGCGGGGACGTATGGACTCGAGGCGATCGTCACCAGCCCGGCGAGCAGGTAGACCACGCCCTCGGAGGTCCCGCTCGCGGCGGCTGCCGCTGCGCACCCGATTGCGATCGCGGTGAGCGTGGCGCTTCCGACCAGGACCAGGCGGCGGGAGTGCCGATCCCCGAGCAATCCTGCGACCGGGGAGACGAAGGCGGCCGGCAGCAGGCGGACCATAGCCGCGATGCCGACCGCAGTCGCCCCGCCTGCGTTGAACGCATAGACGCCGAGGGCGATCGCGAAGGACCAGATCGCAAATGAGGTTGCGCCCCAGGCGAGCTGCAGCTTCCTCACATCGGGATTGCCGAACACCGACCCGATCGCTCGAAGCGAGGTGCCGACATGGCGGGCAGCCTGCCCGATCACGGCGAGAGACGCTACCCGAGCCCCGCCGACGGCACATTCCCGCTAATCGCTAGACCGCGCCCTCGAGCTCCAGCAGCGCTCGCTTCATCTCCGGCCCGCCGCCGTAGTTGCCGATCCCACCTCCGGACTGAACGACGCGGTGGCACGGCACGAAGAGCGGGACGGGGTTCGCACCGCAGGCGGTTCCGGCGGCGCGGAAGGCCCGCTCGTTCCCCGCCGAGCGGGCGATCTCGGCGTAGGTTCTGGTCCCGCCATAGGGGATGCGCGCCACGGCGCGGAGCGCGCGGGCCCGGAAACCGGGGGCGGTGAGGCGCCAGTCGACCGGGACCTCGAAGCGGTCACGCCTGCCGTCGAAGTAGTCGTCGAGCTCGCGGCGCTCCTCGTCGAGCCGTGCAGCGGACTCGAACACCCGCGGAGAGATCTGCGTCGCGAGCTCGTCGAGGACCTCGTCCTCGGAGATCTTCGACCCCTGGTGGCTGGGCAGGGCGAGCTTGACGACACCGCGATCGGTCCGGGCGAGGAGAAGCCGGCCGAATGGGGAGTCGACGTTTGCGTAGGCGACGTCGAACAGCCCGTCGCGCTCGGCGCGGTCGAGCAGGCTCTCGACCGCCCGGTCGAGGTCTCCGGAGGTCGGAGCGGTACGGAGGAGCTTCTCGAGGTTCCTCTCATCGATGGGGGTCATGCAAACACCTCCCTCAATTTCGCTAGGCCCTCGTGGACGCTGCGGCGGGCGGCAGCCTGCGAGCAGTCCAGCGTCTGGGCGATTCCGGCATACGACATGTCCGTAGCGAAGCGGAGAACCACGGCGCTCCGCTGCTTCGGCGGGAGGCCGCTGACGGCCGTCCACAGCTCGGGCTCGCCTCCCGCCACTGCCTCCTCCGGCCGGGAGTTCGTGCCGGGCTCTCCGCCGGCGACCTCCTCGGCGCTCCCGGCGGGAGCTGCCCGCCTGCCCCGGGCCCTGTGGTGGTCGATCGCCTTGCGGTGCGCGATCGTGAGCAGCCATGAGCGCAGGTTGCGCGCGTGCTCGAGCCTGGGGTAGGCGCGCAGCGCCGCGATGAACGTCTCCTGGAAGGCGTCCTCGGCGTCGTGAGGGCCGACGGTCGCCACGAGAAAGCCGAGCACGTCCGAGCCGTGCTCGTCCAGCAGTTCCTGAAATGGAGGAAGAGTCGCATCGGGCATTCGCCAATGAAACGTCTCACACCGCGGTTTCGTGAGACGCTGACCGCGATGGAGATCGACTCCAAAACGCGCGATCTCGTCGCTCGGGCCCTCGCCGAGGACGTCGGCGGGCGGGACGTCACCGCCGAGGCGGTCGTCCCGGCCGACGCGAAGTCGACCGCGACGATCACCCAGAAATCCCCCGGGGTGCTGTTTGGGCTGGAGGTCGCCGCGGAGGTCTTCCGCCAGGCCGGGGCGGGGGAGCCCGAGGTACTCGGCGCGGAGCGGGAGTGGCGCGACGACGTCCCGGTCGCGGTGGCGCGAGTCGCGGGTCCCGCCCGTGCGCTCCTGTCGGCCGAGCGAACGGCGCTCAACTTCCTCGGTCATCTCTCCGGGGTGGCGACGCTGACCGCGAGATTCGTCGGCCGAGTGAAGCTCACCGGCGCGCGCATCCTCGACACGCGGAAGACGACCCCCGGCCTGCGCGCGCTCGAGAAGGCGGCAGTCGCCGCCGGTGGCGGGGTGAACCACCGCATGGGCCTCTACGACGGAATCCTGATCAAGGAGAACCATGCAGCGATCGCGGGCGGGGTGGGGGAGGCGGTCCGGCGAGCGCAAGATGCCCGTCCCGGGATGACGATCGAGGCAGAGTGCCGCGACCTCCGGGACGTGCGCGAGGCGACCGAGGCCGGCGCGGATCGTCTGCTGCTGGACAACATGGACCCGCTCGAGCTTCGAGAGGCGGTCAGCGCGGCCTCCGAGTCTCGCGATCGCCTCGAGCTCGAGGCGTCCGGGGGTATCACTCTGGCGAACGTCGCCGAGATCGCCGAGACCGGGGTGGACTACATCTCCGTCGGCGCCCTCACCCATTCGGCTCCCGCCCTCGACCTCAGCATGGTTATCGAGATATAGGCTCGCGAGGATGCCGCCCACCGCCGGACTGCGCCGCAAGCGGAGGCGATCGTCAGGGAGCACATGGACTCGGTGAACCGCCACGAGTTCGGGCGAGCACTGGTCCGGCGGGTGCTCAGGCGCCGACCGCGCGCTTGTACCGGTTGACCGCGAGCCACGAGAAGACGGCGATCAGGCCGCACGTCCAGAGGACCGCGCCCCAGATGCTGTTGCCGGCCGGATCGCCGATCCATAGTGCACGCATCGCGTCAACCGCGACCGTGAACGGGTTCACCTCGGCGAATTGCTGGAGCCCGTCGGGGAGGGTGTCGATCGGGACGAAGGCGGAGGAGACGAAGGTGAGCGGGAAGATCACCATGAAGCCGATTGCCTGTGCCGCCTCGGCCGAGGACGAGACGAGGGCGAAGAAGGCGAAGAGCCAGGAGAAGGCATAGCCGAAGAGCAGCATCAGCCCGATTCCGGCGACGATCTCGAGCGGGCTGGCGTCGAAGGTGAAGCCGATGATCAGCGCCACGGTGATCATCACCACGATCGAGAGCAGATTGGTGGCGACGTCTGCGAGCGTCCGGCCAGCCAGCACTGCGCTGCGCGACATCGGCAGCGAGCGGAAGCGGTCGATCAGCCCCTTCTTGAGATCGTCGGAGAGGCCGATGGCGGTCACAAAGCCGCCGAAGAACATCGTCTGCACGATCAGCCCGGGGATCAGGAACTCGGTGTAGGAGTGACCGGGAGTCTCGATCGCGCCGCCGAATACGTAGTTGAACAGCAGCACGAACATAATCGGCTGCAGCGTGAACGAGATCAGCAGGTCCGGAGCCCGCGGGATCCGCTTCAGGTTGCGGACCGCGAGGACAAGGCCGTCGGAGACGGCGTAGGCGGCGGCGTTCATCCGGGCCGCTCCTCGGTCGCCACCACTTCGCGCTCGCCATCCTCGCTCTCCGGCTCGGCCGCGTGGCCGGTGAGGACGATGAAGACGTCGTCGAGGGTCGGCCGCCGCACGGCGATGTCGTCGATCGCCACTCCGGCGTTGTCGAGTCGGCGCACCGCGTCCGCGATTGCGCCCTGATGACCTGCGATCTGCATCCGCACCAGCCCGTCGACGGACTCGGGGCGCTCCAGACACATCGCGGCCAGCGCAGCCACGGCCTCCTCGGCCTGCTGGGGCCGCTCGAGCCGGACCTCGAGCCCCTCGCCGCCGACGCGATCCTTGAGCTCGTCTGAGGTTCCCTCGGCGATCACCTTGCCGTGGTCGACCACGCAGATCCGGTCGGCGAGCCGGTCTGCCTCGTCGAGGTACTGGGTGGTGAGGAGGACCGTGGCGCCCTCGGCCACCCGTTCCTCGATCGTGTTCCAGAGACCGAGCCTGCTCAGCGGGTCGAGCCCGGTGGTGGGCTCGTCGAGGAAGACGACAGGCGGACGCGCCACCAGCGCCGCCGCCAGGTCGAGCCGCCTGCGCATCCCGCCCGAGTAGGTGCGGACGAGCCGGTCGCCCGCATCTGTGAGGTCGAAGGTCTCGAGCAGCTCCGCCGCCCGCTGGCGGGCGACCGTCGCGCCGAGGTGGTACAGCCGCCCGACCATCTCCAGGTTCTCGTGTCCGGTCAGGTTCTCGTCGACCGCCGCATACTGGCCGGCTAGCCCGATCTGGGAGCGAAGGGCGGCCGCGTCCGCGACCACGTCGAGCCCGGCAACCCGGGCGCTCCCGGCATCCGGTCGAAGCAGGGTGGTGAGGATGCGCACCGCGGTCGTCTTGCCGGCGCCGTTCGGACCGAGCAACCCGAGCACGCTGCCTCTCGGGGCGCTGAGGTCGATCCCATCCAGCGCCCGAACCTTGCCGAAGGACTTCTCGAGCCCCTCCGCCTCGATCGCCGCCGGCTCCGCCATGCCCCTCAAGCTAGCGCGATTCGGCCGCTGTCCTGGACGAGACCCATGGACTCAGGCTACGAGCGATCTAGGCCAGGATCTGTCCTCAAATCACTTGAGCAATCGCGACAGGCGACGGTCCTTCAGAACTCGCCCGTCGGTCTGCTCCTCGGGGCAGTAGTTCATCTGGTGTTCCGCGAAGAACACCGCCTCGATCGTCGTCCCGCAGCGTGGACAGGGCTCGCCCTCGCGGCGGTGGACCTTCAGCGGCATCGGCATCTTGTCCGGGATCGCCTCCCCGACCACCTCCTCGTAGTGGTCGATGGCGTCACCCAGCACGTGCAGCGCCTCGTGCACCCGCTTGATCTCCTCGCCCCGGAGCTCGGCGCCCTTCTTGAACGGGGAGAGCTTCGCCTCCCAGAGGATCTCGTCGACCCAGGAGCGGCCGATTCCGGCGATCACGCGTTGATCTCGGAGGAGGGGATGGAGGTGCCTGGGCTCGAGGATCCTCCCCGTGAGCTCCTCCAGCGGCCGGCGCGGGCCAGGCGTCCGGGCCGAGCGTGGCGACCATCTCCTCCTTCGTCCACCGCGTCGCGGGCCAGCAGCTTCGCCCAGGCCGACTGCTTCGTACCGAACTCCCGCAGGCGGAGCTCACGGCCGTCGGCGAGCCGGACGAGGATCCGCGAGCGGCGGTCTCGCAGCGACGCTCGCTTCTCGAACAGCTGCAGGCGACCGGCCGACATCAGGTGGACCAGCAGGCTGAGCCTGCGGTCCGGCGGGACGCGGTCGCCGGTGACGAACCCGACCTCGAGCATCTTGCCGCGCCGATTCACTCCGGCGACCCGCATTCCGACGAGCTCGTCCAGGGAGGGCGAGAAGGTCTTCAGCGTCGCGACGCCGGGCGCGAGGGCGGACTCGACCTCTGCGCCCTCGAGCGCGGTGCTCAACCGGCGCGCGGTGATCTCGACTTCCGGAAGCTCGGGCACGGGCTCAAGGGTAGGCCGCGCTAACCTTTGGTCAGTTCATTCGCTCGTCTCGAGGGTCCAGACTCATACGGTCCATAGGGCGCCGGGAGAGCGAACATCCAAAGTAAGGAGCGGCCCGCCGTGCTGGAGCTTCCTACCGTCAACGAGCTTCCCGCCAAGCTGAGCGAGGACGAGATCTCGCGGCTGAGCGACGAGGTGCGCGCGCTTGCCGCGGAGCGCAACGCCGTCATCCTGGCGCACAACTACCAGCTTCCCGAGCTGCAGGACGTGGCCGCCTTCGTCGGAGATTCGCTCGGCCTCTCGCGTGAGGCCGCAAAGGCGGACGCCGACGTGATCGAGTTCTGCGGCGTCCACTTCATGGCCGAGACCGCGTCGATCCTCTCACCGGAGAAGACCGTCCTGATCGCCGATCTCGGCGCGGGCTGCTCGCTCTCGGACTCGATCAACGCGGACCAGCTTCGGGCCTGGAAGGCCGAGCATCCCGGCGCACTCGTCGTCATGTACGTCAACACCTCGGCCGAGGTGAAGGCGGAGACCGACTACTGCTGCACCTCGGGCAATGCCGTCCAGGTGGTCGAGCACATCTGGCGCGAGCACGGCGAGGGGACGGAGATCCTGTTCGGCCCGGACATGTGGCTGGGCGCGTTCGTCGAGCGCGAGACCGGGATCAAGGACGATCCCGCGCGTCGCTCCCGCTTCCACATCTGGGACGGCGAATGCCACGTTCACGCGGGAATTCGGCCTGACGACATCCGAACGGTTCGCGAAGAGCATCCCGACGCGGAGTTCCTGATTCATCCGGAGTGCGGCTGCGCCACCCAGGCGATGGAGTACGTCGCCGCGGGCGACATCGAGGCCGATGGCGTCCAGATGCTCTCGACGGGGGGGATGCTCAACTACATGCAGCAGCATCCCGATGGCGAGTACATCGTCGCCACCGAGAACGGGATGCTCTATCCGCTCCAGCAGGCCGCGCCGGGGGCGAAGCTGATCGAGGCGAACCGGATGGCCTTCTGCAAGTACATGAAGATGATCACCCTCCCGAAGGTCCGCGACTCGCTCCGCGACTTCAAATACGAGGTGAAGGTCCCGGAGGACATCGCCGAGCGCGCGAGGCTGCCGATCGAGCGCATGGTCGCGATCGGCTAGGTAGCGCTCTTTCGGTAACCAGGTCTTAAGCTGGCCGTAGTATCGGCCGAGTCAATGCGACGAGAGAAGCGCCAGGCCTGTCGGCGCAAGGTCAGGGCAGCGCTCGGAACGTAGGAGGAGCGCACCTTTCGTCCCGCTGGTAGGTTGAGGCCGGAGGGATGTTCGAGATCTTCTTGCGGGTCGGCCTTGGAATCGTGCTCGCGGGCGCCGCGCTCGCGAAGCTTGCGTCACCGCGCGCGAGCGTCGCCGCGATGGCGGGATACGGCTTCCCCGAGGGCCCGGCACGCCGGATCGCCTGGGCGGCGCTGATCGCCATGGAGCTCGGCCTCGGGGTCGCCGTCGCGCTCGGTTCCGATGCCGCCGCCTACGCCGCGGCCGCGTTGATGGCCCTGTTCGCCGCGATCACCGTTGCGGCGCTGCTCCAGGGCCGCGCGGGAGCCCCGTGCGCCTGCTTCGGGCCCCGGTCGACGGTCTCAATGGTTTCGGTGCTGCGCAACCTGGCGCTTGCCGCGGCCTTCGCGGTCGTGCCTTCCGCGGGAGACGCCTCGGTCACCACGGAAGGCTGGCTCGCGATCGGAATCGGCGTCGCGCTGGCGGCATCCGCGGGGCTCACGGTCGCGGTACTCGCCCTCGCCCGCGAGGTCGGGATGCTCCGGCTCCAGCTGGGCACCCAGGGGGCGCTGGAGATCGCGGGGGAGGGCCCCGAGATCGGCTCCCGTTCCGAGTCGCTCGCCTCCAGGATTCCGCTCGAGCCCGGCCGCTCCGGGTCCCATCAAACGCTTGGGCTTGCGGTGTTCACCTCGGAGGGCTGCCATCTCTGCCAGACGCTCGCTCCTGCGGTCGAGAGCATCGCGAATGACCCCCGGGTCGCGGTGGCGAGCTTCGACGAGGTCGCGGACGCCGAGGTCTGGCGCGGCCTCGGCGTGCCCGGCAGCCCGTTCGCCGTCGCCCTCGACGGTGCCGGGACGGTTCTCGCCAAGGGCACCTTCAACAGCCTCGCGCAGCTGGAGAGTGTTCTCGCGACTGCGGAGCGCCGGAGGGCGGAAGGTATCCCGGTCGCCGACGGTTGGAGCGAGGAGCGACCGGGGGGACTGCCCGTCGGTGCCTGACCATCTCGACGGGGCAATCGACTCGCTGGCGCGCAATACGTCGCGCCGCGGCTTTCTCGCGCGCGTGAGCGGTGCGCTGATGGCGCTCACCGCGGCTCGGACCGTAGGCAGCCTGGTCGAGCCGGGCGACTCCGACGCCTTCCACTTCTGCGGGCACATCTTCACCACCGGCTCGTGTCCTCATCCGAACGGGCTGCCGCGGATCGACTCGCGCGGCTTTCCGCTGCGCGCCGAGGACGGACATCCCGTCGACGACATCGGCCGCCCGGTGAACGAGGCCGGTCTGCCCCTCGACGACGACAGCCAGGTCCTGCGGGATCCCGACGGCCGACCGATACCACCGGCCCCCCGCACCCGGGTCTGCGACCGGGTCGAGGACATCTACGGGATCCGGACGTCGATCGACGGTTCCTGGTACCGCTGCTGCGGGGGCAAGGTCCGGAAACTGGTCGACTGCTGCTCTCGCAACCGGACGCGGATCAACGGCGACGCGGCGCTCACCGGCTACTGCTTCGGCGGTCGGAAGGTCTATTGCGTCATGTACTACGACACGAGGGTTCCGTGCTGATGTCGCTGGGCCCCCTGGAGATCGCGCTCGCCGCGGCCGCGCTCCTGATCGGCGCGACGGGGACGTTCTCCCCCTGCGGCCTCTCGATGATCGAGACGATCGGCCCGACCGGCCATACCGGCGGGAGGCGCACGGCGATCGCGGCGTGCGCCACCTTCCTTCCCGGGGCGGTCCTCGGTGGCCTTCTCACCTTCGGCTCCCTCGCGCTGGTCGGCGAGGGCCTGCACGACGCGGGGAGGGGCGCCTACATCGTGGCCGCCGCGATTGCGGCGCTCGCCGCCGCCCTGGAGATCCGCGGCACCCCGATCGTGCCGCAGATCCGCAGGCAGCTCCCGGAGCACTGGCGGCGGGTGATGCCGATGCCGGTCGCGGCGATGCTCTACGGGGTTCTGCTCGGGATCGGGTTCACCACCTTCGTCCTCTCCTTCGGCGTCTGGGCACTGGCCGGCGTCAGCCTTGCCCTCGGCGACCCGGGCCTCGGTCTCCTGATCGGGGCGGCGTTCGGAATCGGGCGGGCGATCCCGATCGTCTCGCTCGCACCGGCGGCCGGCGGACCGTTCGGGGTCAGGGCAACGGAGCTGATGTGCGAGCGGCCCGGCGTCTACCTCGGGCTGAGGCGAGGGGATGCGGCCGCGCTGCTCGTTGCCGCCCTCGCGCTGATCGTCGTCCCCGGCGACGCGGGCGCGCGCGGCGAGGTGTCCGCGCCGCAGGCGACGGATCCCGCCGCGACGATCGACGGGCTCGTCTACCAGCGCCTCGACGGGCAGGGAGTCCTCCGGCGCGGGGGGTCCGAGGTCGGGCTTTCCGGATCCAACCCGACGATCGGTGGCCGCTTCGTCGCGGTCCTCAGCGAGGGACGGGTCCAGCTGCTGGACCGCAGCACGCTGGCCCAGATCGCAACGGTCGAGGCTCCGGGGGCCGACGCGATCGCGGTCTCGGATCAGTGGCTCGTCTACAGGGCGCCGCTGGGAAGCGGCGGGGACGGGATGTTCTACCGGCACATCGGAGATCCCTCGGCCCCAGGGCCGATCGCACCCGTCGCCGCCGTCGGCGGCTCCGGCCAGGTCAGCCCGCCCAGCCTCGACGGCAGCAACCTCGTATTCGGGATCGCGACGCCGTCCGGAAGCAGGATCGTCCAGCGGATCGTCGGGACTCATACGCATCGTGCACTCGTCCGGTCCGGGCGACTCCTTCTCTTCGACCCCGCGGTCACCGGCCGCACGTTCACCTATGTCCGAACGGATGCCCGCCGCAGCCGCCTGATGATCCGCAAGGTGCGGCGGCGCGGCCCCGGCAGAGTCCTGTTCACGGTGCGCCGCCGGACGGGGATCCTCTGGAGTACCGCCCTGATACCCGGCCTTGCCTACGTGACCGTGATGAAGCCGAGCTCATCGGGCCGCGACGCGACGATCGTCCAGGTCGATCGCAAGGGCAAGCGGCTTCGCACGCACGCGCCGCGCGGCGGCGGCAACCACAGGTTCTAGGTTTAGCCGCATTCCAGAGCGGTTTGCGCCCGAAACGGACACGAAACGGACACGGGCGGGATTCGCGGGCACAAGAAAGGGGCCCGCTTGCGCGGGCCCCTTTCTGCGGTCTATCTCGGGCCGCGTCGTTCGGTTCGGCTAGCTCAGCCGGACCCGACCAGCACGGCGGTGACCTGAGGACCCTGTGAATGCCACATCGGACGACAGCCTCGCTGCATGCCAGGGCGAACGTATGCGCCCCGGCGCGGAATCGGATCGGTCACGACCATGGTCGAGAACCCATTCGGCGTACTGAGGCGCATTGGCCGATAGTGATGCGATCGCGTACTGATTGCCAACGTGCACCGATCCGCCGGAGTTCACGCCGTCGACCCGGAACAGGCAGTCCCCCTGTGTCTGTGCGTTGTTGAACGCAATCTGACCGGCCCTGCCGATCAACAGCACGCGACCCTCGTGTGGCAGAGTCATCTCCAGGCTCGCGCAGACGACGAGCGTCGCGCTTGAGGGATCGCATGCCGGGCCGCCGGGGTTGACAGAGCGCGCCGTCACGATGTTCGCCAGCGTCTGTCCGCCCACGGCACCAGCGTTCGTCGCGTTCGTCGCGTTCGTCGCGTTCGTCGCGTTCGTCGCGTTCGTCGCGTTCGCAACCGACAACCCCGGAGCCAGCTTGTTCACCTGGTTCTTGGCGATGTTCTTGACCTGCTTCTTCTCCTGCTTGTTGAGCACGCTCTTGATCGCGGTCGGAGCGGCCATCGCCGTCCCCGCGAGCGCGATGATCAGTGCCACCCCAGCGACGGTCATCGCTGGCGAGGGCATGCGTCCCTTCAGTCTCCTCATCGGTAACTCCCCTTCTCGGTTGTTTGGCCACACGTCGGACGGAGGAGCGGAGCCGCGGTCCCCATGATCGACCCCACCGTGTCCCTAGCGCGATTCGCGCCAAGCCTATACCGAGAACGGTCCCCGGTACCCGTCGCTATTCCGCCAACGCGGCTGCCACCCGCTCTGCGGCGATCTCGTCGGACTGCGGCAGCAGGTGGGCGTAGGTCGAGGGCTCCGTCGCCGAGACGGCGGCGTCGTCCCGCCCCGGCTGTCGAGCTCTCCCTGGCGAGGACCTCGAGCGTCCTCATCTCGGCATCTTTCCCCTGCACCGACGGACAAACAGCGATCTCCCCTACTGGCCGCTGCCCTCCGCGTTCTAGAACCACAGGTTCTAGGGTGGGGTAAGCGCCCGGAGCGGGGGATCGGCGTAGCCGACCGCCCGGTAGAACGTCGCGCTCGGCTTCGCGAGGAGCCAGCGCCCGCCCTTGGGCCGGAGGTAGATCACGTCCTCCTCGATCGAGGGCTCTTGGCGGTCGCGGAAGCGGTGGACGACGGTCGCTGTCACCCGGGCGCCGACCCCCTCGACGGAGACCGCCGTGACCTCGACGATGCGGGTCCGCCTCCAGGCGGGCCCGCCGGCAGCCGGTCGGCTTCCGAGCGAGGCGCCGACCGAGCCCACGCAGCCGCCGCGGCGCTTCGGCAGCTCCGAGAGCTGCAGCGCGCCCGGTGCGAAGAACCCGCATGCGGCCCCCGCGTCGCGGTTGTTGAGGGCGTCGACGTACGAGCTGACCACCGCCGCGACCGCCGCCGAGTCGACCTCTGAGAGTTCACCGGTCTCTGGTCCCGCGGCGGCAGCCTCGGGACTCGCCTCACCGGCGGGCCCATCCTCGTCCTCTTCGGCGTGCTCGTGTGCCGCGTCTGGGGGCTCGGGCTCCGGGTGGGCAGTAGCAGTGGTCGAGAGGGTCGTGTTCGCGGCCACGTCCGCATCGTCGTCCGAGCCGCCGCAGGCGGGCGCGATCAGGGCCGCGCAGCCGAGGATCGCCGCCGTCAGAGGTCCCGCTCTCACCCGGCCAGGATATGGACGTCCGGTTTCCGTTCCTCGCTCCCTTACGTTCCGGGCCGGTGCCCCTCGCTGCTACCCTCGCCGCCCGGTCTTGAGTCCGCGACCCGAGGCCGCAGCCCCGACCCCCCGGCCCGAAGGCGCGAGATGGCGCATCTGAAGGCAGTCCCCGACCCGAAGCCCGAGCCTGAGCGCGTTCCCGGCGGGAAGCCGTCGATCGCCGCGCTCGAGCGCTACGGGACGGTGCTTCGCATCCACTGCGTCCGAATGCTCGCGGTCGCGAAGTCGGGACACCTCGGCAGCTCGCTCTCGGCCGCAGACGTCGTCGCGGCCCTGTACTTCCGCGTGCTGCGGCATGACCCGTCCGATCCGTCAAGGCCCGAGCGGGACCGGTTCGTGCTCTCGAAGGGTCATGCGGCGCCGATCCAATACGCCGCGCTGGCTCAGCACGGCTACTTCCCGGCGGACGAGCTGATGGGACTCCGCCAGATCGACTCGCATCTCCAGGGGCATCCCGACATGAACCGCACCCCAGGAATCGAGGTGTCGACCGGGTCGCTCGGGCAGGGGCTCTCGATGAGCGTCGGGATCTGCCTTGCGCTGGGGCTCGACGGGCTTGCCGAGACCGCGCACGTCTTCACGCTGATGTCCGACGGCGACTGCCAGGAGGGCGAGAGCTGGGAGGGGGCGATGGCGGCTGCGCACTACGGGCTCCCCAACATCACCGCGATCGTCGACTACAACCACCTCCAGACCGACGGCACGACGGAGGAGGTCATGGACACCGGCGACGTTCGCGCCAAGTTCGAGTCCTTCGGCTGGGATGCGGTCGAGATCGACGGACACGACATGCCGGCGATCGTGGAGGCGCTCGAGCGCAGCCGAACTCTGGGGGCCCCGGCCGCCGTCATCTGCCAGACGAAGAAGGGCCGTGGCGTCTCCTTCATGGAGGACCGCTTCGGCTTCGATGGCAAGCCCCCCAGCCAGGAGCGGGCCGAGCAGGCGCTCGATCAGCTGGAGGCGCGCTACCGGGAGCAGACCGCGGCCCTGGAGGCCGACCGCTGATGACGGGGGACCTGCTCGCCGCGGCCCGGCCTCAGACCGAGCCGATCGCGACCCGGCAGGCCTACGGCGACGCGCTCGCTGACCTGGGCGAGAGCTATCCGGACGTCGTCGCCCTCGACGCCGACCTCGCGGTCTCCACCCAGTCGATGAAGTTCGGGAAGCGGTTCCCGGAGCGGTTCTTCAACGTTGGCTCGGCGGAGGCGAACATGATGTCGATGTCGTGCGGCCTCGCGGTGACCGGCAAGGTCCCGTACGCGTCGACCTTCGCGATCTTCGCCGCCGGGCGCGCCTATGACCAGGTACGGCTCGGCATCGCCCACAACGAGCTGAAGGTCCGGATCGGCGCCTCCCACGGCGGCGTCTCGCTGGGCGAGGACGGTGCCTCCCACCAGATGATCGAGGACATCGCCCTGATGCGGGCGATGCCGAACATGCAGGTCGTCGTCCCCGCGGACTACAACCAGGCCTACACCGCGGTGATCGAGTCATACGAGCGCTTCGACGGCCCGATGTACATGCGCTTCGGCCGCCCGAAGACGCCGATCGTCTACGACGGGATTCCCGAGACGCTCGGGACCGGGGTGGACGTGCTCCGCTCCGGCGAGGACATCTCCATCTTCGTCTGCGGCCACATGCTCTGGCGTGCACTGGAAGCGGCAGCGGTCCTCGAGCATGAGGATGGCGTCGAGGCGGAGGTCGTAAACGTCTCGATCATCAAGCCGATCGACTCGCAGGCGGTGCTGCGATCGCTCGCGAAGACGGGCGTCGCGGTCACCGCCGAGGAGCACCGCGTCGTCGGCGGCCTCGGCGACGCCATCCGGCAGGTCGCCGCCGAGCAGCACCCCGTTCCGATCTTCGCGCTGGGGATGCAGGACGAGTTCGGCGTCTCGGGCACCGCCGAGGCCTGCATGGAGCATTTCGGCCTGACCGCGAGCGGGATCGCCGACCTCGCCCGCGCGGCTCTGCTCAAGAAGCCGATCGTGCAGCATCCGCCGATCAACGGCGGCCCCTGGACGTAGGTCCTACGTCTCCGTGTCGGGGACGCCATCCTCGGCGGAGTCGTCGAGGTCCCCGGGCGTGCCCTGTGTGTCGACGTCGGTCTCCGTCGACTCGAAGTCGTCGGCGTCGCCGTAGACGTCGCCGCGCGCGCCGCCGGGCCCCTCGGGGTCGGGGCGGTCGGTGAGCGGGTTTCCGTGTTCGTCCTCGTGGCTGGCTCGCTGCCGCAGCTCCTCCTCGGCGAGCTCGAACCCCTCGGACTCCCCCTCGCCGGCCTCGGCCAGGGGTCGCTCCTCATCGGGGAGGTCCTCCATGCCGCTGACGCCGCCGATCTGAGCAGCTTCGGCCGCCGCCAGCTCCTCCTCGTGCTCGATATCGCGTTCGATCGGATCGCGCTCGGTCATGCGTGCTCTCCCTTGATCGGTTTCACGTCGTGGAAGTCTGGCGGATGAGGCTGCGGCCATGCCGGCCGCCAGTCCAGCGGCTGCCTGACCGCGCGCTCGTCCGGGGCGGCGGCGTCTACGCTCGCTGCCTCCATGCGTGGCTGCTACCCCGGCCCCGGCGCGAAAACGCCGTCTATCCGAGCTTGAAGATCTCGGTGACGAAGCGCGGCTCATCCACGGACGTCCCGCTGATGAACCCCACCACCGTCCGGCCCGTCGCGCGCTCGACGGCGGCGCTGAAGGTCGATTGAATCGCCTCCTGATACTGGCGCCGGACCTGGGTGACGACATCCCCTCGGCCGCTGTCCACCAGGAACTGCTCGTTCGGGAGCAATTCGAGATCGTCGAGGATCACGATGACCCAGTCCCCGTGAACGACCACATCGGGATTTCTCGCGGTCGTGCCGTACGACTCCTCATGGATGCGGACGATCTCATTGGCGATCTCGCTTCGGATCTCCTCCGCAAGAGGCGGCGGGCGCCTGTCCTCCGGCGCGCTTGGGTCTGCCGGGCCCCGGGAATCCCGCTCTCTACTCTCTCGCTCCCGGGCTGCCTCGTTCTCGCGCCCCTCGGGCTCCTCCCCGCTGCGATCGTCGAAACCAATCATCCCTCTCACCACCTCGCTGTCGCTGGGAATGAGGAACGAGCGTCCGGAACCCCTCTTGAATCGCCGGGGGGCGCGTCCGGTCGTCTGACGATAGCCATGCGGCCTCGGTTGGTCGCGGCCGCGCGGCTGTCCAAAGAATATCCCCCCAGCAGCGCTGCACGAAACAGGGCCGAATCGGGAGGCCACACTTGGCCCACCGATCGGAGTAGCCTGAAAGGAGGCGGCTCCACCACGAAGAGACTCACTGGGATGCCGCGCGCGCGTCGGGTCTTCCCGCAACTCTTCCCTTCGTGCGACCTACACAAGAAGAGGGGCGGCAAACGAACCACTCAGGAGGTTTGCCGTTTCCCCCGATGGGACAACCCAGCGCCGCCCAACGGGCGAGATGCTGGCTCAGATCTCAACGGGCCTGGTGCAGCTCCACTCCCGGTACTACGGGAAGGGCCCGACCAAGGCGAAGACGCACCTGTTGAACGACACGGTGGTCTGCATCCTCCGCGGGGGTTTCACTACCGTGGAGCGGACGCTGATCGACACCGGGGCACTCGAGTCCGTGTATCAGATGCGGCGGAGCTTCCAGCAGGCCATGGAGTCGGACTTCCGGCGGATCGTGGAGGAGGCCACGGGTCGAAAAGTGATCGCGTACATGAGCTCGATCCACGTCGACCCCGACCTCGCAATCGAGCTGTTCGTCCTCGAGCCGCAGGAGACGCCGGAGGAGCCGACGGTCACCGCCGGGCACGAGATCTCCGGGAGCTAGCCGGCGGGGCGCTCGAGCGCCGTCATCGCCTCTTCGCGCTCAAGATATAGCGGCAACGCGGTGTCGATCCGCGCCAGCTTGAAGACCCGCTCCACCTGTGAGCCGGAAGCGATCACCGTATGCATCCGACAGCCGTCCTCCTCGCTCGTCCGGAACGCCGCGAGCAGAGCTCCGATCCCGGATGAGTCGATGAACCCGAGCTCGGTGAGGTCGACGAGCACGGCCTCGCTGGCACGAAGCTCCGACCGCAGCTCCGACTCCATCCGCGGGAAGGTGCTGAGGTCGAGTTCCCCCTGAGGGTGAACACGCACAGACCGTTGCCGGCCGAATGCCGCTCGACGTCGAGCAGCCCATCGTCTATTCGACCGCCGCCCCCTGGTTTGAGGGGTGGAGCGGCCCCGCTAGACCGCTCCACCCGCTTGCCTCGACCGGCAACCATCCCCTTGTGGCATGCCGCTCCCATGGGGCAGGGAGTTCTTCGAAAGGTCGCTCTTGGAAGACATCTGGGTTTCGTTCCTCCTCGGATCTGCCGCTTCCTTGCCGGCCGAGGAGACCCGTCCCTCCCCCTATGAAGGGCGTCTCTCCAAGTCTCTGTGACTTGCGGGTCGCGGACCCCGTTTGAGCCGAGAATGCCGCGCCGTCGCGAAATCTGAGAAAATTCTACGCCGCAGCACCCAGTAGGTCAAAAACGGGTACCTCGCGAGGCGTAGCAACGCATCGCGATATCCCGCAGTTTGCGTACGGAACGAGCCGACTAAGGGGCGGCGTGGGCCGGCGAAGGAATCGGACACGATTTGAATCCATCTGATCCCCAGTCCCGATCCAGCGAGCGACTCGACGATCCGGGTGATATCGCGGAACGCCGGAGGCGAGACGATCGCGACGAAAGCGTATCTCCGGTGCATTCGGACGCCACCGGAGTGCGAGGACGCGGTGCGCGGGGCCGAGATGACGCCGCTCGGCCCCGCCGCCGCTACATCACCCACTAGCTCCCCTCGCTCGGATCAAGGGGCGTGGAGGAGGTTCTCCACGCCGGCGACCCCGTCGACCGAGCGGACCTGCTCAACCAGCATCCTGATCGATCCGGCCGCTCGACCTCGTCGCGCAGGTTCAAGTTCGTAGTCGAGTTGCCCGGCGCCCAGTGGCGTTAAACGACCGGCTGGGTCGGCCAGCGAGCTCCCGGCTCGCCCCGACGAACGAGTTCTTGCGCCTGGAACAAGAACTTGCGAAGCGCTTTAGGCCGTTCCGTACCCTGTGCAGCGGTCAGAGTGCGGCCGGCGGGGGGACCCCGCCTATGCGCGCCTCTCGGCCACGCTTCGAATGGCAAGACGACAGACAGCGAAGACCGTTCATGCCCGTCCGCAGCGGACGCGGCGGCCCGAGCACCTCACCGAGCAGCATGCGAGGCCGCCGATCGTCGAGCTGCGCCGGGTGACGAAGGTCTACCCGGGCGGGCACGTCGGTCTCGAGCGGGTCAGCCTGCGGGTCGACCGCGGGGAGTTCGTCTTCCTCGTCGGGCCCACCGGCTGCGGCAAGACCACGCTGATCAAGACGCTGATTCGCGAGCTCGAGCCGACAGAGGGCGAGGTGCTGATCGCCGGACGCGACATCGCGACGCTGTCCAACAAGAAGGTCCCGCACCTCCGGCGCCGGATCGGCACCGTCTTCCAGGACTTCAAGCTGCTCCCGAGCCGCAACGTCTACGACAACGTCGCCTATGCGCTTCAGGTGATCGGGGCCTCGCGAAGCGAGATCCGCCGCAAGGTCCCGGACGCCCTTCGCCTCGTCGGCCTCGCCGACAAGGTGAAGAGCCTCCCCGACCAGCTCTCCGGCGGGGAGCAGCAGCGGCTCTCGGTTGCACGGGCGTTCGTCAACCACCCGCCCCTGCTGCTTGCGGACGAGCCGACTGGAAACCTGGACCCGAACACCTCGATCGGGATCATGCAGGTGCTCTACCGGATCAACCGCACCGGGACGACCGTCGTGGTCGTGACCCACGACCGCGAGATGGTCGACAAGATGCGTCGCCGGGTGATCGCCCTCGAATCCGGACGCGTGGTCCGCGACCAGGCGGCCGGCACATACACGTCGCGTGACGAGTCGACTCGCGAATTCGCGAGCCGGCTTCGGACCGAGCTGGGCGTCGACGACGAGGCTCCGCGCTACTAGGCACCGGCCATGGGGCGATTCTTCTTCTTCATCGGTGAGGGTTTGAGGGCGCTGCGGCGCACTCCCGCTCCCGGGCTCGCCGCGATCGTCACCGTTGCGGTGACGGTGGTTCTCCTGGGGGTCCTGGTCCCCGTCCTCCAGACGACCAACGACAAGAGCAACGAGGTTCGCGACCAGGTCGGACTGCGCATCTTCCTGAGCGATGCCGACGCGAACGGATCCCCGATCGCGGACACGACCGGGAACCCGCCGCCAGAGGCGGAGGTCGCGGCGCTGCAGACCAAGCTCCAGTCGATTCCCCACGTCGAGAAAGTTGAGTACATCGACAAGGAGGAGGCCCGCGCGATCCTCAGCGACCGGCTGGAATCGGAGAACCGCGAGGACCTGACGGCCCAGCTTCCCGGTGGCCGCAACCCGCTGCCGGTCTCCTTCAGCGTGACGCCCGATGACCTCTCCAACCTCGGCTCGATCCGGGCGGCGATCGCGCCACCCGGCCCTGATGGGACGCCGACTCCGATCAGCGGGTTCATCGACGAGGTGAACGACTCCCGCGACGACGCCGACAAGATCGAGGGCGCAACCACCGCCGTTCGCTGGGTCCTCGGCGTGATCGCCGTATTGCTCCTGACCGCCTCGCTGCTGCTGGTCGGAAACACGATTCGCCTCTCGATCTACGCTCGCCGGCGTGAGGTCGAAGTGATGCGCCTGGTCGGGGCGACGAACTGGTTCATCCGGTGGCCGTTCATGGTCGAGGGGCTGGTCTGCGGCCTGGTCGGCGCGGTGCTCGCGATCGGGGTGCTCTTCCTTGGCAAGGAGCTGATCGTCGATCCGCTCGCGAACGACATCCGGCTGATCGACTCCGGTGAGACCATCAGCTTCGCCAACCTCGCGATCGTCCTCCTCGGTGTGGCGATGGCAGTCTCCGCGATGGGCAGCGGCCTGACGCTGCGTCGCTTCCTCCGGATTTGACGCGGCGCGCAGTCGGCGTAATCGCCCTCGTCGCGGTCGCCTTCATCGTCGGGATCGTTGCGGGGGAGCGTGTGGACCCCGTGAACGATGCGGTCGTCGACATCATCGGCGACGGCGATCAGGATCCGACGGCCGAGGCGATCGACGTGATCGAGGCCGACTACTTCCACCCGGTGGACCCGAATGAGCTCGAGACGTCGTCGATTCAGGGCCTCGTCCAGGAGCTGAAGAAGCGCTACGACGACCGCTTCTCCCACTACTTCACTCCCGAGGAATACGACCGCTTCAAGCAGGGGGCGAGCTTCTCCGGGGTCGGGATGGGGGTGAACGAGGTGAAGCGGGGACTGCGCGTGACCACGGTCTACAAGCGCACGCCCGCGAAGGAGGCGGGAATCGCCCCAGGCGATGTGATCACCGAGGTCAACGGGCGCCCGATCGCGGGCGAGGACGCGGAGGCCGTGACCGCCCGGATCAGGGGGCCGGAGGGAACAAAGGTCACCCTGACCGTCGTCAGCCCCGGCGAGAAGCCGCGAGAGCTCACCCTGACCCGCCGCGAGGTCGACATCCCCCAGGTGACGGGACGGATCGAGAAGGTGAACGGCACGAAGGTCGGATACGTCCGGCTCGCGGGATTCTTCGAGGGGGCTCACGCCGAGCTTCGCAGGCAGGTGGAGCGCCTCTACGACCGGGGCGCCGAGGCCGTCGTACTCGACCTCAGGGGCAACGGCGGGGGACTGCTCACCGAGGCGATCCTCGTCTCGAGCATCTTCGTCGAGGACGGCGTGATCGTCTCGACGCGAGGGAGGACGCAGCGGGACCGGACTTTCGAGGCGGTCGGGGACGCGCTCGCACCGCGCCCGATGGTGGTGCTGATCAATGGCGACACCGCCTCCGCGTCGGAGATCGTCACCGCGGCTCTCGAGCAGGCGGGGATCGCCGAGGTGGCCGGGACCACGTCCTACGGAAAGGGAACGTTCCAGGAGGTGATCCCGCTCGACAACGGCGGCGCGCTGGATCTGACCGTGGGGGAGTATCTGACCCGTGACGGGACATCGATCAACGGCAGCGGGATTCAACCGCAGGTGACGGCGAAGGACATCCCGAAGACGAAGCCCGACGAGGGGCTCGAGCGCGCTCTTCAGGTGCTGGGCCAGCAGCTGGCGGGGGCTCTCACAACGGAAGACCGGAAATGACGGCTCCCTGCGCCGCCAGGCGTCGTTCTCGGTCGCCATGCGTCCTGCAGCCTGGCACCGCATGGATCTCGTCATTTCGCGGTCCCGGTCATGAGAGACCCCGCATGAAGCGCGTCGTCCTCGTCTCGAAGCGCGGCCGCTTCCTGGTGGGAGAGCCCCTGTTCGAGCGGGGCGGGCGGATCGAGCTCGCGGGCGGGAGGCGGGCGGCCAGCCCGGGGAGGATGGCGCTCGTCGAGATCGGAACCGGGCGTGGCCGCGCAGAGGTGCTCCGCCAGCTGGGCGACCCGAAGCGAGCCGCTGACGTCGTCGCGGCGATGCTGGAGGACCGCCAGGTTCGTGTGGGGTTCTCGCGCCGCCTCGAGGATGAGGCGGGCGATGCGGCCGCCCAGGCCCGCCTGCCGGCGGTCGACCGGCGCGACCTCCGGGATCTCCCGACCTTCACTGTCGATCCGGCGACGGCGCACGACTTCGACGACGCCGTTTCCGCGGCGCGCACGGAGGGCGGGGTCCGCCTGTGGATCCACATCGCGGACGTCGCCGCCCATGTCCGCCCCGGCGGCGCTCTCGAGCGCGAGGCGCACCACCGCGCCAACTCAACGTACGTCCCCGGGCGAGTCGCGCCGATGCTGCCGCACCTGCTCTCCAGCGACGTCTGCAGCCTCGCGCCGGATGTGGACCGGCTGGCCGTAACCGCGGAGATCGAGCTTTCCGAGGGCGGTGAGGCGCTCTCGGCCTCGTTCTACCGCAGCCGGATCCGCTCGGATCTCCGCCTCGACTACGACGAGCTGGACGAGATCTTCGCGGGCCGGAGCACGCCACCGGCGTCGATCGCGAAGCCGCTCGCCCTCGCTCGCCAGGCCGCGGCGGCGCTCGCCGCCCGCCGCCCGCGGGCCTCCATCGAGGTCGAGAGCTTCGAGCCCGAGTTCACGTTCGAGGACGGAGACGTGGTCGGCGCCCACTCGGTCCCCCAGACCGAGTCCCACCGGCTGATCGAGCACCTGATGGTTCTCACGAACGAGAGGGTCGCGGAGCTGCTCGAGCGTCGCCGCGTCCCGACCCTCTACCGGGTCCACGAGCAGCCCGATCCGGAGCGGGTGAAGCGCCTGATCGAGCAGCTTGCCGCCCTGGATCTGCCCACGCCGTCTCTCCCCGAGAAGCTCTCCCCGCAGCAGGCGGGTGAGCTGGTCGGCGAGGCGAGCCGCCTGGTGGTCCGCGAGGCCGCTCGTCGCGGGCACGGCCGCGAGGCGTATACATCGCTTGTGCTCCGCTCGCTCAAGCAGGCTCATTACACGGACCGGAACCTCGGCCACGCCGGTCTCGGCAGCCCGGCCTATGTCCACTTCACATCGCCGATCCGCCGCTACCCGGACCTGATCGCGCACCGCTCGCTGCTCGCCTCGATCGGGGCCGGCGAGGAAGCGCCTCCGGCCCGCGGCCTGGCGGAGGTGGGAGCCCACTGCTCGGAGCACGAGCGCGACGCCACCAGGATCGAGCGCGATGCGGACTCGGTGTGCGCCTGCTTCCTGCTCGAACGGGAGCTGTTCGAGCGTGGTCCCGGAACCAGGTTCGATGGGGAGGTCTCCGGCGTGGTCGGCGCGGGCGCCTTCGTCCGCTTCGGCGGTGCGTTGGGGGACGTCTACGAGGGGTTCCTTCCCGCCCGCCGGATCGGGGGTCGCGAGCGATACGAGCTCGACGAGACGGAGACGATGCTCGTCGGTGCCCGAGGGGGCGGCAGGGTCCGCCTGGGGGACCCTGCGAAGGTCACCGTCGACCGCATCGAGGCGCCCCGAGGGCGCGTCGACCTGCTCCCCGTGGAGGATGGGTAGGGGTGGCGAAGAGGTCGAAGGGCCAACGAGCCCCCGCCAGCGGCGACGTCGCCACGAACCGGCGTGCCAGGCACCGCTTTCAGGTGCTCGAGAAGATGGAGGCGGGAATCGAGCTGCGCGGCAGCGAGGTGAAGTCGCTTCGCGAGGGAAAGGCCCAGCTCAACGAGGCCTACGCGGTGGTCGACAAGGGCGAGGTGTGGCTGCGGGGAGCCCACATCCCGCCGTATCTGCCCGCCTCCGATCAGAACCACGATCCGGACCGCCCGCGAAAGCTCCTCCTGCACCGCAGGGAGATCGAGCGGCTGATCGGGAAGACGGCCGAGCGCGGCCTGACCCTCGTTCCCACCCGCATGTACTTCAAGGGGCCACGGGCCAAGGTGGAGCTTGCCCTGGCGAGGGGCAAGGAGGGCCGTGACAGGCGCCGGGACATCCAGGAGCGCGACCTGCGCCG
Organism: uncultured Solirubrobacterales bacterium; assembly: GCA_963808565.1. Classification (GTDB taxonomy): domain Bacteria; phylum Actinomycetota; class Thermoleophilia; order Solirubrobacterales; family 70-9; genus DASUPK01. Next base: position 155,139 of record CAWEGM010000014.1, read on the forward strand.
CGAGGTCGAGAGGGACTTCAAGCAACGTCTAGGGTGAGGCGGGGCCCAGACAAGGAGGTCGGCAAGCAATGCGCCTGCACCGTCGCTCCCAGATCGCCCTGCCCGACCCCGGCTTGCAGGGCGAAGCGCAATTCACAAGAACGAAGGTCCCGTGCAACGATTGAGCACGCCGATGCTTGCTGCAATCGACACAGCCCAGGTGACGGACGACGTCTCGGACTACGTCCAGGACCATCCGACCGAGGTCTACGCCGCCGCGGGCGCGGTGATCCTGCTGCTGATCCTGGTCCTGATGATCAGGAACAGGCGCGGGAAGGGCGACAGCGCGGCAGCGACGGCTGACCAGGAGCAGCCGGAGGGCGCGAAGAAGCTGAGCCGCAAGGAGCGCCGCGAGCAGCGTCGGGCCGCGCGCCACCAGAAGGCCGAGGAGAAGCGGAAGTCGGAGGAGGAGGACCGGCGCGCCTGGGAGGAGGAGAGAAAGCGCCGGCGTGAGGAGCGCCGCAAGCGCAAGGAGGAGCGCCAGCGACGAAAGGCGGAGCGGAAGGCCGGCGGCGTGATACCGACCCCGGAGTCGGATTCCCCGGAGGCGGAGGCGCCCGAGGAGGAGGAGAAGCCGGAGAAGGTCACTGCCTCGGCCTTCGACGACGAGGGCGAGGAGCAGCAGAAGTCGACCATGCTCGCGGCCGCTCTCGGGCTCTCCGAGTCGGCCAAGGATCGGGAGAAGGACGAGCGGAGGACGACGGGGTTCCGGAGCTCGAGGACATCCCGAGCGGCGCGCGATACCAACGGCAGACGGGCGGTCGGGACAAGGCGAGCGAGGACGAGCCCCCCGGCACCTCACCAGAGGGCGGATCGCCCCAGAAAACGAGCGCCGGAGCAGGAGAGCCCCGAGCCGGCGATCGCGGGCGGGGAGGCGCAGGCTTCGGGTGACCCCGCGTCGCCGGAGGCCCCGGAGGTCTCCCTGCGGCGCCCGAACGACGCCCCGCCCGAGCCGACGGCCTCGCCTTCCGAGCCCGAGCCCGTCGCAGCCGTCTCGAGTTCGGCGGAGCCTCGTGACTCCGACGACGACGCGGAGGGCATGAAGCGCGAGGCCGAAGCGCGCCTTCGCCGGGCCGAGCAGCTGGAGCGCGAGGCCGAGGAGCGCGTGAGCCGTGCAGAGGCGGAGACCGAGCAGCTGATCAAGATGGCCGCCGACCAGGCCCGGCGACAGGCCGAGGAGGAAGCTCGCCGGGTGACCGAGGAGCGCGTGAGGGAGGAGGCGGAGAAGCTCCGCCGCGAGGCCGAGGAGAGGGCGCGGGAGGAATCCGAGCGCGTTCGCCGCGAGGCCGAGGAGCGCACGCGCGAGGCGATCGAGCAGGCGCGCAGGGAAGCGGACGAACGCGTGTTCCAGGCGGCCGAGCAGGCGAGGCGCGAGGCGGAGGAGCGGGCAAGGTCCGAGACGCAGGAGAAGGCGAGCGCCGAGGCGGTCCAGCTCCAGGCGCGGGCCGAGGAGCGGGCCCGCGAGCAGGCAGAGCGCGAGCTAGGCGGAGAGACCCGCCGCCTCTCGAGTGCGGTCGAGGAGGCCGAGCGACGGCTGCAGGCCGAGCGGGAACAGCGTGAGCAGGCGATGGAGCAGGCGTATGCGCGGCTGGAGGAGATCGAGCAGCGCACGCGAGAGGCGGAGCAGCGCGCCAAGGACGCGGAGCGGCTCGCGCAGCTTTGGCTGGAGGAGGCGGAGGACGAGCGCGCCCTGCGTGAGGTCCTGGAGCGAGTGAGTGCCGCCGAGGAGCGGGCCAAGGAGGCCGAGCGCAAGGCGCGCGAGGCGGAGAGCGCCGCCACCCGTGCGGCCCTCCCGAAGGACCGGCCTCCCCCTCGCGAGGCTGTCTCCACCCCGCCGCCGACGAGTGAGACATCGGCCGAGCCCCCCACCGAGCCCGAGCCGGCCACATCTTCGAGCTCGGCCGCCGAGGCGGGACGGGAGGAGTGGGTGGTGACGCCCCCGCCGCCGGTCTCACCATCCGAGACGCCGAGCGCCGAGGAGACGCCCGAGACCGAGGCGTCAGAGGATGAGGAGACCGAAGGCGCGGCGGAGGACGAGCGCGGCGGGATCTTGGGGAGGACGGTCGGCGCGATCCTCGGCGTGGGCGGGCACGCTGAGGGGGAGGAAGAGGAGGAAGGCGATGAAGGGACCGACGCGGAGGTCGAGGAGACCGCGGCGGAGGTCGAGGAGATCGATATCGGGGGCGAGTCGGAGGTAGAGGACGGCGAAGAAGAGGAGGAGGAAGCGGAGGAGGAAGAGCCCATTGTGCCTCCAGCGGATGCGATCAACATCAACCGCGCCACTTTCGAGCAGCTTCGCGAGCTTGGATTCTCCGTCACCCAGGCGACCCGCGTGATCACCTATCGCGAGCGGATGGACGGCTTCAGCTCGCTCGACGACCTCAACGAGGTTCCCGGCATGCCGCGTCCGTTCCTCAAGGACGCCAAGGGAAAGCTGACGCTCAGCGACGACTAGATGTCGCTCAGGTCGCGCTCGAAGTACGTCTCGGCGACGCCCACCGCGAGCAGCGCCGCGAGCAGTAGGTAGGTGACCGCCACCAGCGCCCGGGTTCTCGGCGGAACCCGGTTGTAGGCACGACCCTCAGGCGTGTTCCGCTCCTTCCAGCGGCGCCAGGTCTCGAACCCGCCGAAGAGCAGAACCAAGAGCAGGATCGGGTTCGGGAAGAAGAACATCAGGGCGATCAGCCCCGCGAAGCCGGCGAACCAGACGTATGGCGAGAGCGCGGCCATCGCCCGGCCGCCGTCGAGCGGTAGCACGGGAAGCAGGTTTAAGAGGTTCAGGAAGAACCCGATGTACGCGAGCGCCCTCCAGAAGTCTTCGCCCGTCGCAAGCCAGAGCCCCAGTGGGACCAGGGTTGCGAGCGATCCGAGGATCGGCCCGGCGAGCCCGACACGGGCCTCCGCCGCGGCGTCGTCGCCGAGCGACCGAGCCGAGATGACCGCGCCCAGGAACGGAATGAACATCGGCGCCGAGGCCTCCACGCCCTCGCGCCTCAGCTGGATCACATGACCCAGCTCATGAAGCAGCAGCAGGAGAACGAATCCCACCGCGAAGGCCCAGCCGAAGATCAGCTGGTAGGCCACGATCGAGACGAGCATCGAGGCCGACGTGGTGAACAGCTTCAGCTTCGGCAGCGCAACGAGGAGCACCTTCGCCTGGGCGGCGAACTTCGCCAGCAGCAGACCGGCGGCCGCAACGGCCCCGCCGGCCTTCTTCAGCCGCTCCCTTGAGCGGCCGGAGCCGGGGTGGATCGGCTCGAGCTCCGTCTGTCCCGTCTGTCGGTGGGCTTCCATGCCTGATCCAGGCTAGCGACGCCGGTTCGGCAACCGGCTCACCGCTACCCACAAATTAGTACGGTCGCGCCAGCATGAGGGTACGGATGGCGAGGGACTCACAGGCTGGGGCATCTCGTACACCTCGGTCTATACGCACACCGGGCTACCATGGATTCCTCACATAGCACGGGGCCGACAGGCATCGATCCGGCCGTCGTGCGTTCAGTTGCAGGTCGAGGTTCCCGGAGGCCTCGTTAAACACCGGGACCAAACCAATACGTGCGGACCATGAGTTCGCCCTCGCCGCTTAGCTAGAACCTAAGTGGTGAGCGTCGGCCCACCCGAGCCCGAGGGGTGGGGTACCGGCGTCAGAATCGGGCTCACCCGGTCGGCCCGTCCCGACCGGCCGGGGACACCTAAGGGACTTGGCCCTCCGGCATCTCCCGCCGGCAGCGGAGGTCGGAGGGCAAGATCAAAGCGCCGGCTATACCTGTAGACGCTGAACGTGTTCGGCGCTGGAGACGTGGGTTCGAATCCCACCGGCTCCATCTCGTAGGGTCCGTCCCTTGGCCAAGCTGATCTATTCCGCGCTTGCCTCCGTGGACGGCTACATCGCGGACGAGGACGGCAAGTTCGATTGGGCCGAGCCGGACGAGGAGGTGCACACCTTCATCAACGACCTCGAACGGCCCGTCGCGACCTACCTCTACGGGCGCCGGCTGTACGAGGTGATGGCGGCCTGGGAGACGATGGACACGACCGAACAGCCGCCCCAGATGCGGGACTTCGCCGAGATCTGGAGAGCGGCCGACAAGGTCGTTTACTCGCGGACCCTGGAGACGGCGCGAACGCCGAGGACTCGGATCGAGCGGGAGTTCGAGCCCGGGGCGGTCCGGGACCTGAAGTCACGGCGCCGAGCGCGACCTCCTGATCGGCGGGCCCGACCTGGCCGCGGACGCGTTCAGCGCGGGACTGATCGATGAAGTTCACCTGTTCCTGGCGACGATCATCGTGGGCGGCGGCAAGCAGGCGCTTCCCGAAAATGTCCGCGTCCCGCTCGAGTTGCTGGACGAGCGCCGGTTCGGGAACGGCATGGTGCATCTCCGCTATGAGGTCAAGGCGGAGGGCGACTAGATCTCTTCGAGCCGTCGGCGGAACTGCTTCGCCGGCTCGACCGCCGCATTCAGCTCCCGCACCCGGTCCGCGAGCTGCCGGTCGGATGTGACGACCAGGACGTCCTCGGGGTCCAGCTCGTCGCGGAGGAGCCGAACGATCTCGTGGTCGGCCGCGTTCTGTCCCCCTCGGGAGGCGTGTGCGATCTCGATCGCATCCGAGCTGATCGGCGGCTTGGGCCTGCCCTCGAATACGACCGTCACGTCCTCGCCCGTCGCGTCGGCCCAACGCTCGAGCTCCTCCACCAGCCGCTCCATCGCGCCGTGGCGATCCTTCCACCAGCCATCCGGGCGGGACCCGATCACGTTCATCGCGTCGACCAGCCGGCGCATCCGGCGATCAGCCGTCCTCGCGCCGGGCCGCCTCGCCCCAGAGCCTCGTCAGCTCGCCATTCGAGCCCTCGACCGGATCGGCGCTGGGCACGGGCACCGCGCGGATGTTGGCGACCGCCTCGTCGTGCTCCGCCGGGTCGCCCCGGCGGAGGTCCCATTCCATCCCGTCCGGGTAGGCGCCGATCACCAACAGATCGGGGCTCGAGCCGAGATTGCAGTGGCCAGTGCCCGCCGGGAGGATCAGCACATCGCCGGAGGCCACCTCGAGCTCGCGGCCCGCCGGCCCGCCGAGCATGACGGTGGCGCGTCCGGCGACGATTCCGAGGACCTCGTGCGCGGTCGAGTGAAAGTGGTGGAAGCCGAAGATCCCGTCCCGCCACGATCCGAGCCAGCGGTTGGCGGCGAACGCCTGCTCGCAGGCGTCTGGGTCACGAGCCGATTCGACGTCCCGGTAAGCGAGCACCGGCAGGTGCGAGTTGGGGATCGCACCGTCGTCCTCGAACGTGTATTGCTCCACCGCCGCCATCCTCGATCGCAGAAGCGGGCGCGGAAGCTGCCCGTCTAGCCCAGGGCGTCGATGACCTCGGTCGCGGCTCGTTGGCCGGTCTCGACCGCGCCGTTCAGGTAGCCCTGGAAGTCGATCGAGGTGTGCTCGCCGCAGAAGTGGACGGCGCCCTCCTGCTCGCGCTCGATCCCGGCGAACTCGGTGTACTGGCCGACCTTCCAGTAGGAGTAGGAGCCCTGGGTCCAGGGATAGCTGGGCCAGTGATCGAGCGTCACCTTGTCGTTGTATTCACCCCCCAGGCCGGGCAGGACCGGATCGATCTGCCCCAGGAACTGCGCGGCGAGGACATCAGGATCCCCGGTGAGGTTCTTCCCGATATTCCCGCCGGTGTAGTTGACCAGGATCCCGGGTTCGCCCGGCTGCGCGCGGCTCACCTCCCAGGTGTTCTGGTAGCCCTCGTCGGAGAAGGTCTCGCCGTTGCAGTCGAGCGAGTTCCAGTGCCGGTTCTTGAACTGGAGGTGGAGCTTCGAGTTGGTACCCATCCCCTGCTCCTGGATCGCCGTCTGCTTCAGCGGGCGGAACCCGGCCTGCGCGTAGTCGAGCGTCTTCAGGATCGAGAAGGGGAGGGCGAGGACTACGCGATCGGCGTCCGTTACCGGCGGCGCCCCGTCGAAGGCGAGCTAGTAGGCTCCCGTCCGCGTTCAGGCCGATCGAGGTCAGCGCGGCGCCCGTCGTGATCTGGCCCGAGGGCGCGAACCCCAGCGCCGCGGCCATCCCGTCGGTGATCTGGTCGTTGCCGCCGCGGACGTGGTACTTCTCGTTCGAGGGGCCGAAGATCCGCAGCTGGCCCTGGCCCGAGTAGGCGAGCAGGTAGAGCATGTTGAGCGAGCTCTGGTCGCTCGACTCCGCGCCGTACTCGATGTTGTAGGCGACGTCGAGGAGCTGGCCGAGCTTCGAGGTCGATCCCGCCCGGGACGTTCTCGTTGATCCAGTCGACGATCGACATGTGGTCGAGCTCGCGCCGCGCTCGGTGAAGTTGTCGTGGAGCGTCGGATAGCTCGCCTCCGAGACGTCCCGGTGGAGCTTCTGCCAGATCTCCTTTATGTCCGCCGTGGCCTCGGGATAGGTGTAGGGCGTATTGTCGAAGTAGTAGAGGGGCTCGGTCCAGTTCTCTTCGGCCGCCAGGAGGTTGTCGAGCTTGAGGCCGAGCGACTGCGCCAAATGGCGAATCTGGGTGTGGCCCTGGTCGATCAGCTCGCCGCCGTGTTCCGCGATCTGGTCGTCTTCGAAGGAGTCGCGGATCGTCCAGCAGCGGCCGCCGATCCGATCGGAGGCCTCGTAGACGTCGGCACTGATTCCCGCCTGCTTCAGCTGATAGGCGCAGCTCAGCCCAGCGAGTCCGGCGCCGACAATGACGATCCGGGGCGCATGCGCGGCAAGCGCCCGGGGGAGAGGCCCCGAGAGCGCCGCCGCCACTGCGAGCCCGGTTCCGCCCGCGATCACCTGACGGCGGGTGAGCCCAGCACGCTCCTCGATCACCTGCTCAGTCGAGACCTCGCGCGTAGCTGCCTCGGCCGCCACCGACGCCGCCTGGCTCAGTCTCGCTGCGAGTGGTGTCCTGCTCATCCCATCCCTGAATTCACTCGGACGATGAAGGTCCGTCCCTTGACCTACCCGATATGCGCAAGGTGACACGAAAAGCGCCTGAACGCAAGGGTCGTTGTGTACAACTGGGTATCGTCGGGACATACAAGTCGGTAGCCGCAGGTCGGGCGGGCGATTTTCATCCGGCTTTCATCTTCGCGGGACAATCTCGGTGATCCGCGATGCGCGTGCTGATCGTCGAGGACGAGGTGAAGATGGCCGGCCTGATCCGGCGCGGGCTGCGGCGGGAGGGGATCTCCGCGGACGTCGCCGTGAAGGGCGAGGACGCCCTGTGGATGGCCGGATCGACCGAGTACGACGCGATCGTCCTCGACCTGATGCTGCCGGGGATCGACGGCTTCGAGGTCTGCCGCCGGCTCCGCGACGACGGCGTCTGGTCGCCGATCCTGATGCTGACGGCGCGCGACGGCGTGCCGGACCGCGTCGCCGGCCTCGACGCGGGTGCAGACGACTACCTCGTCAAGCCGTTCTCCTACGCCGAGCTCCTCGCCCGGCTCCGGGCTCTCGCCCGGCGGGGCAGCGAGGAGCGTCCGACCGAGCTCAGGGTCGGCGAGCTCCGGCTCGATCCGGCCAAGCGCCGGGCCTGGCGGGGAAAGCACGAGCTCAACCTATCCGCCAAGGAGTTCGCCGTGCTCGAGGTCTTCATGAGACGGCCGGGTGAGGTGCTTTCGCGGTTCCAGCTCCTGGAGCACGCGTGGGACTACGAGTACGAGAACCGCTCCAACATCGTGGACTCATATGTCCGCCTGCTGCGGAAGAAGATCGACGCGCCCTTCGGCGTCCGCTCGATCGAGACGGTACGGGGCGCCGGCTACCGTCTGCGCGAGGACGGCGGTCGCTCTGGGCTGGGCCGGGACGGCGCCGGATGAGCCGGCTTCCGATCCGTCTCCGTCTCACCGTTGCGTTCGCAGCGGCGATGGCCCTCGTGCTCGTGGCGCTGGGGCTGTTCATCTACCTGCGCTACGAGAATCAGCTGAACGAGCAGCTCGACCAGGGACTGAGGAACCGCGCGGGTGACCTGGCGTGCGCTGGTCGAGCGCTCGGGTGGGGGCCTCGGCGACCCGGGAGCCGGAGTCGACCGGGAGGAGAGCTTCGCGCAGGTGCTGACACCGAGCGGAGAGATCGTCGACGCCACCCCGCAGCTCACCGGGCGGCCACTTCTGAGCGGCCGCGAGCTCGCCCGGGCCGCCCAGGGCGAGACGTTCGTCGACCGGCAGTCGGTTCCCGGGCTGGAGGGCGAGGCGCGGCTGCTCGGCCCGGCCGAACGCGGCCGATGGCGGCGAGCTGATCGTCGTCGTCGGCGCGTCCGTCGACGATCGCGACGAGTCGCTCGCGGATCTGCTCACGATCCTGCTGATCGGCGGACCCGTGGCGCTCCTGCTCGCGTCGCTCGCGGGGTACCTCGTCGCCGGCTCGGCCCTCCGCCCGGTCGAGGCGATGCGCAGGCGGGCGGCGGAGATCACCGCCGCCGAGCCCGATCAGCGCCTGCCGCTGTCGGAGGCGGACGACGAGCTCCGCCGCCTCGGCCAGACGCTGAACGGGATGCTCGGCCGCCTCGAGGCGGGGCTCGCCCGCGAGCGCGCATTCGTCGACGACGCCAGCCACGAGCTCCGCACGCCGCTCGCCCTCCACAAGACCGAGCTGGAGCTCGCCCTCCGCTATGGCGAGAACGCCGATGAGCTCCGGGCCTCGATCTCGTCGGCGATCGTCGAGGTCGACCGCCTGATCGAGCTGGCCGAGGACCTGCTGGTACTCGCCCGCTCGGAGCAGGGAAAGCTCGCGCTCGAGCTGAAGCGGGTCGGCGTGGGTGACGTGCTCGCGCGCCTCCGCGAGCGGTTCGGCGACCGAGTTTCCGCGGACGGTCGGGAGCTGGTCGTCGATGCGGCAGACGGGCTGCAGGTCGAGGGCGATCGGCTCCGGATCGAGCAGGCCCTTACCAACCTCGTCGAGAACGCCCTCGAGCACGGGGCGGGCGAGGTGAACGTGCGTGCGGTTCGCGCGGACGGCGGCGTCGAGATCCACGTCGCCGACCGCGGGCCGGGCTTCCCGCCCGAGTTCATCGACCGGGCATTCGAGCGGTTCAGCCGTGCCGACGCCGGCCGAACCGGCGGCGGGACCGGGCTCGGGCTCGCGATCGTCGAGGCGATCGCGCGGGCGCATCGAGGCGCGGCCGGGGCGTCGAACCGCGAAGGTGGGGGAGCGGATGTCTGGATCCGTCTGCCCATATAGGCCTTTCATGGGCGTTTCATCCGTGCTTTCTAGAAATCGCGCGGAGCGTCAACCCAGATGAAAGGAATGACGACATGCGCATAACCAGGAAGGCCGCCATCGTCGGTGGCTCAGTCCTCGCGATCGCCGCCGGCGGGACGGGCGTGGCCCTTGCCGTCAGCGGCGACGACGACGAACAGGCCACGGGTCCGGGCGCCGACCGGGCGAAGGCCGCGGCCCTCGAGATCACCGGCGGCGGCACCGTCGACGGGGTCGAGCAGGAGGGCTCCGGATATGAGGTCGAGGTGACCAAGCCCGACGGCCAGCAGGTCGAGGTCGCGCTGGACGACAACTACCGCCAGACCGCAAACGACGACCAGTCCGGCGACGACGATGACGCCGGTGAGAACGAGTCCGGCGAGAACGAGAACGAGAGCGAGTAGGCGATGGCTCCCCGGATGATCGCCGCCATCGCTCTCCTCCCGGCGCTGCTGCTGGCCGGAGGCTGTGGCTCGGATGACGACGACGGGTCGGCCTCGGGTACGACCGAGGCCGGCTCGTCCAGTCTCCCGCAGGGGTCCGAGCCGGTGAGCCTCGATCCGGCCGATTTCACCACTGAGATCACGAACCCCTACTGGCCGATGAAGCCGGGTAGCCGCTGGGTCTACCGTGAGACTGACAAGGACGCGGTGATGCAGGTCGAGGTGACGGTCACCAACCAAACGAAGCGGATCGCGAATGGAGTCGAGGCCCGCGTGGTTCATGACGTCGTCACCGAGGATGGCGAGCCGGTGGAGGTGACGCGACGACTGGTACGCCCAGGACTCGGATGGCAACGTCTGGTACCTCGGCGAGGACACGGCGGAGTACGAGAACGGCAAGGTTGCCTCGACGGGAGGGATCCTTCGAGGCCGGGGTCGACGGGGCGCAGGCCGGGATCGCGGTGCCCGGCCGACCCCGAGCGCGGCCAGGCCTATCGCCAGGAGTACTACGCGGGCGAGGCCGAGGACAGCGCGAAGATCCTCAGCCTGGGCGCGACGGCGAGGTGCCGTTCGGGCAGCTTCGAGGGCGTCCTCCAGACCGAGGACCTCAATCCGCTCAGCAAGCCCCCGCAGGTGGAGCACAAGTACTACGCGCGCGACATGGGCCCGGTCCTGGTGATCGCGGTCTCGGGCGGCGCGGGCCGCGAGGAGCTGATCAGCTACACGCAGTAGGAAGGAGCAGTCGAGATGAGTTGGTCGAGGAAGCGCGTGATCGTCGGCTTTGCCTCGGCTGCCCTGCTCGTCGCGCTCGCCGTCGGTTGCGGCTCAAATGACGATGAGTCCTCCGAGGACGAGTCGGCGCAGGCCAATTCGGCGACGTCGACGTTCCCGCAGTCCAGCGAGCCGGCCAACCTGGATCCGGCCGATTTCACGACCGAGATCGACAACCCCTACTTCCCGCTCGCCGTCGGCAGTCGCTGGGTCGTGCGGGTCACCGATACGAAGGGGCTCGAGCAGCGCGAGGTGATCACGGTCACCGACCAGACCAAGCGGATCGCCGACGGGGTTGAGGCCCGGGTGGTCCACGACGTCGTCAGCGAGGACGGCGAGCCGGTCGAGGTGACCGACGACTGGTACGCGCAGGACTCGGACGGCAACGTCTGGTACTTCGGCGAGGACACCGCCGAGTACGAGAACGGCAAGGTGAGCGATAGGTCCGGCTCCTTCGAGGCGGGCGTGAACGGGGCCGACGCCGGAATCGCGATGCTGGCTCAGCCCGAGGTCGGCCAGACCTACCGCGAGGAGTACTACAAGGGCCACGCGGAGGACCGCTCGAGGGTGCTCGCCCTCGACCAGCAGGCGCAGGTCCCGTTCGGCCACTTCGCCGACATCCTGTTGACCGAGGACTACTCGCCTATCGAGCCGAACGTCCTCGAGCTCAAGTTCTATGCGAAGGGCATCGGCCAGGTGCTCGCCCAGACAGTCTCGGGCGGATCGGAGCGCGAGGAGCTGATCAGCTACACGCCCGGGACCTAGGAACCGGCCCCCGGCTCGCGCCACATCCCCCAGACGCGCGGGCCGCGGGGCAGACGCCACTCCTCGGTCACGCTGAAGCCGTGCGCTCGATGCCGGTCAGGCCCCACGCCACCATCGGTGCGCACAGCACCACGGCCGCAAATCGTCGGGCGGGCAGGTCCACGTCGCGACCGGATCGTCGAAGAAGGCGCGGGCGAGAGCTTGGGCGAGAGTCGGGAGCTCCGCCGGCTCCGCTCGGCGAACGGGCTGCACCTCCGTGCTCACTGGTTCGGAAGGGGACGACCCCGCGAGGAAGAAGAACCAGAGCTCGCACAGGCTAGGACGCCGGCGACCACGCCTGCGACGGCGACCCGCTCGATCCGGCTGATCCCGTACTTCTGCCGAGTGTCCGCCAGCAGGTTCCAGTCGCTCGCCGCTACCCGACCCGGCGGTAGGTCAGATCGAAATCGGTTCGCCAGCCGTCGCCCTCGTCGATCTCCCAGCGGCCGGCGATCGTGCGGCCGTCGTCCTCGAACCTGCCGGTGAACCGCTGGTTGAAGGGCTCCCCCTCGCGCCACAGGCGCCACTCACCGTCGCCGATGCCCATCTCGTACACCCGGCAGACATTGCGGTCGTCCGAGTAGAGCTGGAAGTAGCGGCCCTCGGCGGCGTCGCAGCCGAGGATCGCGGTTCCGTTCGGGGCCTCGGGCATGTCGATCGACCAGCGCTGGATCAGGAACGGCGCCCCGTCCATCCACTCGAACGTGAGCCTGCCGCTACCGGGCCACGGATCGCCGTCCGGTGGCTTCGCCTCCATGGTCCACTCGCCGATCAGGATCTCCATCTCCTTCAGTGCGTTCTCGGCCGTGGGCTGGTCCATCGGGTCCCCTCTCGCTCGGTTGCGTCAGCTAATGACCGCAGGGCGCGCCGTAACTCATCGCTCCCGCGCCTCGTCCAGCATCCTCGCGTCGTGCGAGCAGATCATGGTGACCTCGTCGCCGTGATCCCGTGCGAGCTCCCGGAGCCGTCCGAGGTTGTGGAGTCGTTGGCTGCGGCTGTGTTGGCCCAGCTCCTGGTAGATCAGGAGCCCCGGCGGGAGTGCGCCCGAAGGTGGCGATGTCCCGGTGATGGAAGAAGGCGTCGCCGCAGTGGAGCAGCCAGCCGTCGCCCGTGTTGATCGCGACGCCGCAGTGCCCTGCGGTGTGCCCGGGCAGCGGGATCAGAGCGATCTCGGCGTCCAGCTCGGGGATCACGCGAACGCACTCGAACCCGAACCACGAGTCGCCGCCGGTGCCGTACTCCACCCACTTCGGCCCGTGGGCCCACTGGTCCTTCAGGTACCGGATCCGGTCGCGGAGGGGCGGGGCCTGCGCCGCCTTCAGCTCCGACCCGAAGATGTGCACCTCGGCGTCGGGGAAGTCCCCGAGGCCGCCCGCATGGTCGGCGTCCAGGTGGGTGGTGACGATGTGGCGGACGTCGCCCGGATCCATGACCATCGCCTCGACCTGGCGGATCGCGGTCTCCTCTTCCCGTAGCTGCGGGTTGACCACCAGGAAAGGCGCCGGCAGCCGCCGCAGCTTCTCGCACTCGGCGGTTCCGAAGCCGGTGTCGACCAGGACCAGCTCGGCGCCGGCCTCGACCAGGAGGCAGTGGTCGACGATCCGTCCCTTCCTCAGAAACCCGTCGCCTCCGTCGATCAGCCGCCCCCCAAGCGGGCACATCGTTCCGCAGTTGAGGTGGCGGATCTGGATCGCCGGAGCCTAGTCGACATGCTCGGCGACCCGATGAGTTTCGCGGCGACGGCCCGGTCTACATCTTCAGTAGACCTAGCGGGGAGGATCCCGCGTGACACCGAGGAGGACCGATGAGCGAGAAGATCGTCCCGAACCTGTGGTTCGACACCGAGGCCGAGGAGGCCGCGGAGTTCTACTGCTCGATCTTCAAGGATGGCCGGATCCTCACCGTCACCCACTACACGGAGGGGGCGCCGCGCGAGGCCGGGATGGTGATGACAGTCGAGTTCGAGGTGCTCGGGCAGCGCTTCATCGGGATCAACGGCGGCCCGGAGTTCAAGTTCGACGAGGCCGTGTCGTTCCAGATCAACTGCAAGGACCAGGACGAGGTCGACTACTACTGGAAGAAGCTGACCGCGGACGGCGGCAGCGAGAGCCAGTGCGGATGGCTCAGGGACAAGTACGGCCTTTCATGGCAGGTCATTCCCGAGGGGATGGACGAGGTCTTCGCAGATGACGACCCGGAGCGCGCGCGGCGCGCGATGGAGGCGATGCTGAAGATGAAGAAGCTCGACGTGGAGGCGCTTCGCGCCGCGGCGGACGGCGTCCCCGCCGGCTGACGACCATGGCCGAGAAGCCGACGCTCTACGTCTGTCACGGCGACGACGGCGGCCCGCGGGTTCATCCGTGCCGGCGGGTCCAGGAGACGATGCGCGAGGCCGGGATCGACTACGACAAGGTGATCGCCGCTCACGGCAACCCGATCCCGTTTCTGCGCAAGGGCTCGCGGGAAGAGCTGCGCGAGCAGACGGGAAGCAAGAAGCTGCCGGCCCTGAAGCTGCCGGATGGGACGGTGCTGACCCACTCGCGCGAAATCCTCCGGTGGATCAAGGATTCGGCCGGCACCCAAGCGTGAAGATCTTGGGTTGACCCCGGTGGATCTTTCCTCCAGGCCGTGATCGGCTCGAGGCTCGCGGTCTCGTTCACGGAGTGAGTGAGCGCCGCCCGCCGGCGGCCCGCGTCAGCCGGCCGGCGAGCGCCCGCAGATGCTCGGCGAGCTCAGGGGGCTCGTGCACCTCGAAGTCGACCCCCAGCATCGCGATTCGCGTTGCGAGCCATCCGAGGTCGTCGTCGCCGGTTAGGTACTCGCAGCTGTGCCCGTCGATCTCCTTGACCGTCCCCCAGTACGCCGGGACGCGTTCGGCGATCTCATCCGCTGCGGCATGAAGCGTGAGCCTCGCCTCGTAGCGGTTGGGCGCCCCAGTGATGCTCCGCCTGACGTACGCGGCCGCATCCTTCGCGGGCAACTTTCGCGGCAGGAAGCGAACACCGCTGGATGCCGGCCGCGCCAGCCGATCGACCCGGAACGTGCGCCAGTCCTCGCGGCGGCGGTCCCAGGCGACGAGGTACCAGTGACGCCCCAGGTTGACCAGCGAGTGCGGCTCGACTTCCCGACGGCTGTCGGTGCCGTCACGGCTCCGGTAGCCGAAGCGGATGCACTCGGCATCGCGGCACGCCGCCGCGATTGTGGTCAGGTGCCTGGGGTCGACGGTGGGGCCGGTGCCGGCAGGGGCGATCGTCGCCGAACCCAGGGCGGCGACACGACGGCGAAGCTGTGCCGGCAGGACCTGCTCGAGCTTCACGAGGGCACGCACGGAGCTCTCCTCGATTCCGGCCACGGACGCACGGGCGGCGGTGCGGAGGCCCACCGCGATCGCGATCGCCTCGTCGTCCTCCAGAAGCAGGGGAGGCATCGCCGTGCCGGCGCGAAGGCGGTAGCCGCCGGCGGGGCCGGCGATGGACTCGACCGGGTAGCCGAGCTCGCGCAACCGCTCGACGTCCCGCCTGACCGTCCGGCGCGACACGTCGAGTCGGTCGGCCAGCTCGGACCCCGGCCAGTCACGCCGTGCCTGCAGGAGGGACAGCAGCTCCAGGAGTCGGCTCGAGGTGGTGGTCACGACAGTTTTACATTCTCCGCCACATATAGGACAGATCCTGACCTAAACAGCGGATAGGGTCCGCCGAAAGGTCAACGACTTGAAAGGGGAACACCATGCCCGAACGAGACGGATACATCCCCGGCGTCCCGTGCTGGATCGACACGAGCCAGCCCGACCCGGAGGCGGTGCTCGACTTCTACAGCGGCCTCTTCGGCTGGGAGTTCGAGGACGTGATGCCGCCCGAGTCGGAGGCCAAGTACTACACCGCCCGGATTCGCGGCCTGGACGTGGCCGCGGTCGGCTCGATCCCCGAAGGGGCACCGCCGATGGCGATGTGGAACACCTACATCTGGGTCGATAGCGCCGACGAGACGGCGTCCAAGGTCAAAGATGCCGGTGGGAACGTCGTGACGGAGGCGTTCGACGTCATGGATGCCGGGCGGATGGCGGTCTTCACCGATCCCGAGGGGACGGCGTTCTGCGTCTGGCAGGCGAAGGAGCACAAGGGCGCCCGCCTGGTCAACGAGCATGGCACGCTCAACTTCAACGGCCTCAACACCCGCGACCCGGAGGCCGCGAAGAAGTTCTACGGCTCCGTGTTCGGCTGGAAGACGCTCGACCTCGGCGGCGGAGTCGAGTTCTGGACGCTGCCGGGCTACGGCGATCACCTGGAGGGCATAACCCCGGGCATCCGCAAGCAGGTCGAGGAGGTCGGCGGCCCCGTGGGGTTCGAGGACGTCGTCGCTGCGATCAATCCGATCTCCGACGACCAGCCCGACACGCCCCCACACTGGAGCGTCACGTTCGCGGTCGATGACGCCGACGCCGCGGCCGAGAAGGCGAGCGAGCTCGGCGGGAAGGTGCTCGCGCCGCCATTCGACGCTCCGTGGGTCCGGATGACGGTCCTCAGCGACCCCGCGGGCGCGACGTTCATCGCGAGCAAGTACGTGCAGGAGAACAAGGACCTCGGCACCCAGGCGGACGCGACCGCGACCGCCTAGGGAGCGCAGTACCGGGCGAGAGGGTCGGCGGCAAAGCCGGCCCTCTCGTCGATTCACCCACTCGCCCACCCGGGGGTCCGGCCGGCGGCACCGGAGTATGGTGAGCGGCCTGGCTTCGGATCCGCCCACAGACGGCAAGCCGCCCGAGCAGCACCCGCGCGGATGGAAGGTGCATCCGGCGCCAGACGGCCGCGGCGCCCCGCCCGAGTCCAAGCCGCCGATGCTGCCGCGGAGCCGGACGTTCATCGTGTTCCTGATCGGCCTGCTGCTGGTGAACGTGCTGATTTCGTTCCTCACCAGCGGTCCGCCCGATCGCGAGCGGGTGCCCTATCAGCCGTTCTTCGTCAACCAGGTAAAGGCCGGGAACGTCAGCGAGATCAGCTCGCAGGAGGAATCGATCGAGGGCGACCTGAAGAACGAGGCGACCTACGATCCGCCGGGAGACGACAAGCCGGTCAAGGTGAACAAGTTCGAGACCGAGGTCCCGGCCTTCATCGACCCCGCCCAGGTCACGGCCCTGCTCTCCCCGTCCGGCGTGGTCGTCAACGCCGAGGCCCCGGACAGCGGCCGTTCGCTGATCTGGTCGCTGCTACTCGGTTTCGCCCCGGCGCTCCTGCTGATCGGGTTCTTCATCTGGATCGCGCGCCGCCAGGCGGGCGCGGGAAGGGGCGGCGTTCTCGGCGGCTTCGGCCGCGCGACCGCGCGGCGCGTCAAGCCGGGCGAGGAGGAGCGGGTCACGTTCGATGACGTGGCGGGAATCGACGACGCCGAGGACGAGTTGGTCGAGATCGTGGACTTCCTCAAGAATCCCCAGCGCTACACCCGGCTCGGCGCGCGGATCCCGCGCGGCGTGCTGCTCTACGGACCCCCGGGGACGGGGAAGACGCTGCTGGCGCGGGCGGTGGCCGGCGAGGCCAGCGCCGCCTTCTTCCACCTTTCGGCCTCGGAGTTCGTCGAGGCGATCGTGGGGGTCGGCGCCTCGCGGGTGCGTGACCTCTTCAAGCAGGCGAAGGAGGCGGCGCCGGCGATCGTCTTCATCGACGAGCTGGACGCCATCGGGCGCTCCCGCTCGGGCAACGTCAGCGGCCTGAGCGGCGGCAACGACGAGCGCGAGCAGACGCTGAACCAGATCCTCACCGAGATGGACGGCTTCGACGCCGAGACGAACGTGATCGTCCTCGGCGCCACGAACCGCCCCGAGATCCTCGATCCGGCGCTCCTGCGCCCGGGCCGGTTCGACCGTCGCATCGCCGTGCAGCCCGCCCGACCGGAAGGGCCGGGTCGAGATCCTCAAGATCCACACGCGGAAGGTGCCGCTGGCGCCCGACGTCGACCTCGAGCGGATCGCCGCCTCGACACCGGGAGCGACCGGCGCCGACATCGCCTTGCTGGTGAACGAGGCTGCACTCTTCGCCGCCCGCCGCGATCACGATGCCGTCACGCAGAGGGACTTCACCGACGCGATCGAGAAGATCATCCTCGGCACTGAGCGCCAGGTGGTGATGACCGACGCCGACCGCAGGCGCACCGCCTACCACGAGTCCGGTCACGCCCTGGTCGGCATGCTCACGCCCGGGTGCCGACCCGGTACGGAAGGTCTCGATCATCCCGCGCGGCCAGGCGCTCGGCGTCACCCTCGCCACCCCCGAGAGCGACCGCTACAACTACTCGCGCGAGGACCTGATCGCGAAGATCAAGGTCGCGCTCGGCGGGCGCGATGCCGAGAGGGTCGTCTTCGACGACCTCAGCACGGGCGCGGAGTCCGACATCCAGAACCTGACCCAGACGGCCCGAGGGATGGTCGGCCGCTGGGGGATGAGCGACGACGTCGGCCCGATCGCGGTCACCGACGGGCGCCAGGACGGCTTCCTCCTGCCCGGCTCGATGCCCGCCTCCGAGCCGACCCAGGAGCTGGTCGACAAGGAGGTTCGCCGGATCGTCGACGAGGCGGAGCGCGACGTGATCCAGCTCCTCGAGCGGGAGCGCCACCGCCTCGACGCCCTCGCCGGCGCCCTCCTCGAACGCGAGACCCTCGACCAGCCGGAGGCCTACGAGGTCGCCGGCGTCCCTCTGCCGGGGACGGATGCCGCGGAGCAGGCGAAGGTCACGGCGGCGCCGTAGTCAGCTGCGGCTCAGTTGACGGCGGGCGCCGGGTCGTAGGGGAGCGGGTCGAAGCGCAGGAGCCGGTCGACGATCTCGTCGAGCTCGGTCTCGTGTGAGGCGATCAGCTCGGCGGCGGCGGCCGGCAGCTTCTCCGTGAGCGCCTCCTCGCTCGCGTCATCAAGCGCAATCGGGTCGTGGAGCTCTACCTGGAGGCGGAAGAAGCGCGGGCCGCGCCCGACATCCTCCGGCTGGATGTTGGGATCGGTGGGGTGGTTGAGCAGGGTGTGGGCCCAGTGGTCGGCGCCGTCCGATGCGCCGTCGAGCGTCGCGCCGATGATCGGCGGCTCACCGCGGCGCTGCAGCACCCAACCCAGCCTTCCCCAGCCGCTGACCTCGTCCTGGCGGTAGCCCTCCTCGTGCAGGCCGGTGCCGATCGAGACCACCAGCAGGTCGTCCTGGTCGATGCTGTGCGGCTCGTCGCCGATCCGCTTCAGTGCCTCGACGATCGCGACGATCACCGGGTTCCCTGCGAAGACACCACCGTCCACCAGCGCGCGCCCGTCCACCTCGTGCGAGGGGAAGTAGGTCGGCGCGGCCGAGGTGGCGAGCCCCGCATCCGTGATCGGCCGGTTGCGGTCGGACTCCGGCGACTCTCGGGCGCGCCACCGCTTGAAGAAGTAGGGCTGCCGGTTGGTCATGTCGTAGGAGGTGACGATCAGCTCCCGGAGGGCGTGCTCGAGCCGGCCTGTCCCGAGCCGCCTCTTGATCGTGTCCTCGAGCGGCCTGAGGGTGTACTTCGGCCCGACCCACCCCCAGAGCGTCCGGATCTTCTGGAACAGGCTGCGGTAGAAGATCTCGGGACCGTCCTCGGTGTAGAAGCCGGCCAGCTCCTCACCGCTCACCGCCGGTCGCTCCGGGTGATCCGGGTCCGGCGCCGTCACGCTCAGCGCGACAAGTCCGCCGGTCGAGGTGCCGGCGAACATGTGGAAGTAGTCCGCCACCCTCGCCTGCTCCCCGGCCCGCGCCTGCAACCGACGCTCGATCTCGGCGATCACCAACGCCGGAATCAACCCCCGAATCCCCCCGCCGTCGACGCAGAGGATCCGGAACTTGTCGGTGGGCGGGTGCTGCTCGGCGGCCATCGAGGTTGCGCCGAAACTATCCGAGTGGGCGCCCAGTTGGCATGAGCTACGCCAACGACATGCAGCGTGCCGAGATGTATCATGAGGTCAGCAAGGTGCCCGCCTTAGGTTCACTCGGATATGAGTGGTGCGCATCGAGAAGCCATGGCGTACGGTCCTCGAAGGGCCCAGGCTTACGGCTTCAGCTTCCGCCCGCTCGTGAACAGCCACTGGCTCCAGGCGAGGAGGGCCAGGCACATCGCGGCGACCACCGCGAAGGCGATCCAGGGGCTGACGTCGGAGGTGCCGAGGAAGCCGTAGCGGACCGCCTCGACGACGTAGAAGAGCGGGTTCGCGTGGGAGAGCTGCTCCCAGGGGCGCCGAGGCGGTCGATCGAGTAGAAGACGCCGCCGAGGAAGGTGAGCGGGAGGATCACGATGTTGTTGATGAAGCTCGTGTGGTCGAAGGTCTCGGCGTAGATGCCGACGATCGTGCCGAGGGCGCCGAAGCCGGTGACCAGCAGCAGCACGGCGATCACGAGCAGGGCGGGCTGGACGACCGGCGCGCCGGTGATCGGGATCGCGAGCGCGGCGAGGCCGACGCCGATGATCAGCGCGCGGAAGGCGCCGCCGACCAGGTAGCCGAGGTTCATCTGCCAGTTGTGCATCGGGGCGGCGAGGACGTCGTCGATGTAGCGGTCGGAGCGGCCCTGGAAGATCGTCGACGCGTTGTTCGAGTAGGCGGCCTGCGCCATCGCCATCGCGATCAGGCCGGGGACGATGAACTGGTCGTAGGGGAAGCCCTGCGACCTCGCTGATCCGGTCGCCGAGCGAGAGGCCGAAGACGACGATGAAGAGCAGGGAGGAGACGACCGGCGCGAGCGTCGTCTGGGTCCAGAGCCGCAGGACGCGGTGGCACTCGCGCCGCGAGAGCCAGAGGAAGCCCTGCCAGGGGTTGGCGCCGACGCCAGCGGCCTGCTCGGCGTGCTCACGCGACCTCCTCGACCGCGCGCCGCCCGGACGCCACGGTCTTCATGTAGACGTCCTCGAGGGTGGCGGCGTCGAAGCGCTGCTTGAGGCCGTCGGCGGTGTCGCGGGCCATGATCCGCCCGCCGCCGATCAGCGCGATCTCCTCGCAGAGCGCCTCGGCCTCCTCCAGGTAGTGGGTGGTGAGCAGGATCGTCGTGCCGCGCTCGTGCAGGCGGCGGATGTAGCGCCAGAGCTCGTGGCGGAGCTCGAGGTCGACGCCGGCGGTCGGCTCGTCGAGGATCACCAGGCGCGGCTCGTGGAGCAGCGCGCGGGCGAGCAGAAGGCGGCGGCGCATCCCGCCGGAGAGCTTCGGCGCGCGGACGTCGCGCTTGGCGCGCAGGTCGAAGACGTCGATCATCTCCTCGGCGCGCTCGGCGGCCGCGGCGCCGCTCATCCCGTAGTAGCCGCCGTGGTAGACGAGCGTCTCGCGGACGGTCAGGAAGCGGTCGAGGTTGGGCTCCTGCTCGGAGATCGCCGACCAGCCGCCGCGCCTCCATCGAGCCGCCGGGATGGCCGAAGACCGAGATCTCGCCGTCGGTGAGCCGGATCAGGTTGCAGACGGCGTTGATCAGCGTGGTCTTGCCGGCGCCGTTCGGGCCGAGCAGGCCGAAGAAGCTGCCGGCCGGCACCTCGAGGTCGAGGGAGTCGAGCGCGAGGGTGCCGTCGTCGTAGCGCTTCGTGAGGCCGCGAAGCTCGAGGGCGTTGGGCATCCGCCATTGATAGCGAACGGGCCGTTGGCCGATCTCATACGCTGCCTGGGTGGGTGCTCAGGACAAGGATGTCGGCACGGCTCCTCGGCCGGGTGGGCCTGCCGGCGCCGATCGCCGATCTTGCGGCTCGCGACTGGGACGCCGTGGTGGTGGGCGGCGGGCACAACGGACTCACGGCCGCGGCCTATCTGGCCCGGGCGGGCCGATCGGTGCTGGTCCTGGAGCGCCGTGAGCGGCTCGGAGGCGCCTGCACTCTGGAGCAGCCCTTCGAGGACGACCGCTTCGTGGTCAGCCCGTGCGCCTATGTGGTCGGGCTGCTCGACGGACTGGTGATCGACGAGCTCGACCTGCGCTCGCACGGGTACCGCGTGACTCCCGCCGATCCCAACCTCTGGTGTCCCTCTCCGGACGGCACCTCGTTCGCCCAGTTCCTCGACGACTCCGACACCGAGGCCCACATGCGCGAGAACGGCTTCTCGGACGAGGACATCCGCGGCGCCCTCGCCTACGAGGAGACCTTCGACCGGATCCGGCATCTGCTTCGCGCCGGCGAGGCGGGGGACACCTGGCGCGGTCCCTCGCCAAGCCGGGAGCGGATCGAGGACATCCTGGGGGACGACGAGCTGATTTCGATCGTCTTCGAGGAGTCGATCGCCGAGACCCTGGAGCGATACGTCTCCGATCCGCGCCTGGTCGACGCCCTCTTCGGCCAGGGGATCATCGGGGAGTGGGCGGGCCCGCGGGACGCTGGAACCGCGTCGGTCCACCTGATGCACGCCGCGGGCGAGGTCGACGGTCACGGCGGAAGCTGGGGATACGTCGAGGGCGGGATGGGCCGGGTCTCGTTCGCGATCGCCGAGGCTGCCAGGGAGGCGGGCGCCGCGCTCGCCGCCGGGGTGCCTGTCGCCCGCATCGCGCCGGGCGAGGGGGTGGTGCTCGAGACGGGCGAGTTGGTCCGGGCGCGCACCGTGCTCTGCAACGCCGACCCGAAGCGGCTGCTCGCGATGCTGCCCTCTGAGGCCGTGCCCGACGACTACCGGGCTCGGATCGAGCAATGGGAGGTCCGATCGCCGGTGGTCAAGGTGAACATCGCGCTCAGCAGGCTGCCGACCTTCACCGCGGCCGGCTCCGTGGAGCCGCACCGCGCGATGGTCACCGTCACGCCGGGGATCGACGCAGCCCAGGCTGCGTTCGACGCGTGCAAGCGGGGCGAGCCGCGGATCGGGTTCGCGGAGCTGTACTTCCAGACCGCCTATGACCAGAGCGTCGCGCCGGCCGGAAGCCACACGATGAGCGCCTTCGCCCAGTACGCGCCGTATGAGCTCGCCGATGGCGACTGGGCGCGACGGGCGAGCGAGATCGGCGAGCTGGTGCTGGACCTGATCGAGACCTACGCGCCCGACCTCCGGGAGTGCATCGAGGAGCTCGACGTCCTCGGGCCGCCGGAGATCGAGGCGAGGATCGGCCTTTCCGGGGGCAACATCTTCCAGGGCGAGACGCTCCCCGATCAGATGTGGGACCGGCGCTTCGAGCCGCGGACCCCGATCGAGGGGCTCTATCTGTGCGGTGCCGCCACCCATCCGGCGGGATCGGTGATCGCCCTGAACGGGCGAAACGCCGCGATGGCCGTCCTGGACGAATAGCGTCGCCGCCGCCCGCTGGACTAGGTTGACGGCGTGAGTGCACTCCTGATCATCGGAGTGCTCGCCCTCGCGCTGACGCTGACCCTGGGAGCACTCGTCCTCGCGCGCCGGCGCGACGATGGCTGGTGGGCCGACTCGGGAAGGGCGGCGGGCGTGCTTGGTGCGGCTCGCGGCCCGTTCGCGGTGATCTTCGCTTTCGTGATCCTGGTCGCCTTCCAGGCGTTCAACGACGCGCGAAGGAGCGCCGAGGAGGAGGCCGACTCGACCCTGTTCAAGGTCGCCGAGCTTCTGGAGCCGAATCGGCGCGAGCAGATGCAGGAGAACCTCATCTGTTACTCGCGAGCGGTGATCGCCCTCGACTGGCCGGCGATGCGTGATGGCAGCTCTTCTCAAGAGGTCGATGACCTCGGCGGGGAGCTCGAGGACATCGTCGTCATCGCGCACCTGAGCGGCGACGCCGGTGCCGCCGAGATCGCGCCGATCCTCCAACAGGCAAGCGACCGTGACCGCTTCCGAGCGGATCGGATCGCCGAGGGCGAGGATCAGATCCCCGGCCCGGTCTGGATGGTCCTGATCCTGGGCACGCTGAGCGTGCTCGCCTACGTGGTTCTGTTCGCCGACCGCCGCGAGCGCTTCCTCTCCCAGGCGGTGATGGTGGGATCGACGACGGTGATCCTGGTCGGCGGATGATCCTGGTCTGGTTCCTCTCGCACCCGTATCGGGACGAGATGGGGAGCATCCGGCCGGGCGCGATGGAGCGAGCACTCGATGAGCTGGAGAATGATCCCGAATTCGCCGTCCCGGGCCAGAACGCTCCCTGCGACTCCGATGGCCGGGAGCTCTCCGCGAGCGAGATCGCCCCTCCGCCTGCGGACTAGCGTCGCCGGCAGCGTTCCCGCGAGTACGCTGACGCCGTGGCCGAGGCCGACCGCAGGCAGCTCGCTCGCGACATGTACCTCGCTTTCGCTGCGGGCGATCGAGAGGCGGTCGAAGAGCGGCTCAGCCATGACTTCCAGTTCTCGAGCCCCCCGGACCCGCAGCTGGACCGCGACGGCTACTTCGAGCGGTGCTGGCCCGGCGCCGGCAGGAAGCAGGACTTCGAGTTCGTTCGCCTGATCGAGTCCGGGGACGAGGTCATCGTCACCTACGAGCTGAGGCGACCGGACGGGAGCGGCGGCAGGAACACGGAGGTCCTCACCTTCGATGGCGACGGAAGGATCCGAAGGGCGGAGGTCTACTTCGGCTGGGACCTGGACTCATGATCTACCGCAGCCCCACGCCCGACATAGAGATCCCCGACGTCAGCTTGAGCGAGCATGTCATCGGGGGGGCGGCCGCGCGCGGGGACCGCCCGGCGTTCATCGACGGCCCGAGCGGGAAGGTGACGAGCTACGCCCAGGTGGCGGCGAAGGTGGATGCGGTCGCCGCGGCGCTCCAGGGGCAGGGAATCGCGAGGGGAGACGTCGTCGCCCTGATCGGACCGAACTCGGCCGAGTGGGGGATCGCCTACCACGCGATCCTTCGGGCTGGGGCGGTGGTGACGCCGATCAACCCGATCCTCACCGAGGAGGAGGTCGGCAAGCAGGTCTCGGACTCCGGGGCGAAGCTGGTGATCGACGATCCGGCCGCCACGGTGGAGGCGGCGGAGGAAGGGGCGAGGCCGACCGAGCTCGAGGTGGACCCCGGTGAGCTCGCCGCACTTCCCTACTCGAGCGGCACCACCGGATTGATGAAGGGGGTGATGCTGAGTCACCGGAACCTCGTCGCGAACATCGAGCAGGCCTGGACCTCGATGCCGCTGGGCGAGGACGACACTCTGGTCGGCGTCCTCCCCTTCTTCCACAGCTATGGCCAGACCGTCGTTCTCAACCTCGGCCTCGCGAAGGGCGCGACGATCGTGACGATGCCACGCTTCGACCTCGACGGCCTGCTCCGGATCCTCGAGGAGCATGGCGTCACCTGGCTTCACATCGCGCCGCCGGTCGTCCTCGCCTTCGCCACCGCACCGCAGGTGGAGAGCCGCGACACCTCCCGCCTGAAGATGGTGATCTCGGGCGCCGCCCCCCTCGACGAGGATCTCGCGAGCCGCGCCGAGGAGCGGATCGGCGCGCCGATCCGCCAGGGCTACGGGATGACGGAGGTCAGCCCGGTCTCGCACAAGAGCCGCCTCGCCGACGTCGCCGCGACGCCGCCCGGAAGCGTCGGGCCGCTGATTCCGAACACCGAGGCTCGTCTGGTCGATCCGGAGACCCTCGAGGACGTGCCGGAGGGGGAGAGGGGAGAGATCTGGATCCGCGGCCCGCAGGTGATGCTCGGCTATCTGAACAACCGGGAGGCGACGGAGGCGACGCTCGTCGGCGATGGCTGGATTCGCACGGGCGATATCGGCGAGGTCGACGAGGGCGGCTACTTCTACATCGTCGACCGCCTGAAGGAGCTGATCAAGTACAAGGGCTACCAGGTGGCGCCGGCCGAGCTCGAGGCGGTGCTGGTCTCCCATCCGGGTGTGAGGGACGCGGGTGTGATCGGGATCCCGATGGAGGACGGGGGGGAGGCGCCGAAGGCGTGCGTCGTGTGCGACGACGTCGAGACTGACGAGCTGCTCGCATATGTCGCCGAGCGGGTTGCCCCCTACAAGCGGATCCGCGAAATCGAGCGGGTCGATGAGATTCCCAAGTCGGCGTCCGGCAAGATCCTGCGCCGGCTGCTCCGCGAGGAACACGGCGCAGTCGCCCCCGCCGGCTGACCGCTTCGCCCGGCCTCAGCCCGCGACTGCGAGGGGGGTGCCCGTTGGAGCGACGCGGTCTCCGTGCGGGCGGCGACGGGGGAGCCGGGCGCCCTGTAGGAATTCGGGGTCGAGGCAGGCGCGCCCTTCTTCAGCAGCGTCGCGAGGTAGATCACGATCTCCGTGGTCCCGTTGTTCGCCGCCTGGTGGATCGTCCCCGGCTGCTCGATGATCCACTGCCCGGCGCGAATCTTCCCGGTCTGGCCCGACTTGATCTGCCGCACGGTCGTCGCCATGTCCGCGGGCCCGTCCATCACCGTCACCGAGCCGGACTTCACCGTGTAGCTGAGGACGCCGGACTGGATGGACGCGACCTGGGTTCCTTCGTGATGGTGAAGGGCGATCTTGCCGCCGACCGGGATCGTCACCTTCGAGAGGCCGAGGGACCGGCCCTTGACGCCCTTCACCTTGGTGCTCTGGGCCAGCGGCAGGCGCACCGCGCTGGGAGCGTCCCCCGACTGGGCGATCACCCGGCCCACGAGGACCCCGGTGCCGAGCAAGCCGACCGCCGCCACGACCACCATCAGATGAATTCGTCGCATGGCGCGACCCTACACACGGTCGCGGCCGGGTTCCTCGCGAGTAATCGGCTCCGGCGTTGCCGCGGCACAATCCAGGGGGATGGGGGATCTCCAGATCGTGCTCGCAGCGCTGTTCGTGTCGGCCGCCGGCCTGAACGCGCTCGCGAACTGGGTCAAGGTCCCGTACCCGATCCCTCTCGTCCTCGGAGGGTTGGTGCTGGGCCTGCTTCCCGGCATCCCGGAGGTGGAACTGGACCCCGATCTGGTCCTTCTCCTCTTCCTGCCGCCGCTGCTCTACGCCGCCGCCTTCTTCTCCGATCTGCGCAGCCTGCGCGCGAACGCTCGCGTGATCACGATGCAGGCGGTCGGCCTGGTGCTGGCGACCGCCGGGGCGGTCGCGGTGGTCGCGCACGAGCTGATCGGAATGTCCGTGGGAGCTGTCCTTCGTGCTCGGGGCGATCGTCTCGCCGACCGATCCGGTTGCGGCGACGGCGATCATGCAGCGGGTCGGGGCCCCAAGGCGCCTGGTCAACGTCATCGAGGGCGAGAGCCTGGTGAACGACGCGACCGCGCTGGTCATCTACAAGGTGGCGGTCGCGGCTGCGGTGGGGGAGACGGTGTCGGCAGGGGATGCGGTGCTCGAATTCGCCGGAGCCGTCGCCGGCGGAGTCGCGATCGGCCTCGCCGTCGGCTGGGTGATCGCCGAGGTGAGGAAGCGCGTCAACGACGTCAACACCGAGCTGACGATCTCGCTGTTCAGCGCCTACGGCGCATTCATTCCCGCTGACGAGCTCGGCGTCTCGGGCGTGCTATCGGTGGTCACCGCCGGGATCTATCTCGGCTGGCGCGCTCCCGAGATCTCGTCGCCCGAAAGCCGGATGCAGGGCTTCGCGCTCTGGTCGATCCTCACCTTCCTGCTGAACGCGGCGCTGTTCATCCTGATCGGCCTCCAGCTGCCGGTGATCGTCGATGGACTCAGCGGCGAGCCATGGGGCCAGGTCGTCGGCTACGCGGCGGCGGTCTGCGCGGTGGTGATCGCGATCCGGTTCGTCTGGAACTTCGTCATGACGACGATCATCAGGACTCTCGATCGGCGCGAGTCACAGCGAGCCCGGCGGGCCAGCTGGCGGTTCCGCGTCGTCGCCGCCTGGTCCGGGATGCGCGGAGCCGTCTCCCTGGCGGCCGCCCTCGCGCTCCCGCTTGGAGACGGATGCCGGGGCGCCTCTCCAGGATCGCGCCCTGATCCAGTTCATCACCTTCGCCCTGATCCTGGTCACGGTCGTGGGTCAGGGGCTGACGCTTCCGTGGCTGATTCGCCGGCTCGGCGTGATCGACGACGGGACGGAGGAGGAGTCGGAGGAGGTGAAGGCCCGCCTGGTGACCGCCCGGGCGGCGCTCGACCGCCTGGACGAGCTGACCGAGGTGGACTGGACCCAGGAGGGAACGATCGATCGCGTCCGGCGCCTCTACGAGTTCCGACAGCGGCGCTTCAAGATCCGGGCCGGGAAGATCGAGGACGAGGACGGCCTGGAGGATCGATCGCTCGCCTTCCAGCGGCTGATGCACGAGATCTACGCGGCCCAGCGCCGCGAGCTGGTCCGGCTGCGGAACGAGCGCACGATCAGCGCCGAGGTGATGCGCCGGGTCGAGCGCGAGCTCGACCTGGAGGAGCAGCGACTCGAGGTCTAGCCGCCGGGAGAGAGCACGTGGCCGACGGCCGGGTCCGAGCGGCCCTCGAGCACGTCGCGATAGACGCGCTCGATGTCCTCGGGGCCGCTGCCCCGCTCGACCGTGAGCCAGGTCTCGGTCCACCCGACGTAGGGCCTCCAGTCGGCGGAGACGCGGTCGTCGAGCTCCCTGCCGCCCCAATCCTCGATCCGCTTCGTGATCCAGGTGGGGGCGAAGAAGAACTCCGGCTTCGGCCCTACCAGCTCCGAGCCACCGCCCAGGTCCTCGTGGTGGGTGACCCCGACGGCGGCGCTGTGCTTCAGGTCGTCTCCGAGATGGCCGTGAACGGCGCTCCTCACCTTCGCGTCGCCCGCCATGTCCACGTATACGGACGGCTCAGGGTCGAGTGAGTCGATCTCGTCGTAGACGACTGCCCGGTCGTAGCAGTCCAGGCCCTCGACGAACTCGACGTTCCGGGGCGAGGTGAGGCCGATCACCTCGATCCCCTTCCGCCGCGAGAGCGGATGCGCGAGTGCCGAGGCGGTTCTGCTCGACGCGCTCGACAGGATCGCCCGCCCCGCGCCGAAGAAGTCCGAGTGCGCGAGGAAGTCGTCGATCAGCCACGAGGTGTAGTAGAGCGGCCAGAGCAGGATCTGCCCGTCCTCGTGGCGCTCGTCGTAAATCGGGTCGTTATCCGTCAGGCGGTAGCCCTGATAGGCCGAGGGGAGGGAGACGCGCCGTGGGGCGGCGTCCACGAACCCCTGCTCGTCGACCCGGGCGGGATTGACGACCAGATGGTCCGCCGGGGGCAGATAACCGTAGAAGCGCTGCCCCTCGGTGACGCCGTCGACCGCCGAGGCAGCGACCGTCGCGAACCCCCAGACAGGGATCCGCCCCCAGCCGTCCTCGGCGGGGAAGAACTCCCAGTAGCGCATCGCCTCGCCCATCACCGCATAGGTGATGTTGTTCGCGGTCAGGCCGAAGCTGTCGACCGCCAGCAGCGCCTCTCCGTCCCGCAGCTCGGCGCTCTCGGACTCGACGAACCGGACCTCGTGAAGGTCGTCGCGCTTGACCTGGAAGTCGATCACCGGAGCCTATTCAGGTTCATGGCTCGGCCTCCTAGACGAGGTGCTCCGGAAAGGGCGCAGTTTGCGGCCAACTCGCCGCGCGATGTTTTTTGCGGGACTAACGTGGGTAACCGCGTTCTTTGGCTTTCTACGGAGAGGGGAGGCCGGACTGTGAACGGACGGCTATCCGCGCTCGACGATTCGTTTCTCGCGGTTGAGAGCGCGACCGCGCACATGCATGTCGGCTGGGCGGCCAGCTTCCGGCGTCCCAGCGAGGGCCCACCGCCGAGCTTCGACGAGCTCCGCGACCACATCGAGAGCCGCCTCGGCAGGGCGCCTCGATACAGGCAGCGGATCGCCCGGGTGCCGCTCGGGCTGAACGCCCCTGTCTGGGTCGACGACGAGAGCTTCGACGTGGACCGCCACGTCGTCCACTCGAACGCGACCCGGCTGCCGGATCTGATCGACTCCTCAATGTCCGCGCAGCTGCGCCGCGATCGCCCGCTTTGGCAGATCGCGATCGCGGACAGCCTGGAGGACGGGCGGATCGGGGTGGTCGGCAAGGCCCATCACTGCATGGTGGACGGCATCGCCGCTGTCGAGCTCGCCTCGCTCCTGCTCGACCCGACCCCCGATCCGCCGCCTGCCGATCGAGACGGATGGCGGCCGGCGCCGACGCCCGGCCCGGCCCGCCGCCTCGTCGCCGGGGTGACCGACCGCCTGCTGGAGGGGGCGTCGCTGGCCCGGCTCCCGGCCCGGCTGCTGCGCTCGCCGAGGCGCCTGGCGGAGCTGGCCGAGCGCGGCGCTCGTGCGGCCCGCGCGCTCTCGGACTCCGTGCGACCCGCCGAGCCGGTGGCGCCGCTGAACGAGCCGATCTCATCGGCCAGGCACCTGGCCCGGGTCAACCGGCCGCTCGCCGATCTGAAGCGAATCGGGCGCGAGTTCGGTGTCACCGTCAACGACGTCCTGCTGGCGGCATCGGCGGGAGGAGTGCGCCGCTACATGAAGGCGCGCGACCGCGAGCCGGTGCCGCTCAAGACGATGGTCCCCGTGAACCTGCGGCCCAGCGGGAAGGAGGAGGAGCTCGGCAACCGGATCTCCTTCCTGTTCGTCGTCCTCCCGTGCGACGAGCCGGACCCCGTGCGGCGGCTGCAGAATGTCCGCTTCGAGATGAACGAGCGGAAGGAGACCGGCGTGCCGGAGGGCGCAGATACAGCGATGGAGGCGGTCAAGTTCCTGCCGCGGACCCTGCAGCACGCGGCCTCCCGGATGATCGCCAGCCCGCGCGTCTTCAACCTGACGATCTCCAACATTCCGGGCCCGCCCGAACCGATGTACATGCGCGGCTGCGAGTTGGAGGCGGCCTACCCGGTGGTCCCGATCGCCGACGAGCATGCGCTCTCGATCGGGATGACCACGATCAAGGACCGGGCCTGCTTCGGGCTGTACGCGGCCGAGGATCGACTCCCGGACGCGGACCGGCTCGCCGAGGAGGTCGACGCCTCGATCGACGAGCTGCTGGATCGCGCCGCCCCGGAGCGGCTTGCAGTGGGAGTCCAGCCGGTATAGCGGCGCGCGCCTCGCTGCGTCAGCGGATGAAGAGCATCTCCGCGTACTTCGGCAGCGGCCAGAGGTCGTCCGGGACGATCTTCTCCAGCTTGTCCGCCGCCTCGCGGACGCGCTCCATCGACGCGATCTGCTTGTCGCGCGCATGGACCGCGAGGTCCATCCCCTCGATCCCCTCGGGGTACTGGTTCGCGGCGTCGAGCTCCTTGATCGCCGCGATCAGCTCGTCGACCAGCGGGGTGGCCTCCTCGGTCACCGCCGAGATCCCCGCATCGTCGCCGAGCGCCAGGTACCGGAGGGCGGCCGGCAGGATCATCGTCCGCGCGATCGAGTCCGCGGTCTCGGCCTCGATGTTGGCTCGGATGATGTACTGCTCGAGCCAGACCTCGTAGCGGGACTCGAGCTCGCGCCCGCTCAGGACCTTGTACTTGCCCATCATCTCGACGGTCGCCGGAGCGAGGACCTCGGGCAGTGCGTCCGGCGTGGTGCGGAGGTTCTTCAGCCCACGTTCCTCGGCCTCCTTGTGCCAGGCCTCGTCGTAGTTGTCGCCGTCGAAGATGATCTGCTTGTTCGCCTCGTAGGCCTCCTTGACCACCGCGGTCACCGAGGTCGGGAGGTCGTCGGTGCCCTTCGCCTCGAGGTTGTCCGAGAGCTCGTCGATCGCCTCGGCGACGATCGTGTTCAGCACCGTATTCGGGAACGCGAGCGACTGGCTCGAACCGACCGTTCGGAACTCGAACTTGTTGCCGGTGAAGGCGAACGGGGAGGTCCGGTTGCGGTCGCCGCCGTGCATCGGCAGCGGCGGCAGCACCTCCGAGCCGAGCTCGAGGAACGAGCCGGGGGTGTGTGGGTCGCCCTTACCGGTCGAGATCGCCTCGAAGACCTTCTGCAGCTCGGCACCGAGGAAGATCGAGATGATCGCCGGCGGCGCCTCGTTCGCGCCGAGGCGGTAGTCCTGCCCGATTCCTGCTACCGAGGCCCGGAGGAGGCCCTGGTGCTTGTTGACGGCCTGCATCACCGCCGCGCAGAAGAACAGGAAATTGATGTTCTCGTGCGGTGTGTCGCCGGGGTCGAGCAGGTTGGTGCCGGTGTCGGTCCCCATCGACCAGTTGTTGTGCTTGCCCGAGCCGTTGACGCCGGCGAACGGCTTCTCGTGCAGCAGGCAGACGAGGCCGTACTTTCGCGCGACCCGCTGCATCACCTGCATCGTCAGCTGCTGGTGGTCGGACCCCACGTTCGAGTTCTCGAACACGGGTGCGATCTCGTGCTGCGCCGGCGCGACCTCGTTGTGGCGGGTCTTGATCGGCACGCCGAGCTTCGCGAGCTCGTTCTCGAAGTCCATGATGCAGGCGAGAACGCGCTCCGGGATCGCCCCGAAATAGTGGTCGTCCAGCTCGTGGCCCTTGGCCGGCTTCGCCCCGAACATCGTTCGCCCGGTGATCACCAGGTCGGGGCGGCTGAAGAAGTAGTTCTCGTCGATCAGGAAGTACTCCTGCTCTGGCCCGACCGTGGTGAACACGCGCTTTGCGTCGCTGTCGCCGAGCAGGTTCAGCGCCCGGATCGCGGCCTTGGAGAGTGCGTCCATCGAGCGGAGCAGGGGCGTCTTCGCGTCGAGCGCTTCGCCAGTCCAGGAGACGAACGCGGTCGGGATGCACAGCAGCGCGCCGTTCGGATTCTCGATTATGAACGCGGGGCTGGTCGGGTCCCACGCCGTATAGCCGCGGGCCTCGAACGTCTCGCGAACGCCGCCGGTCGGGAACGAGGAGGCGTCGGGCTCGCCCTGGATCAGCTCCTTGCCGCTGAACTTGTCGAGCCACTTCCCCTCCTTGTTCGGCTCGAAGAAGGAGTCGTGCTTCTCGGCGGTCAGGCCCGTGAGGGGCTGGAAGACGTGGGTGAAGTGGGTCGCGCCGCGCGAGAGCGCCCATTTCTTCATCGCCTCGGCGACCGCGTCCGCCAGGGAGATGTCGAGTGCCTCACCGTGCTCGAGGGTCGCCTGAAGCTTCTCGTAGACGTCCTTCGGCAGGACCTCCTTCTGGACGGCCGGGCTGAAGACGTCGGCGCCGAAGGGGTTGTTCTTCGCGTCGGTCAGATCGACCGTTCCCAGGGCCTCACCATTCGGGCTCCAGGTGGCGGCGGCTACGTTCTGCGCACGGGTCTTGATCATCGTCGAGGGTGCCTCCTCACAGGCCTAGACGCGCCCAGGGGCGCGCCACAGATTGAACACACACGAAGGTGGCAGATTAGACCGAGAGGGTCCAGCGCGCCTTTGTCCGGCGGTACAAAAACCGCTGTGTGCGGTTCGCCACCTGGTCGAGGCCGTTAGGCTGGCCGCTCCGGGCACGAACGGAGGGGCCCGAAGTTGAGCACCACGCGGTTCCCCGCCGGATCGGTCGCCATGACGCGGTCGCCCTCGCCCAGCGGCTCGAACCCCGCCTCGCGCAGGCGGTCCTCCTCGACGGCGAGCTCGGCTGGTCCGGGGAGCCTGACCTCGAAGCTGCGCAGCCCGCGGCTTCCCGGCGGCGGGGGCGGGGCCCCCTCGCCGGCCCAGGTGTTGAGACCGATGTGGTGGTGGTACCCGCCGGCCGAGAGGAACAGGGCGCCCGGGTAGCCCCGGACGGTGACATCGAAGCCGAGGCCGCCGGAGTAGAAGGCCTCCGCCGCGGTCAGGTCGCCGACGTTCAGGTGGACGTGACCGATTCGGGTGCCGCCCGGCATCCCCTTCCCGACGTCCTCATGCCGCAGCTCGCCGAGGACGCCCTCGAGGTCAAGCGGCTCGGTGCTCATCTGGATGGTGCCGTCGCGGACGGGCCACTCCTCGCGGGGCCGGTCGCGATAGATCTCGATCCCGTTCCCCTCCGGATCGCTGAGGTAGAGGGCCTCGCTCACCAGGTGATCGGACGCTCCGCTCAGCCGCCAACCCGCGTCCACGACACGATGGAGCGCCGCCGCGAGGTCGGCCCGGCTCGGGACCAGGATCGCCTGATGGAAGAGACCGCTCGTGTGGCGCGGCCGCTCGGGCGCGGACGGATCCTCGACGAGCTCGACCAGGGTGGTGTCGCCCGCGCCGAGACGGGCGGTGCCGTTTTCGGAGTCGATGACCTCGAGCCCGACCGCGTCGCGGTAGAAGTCCCGAGCCCGGTTCAAATCCGCGACCGTGAGCCCGACTGATCCGATCGATGTCG
This sequence comes from uncultured Solirubrobacterales bacterium, assembly GCA_963808565.1. GTDB lineage: Bacteria > Actinomycetota > Thermoleophilia > Solirubrobacterales > 70-9 > DASUPK01. The sequence goes on from CAWEGM010000014.1 coordinate 188,402, forward strand.
CCGGGTCGATTGAGCCGTTCTCGGTCATTCGTTGACGATAGCCCCCATGGCATTCCTCGAAACCGGGTATCGGGGGACGCATCGAGGAGAATTACGGATTGCCGGGGCGGGCGAAAAGGCCGATAGTTCGACCGTGAACTTCGGTTTGGGCTGGCCCGCCGGGGGCGCCGGCCGTGCTTTCGACCAACCCAGCACGATGGCGACGATCCTCGGCGCGCTCTATCTCGCCGGGGCGACGATCGGCGCGCTCTCGCTGATCCTTCCGCATCCGCCCGAGTTCGAAGAGGCGCCGCTGTGGGGCAACATCGGCATCGCATACGCCGCCGGTCTCCTGCTGCTGCTGGCGCGGAACCGGCTGCCCGTGTGGTCGCTTCACCTGATCGTCCTCGCCGGGACCGTCATCGTCACCCGCGCCGTCTACTACGGCCACGACCCGAACGGCTACTACGCGATCTGGTATCTCTGGATCGGCGTCTACTCGTTCTTCTTCTTCGGCCGGGCCTGGGGAGGGGCGCAGCTGCTCGCCGTCGGCGCCGCCTACGCCTGGGTCCTGGCCGAGCTCAATGGCTCGACCCCGGCCGTCCGGTGGGTGGTGATGATCGGAAGCATCCTGGTCGCCGGGGTCGTGGTCGATTCCCTCGCGAGCCGGCTCCGGCGCGAGATGGCCGGCTCCGAGACACGCGCGGCGAATCTCGAGGCGGTGGGGGAGGTCGCCCGCCAGCTCGCGACCCAGAGCGATTCGCGGGCTGTCGGCTGGGCGATCTGCTCGGCGGCGGTGAGCACCGCGCACGCGTCGGCGGCGGTGCTGTGGCGGCCCAACTCATCGGGCGACGCGCTCCAGGCGACGGCGGCGGCCGGCGCCGAGGCGGAGGGGAAGACGATCCCATTCGTCACACCGGCCTCAGGGGCGATCCAGGCATTCACCTCCTCCGAGAAGCGGTTCCTGCGGCTGGCCGGGGCGATTCCGGCACAGGAGCTCTCCCCCGGCTTCCGCGCGGGCGCCGCACTCTGGGAGCCGGTACTGAAGGACGAGCGGACCGCGGTCGGCGTGCTCGCGGTGTATTGGCGCGATGACCTCGAGGAGGCAAACGAGGAGACGAGACGCGCGGTGCGTCTCCTCGCCCTCGAGGCGGCGATTGCGATCGAGCGCGGCGAGCTGCTCGGCCGGCTCGAGGTCGCGGCCCGGACCGACGACCTCACCGGGCTCCTCAATCGCCGGGCCTGGGACCAGGAGCTTGGACGCGAGATGGCGCGTGCCGATCGCGGGGGCGCCCCGCTCTGCGTCGCGATTCTCGACCTCGATCGCTTCAAGCAGTACAACGACGCTCATGGTCATCAGGCGGGGGACCGGTTCCTCAAGCAGATGGCGAGTGCCTGGAATGGGATCCTCCGCAGCGGGGACATCGTTGCCCGCTACGGGGGTGAGGAGTTCTCCCTCGCCCTTCCGGAGACGACCCTGAAGGACGCGACGACGATGCTGGAGCGGCTTCGCGGGACGCTGCCGGAGGGGCAGACGTGCTCGGCAGGGGTCTGCATGTGGGACGGCGAGGAGAGCGCCGAGGCGCTTACCGCCCGGGCCGACCGGGCCCTCTACGCGGCAAAGGCCGCCGGGCGAGACCGCGTGATCGGCTCCGAGCGCTAGCCCGCGCCGGCGTCATCCATAGAGCAGCTCGTCGGCCCCCTCCGGCTTCCAGCGTTCGGCGACGATGCCGAAGGGCAATCCAAGGAACCACATCGCGACCGCCAGCGTGGTCGATATGAATGCCACGGGAATCGAGATGAGGAAGAACAGGACCGGCGAGAACGACATCAGGACGCCATAGCGGTAGACGTTCTGCGGGATCCGGTGCTTGAGCAGCCCGGCGCGATAAGCGTGGCGGAAGAGCACGACCTCCATTCCGCTCACCGCCGCGACGTTCGCGGCGTAGATCGCCACCGAGAGCGGGTTCTCGAAGTAGTCGCCGAGCAGTGCGGTGGGGAAGGGCAGAAAGGCGACGAAGGCGAGATAGATCAGGTTGAATCCCAGCAGCGCCCCGTCGATCGACTCGAGCAGCGAGAAGAACTGATGGTGGGCGAGCCAGTAGCGGCCGATCACGGCAAAGCTGATGAAGAAGCTGATGAACTCGGGCGTGAGGTCATTGAGGGCGTCCGCGAGGTCCTTGACGTTGTCCCCGTTCGAGATCTCGGGGACCGCGATCGCGACGATCAGCAGCGTCATGGCGATCGCGAACAGCCCGTCGCTGAACGCGAGCGCGCGCCCGAACTCGACGCTGTCGCGGCCGTATCTGCGCCGCACGGCCGCTACAGGCCGAGGTCGCGCAGGAAACCGGGCTTGAGCGAGCCGAGCTGGATGAACGCGGGGAGCGGCATGTCGTCCGGGTTGCCGCGGATGCCGACGTGGCTTCCCTCCGGCACCTCGGACTCGAGCCGCTTGCCGAGCTCGATCGCCTGGTCCTCGCTGTCGGCGCCGACGAGCAGGTAGCGGAAGCGCCGCTTCACCGCCAGGCCCTCCTTATGCAGCTTCTCGGCGAGACTGAGGGTGTCTCGCAGGCCGGGCAGATCGATGACCACCTCCCAGGGGTGCTCGCGGTGGCCGCGGCGCTCGCGCCGGACCTCCTCCTCATGGGCGCGCAGCTCCTCGGCCGCCGCAGCCTCGTCCTCGGGAAGCGGCTCCGCCGCATCCTTCCACTCGTCCGCGAGCGGGTGCCAGCGCATCAGCCTCACCTCGCCGACGAGCTGATCCTCCTCCATCAGCTCGCGGATCACCCGCTCGGCCTCTCGCGCGCTCTCCTCGTGCCAGGCGTAGACGTAGAGCGAGGAACCGTCGCGGGTGACGATCACGCTGCCCCCGATCCGCTTGCGCGCCTCGTCGTCGATCTGGAGGTTGCGCAGCCCCTCGCTGAGGGAGTCGCCGTGCTGTTCCTCGTCGAGCGTCACCTCGACGCGCCACTCGTCCCTGCTGCGCGGTGGGTCTTCCCAGTTCGTCATGGCGCGCAACTCTATTGACCGCTCGCGAGCCGGTGCTAGACCTCGAGCATGTGGCCCTCGGGGCCGAGGTTGATGATCTCCGTCGGGCCGACCTCGCTGCGGGCGCCCCATGACTCGTGGATGTGGCCACACACGGCGAGCTTCGGCTGCTTCTCCTCGATCGCGCGAAGGATCGCGTCGCTCCCGAGGTGATCGCCGGAGCTCGACTCGTCGCAGTGGCCCTTCGGTGGAGAGTGGACGACGAGCACCGCCCCGTCCGGGCACGCCGCGAGCCGCTCCGCCGCCTGCTCCTCGTCGAGGTCGAAGCTCCAGTCCCACGGCGTGATCGGGATCCCGGCCCCGAGCCCGAAAAACTGCGTGCCGTCGACCTCGATCGTCTCACCGTGCAGCACGGTCCCGGCGTCCCAGCCCTCGCACGCGCTCCGGAGCGCCTCCTCGGTCTCGTTGTTCCCAGGCACGAGCACCGTGGGAGTCGAGATGGAGCTGAGAGCGTCGATCGTGTCCTCGAGCCCCTCATGAACCGATGCGAAATCGCCTGCCGCGATCACGACGTCGGCCTCGGAGGACCGCTCGGCGAGGTCCTGTGCAGCGGCGAGATCGCGGTGCAGGTCGCTGAACGCGAGCAGCCTCATGGTCCGCAGTCTGCCACCGTCGGGGCCCCCGGCGAGTTTCGAGCGGCCGCCCGGAGGGGATCAGCGAGGCACCATGTACGACGCCTTCTCGGGACTGAGCTTCGGGCTGATCGTGGTCGCGGTTCTGTTCGTCGTGGCCCTCGCCGTCGCCGCGTCGCCATTGCTTGCGGTGATCGTGGCGGCGGTCATCGGCGTCCTCTTGCTCATCGGGATGACCGCGGAGCGCCGCCGCTCGGCCAGGGAGGACGAGTCGGAGGGCGGCGCCTCCGATACGCACGCACCCGGCCCCGAGGGCAGGCGCGCCGGCCGACGCCGTCCGAGCGGCGAGCCGGCTTCGGGCGAGGGCTAGGCCGCCCGGGGACTTCTGGTACTCGGGATATCCCCCGGCCGTAGATATCCCAGCTCGTCGAGCTTGTCGGCGAGGATCTCGTGCATCACGACGATCTCCTCGCGCGACATGTGATTGGCCCAGCCGCCCGGCTGAGCGCGCCGGATCTCGCGCCCGGCGCCCTTGAGTGAGTCGGGAACGCGCGAGAAGGAGTTGTCCGCGGCGATCTCCTCGAGCTTCTCGCCGCCGGGGTCGATCCCGATCAGCTCCGCGATGCGACGGAGAGCGCCGGCGGGATCGGCTCGCATGTCCTCGTAGCGGATCAGCACTCGTCGCTCCCGATCAGTCCGGGCGTAGGTCTGCTGCACGACCTCCGTGCGGTGCAGCCAGACGCTCGCCTGCCATCGGATCAGCGCCGGGCGCCCGTCATCATCGAGCGGATAGGCGCCCTCCTCCGTCGCCCAGCTCCCATCACGGTAGGCGTCGAGCCACGAGTCGACCACGTCACGGCCGTCCCGCAGCAGGAAGATCAGATAGGAGTTGGGGAACAGGTCCATGATCGTGTCGGCGGCGTGCGATCCCGGCTCCTTCACGACGACGATGGGGTCCTCGATGCCATTCGCCTCTATGTCCTCGAGCGCCTGGGCGTCGAAGCGTGCGGAGATCAGCTCACGGAGCTGGGGCACCCAGCGATCGCGGTAGCGATCCGAGAAGAGGTAGTCGCGCTTCTTTCGCTTGAAGTCGGCGAGGGTGCCGAGCTTCGGTGGGTCCTTCGCGGTCGCCCAGGCGAGGGGGATCGGCCGCCATACGCCCAGGTGATGTCCGAGGTGCGGGTCGTCGATCGGGACGACGCGCTCGAGCTCGGAGAGCATCCTGAGCAGCCAGGTGCTGCCGCTCCGCGAGGACCCGAAGATCCAGGCCAGTCGTCCTGGTGCCGCCACGGAGAAGCCGGTGTTGTCTCCCTTGGGCACTGCCGCCCCCGTTCACCGCTTTGATCAAGAGCCTACGCCACTTTCGCAGCGCGACAGCTTGATCCGAACGTCAGACGGAAGTCCGGAGCCGCGGCCAGATCAGAAGCACGAGACCGACCAGGATGCAGACGATCCCAATGGCGTAATTCACCAGCACGGCCAGGACGATTCCGATCACGATCAGTAGAAGTGAAAGCTGCATGGCCGGAGGATTCCCCGCAGGCACTGCCCCAAACCACGGAAGTCAGCGTGGGACGACGGTTGCGCGTCACCCGCGCGGGGTAATCCCGCTCCGATGACCCTCAGGGCGCTCCTGGACGTCGACGGGACTCTCGTCGACACGAACTATCACCACACGATCGCCTGGTTCCGCTCGTTCCGGAAGCACGACGTGACCCTGCCCCTGTGGCGGATCCACCGCCACATCGGGATGGGGGGCGATCACCTCGTCGGGGCCCTGGCCGGGGGTGCGGTCGAGGACAGGATCGGCGAGAGCATCCGGGACGCCGAGGGGGAGCTCTACAAGGAGCTCATCGGGGAGGTCCAGCCGATGGAGGGATCGCGCGAGTTGATCGCGGACCTCCGGGAGGCCGGCGCCAAGGTGGTCCTCGCGAGCTCGGCGAAGGAGTGGGAGGTGGAGCACTACCTCGATCTGCTCGACGCTCGCGAGCTCGTCGACGGGTGGACGACCTCGGCGGACGTGGAGCGGACGAAGCCCGACCCGGACCTTGTGAAGGCCGCGCTGGAGAAGGCCGACGGGGCCGGCTCCGCGTACCTGATCGGGGACACCGTCTGGGACGTGAAGGCAGCGGCCGCGGCCGGTGTCGACGCCCTCGCCGTCCTCACCGGCGGGTTCTCCGAGGCGGAGCTTCGAGAGGCGGGGGCGAAGGAGGTCTTCACCTCCGTCGCCGAGCTACGAAGAGCCCCGATCCTCCGCGGTCTCGTCGGCGCTGTGTAGACGCTAGGGCCTTCTGGAAACTTCGCGCCGCGTGGCGAGGTCGATCGTTCGTTCGTCGAGCTCCGTGTCGATGAGCTCGTAGCGGCGGCCGAGCTCGGCGATCACGGCCTCCTCGACCTCCCCGCGATCGACATCCCGGCCGATCTCATCGGCGACGCTTCCCGATGTTGTCCTGTCCCAGTCGAGATCGAGTGACCGGTAGACCGGGTCGAGGACGTCGGCGATCTCGGTGCCTCCGGACGCGACCACAACTCCGCCCAGGTGAGCACCGCCCCGGATCATTCGCTGGCCGATCCCCGCGAGCTTCTTCTGTCCCCGGGCATTGACGGTGTAAGCGCCCGGGCAGTACTCGCCCGGCACCTCTCCGACCTGGGCGCCGACGCCGAGGCTCCGGAGCGCGTTCGCGATCACCTCCGACATCTCCTCGAAGCGAGCGTAGGTGCGCTTCGGTGGCTGCGGGTCGCTGTAGGCGCGGGCGATCGCGATCGTTCCCTCGTGGAACACGGCGGCCCGGCCGCCCGCGAGCCGCTCGACCGCGGCGAATCCGGCCGAGCGAGCCGCCTCGGTTGCGGTCTCGTAGCCGTGGCTCGCGACGTCCTGACGCCCGAATGCGACCTCCCTTCCCGGGCGGTGGATCCGGACGGTAGGCGGGAGCTCGCCGGCCGCGACGCGCCTGAGAATGGTCTCCGAGACCGCCGTGCCGAGCTCGGGGTCATCCGGAAACGAATGCCGGATCAGCCGCAGGCTCTCCATCACCACCAAGTCTGACGGTGCCGGACTCCCGATCGAAGGATCTCACCGAGCACCCGCTACGCCGCGGTGTCCTCGGGCCCGTCGCCGAGGAGGGCCTCGCGCAGGAGCCGCTCCTCCTCCTCGAACAGGTGGCCGGTGGTGCGGTCTCGATCGAGCAGGATTCGTCGCTTCGTCTCGGCGACGGCCCGGCGCGGGCCGGCCGCGATCCGGCCCGCGAGCTCGACGGCGCGCGGCATCAGCTCGTCCGCCGGATGAACCGCGCCGACGATGCCCATCCGCAGGGCGGACTGAGCGTCGAGCAGCCTGCCGGTCAGGGTCAGTTCCGCCGCAGCAGAAGCCGGCAGCGCGGCGCGCGCAGCTGCATAGCTCGGGGGGATCCCACGCGGCAGCTCGGGGAATCCGAAGCTCGCGTCCTCCGCGGCAAGCCTGAGGTCGCAGAGCAGGGCGAGGGCGAAGCCGCCGGCGAGCGCCGGGCCGTTCACGGCTGCGACCACGGGCTTGGGACAACGGCCGACCGCGCGAAAGCAGGCGATGCTTGTCTCCACGAGCCGCTCCTTGTGGGCCCGGTCGCCCCCGAATTGGGTCGTGTCCATCCCCGAGCAGAAGGCTGGTCCGGCCCCCGTAAGGACGACCGCTCCGACGCCCACATCGTCGCCGAGGGCGCCGAACGATTCAGCCAGCTCCACCCTCAGGTCGATCGACAAGGCGTTGCGCCTCTCCGGTCGCTGGAGTGTGACGATCGCGACCTCGTCTCGACGCTCCAGAGAGAGCAGGCCCGCCATCTGGGCATCATCCCGGAAACGAAAGGAGGCGCCCTTGCGCGCGCATACGGAGTACATGACCTTCAACACGGACGAGCGGCGGGAGTTCGTCCGGATCACCGAGAACGTCCAGAGCGCGGTCGACGCATCCGGAGTGGCTGAGGGAATGGTCCTCGTCTCGGCGATGCACATCACGGCCGCGGTCTGGGTCAACGATGACGAGCCCGGACTGCACGAGGACACACTCGAATGGCTCGACAAGATTGCGCCGCCCAGCTGGAAGGAGCCGGCGAACGACGTCGCCCGGCAGCTGCTTCCGGATCCGGGCGACTACCGCCACCACCGAGGCGGCGAGGACAACGGTGACGCCCACCTGAAGAACCTGCTCGTCCACCATCAGGTGATCCTGCCGATCACCGAGGGCAGGCTCGACCTGGGCCCCTGGCAGGCGGTCTTCTACTGCGAGTTCGACGGCCGCCGCTCGAAGCGGCTCGTGATCAAGGTTCTGGGTGGGTAGCGGCGCCCGGTGACTACGCCACTCGGCGAAAGCGCCGGCGGCGCCGGCGGCTGCCGAGGCGAAGGCGAGGAAAGCGCGCGACGACCGCGCCGTCGGCGTCGATCGTGACCTCGTGTTCGCCGGTGTCCAGCAACGACGGCATGTGGCGCTCGATCTGTGCCTTGACGCAGGCGTGACACGAGCACTCCGGAACTGACAGGCCTGTGTTCGAACAGACGGTCATCCGGTTTCCTTAAGCCGAAGCGGTTTCACGGTAACTACATCGGCGGTCGGAAAGCCCGCAAATAGCCCGAAACTGCGTAGTTGACGTCCCGTCATGGAAACCCCCCGGTGCGGCTTCCCCTGTAACGATCAGGCAATGGAAGCAAAGGGCCCTGACGTCCGCGCCACCTCGATCGGCGAGGCCATCGCGAATGCACGCGTGCATGCCCCGACGCGGGGAAACCGCAGGCTGGAGCGATTCCTGGACGCAGTGAACGAAGACGAGAGGGTGCGGGCCTGGTGGTACATGGCGCAGCTCACCTCCGAGCGCCTGGGAATGTCCGACCACTCGTGGGTCCATGTCCAGGTCGTGCTGAACATCTCGCTGCGGCTGCTGCGCCTGCTGGTCAAGGCGGGGATCGAGCCCGCGATGGTGGCCGACCACGGGATGCGCGACCGTGACGCCGAGGTCGTCGTGGCCGGAGGCGCACTGCTGCACGACGTGGGCATGTCGATCCACCGCAAGGACCACGAGAACTACAGCCTCTTCCTCGCTGAGCCGCGGCTGCACCAGCTGCTCGATGGGTGCTACGACGATCCGCAACGGACGGTGATCGTGTCCGAGACGCTGCACGCCATCATCGGCCACCGCCGCAAGGGGGAGCCGTACACGGTCGAGGCCGGCGTCGTCCGGGTCGCGGACGCACTCGACATGGCGGAGGGCCGCTCGCGGCTCCCGGTCGAGGGCGGCCACCACGGGATCCACGCGCTGTCGGCCGCCGCGATCGACGAGATCCGGATCGAGCCTGGAGACGAGCGGCCGGTCAAGGTGGAGATCGATATGAACAACTCGGCCGGGATCTTCCAGGTGGACGATCTCCTCGGCTCGAAGCTTCGCGGCACCCCCCTCGAGGGCCACGTCGAGGTGATCGCCCAGGTGAAGGGCGAGACCGAGAAGCGCCTGCTCCCATCATTCCGCGCGTAGCAAGATGGCCTAGACGCCGGCGCCTTCGCCGCCACGCCCCTCGCCGGCGGCGAAGCGGGCTGCCCCCTCGACGCCGACGCCGCTGACCGATCCGCCGATCGCGGCCTCGAGCGCGAGCCCCTCCTCCAGCGTCCTGCCGAATCCCTCGAGCGCCGAGCGGCGGTCAGCGAGCATCGTCTCCTGAGGGAAGCGCGCGAGGCCCTCGGCCATCTCGAGCGCCCGGTCCAGATGCTGTCCCGGCCCGACGACTTCCGTCAGCAAGCCCATCGCCAGCGCCTCCTCAGCGTCGACGATCCGGCCACTCAGGATCAGGTCGAGAGCGCGGCCCATTCCGATGATCCGCGGCAGCCTCTGCGTTCCGCCGTCGATCAGCGGCACCCCCCAGCGACGCTCGGGAAAGCCGAGCTTCGCCGTCTCCGTTCCGATCCGAAGATCGCACCACAGGGCGAGCTCGAGCCCTCCCGCCAGGGCCCAGCCGGTGATCGCTGCGATCGTCGGCTTCGGCGAGGTGACGCGCGTGAAGCCCAGCGGCCCCTCGGGGCGGGGCTTCAGCCACTGCTCCGCGATCCCCTTGTCGTCGATCGCAGCGGCTACCGACTTCAGGTCGGCTCCGGCGCAGAAGGCCTCATCGCCGGCGCCGGTGAGGATCAGGATGCGCGCGTCGTCGTCACCCTCGAACTCGCGGTAGGCGGCGAGGAGCTGATCCGCAGTCGCGGGGTCCACCGCGTTGCGCCGCTCCGGCCGGTCGATCGTGAGCACCCCGGCGGCGCCCCGGCGCTCGTAGGTGACCTCGGGCATGACGCGATCCTATTGCGCGCCGAACCGCTCCCACTGCTGCAAGTACGGCAACGGGTCGACCGGCCTGGTCCGCTGACCGAAAGCGACCTTGCCCTCTCGGATCTCGAAGTGGAGATGGGGGCCATCGCACGACCCTGTGCAGCCGACCTCGCCTACTCTCTGGCCCGCCCGAACCTGGTCCCCCGCGTGGAGATGCGTCGGCGTTCGCATGTGGAGATAGACGTAGCTGCGGTCGTCGGACGGGCTGTAGATGACGATCGCGTGTCCGCCCCCGTAGGCATAGAAGTCTCTTCCGCTGGCGCCGTCGATCACTACGCCGTCACGCACCGCGAACAGAGCGGTCCCCGGGTTCGCGAAGACGTCCTGTCCCTGATGGGTGTGCCCGTAACGGTCTGCGCCGAACCTGGCCGCCTTCTCGCCGTAATTCGCCGGCCCCGCCCCGCCGACCGGGAAGACATACCCGCCCTCCATCCCAGGCGGCGTGCCCGGGCCGACCCCGAAGAGCGTCGCACTGCTGACCAACGCGCTGTCCCCGGTCGCCTTGTCGAGGGCGGGAACCGGAAGACCCAGCACCGATCCCAACACGCCCGCCAGCGCAAGCATGAGCGTGACGGCGAACCCCGCCTTGGCGGTCGGCCAGATGAGGGAGCCGCCGGCGGCCGGGGCGGGGCGGCGGGCCGGCCGAGGGTGCGTGGGGGAGGGCCGCTTCGGCGGCAGCACCCCCGGCACCGGGCGAGCTGGCTCGATGCGTCCGGGTATGGGCCTGGTTCGCCGCAGAGCCCGACGGTCGCGTCGGAGCCGCTCCTCCCGCTCGCGGCGGCGGCGCTCCAGCTTCTCGCGCTCGGCGCGCTCCCGCTCGGCCCGCTCGAGCTCGATCCGCGCGCGCCGCTCGCGCTCGGCGCGCCGGCGCTCCTCCCGCTCCCGCTCGAGGCGCTCGGCCAGCGATCGACGCTGGGGGCGGAGCGCGCGCAGCTCCGCCACCTGCCGCGGCTCCTCGTCCAGCTCGAGATCGGCCGGGAGCTTCTCGACGGGGATGGGCTTCGGACGCGGGGCGGGCTCCGGATCCGGCAGCGGTTCGGGCTCGAGCGCGGGAGCCGCCGATCCCCGCGCGAGCCGTGTGGGGCCAGGGTCCTCGATCAGCTGCTGCCGGCGCTCGCGCTCCACGCGGGCCCGCCGTTTCTCCTCCCGGCGTGCCCGCCGCTCGTCGTATCCCGCCGCGTCCCCCGGGTCGAAGGACCGCGCGCCCAGGGTGGGATCGAGGTCATGCTTCCGGGCGGCCCGCCTCAGGTAGCCGGTCTCGATCCCAGGGTCGAAGGCGCCGCCGCCGAGGGCATCGTCGGTTGACCGGTCCGCACCCTCATCCGGGTGCGCCTCCGAACCGACGAGATCCTCGTCCCCTGCGCTCCGCATGCCGTGCGGAGCTCAGCGCGTCCCGAGGCGCTCGAGGTCCTCCTTGCGCCTGTCCTTGCGGTTGTCCAGCCGGATCTGAATCAGCGAGAGGACCGTCACCAGGATCGCGAAGAACGCGATAACGCCGAAGCAGAAGAAGGTGATGACCTTGTCGTCGGTCCGTCCGTAGGTGCCGACGCCGTCCGCCGCGATCGCCGCGGGCGCCAGGGTGAGCAGCGCGCAGACCGCCAGACCGAACGGGCCGGCGAGGCGACGGAACGAGATGCCGGAACGCATCCCCGGCAATCTAACGAACCGGGATCCGGTCAGCGCCCCGATTTGCGGTCAACGCCCCGATTTGCGGTCAACGCCCCGATTTGCGGTCTTCGCGCTGATTTCGGGGCTGTCACCTAGGATGCCGCGCCGATGTCCGAACTGGAGGCCCTCCTTCTTGGGATCGTCCAGGGCCTCACCGAGTTCCTGCCGATCTCATCCTCGGGGCACCTGATCCTCGTTCCCTGGCTTCAGGACTACACGTTCCTCGAGGAGAACGACGAGTTCAACAAGACGTTCGACGTCGCCCTGCACATCGGCACGCTGGCGGCCGTCGTCTCCTACTTCTGGTCCGACCTGGGCCGGATGGCGCACGGCTGGGTGAGGACGCTCCGGCGCCGCCGGATCGAGACGACGGATGAGCGGCTCGCCTGGGTCGTGGTGGTCGCGACGATCCCGGCCGTGATCGTCGGCGGACTGGGGGAGGACTGGATCGACGAGCACCTCGGGGAGCCCTGGATGATCGCGATATCCCTGATCGTCTTCGGGCTGCTGCTCGGGATTGCGGACCGCCGCCCCCAGACGGAGACGGTCGCTGACATCAATCTGACACAGGGGCTGATCCTCGGAATCGCGCAGTCATTGGCCCTCTCACCCGGGACGTCCCGCTCCGGGATCACGATCACGGCGGCCCGCTTCATGGGGATCGACAGGGACGGCGCAGCGCGGATCTCGTTCCTGATGCTCGTCCCGGTGACCGCGGGAGCGGTGGTCGTCAAGGCGTACGGCGCGATCAGCGACGGCCTCCCCGACGATGTGGCCGGACCGATCGTCGTCGGCATCCTGGCCTCCGCAGTCTCCGGCTACCTGGCGATCGCCGGCCTCCTTCGCTTCGTGCGCACCCACAGCTACGACGTCTTCGTCATCTATCGAGTAGTGCTCGGACTCTTCGTGCTGGGCATCATCGCGAGTGGGATCCGCGAGGCCACCTTCTGAGCCACCGGGGCTCCGCTAGTCCTGGATCTGGATCAGCTCATCGCCCTGCTCGTGCTCGACCTGAAGGGTGGAGTGCTCGATCCCGAACTCATCGGCCAGCACGCGGGCCGCCCGCCAGCGCGCCTGGTGGCAGTCCTCGTCCCTGCCAACGACCATGTGCGCGGAGACCGCCGGCATTCCCGACGTGACCTCCCAGACGTGGAGGTCGTGGACCTCGAGCACCCCGTCGGTCCGCACCAGCCGCTCGCCGATCCGCTGCGGGTCGAGGTCGCGCGGCGCCGCCTCCATGAAGATCCGGCCCGAGTCCCGGAGCAGCCCGTACGACGCCCAAAGCATCGAGGCGGCGATCAGGAGCGAGGCGACCCCGTCGGCGCGCTCCCACTCCCAGAGCAGGATCATCGTCCCCGCCACCGCCGTCGCGATGAACGCGAACAGGTCGGTGAGCACGTGGCGGAACGCCCCCTCCACGTTCAGGCTGCGCCGTTCGGCCGCGGCGATCAACCGCACCGCGAGCAGGTTCACACCGATCCCGATGATGGCGACGACCACGACGAGGGCCCCCTCGACGTCGGGCGGGTCGATCAGGCGACGGATGCCCTCGTAGACGATCAGCGCGCCGAGGAGCAAGAGCGTGACCCCGTTGATCTGAGCGGAGAGGATCTCGGCCCTTTTCAACCCGTACGTGTAGCTGCCGGCCGGCGGTCGCTGGGCCAGCCGCAGCGCGAAGAGCGCGACCCCGATCGCGACCGCGTCGGTCAGCATGTGGCCGGCGTCGGAGAGGAGCGCTAGCGAGTTCCCAACGATCCCCGCGACCACCTCGACGACCATGAGCCCCGTGATCAGGGCGAAGGCGGCGGCGAGCCGGCGCGCGTCGGCGTCGGCCGAGGGCGTGTGGAGGTGGCCGTGCCGGTGCGCCATTAGGTGATTACAGCGCGTGGGGCGGGCGGTCGCCCAAAAAAAAGCGCGCGACCCGGGGCAGGGAGGGGTCGCGCGCGCTGACGAGAGAGGAATCTCGAAAGTAACGCAAGATCCTCGCGACGGGGACCGCCTTGCGTGTGAAGATCCGGATACGCAGACCGGCCCATTTATGCGGCATTTGCTTGTGAAAGACCGGTGAACTTCGGCTGCGGGCGGCATTACGCGCCTCCTGCCTCCGTATCATTCGCTCGACTCACGAACCGGAATCCGAGCCCTGGGGGTAGGGCGGGTCCGAGAAAAGGCCTCGATGAACAATCAAGCAGGCATCAGGCTGGCGGTGATCGACACCGACAGCGCATTTCTGACGGTCCTCGGGAAGCGCATCGAGGGGGCCGGCTGGGAGCATCGCGTGCTCGCGGGGAGCGTCCCCGTCGACGAGCTCGTCGCGATGAAGCTCAACGCTCTCGTCGTCGACCTCACGGTTCTGGGTCCGCAGGGTTGGGAGTTCCTGGAGAAGGTCTGCGGCGCGATTCCGGGCCTCGGGGTTCTCGTCTGCACCTCCCAGTCGACCGTCGCGCAGCGGGTGCGGGGGCTGCGTCTGGGGGCGGACGACTGGATCGGCAAGCCCTGCCATCCCGAGGAGGTGATGGCTCGCGTCGAGGCCGTCGTCCGCCGTCGCAAGCGCGCCACCTCCCGCGAGGACGTCGGACCGCTCGTCACGGGCGAGCTCGAGATCCGTCCCGACCAGTACCAGGCGTTCGTGAGCGGCCGCAGCATCGGCCTCACCCGCCGTGAGTTCGAGCTGCTCCAGCTCCTCGCCGAGGCGCACGGCCAGGTGATCGAGCGCGAGGAGATCTACCAGAAGGTCTGGGGGTACGCCATGGCTCACGGCGACCGCTCCGTGGACGTCTTCGTCCGCAAGCTCCGCCAGAAGCTCCAGCGCCACTCGGCGAACTGGACCTACATCCACACCCACTTCGGCATCGGCTACCGATTCGATCCCGACGCTATGAGGGGTCGGCGACGGCGCCGCGGACGTCGGTGTCGCGGGGCCCTCCACCGTCGAGGATCCGGCCGCCGAGCCCGAACTGACCTCCCGCTAGGGGCCCGCCCCAAGCACGAGCCGCGTACCTTCCTTTACATCGGATTTACCGCAAGTTCACTCGTCCGTAACTACTGGGGGGCGGCAAGGGACGAATCTCCTGCGCCATGGAATCGATGGAGTCCATGGAGGCGATCGGCCGCGGCGTCCCAGTCGGCCGGGTCACGCCCATGGCCGCGGATCTGACGCCCGTATATGCCGGGCGCCTCGAGATCAGGCCGGCGGACCATGCCGCCCTGGTCGACGGCCGTCCCCTGACGCTCACCGTGCGTGAGCTCCAGCTGCTGACCGAGCTCGCCCACAACGCGGAGCGGGTGATGACGCGCGAGGAGCTCTACAGCAGCGTATGGGGGCGCAACTACCGGAAGAGCGATCGCTCGGTGGACGTCTACGTGGGCCGGCTCCGCGCGAAGCTCAGCCGCGCCCTCCCGGGCCGCCGCTTCATCCACACCCACACCGGCATCGGCTACCGCTTCTCGCCGGAGGGTTGAAGCTGCCTCAGGGTGGGTCGAGGGCCCTAACAGGGCTCTCTTGATTCTTTTACACCCTTTTTACATTCGGGCCACAGGCACGTAACAAGATGCTGCCGCCGCCCTGAGAGTGTCCGGCGCTGTTTTCCAAATCTCGAACCAGAACCCGAATCAAGAGAAGAGAGGGATTCCAGAATGCCTAGAAAGCTGTGGTTCGTCCTAGCAGCGACGGCGATCCTCGCCCTTGGCATCGCCGCCTGTGGCGATGACGACGATGACGACGGAGGCGGCGGAGCAAGCGACCTCTCCGGTGAGATCCGCGTCGACGGCTCGAGCACGGTTGCGCCGCTTACGCAGGCGATCGCGGAGGGATTCAACGAGGAAAACCCCGACGTGAACGTCACGGTCGGCACCTCCGGGACCGGCGGCGGCTTCGAGAAGTTCTGCGCCGGCGAGACCGACATCAGCGACGCCTCACGCCCGATCGAGGATGACGAGGTCAAGGCCTGTGAGAGTGGCGGCGTCGCGTTCGAGGAGATCCAGGTTGCGAACGATGCCCTTACCGTCGTCACCAACCCGGAGAACCCCGTCACCTGCGTGACCACGGACCAGCTGAAGCAGGTCTGGGAGCCGAAGTCGACGCTCAAGAGCTGGAGCGAGATCCAGGGCCTCCAGCCGTCGTTCGACGCCGAGCTCGCGCTGTACGGGCCGGGCACCGACTCCGGCACGTTCGACTTCTTCACCGAGAAGGTCAACGGTGAGGAGGGCGCGCAGCGCACCGACTACAACGACGTCGGCGAGGACGACAACGCCACCGTGACCGGTGTCGCCGGCGCGGAGGGCGGTATGGGTTACTTCGGCTACTCCTTCTTCAAGGAGAACGAGGGCACGATCAAGGCCCTCGAGATCGATGGCGGCAACGGCTGCGTTGCCCCGGCGCCCGAGACCGCCCAGGACGGGTCGTACTTCCTGGCCCGGCCGCTGTTCGTCTATCCCTCGGCGCAGGCGCTGGAGACCGAGACGGTTGATGCGTTCCTCCAGTACTACCTGGACAACATCAACTCCGTCGCGGAGCAGGTCGGGTTCATCCCGATGACCGACGATCAGCTCCAGCAGTCGCAGGACAAGCTGGAGAGCCTGATCGGCGGCGGTGGCGGCGGCACCACCACCGGGTGACCGCGGCAGAAACGCGAGATAGTTAGGACGGCATGGAAGCGGGCGGCTCGATAGCGGCCACCAGGGCAGGCGGGGGAGACCCCTCCCGGTCCCTGGTGGCCGCCCGTCCGCGCCGCGGCGAGAGACTGATCCAGTTCGCACTCGCCGCCTGCGCGGTGATCTCGGTCATCACCACGACAGCGATCGTGATCTCGCTGCTGTCCCCGACCCTGGACTTCTTCTCCGAGGTCTCTCCGGGAGACTTCTTCTCGTTCGACGACTGGGCGCCGCTTCAGGCCGACGCGAGCTTCGGCGTCTTCAACATCGTCATCGGAACGCTGAGCGCGACCCTCTGGGGCCTCGTCGTTGCTATCCCGATCGGCCTGCTCTCCGCCATCTACCTGAGTGAGTACGCGAAGCCGGGGGTCCGGCGAATCGTGAAGCCGACCCTCGAGGTGCTCGCCGGTGTGCCGACCGTCGCTTTCGGAGTCTTCGCGGTCACCTTCCTCAGCCCCGAGATCGGTGACCTCTTCCCCGGATTCATCAAGACCCCGCCCTTCGCGGCCGGCATCGCCGGAATCGCCATCGGCCTCCTGATCGTGCCGATCATCGCCTCGATCTCCGATGACGCGATGCGGTCGGTTCCCGGCGGCCTCCGCGAGGGTGCCTACGGCCTCGGGGCGACGAAGCTGAAGGTGTCGACCAGGGTCGTGCTTCCGGCGGCGATCTCGGGGATCATCGCCTCGATCGTGCTCGCCACCTCCCGGGCGATCGGAGAGACGATGGTCGTGTTGCTGGCCGCCGGGAAGACGCCCAACGCCACCTTCGATCCCGGGGCCTCGGTGCTGACGATGACTGCCTTCATCGGCACGACCGCGACCGGAGACGTCTCCACCGGCAGCGATCGCCTACGACACGATCTTCGCCGTCGGCGCCCTCCTGTTCGTCATGACCCTGGTGATGAACACCATCGCGATCCGGCTCGTCCGTCGATTCCGGGAGGTCTACGAGTGAGACCCGGGCTCCCGGGATGGCGGAACGGACCCGGCTGGCAACCGCGGGGCGCCAGGCGGCGGTCGTGGGTCGCTCGGGTCGTCAGCCGCGCGGCGACGTCTGGACGCGGGAACATCTTCTTTGCACTCCTTCTGCTCGCCGTGGGCCTGGCGCTGCTGGGGCTCGTCGCCGTGATCGTCCAGTCGGCCGTAAAGGGCGCCCCGGCGTTCGGCTCTCATCTCTTCACCGAGGGCCCCTCGACGATGAACCCCGAGAACGCCGGCTTCAGGCCCGCGATCATCGGCAGCATCTACCTGATCACCGGCGTGATCGTCCTGATCGTCCCGCTCGGGGTCGGAGCCGCCCTCTACCTCGAGGAGTACGCCGACAACACCCGCTGGTGGAACCGGCTGATCGAGCTCAACATCCAGAACCTCGCCGCGGTGCCCTCGATCATCTACGGGATCCTCGGGCTCGCGTTCTTCGTCCGCGGCCCGTTCGATCTCGGGTTCGTCGTGGCTCGCCGGATCGCTCACGCTCGCCCTGCTCGTGCTGCCGACGGTGATCATCGCCGCGCGCGAGGCGATCCGCGCGGTGCCGCCCTCGATTCGCGAGGGATCGCTGGCGCTCGGCGCGACCCAGTGGCAGACGATCCGTCGCCAGGTATTGCCGGCTTCGATCCCAGGGATCGCGACCGGTGTGATCCTCGCGGTCTCGCGGGCGCTCGGGGAGGCGGCGCCGCTCCTGCTGGTGGGGGCCGCCGACGTTCGTCACCTTCGACCCGCAGCCCTTCTCTGGCGGGTACTCCGCGATGCCGGTGCAGATCTTCAACTACGCGCTGCGGCCCCAGGACGAGTTCAAGGTCGTCGCGGCGGCCGGGGTGATCCTGATGCTGGTGGTGCTCCTCGCGATGAACTCGTTCGCGATCTGGCTACGGAATCGTTACGAGCAGCAGTGGTAGATGCGCGTCAATAAACGGAAGTCATGAAAGCGACGGTAGATAGTCTTGGACAAGGTGGCTGAACAGGCAAAGAAGGCGGCGGGAGCCGCAACCGGCAGGCACCGGCGCGCCGGAGTCGACGTCTCGGGCGTCGCGGAGGGCACGTCACCACGGCAAGGGCACGAGGGGTGCGGGACCGTCTTCGAGCTCGAGGACCTGACGGTCTCCTACGACGGGAAGCCCGCGGTGAAGGACGTCTCGATGGACGATCCACGAGAACGAGATCACCGCGCTGATCGGGCCGTCCGGGTGCGGCAAGAGCACGTTGATTCGGTGTCTCAACCGGATGAACGACCTGATCCCGTCCGCCAACGTCGAGGGCCACTGCTACTACCACGGCCAAGACCTCTACGCCGCCGGAGGTGGATCCGGTCGAGGTCCGGAAGCGGATCGGGATGGTCTTCCAGAAGCCGAACCCGTTCCCGAAGTCGATCTTCGACAACATCGCCTTCGGCCCGCGCGTGCTTGGGCTCCCCGACGTCAAGGAGCGGGTCGAGCAGGCGCTTCGCGCGCGCGGCGCTCTGGGACGAGGTCAAGGACCGCCTCGACGAGAACGCCTACGGGATGTCCGGCGGACAGCAGCAGCGGCTCTGCATCGCCCGGTGCATCGCCGTCGATCCCGACGTGATCCTGATGGACGAGCCCTGCTCGGCGCTCGACCCGATCTCGACCGGGAAGATCGAGGACCTGATGATGGAGCTGAAGGAGCAGTACTCGATCGTGATCGTCACCCACAACATGCAGCAGGCCGCCCGGGTTTCGAACCGGACCGCGTTCCTGATCGTCGAGCTCGATGCCGAGGAGGAGAACCGCTGGGGTCAGCTCGTCGAGTACGACGAGACCGAGAAGATCTTCACCAATCCCTCCGATCGCCGAACGGAGGACTACGTCACCGGGAAGGTGGGCTGATGCCGGAGACGACCAGGCTCCACTACCAGGAGGAGCTGGACAGCCTCGAGGAGCGCGCGCTCGAGGGCCTCGACATGGTCGTTCAGTCGCTGGACCGTACGCTCGAGGCCGTCGAGCACCAGGACATCGAGCTCGCGCAGCTCGTCGTCGCCGACGACGACCGGATCGACGGCCGCTACCTGGAGGTCCATCAGGAGATCCTCACGCTGCTCGCCACGCAGGCGCCGGTCGCGACCGACCTGCGCCTGATCTCGGCGCTGCTCCATGTGATGCACAGCATCGAGCGGATGGGCGACCAGTGCGTGAACATCTCGAAGGTGATCCCCCTGACCGGGCACGACGCTCCCCAGCACGACGACATGGTCGAGCGGATCATCCGGATGGGAAAGCAGGCCCGCTCGATGACCTCCCAGGCGAAGAAGGCGTTCGCAGGGCCGTGACGTCGAGCTCGCCCGCGACCTCGTCCGCCAGGACGACCTGATCGACGACCTGAACAAGGAGTGCTTCCAGTTCGCCGTCCAGGTCGGCGAGGATCAGGACACCCGCGAGTGGGCGATGACGATGATGCTCGTCGCCCGCGCGATCGAGCGGATCGGGGACAACGCGGTCGACATCGGCGAGCAGGTCGCCTTCGTCGTCACCGGGTTGTTCCGGGAGTTCGAGGACGCCTCCCACCCGGGTGGCACTCCGGCACCGGCCAGCTAAGCCGCGAGATCCACCTCGGGCTCGACCTGCCCTCGCGCCCGGCAGGGGGAGCGGAATGACCTCGGCCGGCTCCCCGTCCTCGACCGGGCGTCCCGCGATGAACCGGGCGCCGAAGCTCCAGCAGACTCCGGCATAGATCAGGACGGCGAGAACGGTGGCGGCGCTCACCACCATCCCGGCCGCCGTTGCCGCCGGCGACGCTGGTCGTGCCAAGCGCAGCCACCGTAGCGCCGTCGGTCCGGTGCCGACCCCGATCGGGAGGAGCCCGATCGCCCCCATCGAGAACAGGACCAGTGCGACGGCGGCGGGATCGGAGGGAAGCCCGAAGCCGGTCAGGACGATCCAGGTGCGAACGAGCGCAACCGCGGTGAAGGCCAGGACGACGGCCACCAGCCGCGTTCGCAGCCGCGGGTCGGCGAGGACCGCGAGTCCGCCGGCAAGGGGACGATCGCTGGAAGCGTCTGATGGACGAGCGCGGAGAGCCAGGAGCGCCGCCACCGCAGCCACCAGCATCACCGCCGGCACCCAGTCCGGAATCGCCGGGACGGCGGTCGCCGCGACCGCGACGAGGATCGCGGTGGTGACACACCTCGAGCAGGAAGATCGGCCCGTCGGCCAGGGCGATCTGGGTGACCCCGGGGCAGTCGGGCCCCCCGAAGTCGCCGGAGCAGGCCGATCCGGACCGGCATCGCCGCGTGCCCCTGGACCGTGCCGGCGAGAAAGGCGCCCGCGTTGGCCGCGTGAAGTGTCCTCGTCGTCAGCGCCGCGCCCCCCGCAGCGGCGAGCACGGTTCGCCAAGCCTCGGTTCGGAGAAACAGGGTGAGGGTGTGGGCGAGGACCGCCCCCACGATCACCCAGGGCGGGCAGGCGACGAGAGCCGCCAAGATCTCGCCGCCGCGGGTGACGAGGATCCAGCCGAGCACGAGGGCCACCGCTGCTCCCGGTGCAATCGCCGAGATCGACCCGCGCGCGCGTCCCCTGCTGGAGGCCGCCATTCCGTCATCGGATTCTCCGGTCAGCCTCTGCGCGCGCGCGTTACCGGAAGGTGACGAGTTTGCGAAGAAATCCGTGACCTCGATGCCGCGAACGTTACGCGACCGCGGGCACCGGCGGCGGAGCCACCGCCCGCAGCGGCCGCATCGAAGAGGTGGGCCGCCGACGGGCGCGGCGGATGGACCTCGAGCACGAGCGGCGCCCGCTTGCGAGCGACAGAGGGCGCAAGGCGTTCCAGGGAACCGTGCCGCGGCCGGGCGGCAGGTGGAGGTCGAGCCGCAACGGGTCGAGCTCGGGCGATCCGTGATCGCCGCGGCGGGCGCCGAGGTTGTCGTGGAGGTGGAAGAGGACGACCCTGTCGAGGGCCGGCTCGATCAGCTCGAGCGGGTCGGTGCGCGCATCGACGCGACCACGTTGGCATGCCCGACGTCCATGCAGAGGCCGACCGACGGCGAGGAGATCCGCTTCGCGATCGTCCGAAGGAGCATCGGGGTGAACGAGAGCGCGTCGCGCGGGGAAGACGGGAGCGAGGTTCTCCAGCGCGATGATCAGCCTAGTCGCTCGGCGCGCCGGGCGAGCTCCGCCAGCGACCGGACCTCGGCCAGCCTGGCGTCCTCGCTGGCCGGTTCGTCGGGCAGGTTCGCGCGTGGTAGACGACGTGGGATGAATTGATCTCTGCCGCGTAGGCGAGCAGGCCCTCGAAGGTCCGATCGCCGGTCGCAGTCGCCGACGCTGAAGGACCGGGTCCATGCAGGAGCGGTCGCAGCCCGGCGGTGTCGAGGATGTCGGCGAGCGACTGGGCATGGAGGATCAGCTCACGCGGATTGGAGAGAACGGACGACGGGGGGGATGGGACCTGGACGTAGCGGAACCCGGCCGCCTCGATCTCCTTCAGGATCGCGGCGGAGGGCCACCAGTCGTACGGGATGTTGAGCCCAAGCGCGAGGGCCCCTTCAGGAGCGCCCGTTTCCCCGCGGTCCGATCGCTGATCGCCATCGGTTCGAAGGTACGACGGGTCCTCGCGGATCCCGTGAAGAGGCTGTGAATGTGCGCGGGGCGCGAACGAAAGATGCCGCTACGCGGGCGTCGCGGCGCTCCTCTTCTTGAGGATCTCGCGCGCTCGCCGGTTCGCCAGCGTCATCACGAACGATCGAACCGGGACCTCCTCGTATGACTCGAGGATCTCGTCGGCGATCCGCGGATCTCCTCGTCGGAGAGCCGCTCACCGAACTCCTCGACAAGCCCGGGGACGAGCTGTCCCATCCGATGCTGGTGCTGGCGGCGGTCCTCGCGAATCTCGCTCGAGCCGGTTCTCGATCAGGTCCGTTGACGCGGCGTCTCGATCTCGTCCCGGATCTCACGCACCTCCTCGATCGGCCTGCCGGCCGGGTCACCGACGTCCCAGTCCTCGACTACGCGAGGGCACGAACGGGCATTTCTCGCCGCAGGCGAGCGTCACCGCCCAGTCGGCATGGAGTTGCATTTCGAGCGTCAGCCGCTTCGGCTTCCGGCTGCCGGAGGTCGATGCGACGCTCCTTCATCACCTCGACGACCGCCGGATGAATCCGGTCGGCCGGCTCGGAGCCGGCGGACTCGGCACGAACATCGTCGGGGGCGTAGCCGCTCGAAGAAGGCCTGGGCCATCTGGGAGCGGCCGGCGTTCTGGGTGCAGACGAACAGGACGTACTTCATCGCGTCTCCTCTCACTCTGCTTCCTACCACGCCCGATCGTATTACATTGACAAACATCAGTTCAATCGATATATGTATATAGATGGCTGTCGATCTGCAGATGGCGCCCGAAGCAGAAGCGCCCCGCCGGGGAGCCCTGCTGCGAGCCGGTCGTCTATCCGGACATCGAGCGTGAGCAGGCCGAGCGGATGGGCGCGATCGCGAAGGCGCTCGGCGATCCGATCCGGATGCAGCTCGTCGACGTCCTCCGCAAGCACGCCGGCAAGGTCTGCGTCTGCGAGCTCGTTCCGCTCTTCGACCTCTCCCAGCCGACGGTCTCCCACCACCTCAAGGTGCTGCGCGAGGCCGGGATCGTCGGCTCCGAGCGGCGCGGCCTCTGGGCCTACTACTACGTCAACCCCGACTCACTGAAGGAGCTGAGCGCATGGCTGAGCAACTGAAGTCGAAGGAAGAGATCCGCGAGGCGGTCCGCGAGCGCTACGCGCCGCGGCGACTCGGTGGACGAGGGCGGCGCCTGCTGCGGCCGCCGCGGAGGCGTCCGAGGCTGCGGCTGCGGACCGATGTCCCGGACGCGTGCGGCGGCGAGACGTTCGGCTGCGGGCTCTACGCGATCGGGAGCGCGACGAGCTCCCGATGCCGCGAAGCTGGCGTCGCTCGGCTGCGGCAACCCGACGGCGGTCGCCGAGCTCCACGAGGGCGAGATCGTCCTCGACCTCGGCTCCGGCGGCGGGATCGACGTCTTCATCTCCGCCGCGCGCGTCGGGCCCGACCGGCAAGGCCTACGGCCTCGACATGACCGACGAGATGCTCGAGCTCGCCCGGCGCAACCAGCGCGAGGCCGGGCGTCGAGAACGTCGAGTTCCTGAAGGGGACGATCGAGGCGGTCCCGCTGCCGGACGACTCCGTCGACGTGATCATCTCCAACTGCGTGATCAACCTCTCCGCGGACAAGCCCGCCGTCTTCCGCGAGGCGGCGCGGGTGCTGCGGCCGGGCGGCCGGTTCGCGGTCACCGACATCGTCGCCGACGCCGGAATGGACGAGGAGACCCGGCGCGACATGGCGCAGTGGACGGGCTGCATCGCGGGCGCCCTCACCGAGGAGGAGTTCCGGAGCGGAGCTCGAGGCGCGCCGGCTTCGAGGACGTCGAGGTCCGCGAGACCCACCGGGTCCACGACCAGGCGGGCTCCGCGATCATCCGGGCGAGAGATCCCCGCCGCATGAGCACCGACGCTGGCCCTGAAGGACCCCGAGCAGCTCTACCTCGACTGGGAGCACGCCCACTGGGCCTCCCAGGACATCGACCTCAGCCGGGACCCGGCGGACTGGGCCGGGCTCGAGGAGGCGGAGCGGCAGCTGCTGCATTTCGCGCTCAGCTCCCTGATGGTCGCCGAGGAGCGGATCTCGACGCAGTTCTGCGGCCTCGTCCTCGCGCAGGACGACGAGGAGGAGGGGAGCTATCTCTCCACCCAGCTCGTCGACGAGGTCCGCCACATGCAGTTCTATGCGCGGTTCCAGAACGAGGTGATCGCCGACCCGGCGGCGATCGCGGCCCACGTCGCCCGCGCTCGTGAGGTCCTCGGCGAGGCCTTCGAGGCGGTCTTCGACCGGGCCCTGGTGAACGCGCACGACCGGCTCCGCCGCGACCCGGCCGATCGCGAGGCGAAGGTCCGGTTCGTGACGATCTACCACATGGTGATCGAGGGGACCCTGGGCCTGACCGCCTCGCACTTCATCCTCGATTACCTCGGCGAGCACGACCTGCTTCCCGGCTTTACGGATGGCTATGGGCGGATCGCCGCCGACGAGCAGCGGCACATCGCCTACGGGACGTGGTTCCTGCGCGAGGCGGTCGCGGCCGACCCGGCCAACGCCGGACATCATCCGCGACCAGATCCGCGAGCTTCTCCCGGCCGTGGCCGAGTCGGTCTCGCCACCGGGTGAGGGCGCGTGGGACGTGCTCGGGGTCGAGGACGGAGCCCTCGCCGAGTTCGCCGTCGGCGCTCTGAACCGCCGCCTGGCGCTGATCGGCGCCCCGCTCGACGCATAGCCGAGGCGAAACCGACGTTCACTGGGCCCTTATCCGGCGGCCCTGCGAGTATTCGCGGCGATGCTCTGCGGGGCGATCGACATCGGCTCGAACACGACGCGGCTGCTCGTCGCCGAGCCCCAGGAGGGGCAGCTTCGCAAGGTGATGGAGCAGCGCGCCTACACCCGGATCGGGAAGGGCGCGAGCAAGGAGGGCGAGCTCACCGCCGAGAAGGTCGCCGAGGTGGCCGAGGTGGTCAGCACCCAGGTGCGGCTCGCCCACGAGATGGGGGCCGAGGTGATCAAGACGGTGGCCACGGCCGCGATCCGCGAGGCGAAGAACCGCGACAAGGTCGTCCGCGAGATCGAGGAGATCGCCGGGGTCGAGGTGGACGTGCTCAGCGAGGAGGAGGAGGGGCGGTTCGCGTTCATCGGGGCCACCAAGTCCCTGGGCCACCCGGTCGAGGGCAACGTCGCGGTCGTCGACGTCGGCGGAGGATCCTCCGAGGTGGTCTACGGGACGATCGCCGAGGGGGTCACCGAGGTGAAGTCGTTCAAGATCGGGTCAGGGTCGCTGGCGGAGGACCACCTGGAGTCCGACCCACCGTCGGCGGGCGAGATCCGAAGCCTCCGTGATCACATCTCGGATTTCTTCGAGGGCGTCGAGCTCGAGCAGCCGGATCAGGCGGTCGCGGTCGGTGGCAGCGCCACCTCGCTGCGGACCCTGGTCGGCGCCGTTCTCGAGTACGAGACGCTGGAGCGGGCCGTCCGCGTGCTCTCGAGCGACGAGATCTACGACGTCGCGAAGCGGTTCGAGCTCGACTCACGCCGGGTGAAGCTGCTTCCCGCCGGCGTCCTCCTGCTCGAGAAGTTCTCCCAGATGCTCGGCCAGCCGCTTCAGATCGGCAAGGGCGGCCTGCGCGAGGGGATCATCCTCACGCTCCTGAACGGCATCCCGCGAGAAGCTCGCGGCCTAGGCTACGGCCCGTTTGTAGAGGCGGGTAGTCAGCGGCAGGAACACCGCCGTCAGCCCGGCGGCCACCGCGAGCGTGATCGCGATGTCGCCCCCGGCCGAGTCGCCGGCCATCAGGCTCCGGCAGGCGTCGGTCAGGATCGAGATCGGGTTGACGTTTACGAACGCCTCGAGCCCGGCCGGCAATGTCTCCGGCTCGACGTAGACGTTGCTCAGGAACGTGAGCGGGAAGATGCTCATGAACCCGGCGTTCATCACCGCGTTCGGGGAGCGCATCAGCAGCCCCATCGTCGTGAACACCCAGGAGAGGCCGAAGGCGAATACGACCACGAGCGCGATCGACGCGAGCACGCCGGGGACGCCGCCATCGGGCCGGAAGCCGAGGATCAGCCCGACGACCATGATCACGGTCGCGGCGACCAGGTAGCGAACG
Organism: uncultured Solirubrobacterales bacterium; assembly: GCA_963808565.1. Taxonomy (GTDB): domain Bacteria; phylum Actinomycetota; class Thermoleophilia; order Solirubrobacterales; family 70-9; genus DASUPK01. The sequence goes on from CAWEGM010000014.1 coordinate 214,321, forward strand.
CTGTCACCGAGCAGCGCGCCGACCAGCGGGGCCGAGGGCCAGATCGGCAGCGACCGGAAGCGATCGACGACCCCCTTCGTGAGGTCGGTGTTGATCGCGATCCCCGAGTAGACCGTCGTGAACGTGACAGCGACGACCAGGACCCCGGGCATGATGAAGTCGCGGTAGGCGCCGGTCGACCCGGCGACCGCGCCGCCGAACAGGTAGGTGAAGAGCAGGACGAACATCACCGGGGTGATCGTCACGTCCAGGAGCTGCTCGGGCACGTGCTTCACCTTCAGCATCCCGCGCCAGCCGAATGTGAGCGCCGCGGAGAGCGCGCTCGCTCGCGGCGGGCGCTCGGAGGCGAGCGCCTTCTGGATGTCGGGCTCGCGCAGGTCGAGGGCCTGGGCGGCCTGGGTCTCGGGGGCGCTCATGCTGCCTCCTTCACCTCAGTTGCCTGGTCCTCGGCCGCCTGGTCCTCGGCCGTGTGCCCGGTGAGGGCGAGGAAGACCTCGTCCAGGCTGGGCTGTCCGAGTGAGAAGTTCGCGACGGCGATGTCCGATCGGGTCAGCTCACCGACGACCTCGGCGGCCAGATCGGCGCTCCCGCACGGAGCCGAGAGGGCGGCCGGATCGGCCTCGAAGTGCACCTCGGAGTCCAGGATGCGGGCGACGATCGGCTCCGCGCTCGGGCGCTGCTCGGGCTCGAGCAGCCTGATGTGAAGAGCGCCGGACCCGACCGAGGCCTTGAGCTGGGCGGGCGTACCCTCCGCGATCACCCGTCCCTGGTCGATCACCGCGATTCCGTCGGCCAGCTGGTCGGCCTCGTCGAGGTACTGGGTGCAGAGCAGCACGGTGGTCCCGGTGCCCGAGAGCGCCCGGATGATGTCCCAGACCTGATTCCGCGACCGCGGGTCGAGACCGGTGGTCGGCTCGTCGAGGAACATCAGCTCGGGCGTCACGACGATGCTGGCGGCGACGTCGAGCCGGCGGCGCATCCCGCCGGAGAAGTTCTTGACCAGTCTGCCGGCGGCGTCCGCGAGCCCGAACGCGTCGAGGAGGTCGTCCGCGCGCAACTTCGCCTTCGGGCGGTCGTAGCCGAGCAGCCGGCCGATCAGGATCAGGTTCTCGCGCCCGGTCAGGTCCTCGTCGACCGACGCGAGCTGGCCGGTGAGACTTACGGCGCGCCGCACCTCGTCCGCCTCGCGAACGATGTCGTGGCCGAGCACCCGGGCCTCGCCGCCGTCCGGGCGAAGCAGCGTCGCCAGCATCCGGATCGTCGTCGTCTTGCCGGCCCCGTTCGGGCCGAGCATGCCGTAGACGCTCCCGCGGCCGACCGCGAGGTCGACGCCGCAGACGGCCTTCGTATCGCCGAAGGACTTCTCCAGGCCGGTGGCCTCGATCGCAAGTGTGGTTTGCGTGCGTCATCGTCACCCCTGTGTCGCTTCCGTACTCCTTCAAAGACCGAGCGGCGGTGCGAAACTAATCGGCCCGGGGAAATTCCCTTCCAGTCGGCCGAGATCGGTCGCTGACCGATCGTAGAGAATCCCCGGCCCGTGCTGTTTCCATTGAGTTGCGGCCCCGCCGCGCTACGGTGTCTCACCCGCTGATGGCTAAGCCCAGGCCGATCCCAGACCTGTCCCCCGACGACTCGTTTGCGGAAGCGGCTGCCAGGATCGTCGCGGTTCGCGCCGCCGAGCTGATGGAGCACGCCGAGGGCGTGCTCGACACCGGCGACATCGAACGGGTTCACGACATGCGCGTGACCACCCGTCGTCTCCGGGCCGCGCTCGAGATCTTCGAGCCCTGCTTCCAGCCCGAGCAATACGGCGAGGCCCTCCGCGAGGTGAAGCGCCTCGCGGACGCTCTCGGCGAGCGGCGGGACCGGGACGTCGCGATCGTCGCTCTCGATGAGTTCAACGAGCAGATGCCGGCGCCCGATCGCCGTGGCGTCGCGTCGCTGATCCAGACGTTCCGCGAGGAGCAGTCCGAGGCGAACGACGGGCTCGCTCCCCTGGTCGAGCAGCAGAGCCTGGCGGCGCTCAGCGCGAGCATCGACCGGCTGGTCGCCGGCGCCGGACAGGTGCCGGCGTGAAGCCGCGGCCGGTGAAGAAGCTGGAGCCGTCGCGAGCACTGGGGGAGAACGCCGCGAGGATCGTGCAGGTCAGGCTCGATGAGATGCGGTCGCTCGCGCCCAAGGCGCTCGAGGGAAAGGTGAAGGCGCAGCACGACATGCGGATCGCGGCGAAGCGGCTTCGCTACGTCCTCGAGGTCACCGGGTTCTGCTTCGGCAGGCCCGCCGACGCGGCTCGCCGGCGAGCCCGGGACCTCCAGGACATCCTCGGCGAGATCCACGACTGCGACGTGATGCTGCCGCGCGTCCGCACGCATCTGCAGGCGCTTCAGGCGAGCGACGCGGAGGCGATCCGCTCGCGGGCGGACAAGGCACCTGACCTCGCCCCGCGACTGGCCGCCCATGCTCCCAACCGGACCGCCTACCGCGGCCTCGACGTCCTTGCGGTCTACCTCCAGGCTCGCCGCGGGGTCCTGGATGACCGGTTCCACGCATTCTGGGGGCGGCATGAGCAGACGTGGGTGCGGCTCGACCGGGCCGTCGAGGGCTACCTCCACCGTGCGCGTGAGGCACGACGGGCCGAGAAGGCGGCCGAGAAGGCCCGCGCCGAGGCGGAGGCCGCCGAGCGCGCGGCGCGCCAGGCCGAGGCGCAGGCCGAGCAGGCGCGGCTCGACCGCGAGCGGGCTTTCAGGGAGGCCGAGGCGGACCGGCGCGGCCGCGAGCAGCCGCGACCGGCGAGTCCGACCCCGGAGCCGCCGGCCTAGCCCGGCTGCTCGAGGAAGCTCACCGGGCGCTGCGGCGTCACGGACCAGTCGCTGCGGCGCCAGCCGATTCGGGTCCCGTCCGCGAGCCGCGCGGCGACGTGGCCGAGCGGCGGTTCACCCCAGAGGGTCGCCTCGAGTGGCCGACTCCAGCTCGCCGATTCCCCCGCCTGGCGCGCGAAGCTGGGGCGCCAGGGGCTGGAGGCGGCCCGCGGCCGCACCTGGGAGGCGGCGATGGCGCAGCTCGCCGACGGGTACGACCGGGTGATCGCACTGGCCGAGGAGCCTCGCATCCGGCTCGTCAGAGCCGCCTAGTCGCCCGCCGCTATCGTGGGGGCAGTGACCGACGAGCTCGCTCAGACGACCACCGAATCGAGCGGCGCGGCGGTGGACGGGGAGGCGACCGCGACGCCCGAGACTGGAGCGGCGAAGCCCGCCGGCGTCGATCTGAGCGACCCGTCCCTGTACTTCAACCGGGAGCTCTCCTGGCTGGACTTCAACGACCGCGTTCTCCAGCTGGCCGAGGATCCCCGTGTCCCGCTGCTGGAGCGGGTGAACTTCTGCGCGATCTACCAGGACAACCTGGACGAGTTCTTCATGGTCCGGGTCGCCGGGCTCCACGATCAGGTGGAGAACAAGACGGACGGCCGGGGCGCGGACGGGATGGCTGCGGCCCAGGTGATCGACGTGATCCGCGACCGGGTCATCGGCCTGCGCGGGCGGCTCAACCGGTGCTTCGAGGACGAGATCAAGCCGGCGCTGGCCGAGCACGGGATCCGCATCATCGCCCTCGCGGACGCGGACGACTCCGAGCGCCAGCAGGTCGAGCACCTGTTCCAGAGCCAGGTGTTCCCCGCGCTGACCCCGCTGGTGATCGGCCGCGGCCGGCCCTTCCCGTACATCTCGAACCTCTCGCTCAGCATCGGCGTCCTGCTCCGGAACCCCGAGAAGGACGAGGAGGTCGCCGCGCGGGTCAAGGTCCCAACCGAGCTCCTGCGCCGGTTCCTTCCGATCGGGGACGGAAACACCTTCGTGCCGCTGGAGGAGGTGATCTCCGCCAACCTCGACGACCTCTTCCCGGGGATGGAGATCGTCCACCACTCGCTGCTTCCGGGTCACACGGGACACCGACTACGACGTCTCCGACGAGGCCGACGACCTGCTGCTGGCGGTCGAGGAGGAGGTCCGCCGGCGGCGCTTCGGCGAGGTCGTCCGCCTGGAGGTGTCGCCCGACATGGAGCCGCGCCTTCGCGAGCAGCTCGTGGAGGCGATGGAGCTGGAGGAGGACCGGCAGCTGTACGAGGTCCCGGGCCTCCTGGGCATCGACGACCTCGCGGACATCTACTCGATCCAGGGCTTCCGCGAGCTGCGCTACCCGCCCTGGAAGGGGGTGACGCCGCCTCAGCTCCAGCAGGGCAGCCGCACGCCACCGGGAGGTCGACGTCTTCGCCGCGATGCGGAAGGGCGACATCCTCGTCCACCATCCGTACGACTCGTTCTCCAGCACCGTGGAGCGCTTCGTGAGGCAGGCGGTGGAGGATCCGAACGTCCTCGCGATCAAGCAGACCGTCTACCGGACGAGCGCCGATTCCCCGCTGGTGCCGGGGCTGATCGAGGCGTCGGAGCGAGGGAAGCAGGCGGTCTGCCTGGTGGAGCTGAAGGCCCGCTTCGACGAGAGCGCGAACATCCGCTGGGCCAGGGCCCTCGAGGAGGCGGGCGTTCACGTGGTGTACGGCATCCCGGGCCTGAAGACCCACGTCAAGTGCATCCTCGTCGCGCGGCGCGAGGGCGACGGCGTGCGGAACTACGTCCACATCGGCACCGGGAACTACAACCCGAAGACCGCCCGGATCTACACCGACTTCGGCCTCTTCACCGTCAACCCCGAGATCGGCGACGACATCGCCGAGATGTTCAACTTCCTCACCGGCTACGCGCGGCCGAGCGGCTACCGGAAGGTGAAGGTGGCCCCGTTCAACCTGAAGGACGGGATCGTCGAGCAGATCGAGCGGACGATCGAGGCCCACTCGCCGGAGCAGCCGGCCCGGATCAGGATGAAGATGAACTCCCTCCTCGATCCACCCTGTATCAGGGCGCTCTACCGCGCCTCGCAGGCCGGCGTCGAGGTGGACCTGAATGTAAGGGGCATCTGTGCGCTGCGGCCAGGGGTCGAGGGCGTCTCGGAGAACATCCGGGTCGTCTCGATCGTCGGCCGCTTCCTCGAGCATTCGCGGATCTATTCGTTCGAGCGACCCGACGAGACCTGCGTCTACATCGGCTCCGCGGACCTGATGCCGCGCAACCTCTACAACCGGGTCGAGCTGGTCAGCCCGGTCGAGGAGGACGCGAATCGCGCCCAGCTGCTGGACGTGCTCGACCGCGGTTTCGCGGACAACACGAGCTCGTGGGAGCTCGGAGAGGACGGGGTCTGGTCGCGACGGTCGCCGGACGGCGAGGAGCCGCGGAACCTCCAGCGGGAGATGATGGAGCTCCACTCGAAGCGGGCCGAGCAGGCGGCCGCGGTTCGTGGCTAGCTCGCCGCGTCTGACCCTTTCGCGGCGGGTGGGGCCTCTGCTAGCTTGGCCACCGGTGGCGCTCCGCTCGGTGACAAGCCGGGATGCGGTCTATTTCGAGCTGCTGGCGGAGGCCGGCGCCAACATCCTCCGCGGGGCGCAGCTGCTGGAGCAGATGTTCGAGACCTGGCCGGAGGACAAGGACATCGCCCGCGAGATCCTGAAAGCGGAGCAGGAGGGTGACCGGATCACCCAGGAGATCGTCAGGCGGCTCAACATCGAGTCGGCGAAGAGCGTCGACAGCTCCGACGTCTACGCCCTCGCGACCCAGCTCGACGACATCATCGACGACATCGAGGAAGCCGCGGACTTCATGGGCCTCTTCCAGATCGAGGCGCCGATGGAGCAGGGCAACATGCTGGCCACAATCCTGGCGCAATCCTGCGAGCAGGTCTCAGGCCTGCTGACCAATCTCCGCGGGTTCAAGGACCTCGAGGGCTACTGGGTGGAGATCCACCGGCTCGAGAACGAGGGGGACCGCGTCTGGCGCGAGGCGCTCGCTTCGCTCTTCTCCAACGGGATCGACCCGATGGTCGTGATCCGCTGGAAGGACATCTTCGGGCTGCTCGAGCGCGCGATCGACTCGACCGAGACGGCGGCCCACACGATCGAGGCGATCGCGGTTAAACGCTCCTGATCGCGGTTAGACGCTTCTAGGCGTGGCTGAGAGGACGACAGCCGGCCGGAGTGAGACTCCGGCGGAGCGCGCCGACCGGAACCTGAGCGAGCTCCTCCAGGAGCTGCGGGTCGCCCTCCCTGGGGTCCAGATCCTGTTCGCCTTCCTGCTCACGGTGCCGTTCTCGCAGGGGTTCCCGAAGCTCGACGACTTCCAGCGCGATCTCTACTTCGGGGTGCTGATGTCGACCGCGCTCTCCACTGCGCTGTTCATCGCTCCCTCCGCCAACCACCGCCTGCTCTTCCGGATGCGGGACAAGGAGTACCTCGTCCAGATCTCGAACCGGCTGACGATCGCCGGCCTGCTGGTCCTCTCGGTTTCGCTGACGGGAGCGGTCCTGCTGATCAGCGACATCCTCTTCAAGAGCCCGGCGCCGGCGATCTTCACCGCCGCCACCGCCCTGGTGTTCCTCGTCCTCTGGGTCGCGCTTCCGCTGGCGCGCCGGGCCCGGCTCGCCGACGAGCTGGACTGACGCCCTCAGGCCTCGGACTTGAGAGCGCCGAGCTCCTCCTCGATCTCCGCGAGGAACGGAGTGTCGGCGCCGAGCTCGTGCAGCTCCTCGAGGTCCTCGGTCCAGAGCTGAAGGCGCTCATCGAGGGTGGTCCCGAGCCGCTCGCCGCAGGCGCCGCGGTCCTCGGGTGCCACCTTGCGCCAGTCGCGCATGTTCGCCACCCGGTCGGCGGCGTAGATGACCACCGCGTCGCCGCCGGAGTGCAGGATCCCGTCGCGAAGCGCGCGCTTCCGGGGCCCGTAGCCGTCGACAGCTGGGTCCTCCGTGAGGCGAGTCGACGAGGCCGGCCACCTCGGGGCCGAACCGCTCGCTGATCTCCTCCAGCTCCACCGGCGTCTTCTCGACGACATCGTGCAGATAGGCCGCCGCCAGCATCGGCCCGCCGTAGCCGAGACCGTTGAGCAGGCGGGCAACCGCAATCGGATGCTCGACGAACTGCTCCCCGGTTTGCTTCCTGTGCTGGCCGAGATGGACGCGGCGCGCGAAGCGGAGGGCGGCGGTCGCGAGGTCGGAATCCGTCCGCGGTTCGACTCGTGTCGACACTTGGGACGCCATCGACTGAGAACGCTAACGACCACTCAACCCCGGCGCAATTCACCGCGCCCGAATTCCCGCAAATTGCTGGGAAAGCTGTTACATCACGTTTACATTCTGCCGCAGCGGTAATCGCACAGAGTTCGGAACAGGGGCGGCACCGCCGAATAGAATCGGTCCCATGCAGACGGCCAGGAACATCGCGATCATCATGCTCCTCGCCCTCGCGATCACCGTCCTGCCGGGCGGGGACGAGGTCGCCGACACGATCCTGACGGCGCTGACGATGGCCTTCATGGTCGCGATCGGGTTCCTCGTCTATCGCCTCTACCGGGACCAGGAGATGACGATCGAATCGCTCTCCGACCCGCAGCGAGCCGGGCTGTTCGGCGCCGTCGGGGCGATCGCCCTGCTGGTGGTCGGATTCGACGAGTTCGAGGGGTTCGCCGGAGGGATCCTCCTCTGGATCGCGCTGATGGCCGGTGCCGTCGCCGCGATCTTCTTCATCTGGCGCTCGGCCACGACGTATTCGTAACCCGGGCGTCACCGTTCCGTAACCGCTGAGAGCGTCCGGCGAGCGGCGCGGACCTAGCGTCGCAGCATGGATCCGGATCGTGTGAGCCGGCGCGGGATCGCCGCGGGGCAGGCTTCCGTTGAGCTCGTCGCGATTCTGCCCGCGATCGTCTTCGCCGTCCTCATCCTCGCCCAGGGCGTCTCCGCAGGGTGGGCGGTGTGGTCCGCTGGGAACGCGGCGCGCGCCGGGGCGAGAGCGGAGGAGGTGGGCGCAGACGGCGAGGCGGTGGCGAGGCGGGCGCTGCCAGGGCGCATCAGGGACGGCGCGGAGATCGAAGCGGGGGACGGGGTCCGGGTTCGGGTCCGCGTCCCCGCACTGCTCCCCGGAATCGAGCTTCCGCGGATCTCGGCATCGTCGCGGTTGACCCCGGAGTCGGGTGAAGGGTGAGGTTCGTATCGAGCCGGGCCAGCGCCGAGCCTGCGGCCAGGCCTCGGTGGAGCTGATCGCTGCGCTTCCTGCGCTGATTGTGGCTGCGGCGGTTGCCGTCCAGCTCCTGCTGGTCGGGTACTCCCTGACGATCGCCGACGGCGCGGCCGAGGCGGGCGCGCTCGCCGGAGCCGCCGGTCTTGATCCCGGACCCGCCGCCCGTGCGGCGCTGCCGGGATGGGCGCGGGAGCGCTCGACCGTGAGTGAGGAGCGCGGCACGGTCCAGGTTCGGCTGCGGCCGCCGGCGCCGCTCGAAGGCATCGCGCAGGCGCTCGAGGTCACCTCCCGGGCCTGGGCCCGGCCGCCCCGGGGGGATGATTGACCGCTGCGATCCTCGTGAGCGGGTCGGATCGACGGCCCGGCCTGGCCCTCGCCGCGGCTGTCGCGGCCGAGGCCGGTGGGCTGACGGGAGGGGCGACCCTCTTCCTCGAGGTGGGGGAGCGCGTGCAGCAGCGGCGTCCCACCCTTCTCGCCGCTTCCGGAGCACGGCGGGTCGAGGACGCCGTCCGGGAGGGCGGCGGCGGTGCGGCGGCACGGGGCCACTTCTGCCATTCCGCCGTCGGCGAGGCGGATCGGCTGCCCGAGGTTCCACGGCTGATCGAGGCGTCCGCCGCGGAGGTCGCGGTGATCCACGTGCCGGGAAGCCTCTGGGTGCCCTCCCTGAATCTGGACGGGCTCCCGATCGCGGGCGGACTTCTTCTCGTCTCACTACCTGCGGAGCGATCGCTCGCCGCGCTGGCCGTCGAGGAGCTCACGCGGCGCGGGCTTCGCGCCAGGGTCGCGACGCGGCCACCCGCCGGGCTCGCGGCACGGCGAGCGGTCGCCGGGATTCGTCCCGGGGGCCGGGTCTCGGAGAGCGCGTCCCGGGTCCTCCGCTCATTGCTCGGGCTCGGCCACCTGGGGGCCACCCGCGGCGGCCTCGCTCAAGGCGGGCAGGCGCTTCCCGCCGTTCTCGGCCTCGGCCTCGGCCTGATCCTCGTCGCCCTCATCCTCGCGTCGATCGGCGGAGCGATCACGGGAAAGGGGCGGGTGCAGCGGGCCGCCGACCTGGTTGCTCTGTCGGCTGCCCGGAGCATGCGCGATGACATTCCGAGGCTGCTGTCCCCGCCGCTGCTCCCCGACGGGCGGCCGAACCCCCGCCACCTCTCACGGGCGCAGTACCTGGGCAGGGCCCGGCTCGCCGCGATCTCGGCGGCGAGACACAACGGGGTCGAGCCGGCGAGGCTCGAAATCGCGTTCCCGGATGCGGCGGCGAATCCGCCCCTGCGTTCGCGCGTCACGGTCAGAGGTGAGATCGATATTGCCGCGACTCCCGCCGGCGAGCGGACCGGCGAGCGGCGCCCCATCCCCGTAGTCGCCTCCGCGGTGGCCGAGGCCTCTCCGCCATCGGCATCGTGGACGGGCCTTCCCGCCGTCGCCTCGGGTGGGGGCTACTCCGGCCCCCTCGTCTACAGGAACGGCGAGGGGATGCGGCCGGACGTGGCGGCGGCCTTCGACCGGATGGCGGCGGCGGCGAGCCGGTCCGACATCGGTCTGGTCGTTGTCTCGGGCTTCCGATCCGATGCCGAGCAGGCGGCGCTCTTCGAGCGGCATCCCGATCCCCGCTGGGTCGCTCCGCCCGGGCGCTCGCTGCACCGCTGTGCGACCGAGCTCGACCTCGGGCCGTCGTCGGCGTACGCGTGGCTGGCGGCAAATGCCCGGAGCTTCGGCTTCCTGCAGAGGTACAGCTGGGAAGCCTGGCACTACGGCTTCGTTGCGGGCCCGCCGCCGTGCTCCGAGGCGGGGAACTCGGGCGGTGAACGGGCCGCGAGCAGTGGCGAGTCCGGTGGCTCGGGGCTGCCGGGCTTCGTGCCCGCGCAGTACCTCCAGCCACTGCTGCGCTCCGCCGCGCGCTGGAACGTCTCCGCCGGGATGCTCGCGGCTCAGCTGCTCGCCGAGTCGGCGTTCAACCCGCGCGCGGTCTCGCCGGCGGGTGCGCTCGGGATCGCTCAGTTCATGCCGGCGACGGCACGGTCGTATGGCCTCCGGGATCCTTTCGACCCGGACGCAGCGATCGACGCCCAGGCGCACCTGATGTCGGATCTGCTGCGCCGCTTCAGATCGATCCCCCTGGCTCTCGCCGGATACAACGCGGGGCCCGGAGCGGTCGCCGCGTGCTCCTGCGTTCCCCCGTACCCGGAGACCCAGGCCTACGTCGCTCGCATCCTCGCCCTGATGGATGGCGCGGGCGTGATGGCCGCCCCTCCGCTGGAGGTGCGGCTGGTGAGGTGAAACCTACGGCGCGGCGGCGGGGTTCGGCTTCTCGACCGATACCTCGCCCGCGACCGCGAGGCGGTCCTCGTCGTACTGGAAGATGTCGTAGACGCCTGTGGTCGGCGCGCCACGGACGTCCATGTCGATCGGGCCCGAGGCGCCCGTGTAGTCGATGTCCTCGCCCGACTCGAGCGCCTCGATCGCCTCGGGCAGCTGCTGCCAGCTGAACTCCTCGCCGCCGGGCGCAGTGATGTCGATCAGGGACTCGGCCATCTCCTGGCCGTCAGTGGAGCCCGCAGCGACCGCCGCGAGGTAGCAGAGGATCGTCGCATCGAACTCCTGGGCCGAGAACGGCTCGACCCGGGCGCTGGTCGGCTCCGCCGCCTTGAATTCTCGGACGAACGCGGCCGAGGCGTCGTCCTCCTTCGGGATGCCCGGCGCGAGGACCCGCATTCCGCCGATCACGTCCGCGCCGACCTCGTCGATCAGGCCCGGGACGACCAGCTGATCGCCGCCCCATGCGGTCAGGGGGTCCCAGCTGAAGTCCGAGGCGAGAGCGCTTCCCATGTTCAGCAGGGTGTCGGGGTCGACGATGAGGACGACGGCATCCGGGGAGTCCCCCGTGATCTGGCTCACCTGGTCCGAGTAGATGGAGGATGAACTCGAGAAGTCGGAGGAGTCGGAGTCGAGCGGCGGCGGCGCGATCACGACCTGCCCTCCGACCGTCCCGTCCTGGCCCTGCCACTCCTCGATGAAGCCCTCCGCCAGAGAATCGCCGTACTCGTCGTTGGTCGCCGCCACGTTGACCGTGTTGCCATCGGCGCCATCAAGTTCCCTCGAGATCGCCTTCGCGATCGCGGTTCCCTCGAGCGCGACCGGCAGCGAGGTGCTGTTGACCAGGTCGCGGTCGCTGAGGTCCGCGACCTCGTCGCTCGTGGGCGTGGGGGAGATCTGCAGGACCTTGTTGGGAATGGCGACCGCATCCGCGGTCCGCACGAAGCTCTCGTCGTTCCACGGCCCGGTGAGGCAGGTCGCGCGGTCGGCGTGGACGAGCGCGCTCGCCGCCTTGACCGAGGCGTCGGCATCGTCACCCTCGGCCTCGTGCACGACGCTCACCTCGTGGTCGGTCCCCGCCTCGTCGATCGCCGCCTGGATCTGCTCGATCGCGAAATCGGATGCCTTCTCGCCTGAGGTGCCGAGCTCGTCGCCGCCCTCGGAGGCGGTCTCCTCCGTCGAGGACGTCGACGTGTCCCCGCTGGTGGTCGTGTCCTCCTCGGTGGTCGTCTCCGGTCACGCCGTGCCCGTCCCGGCGCCTGTTGCCGGTGTCGCCCCGGGGCGATGGGGAGGAGGTCGCCGATCACCAGGCTCAGCTCCTGAGACCCGGGGTCGTCGCCCCCACCTTCGTCTCCCCCGCAGGCCGCCAGGCCCAGTGGGACTACCAGGCAGACGGTTGCGGCGATCACTGCCCGGGTGTTGGACGGGCGGTTCAGGAACGTATTCATAGCCGGTGGCGGACCGGTAGGGTGCGCTCCCGATGGCGGTCGTGGTTGACGGCGTCAACGGGCTGAGGGAGCTGGAGGGTCAGACGATCGGCCCTACCGACTGGCGCGCGGTCACCCAACAGGACATCAACGACTTCGCCCGGCTCTCGGGGGACGATCAGTGGATCCACGTCGACGTGGAGCGCGCGAGGAAGGAGAGCCCGTTCGGCACCACGGTCGCCCACGGGAACCTCACCCTCGCGATCATCGACGGGATCCGGCGCGAGCTGATCAGCTTCAGCGGTCTGAAGCTGGGCGTGAACTACGGCTGGAACCGGGTCCGGTTCCCGGCTCCCGTCCCGGCGGGGTCCCGGATCAGGGCGTGGGCGGAGTTCACGGAGATCGAGGACGTCGGCGACGGCTGGTGGCAGGCCGTCACCCGCTTCACGGTGGAGGTGGAGGGCTCGGAGAAACCGGCCTGCGTCGCGGACTCTGTGATCCGAGCCCTCCCTGCCTAGCTACTGAACTGTCAGGGTTCCCTCCATCCCAGCCTCCCGGTGGCCGGGCACGCTGCAGAAGAACGTGTAGCTGCCGGGCTGCAGATCCACCGTCGCCTCGGCGGTCCCGTCCGACACCAGGTCCGTTCCGCCGATCTCCTGTCCGGAGGAGTCCTCGATCGTGACGTCGTGAGAGATCGGCTGGGGGTTCGTGTAATCGACGGTCACCGTGCCCGCCGGCGCGGACAGCGTCGTCTGGTTGTATGCCAGATCCGACCCCGAGGGCGAGCTGACCTGAACCGTTCCGCCGGCGCCGCCTCCACCACCTCCTGCAGTCGTCTCCGCCTGGGTGGTGGCCGCAGCGGTGGTGTCGCCGCCGTCATCGTCGTCGTCGCCACAGGCGGCGACGCCGAGTGCAGCGAGCGCCGCCACTGCGAGGATCGCGAAAGTCCATTTAATCCTCATCCGGTCAGCCTCCTTCGCTTGGGGTGGGCGAACTCTATTCCCCCGTGAACTCCGGCTGCTCGCCTGCGAGTAACGCCGTCACGCCCCGGCGGAGGTCCTCCGTCGCCACGCTGTCGGCGATTCCGTGGCGCTCGAGCTCCGGCGGATCGGCGCTGAGCGGCGGAATCCCGGTTTCTGCGGCCTCTGTCATCGTCGACCTCCTGGGCGCGGGGAGCTGGGACCCTACCCTTTCCTTTGTGCCCGAGAGCAGCAAGAAGTTGGCGGACCAGCGCCGCGATCTGCCCGATGCGCCGGGCGTCTACGTGTTCCGCGACCGCGCGGGGGACGCCCTGTACGTCGGTAAGGCGAACTCGATCCGGAAGCGGGTCGCGTCGCACTTCGCCGGCAAGGGCGCCGGGCGGGGCGCCGGCCTCGGTGGAACCGCCGAGCTCACGGACCGGACCGAGTCGATCGAGTTCCTCGTCACACGGAACGAGGCGGAGGCGCTCATCGCCGAGCAGAGCTTCATCAAGCGCTACCGCCCGCGGTTCAACATCCGGCTCCGCGACGACAAGAGCTATCCGTACGTAGGCGTCAGTCTGGACGAGGAGTTCCCTCGCGTCTACTTCACCCGCGAGCGGCATCGCCCGAATCGCGCCTACTTCGGGCCGTTCTCGAGCGCGAAGCGCGTGCGCGAGACGCTCGATCTGCTCGGCAAGTTGTTCCAGTACCGGACCTGCGAGGGCCCCGAGCCGGGGCGTCGCTCCGGCGTTCCCTGCCTCGACTACTACATCAAGCGCTGCCAGGCTCCGTGCGTCGGCTACATCGATCGTGAGGAGTACAGGAGCAACATCGACCGGATCGTCGCCTTCCTCTCGGGCCGCTACAAGGAGATCGCAAACGACCTCGACGAGAAGATGCAGGAGGCGTCCGAGGCCGAGGACTTCGAGCGCGCGGCGCTTTACCGGGACCGCCTGAACGCAGTGCGGGGAATGATGGAGCGGCGGGCCGTGGCGGGCGGTTCGCTCGGGAGCGCGGACATCATCGGCGTCGCCGTCGAGGGAAACGACGCCAACGCCCAGGTCTTCCAGGTGCGCGACGGGGTGCTCGCCGAGCGGCAGGGGTTCTACCTCGCGGGGGAGGACGGGGATACGGATTCGGTGCGGGATCCCGGTGAGGTTGCCGAGACCTTCCTGCTCCAGTACTACGGCGCGGCGCCCGCGGTTCCCGGCCGCGTGATCGTCGGCCCCGAGCTCAAGGGGCGCACGGACGTGCTTGCCGAGGCCCTCACCAGCCAGCGGGATTCGCAGGTCGAGGTGCGCGTCGCATCGCGCGGCAACCTGCGGCAGCTCCGCGAGCTCGCCGAGAAGAACGCCAGGCTCGCCCTGGCGCAGGACAAGCTGCGCCGCGAGCACCGGAGACAGCAGAGGGTCGAATCGCTCTCCGCCCTCCAGGATGCGCTCGACTTGGAGAGAGTGCCGGTCCGGATCGAGGGGTTCGACATCTCGAACCTCGGCGAGACGCATACGGTCGCATCGATGGTCGTCTTCGAGGGCGGCGCGCCGAAGAAGTCCGACTACCGCAAGTTCAACATCCGCGGGGAGTTCGCGGGCAACGGGAAGCCCGGACCGGCCCCGGACGCGAAGCGGAGGAGCCGGCCGAATGATGTGGGTGCGATGTCCGAGGTTCTCACCCGGCGGATCGGGCGCTACATCCAGCAGGCCGACGTCTCGCCGCACGACGCCGATCGCGACGACAGCTTCGCCGCGCTCCCGGACCTGATCGTGATCGACGGCGGCAAGGGGCAGCTCTCGGCCGGGACAAAGGCGCTCGAGCCGCTGCTCGAGCGCGGCGTCGCCGTGATCAGCCTGGCGAAGAGGATCGAGGAGGTGTTCGTCCCCGGACGGTCGGGGCCGATCCTGCTCGAGCCCGGCTCCGACGCCCTCCGGATCCTCCAGCGCGTACGCGACGAGGCCCATCGCTTCGCGATCACCTTCCACCGCAGCCGTCGCGACAAGGCGATGACGGCGTCGGTCCTGGACGGCGTGCGGGGCGTCGGTCCGGCCCGAAAGCGCGCGCTGCTACGGCACTTCGGATCGCCCGACCGACTGCTCACCGCGAGCCGGGAGGAGCTCGAAGCGGTGCCCGGCGTGCCCGGTAAGCTCGCTCGCGAGATCCACCGTCAACTCCACAGAGCCGGCTGATGGGGGAGCGCACGCCGACCGGCGGCAACGGCTCGTCACCCCGCGACAAGCGAGTCGAACTCGTCGCGATCACCGGTTACTCGGGGGCGGGGAAGTCCGAGGCGATCGCCGCGTTCGAGGACGGCGGCTACTTCTGCGTCGACAACCTGCCGCCGCGGATGATCGGTGCGCTCGGCGAGCTCTTCCAGCACGAAGGGAGCGGGGTCGAGCGGGCCGCGGTGGTGACGGACGTTCGCGGGGGGGACTACTTCGCGGACCTCCAGGCCGTGCTCCACGAGCTCGAGGCGTCCGGCCTGGACCTGAAGGTGGTCTTCCTCGAAGCCGACGAGGAAACCCTTCTCCACCGCTACAGGGAAACCCGCCGCCGTCATCCGCTCGCCCGGAGCGGCCGGATCGTGGACGGGATCCGGCAGGAGCGCGCCCTGCTCGCGCCGCTGCGGGAGCGCGCCGACGTGGTGATCGACACGACGTCACTCACCGGCGGGGCGCTGCGGCGCCGCATCGCGACGGAGCTGATCGGGCGGGACGCGCAGGAGAACCAGCTGGCGCTGACGATCCTCACCTTCGGGTTCAAGAACGGACCCCCGTCGGACGCAGACCTGACCCTTGACGTCCGGTTCCTCCCCAACCCGCACTACGTCGACGAGCTCCGTCCCCTGACGGGGCTCGACGAGCCGGTCAGAGAGTACGTCGAATCCGGAACACAGGCGGGCGAGTTCTACGGGCGGCTGGTGCCGCTGCTCGAGTTCCTGCTGCCCGCGTACGTCGCCGAGGGGAAGCAGCACCTGACCATCGCGGTCGGCTGCACCGGCGGGCGGCACCGCTCGGTCACCGTAGCCGACCGAATCGCCCGTGAGCTTCGCCAACGCGACGACGTGAAGCTGCGCGTCGTACACCGGGACGTCGACGTCGAGCCGAAGCCCGCCGCCCGGTAGCCCACCCTAGACTGCCCGGCCCATGTCCGAGGCAGTGATCAGCGTCAGCGGCCTGCGCAAGTCCTACAACGGCCTCGAAGCTGTAAGGGGAATCGACCTGGAGGTCCGCGCGGGAGAGATCTTCGCCTTCCTCGGGCCGAACGGCGCCGGCAAGACGACGACCGTCGAGATCCTCGAGGGCTATCGGGAGCGAAACGCGGGTGAGGTCCGGGTTCTGGGGGTCGATCCGAGCCGGGCGGGCCGGGCGTGGCGCGAGCGGGTCGGGTTCGTCCTCCAGGAGTGCCGGCTGACGCCGGAGCTGACGGTTCGAGAGGCGCTCGAGCAGTACGCCGGTTACTACTCCGCCCCGCGCGACGTCGCCGAGACCATGAGCCTCGTCGGGCTGGACGAGAAGGCGGATGCCCGCACGTCGACGCTCTCGGGAGGCCAGCAGCGCCGGCTGGACGTCGCCCTGGCCCTGATCGGCGACCCGGAGCTGCTCTTCCTGGACGAGCCGACCACCGGCTTCGATCCTTCGGCCCGGCGCCAGGCATGGGAGGTGATCGGAAGCATGCGGGAGCTCGGCAAGACCGTCTTCCTGACCACGCACTACATGGACGAGGCCCAGGTCCTCGCCGACCGCGCGGCGATCATCGTCGGTGGCGAGATCGTCGCCCAGGGGGATCCGGCAGAGCTCGGCTCCGATGGCGGCCCCGAGGCGGTGATCAGCTTCCGGCTGCCGATGGAGATCTCGCCGGCGGAGCTGCCCTCGCCCTTCGCCGAGGCTGCAAAGCGCGGGGAGCCACTGGTCTCACTGGCCTCGGACGATCCCCTGCGGGATCTGCGCACGCTGATCGACTGGGCGCAGGCCCGAGGCACCGGGCTGCCGAGCCTCGAGGTTCGGCGACCGAGCCTCGAGGACGTCTTCCTCGAGCTGACCGCGGCGATGAGCCTGCGGTCCTTCATCAGTTCCGGTTCGACCAGAAGGTGTTCTGGCGCAACCCGGCATCCGTGTTCTTCACGGTGATGCTGCCGCTGGTCTTCCTCGTGATCTTCAACCTGCTGTTCGGTGGCGACGAGGTCGAGAACCTGGGCGTTGAAACCTCGACCTATTACGTCCCCGCGCTCATCACGCTCGCGGTCATCTCCGCCACCACCCAGAGCCTCGCGATGAACCTGACCGCGGACCGTGAGGCCGGGATGCTGAAGCGGGTGCGCGGTACGCCTCTGCCGGCCTCGGTGTTCGTCGCCGGCCGCGTCGGCAACTCGCTGGTGATCTCGGTGCTGATGCTGCTCGTGGTCGCCGTGGTCGGACGGATCGCCTACGGCGTCACCCTGCCATCGGAGACGATCCCGGCCGTGGTCGTGACCCTGGCGGTCGGAGCCGCCGCGTTCTCCTGCCTCGGCTTCGCCCTCACCGCAGCGATTCCCTCGCGAGAGGCCGCACCGGCCGTGACCAACGCCTTCCTCCTGCCGCTCTACTTCATATCCGGCGTCTTCGTGCCGGAGAGCGAGATCCCAGATGGAGTCCTTCACTTCGCCGATGTCTTTCCCGTCCGCCACTTCTTCGAGGCGTTCTTCACGGCCTGGGACCCGCGCACGACCGGGTCGGGCTTCGAATTCGGAGATCTGGCGATCGTCGCCGCGTGGGGGATTCTCGGACTGCTACTCGCCCTGCGCTTCTTCCGCTGGGAGCCGCGGCGCTAGTGTCATCCCCGGCCTCCCCATGTAAGGTGCGGTTTCGGCAGGGAGCCGCCTCGACTCATCGCTCACACTTCTGATGCTCCACTACGCAGGCGTATACATCTCAGACCTCGCGCGCAGTGGCGAGTTCTACGACTCGATCCTGGCGCCACTCGGCTGGCGCCGGCAGGAGGCGCCGGCCAACTCGGTCAGCTGGGGCCTGATCAAGGCCGAGTTCTTCATCAGCGACGAGGAGTCTCCGCGCCCCGGCTACGGGCTGATCTCGTTCCCGGCGCGGAGCATCCCGGCGGTGAAGGCGTCGTTCGAGTCGGGCTCTCAGCACGGCGGCGAGCCCGTCGCCGAGCCGGGCGCGGCGCCGGCGCTCGGCCCCGGCAACTACTGCTGCCGCCTCAACGACCCCGACGGCTACCTCGTCGAGGTCTGCGTCGCCCACCAGTAGCCGCCCCCGGCGTGGCGCCGGGCGGCGCGTGAGCGATAGTTTGGGTGGGTAGGAGATCCCTCTCACCCCTCAGGAGGACGACAAATGGCAGTGAAGGTCGGCATCAACGGCTTTGGACGGATCGGGCGGAACCTCTTCCGCGCGGCCCATGCGGCGGGCTCCGACCTCGACTTCGTCGCGGTCAACGACCTGGTCGACGCCGAGATGTGCGCCCACCTGCTCAAGTACGACTCGATCCTGGGGCGCTTCCCGGGCGAGGTCGAGGCAACCGACGGGGGAATCAAGGTCGACGGGAACGAGCTCAAGGTCCTGAGCGAGAAGGACCCCGCCGCCCTCCCGTGGGGCGACCTCGGAGTGGAAGTGGTGATCGAGTCCACTGGCCTCTTCACGAAGCGCGAGGGTGCCGAGAAGCACCTCCAGGCCGGCGCGAAGAAGGTGATCATCACCGCGCCCGCCACCGATCCGGACATCACCGTCGTCCTCGGGGTCAACTTCGAGTCCGACTACGACCCGGAGGAGCACAACATCATCTCCAACGCCTCGTGCACGACGAACTGCCTGGCGCCGGTGGCGAAGGTCCTCAACGACACCGTCGGGATCGAGCGGGGGCTGATGACCACGATCCACGCCTATACCGCCGACCAGCGCCTCCAGGACATGCCGCACAAGGACTACCGGCGTGCGCGGGCCGCTGCGATCAACCTGATTCCCACCAGTACGGGTGCCGCCAAGGCAATCGGCCTCGTCCTGCCGGACCTCCAGGGGAAGCTCAACGGCATCGCGATTCGCGCTCCCGTGCCGACCGGCTCGGTCGTGGACCTCGTCTGCGACGTCTCGAAGGAGACGAGCTCCGAGGAGATCAACGCGGCGATGAAGGAGGCGGCGAACGGCCCGCTCAGCGGGATCCTCGAGTACACCGAGGACCCGATCGTCTCGACCGACATCGTCACCAGCCCGTACTCGTCGGTCTTCGACGCCGAGCAGACCTCGGTCATCGAGGGCAAGTTCGTGAAGATCTTCTCGTGGTACGACAACGAGTGGGGGTACTCGAACCGCTGCGTCGAGCTGGCGGAGAAGGTGCTGCAGCCGGCCGCCGTAAGTGCCTGAAGCGGGGGAATCCCGCTCGTTCGGCAAGGCGAGCGTCGAGCGATGCGGAGGTCCGAGGGCGGCGCGTTCTGCTGCGCGCGGATCTCAACGTCCCCCTGGAGGACGGCACGGTTGCCGACGACACCCGGATCCGCGCATCGCTGCCGACGATCGAGCTGCTGCGTGAGCGGGGCGCCAGCGTCGTCCTCGTCTCCCACCTCGGCCGCCCCAAGGGGCCTGACCCGGAGCTCTCGATGGCGCCCGTGGGCAAGCGGCTCGGGGAGCTGCTCGGGAGCGAGGTGAAGCAGGCGCCCGCCGTCGTGGGCGACGAGGTCGCGGCGATGGCCTCGGCCCTGGGCCCCGGCGAGATCCTGCTTCTCGAGAACAGCCGATTCGAGCCGGGCGAGACGAAGAACGACCCGAAGCTCGCCGAGGCCCTCGCCGCGGCTCGCCGAGATCTACGTGAACGACGCGTTCGGGTCGGCGCACCGCGCGCACGCGACCACGGAGGGCGTCGCCCATCATCTGCCGGGCTACGCCGGCCTGCTGCTCGAGCGTGAGGTGATCGAGCTGACCGCCGTTCGCGACCAGCCGGAGCGGCCGCTGATCATCGTCCTCGGAGGCGCCAAGGTGACCGACAAGATCGGCGTGATCGACCGCTTCCTCGGGTTCGCCGAGGAGATCCTGGTCGGCGGGGCGATGTGCTTCAGCTTCTTCAAGGCGGAGGGGCGCGACACGGGCAACTCGCTCGTCGAGGAGGAGGGGGTGGAGGCCGCGAAGCGGATCCTGGCGGACGCCGAGCGGAGCGACACGATCCTGGAGCTTCCCGAGGATCTCGTGATCGGCCGGGAGTTCGACGCGAGCACCGAGACCCGCGAGCTGAACGGGGTGGACGTGCCCGAGGGCTGGATGGGCCTCGACATCGGCGCGAACACCGCAGCCAACTACGCGATGCGGATTCGCCGCGGGGGGACCGTCTTCTGGAACGGCCCGATGGGAGCGTTCGAGCTGGAGCCCTTCGCGGCCGGCACCCGCGCGGTCGCTGAGGCGATGGCGTCCGCGCCCGGCCACACCGTTGTCGGCGGCGGCGACTCGCTGGCAGCCCTCGCCCGCTTCGGCCTGATCGACGAGGTCGACTGGGCTTCGACGGGGGGCGGTGCCTCGCTCGAGCTGCTGGAGGGGAAGGAGCTTCCCGGCGTCGCCGCGCTGAGGGACGCGGAGGGGGTGAAGAGTGGCTGATCGCACGCCGCTGTTCGCCGCGAACTGGAAGATGCACAAGACGATCGAGGAGACCGAGCGCTACCTCGCCGAGTTCCTCCCGAGCGTGCCGCGGTCCGGGCCGGAGGTGGTGATCTGCCCCCCCTATCTCTCCCTGAAGGCGGCCGTCGAGCACTGCGCTCAGAGCCCGGTCAGGGTCGCGGCCCAGAACATGCACGAGGAGGAGAGCGGCGCGTTCACCGGCGAGGTGTCCGCGCCGATGCTGTCAGGAGCTCGGGGTCGACGGCGTCATCCTCGGCCACTCCGAGCGGCGGCAGTACTTCGGCGAGACCGACGAGGCGCTCTGCCGCAAGGTGCCCGCGGCGCTCGCCGCAGGACTCGAGCCGATCCTCTGCGTCGGCGAGAGCGAGGTCGCAGCGGGACGCCGACGAGACCGAGGACGTCCTCACCCGGCAGATCGAGGCCGACCTCGCAGGGGTCGCGGACGGCCGCCTCGGCGAGGTGGTGATCGCCTACGAGCCGATCTGGGCGATCGGGACCGGCCGGACGGCGACCCCCGAGCAGGCGCAGGAGGCGATCGCCCTCATCCGCGGCCTGATCGAGCGCCGCTCCGGCGCGGCCGCCGCCGCGATCCGGATCCTCTACGGCGGCTCGGTCAAGCCCGGACAACGCCGCGCGAGCTGATCTCCCAGCCGGACATCGACGGCGCCCTGGTCGGCGGGGCCAGCCTCGACCCGGAGGACTTCGCGGCGATCGTCGCGGCCGCCTGAGCGCTGACCGCCGATGAGCCCGCTCCCGGCCGGCCCGAGGAGCCTCCCGGTTCCCTCGCTTGCCCTGGTGGTCCTGGACGGCTGGGGGCTGGCGCCCGACGGCCCGGGCAACGCCGTATCGCAGGCGAGCACCCCGGTCTTCGACGAGCTCTGGTCGACCTACCCGCACACCACCCTCTCCACCTCCGGCCGCGACGTCGGGCTGCCGCCCGGCCAGATGGGCAATTCCGAGGTCGGGCACCTCAATCTCGGGGCGGGCGCGGTCGTCAAGCAGGACCTGGCCCGGATCGACGACGCGATCGCCGACGGCTCGCTTCTTCGAGAACCCGGCGCTGCGGGACGCGTGCGGGTCGGCACGGGAGTCCCGGCGCGGGCCGCCTGCACGCGATCGGCCTGGTCTCCGACGGCGGCGTCCACTCGGGGTGGGAGCACATCGAGGCGGTGATCGAGCTGGCCGGGGAGGAGGGCGTGTCCGACTTCGTCCTCCACGCCCTCACCGACGGCCGCGACACCCTGCCGACCAGCGGCGTCGGCTACGTCGAGGAGGTCGAGCGCTGGCTCCGCCACACCGGGCGGATCGGGACCGTCGGCGGCCGCTACTGGGGGATGGACCGCGACCGCCGCTGGGACCGGACCAAGCGGGCCTACGACGCGATCGTCCACGCGCGCGCGCCCGCGCGCCGACGACGCCGTCGAGCGCGATCCGCGAGTCATACGAGCGTGAGATCACGGACGAGTTCATCGAGCCGGTGGTGATCGGCGACTACGACGGCGCCGAGACGGACGAGCCGTTCATCTTCATCAACTTCCGGCCCGACCGGGCGCGGCAGCTGACCCGGGCGCTGGGCGAGCCGGACTTCGACGAGTTCGACCGAGGCGGCGCCGGGCCCTTCCAGGTGACGACGATGACCGAGTACCAGCACGGCTGGCCCTACCCGGTCGCGTTCCCGCCCCACGAGCCGGAGACGACGATCGGCGCAGGTGATCGCCGAGCGAGGGCGAGCGCCAGCTGCACGTCGCCGAGACCGAGAAGTACGCGCACGTCACCTACTTCTTCAACGGCGGGCGCGAGGAGGAGTGGACCGGCGAGGAGCGTTTCCTCGCCGACTCACCCCGCGACGTCCCCACCTACGACCAGAAGCCGCGAGATGAGCGCGGCCGCGGCGGCCCGGCTGTTCACGCGAGCACTGGAGCGCCGACGGCTACCGCTTCGGGATCATCAACTTCGCGAATCCCGACATGGTCGGGCACACGGGCGTGATCCCGGCCGCCGTCAGCGGCGGTGGAGGAGGTCGACACCCGCCTGGGAGAGGTCGTCGCCGCGGTCCACGAGAAGGGCGGAGCGCTGATCATCACCGCCGACCACGGCAACTGCGAGCAGATGCTCGAGCCGGACGGCTCGCCGAACACGGCCCACTCGACCAACCCGGTGCCCCTGATCGTCACGACCTCGGCGATCGAGCTCCGCGACGGCGGCATCCTCGCCGACGTCACGCCGACGGCGCTCGACCTGCTCGGGATCCCGCAGCCGGAGGCGATGACGGGGCGCACGCTGCGGGTACTCGTGATCGATGCGTCATGATCCGGACAGGCTCGGGTTCGAGATCCAGGCCCGGGACGGCGATGCCCGCGCGGGCCTGATTCATCTCGGCGCACGGTCAGGTCGGCACCCCGGCGTTCATCCCGCTCGCGACCAAGGGCAGCGTTCGCGGCCTCTCCTCCGCCGAGGTGGCGGCGCTCGGCTACGAGATGGTCCTCGGCAACACCTTCCATCTCCATCTCGCCCCGGGCGAGGAGTTGATCGCGGGCAGGGGCGGCCTGCACCGCTTCATGGGCTGGGAGCGGCCGATCATCACCGACTCGGGCGGCTTCCAGGTCTTCTCGCTCGCCCACGGCGGGCGTCGCCGACGAGATCAAGGGGCGGCGCGGCAGCGTGGCGGGCGGGGCGAAGGTCGAGATCTCCGAGGAGGGCGTCGCGTTCCAGTCCCTGCTCGACGGCTCGAACCGCTTCCTCGGCCCGGAGGAGTCGATGCGGATCCAGGCGGCGCTCGGCTCCGACATCGCGCTCACCTTCGACGAGTGCACGCCGGCGCACGCCGACCGCGACTACACGGCGCGCTCGACCGAGCGCACCGCACCGCTGGCTCGACCGCTGCCTCGCATGGCACGAGCGCGAGGGCCCGCCGCGCCAGGCGGTCTTCGGGATCGTCCAGGGCGGCGTCTACGAGGACCTGCGGCGGGAGTCGGCGGAGCGGGTCGCCGCGGCCGGCGTCGACGGGATCGCGATCGGCGGCACCCTCGGGCGCGAGAAGGAGGAGATGCACGGCGTCCTCGGCTTCACGGTGCCGCTGCTCCCCGAGGAGGCCCCGCGCCACCTGCTCGGGATCGGCGAGGTCGACGACCTGCTCGCCGGGATCGGGATGGGCATCGACCTGTTCGACTGCGCGATCCCGACCCGGATCGCCAGGCACGGGGCCGCGCTCGCGCCGGAACCCGGCGGGCGCTTCCGGATCGACCTGACCAAGTCGACGCTTCGCCGAGGACGACGACCCGCCGGTCCCACGGCTGCCCGTGCGAGGCGTGCTCGCGCCACAGCCGCGCCTACCTTCACCACCTCGCGCGAGCGAAGGATCTGACCGGGACGCGCCTGCTCACCCTCCACAACCTCACCTACATGCAGCGAGCTCGTCGGCGGTGCGCGCGCGGCGATCGACGAGGCGGCGTTCGGCTGCCTATGGGGCAGCCGTCCTGGACGGAGCGTCGCCCTGGGAGGCGCCGCTGCCATCGCGAAGTCGCCCTGAGGTCTACTCGGTGTTGTCCTCGACGACCTCGCGGAGGGACTCGATCTGGTCCTGGACGTTGTCCTTGACGACCTGATCGAGGTTGATCCCGCCGCCCCCGTCGCCGCTGGCCAAGCACGACGAACATCGCGACCACCGCCGCGAGCAGCAGGATCGCGATCAGGGTCAGCAGCGTTTCGGGCGATGCCCGGAGCCGGCGACGCCGCGGACGGGGCTGGCGGCGGGCGGACCCGGCCCGCGCGGCGGCCGCCGCTGGGCGCGCGTCCGGCGGCATGTGGCGGGTCGCGCGCGGTCGGCGTCGTCGCCGCGCGAGGACGCGGGTGGCGGCGGTGGCGGTGGGGGAGATCACCGCTGAGGCCTCGCCGGAGAGCGTCGGCGAGCTCCCCGGCCGCCGCGAAGCGATGCGCCGGATCGGAATCGAGCGCCACCAGAACCGCGTCGCCGACCGCCTGCGGGACCTCCTCGGCGTAAGAGGAGGGATGCAGGGGCTGCTCGGACTGCTGCCGGACCGCGAGCTCGGCCAGTGAGGCGCCCTCGTAGGGCAGCCGGCCGGTGAGGAACTGGTAGAGGACGACTCCGAGCGAGTAGACGTCCGAGGACGGAGTCGCCTCCTCGCCACGGGCCTGCTCGGGCGCAAGGTACGCCGCGGTGCCGACGACCGAGCCGACCTGGGTGATCCGGGTCTGCTCGCTCGCCCGCGCGATTCCGAAGTCCGCGAGCTTCACGGTCATCTCCCCGCCGCCCGCGGGACCCCCGAGGATCATCAGGTTGCCCGGCTTGACGTCGCGGTGGATGATCCCGTGCCGGTGCGCGTAGTCGAGTCCCGCGCAGGCCTGGACGCCGATCTCGACGGTCGTCTCGGGTTCCAGCCGGCCCTCGGTCTGGAGCAGCTGTGCGCCGGAGCGACCACGGACGTACTCCATGACGATGTAGTGGCGCCCGGAGTCGATCCCGGTGTCGTAGACCTGGACGATGTTGGGGTGGACGAGCTTCGCGACCGCGAGAGCCTCTCGCCGGAAGCGGGCGACGAAGCGCTCGTCGTCGGAGAGGTGCTCGGCGAGGATCTTCACGGCGACCGTCCGCTCGAGGATCGTGTCCGTGGCGCGGAAGACCGATGACATTCCGCCGCTGCCCAGGCGGTCCTCGATCCGGTAGCGATCGGAGATCAGCTCGCCCTTCGGTCCGCGCGGGCTCATAGTCCTCCGGACGCTCCGGGCCCGACGCCACCGCTGGGGGTGGTCGGCTGCGTGGTTTGGGTCTGGGTCGGCGTCGTCACGGTGTCCGGCGTCGTATCCCTCGTCGTCGTCGGCTCCTCCTCGGTCGTCGTCTCCTCCTCGGTCGTCGTCTCCTCCTCGGTGGTCGTGGGCTCGGTCGTGGTGGTTCGCCCCTCGCACTGGTCGGGATCAGCCAGGAGCAGCCGCAGGTTGTTGGCGCCGTTCTCGAGCGCCGAGCGGACGTCCTCGTCGACCGAATCCGGAAGGGACTCGATCTCGGCGATCAGGGACTCCGTCCGGTCGCCCGCCACCAGGCAGCTTCCGACCTCGATGTTCGCCTCGATCTCCTCCAGCGAGGCGATCAGGGTCGCCCCTTCCTCCCTCGAAATCGAGGGCTCGGGATCGTCGCTCCCGCACGCGGCGAGGGCGCCGGCACTTGCTGCCAGAACGACGGCAAGGACGATTGACCGAAAGGGCCTCGGCATCGCGGCGATACTAGCTAGACCCCTTCTGCGGCTCGGCGGGCTCGGGTTGGGCGGGATCATTGGCCCACGTAGAGGCGGTCGGCGAGCAGCTCGGGCAGGTGGGCGTCGCGGATCGGCTGGGCGGCGCGGTCGATCTCGTACTCGACCCGGTGATATCTGGTCGCTCCACGCGTCGGTGTCGAGCTCGAGCCAGGCGGCGCGCGGGTCGCCGTCCCGCGGCTGTCCGACGCTGCCCGGGTTGAGAAGCCAGCGGTTCTCGGAGAGATCGATCTGCCTTCCGTCCTCGGCCTGGCCGCCGCCGTTGGCGCCCGCAAGCCCGGGGCCGTCGGAGAACCACAGCGCGACGTGGGAATGGCCGATCAGGCGCAACCCGGGAGGCCTGCTCCTCCATGCACTCCCGGGCCTGGTCGACGGCGAGCACGTACTCCCAGACCGGGTCCCTTGGCGAGGCGTGGTACAGCGCCGCGTCGTGCTCGGTGTTCTCGGGTCGAAGGGACTTCAGGAACTCGATCGTCTCGGTCCTGCAGTTCTCCCTGGTCCAATTCACGGCGGCAGCCGCGGACGCCGAGAACACGTCGGTGCTGATCTCCCCGGTCACGGCGAGGTCGTGGTTCCCCACCAGGCTGAGCTCGCAGCGCTGGGAGACGAGCTTCGTGCACTCGTCCGGCTGGGCGCCGTACCCGACGACGTCACCAAGGCACCAGCGGCGCTCGATCCCGGCGTCGTCGATCGCGGCCAGCACGGCCTCGAGCGCCGGCAGGTTGCTGTGGATGTCGGTGAGGATGGCGACTCGCATCAGCCTGCGGGCGCGGCACGAGGGCCCCCGCACGAGGGGCCGTATCGTAGGGAGATGGCCAGACCCAGGCGCCCGAGATGGGCTGTCACCGCAAGCGAATCGCGATGGGTCCGCCTCGGCGCCACCGCCGTGGCGGCCGTGGTCGTCACGGAGCTCGCCGCCTGGGCGCTTCGGCCGCGCGACGTCGTCGATCCCGTGCCCGTCGAGGAGAGCTCATTCTTCCCGGCCGATCAGCTCGAGAAGGCGCGGGACTTCGCCTCCGGCCAGCGCCTGATCCTCGTCGGCAGCCTCCTCGCGGAGGTCGCCGTGCTCGTCCTCCTCGCAACCGGCCGGCCGGCCGCCAGCAGGCGGGTGCTCGAGCGCCTCGGCAAGCGGCCGGTTCTTGGCGGTCTCGGCCGCGGCGGCCGGGATCTCCCTCGTGATCGCGGTCACGACCCTTCCCTTCGGGATCGCGAGGCATGAGCGCGCGGTCGACGTCGGCCTCTCGACGCAGTCGATCGGCGACTGGATGGCGGACTGGGGTAAGTCGTCGGCGATCGGCGCCATCCTCGCCGGGCTGCTCGGTACCGCGGCGCTTGCGCTGATGCGCCGCTTCGGCGGGCGCTGGTGGATTCCCGGCAGCGTCGCCGTCGTCGCAGCGGCGGCGATTCTCACCTGGCTTGCGCCCGTAGTGCTCGCGCCGCTCTTCAACAAGTTCGAGAAGCTGCCGCCCGGCCAGGCACGCCAGGACGTCCTCGAGCTCGCGGATCGGGCCGGGGTGGACGTCGGCGAGGTCTACCGGGTCGATGCGAGCCGGCGGACGAACGCACTGAACGCCTACGTGAACGGGATCGGGTCCATCCAAGCGGGTGGTTCTCTACGACACGCTGCTCGAACGAGCTCGACCGCGGTGAGCGCCGCTCCGTGGTCGCCCACGAGCTCGGCCACGTGAAGGGCAACGACATCCAGCGGGGGCTGCTGTTCGTCGCGATCTCGACGCCGCTCGCGCTGATCTTCGCGGCCGGAATGGCGAGTGCGATCGCGCGCCGGCGCGGGGTGGAACCGGGCGAGCCGGCGTTCCTGCCGCCGTTCGCACTCGCCATCGCGGCCACCGCCTTCGTGGTCGGGGTTGCGGGCAACCAGCTCTCCCGGGGGGTGGAGGCGCGCGCGGACACCTTCGCCCTCGAGCTGACCAATGATCCACACTCGATGATCGAGCTCCAGCAGGAGCTCGCCGAGCGGAACATCTCCGATCCCGACCCGCCTGACGCGTACAGCTTCCTATTCCGCACTCACCCCGAGATGGTCGATCGGATCGGTGCGGCCCTCGCCTGGCAGCAGGGCGAGCGGCCTTGAAGGTGACGGTGATCGCGGTCGGAAAGGCGAAGGCACCGTTCGCCGAGGCCGATGCCCACTACCGGAAGCTGCTTCAGCGCCATCAGCCGGTCGAGGTGATCGAGGTGCGCGACGAGGTGAACGTCGAGGGGCGGATCCCGAAGCGCTCCCACGTGATCGCCCTGGACCGGGGCGGCCGGTCGCTGAGCTCGAAGGACTGGGCCGGCTGGCTGTCCGAGCGGCGTATCGACGCGCAGGATCTGTGCTTCCTCATCGGGGGCCCGGAGGGACTCTCGGCCCGGACGCTCGCGCTCGCGGACGAGAGGCTCTCTTTCGGGCCGCAGACGATGGCCCATCAGCTCGCGCGGGTCGTCCTGCTCGAGCAGCTCTTTCGCGCGACGAAGATCCTCGCCGGCGAGAAATACCATCACTGACATGGATCCGGTTGCGGAGCTTCGCTCGGCGGTGGAGGCCGCCGCCGCCTCCCTTCGGGACGGGGCCGAGGGTGGAGGCGCGGGCCCGGTCCTGGAGCGGCCGCCGAAGCCGGAGTTCGGCGACTACTCGACCAACGCCGCGATGTTGCTTGCCCCCGCGCTCGGGGAGCCGCCGCGCGGGACGGCCGAGAAGCTCGCGGAGGAGCTGGGCCGCACTCTCGAGGGCAGCCTCGAGCGCGTCGAGGTCGCGGGGCCCGGCTTCCTCAACCTATTCCTCTCCGACTCCTGGTACCGCCAAGCGGCTGCGGAGCTCGCCTCGCTCGGGGACCGGCTCGGCAGGCCGGCGGGTGCGGATGCGGTCCGCGAGCGCATCAACGTGGAGTTCGTGTCCGCGAACCCGACCGGCCCGCTGACCGCGGCCGGAGGACGGCACGCCGCCTACGGAGACTCGGTTGCCCGGGCGCTCGAGTTCGCGGGGCATGAAACCCAACGCGAGTACTACGTGAACGACCGCGGCGGGCAGGTCGACCGGTTCGCCGAGTCGATCGCGGCGCGGATGAAGGGCGAGCCGGTGCCCGAGGACGGCTACGAAGGGGAGTACGTGGCCGAGATCGCGAGCAGCCTGAAGCAGGAGGGGCTGGATCCGGCGGACCTGGACGCCCTCGCGAGGCGGGGGGTCGCCCTGACGGTCGCTGCGATCGAGGAGACCCTCCACCGCTACAACGTCGTCTTCGACACCTGGAGCTCGGAGCGTGCGCTGCACGAGTCGGGTGCGGTGGAGCGCGCCCTCGAGGATGCCCGCAAGGCGGGCTACGTCTACGAGAGCGAGGGCGCGACCTGGCTGCGGACAACCGAGTTCGGCGACGACAAGGACCGGGTCCTGATCCGGTCCGATGGCGACCCGACCTACTTCCTCTCGGACGTCGCCTACCACCGCGACAAGCTGGAGCGGGGGGCCGACCGGCTGATCAACGTTCTCGGGGCGGATCACCACGGGTACCCGCCGCGCCTGCGGGCGGCTCTCGCGGCCCTGGGACTCGATCCAAATGCGCTCGAGACGCCGATCATGCAGCTGGTCCACGTAGTCGAGGGTGGCGAGCGCGCCCAGATGTCGAAGCGGCGCGGCGAGTTCGTCACCCTCGACGAGCTGATCGAGGACATCGGCACCGACGCGGCCCGATTCTTCATGCTCCAGCGCAGCCACGACACTCCGGTCGACCTCGACCTCGAGCTGGCGCGTCAGACCTCGAACGACAACCCCGTCTACTACGTGCAGTACGCGCACGCCCGGATCGCGAGCATCCTTCGGAAGGCGGGGGAGGGGGCGGAGGAGCGGGCGGAGAATGCCGAATTCAATGCCTCCGAGCCACCGATCGAGCCCTCCGAACGAGCACTGATCAAGCGCCTCTGCGAGCTGCCCGGCGAGGTCGCCGAGGCGGCGGAGCGGCGGGCGCCCCACCGGCTGTGCGCGTATTCGATGGAGGTCGCGCGGGACTTCCACGCCTTCTATCGCGACTGCAAGGTGATCGGCGCGGAGGGGGAGGGGGTTGAGGAGGCGAGGCTCGGCCTCTGTCTGTTGACGAAGCGCACGATTGCCCGCACGCTCGGGCTGCTCGGCATCTCGGCGCCGGAGCGGATGTAGCGAGATCTCTTCCGCGCCGGGCGTCGGCACCGGTTGTGATCGTCAGAGCTCGTATCGGGACATGTCCTCATCGAGCCGCGACACGTCAGAGGCCTCGATCGGCGGCGGCCGGGTCGAACTGGGTCGACGCCTCGACCGTCGGAGGGCGTAAATCCCAATCGCGGTGCCGGCGCCCAGAATCGCGAGCCCGGGCACGAGCCAGGCGACCAGATCGAATCCGCTGCCGCCGGGGGTGGCAAGAACCTCGGAGCCGTACTCGGCGACGAGGGCGTCCTTGATCTCGTCCTTCGTCTTTCCCTCGTCGATCAGCCTCCGGATCAGAGCCCGCTGGCGCTCGGCCTGCGGTGCCTCGGAGAGCTCGAGCAGCGTTCCGCAGACGGTGCACATCACCTCGTCCTCGATGTCGGCGAGGTTGGTCTGGGGGGTGGCTGCGGACGCGGCCCCGGGCCCGATGACCAGTCCGATGACGCATGCTGCAGTTGCCACGAGGCGAGTGAGCGTTGCCGGAGCGCTCATGCGCCGCCGCCGCCGATCATGGGGAGGACGTTCTCTTCGAGGTAGGTCGCGTCGACCGGCCCTCGCCGGATCAGCGCGATGTCGCCTTCGGGATCGATCAGGAAGGACTCGGGGAAGCCGGTCATCCCGTAGGCGTCGCGGCGGTCGCGGCCGTCGCCGTCGCGAAGCTGGGGGTAAGTGAGCCGGTAACGCTCGACGAACGCGCGGGCGTCGTCGGTGTTGTCGTCGAGGTCGATGCCGAGAACGGTGAAGTCATCGTCCGAGTGTCGCTGATGGAAGCCTTGGAGGGCGGGGGCCTCCGAGCTGCAGGGCCCACACCACGAGGCCCAGAAGTTGGCCAGGACCCAGCTGCCCCGGTAATCCTCGATCTTTCCCGTGCTGGAGCCATCGAGCGTCGAGAGCTCCTTGTCCGGCGCCGGATCGCCGACCACGAGAGAGGCCTCGCCCTTGCTGAGCAGGCCGAACCCGAGCAGGCCGATCACGGCCAGGACGGCCATCACCACGACGAACGACTTGGCGCTCACGTCGCCAAGGCTAGAGCGCGGCGATTCCGGTCGGCTCGAACGAATCTAGAATGTCGGCTTCGGCGGCGGTAGCTCAGTAGGTAGAGCGCGAGCTTCCCAAGCTCGAGGTCGCGGGTTCGAAACCCGTCCGCCGCTTGTGTTCAACGGGTCCGTCGAGGCGCGTCAGATCGCGACAGAGGCGTGTTTCCGCTGAATCTGGTGCGGTTCCTCCAGCTCCCAGCGACGACCCGCGATCGCCCGGAATCTGCCCGGCTGGCGACCAACTGGTAGCCGGCTGGTAGCGGGTCCCGCTTCAGCAGCACCTTGCTACCACCGCCCGCGTGCTCCGTCGAGACTGCCCCTTTGCAGTCCGAGCGGCACTGAGCGTCGATCGATTCCGTACACGGCGGAGTTCCGGGTACACGCGACGGGAGGCGCGCGGTCAATGTGCACCGGCGCTGCTGCTCTTCGTCCTGAGCGGCAGCCGGGTGAGTGCGGAGCGCAACGCCTGCTTGTCCTCAAGATGAGCAGCGACACCTCCGGGTCGGCCGCTTTTATGGGGGAACCGCACGCGACCCTTCCACCACGAGGTGAGCCTAGCCGAGCAGCTTCGCCTTCTCGCGCTCGAACTCCTCGTCGCTGAGCACCCCCTGCTCGTGGAGCTCACCGAGCTGCTTGAGCTGATCCATCGCCTCTGGCGTCAGGCCACCTGCCGCGGTTGGTTCGGCCGCCGGGCCGGGCTCACCTGGCGCCGCCTGCTGTGAGGCTGCCTCCTCCTGTTGCTGCGCCTCCTTGGCGTCGTGGTGCTTCTTGGCGGCCACGGCGGCTCCGCCGATCGCGGCTGCGCGGCGCCTGCGCTGGCGTCTGTCTCCTCCTAGTGGCATGTTCAAGCCCTCCTTGATCGATTGCGCGGGTTGGTCCCCTTTGGCGTCATCTGCGGATAGTGGCTAAAAAAAAAAAAACGCCCGCGCGGCGGGACGGGCGAAGGCACCGAAGATCCAGAGAATCGGGAAGAAAATCCCGAAGAAGAACAGCCACCCATGTCCATTGCGGAGCGTGCTCAGGCCAAGCCAGAAGAAGAGCCCGATGTAAACCACCGCAAGAAGAATCCACAGCCAGGTGTCCAATTCGAAATCCCTTTCGTTGGTGGTCCAGGTCAGGCTACGCCAAATGGCCGCTTTGGACGAAAAGCGGCTATCTGCTTTGCATGGAAAGCGGCGCTCTGGGCTAGCGCTACTGAACCTGCTTTGTCCATGCAGGTGGTTTCGGTATCTCCGCGAAGATTAGACGCTCGGCGCTAGTTCGTGATTAGCAACCGGGATTCCGGGGAAACCCGGAGAACGCGGCACGGCAGGGCAGAAAAAAGCAGCCGGTCGCGGGGACGACAACAGGAGGGATTCCCAGCAGAATGAGATTCAGGGCGATCGCGCTCGCGGTGATTTGCGCGGTGATCGGCGCAGCGATGATCACCAGCGGGGCCACCGCGGGACACGAACAAAACGGCAACAAGCACAAGGTCAAGAAGAAGAAGAAGAAGCAGCAGGGGAAGATCTCAATCTGCCATCGCACGGGGAACGGCTCGTTTGTCCTGATCACGGTCGGTTTCCCGGCGTTGCAGGGCACGCGCACCGATAACCACGGCGAAGCGAAGGACCCGACCAACGGAAGCTGCGAGCAGCCGGTGGAGCCACAGGCCTTCAGCTCGGGTCCGGTGCTGGACTTCGGGCCGAACGGGTGGGGCGGTTGGTCTTGCCCGCTGGACATGAGGGCAGACGGGCGGCACACACGACCTTGTCGATGTCCATGAGGCGTTTGTCGCACAGCCAGGCGTGACGGTTGACGGGTTCACGTATCCCGTGTTCCCGCATCACACGTTTGCTGCCGGTGAGACCGGGTTCGTAGTCCACAACGACGGCGACCAGGGAAGCGACAGGACGATCACCGTCTTCTGCGTGCCGAAGTGACTCGCACGTAGGACGCTGACCAGCCTCGTACGTATGAGGGGCCCGCTTCGGCGGGCTCCTCGGCGCTTTGGCTAGTTGAGGGCCCACGAAGCCGCCGGCTGTAGGAGTAGTCGCTTTGGACGAAAAGCATCTCTTCCGTACCCGACTACGGAGGAAGCATGCCCGAGCTAACCGATTACGTCGCTGGCAAGTCGAACCAGGTCATCGCACGACGGCGACCCGGGAACAAGGGACGTCGTTATCCGGTTGATCCGCCTCGAGTCGAAGAAATCGTTGCGGTGATGAGGCAGGCGGGAACGGATCTATATGGCCGCCGGTTGCGCGGACTGATCATCGTGATCTGGCGAGCAGGGCTTCGCATCTCCGAGGCGCTCGCACTGGCGGAATCCGACCTGGAGGTCAACCGCGGATCGGTCCTCGTCCGCCGCGGAAAGGGCGGACGACGCCGGGAGGTTGGTATGGACGAGTGGGCCTGGGAGCAGCTGCGTCCCTGGCTGGAGGCCCGCCTCTCATTCCCGGTTGGACCGCTCTTCTGCGTGATCAATGGGCCGACTTGCGGCCGGGCCTGGTCAAGCTCGCAGGTGCGAGTCGCGCTTCGACGCAACACGCTCCGGGCAGGAGGTGGTGGTAGCTCGCTGGTAGGTGGCAGTGCGGCGATAGCTGGGACTGGTTTGGTGATAGTGTCGCGGCGCGCTGGCTATGGCGGCAGGCTCACGTAGACTGTACTCGCTGGGTGGAGCTCGGCTATGGTAGACGACGTCTCGCCGCTATGCTGGCGATAGCGCCGCCGCTGTCGGCGGCGGCTCTGACCAGAGCGGCTCTGTCGCGCCGCCGCCGGTGAGCGGCGGACGTCGCGGTGCTTGCCTTCCAGCTTGCTTTGCGCTGGTGTTGGCGCTGCTCTTGTACTTCTTCTTGGCTTCAGCGTGATAGCGGCGGCGCGCTGACTGTTGGTACAGCTGCTGCCGCAGGCTGTGTGCGCGGGCGCCGCTGGGGGGCCGCATTCCGCTGGGAGGCTCGTGGGCGGGCTATCGGTGAACAGCACGTTGTAGATCTCGTACGTCTCGCTCGTCTAGGGCGGTGAATAGAGGTCCGCGATCAGATTCATGCCTGCGCTATCGCTCACGCCGCTCGCTGCGTCGGCGAGCACGCACTTCATCTGCACGGTGTCGCAGGCGCGCACAGGTGGCAGCGCAGTAATCTCAACGGTCTCAGTCAAGGGGACAGAGAGATGCTGCCAGCTGGTTGTTCTCAGGGACGGAAACGTCGGTCACCACGCATCACGCAGTACGAGGATGATCTCGATATACAGCGGGTGGACGGGGTTGACGCTGGAGTTGAAGTAGAGCGAAAAACTGCCTCCGTACTTATTGAGGACTAGCTAGGGAAGGTGGGAGCTGGCGCGACGCTGAGTAGGAGAACGTAGCAGGTTGCAAGGCAGTCTCGGACAGCTGGTCTCGGCCGCTGTATCAGTCACCAGCAGGTGTCCGTTTGGGTTTCCCGCTGGTAGGAGTGGGAGAGGGCAGTCAATGGGGGGTTGGTGTAGTACTGCTAGACGTACGAATAGGAGGTGCCGCTGGTATAGAAGCTCCAACGGATAGGCGCCGCTCGCGGCGTCGGCATCATCAGGCTCGCCAGCAAGAACTGCGACGGCTGCCGCTCAACCCCGGTTGCGCACGTCCAGTAGTCCGGGCGGTCACGCGAATCTCTCGCATGCGTATCTCCTTCTCTCTGGGCTAGCGATGCGCGCTAAGCTCATCTCTCTCATCGGTGCGCGTAGAGGCTAGCGGGGCGCAGTTTCCTCCTGCACAATCGCCTAAACGGGGTATCTCACGCCGGGACTCGAACCGGGCTGGCTCGCTGCTGCTTTGCGCGACTTGCGGAATGGACGACCACGCGATGCGAGACCCGCCGTAGTCTGGGCAGGAGCCTGCCCGACGGTCACGAGACGCCGACTAGGAGCCGAACCGAAGGTCACAGGTTAGAATTTTGTCGGGCCTGCTTCTCTTCGCAGTGCCGCCTCCTCGGCATCAACCTTGGCTTGTGATGGCGCAGTCCCGGAGAGACCGATCTGGCGATGAACAGCTCATTCCTGATCCTGCACGGCATCGAGAACCACCGTACACCGGAGCACTGGCAGTACTGGTTGGCGGCGCGGCTGCGAGAGCGCGGCCACCTGGTGCTCTATCCCGGCCTGCCCGAACCCGATGGGCCCGTGTACGACGTCTGGGCCGACTGCGTGCAAGATATACTCACCGAGCTGGTTGGGGCCGAGCGCGTCGTCATCTGCAACTCACTTGCGTGCCTACTGTGGTTTAGGATCGCGGGGGAGCTCGGCGGTGAGCACCGGGTAGATCGCCTGCTGCTGGTGTCGCCGCCGGCTTCCGATAGCGTGCAGAAGGCGGGGGCGAGCTTTCTGCTCGACGGCTTCGATGCGCCGGCCGTTCTCGGGAGTGTCCGCGGCGAGATCCGGATTGCCTGTTCGGACGCCGATCCTTACAACCCCGAGGGCGCGCAGCAGCTATACGGGTCGCAGCTCGGGATCACTGCGGACGTGTTTCAGGGCGCCGGACACATCACACCAGAGAGCGGGTATGGCCCGTGGCCGTATGCCGAGGCATGGTGCTTCGACACTCGCCGTCGGCGATGAGCCGGCGGGCCTCGTTCGATTCGACGTGCAGGGCATACGGCCTGACGGCGTCTTGGTGCACACCTCGAATGGCCCAGTAAGTAGCAATACGAAGGGCGACCCGATTCCGGCCTAACGCAGGAGCCTCAGATGCGACTTCGCCGTCACGAGCGACCTCATCAACCGTCTCGTGATCGCGCCGTAACGCAAGAGCGGGGAGACTCGGATCATGGCTCGCGTGCGTGCGAATCGCGGCCGCTCCGACTCCTCCTTCGCGCGAAGGGCAGGAGTAAGTTGACGCAAGGCTTGCTTTCCATGGAGGGTGTAGCATAAACCTCGGCGACGGCAGGTACCTCTACGCAGACTCGGAGCGTCTGCACGACGAGAGTAGGCGCTCAAAGCCGCGAGCGAACGCCGGTGAGCGCTGAGTCAACGGAAATCTAAACAGAGCTGATACGGGCACTCAGGGCTTCGCTTTGGGTTTGTGCAACAGGCTCTATGCAAAGCAGCGCTTCTGAAACCACTCTAAGAGAAAGAGGTGGCGGAGGGCGGGTGTTGCTCTCTGCGTTGCTCTCTAGCGCGCAGACGCAGAACGACGGAAAGCGAAAACCCCGCCGTTAGCGGGGCTTCCTAGAGAGTGCCGGAGGAGGGACTCGAACCCCCGACACGCGGATCATGATCCCGCGCCGCGAGTCCGGCTGAGTCCGTCCAGTCCCTGAATCGCTGCTAGATCGCGGTTTCCGGGACGGGCCATTCCGCCTGAGTCCGATCGGTTCCGGTTGCGTCCGTTACCACTCTGTTACCACCCCGAGCGATTACCGCGGGGTGAGAGCCAGGCCGGAAACGGGCGACTCGCGCCGATGCTGGTGTTCGCAGGGCAACGCGGTAGCGATAAGAGTGAAGCCCGCACTATCGCTGCCCGGGGCAGCGCATCGTGAAGGAGTCGCGATACGCACGGCGAATCTCCGGCGGGATAACCGTTGATCGAAGAAACAGCGACGGAAGCAGGCACGTCGCCGCCAATCCCCAACTCTGCCAGCTGTCGTGATAGGTGCCGCTATATGACCCTGTAGGCAGGAGGGCTCGACCGGTTCGCAGGCCAGCTCCACGCGCCGCCAGCGTCTAGGGCGCCTGGGTCCATGTCCTACTCGACCTGCCGTACCGGGCCCTTCCACTTGCAACACCCGACTAGCAGGAACCGTGAAAACACAATGCGGCCCGGAAGCGGGCTCTTCCGCGCCCATCGGCTCGGCCCCAGGCGCTGAGTTTGAAGCGCAGCGCCTCGCTCATCGGCCTGAGCGACCCCGACGTTCGCGGCGACCCGCCGGCGCACCCCTTCCTCTATTCCCTCTCAGGGCGGGCGCCAGCGGCTGGAAGTCTCGCTGACGCCGCGCCGCCTGGGCGCGGAAGCTAACCTGAGCCGCCTCGCGATCCTCTTCACGGTTGTGGCCTTCGCCGGGTTCCTCGTCGATACGGCGAGCGGTGCTTCGGTTGGGGCGGTGAATCTGGGGCAGCTGGCGGGAACCCTCCTTTACGTCGGGATCGTCTCATTCCTCGTGTACGGCGGGCTCGTCTACCTGTTCTGCCGCATCGGGCACTTGCAGCGCCGACGCGCATTCAGCCCGCACACAGATGCCGATGTCGCAGCCTTTCGCGACTCCACGAGCGCCCGTGTGACCGTGCTCGTCCCCTCGTATCGGGAGGAGGCTCGCGTGGTTCGCCAGGCGCTCCTGTCCGCGGCGCTCCAGACCTATCCCAACAGACGCGTCGTGCTCCTGATCGATGACCCGCCGAATCCGCATGGGGCTGAGGAGCAGGCGCTGCTCGCGGCGGCGCGGCGGCTGCCCACGAGGTGGAGGAGCTGCTCTCAGGACCCCGCGAGCAATTCACTCGCGCGTGCGTGCGTGCGCACGCACGGAGCGCCGGAGGGGAGTTGGACGCACGCTGCGAGGCGCATGACCTCGCATGGTTATACGACCGTCTCGCGGGCTGGTTCGAGGAGCAGGCGTCCCGGCTCGAGCGGCGGGACCACGTGGACGAGCTATTCGCCGAGCAGACCCTACATGCGCCGGCGCGAAAGCACCGAGAGACCGCCGCGCAGCTACGCCACAGCGCCGCTTGCCGGGATGCGTGCCCCGACGAAGCGGACCTCCTTTGCCACTACCGCTGGCTCGATTCTGCTTTTCGGGTCGAGGTCACCTCGTTTGAGCGGAAGGGCTACCGGAACCTCTCGCACGCGCCCAATAAGGCGATGAATCTGAACAGCTACATCTCGCTGCTCGGGCGACGTGTCGCAGAGGCTCGAGGTCGAGGAGGAATCGTGCTGCGAGCGGCGTCCGCGGCTGAGCCGGGGGTGGACATTCCGGAGAGCGAGTACGTTCTCACGCTTGATGCAGACAGCGTTCTGAGCCCCGATTACACGGCGACGCTCGTCGAGGTCATGGAGGACGCCGGTAACGAGCGGATCGCCGTTGTCCAGACTCCGTACAGCAGCGTTCCGGGGGCGCCTGGCAACGTCGAGCGAGTTGCCGGGGCGACGACGGACATCCAATACCTGATCCACCAGGGGTTCACGCGCCACGGCGCGACCTTCTGGGTCGGCGCAAATGCGGTCCTGCGCAAGGCCGCCCTCGACGACATTGCGACCGATGCCGACGACATCGGCGGCGGGCTCACCCTGCGCAAGTTCATCCAAGACCGAACCGTCATCGAGGACACCGAGTCGAGCGTCGATTTGGTCGTGCGTGGCTGGCGGCTGCACAACTACCCGGAGCGGCTGTCCTACAGCGCGACGCCGCCCGACTACGGCGCCCTCCTGATCCAGCGGAGGAGATGGGCGAACGGCGGCTTGCTCATCCTGCCCAAGCTCCTCCTGCTCCTGCAGCGGGATAGAGGCACCAGGCCATCCATGGGCGAGCTGCTGATGCGGCTTCACTACCTCACTTCGATCGCCGGAGTGAACGCGGGGCTCCTGCTGCTGCTCACCCTGCCGTTCGCGGACTGGCTTTCGAACCTTTGGCTCCCCCTCACGGCGCTTCCCTACTTCACCCTCTACGCGCGCGACCTCCGCTTGGTCGGCTATCGGAAGGCTCGACGTCTTCCGCGTATATGCACTGAACCTCATGCTCGTGCCCGTGAATCTCGGAGGCGTTTTCAAGTCTATGCACCAGGCGCTCACCGGAAAGGCAACCCCGTTCCGAAGGACGCCGAAGGTCAATGACCGCACGGCGGTTCCTCGGCTCTACGTCCTCGCGCCTTGCATCGGTGTCGCGTGCCTGTGCGCCGGCTTTGCCTTCGATGCCTCGAGCGGACTCTGGCTCAATGCCCTGGCCGCAGGCGTGAACGCGGCCTTCCTCGGCTACGCCATACGCACCTTCATCGGATGGCGCCATTTGCGGGAGGACCTCTTCGGTTGGCCGGCCCTCGAGGGGGAGGCGTCTGAGGGCGAACCCGGCTCGCGGAAGGAGCGCATCGATCGGCGTGCCCGGCGAGCGGCAGCGGTCGGCACCTGCACGGACCGCGCCCCTTGGGACTGAGCCTCTGGCGTCCGGGCCTCCACCTCGGTCAGGAGCACCTCCGAGCCATCTTGCGCCAGTGGCCGCCATGCAGCGCCGGTTTTACGCCCTGTCGCCGAGCGACGAAGTCAGGCGCCACGCCGAGCACCTTGAGCAGGAGCCCACGGCGAAGGAGCAGCGGGTACAGCCGGGTCGTCTACGCCAAGCTGCAGAGCATGCGCGCTCTAACGGCGAACAGAGACTTCGCTCGACGCGGAGCGCCTGCAGCGAGGGAGCGAGGAGCGCGTCCCGCTCGAGTCGGAACGGATTCGCCACGACGTATATCAGCGAACCCGAGTGGCGATCAAGAATGCCGCCACGGGACGCATGTGCCGGTCCGGCAAGCCGGTCAGGAGGCCAGCCGTGAGGCGGAGGAGCGCGCCCGGCTTGAGTCAGAAAGGATTCGTCACCTCGTCAAGGAGCGAACCCGAGTGGCGATCGAGGATGCTCGCCGCCAGACAGATGTGCGGCTCCGGCAGGCCGCTCGGCGGGCCAGCCGGGAGGCGGAGGAGCACCTCCAAGCCGAGGAGCGGCTGGAGTGGTCGAGCGAGGTGACCGAGCGCCTGGTGAGAAACCCCACCTGAGCGGGGCTTTCTCGGATGCCGGAGGAGGGACTCGAACCCCAGACACGCGGATTATGATCCCGCGCCGCCGTTCCGGCGAGTCCGGGGTGGCGCGGCCACTCATCTACTGATGGCAGGGTGGAGTGGTGGGTAGGCCGATGCGGAGTGCGTTCTCGCTTCGTTCTTAGGTAGCGCTTTGTCAAGCGGCTCTTCGAAAGCCGGCGGCTTCGAGGGCTTCGCGTGCATGCGAAGAACTCGACCTCGCGGACTTTGCGTGGCGAACGGTATAGATGGCGTGAACTCCATATTCGACTCAGGTGTGCCCTCGAGATGCCAGATGCCTGACGACAACGCGGTGGCGGCGTGACTGAAGTCGCCGATCAGTTCGACCTGTCGGCGTTGTCCAGGTTTCGCGGGCTTGCGCGGGTCAAGCCCAGACCACCTCGTCGCGACCAAGTTGGGGCCTGGCTCCGGCCAGTTCTTCTCGGTCTCAGGATCACATCGGGGTGTGCAGTTCGCGAAACGCATCCTGTCGCCGGCATTCCACGCCTGACTGACGGCTCGCACGACCTCGACGTTTTCCTCCGACATCGCCTACTCCGACAGCGCGGCGGCTTCGAGAGCAACTGTCGGGTCGAGGAAGGCCACCGCACGGGTCACTTGCGTTCCTGAAATCGAACAAGATAACCGATTGGGGTCTCGGTCTCGGCCCCGCTTTCCTTCCCATCGCGTGCGCGTGGCCGATCGCGACGACTTGATCGCCCAGATCCCGATGTCTGCGATTCACGAATCTGATGCTCCGCGAAGGCCTCGTCGAGGTCACGGACAACCTCGCGGACGCTCTCGTGCGCGCGGTACACGTCGCCTCCGCCGAGCAGCGGCTCCTTGAAGGGCTGCGTAGCTTCCACATCGGGGTCGTGGGTTTCCACGAACGCTTCAACGTGCCGACGGTTGTACGCGGCCACGCTCGTGCGCACGATCTCCACGTTCTCCTGCGACATCGCTCACGCAGTATCTCTCGGTGGACCGCTGCTTTCATCCGGAGAGGCGGCTCCAGCGGCTCTCGGAAGCTGTTGCTCCCTTGCGCGAGGATGTAGCATGGGTCTCAGCCAGTGAGGTGGTCCCACCGCAACGGCCCGCTCAGCATCAGCCCGCGCCTCGACCTCCTGCCAGAAGGCGTCGACGCGGGCGTTCCACTCGTCCGGGATCTCCTGGAAGGGCTGGTGCGCCTCCTCCTCCATGACCTCGAAGCGGGCGCCGGGGATCAGCTCGGCGACGGCGCGGCACGAGCGCGCGGGCGCGCGGTCGGGGTCGCGGCCGCCGGCGAGGACGAGCGTCGGAGCGGTGATCCGCGGGCAGGCGATC
The DNA here is from genome assembly GCA_963808565.1 of uncultured Solirubrobacterales bacterium. Lineage (GTDB taxonomy): Bacteria > Actinomycetota > Thermoleophilia > Solirubrobacterales > 70-9 > DASUPK01. The sequence goes on from CAWEGM010000014.1 coordinate 255,218, forward strand.
GGTCGTGTCGTGGTCGAGGAAGGCGTCCAGGAAGCGCTGCAGGTCCTCGGCCGACTGCTTGTGGGGGAAGGCGAGCACCTCGTCGATGAACTGCGTCGACGCGTCCCGTCGTTGTGCGCCCGCGCCGTGTAGATGTCCAGGAAGAACCCCTCGAGGAACGGCGCGCTCGCTGGGGGCGACGTCGACCAGCCAGCGGACGAAGCGGCACCCACGAGCGGAAGTAGGCGTCCATCGCCGGCCAGGTGCTCTGCAGGACGAGGCTGCGCACGAGTCGGGGTGGCGGAGCGCCAGCTCCTGGGCGATGATGCTGCCGCCCGAGAAACCGGCCACGTGGGCGGACGGAGACGTCGAGCGCTCGGAGGACGTCGGCCGCGTCGTCCGCCATCATCTCGACGGAGACCGGACCTCCGGCATCACCGTCCGGCCCGCGCCGCGGTTGTCGAAGGCGGTCAGGCGGTAGCGGTCGGCGAGCCCGTCGAGCTGGAACTGCCACGACTCGACGGTGTCGCCGAGACCGCCGATCAGCAGGACGTCCGGCCCTTGCGCCGACCTGCTCGGTCCAGATGTCGAGATCACCGGCGCGGACGTGCTCGCCCATGCCTCAGTCTCCTCGCCCGGCCGTGCCAGCGCTGCATGTGCTCGGCGTGCGTGCTGCAGGTAGGCGCCCGGGCTTGAAGAAGCGGTCGTAGAAGTCGAGGTCGAGGTGGTGGGCCTGGACGTAGTTGAGGATGAACAGCGTCGGCACCGTCCCCGGGAACTTCCCGAACGTGTCGAAGATGTACTGCGCCTGAAGCGCGACGCAGGCCTTGAACTCCTCGTCGTGGACCTGGGCGCTGCCGCGGAACGCCGGGGCTGTCCCTCCAGGCGCCCGGGCGTCTCGCGGTTGAACGGCCCGCCGGCGCCGAACTTGCGCTCGGCGAAGGCCTCGACCGCCGCCGCATGTCGGCGTAGTGCGGCGGGCAGTAGGCCTCGAAGACCCCTGGGAGCCCGGTCGGGTTGGGCAGTCGACCAGCGCTCGTCCTCGTCGTAGCGGAAGCCGAGGCCGGGGACGTCGGGGTTGCCCGAGGCGCCGAGCATCGAGAAGCGGTCGATCCCGTCGAACATCCAGCCGCCGAGCCCCATCGCCTGGAGCATCAGCACGCCGGCGTAGCAGGCGGTGGCGAGCTCGGCCGTCGGCCTCGGTGAGCGCGTACTGCTCGGCGAACGTGAGCGGGAAGGGCTCCTCGACGTCGACCAGGTCCGCTGAACTCGCTCGAGCCCCGGGATCTGGCGGCCGTTGACGTCGTCGAAGATCGCAGTACCCGTTCTGCGACGAAGAAGCAGAGGATCGCGAGCAGGTGCTGGGCGAGGTCGGCCGACCGGGATGACGAGCAGCGAGCCCGGGCACGTTCACGCACCAGGTGTTGTGGCCCTCCATGTACGGCTCCTCGCGCGGGAGGTGGAGCCGCCCGTCCGAGAGCTTCCGCACCGCTCGCGGTGGCGCTCGACCATCAGCTCGGGCTCAGCGTCCTCGGTGGCCGGGTCGACCAGCGCCCGGCGTCACGGGTCGGGAAGAAGTAGAGCGCCCGAGTCGTCGGTGAAGAACAGCTCGGCGGTGTGGAAGCCGGCTGCCGACGGGAACGTGCGCCCGGCCGCCGCCGCCGGCGTAGTTCGAGACGTGCGGCGCGTAGCGGGCGTTGCGGGTGATCGAGTAGTGCCAGCCGGTGGTCCCGCCCATCGCGCTCAGCACGAGCATCCGCTCGAGCTCGCTGAGCGGGCAGCGGATCGTGCCGCGAACTGTAGGCGAGCGGCCCGTCCGGGATCTCGCCGCCGAGCGCGAACCGGCGCGAGCGGCGGCCGAACAGGGCCTCCAGCAGCGGGAAGGCGGCCAGATCCCGCCAACGCCTCGCTCTCGGCGGTGGTACGCTGCTCGCGGCTGAGCTCACCGAACTTCCTCCCCTCGTAGCGGTGGCAGTCGAGGAGAGTCTGCCAAATAAAAGAAAGGCATGTGAGAAACAACAGGGCACTTCTTAAGAGGGGCAATTGGCTAGTAGAGGGGCAAGATTAGTTCTTCACTAAGACAGTTCAAGAGTGAGAGAGACTCTAAGGGCTGTAGGCGGTAGGGCAGCTAGCCTACTGCTTCACGAGAACGAGAGAGCGCGGTACACTAAGTGCTGCTTTGCATGGAATGTCATGAGGTGCCCTACCCTGAAGTGAGAAGGGGCCTCCGCCGCGCTCACTAGAACCGCGGTTGGCACTGCCATTCCAGCGAGGAGAGGAGACCCGGCATGAACTATGTCGGAATCGATTGGGCCTATGGGCGCGCGGCCTGGTGCGCGATGAGCGAGGGCGGCGTGATCGTCGGCGAGGGATAGATCGCGGCGGACGAGAACGGGCTGGCGAGCTTGGTCTTGGAGCTCGGCAGCGAGGTCGAGGGCTGCGTGGAGATGATGAGCGGGGCGGTCTGGGTCAGAGACCGGCTGCGAGGACGGCGGGTTGGGAGATGAAGGTTGCCCACGCAGGCAAGGTCAGGGATGTCGCGCCGCTGCCTGCAAGACCGACAAGGTCGACGCCCGAGTGCTGGCGGAGCTTGCCGGCGGGATTTGGTGCCGGCGCTCTGGATGCCTTCGCTCGAGGACCGGGCGCTGAGGGAGCGGCTTCGCCGACGGGCCCACCTGGTGAAGGCCCGCACCGCGGCTCGGAACCGGATCTTCGGGCTGCTCACCCAGTTCGGGCTGCGGATCTCCTAGCGCCGGCTGCGAAAGCCGGATGCGATCGAGCTACTGGAGCGCCGCGGGGTGCCGGAGGTCTGGCGGGACTCGATCGCGGAGCAGCTGGAGCTGGCGGAGGAGATGGACGGCCGGATCGATCCGCTGGAGCGCGAGCTTCGCCCGCTCGCGCGAGCAGACGAGCGCGCAGCTTGCTCGGCGACGATGCCCGGGATCGGGCCGCTGCTCAGCCTCACCTTCGCCGCCGAGATCGGCGAGGTCTCGCGCTTCTCGGGGACCGGCAAGCTGATCGGCTACGCCGGCCTCGCCCCGAGGGTGAGCCAGTCGGGGGAGCGCTCGGAGACCGGCGCCCTCTCGAAGGCGGGCTCAAGGACCCTGCGCTGGGCGGCGGTCGAGGCGGCGAACCAGGCCTGGCGACCATCCAACCCCTGGCACCGCCACTACCGGCGGATCGAGAGCGCGCCACGGCAAGAACCCGGCGAAGTCGGCGGTCGCCCGCAAGATTCTGATCGCGGCCTGGCACATGCTGACCCGCGAAGAGCCCTTCAAGCCGCCCTCGCGAGAACACTGCCCCGGCGAGCTCCGGCTGCTTTCTGACCGCCTGACGGTCCTGCATGGAATTGAGCGGCCGAGGCAGCTCCCAGGAACGATCTGCGCCCAGAGCGCCGAAAGAGAAATGAGCACACCTCAACAACTAGCTGGGAGCGGAACGAGGGACACCGACGGCGGCAGGACGATCACACCTTGACAAGTGGGTGGTCTTCAAAGAGAAAGGAGCGCTTTGGATCAGGCGCTCGCTTCTCGCGCGAAGCAGGAGCCGCCTCCACGGGGCCGCTCGGCTACCGGTGGTAGTGGAGAGCGTCGCGACAGCATTGGACGCGCCAAGGAGGTGGAGTGCACGGAGTTATGATCATCCGGCCTATCACCAACACCACAGAAGGGGATCCAGCTATGGGTGCGCAAGAGAACAAGCGAGTCGGCGCAGGACGCCTACGCGGCGTTCAGCAAAGGCGACGCCGAGGGCGCGATGCGCAATATCGACGACTCGGTCGAGTGGACAGTGCGCGGCGACAACGCGCTGACCGGGACCTACAAAGGCAAGCAGGCGGTCGGAGAGCTATGGGGGAAGTTCATGAGCAAGGACTTAAGCACCGAGCCGCACGACTTCGTCGCCGAGGGCGACAAGGTCATCGTCCTCACCACGATCCACCTCGAGGGCGAGGAGGGTCGAAGACGCCGACGTTCTCACCTACAACGCCGACGGCAAGCTCGTCGGGTTCGAAACGCTGCCGACGCGACGGTGGCCAACCGGGTGTTCGCCAAATAGGGCGCCTCGCAAGCCTGGCAGCTCGCCCCGATTAAGAGCAGTAGCGATTGGGTTGCTCGCTATGGAGCTCTCCGTGGTACTGCCATCGCGTGAATGCGGAACCCCGAGCTGCCAGAGCGACAACCTCTTGAAATAGCCGCTTTGGACGAAAAGCGGCACACTCTAGCGGTGATGGGAGGCAGTATAAGCTATAGAGTGCTTAAGACACTCATTTAGGCTTGCAGTGGAGCGAGATTAGAGACTGCTTCTAAAGAAGAGGAAGCTCGAGCTGCTCGCCTGGGCCTCGGGGCTCGCGAAGTTGCTGGCAACATTGCTGGCACGATTGCTGGCAATGTGGCATTGCCAGCAACTTGAGCTTGCAGAGCCGTTCGTGCCCTTTATTTGCACGCGACCCCGCTCCCTCACGATGTGAGGTACCGGGGTCGGCTGCAAAGTCGGGCACTAGCTGAGGTAGTGGGCGGGGGGCGCGACTGACTGATAGCGGGGCAGCGAAGGTTGGTGGGCTGACGGGAGAACGGCGGCCGGTGGAGGGGAGAAAGAAGAGCTATCGAAGGGGCCTGGTCTCTCGTCTTCTGATTGATGGAACTGGGCGAGGTGGAGTCGAGGCGAGCTGGATCTGGATGGGGCGGCCGAGGTCGGGCGCTGGTCTCGAGCGAGCGGATCGGCCCTTCATGCGATGCGCGTCGAGTCTCGAGGAATCTCCCCAGTCACCCTCCCCCGACCTACTAGCCAGCCTAGCGGCGGCTTAGGCGCGGCTGTCAAGGGCCTTGGGCCGAACCCCTTGAGGGGTTGACAGCCGCGCCGCCGCCGCTACCGTCGCAGGTAGGTCGGGGAGGGGGCGGGTCGAGTGACGGAGCCTTGGTTGACGAAGCGAGAGGTTGCTCGCAAACTGCGGGTCTCGACCCGCACGGTGGAGCGATTGCACTTGCGAGCTATCCGGGTTGGCGGGCAGAATCGATACGTGATGAGTCAAGTCGAGGCAGCGCTGGCAGGAAACGATGAGTTGCCTGACAACGTGGTCCCGCTGCGACCGCGGCGGGGAGGGGTGAGCGGCGTGAGCGTCTTCGAGCGCCCGAAGGGTCGGGCCGCTGGGTCTCAAGTTCCAGCTGCGGCGGCGAACAGATCTGGACGCCTGGTGGGCCGTGGGAGACGAAGACGACAGGCCGAGGAGGCTGAGCGCGCTACCGAGATCGACTCGAGGCCCGCCGCACCGACGAGACGTGCGCGAGCTTCGCCGAGCGCTGGCTGGAGGAGTGGCCGCGGCCACGCGGCATCGACGCGGCGGCTCTACGCGCACGCGGCGACGCCGCTTCGCCGAGCACTTCGGCTCGACGCCGATCGGGCGAGGTCGAGCGCGCTCAGCGCCAGGACCTGGGCACTGAGAGTGCCTCGCAACGTCTCGCGGGTCATCGGCACGATGTACGAGGACGCTCGCAACATCGGGCTGGTCGAGACACAACCCGTTCGCCAACCTGCGGCTACCGGAGACAGAGAAGCGCGCCGGACGATCGCGCCGCCGACGCTGGAGGAGTACCGGGCGCTGCTCGAGGCCTCCACGGTCCTCGGCGGCTACGGCGCCGGAGATGCGGGCATGATCCAGTTCGCGGCATGGACGGGCATCCGCGCAGGGCGAGCTGTTCGCGCCTGCAGTGGGACGACGTCGGCGACGACGAGATCCACGATCCGACGGGCGCGCAAGCTGCGACGGGACCATCGGGAAGCCGAAGAACGGCAGGAGCCGGACGATCGCCGCTCCTGCCGCCGGCGCGCGTCCTCGACGAGGTCCCGACGACGACCCGACCCATTCGTCTTCCACTCGCCGCGCGGAAGCCGCTGATCAAGGGCACGCACGGGTGGACCTGGCGGAAGGTCAAGGCCGCCGCGCGGACGTCGGAGATCCGCTGGCACGACCTGCGCCACTTCTGCGCGACGCAGCTCCTCGAGCTCGGCCTCGATCACTTCGCCGTGAGCGTCCAGCTGGGCCACAAGGACGGCGGCGCGCTGGTGATGGAGCGCTACGGGCACCCGTCCGTGGACGCGGCCAAGCGCGCGGCTACTGGCCTGCCTTCGAATTCGACGAGGCGCGAAACTTGGTAGCGCAGCTGGTAGCTGAGTTGTAGTTAGATATATTGGGGGAGCTAGATGACGGGTTCAAACCCGTCCGCCGCTTCTTCACGACTCGATTGCTTCAGAGGGGGTAGATGCCGGGCATGCGTTTCCTAGGTGGGATCGGAGTGCGTTTCGCCAGGCGAAGCCGCTGGCTGGCGCGGCGGCTTTGGCTTGTCGCCGCCCTCGAGATCGCGTGGCTCGGCCGCCGACACTGGCAGCGGCTCGACCGCGACGAGCGCAAGCGGCTCACCCAGCTCGCTCGGAAGTCGCGGGGGAGGCCCTCGAACCTGAGCGGGCGCGAGCGCCGAGAGGCCGCCGAGTTGCTCGAGAAGCTCGACTACGCGGGGTTTGGCGGCAGCGCCGCGGCCACCCTTCTCCCCTTCAGGCCCCTCGCCCGACTTGTCGAGTTCGCGCTCGGGCAGCCCGCCCGCTCGCGTCGGCGCAACGCCAAAGCGGCCCGAAGTTAGGGGCTCGCTGTCGGTATGCGCCTCACCTCGGGGTGCGCGGCGTACCAGTCGAGCGTCCGGCGGATCCCCTCACGGAGGTCGACCTCCGGCTCCCACCCGATCCGCTCGCGGATCTTGGTCGAGTCGAGGTATTGGCGGTCGATCTCGCCACTCGGGTTCCCGGTGCCCTGGTAGTCCGGCTCGACGTCGGTGGGGCCCAGCTCGCAGATCAGGTCGATCACCTCGCGGACGGGATGGGGGCGGCCCCAGCCCGCGTTGAACGCCTCCCCGCCGACCCCGCCGTCGTCCGAGGGCGGCGGCAACGGCGAGATACGCGCCGGCGGCGTCCTCGACGTAGAGGAAGTCCCGCTCCGGCGTCCCGTCGGAGCGGATGACCGGACGGCGGCCGTCGAGTACGGCGCTCACGGTCTCGGGGACCAGACGCGAGAAGTTCCGGTCCCCGCCGCCGTAGAGGTTGGCGAACCGGGTGACCGCGACAGGCAGCTGGTAGGTGTGCCAGTAGCTTCGGGCGATCAAATCGGTCGCCGCCTTCGATACGTCGTAGGGAAAGACGGGCTGGAGCGCGGAGTCCTCGGTGTACGGCAGCTCATCGTGCGGCCCGTAGGCCTTGTCGGAGGAGGCGACGACGGTCCTCTCGACGCCGGTCTCTCGACAGGCCTCGAGCAGCACCCAGGTCCCCTCGATGTTCGTCTCGAAGGTCGGGATAGGCGACGCGTTCGCATCGCCGACGATCGCCTGAGCGGCGAGGTGGAAGACCGAGTCGATCGATTCCTCGCGGAGGAGAGAGCGGACGAGGTCACGGTCGCGGAGGTCGCCGACGACGTCGTTCACCTCGCCGGCGATGCCCTGGAGCTCGAGACCCGTTGGGGAGGCGCCGGCGCGGTCGAGTGAGCTCACCTCGGCTCCGGCCTCCAGCAGCGCCCTGGCCAGCCAGGAGGCGGCGAAGCCGCGCCCGCCCGTCACGAGCGCCTTCACAGGGCGGGCTCCTCGGTCCAGACACGCCAGGGGGGAGACCCCGTCTCCCACAGATCGTTGAGGAGGGTCGCGTCCTTGTAGGTGTCCATGCAGTCCCAGAACCCGCGGTGCCGGTAGGCGCGAAGCTGGCCGTCGGCCGCCAGCCGCTCGAGCGGCTCGCGCTCGAGGACGCTGTCCTCGCGCAGATAGTCGAAGACCCCCGGCTCGAAGCAGAAGAACCCGCCGTTGATCCAGCTGTCGACCCGGGGCTTCTCGTGAAAGCCGCGGACGAGGTCGTCCTCATCGAGGTCCGCGACGCCGAACTGGAGCTCCGGGCGAACGACGGTGACCGTCGCGAGCGAGCTTCCCCGCCGATGAAAGTCGACCAGGGATCCGAGGTCGAGGTCGGCGACGCCGTCCGCATAGGTGACGGAGAAGGGGTCGTCCCCGATTCGGTCCTCCGCGACCTTGATCCTGCCGCCCGTCGGCGTGTCGAGCCCGGTCTCGACGCATGTCACCTCTACTCCGTCGGGCCACCCGGTTCCCTTCACCCAGCGCTCGATCTGCTCGCCCTTGTAGCCGGTCAGGAGCAGAAAGCGCGAGAACCCCTGGCAGCTGTAGATCGAGATCACGTGCCAAAGGATGGGTCTCGCACCGATCTCGACCAGAGCCTTGGGGATCGATTCGGTGTGCTCCCGCAGGCGGGTTCCCCGCCCCCCGCACAGGATCACGACTGGTTCCATCGTCGCCACAGCGGTGCGATCGTACTGAGCGCCCCGAGCAAGCTGCCGCAGGGCGGCCCTCAAAGTCAGTACGGGTCGGCCATCGATTTCAGGCGGCTTGCGGAAGTTCCACATCAGTGCTGCGGTCAATTGCAGATGTGGCGGGCGCCCCGCTGGCCGAGGATATTCGTGGGCAAAGAAACGCCCGATCGAGAGGGCAAGGACGCCCGGGGTCGAAAGGGCAAGGACGCCCGACTCGATCTCCTCGCACGCCGGGAGCACGCAGGGTGCACGCCGAGAGGGCCACGGACGGCCCGAACGGCGCTGTTGCGATAATTCGCGGTTGCCCGTGGATCCCTCCCGCAAGCGAAAGATCCGACTCGTAGCCGCGCTCTCGGTGGCAGTCCTGCTGGCGGCCGGGCTCGTCTACACGTCCTTCAGCGCCTCGACCGAGGCGAAGCAGCCCTCACAGCTCCTGTCCGAGAACGCGGGCGGCACCTATGAGCTGACCGGCAAGGTGGTCCCGGGGTCGATCGAGCGCTCCGACGATGATCTCCGGTTCGTGATCGCGGACCGGGACGGCTCTCACTCGGTTCCCGTCAGCTACACCGGAACCGTCCCGGACCCGTTTCGCGAGGGACGGGAGGTGATCGTCACGGGCAAGCTCGAGGAGGGCACGTTCGTCGGCGAGAAGGACAGCCTGATCACGAAGTGCCCGTCGAAGTTCACGACTGACAGCCAGGGGCAGTCCAGCTGACGATCCTGGGCAAAGCGCTGCTCGCCGCCGCGCTGCTCGTGGCTCTCTATGCGATCGGATCGGCGATCTATGGCGCCCGCAGCGGCGACCGCCGGTGGGTCCACTCGTCGCGCCGCGCCGTCTACGCGATGGCCGCGCTGCTCGTCACCGCGGTCGTCCTGATCGAGCTCGCGTTCCTCCGCGACGACTTCAGCTTCGCGCTGGTCGCGGATCACTCGTCCACGACGACCCCCACCTTCTACAAGCTCACCGCGATGTGGTCGAGCCAGGAGGGCTCGCTGCTGCTCTGGGCGACCGTCCTCTCGCTGGCCGCGAGCGGGGTCCTCTACATGACCCGGCGAAAGCACCGCGAGGTCGTCCCCTGGGCGACCGCTGTCCTCGCCGGCCTCGGCGCCTTCTTCATCGCCCTGATGATCCTCGAGGCGCAGCCGTTCGGGCATCTCGATCCGGCGCCGGTGGAGGGGGTGGGGCTGACGCCGCTGCTTCGGAACCCCTACATGGCCGTCCACCCGCCGATGCTCTACTCGGGCTACGTGCTCTGGTCGATCCCGTTCGCCTTCTGCATCGGGGCCCTGATCGCGCGGAGGCTGGACGCCAGCTGGATCAGAAGCACCCGCAACTTCGCCCTGCTCGCCTGGACCTTCCTCGGGATCGGCCTGCTGCTCGGCTCACGCTGGTCCTATGAGGAGCTCGGCTGGGGCGGGTACTGGGGCTGGGACCCGGTCGAGAACGCGGCGCTGATGCCGTTCCTGGTCGGGACGGCCTTCCTGCATTCGGTGATGGTCCAGGAGAAGCGGGGGATGCTGAAGGTCTGGAACGTCAGCCTGATCGCGGGCACCTTCTGCCTCTGCCTCCTCGGGACGTTCCTGGTCAGGTCGGGGATTCTCCAGTCGATCCACGCGTTCGGCGCCTCGACTGTGGGTGGACCGCTGCTCGTCCTGATCGGCTGCGTCGCGATCGGCTCCACCGTCCTGATCGTCAGCCGGCTTGATCAGCTACGGCCCGAGCGGCGGATCGACTCGGCCCTCTCGCGTGAGTCCGTGTTCCTCATCAACAACCTCCTGCTCGTCGGGCTCGCCGTGGTGATCTTCTGGGGCACGTTCTTCCCGCTGATCTCGGAGTTCTTCACCGGCGAGCGCCATTCGCTTGGCGCGCCCTGGTTCGACCGCTATGTGACGCCGATCGGCGTTGCGCTCGTTCTCTTCACCGGGATCGGTCCGCTGTTCGCGTGGGGGCGGCTGAGTGCCGCCTCTCTCCGGCGGGTGGTGCTCGCCCCGGTGCTGGTCGCGGTGGCGACGACGGTCGTCCTCCTGGCTGTGAGCGATGCGGGCGGCCATCCCTGGGCCCTGTTCCTGTTCGCGTTCGCGGCATTCGCGCTGGCCGCCCTGGCCGGCGAGTTCTGGCGGGCCGGTGCCGGCCGCCGCCGGCTCACCGGGGAGCCGATGCCCCGGGCGATGGCGAGGGCGATCGCGCGCAACCGGCGCCGCTACGGCGGCTACCTCGTCCACGTGGGGATCGCCCTGCTGCTGATCGGGATCGGGGCATCGTCCAGCTTCCAGACGAACCGCGACGTGAGCCTGGCGGTCGGCGAGTCGGCTGACGTCGGCGACTACACGGTCACGTATACGGAGCTGGCGGCGGATCCGAAGAGCGAGCGAATTTCGTTCGCGGCGCAGCTCGACGTCACGCGCGACGGGAAGTCCTACGCAACGCTGAACCCGGCGCGGAACTACTACCCCACGCAGGACCCGAACGCCGGGGCGATCGGCCGCTACTTCATGGGGGAGTCGACCAGCGAGGTCGGAATGAAGTCCGAGGCCGGGGGAGACCTGTGGACCGCATTCCAACCGGATCTCTCGGTCCTCAATCCCGACATCATCCGCGGCAATCGGGAGCTGGCGGGAATCCCGCCGGAGGGACAGGGGATCGCAATCCTGGCCCTCGCCGAGAAGTACGCGCAGAACCCGCCGCCGGCAACGTTCCGGGTGATCGTGAATCCGCTCGTGAGCTGGATCTGGATCGGTGCCCTGATCGCCCTCGCCGGGGCGGCGCTGGCCGCCTGGCCCGCGCTCGAGGCCCGACGGCAGCTCGATGCCGCCTATCGGGCCCGGATCGGCCGTGAGCTGGCGGTACCTCAGGGCCGGGCGGCGAACCCGCCCGCCTGAGCCCGCCTAGCCTTCCCTCCCCATGGAGCTCCTGATCGCGGTCGCGCTGGTCGTGTTGGTGGCCTGGTTCGTCACCGAGCCGCTTCGCCGCCGGGCGACGCCCGCCGCCGACGACTCGCAGGAAGCGGAGCTCGCCGATCTGGAGGCGCGAAAGCAGGCGAAGTACCGCGAGATCCGAGACGCGGAGGCCGACCACGCTGCAGGGAAGCTCACCAATGAGGACTTCCAGCGCCTGGACGCGGAATTGCGCGCCGAGGCGATCGCGATCCTGAAACGGATCGACCGGATCACGGAGTCGGGAGGGCGGGCGAGCGATGAGGATCACGACCCCCCGGCCGGCGGCCCTCTCTAGACTTCCGCCCATGGCAACCGTGCTCAGCGTGATCGAGGTGGGGATCTCCGTGGTCCTCATCTTCCTAGTGCTGCTCCACTCCGGCAAGGACGCCGGCCTCTCCGGCGCCTTCGGCATCGGCGGAGGCGGCAGCTCCTTCGGCGGCGGCTCGCTCGTCGAGCGCAACCTGACGCGTTGGACGATCTTCTTCTCGGTGCTCTGGGCGCTGAACGCGCTCGTCATCCTGAATCTCTAGCCCTGGTGCGGCGAACTGCCGCGACATGCATGACGCTGGCGCTCGTTGCTGCGCTCATCTCGGGATGCGGCGACAGTGACGACGCGACCGCCACCGGTGGGGGGCTGCCCGAGGCGGGCGGCGGCGGGGCGCTCGCGTATGCGCTTCCGGGCCTTCCGGCGACCCTCGATCCCCTGGCCGCCGAGGACCGTACCGCTCTCACGGTCACCCGCCAGGTCCACGAGCCTCTGGTCTCGAGGGCGGTCGCCCCATACGGCGGCGAGCGCTCGGAGCCCGGCCTCGCTCTCACGCTCATCCCGTCGCAAAGCCAGACGACGTGGAGGGTCGTCCTGCGCCCGGGCGTGCGCTTCCAGGACGGATCCCCTTTCAACGCCGCGGCAGTGCTCGCCAACGCCCGGCGATGGGCAAACGATCCGCGGGGGCGCCGGCTGATCCCGGGTCTGTTCGCGGTGGATGCGCCCCGCCCCGACGAGGTCCGGTTCATTCTCAGTACGCCGCTGCCGGATCTGGTGCAGCGGCTTGCCGACCCGCGGCTGGGCATCGTCTCGCCCCAGGCCCTCGACCCCCAGAGCGGGGAGGGCGCGCGGTTCCGGGACGACGCGGGCGGATCGGGAACCGGCGCGTTCCAGGCGGGCACCGTCGCCGCCGACCGGATCGACCTCGTCCGAAATGCGGAGTGGTGGGGGACACCGATCGGTCTGGGGCCGGCGCTCGACGGGGTCGCCTTCGTCCGGGCGCCGGGTTCCCGCGAGCGTCTGGCGGAGCTGCAGGACGGATCGGTTCAGGTTGCGGATCCGCTCGGGGCACCTGAGCTCAGGGTCGCCGAGGCGGACCCGCTGCTCGCGACCGTCGGCGGCCCTGCCGCGGGCATCGGCCTCGAGCGCTCCGTTCGCGGAATCGACTCAGCCGTACCCGTTCCCGACCTCTCCGGTGTCTGGCTCACCCGTCTCGCCGGGTGAGCCCTGCGGGAGCGCGTCGAAGGCCGCCGTCTCGAGCGGCAGGCAGCGCTCGCAGAAGTCCCGGCCGAACGGGGTGAGGTGGATGCTTCGCCGGACCGTTCGAGTGTGGCCCGACGCGCTCATCGCCTCGAGCACATCGGGCTGGGGATGTGGACGCCGTGGTGCATTTCGCCGTCCAGGGTCTATCTATCCCTCACGGTTTGCCGGACCAGTCGGCACTGTGCGGGATTTGCCCGCCTGGGGCGGCGAAATCCTTCAATCGTGCGCCGACAGGCGCGCGGCGACGGCTCTTAGGGTGTCGACAACGCGAGCCGGCTCGCGCGTCACCTGCGCGTGGGTGAATCGCAACGGCGTCAGGCCGGCAGTCGAGTAGGCCTGATCTCGTTCACGGTCTCTGGCCTGCTGAACGGGCGTGCGGTGGTAGCGCAGTCCGTCGGTTTCGACCACCAGCCCAAGTCGCGGCCAGAAGAAGTCGGCCCGGTAGCCGCTCACCATCGCTCCGACGGTCGGTGCCTGCAGGCCGGCCCGGGCGACGAGCCGGAGAAAACGGCGCTCGAGCTCGGAGTCGGTCAACGCGCGCGCGTGACCTTCGAGAAGATCGCGAAGGCGGCGCACACCGGGTGTTCCGTTTCGGTGCTCTAACTGCGCCCGGACATCATCTGTCCCGATCAGCCCCAGCTTGTCGGTTTCATTGACAGCTGCCTCCAGAGCCCGCGCCGTCAGCGCCGGCGCCACGTCGATCAGGGTGCGCAGCGGTGACGTCACTGGAACCCGCTCGTGAGTTGTCATGTCCCGTTCCGTCAGTCTCCGCCGGCGATGGGCGACGATCCCGGGTCGCCGCCTCGTCGAGTTGAGCGGGACTGATACCTCGATCGGTCCGCTGGCGAAGCCAACGATCCGCCAGAGCCGAGCAGCGCTTCTGTGGCTCAAGAGGGCTCCCGGTCCGCAGGCAAGTACGGCGGCGAGCCACCTTCCGTGCTGGTCCAGCTGGGGCCGGCCGACGGCATAGACGCCGCGATGAATTCGATGAATTCGTCCGTTCCCAAGCCTGTGACTGATCGCGGCCGGACTGAGACCCGCCTCGAGGAGCTGTCGTCGCGTGACCAACCCGTGCTGCCGCTCGGCAAGGGCCCAAATCCTTTGCGGCTGCGCCATTCCGGGGGCCATAACCGATCTGATGCTGCGAACCCCGAAACTCTCCGCCCGCCGAATGCAATCAGTGGGCGAGCTCGCCGACCACCTCGCGCCACCAGCGCTGCTCGGTTTCCGAGTGGGCCCGGGCGAGCCTTCTTCTTGCGGCGTCCTGGAGCGCGCTCGCCGAGCCGACCCCCAGCAGCCGTCCGGTGAACGCGTATCGGCCGTCGGCCAGCGCCAGCAGCGACCCCGGCTCGTCCAGCCGGATCAGCAGGTGCTCACTCACCTCGATGCCGAGGACCTCCTTGGGGAATCCGGGATCGCCGTCCGATGCGGTCCAGGGCCTGACGGTGAGAATCTGGGAGGCGCCGCTGGCAGTGCCCGCGACCCGCGGCCGCGGGGCCGGCGGACCGGCCTTCTCGGTCACGCCGAGCGCACGGGCGAAGGGCTCAAAGGTCGCTCCCTGCAGGAGCGTCGAGAGCAGGACCGCGAAGAAGACGATGTTGAAGTAGTCGAGGCTGTCCGCGACGCCGTCGATGACGGGGAACGTCGCGAGCACCACCGGCACGGCGCCCCGGAGCCCGGCCCAGGCGAGTACCGCTCGCTCGCTGGATGTGAAGTCGGCGAAGGCGGTGCTCAGGAACGTCGCGACGGGGCGGGCGACGAACACCAGAACCAGGGCCAGGACCGTTCCCTCCACCGCGACGTCGCCGAGCTGCGACGGGAAGACGAGCAGACCGAGCACCACGAACAGCGTCACCTGGGCGACAAGGGCGAGCCCCTCGTGGAAGACGGTCACCGCTCGCTTGGCCGGGATCGGCACGGTTCCGAGCAGGAGGCCCGCCAGATAGACGGCCAGGAAGCCGGACCCGTCGAGGCTGCTCGCGGCGCCGTACGCCAGTGCGGCCGCTCCCATCGTGCCGATCACGTAGCCCGCCTCGGTTCCGAGCCAGGCCCGGCGCAGGCCCTGAACCGCCAGCCAGCCGATCGCCATCCCCACCGCGAGACCGACCCCGAGCTGTTCCGCGAAGAGGAGGGCCATGTCGGCGAGGCCATAGTCCGGGAGCTGGATCCAGTCGATCAGCCCGACGACGAGGAGGATCGCGACCGGGTCGTTGAAGCCGGCCTCCCCCTCGAGGGTGCGCGCGACCCGCGGGCGAAGCGAGGAGCCCCGGAGCAGGCCGAAGATCGCCGCCCCGTCCGTGACGGAGAGGATCGAGCCGAGAAGAAGGCCTTCGAGCAGCGAAAGGTCGAAGAGCCAGCTCGCGACGACACCGACGACCCCGGCCGTCAGGAGGGTCCCGGGAACCGCGAGGGCGAGCGAGGTCCCGAGGACGGGGCGGATCTCGCGGAAGCCGACGCTGAGCCCGCCCTCGAACAGGATCAGGACGAGCGCCACGATGCCGATGGTGCGGGCGAGCTCGTAGTCGGAGAACTCGATCCAGCCGGTCCCGTCCGAGCCGATCGCCATCCCCAGGCCGAGGAAGAGCAGAAGGCCGGGGACGCGCAGCCTGCCCGCAACGACCGACGCCAGCAGGCCGGCGACCAGCAGGGCCCCGGCGATCAGGATCAGGTGCTCATCGCTCACGCCGCAACCATTTCAGGCCGAACGGCCGCGCAGCCGCCATACTGCGCGCGAATGGCGAGTCCCCGACCGCCACGGACTGCGTGAACATAGGCGTACACCTGCCCCTGATGGAGTTCGGGGGCGAGGGCCAATCGGTCGGACGGGTGATGGAGGCAGTGGATGCCGCACGGGAATGCGGGCTCTACGCGGTCTCCGCGAACGACCATTTCGTCTTCACGACGCCCTGGCTCGACGGGCTCGCCGCCCTCGCCGCGGCGACCCAGCGCTCCGGCGAGATGAAGGTGGCCACGACTGTGTCGATGTCCGTTGCTCGTGGCCCGGTTCCCCTGGCGAAGGCTCTCGCCGCGCTCGACATCCTCTCCGAGGGCCGACTGATTGCGGGCGTCGGGCCCGGTTCCACCAGCCGCGACTACGAAGCGGTGGGCCTGCGATTCGACGAGCGCTGGAAGCGATTCGACGAATCCGTGGTGATCCTGCGGGCCCTGCTGCGCGGCGAGGAAGTGCCATCGACCGAGTACTTCGCGGTCCCCGATTCCGAGCTGGCCCCGCGGCCGTACCGGGAGGAGGGGGTGCCGCTGTGGATCGGCAGCTGGGGGTCCGAAGCCGGACTCGATCGGGTGGCGCGTCTGGCGGACGGCTGGCTCGCCTCTGCGTACAACATCACTCCGGACGGGTTCGGGCGGGCGAGAGCGTCGCTGGCCGAGAAGCTCGAGAAGCGCGGGCGCGACGACGCCGGCTTCCCCAACGGCCTCGCCACGATGTGGACGTGGGTGACGGGAGATCCGGCGGACGCCGACCGGGTGCTGGACGACGTCCTCGCCCCGTTTCTCACGCGCGAGCCGGACGAGCTTCGCGAGCGGCTCTGCATCGGCTCGGCGGAGCACTGTGCCGCGGTCCTGTCCGATTACGCGCGCGCCGGGTGCGAGTGGGTGCAGCTCTGGCCGCTTGGCGACGAGCGGCGCCAGATCGAGCTGATCGCCGGCGATGTGATCCCTCGGATCGAAGGGGCGGGATAGGGGAAACCGACCGATGAGTCTGGGAGGCACCGGCGGTCAATACGACACACCCCCACTTCGAAGGAGATTCGATGAGGAAGCTCGCTGTGAACACGTTCGTGACGCTCGACGGCGTCATGCAGGCACCCGGCGGCCCGGAGGAAGACCCAAGCGGCGGGTTCGAGCACGGCGGCTGGTCGGTCAACTACTGGGACGACGTGATGGGGGAGGTGATGGACGCGAGCACCGACTCCTATGAGCTGCTGCTCGGTCGCGGGACCTACGAGATCTTCGCGGCGCACTGGCCGCACGTCACGGACGACCCCACGGCGGACTCGCTCAACGCCGTTCCGAAGCACGTAGCCTCGACGACGCTGGAGCAGGTGGATTGGAACAACTCCACGCTGATCACCGGCGACGTCGCCGACTACGTGAGGTCCCTGAAGGAGCAGGACGGTCCCGAGATCCAGGTCCACGGCAGCTGGGGCCTGATCCAGACACTCCTGGAGCACGACCTGATCGACGAGTTCCGCGTCTGGACCTTCCCGCTCGTGATCGGTACCGGCAAGCGGCTGTTCGACGAGGGCACGATCCCCGCCGGGCTCAGGCTCACAGGCAGCAAGGCGTCGAGCACGGGCGTCACGATCGCGACGTACGAGCGAGCCGGCGACATCGAGCTCGGGTCATTCCAGCTGGAGGAGCCGACGGATGCCGAGGTGGAGCGACGGGAGCGGTCGGCCTCTGAAGCCTGAAGGCAAAGAACCCGCTGATCAGAGCATCGGCCGAATCCCCGGTCGTTGTGAGAATACGACGGCAGTCAAACGACCAGGAAGGAGACCAGCATGGCCGTGATCGTGATCCAAGAGTTCGAGGCGACCACAGACCAGTACGACCAGGTGAACGAGAAGCTCGGAGACGAGGTGCCCGACGGGCGGATCGCGCACGCGGGAGCGGAGTCGGGCGGCGGCAAGATGAAGGTCGTCGACATCTGGGAGTCCAAGGAGGCGTGGGAGAACTTCCTGAACGGGCGCCTCGGTGCGGCCGTGGTCGAGGTGATGGGCCCGCCGCCTGAGGGAGCGGAGCCCCCGCCGTTCGAGGTCCTCGAGGCGCGTGACGTGAGGACCGGCTAAGCCGGGACTCGTTGCTTAGCTGAAGTCTCGATCGCTGGCAAGAGGACTCACCAACAGCCGCTTGGACGAAAAGCAGCACCCGTCCGAGAGATACTGCGTGGGCGATGTCGGAAGAGAACGTCGAGCTTGTGCGTCGGGCGTTGGAAGCTCTCAAGCGGCGCGACCGGACCACTTGGCTCGCGGTCCACGACGACGACTTCGAACTCGTACCTATCCGCGATTTCCCGGAGGCTGGGGTGCGCGGTCCCGAGGCTGCCTGGGACTTCAACCTCAAGGCCTTCGAAGCCTTCGAGCGGGTCCCCATAGACGACGCCGAGCTCGTTGATGCCGGGGCCGACAAAGTCTTGGCCCATCCGCAATATGGCGTGCGCGGAAGGGGGAGCGGCGCAAGTGTCGAGTTCGATTACTGGCTCGTCTTCTCGGTCCGCCAGGGGAAAATTCTTCGAACGCAGTGGTTCGTGGACCGTGCCGAAGCCCTCGAAGCCGCCGGGCTGCGGGTGTAGGGCGCTAGAAGCCCACGCCCCGCACCGGTACCGGGGGTGGGCCGTTCCAAGTGCCCGCCGGCGCTCGCGAAGATAGGCCCATATCAGGCCCACGGCTCCGGGGCACTTTGTTCCTCGGGACCGGCCCCGAGCGGTGACACCCCCGCCGCAGCAGGGGTTTCGAAAGTGCGGCTGAGAGGAGTCGAACCTCCACGACCCGTGAGGGTCACAAGGCCCTCAACCTTGCGCGTCTACCAGTTCCGCCACAGCCGCGAGGGCTGTCGATGATAGTCGCCAGCCGAAGCCGTTCGGCCCAGAACGTTGCTTGCAACCGTCCGCGGGCCGCGCTACTCTCACGAACATGTGTTCGACTCACACCTTCGTCGGCCGTGAACACCGCCGACGTCCAACCGCCGCCGGAGCGGCTGACTGAGGAGGAGCGATGGACCTCGTCAAGGACCTGACGAAGAGGCAGCGCGAGATCTTCGACTTCATCAGCCGCTACCTGAGCAGCCACGGGTACCCACCGACCGTCCGGGAGATCGGCAAGGCGGTGGGTCTGCACTCCTCATCGACGGTGCACGCACACCTCTCGAAGCTGGAGAGCCTGGGCGTGCTGAAGCGCGATCCGTCGAAGCCGCGCGCGCTCGAGGTGCTGGTGGAGCGCGCGAAGAAGGCGGTTCGGCCCTCCGGGCTGCCGCTCGTCGGCAGCGTCGCCGCGGGTGAGCCGATTCTGGCGGAGGAGAACATCGAGGACTACCTCGAGGTTCCGGACGTCGTCGGCGGTGAGGACGGCGACTACATCCTCCGCGTCCGCGGCGAGAGCATGAAGGACGCCGGCATCCTGGAGGGAGACTTCGTCGTGGTCCGCCCGACCGAGCGGGCCCGCGACGGCGAGATCGTCGTCGCGCTCATCGAGGACGAGGCGACCGTGAAGCGGTACTTCCGCGAGAAGGATCACGTCCGCCTTCAGCCGGAGAACAAGAGCATGAAGGCGATCAAGACACGCGACGCGCGCCTGCTCGGCCGCGTCGTCGGGGTGTTCAGGAGGGTCTCGTGACGGTCGCTGCGGTCGATCCTGCTGCAGAGCGGTTTTTCGAGCCATCCGAGGTGACGCTCGAGGACTCGATCCTCGGTGTGTGGGAGGCCTTGACGGCTCACGGCCGGGCGGAGTGCCCGGTGTGTCACGGAGAGCTGGAGCGCGGTGGTGCCTGCACCATCTGCGGCTCCTCGCTCTCCTGACGTAGAAGAGGCCCCTTGCGGGGCCTCCTCCGTAGCGAGCCTGTAAGCCGGATTCTGTCGGGGACAGTCATCCATCTGTGCGGCCCACCTGGATCTCGCCGGGCCGGGTCGACGATCCTGCTTGGCCTTGCACCGGGCGGGGTTTGCCATGCGCGCCAGCGTCACCGCGGCGCCGGTGCGCTCTTACCGCACCCTTTCACCTTTGCCTGTGCGCGGCTCACGTGTGGCCGCGCCATCGGCCGTCTGCTCTCTGTGGCACTTTCCCGCGGGTTTCCCCGGGTGGGCGTTACCCACCGCCCTCGCCCTATGGTGTCCGGACTTTCCTCGAAGTGTCACCTCCGCAACTGTCCAGCTCGCATCCTCAAGGGTACCTCGATCAAGGCCGCGTGAAGATGCTGGTCTCGCACACCTCCGGCCACTCGTCCTTGACGCCGACAAAGCGGCGCACCCTCCAGCCGGCGAGGAGCTCGAAGGCCTCCGCGTAGCCTGGGCGGTCCGAGTCGTCGAGGAGCAGATGCCCGCCCCGGCTGACCTTCGCCAGGGCGGTGCGGAGGACGTCGATCCGAGTGACCGCCGGGGACTCGAGGAAGTCGACGACGACCAGATCGAACGAGGCATCGGGCAACGACGCGACCTCCTTCGAAAACTCCTCGACATCCACCAGCCGGAGGTCGACGTTGTGCAGTTCCGCCTCGGTCAGGCGCGCCCATGTGTGCAGGCGCCAGTGCTCGTTGTCCTCGAAGCTCAGCACCTGTCCGGCCCGCCGGGCGAACCACGCGGTCGAGCGGCCGGAGCCCAGCTCGAGGATCGACCAGTCCCCTCGGATCCGGCGCCGAAGCCAACCGATCGCCGCCGGGACGATCCAGGGCCGCTCCGGGACTAGCGCCCTTCGGGCCCGCAGCCAGGCCGCCGGGTAGCGGAGCCATCCCGACAGCGGCATCGGGCCGCGCGCCGTGTGGAACCGTCCCGCCCGCTCGCCCGGGTCGTGCGGTCCTCTCAGCGGGAGCTCGGAGGCCACTCGCCCGCCTCGACCTTCCGTTTGAAACGCGCCTGCCGCCGGCGGGCATCCCGCATCAGCCAGTCGGTGGCTCGCAGGGCAAGCGCGGGATGCCGGTCAACCCACCGGACGAACCGGCCCCGCCAACCCGGGATCGCCAGGACCGGCTTCGGGCGGTCGAGCAGTCCCTCGACCCGCTCGGCCACCTGCTCCGGCATCAGCATCACCCCGGAGAACGAGAGCGCGTCGTCGGGGTCGTCGAGCTTGTCGTTGATCATCGGCGTCCAGACGCCGTCGGGGCACACGGTCGAGACCCGAATCTCGGAGAGGCCGGCGCGGCGCAGGTCCGCGCCGGTGCCGAGGCTGAAGGCGATCGCCGCGTGCTTGCTCGCCGCGTAGCCGACGATTCCGGGCGCCGCTGCGAGCCCGGCGAGCGAGATCACGTTGATGACGTGGCCCCGGCGGGGCTCCCTCATCCGCTCGATCGCGGCGAGCGTTCCGTTGTAGGTACCGACGGCGTTCACTTCCAGCATCCGCCGGTGGTCGTCGATCGGCATCTCGTGGGCCAGGCCGGTGATGAGAATGCCCGCGTTGTTCACCCACACGTCGAGCGAGCCCGTGCGCTCCATCACCTCGCCCGCCGCCGCCCGGCACGCCTCGGCGTCGGTGACATTCAGCTCGCGTGCCCAGCTCCGCCCACCGAGGTCCTCGGCCGCCGCCGTCGCCCCGGCCGCGTTGACGTCTGTGACGGTCACGTCGTAGCCGCGGCCGACGAGGCGTCGCGCGATCTCGAGGCCGAGGCCCCGAGCCGCCCCTGTGACGAGGGCCGATGGCATCGGGCCGGAGCATATGAGGACGCCAACCATCGAGCCGGGGTCGAGCGTGGGCGATGGGTTTCGCGACGAAGGTTCGGCGGTGAACGGTCGAAGCGCTAACTGGTGGAGACCCGGCTACGAACTTTGCTAACGTGCCGCCCGCACTTCCGCTGAATCTTCGACCACCTCAAAAGGCCGGAGAGCGGGGGACCCAATGTTGGGGCGAGTCGCGGCCGGTGAGCCGCGTAGCGCGATCTTTCAGCGCGAGCCCGTCAGCTAACCCCGTAAGCAACGAAAGAGAAGGGTTTGACGAGCAAGCGAACAATTCGTGCGATTGCGGGACTCGCATGTTGCGCCGCCTTGACGCTGGGCGCCTCGTCTGCGTACGCCCAGACGGGGGGCATTCCCGGCGGGACCGAGCCCGCGCCGGTGCCTGAGCCCACCACTTCCACCGCCGGGAGCTGGACCGTCTACAAGAAGGCGACCTGGTACGGCCCGGGCTTCTGGGGCGAGCCCACCGCCTGTGGAATGCTCCTTCAGCCGACGGTGATCGGCGTCGCCCACCGAAAGCTTCCGTGCGGCACGCAGGTGACGTTCATGCACAACGGCGTCAGCATCGCCGCGACGGTGATCGACCGCGGGCCCTTCAAGAAGGGCTACGCCTGGGATCTCACCAAGAAGACCGCGAATAGGATCGGCTTCCTGGAGGTGGGCTCGGGTCCGATCCAGGCGACGGTCACACCCCAGGCGTACCCCAGCTACTAGGCGCCACCGCTGCCCCTGGGCGCCTTCCCGGGCGGCCGCTTTCTCCCGGCGGCCGCCCGGCCCCCTACCGGAAAGCCGTTCGCGACTTGACCGGGCTAGGCGGCCGTTCGGAGCACGGCCGGATCGCCCTCCTGCGGCAGGGCCGCGACAGAGGCGAAGAGGCTCTCGAACTCCGCCAGCGCCAGCTCGGCAACCGCCTCGAGGATCTCCTCGTCGCTCCAGCCCGCCTCCCTCGCCTCCTCGACGAGGTGGTGGGGCGGACGCTCGGCGGGATCGAGCGTCTCTCGGAGGAGGACGAGCAGGGCCGCCTCCTTCTCGTCCGCGGAGGTGAAGTTCCGGGCCCGCGCGACCTCGTCCAGGCCCAGCCCGGCGGCGCGGGCGGTGCGGGTGTACTGAGTAAGGGTGTAGGGGTCGTTTCGCCACTCGGCGACCGCGATGCCGATCCGCTCGCGCGTCGCCCTCGGAAGGTGGCTGGAGCGAAGCTCGTTGCGCAGGCGCGTGTACGCCCGCAGCGCGGCGGGTGACTCGGCGAGCACGCCGAGGAACTTGGACACCGTCCCGCCGGCCGTCTGGATGCTCTTGATCAGGGGAGCGCTCCCATCCGGAGCGGTGAGCTCGTCGTGGATGTGGAAGCGACTGATGTCTGTCTTTACCGTCATCGGCCCTCGTTGCTGTTCACAGCGGCTTTACTTTACTTTTAGCCGGTTACTTACAGGTCGTAAGTGTACAAGCAATCTCGCGTTTCTGCTTCCTCTATACGCACTGCGGGCGCGGTCGGATGTGCGTAGATTTCCCCGATCGTGGCCGATTCTCCGAAGACAGCCGAGGAGGCGCTCGCCTTCTGCGAGCAGAACGACGTCCGCTTCGTGCGGCTCTGGTTCACGGACCTCCTCGGCCAGCTGAAGAGCTTCTCCATCAACGTCGCCGATCTCGACGACGCCTTCGAGGGCGGGATGGGCTTCGACGGCTCGTCGATCAGCGGGTTCAACCCGATCGAGGAGTCCGACATGATCGCGATGCCGGATCCCGAGACGATCCGGCTGATCCCGTGGCGTGACGAGGAGACGAATCGAACCGCGCGGATGTTCTGCGACATCCGCGTTCCCGGCGGGGAGCCGTATGAGGGCGATCCTCGCTGGATCATGCGCCGAGCGGTCGAGCGCGCTCGCCAGATGGGCTTCGACGATTACAACATCGGCCCAGAGCTCGAGTACTTCTACTTCCGCTCGGATCGGCCCGAGTCCGGCAGGCCCGAGGTCCTCGACGAGGGCGGGTACTTCGACCTGACCACTCTCGACGCCGGCACCGACGTCCGGCGGGAGACGATCCTCGCACTCGAGCAGCTCGGGATCCACGTCGAGTACGCCCACCACGAGGTCGGCCCCTCCCAGCACGAGGTCGACATGCGCTACAAGGGCGCGCTCGGGATGTCCGACGACTGCATGACGTACAGGATCACGGTCAAGGAGTACGCGATGAAGTACGGCTGGTACGCCACCTTCATGCCGAAGCCCCTGGAGGGGGAAAACGGCTCCGGCATGCACGTCCACCAGTCGCTCTCGAAGGACGGCCGCAACGCGTTCTTCGACGCGGACGACCAGTACTTCCTCTCCGACACCGCGAAGTCGTTCATCGCCGGCCAGCTCAAGCACGCGCGCGAGATTGCGCCGCTCTTCGCCCAGTGGGTCAACTCCTACAAGCGCCTGGTGCCTGGCTACGAGGCGCCGGTCTACCTGTCCTGGTCACGGCGGAACCGCTCGGCCCTGATCCGAGTGCCGCTCTACCACCCCGGCAAGGAGCAGGCGACCCGCGCGGAACTGCGCTGCCCCGACCCGGCCTGCAATCCCTACCTCTGCTTCGCGGCGATGCTGCATGCCGGCCTCGAGGGGATCGAGCACGGCTACGAGCTCCCCGAGCCGATGGAGCAGAATCTCTACCACCTCACCCCGGAAGAGCGCCAGCGCCGCGGGATCGAGCAGCTCCCCGAGACTTTGGGCGAGGCGATCGAGATCGCCGCCGAGTCCGAGCTCGTCCTGCGGGTCCTCGGGGAGCACGCCTTCAACCGCTTCGTCGAGATCAAGCGCTCCGAGTGGGAGGACTACCGAGTCCGGGTCACCCCCCACGAGATCGAGCAGTTCCTGCCGATTCTCTAGGGGCCACCAGGCTGCCCCTAGAGCGTCGACAGGAGGTACGCGAGGGCGAATCCGAGGATCGTCGCGAACCCGACCGCGCGGCCGCCCTGCTCTCGCGACTCGGGAATCATCGTGTCGACGAGCATCATCAGGACCGCGCCGCCGGCGAAGGCCTCGAGCAGGGCGACCGTGTTGCCCGAGGCTCCTTCGAGCAGTCCGTAGCCCGCCGCGGCCGCAACCGCAGACGCCAGGACCACCATCGTCCAGGTGGTGAGGATGTGCCGAGCGCCCATCCCGGCTGCGCGCATGTTGCTGGAGGAGCCGATCGCCTCCGGCAGGTTGGAGATGAACACCGCGGCGAGGACGGCGACACCGACGCCCTCGCCTTCGAGCAGGCTGATCCCGATCACCGCCGACTCCGGGATTCCGTCGAGCACGGCCCCTAGCAGCAGCACCGAGCCGACGGCGGCCTCCGGCGCGGACCGTTCCTCTCGTCTCGGGCTCATCCGGCGGTCGCCCCCGCGTCGTTCGATCGCACTGTCGCCCAGGAAGTAGGCGGTCGCCCCGAGCGCGAGGCCGATCGCGACCGCGTCTGCTCCCCCGAGACGATAGGCCTCGTCGGTGAGCTCGAACGCGACGGCGCTGATCAGGGTCCCCGCCCCGAACCCGAGAATCAGGCCGGTAAGCCGATCCGAGATCGAGAAGGTGATCCCGATTACCGCGCCAATCAACAGCGAGGACGCACCCAGCGCGCCCCATCCGGCGGCCTCGGCCATGACCGCAACCGTATAGGCGCCGCCGGTCTAGCCGAGTGTGGCCGCCAGATCCTCCGGATCGGTTACCGGGGCCCTGCACGCGAAGTTCTCGCAGACGTATGCGGCTGGGCGGCCCTCCACCGCGGGACGCTCGCGGAGCAGCTCCGGACGGTCGATTCCCTCGGGACCGCCGGCGAGGACGACATGGGGCCGGTGCTTCGAGTGGACGACGCGAGCGAGCTCATCGAGCGGGTCCGGCCCCGCCGCGGGAGCGACCAGGGCGACCTCGCGAACGCGCGACAGATGGAAATCGATCGCCTGAAGCAGGTGGCCGAACGCGTCAGGATGCTGGGCGGCCGCTCGCGCGAACAGTCGCATGGTTCCCTCGGCGCGCTCCTCGTACGAGCGCTCCCCGGTGAGCGCGGCGAGCCGTAGCAGCCCGAAGGCCGCGGAGGAGTTACCCGACGGGATCGGATGGTCGCCGATGTCCTTCCGCCTCGCGATCAGCGTTTCATGGTCGTGAGAGGTCGTGAAGAAGCCGCCGCGCTCGTCATCGGCGTAGCGCTCGATCATCGCGTCGGCGGTCTCGCGAGCCGCGTCGAACCAGCGTACCTCCAGCGTCGCCTCGTAGAGGCGCAGCAGCGCTTCCACCAGGAAGGCATAGTCCTCGAGGTAGGCGTTCAGCCTTGCACTCCCGTCCTTCCAGGTCCGGAGCAGCCGGCCCTCGGCGTCGCGCATCGACTCGAGGATGAATCGGGCGCAGGCTGAGGCCCCGTCCAGATAGTCGTCGCGCCCCATCGCTGCGCCCGCGTCAGCGAGTGCCGTGATCATCAGCGCGTTCCACGAGCAGATTCGCTTGTCGTCCAGGCCGGGCCTGACGCGCTTGTCGCGCTGCGCATAGAGCGCGGTCCGGGCGTCGGCAAGCTCCGGAGGCTGGGCGGCGCTCGCTCCAAGCGGTACGTGCAGGATGTTCCTGCCCTCGAAGTTGCCGGCCGGACTGACTCCCCAGTAGCCCAGGACCCGTTCGGCGGCGTCGGCCGAGAGCCCCGCCTCGGTCAGCGTCTCGCGCATCTCGTCCTCGTCCCAGACGTAGAAGCGTCCCTCCTCGCCCTCCGAGTCCGCGTCGAGTGCCGAGTAGAAGCCGCCCTCAGGCCCGCGCATCTCGCGAAGCGCCCAGTCGAGCGTCTCGCCGGAGACTCGGATCCAGCGCTCCTCGCCCATCACCTGCCCGCCATGCAGGTAGGTGCGCGCAAGCAGCGCGTTGTCGTAGAGCATCTTCTCGAAGTGGGGGACGAGCCAGGAGGGGTCCACCGAGTAGCGGGCGAAGCCCCCGCCGAGCTGGTCGTACATCCCCCCGTGCATCATCTTGTCGAGGGTCAGGCGGACGGGCTCGGTCTGGCCGCGCGCGAGAAGGAACTCGAGCGCGCTCGCGGGCGGGAACTTGGGGGCCCCGCCGAAGCCGCCGTTGGTGCGGTCCACCTTGGCAAGGAGGCCGCTGACCGCAGCCTCCAGGATCGGCTCGTTCAGCGGCTCGTCCGGGGCCTGCACGCGACCCGTCGCGGCAAGGGACTCCCTGATTCGGGCCGACGCCTCGCGAAGCTCCTCACGCTGGTTCCGGTAGGCGCCCGCGGTGGCCTCGAGCACCTGCCTGAAGCTCGGCATCCCCTGGCGCGGCTCGGGCGGGAAGTAGGTGCCGCCGTAGAACGGGACTCCCTCCGAGTCGAGAAAGACACTGAGCGGCCAGCCACCCTGGCCGGTCATCCCCTGGACGGCCTCCATGTAGAGGTCGTCGACGTCCGGCCGCTCCTCGCGGTCGACCTTGATCGGGACGAAGGAATCGTTGATCGCGGTGGCTGTCTCCGGATCCTCGAAGGACTCGCGCTCCATCACGTGGCACCAGTGGCAGGCCGAGTAGCCGATCGAGAGGAAGATGGGCTTGTCCTGCTCGGCGGCCTCGGCGAGCGCGTCCGTTCCCCACGGCCGCCAATCGACCGGGTTGTCCTTGTGCTGCAGGAGATACGGGCTGGTCTCCTCTGCTAGCCGGTTCGTCATCCCCCTTGAGGCTACCCAGGGAGCCCGGTTTGAGATCAGAGGGCGGCATATGATGCGGAGGCACTAGATGAAGGACCTCACCGTGATCATGGAGGACCAGCCCGGGAAGCTGGCGGACCTGGGCGAGGCAACCGGCAGGGCGGGGGTCAACATCCTCGGGTTCTGCGCGATGGTCGGGGACGGGAAGGGATTCATCCACCTCCTCGTGGAGAACGAGGAGGAGACGAAGAGGGCGCTCGAGGACGCGGGGATCGAGGTCGCCGACGAGCGCGAGGCGGTCGTCGTCGACCTCCATGACAAGCCGGGGGCGATGGGCGAGATCGCGCGCGACCTCGCCGAGGCCGGCGTGAACATCGACGTCGCCTACACGATCTTCACCGGCGTCCGACTGGTGATCCTGACGGAGGACGTCGACAAGGCGCGCGCGGCACTCGACCTCAGCGGCGCCGGCGTCTAGCTCCGCAAAAAAGGGCGGCCCCCGAAGGGGCCGCCCATGAGATTCCGTCAGTGCGACTGCGCTACGGGCACTTGATCAGGGTGTCACGGCCCGCGCCACCCTTGCAGCTGTCGCGCTTCTTGCCGCCGTTCAGGGTGTCGTTGCCTCCCTTGCCGCGGAGCTTGTCGCTGCCGGCCTTGCCCTTGAGCAGGTCGCCGCCGGCATTCCCGACGAGCCTGTCCGCGTCGCCGCCGCCGATGGCGGTGTCGCCACCGTTGCCACCGAAGACGGTGTCGAATCCGGGGCCCGTGCAGACGAGGTCCTTGCCGCCGAGTGCAGAGACCTGGTCGTTGCCTTCGTACGTGACGATCACGTCACCTGCGGCGGTGCCGGTGATGACGTCGTTACCGGGGGTGCCGGTGATCGTCGGCGTGGCGCAGCTGACCTTGCCCTTCTTCTTGGCCTTGCCGGTCGCCTTCTGCACGGTGGTCGACTGCCGTGCGCCGAGTTGTTCGCTGGCGATCGGATCCCGGGGCTCGCGCACGGTCGCGGTGTTCGTGAGCGTCCCGTCCTTCTTCGTCTTCACGACGATCGTCACCGTCTCGCTCGTACCCCGCGTTCACCTGTCCCAGATCGCAGGTCACCGTGTTGCCGGTCCGGTCACATGTCCACCTGCGCCGATCGCGGAGACGAAATCCACGCCGGAGGGCAGGTTGTCGGTCACGACGACGTTCGTCGCCGGCGTCATCGCCCCACGGGTTCGACGCCATGGATCGTGTATGTCAGGTTGCTTCCGGCGACGACCGGATCCGGGCTGTCGGACTTGGTCAGCGCGAGATCCGCGTCAGCCGCATGCGGCACTTGCCCCGCCGGTGAACGCCAGCATCACAGGCACGAGCGTGCCCGAGGACCACCGCAGGCGGTGCCGAGGAGTCGAGGCGCGCTCCAACGCGATATTCGCGTAGTCGTTGCGCATCAGGTTGTTCCCTCCTAGGCTGTGGTTGTCCTATGTCCGTTAGCGCCGGATGGGCGCGGCGGGATATGGGTCCTCCCTGCGCCTGGACATGTTTATGCCCGGATGGAGGCGGTTCAACCCCCGCTCACGTCCGAGGCGAACGCCTCGAACGCGGCGACGTAACGATCGATGTGCTCCTGCTCGTGGGCGATCGAGAGCGTCCACTCCTCCTCGACGCCGGGGGTCATGAAGATGCCGTGGTTCATGTGGTACAGCCAGGCCAGGGTCGCGAGCTCGCCGTCGACCTTGGTCAGGTAGTCGCGGTACTCGTAGATGCGCTCCGGCGCGAAGATCACGCATCCCTTCGCGCCGAGACCCTCGGTGTAGGCGGGGAGGCCGTAGCGGTCGATCACCTCCTGGCAGCGCTTCTTCAGCGCCTCGTTGGTCGCCTCGAGCTTCTCGTAGGCGCCCTGGTCGAGGACCTGTGTGAGGGTCGCTTCGGCGGCGGCCATGACGAGAGGGTTCCCGTTGAACGTCCCGATCTGATGCACCTTGTCGGAGGCGATGATCTCGCCGAGCTCCTCGGTCATCCCGATCGCCCCGCCCGGGTAGCCCCCCGCGATCGCCTTCGCCAGGCAGACGACGTCGGGCTTCACGCCGAAGCGCTGCGTCGCGCCGCCGTAGGAGATCGTCGCGCCGGTCTTCACCTCGTCGAAGATCAGCTTGGCGCCGTGCTCGTCGCAGAGCTCGCGGACGCGCTCCAGGTACCCCTCGCGCGGCGGGATGATGTTGATGTTCATCATCGCCGGCTCGATGATCATCCCGGCGATCTTGCCCTCGTACTCCCTGAAGATCGCTTCGAGCACATCGGCGTCGTTGAACGGCACGGGCCGGGTGAGCTCGACGACCGCCTGCGGATAGCCGTAGCCGAACGGGATCGGCTTGGGGCTCTCGCGCGGCCCCAGCTCGTCGAGCTCGGGGTAGCAGGAGACCATCACCGCGTCGTGGTGCCCGTCGTAGGAGCCCTCCACCTTGATGATGTGGTCGCGCTCGGTGGCGCCGCGCGCGAGGTGGATCGCGGACATCGTCGACTCGGTGCCCGAGTTCGTGAAGCGCCACTGGGGCAGGCCGAAGCGCTCGCGCAGGTTCTCGGCGACGACGATGGACCCGTTCGTCGGCGCCGCGAAGTGGGTGCCCTCCTCGTGCCGCGCCTTCACCGCCGCCCCGACCGTCGGATTGGCGTGCCCGATGCACATCACGCCGAAGCCGTTGTGGAAGTCCACGTACTCGCCGCCGTCCACGTCCCACACCAGTGCGCCCTTGCCGCGGTCGATGTAGACGGGCCACGGGTCGTTGAGCTGGAAGGAGGAGGGGACGCCTCCGGGCATGACCTTTCGCGCCCGGTCGAAGTACTCAGCGGACGTGGGCGTGTGCTCGCGGAAGCGAGCCATCTGCTCCTCGGTCAGCTTGTTGAGGAGCTTTCGGTCGACCGCGGACTCCGCGGCTGTGCCTGTGCGCGCCACGGCGTCAGCCTAACGGGGCCCCGCCGCCCCGAGCCGGCGCTTCGGTGAGCTTCTGCCGATCGGGCGCACCCGGCACGTCCTCTCGCGACATCGAGTACGAAAACGCCGCGCACGCCACGGCTGCCCCGGCCGCGACGTAGAACGCGGCGCCGTAGCCGCCGATCGCCGCGGCGGCACCCACGAGCGGTGAGCCGACGAGCATCCCCAGGTCGAAGTTGGCCGTGAACGTCCCCATCGCCGCGCCGCGGCGCTCCGGTCCGACCCGGTTGATCGCCACCAGCGAGAGGGACGGGAAGAGAAGCGCGAATGCGGACCCCATCGCGACCGCGCCGGCGATCACGACAGGCAGGCTTTCGGCGGCACCGATGAGGATCAGCCCTACCGCTTCGATCAGGCCCGCGCCGACCGCGCACCGCGCCGGGCCGATCCGGTCCGGCAGCTGTCCGGCGAGCAGGCGCGTCGCAACGACCGTGCCCGCGAAGACGCTGAACACCTCCGGCCCGTGACCGATCCCGCGGTCGTCGAGGCTGAGCACGATGAATGCGGACACGGCAGCGAAGCCGACGACGCTGAGCGCGAACGTGACCCCGGGACCGAGTGCTTCGCGGGAGATGAACGGGCCGCGGTCCTCAGCTGGGGCGACCTCGTAGCTCTCCGGCAGCCGGGCGGCGATCACCGCCCCCAGCAGCGGCGCGCCGGTCGCGAAGGCCCAGACGAGGTTGATGCCGCCGGCGTGCTCCATCAGGACCCCGATCGGCGGGCCGAGGGTGAGCCCGGTCCAGATCGCCAGGCCGTAGAGCCCGATCATCCGGCCACGCCGCTCGGGCGGCGCCATATCCACATTCCAGGCCGACCCGGCCGTGAAGACGGTGCCCTCGCCGGCGCCGAGAAAGAGCCGGGCGACGATCAGGCCGGGGATCCCCGCGGGGACGAAGTAGAGGGCGCCGGCGATCGCGGCCAGGGAGGCACCGAGCATCACCGTCGGCTTGCGGCCCCGGCTGTCGGCGAGGTTGCCGGCGATCGGGCGGCAGACGATCCCGGTGAGCGCGAAGGCGCCGCTCACGATCCCGACCTCGAGGTCGGAGCCGTTGAGCTCGTCCTTCACGTAATCGGGGAGGACGGCGAGTGTCGCCCCGACGGCGAGCAGACCGAGGTTGGTGACGATGAAGAGCCCCGCGAAAGAGGCCCACGTAGACCGAGACGACACCAGGCGAGACTAGTGCCCGCTTTCGGGTGGGCGCATGGCCCCGGCGGGTACGTGTGCGCCCGGGAAGTAGTGCACGCGCACGTGATCGCCCTTCGCGTTCTCGCCGATGAAGGTGAAGTCGGCGGGCAGCCACAGCGCCATGTTGAAGTACTTCTTCAGCCCCTCGTTTTCGAGCTCGAAGAGGATCCCCGGGGCGCGCGTGTCCTCTGCCGCGGAGGAATAGCGCCCTCGACCAGGTCGAGGTTCCTGAAGATCAGCTGGGCGGCCACGTTGCTATTGCGGTGGGCCGCGAGACGTAGGTCCGGTAGTGCCACATGTCCATCCGCAGTTGCTGATTTCGCTGTAGATAGAGGCTGGAGACGCCGACCACGCCCCGCTCTCGGTCAAGGCAACGAGCTGGACCTCCTGACCCGCCGCTCTGCCTCCGCCCGCGGCGACCGCTCCCTCGCGGGTCCAGAGCCGATCACGTCGTCGGGGCCGACTTCACTGTTCTCGGCGAGCGACTGGACCCGGTACCGGTCCTCCAGCGGATAGGTCTGGTGACGGGTGACCTCGATGGGCGGCGACCCGGGAAGGCCCGGGCCGATCTCCGCACCCCAGAAGTACCGCACCCGGACCTGTCTGTCGTCGTCGAGAAAGCCCGCCAGCATCAGCTCGGTCTTGGGCCAGACGACCTCCGGGAACGTCCGATCAGGGACTGATCGCCGACCAATGCGCAGACTCCCAGGCGTCGTCGCGGCTTCGCTCGAATTCTCCGCCAGCGCGTCGAAGGAGGCGTTGAACAGGCCGTTCCACAGCTCCGCGGAGTCCACCGCCAGGACGCTTTGATAGATCCAGAACCGCCGCCCGCCGATCAGCTGGAGCCCGGCGGCATGAGCGGAGCTGACCCCGACGATCTCACCCCCGTCGAGCGCGACGACGACCGCCTCGGAGAGCTGTCGACGTGCGGCCTCCTCGTTGAGCCCACCCGTCGTGGTCAGGAAGCGGAGGATCTCGTCCGCGCCCCGCCGTGATCGCCGCGAACGACCCTGATCGTCTCCTACTCCTGCTGGCATCGGCCGATGCTATCCGTGGCCCGCTTGAGGCCGTCCTCGGCGAGGAATAGGTTTCGCCCACGCGACAGCGAAGGGGAGGGGACCTATGAGGAAGAAGACGGTTGCCGGGACTGGGGCATCGATCGGCGCGGCGCTGATCGTCGCTCCGAGTGCCCAGGCGGCCGACTTCACGGTCACGAACCTGAACGACTCCGGCGGTGGCAGCCTGCGCCAGGCGATCCTCGATGCGAACGCGATCCCCGGGTGCCGACCGCGTCCTGTTCCAGTCGACTCTCACCGGTCAGATCACGCTCGGGAGCGAGCTGCCGATCACGGGCGCAACGGAGGTCCTGGGGCCCGGAGCCGACCGGCTCACAATCAGCGGCAACAACAGCGTCCGCATCTTCAACGTCGACCTCCAAACGGCTCCGGACACCCCAGTGACGATCTCAGGCCTGAAGCTCACCGGTGGCGCGATAACTACCGGGGTGGAGGCGGGCGGTGCGGTTGCGAGCAAGTACGCGGATCTGACCGTCTCGAACACCGTGATCTCTCAGAACAGGAGCTCGGGGCTGGGCGGAGGGATCGCCAATATCGGCGGCGCGGTCACGATCCGCTCGTCGACGATCAGCGGGAACAGTTCCGAGAGCTCGGGCGGGGGGATCTTCCACGAGGCGAACCTCTCCCTCCGGGGATTGACGATCGAGAGCTCGACCATCAGCGGCAACACCGCGGGCAACCTCGGGGGAGGCGCCCTGTTCTCGGGCTCCGCGGGCGCCGCGTTCAACATCCAGAGCTCGACGATCAGCGGCAACAGCGCCACCAGCCCAACCTACGGCGGCGGCGGCCTCGTCATCGACACCTTTGGCTCTCGGACAATGGTGAACACGATCGTCGCGGACAACACGGCGGTGACCGCCCCCGACATTCGGACCTACCAGCCGCTGGACGCCTCCTTCAGCCTGATCGAGAACCCTCAGGGAGCGACGATCGCCGGCGGCCCGAACATCACAGGTCAGGACCCGAGCGCTCGCGCCGCTCGCCGACAACGGCGGCCCGACCCCAACCCAGGCGCTGAACCTCGGGAAGCCCGGCGATCGACCAGGGCCAGGCGAGCGGGACCGACCAGCGCGGCGCTCCGCGGCCCTTCGACCTGGCCGGAGTCGCCCTCGCCGGCGACAACAACGCCGACATCGGCGCCTACGAGCGGGTCACCTGCGGCAAGGCCCTGGTGAACGAGATCGGCACCGCGGGCAAGGACGAGATCTCGGGCACGCCCGGTCCGGACGGGATCCTCGCCCTCGGCGGCAAGGACACGCTCAAGGGCCTCGCCGGCAAGGACGGCCTCTGCGGCGGCCCCGGCAAGGACAAGCTGAAGGGCGGCGGCGGCAACGACACGCTGCTTGGCCAGGGCGGCAAGGACACGCTCATCGGCGGCAAGGGGAAGGACAAGCTGAAGGGCGGCAAGGGCAAGGACAAGCAGATCCAGTAGCCCTCAGACGCTGCCTCGTAGCTCGCTTCTCCGGATCTTCCCGCTCGGGGTCTTCGGGAGCTCCTCGGCGAATTCGATGATCCGCGGGTACTTGTAGGGCGCGGTCACCCGCTTCACGTGCTCCTGGAGCTCGGCGGCGAGAGCCGTCGGAGGGCTCCCCGTCGCGCGAGCACCACAATCGCCCGGACAACCGAGCCGCGTTCGTCGTCGGGTGCGGGGACCGCCGCCGCCTCGGCGACGGCCGGGTGCGAGACCAGGGCGGACTCGACCTCGAACGGACCGACGCGGTAGCCCGCGGTGATGATGATGTCGTCGTCGCGGCCCTCGAACCAGAGGTAGCCGTCGTCGTCCTCGCGGACCTGATCGCCGGTCGGCCACCACTCCCCGTCGAAGGGCCTCTCGCCGAGGTAGTGGCTGAAGAACGTGGGGACCGTCTCCGGTTTCACCTGGAGCTCTCCCTCGACCACGCGGGTCTCGATGCCCGGCAGGGCCCGGCCCATCGAGCCGTCCCGGGCCGGGTCGTCCTCGTTCGGACGCATGCCGGTCACCGGACCGGTCTCGGTCTGGCCGTAGCCGTCGCCGATGCCCATGCCCATCCGCTCCCGGAAGAGCCGGATCACCTCCGGGTTCAGCGGCTCCCCCGCCGAGATCATCCGCCGCAGCGAGGGGATCGGTCTCAGCTCGCCCGCTTGGCGAGCATCCGGTACTCGGTCGGCGCCTGGCAGAGGACGTTGACGCCCTCACGCTCGATCACCTCGAGACGCTCGTATGGCTCGAAGCGGGCGTCCTGGATCAGGGCCGTCGCGCCGCATAGCCACGGAGCGATGAAGACGTTCCGCGTCGACTTCGACCACCCCGGTGCCGCGGTGCACCAGGCGAGGTCTCCCTTGCGGGCGCCGACCCAGTGCTCGGCCTGGAGCTGCTGCCCGAGCAGATACCGCTGCGGATAGACGACACCCCTCGGATCGCCGGTGGTCCCCGAGGTGAAGATGATCACCGCGGGATCCTCCGGATCCAGATCGGCGATCGTCCGCAGGCGTCTCCTGGGGCACGTCCTCGTCGAGCGCATCGGCGACTTCGGTCAGGTTCATCGCGGCCACGCCGTTCGGGAGCTCGCCGAGAAGTCCTCGTCACCGACGCAGAGGTTGGGGTCGAGCCGCGTCGATCCTGATCTCGAGGTCCTTGCGACGGAGTTGCGGGTTGCACGGCATCGCCACGGCGCCCATCCGGAAGCAGGCGAGCATCGCGAGCACCCACTCGATCCGGCTCCCCACAAGCGTCATCACGACGTCGCCGCGCTGGACGCCACGGGCCGCCATCGCGCCGGAGAGACCGGCGGACCGTGGCGATCAGCTCGCCAAAGTACCAGTCACGCCGGTTCCCCTCGGCGTCGATCGCGACCACTCCGAGCGTGGATGCCGGGGCGCGCTCCATCACGTCCTCGATGAAGTTCATCGGCGGAAGTCTGCCGGAGCGAATGGCTTGATTCCGACTCCTCCCTGAATGCATAGGGTCGCTAATAAGCGTCCGTCGGAGGATCGGTCCCGGGGCTGAGGCCCGGAGGAGGAGGGAGATGGCAAAGCGTCAGAGGCGGCGTCGTCAGGAGCGTCGGCGGGAGCACGCCAAGCATGAGGGCTGGAACACCCGCCGCAGCGTGATCACCGGCGCGGGCGTCACCGCCGGCGCGGTGCTGGGATTGAGCGCACCCGCTCTCGCAGAAACCACCAGGTCTCCAATCTCTACGACCCAGGCAATGGGTACTGCGATCCAAATCCCACCACTACGACTGCACGCTCCGAGAGGCCATCACCCTCGCCAACAGCGACGAGGACAGTGACGACATCGTCTTCGTCTGCGAGCCTGACCGGCACGATCACGCTCGGCGCCGAGATCACGGTCAGTGAAACGACCAGAATCTTCGGGCCAGGCGCCAACGTCCTCTCGGTCTCAGGCAACAACACCTCACGAATCTTCAACGTCGATCCCGATTCCGGCGATGCCGTCTACATCTCCGACCTGACGCTGATGGACGGATCGACCACCGGCAGCGGCGGGGCGATTCGCAACGAGGACGCCGATTTCACCATGTTCGACTCGACGCTCTCCGGCAACGACGCCGGCACCGACGGGAGCGGCTATGGCGGGGCGTTCTACGAGAGGGGCGGGTACGCCAGCGGCACTTACACGTACATCGGCTACTCGACCTTCACCAACAACACCTCCGGCGGCGTCTCCACCAATTACTACGGTGGCGGCGGCGCGCTCTATGGCTACCTCACCCTCGGCTCGGTCTGGGACTTCGACGATCTATGACAACAGCTCGGCGGGCGATGGGGGCGGATTGTTCGCCTACGGCTACACGTATCTCAGCAACACCACAGTCGCCGGGAACGCCGGCTTCTACGGCGGAGGCCTGGCCAGCATCAACGGCCTTGGCATCGACAACACCATCTCCGCCAACAACACAGCCGCGACCAACCCGGACCTGCAGGGCGCCGAGGTCTATGCGGACTTCAGCCTGATCGAGTCCCCGGGCGCGACGACCGTGACGGGTTCGCAGAACATCACCGGCACCGATCCGCAGCTCGGAGCCCTCGCAAACAACGGCGGACCGACCCAGACGATGAAGCCGGCGGCGACGAGCCCGGTCGTCGACAAGGGCCTCTCGGACATCGGTGTCGACCAGCGATTCCTGTCGAGGCCGGTGGACAACCCGAACGCGCCCAACGCCCCGGGGGGAGACGGTAGTGACATCGGCTCGGTCGAGTTGACCCTGGCGGAGGGCCCGCAGGCCCCGGTGGTGGTGCCGCCGGCTCAAACAACGACACCGCCATCGACCTTCAACCTGAAGAAGGCGATCAAGAAGTGCAAGAAGAAGTTCCGGAAGGGACCGAAGCGCAAGAAGTGCATCAAGAAGGCGAAGAGGCGCGCGGGGGTGGCAACGGTACGGCGCGGGGGCGTCGGTCGCGAGTTCTCATCCGCCACGGGGAGGGGAAGGCCGCCCTGGCTGGGTGGTGCCAGCCGTCGGCTTCGATAGGGCCGTTCGCGGCGGCTAGCGCCGTAGCTCGGTGCCGTCGTAGAGCTTCTTGACGACCACGCCGCCGGGCGGGGCGGCCTCGACGCAGAGGTTGCAGAGCACGCACTCGTCCAGGTTCTCGCGGACGATCGCGACCTTGCCGTCCTCGTTCGCGAAGATGTCGACCGGGCAGACCTCCTCGAGCTTCGCCGCCATCTCGGCGTCGTCGCCGATCTCGTCGGAGACCTCGAGGTCGATGAAGATCCCCTCGAGGGATTCGGTCTCCGCCATCAGACCTTCGCTGCGAGCTTGTCTTTGACGGCGTCGGGGATCTCGTCGATCCGCTCGACGACGGGGATTCCGGCCGACTCGAGTCGGGCGATTTTCTGGGTAGCCGAATCCTCTGCGCCCTCGACGATCGTCCCGGCGTGCCCGAAGCTCATCCCCTTCATCTCCTCGTCGTCCATGAACTTGCCGGCCATGAAGGCGACTATCGGAAGCCGCGAGTCGTTCTCCTCGCGCCAGTCGACCAGCTCGGCCTCCATCCGGCCGCCGGGCTCGGTGTAGATCACGATCGCCTCGGTCTGGTCGTCCTCCTCGAACAAAGGCATCAGCTCGGCGTAGGTGGAGCCGATGATCGCGTCGCCGCCGATCGATACGGCGGTGGAGACGCCGAGCCCGGCCGCGGTGAGGGTGGACGAGATCTCGGTGGTCATCCCGCCCGACCGGGACATCACCCCGATCGAGCCGGGCTCGTACGCCTTCGCGGCGTCCTTCGCGGGACCGCCGATGCCGCCCATCTTCGCGACACCCGGGGCGATGATCCCGAGGCAGTTCGGGCCGATGATCCTCGCGCCCCGCTCGCTCGCGAGCTCCACCATCTCGGCGACGTCGCGGCGGGGAATCCGCTCGGTGACGACAACGATCAGCTTGATCCCGTTCTCGATCGCCTCGAATACCGCGTCCTTCGTGAAGGCGGGGGGGACGGTGACGACCGAGCCGTCGATCTGGACGCCGTGATCGGCGACCGCCTGCTCGACGGTGTCGAAGACGGGGACGCCGTGGACGTCGCGGCCCTTGCGTCCCGGGGTCACGCCGCCGACGACCTTGGAGCCGTAGTCCAGGCACTCCTTGGTCAGGTTGACCGCCTCGCGGCCGGTGATGCCCTGGACGATGAAGGTGAAGTCCTCGCTCAGCAGGATCGACATCAGGTCGCCCCCTGGACCTTTTCGACCGCCTCGCCCGCCGCCTCCCACATCGAGGTGGATCGGTCGCGGAACTCGACCCCGTACTTGTCCAGGATCTTCGCGCCCTCCTCCTCCCAGGCGCCCGGGATGCGGAAGACGGTGATCGTCTCGGCCGGGTCCTTGCCGAGCTCGAGGCACGCCTTGATCACGCCCCGGGCGACGATGTCGACACGAGTGTTGGAGACGATCGACATCATCACGGCGATCTTCTCGACGCCCTCCTTCTTCAGGACCTCCTTCGCGAGGCCGCAGGACTTGGCGACGGAGGGGTTGCCGCCGATCTCGGCGTAGTTCGCCGGCTTGCCCCCCTGGCTGCGGACCGCGTCGGTGAGGGTGAGGGAGCCGCCGCCGGCGCCGATCACGAGGCCCAGGTTGCCCTCGAAGCCGTGGTCCTTGCCCTGGATCACGCCGCGGTGATCCGCCTCGTCGATCGCCTTCACGTTCCGCTCGAACTCGGAGGGCTCATAGAGCTCCCGCGGCTCCTCGAGTTCGACACCGATCTCCCGGAGCGTCTTCTGGTGGCGTCCGACGGCCTCGTCCTCCATCTCCATGTGGGCGTCGAGGGCGACGAAGGCGCCGTCGGAGAGCCGCGCGAGGGGGTTGATCTCGGCGAGGGTCATGTCGTAGTCGCGCTGGAGCTGGGCGAGGCGGGCAAGGATCGGGGTGGCGCGAGTGAGCTCGCGCCCGGTGAGGCCGCCGGCCGTGGCGACGACCTCCTTCGCGCGGAAGTCCGGGATCGGATGGAGGTTCGACAGGTGGCCTCGGCCGACGTGGTCTGGGTGCTTTTCCGCGACCTCCTCGATGTCGATCCCGCCCATGTCCGAGAAGAGCAACATCGGGCGCTTGGCTCGCCCATCCCACAGGACCGCGGCGTAGTACTCCTGCTCGACCTCGGCCTTCGGGTCGACGAGGACGCCTGCGGGCATGTGGCCGTTGATCTCGAGCTCGAGAATCTCAGCCGCGTGGCCGGCCGCCTCATCGGAGGTGTCGGCGAACTTGACGCCGCCCGCCTTCATCCGGCCGCCGGTCAGCACCTGCGATTTGATCACCGTTGGCCCGCCGATCCGCTCCGCAGCCTCCCGCGCCTCGTCGGCGGTCCTGCAGAACCCGTACTCGGTGACCGGGATGCCGGCTCGCTCGACGATCCGGCGGCTTTCGTACTCGTAGAAGCGCATGAGCGGCGGCGAAGGCTAGCGGTCGGATTGCTCGGATTGCGTGTTTGAACAGGATGTGAGAGGCTGTTGGCCCCAGGGAGGGGCTGGGAGCTGTCCGAACCCAAGGAAGGGAATCAGTAATGAGTAAGACTGCTCGACTCTTAGCGCTGTCCGCGATTACGACGGCAGCGCTGGCGGTGGTGCCTGCCGCTGCTTCGGCCACTCCGGTGGCGTCGCCAGGCTCGCTTGCGTTCAACAAACAGCCGGTGGGGACGACCAGTGCGCCCCAGACGGCTTTCCTAGCCTCACCTTGCACGAAGGTCGACCTCAACCGTCGCGCCTCCGCGGCAACCCGTGCGTCTCGTTCGGCGGCGATTTCTTGACCGTTGACATCAAGATCAGCGGCAGCGGTGCGTTCAAGACCACCAGACAGAACGCCGAATGCGGGGAACGGACATCCCGACTGGGGGCGCCGCCGAACGACTCTTCCCCGTTCCGGGGGGCACGATGACGCCCTTCGACAACCCCTGCATCATCCCGTTCACCTTCACGCCCAGCGGTCCCGGCCCGCAGACCGCGACGGTGACGTTCGGGAGCACCAATGGAAGCCCCGGCCCAGCCATGGACCCCTTCTCCGCCGAGCCGGTAGCCCCGCAGACGACGAACTCGGTGACCCTGAACGGCTCGACCCCGGCCGAAGAAGAAGTGCAAGAAGGGCTTCAAGCTGAAGAAGGTCAAGGGCAAGAAGAAGTGCGTTAGGAAGAAGAAGAAGTAGCAACGCGCTAGTAAGCCCATGGGCTGCACGGGCCACGCAGCCGATCCGATTTGAAGGAGGCGGTCTCCTCCCGGGGGGACCGCCTCTTTGCGGTCGCCGCCTCTGGTGGGGTTGTCGGCGGCAGTTCGGCGAGGGGACCGGGCGATGCGCCCGGTCCCCTCAGCGTGCGCGAACCGGGAGGAGAGTTCGGTCCGCGTCGGGGGCGCCGATCAGCGTCTGACGGCGTCCAGGATGTAGGCGGCCTCGACGGCCTGCGCCAGCCGCGTCGAGCTGGAATCGCCGTGATCGGCGGCGGGCCTCTTGGGGGTCTGTTCTTGAGTCATCTGCGCTCTTTCGTTCTTCGATAGTACGACGAGCATCGTACCATAAGTTCGAAAGTCGTCGTATAATCGAAGCATGGATGTCACTCACACAGCGGGGCACCACCCGGACCGGGACGAGATCGAGCTTCCCGCCGTCCTCCACGCTCTCAGCGACCCGCACCGCCTCGAGATGGTCCGCAGGCTCTCGCGGGCGTCCGAGCCATGCGCGTGCGGGACAATCGAGTCCGACCTGGCGAAGTCAACGCTCACGCACCACTTCCGCGTGCTCCGCGAGGCCGGGGTGATCGAGCAGCATCGCGAAGGAACCGCCAAGCTGACGTCACTTCGCCGCGAGGACCTGGACGCGCGATTCCCCGGTCTGCTGGACGTCGTGCTCTCAGCCGAGCACGCCCCGGCCTAGCGCCGGGCGCGGCTCAGCAGACCCGCGGCAGCGGGTCGCCGGCGAGCATCTCGACGGCGCGTGAGTCTCCGGTGACGTTGCCCAGCGTGAGCTTGCCGGGGTGCTCGGCGGTCACCTCGGCGATGATCGTCGCGTCGCTGCCCAGATGGTGGGAACGGAGCGCGGCAAGGGCCCGATCCGCGGCATCGGCCGCGGCGACGGCGATCAACCTCCCCTCGCTCGGGACGTGAAGCGGGTTGATGCCGAGCGCCTCGCAGGGTCGGCGGACCTCGGGACGGATCGGTATCGCGGCTTCATCGATCGCGACCCCCACCTCCGCCGCCCGGGCGAGCTCGGCGAGGACGGTGGCGACGCCGCCGCGCGTCGGATCGCGCAGCCAGCGGACGCCGTCAGTGGTCCGGAGGAGCTTGGCGACCAGCGTGTGAAGCGGGGCGGTGTCGGAGCGAACGTCGGAGGTGACCTGCTCGCGGGCGGCCATCACGGCGACGCCGTGGTCCCCGATCGGGCCAGAGACGATCACGCGATCACCGGGGCGGATCGCGAGGGGAGTCAGGACGGTGTCCCGCTCGACGCACCCGACCCCCGACGTGTTGATGAAGACCCCATCGGCCTTCCCGCTTTCGACGACCTTGGTGTCGCCGGTCGCAATCGGCACTCCGGCGCGGAGCGACGCTGACGCCATCGATGCCGCGATCCGCTTCAGGTCGGCGACCGGAAGTCCCTCCTCGACGATGAAGCCTGCCGAGAGCGCGGCGGGGCGCGCCCCGCTCATCGCCAGGTTGTTGATCGTGCCGTTGATCGCCAGCTCTCCGATGTCCCCGCCGGCGAAGAAGAGCGGGCTGACCACGTAGGAGTCCGTCGTGAAGGCCAGCTGCTTGCCGCCCGCGGCGAGCAGGGCACTGTCTCCGAGGGGCTCGAGCATTGGATTGCGCAGCTCGCGAACGAAGACGGACTCGACCAGATCGTGGCTCGCTCGGCCGCCGGCGCCGTGGCTCAGCGTCACTCGCTCATCTGCGATCTGACCGGGTGTCCCCAGGTACATTTCCACACCTCCTCCTCGGAGCGCAAGTTAATCCAGGCTGGGCGGCGCGCCCCCCCGAAACGGGTGCGCGGCGAAGACTTCGCCCGGAAACTGCGGAAACGTCTTCGGCCCGCTACGGACGCGTGAGAAGTACCCGCAGAACGTCGACGATCTCACCGGGATGGTTTGCGATCTGCCGCCAGGTGACCCGGATCACATCCCAGCCCTCCAACTTCAAGCGAGCGTCCCGGGCGCGATCGGCCTCGAATGCGGAACGGGTGCCGTGGGCACGGTATCCGTCCAGCTCCACGATCAGCCGAGGGCCCGGCCAGGCGAAGTCGACGACGAACGGCCCGACGGTCACGTTGACCGCTGGCTTGGGAAGGCGATGGCGTCGGCACACAGCGAGGAACCTCCGCTCCAGCTCACTGCGGGTCCGGTCCGGCTGGAGGGCAGGATCAATCGGGAGCCGGAGGTATTCCGCCTGGCGCAGCGCAGCGCCGAACTCCGCGCGGGGAAGAAGACGGCGGAGGTCGGCCAGGGTGCGTGACGGCGTTGTCACGGGGACGTTGTCCCGGCGGGTCATCTGGTCGGGCGTCAGAGTCCGCGAGCGATGAACGTTGATACCGGGACGTTTTCGGGCCCCGCCCGGCACGGTCACGTGGATCGCCCTCTCGGCGTCCCCTTGCATCGCGTCACGGCGGTTCTTGGGAAGGAGGCGCCATAGGCCTGCGGCACTCGTGTGGCTGAGTACGGCGCCAGGTCCGCATGCGAGGACTGCCGCCATCCATCGCCCTTCCTGGCCGAGGCCCGGATGCCCGACCGCGTAAACGCCGCGATGGATGCGGTGAAGGCGATGTGTTCGCACGCGACGCTGCCGGCCGCCCTCGCGAATGCCTGCGTCCTCGAGCTGGTCGATGGAGATGACCCCGTGCTGCCGCGCAGCGATACGGGCGACACGGGCGTCTCGGCCGGACGTGCTGAATTTCCGATCCACATCGATCGATAAGTCGTCAACTCGCCGGCTTTCGCCCCATCAGCCCGCGCTTCCCAGCGGTGTGCTTTCATCCCGCCCGGGTAGGGAGGGGCGTATTCGCAAGCGAATCCTTAAGGAGTTGAAGCCATCCCGTGAGTGAGACAACGGCCGAGACCTCGGCACCGACGAAGCACCCCAAGCTGATTTCCTGGGTTGAGGAGATCGCGGAACTGACCCAGCCGGATTCGATCCACTGGTGTGACGGGTCCGCCGAGGAGTACGACACGCTCGCCCAGCAGCTCGTGGACGCGGGGACCTTCGAGAAGCTCTCGGATGCGAAGCGGCCGAACTCCTATCTCGCGCGGTCGAACCCCTCGGACGTCGCACGGGTCGAGGACCGGACGTTCATCTGCTCGCAGAAGGAGGAGGACGCCGGCCCGACGAACAACTGGCGGGAGCCCGGCGAGATGCGGGACGTTCTCAGCAAGCTCTTCGCGGGCTCGATGCGGGGGCGGACGATGTATGTGCTCCCGTTCTCGATGGGCCCGCTCGGGTCGCCGATCTCGCATATCGGCGTCCAGCTGACGGACTCCGCGTACGTCGCGGCCTCCATGCGGATCATGACCCGGATGGGCGCCGACGCACTCGAGGTTCTCGGCGAGGACGGCGAGTTCGTTCCCTGCGTCCATTCGGTCGGGTCGCCGCTGGACGACGGCCAGGAG
Source organism: uncultured Solirubrobacterales bacterium (assembly GCA_963808565.1). GTDB lineage: Bacteria > Actinomycetota > Thermoleophilia > Solirubrobacterales > 70-9 > DASUPK01. Next base: position 298,341 of record CAWEGM010000014.1, read on the forward strand.
GACGTTCCGTGGCCGTGCAACGACACGAAGTACATCGTCCACTACCCGGAGACGCGCGAGATCTGGTCCTTCGGCTCGGGCTACGGCGGCAACGCCCTGCTTGGCAAGAAGTGCTTCGCGTTGCGGATCGCCTCGGTGATGGCCCGCGACGAGGACTGGCTCGCCGAGCACATGCTCATCCTCAAGCTGACCTCCCCCGAGGGGAAGGTGAAGTACGTGGGCGGCGCGTTCCCTTCCGCATCCGGGAAGACGAACCTCGCCATGCTGATCCCGAAGCTCGACGGCTGGACGGTGGAGACCGTCGGCGACGACATCGCCTGGATGAAGTTCGGATCGGATGGACGCCTTCACGCCGTCAACCCCGAGGCGGGGTTCTTCGGCGTCGCCCCCGGGACCGGGCACAAGACCAACCCGAACGCAATGGAGACCGTGGAGAAGAACTCGATCTTCACCAACTGCGCCCGCACCAGCGACGGCGACGTCTGGTGGGAGGGAATGACGGGCGAGCCGCCGGACAGTGCGGTCGACTGGAAGGGGAACGAGTGGACACCCGACTCCGATGAGCCGGCGGCCCACCCGAATGCCCGCTTCACCACACCCGCCGCGCAGTGCCCCTGCATCGCCGAGGAATGGGAGGACCCGGCGGGCGTCCCGATCGACGCGTTCCTGTTCGGCGGGCGTCGGGCGACCGTAGTGCCCCTCGTGACCGAGGCCTTCGACTGGGAGCACGGCGTCTTCCTGGGCGCGACGATGTCGGTGGAGAAGACCGCAGCTGCGGACGGCGCGGTCGGCGAGCTCCGCTTCGACCCGATGGCGATGCTGCCCTTCTGCGGCTACAACATGGCCGACTACTTCGGGTACTGGCTGAGCATCGCCGGGCGGGAGGGTGCCCGGCTGCCGAAGGTCTTCCTCGTCAACTGGTTCCGGAAGGACGACGACGGGAACTTCATCTGGCCCGGGTTCGGCGACAACATCCGAGTGCTCGAGTGGGTCTTCCGTCGCTGCGACGGAGAGGGCGGGAGCGTCGAGACACCGATCGGGCGTGTCCCGGCGGAGGGCGAGATCAACACGGATGGGACAACCGTCAGCGAGGACGACATGCGTCAGCTCCTCGAGGTCGACCCGGAGGCCGTGAAGGCTCAGCTTCCGCAGGTCGAGGAGCACCTCGCCCGGTTCGGCGATTCACTCCCCGATCCGATCCAGGAGCAGCTCCAGGCCCTGAAGGAGCGGCTCGACTAGGAGCGGCCGCCGGCGCCCTTGCGGTGCCGCTTGCCCGCCTTGAGCTTCTTGCAGCCGCTCGCCGGGTCGGACTCGGTAGCGGCTCTCTCCATCGGACGTCCATCCACTCCGCGTTGATCAGGTTCCGGCCTTCTCCGTCTCGGCCGGCTTCCCGTTCGACATCTCGTAGGCCTTCGCGAGCTCCGGGTCCTTCTTCGCCAGCATCTCGGCGAGCGACACCATCACCTTGCATTGCTTCCAGGTGGCGTCGTCCTGCATCTTGCCGTCGATCATGTGGACGCCGGCGCCGTCCGGGATCGCCTCGAGCACCTTCTTGGCGAACTTGACCTCGTCGGGCGGCGGGGAGAAGACCTTCTTGGCGATGTCGATCTGCACCGGATGCAGCGACCACGCCCCGACGCAGCCGAGCAGGAAGGCAGCGCGGAACTGGGTCTCGCAGCCCAGGGTGTCCTTGATGTCCCCGTACGGCCCGTAGAACGGCAGGATGCCGGCGGAGGTGCAGGCATCGACCATGCGGGCGATCGAGTAGTGCCAGGGGTCCTGCTGGGCGGTCGCCCTCGGTGCGTCGGGATCGTCGGGATCCGGGTCCTCGATGACGCGGTACCCGGGATGGCCGCCGCCGACCCGGGTCGTCTTCATCCTGCGCGACGCGGCGAGGTCCGCCGGGCCGAAGCTCATCCCCTGCATCCGCGGGCTCGCCGTCGCGATCTCCTCCAGGTTGACGACGCCGAGCGAGGTCTCGAGGATCGCGTGGATCAGCAGCGGACGCTCGACCTTCGCTTTCGCCTCGAGCTGGGCGAGCAGGCGGTCCACGTAGTGGATGTCCCAGGGCCCCTCGACCTTCGGGACCATGATCACCTCGAGCACCTCGCCGATCTCGGTGACGAGCTCCGTGATGTCATCGAGCGCCCAGGGGCTCTCGAGCGCGTTGACGCGGGTCCACAGCTGGGTGTCGCCGAAGTCGACCTCCTTGCCGACCTCGATCAGGCCCTCGCGGGCGGGGACCTTCTTGTCCACCGGAACCGCGTCCTCGAGGTTCCCGAGCAGGATGTCCGCCTGCTTCGCCATGTCGGGGACCTTGGCGCGCATCTTCTCGTTCGACGCGTCGAAGAAGTGGATCATCCGCGACGGCTTGAAGGGGATCTCGTGAGGCGGCTCGGGGGCGCCGATCGCCAGGGGAGTGAAGAACTCTCGTGGGTTTCTCATACGGGGAACGCTACATACCCCGGTTCGGGGCGGCGTCGCGCGGATAGCCTCCTGGCATGGCCAAGGTCCGTCAGGCGCTCCCCGACGAGGTCGAGCGGGTGCTGGGGATGTACGAGTGGCTGTTCGAGCCGCCCGGCTCCATCCCACCGGCCTGGGACCCGGGACGCGCCCGGGAGGCGATCGTCGACGCGATCGCCGATCAGGAGGCCGCCGTTCTCGTGGCGGAGCACCGCGGCGAGCTGCTCGGGCTCTGCACGGCCTATCTCGACCTGAACTCGGTCCGCTTCGGCCCTCGGGCATGGGTCGAGGATCTCGCCGTCAGCCCCAGCCACCGCTCGCAGGGCGTGGGGAAGGCCCTGCTCGACGCGGCGAAGGACTGGGCCCGCGAGCGGGGCGCAACGCACCTCGAGCTCGACAGCGGCGAGGCACGGACGGATGCCCACCGCTTCTACGAGCGAGAGGACCCGAGCTGGCGCTCGATCTGTTTCGCCTGGAAGCTCTGATCGGTTACGATATATCGCGTCAGATCGTGATTGATCGAAAGGAAATCAGATGCACAGACAACGAGGCCGCCACCGCTACGGCGGGCGGCACGAGATGAGGGGCGGCCATGGACGACATCGCGTTCGTCGCGGCGACGTCCGCAGCGCGATCCTCGCCCTGCTCGACGATCGGTCCATGCACGGCTACGAGATGATCCAGGAGCTCGAAGAGCGCACCGGGGGCCGTTGGCGCCCGAGCGCGGGCTCCATCTATCCGACGCTCCAGCTGCTCGAGGACGAGGGTCTCGTCTCCGCCGAGGAGTCGGACGGGAAGCGCGTCTACTCGCTGACCGATGCCGGCCGCGAGGCCGCCCCCGAGCGCACCGAGGGCTCCAGGCCCTGGGAGGAGGCCGATGAGGGATCGCCTCGTTCCGAGGCACGCCGAGAGCTCTTCCGGCTGATGGGCGCGGCGAAGCAGCTCGCGCGGGCAGATGACGAACAGCAGCTGGCGAAGGCCGCGGAGATCCTCAAGGACGCCCGCCGCCAGCTCTACGGCATCCTCGCCGAGGAGTAGGGATCAGGGCGGGACCCGCGCCGAGCGCAGCGTCCCGCCACTATCCTTGGCCACCGGGGGAGGGGGTCCCTTCCAACCGACTTCAGAGGAGCCATGGCCGTAGCTACCGAGCAGCAGCAGACGACTTTCCAGGAGATGACCGACGAGCAGAAGGCGATCGTCGAGATGGTCCGGAACTTCGTGGACAACGAGATCATCCCGAACGCCGAGGAGTACGACCACGAGGACAAGTTTCCCGAGCCGATCGTCGAGCAGATGAAGGACCTCGGGCTGTTCGGGGTGACGATCCCCGAGGAGTACGGCGGCATGGGCCTCGACCTGACGACCTACGCGATGATCGTCGAGGAGCTCTCCCGAGGGTGGATCTCGATCTCGGGGGTCGTCAACACCCACTTCATCGGCTCGTACCTGCTGATGAAGTTCGGGACCGACGAGCAGAAGGACCATTTCCTGGCGAAGATGGCGACGGGTGAGATCCGCGCCGCGTTCTCCCTCTCCGAGCCCGAGGTCGGCTCCGACGTCCAGGGCATCAAGTCCACCGCCAAGAAGGGCGATGACGGCAAGTGGGAGCTGAACGGCCAGAAGATGTGGGTGACCAATGGACTGGGGTCCGCCGTCGTCTTCGTCCTCATGAAGACCGACCCGAAGGCCGACCCGCCCTACAAAGGGATGACCTGCTTCATCACCGAGAAGGAGCCTTGGACCGAGAAGAACACCGGGGATTACGAGGGCCTCGAGATCCCACCGAAGATCAAGAAGATGGGCTACAAGGGCGTCGAGTCCACCGAGCTCGTCTACAACGGCTACAGGTGCCCGCCGGAGCGGATCCTGGGTGGCGAGGAGGCGGGCGTCGGCAAGGGCTTCGTCCAGATGATGGACGCGCTCGAGGTGGGCCGCGTGAACGTCGCAGCCCGCGGCGTCGGGATCGCGCAGCGCGCTCTCGAGCTCGCTCTCCGCTACAGCCAGGAGCGGAAGACCTTCGGCAAGCCGATCGCCCAGCACCAGGCGATCCAGTTCAAGCTCGCGGACATGGCGACCAAGGTCGAGGCCGCCCGGCTGCTGACCCGGAAGGCGGCTCGGATGAAGGATGCCGGCCAGCGATCGGACCTCGAGGCCGGGATGGCGAAGCTGCTCGCCTCGGAGACCGGCAAGGAGGTCGTCGAGGAGTCCTTCCGCATCCACGGCGGCTACGGCTATTCCAAGGAATACGAGATCGAGCGCCTCTACCGCGATGCCCCGCTGCTGCTGATCGGGGAGGGGACCTCCGAGATCCAGCGCATGGTGATCGGCAAGAAGGTCCTGGAGCGGAACAAGATCTAGCCGGCTGAGGCACCTCCTTAGACTCGGGAGGTGGCCTCGGACCGACCAGTTGCCCTGGTGAGCGGTGCTAGCCGGGGGATCGGCGCGGAGATCGCGCGCGAGCTCGCGGCCGATCACGGCTTCCACGTCTACGCCGGCGCCCGCGACCCCTCGGACGTCGAGGCGGCTGAGGGCATCGAGCCGGTTGAGCTGGACGTCACCGACCAGACGACGATCGACGCCGTCCGCGACGCGATCGAGAGCGGTCCCGGTCGCCTGGACGTCCTGGTGAACAACGCCGGGATCACCGGTCCCTGGCGGGACAGCGCCGCCGACGAGGATCTCGATCAGGCGCACGAGGTCCTGGAGACGAACCTGTTCGGAGCCTGGCGCCTGACCCAGGCGATGATGCCGCTGCTGCGGCGGAGCGATGACGCCAGGATCGTGAACGTCTCCTCGGGCGCCGGCCAGCTGAGCGACATGAACGGCGGCTATCCCTCCTACCGGATCTCGAAGAGCGGCCTGAACGCGTTGACCCGCGTCCTCTCGAACGAGGAGACCGGGATCCGCGTCAACTCCCTCTGCCCGGGCTGGGTTCGCACCGACATGGGCGGGAGCGGCGCCGCGCGAACCGTCGAGGAGGGCGCCGACACCGCCGTCTGGCTCGCGACGGACCCGGTGGTCGGCAGCGGAGGATTCTTCCGCGACCGCAAGCCAATACCTTGGTGACATGGCCTCAACGCCGGACCTGATCAAGACTGCGATCGAGCGCTTCCAGGCCGAGGTCCCGGCGCTCGCACCGTTGAAGCTCGTGTTCGAGCTCGAGCTGCGGGGCAGGGGGGACGTTCAGATGTTCCGCGTCGAGCTGCCCGGTCCGAAGATCTCGAAGTCGGCTTCGACCGAGGACGCCAGGGTGACGGTCGCGATACCCCGCTCGGACTTCAACCGGCTGGCCGAGGAGGGGAGCGTGAAGGACTACCGCGAGGCCTACGAGTCGGGCCATCTCAAGGTGAGCGGCGACTCGGGGATCCAGAAGCTGATCGCCCAGGTCATCGCCCGCCACGAGCAGCGGGCCCGGACCAAGAAGGTCCACTAGGAGGCGTGGCGGGCAGGCGAATCGACCCCGCCGGGCTGCCGAGGGTCCGCGCCGCCTCCCAGCTCCTGCACCGGCCCACCGCCGCGCGAGGTCCAGCCGAGGTCGCCCGGGACATCGCCGGCGCCCAGGCGCAGGACGTCTACGCCGGTCCCCTCACCTTCCGGTCCCGCAGCCGCCGGCTGACCGCCGCGGACATCAAGCGCGCCCGGACCGAGGAGCGGTCGCTGCTTCGCACCTGGGTGATGCGAATGACGATCCACATGATCCCGACCGAGGACGCCGGCTGGTGGCTGCCGCTGTTCGAGCCGGGGATCGAGAGGTGGTCTCGCAGGCGGCTGGAGCAGCTCGGTCTCCCGGACCGCGAGCAGTCGAAGGCGCTTCGGGTAATCGGTCGCGCCCTCGAGGACGGACCGCTGACGCGAAGCGAGGCAAGGGAACGCGTCGCCGCGGCGGGAGTCGAGCTGGACGCCCAGACGGGAATGCACATCGCACTCCTCTCGGTCGTGTCCGGCATCGCCTGTCTCGGCCCGGACCGCGGCTCGGCCACCTGCCTCGTCCAGCGCCGGGATTGGCTCGGGGTCCTGCAGCGCTTCGACCGCGAGGCGGCGCTCGCCGAGCTCGCCCGGCGCTATATCCGCGCGTTCGCGCCGGCGACCGATCGAGACTTCGCCTACTGGTCCGGGCTGCCGCTGCGCGACGTCCGGGCAGGGCTTGAAGCGATCTCGCGGGAGATCGAGGAGGTGCGGGTGGGAGGCGAGACGATGCTCGCGTTCCGGGGCGGTCTGCCTCGAGTGCCCGCGCGGGGCCAGGTGAGGATGCTCGGGAACTTCGACACCTACGTGCTCGGCTGGAAGCGGCGCGACTTCGCGGTCGCGAACGAGCACGCCGAGCACGTCAAGGAGGGAGGGGGCGGCTGGATCCGCCCGGTGATCGTCGAGGACGGGGCCGTGGTCGGCGGCTGGCGGTCCACCCGCAAGGGCGGGCGCCTCGAGATCGTCCTCAACCTGGCTGAGCCGAAGCGCTCGGAGCTCGCCGGCGCGATCGAGGCCGAGGTCGCGGACATCGCCCGTTTCGAGGGGATCGAAGCCCGGATCTCGTGACGTGGGTACCATCCCGCGCCGATCCCGGGAGGAGTCAACACGACTCGAGGAGACCGACTGATTCGATGAGTGACGAGACGCACCAGCTGACCACCGACCAGGCCGAGCGCGAGGCGTCAGGGGCGCACGAGTACGGGCGCTACCTCGAGGAGTTCGAGGTCGGTGCCGTCTACAAGCACTGGCCGGCGAAGACGATCACCGAGGGCGAGGACCACCTCTTCTGCCTGCTGACGATGAACCACCATCCGCTACACGTGAACGATGTCTACGCGGAAAAGTCCCAGCAGGGAAAGAACGTCGTCGCTGGGCCGTACGTCTACTCGCTGGTCTTCGGGATGACCGTGAACGACGTCTCCGGCAAGGCGATCGCCAACCTGGCCACCGACGAGCTCAAGCACCCGAGCCCCGTCTTCCACGGCGACACGCTCTTCGTCGAGTCCGAGGTGCTCGAGGTGCGGCCGTCGGAGTCGAAGCCCGACCGCGGGGTCGTGCGAGTCCACACGCGGGCCTACAACCAGGATGGGACACTTGTGGCCGAGTTCAAGCGCGCGGTTCTCGTGCCGCGGAAGAACCCGGGATAGGAGGAACGGAGATGGTCAACCTGAGGCGACTGACCGATCAGGCCAAGAAGCTGGTCGAGAAGCGCGGCGGAACGGACGCCCTGAAGGAGGACGCCGACGAGCTGAAGGACATTGCCAAGGGCGAGGGTGGCGTCAAGGACAAGGCGAAGGCGGCGGGCAAGGCCCTAAAGGATCCGGGCGCGCCGGGAACGGAGAAGCCGGCGGAGGGAGAGGAACGGCCGGCGCCGGACGCCGAGGCCGGTCGGTAGACGACTTCGCAGTCAAGCCGGGGCGACAAGCGGCCGCCCACCATAAGTCGCTCCGGGCTTCGCCCTGCGCTCCGAAGGAGGGCGGCCTGGTCGCCCCTAGTGCGCCTCGTCCGGCGCGTGCGCCGGCGGGCGTGATTCCTCGGCGAGCGAGGTGATCTCGAGTACGCCGCGCGAGGCCTCCTCGAGGACCTCGGTGGCCTCCTCGGCAGAGCGCGCGTAGAGCTCGACGAGCAGGTGGACGATGATCCGCTCTTCGTCGTGCTTGTGGAAGCGGACGTGGGTGAAGAACTCGCGGGTTCCCTGCTCCCCGAACGAGCCGTAGGTGAGGGACTCCGCGGCCTCGGGCCCCGAGCACGACTCGACCTGGTCTTGGTCGACGGTGACGGTGCAGGAGGCGACCCAGGGAGTGCCCGCCACCATCCGCTCCCAGCGGTCCTCCACCGGGACGACTCGATCCTCCTGGATCGTCAGGTGGGGCTGGTCGTGGAGGCAGCGGAGGCACTGAACGACCGCCTCCTGGACCTCGTCCAGCCGCTCCGCGGGCTCCCCGCTCTCGGGGTCGACTCGGAGGATCGCGTCGTAGTGAAGCTGGACCTCGAGGTCACGCGCCCAGCAGCGATAGCAGCGAAGCCAGGCCGAGCGATCGCCGTTCAGCTCCATCAGGCGGGTTGCGCGGCTCGGCGGCGATTCGCCACGAGCTCCGCGATCTCGCCCATGATCCGGTTGATCTCGAAGTCCTTGGGCGTGTAGACGCCTGCCACCCCCGCCTGGCGCATCGCGGCGGCGTCGGCCGCCGGAATGATCCCGCCGACGACGACCGGGATGTCCGCGCCGTCGGATCGGAGCAGCTCGACCACGCGTGGCACCAGCTCCCGGTGCGACCCCGAGAGGATCGAGAGCCCGACGACGTCAACGTCCTCCTCTACCGCGGACTTCGCGATCTGCTCGGGGGTGAGGCGGATCCCCTGGTAGATCACCTCCATCCCGACGTCGCGCGCCCGCACGGCGATCTGCTCGGCCCCGTTCGAGTGGCCGTCGAGGCCGGGCTTGCCGACGAGGATCCGGATCGGGTGTCCGAGCTCCTCTGCGGTGGCCGAGACCCGGGCCCGGACGTCCGCCAGCAGGTCACCGTTGACGGAGCCGCCCGCAGCGGCCTCTGCCACGCCGGTCGGGGCCCGGTAGTCGCCGAACACGTCCCGCAGGACGCCGGCCCACTCCCCGGTCGTCGCGCCCTCCTTCGCCGCCTCGATCGTCGCGGGCATGATGTTGGCGCCCTCGTCGCGCGCCGCCTCGGCGAGCTTCTCGAGGGCCGCGTCGACGGCGCCCTGGTCGCGCTGGGAGCGCCATTCCTCGAGCGCCGCGATTCGCTCCCGCTCGACCTCCGGGTCGGGGGTGAGGATCCCGCCGTCTTCGCCCGTCGTGAGTGGGGAGTCCTCGGACTCGGTGAACTTGTTCTGGCCGACCACGACGACTTTGCCCTGCTCGATCTTCGCGATCCGCTCCCGGTTCGACTCGACCAGCCGGGCCTTCATGTACGGGACGGCCTCGACCGCGCCGCCATGCTCGGCGACCGCCTTCATCTCCGAATCGGCGCCCTCGGCGAGCTCGTCCACGAGCCCCTCCATGACCTTCGATCCCTCGAAGATGTCGGGATACTCGAGCAGGTCGGTCTCGTTCGCGAGGATCTGCTGGATCCGGATGCTCCACTGCTGGTCCCAGGGCCGCGGCAGGCCGAGCGCCTCGTTCCAGGCGGGAAGCTGGATCGCCCGCGCCCGGGCATCCCGGCCGAGCGTGACGGCCAGAGCCTCGAGCACGATGCGGGGGACGTTGTTCTCGGGCTGGGACTCGGTCAGCCCGAGCGAGTTGACCTGGACCCCATAGCGAAGGCGAAGGAACTTCGGCTCCTCGACCCCGTAGCGGTTGCGCCCGATCTCCTCCCACAGGCGCCCCATCGCGCGGAGCTTCGCGTGCTCCTCGATGAACCGGACGCCGGCGTTGACGAAGAACGAGATCCTGCCGAAGACCTTCGGGAAATCCTCGTCGGCGACCTGCCCGCGGGCCTTCACCTCGTCGAGCACCGCGATCGCGGTCGAGAGCGCGTAGGCGATCTCCTGGACGGGCGTCGCCCCCGCCTCCTGCAGGTGGTACGAGCAGACGTTGATCGGATTCCACTTGGGGATCTCGTTGACGGTGAAGGCGACCGTGTCGGCGATCAGCCGCATCGAGGGCCCGGGCGGGAAGGCGTAGGTGCCGCGGGAGAGATACTCCTTGATGATGTCGTTCTGGGTCGTGCCGGCGAGGGCGCCGAGCTCGACGCCGTTCTCCTCCGCGACCGTGGCGTAGAGCGCGAGCAGCCACGCGGCGGTTGCGTTGATCGTCATCGAAGTGTTCATCTCGCCGAGCGGGATCCCGTCGAGAAGCGTGTGCATGTCGCCCTTGTGGGCGATCGACACGCCGACCTTGCCGACCTCGCCCTTCGCGAGCTCGGCGTCGGGGTCGTACCCGGTCTGCGTGGGGAGATCGAAGGCAACCGAGAGGCCGGTCTGCCCCTTCGCGAGGTTCTTCCGGTAGAGCTCGTTCGAGCGCCGGGCGTCGGAATGCCCTGCGTACGTACGCATGACCCACGGCCGGTCGCGCTCCGGCAGGCGGTGCTCGCTCATGGCACTAATGGTAGGTGTACGCCCACCGCTCCGACTCGCCCGAGCCGGTGTTCTTGCAATCTCGGGAACGCCCCCGGGCTACTCTCGGCCTCCATGCGCACCAAGCTCACAGCCATGCTGGTCGCCTGCGCGGCGCTCGCCGCGGGCGTCACGGCTTCGGTTCAGGCGGCGCCGATCTCGGTCGCGGTCTACGCGTTCTCGACGCAGGACGACGTGAACGCATTCCACAAGGTCTTCGGGGCCGCCTGCAAGCGCAAATGGCAGGGCAACCAGATGCTTGCGATCGGGGTGGGGGAGAACACGAACTCATGCATCTTCCGCAGCTCCGTCGTCGCCGACTCGAGCGACGCGAAGCCGGACCACGGGATGGTCGCGACCACAGGCGTGATGGGCGGGACGAAGAAGCTCAGCCAGAAGGCGTTCGCGGGCGTTGGTGTTCGCCAGAGCGAAAACGCCGGCTACTTCCTCCGGGTCCTTCCGAACAAGGGCAATTGGCAGTACCTGCGCGATCCGGAGGGCGCAGCCGGCGCCCAGATCGCCGCATCGGGGAGCGGGAAGTTCGTGAAGGCGGGCGCGAAGCCCAACACGATCGCGATCCGCGCCTTCTCCTTCGGGGGGCCGACGACCAGCATCGTCGCCTCCGTCAACGGCAGGACCGTGGTCAACACCACCGACTCGGCGGGCGACCAGCCCTCCGGGCGGCGCACCGTGGTCCTCGCCGGCGCGAAGGGCACCGGCCCCGCGACAGGGATCAGGGGCCTGTTCGACAACGTGAACGTCCAGGTCCCGAACCCGTTCTAAGCGGCCACCACGCCGCACAGCGCCTGGACGAAATTCTCCCGCTGCCACGGCCGAATCCTTTATCTTCGGCCGGGTGGCCACGACCACCGTCGAGCGCCCACGATCGGCCCGTCCCGAAGAGGGACTGGGCGGAAATTGGCTCGTGATCGTCCTCAACGACGATCACAACACCTTCGACCACGTCGCGAAGACCCTCGCGCGCGTGATCCCCGGCGTGAACCTCGACGGCGGCTATCGCTTCGCCGACACGATCCACAACCGGGGTCAGGCGGCGGTCTGGACCGGCGCGCGGGAGCCGGCCGAGCTCTACTGGGAGCAACTCCAGGCGGCCGGCCTGACGATGGCCCCGCTCGAGCAGCACTAGCGCCCGTCGCTGCCGCCGACACCGCCCCGCCGCAATCCGCCGCGCGATGGATGATCGGATCGAGCGGGAGACCACGGTGAGCCCCGTTATCCCTCCGCGACGACCTGCGTCACAGCCTGGTCGACAGTGGGATACGCGGCATCAAGAATCGAACCGCCCGGAGCGGCGTGGATGACGTCCCGAACCTGACCGACGTTTCGGGCGATCACCACCCGGACGCCATCGGCCCCCAGTTCTCGCGCCACCTGGTCGAGGACCTGGGCCGCCGTCACATCGATGAAGGGGACCGTCTCCGCATCGATGACGATTGCGTGAAGGTCGGGGCGCCTCGCGGTGCCGCGGATCTCCCGCGCAACCGGCTCTGCATTGGCGAAGAACAGCCCACCCTCGATCCTCAGCACCGCGATTCCTTCGACACGCCGGTTCTCCGGATGGCGATCGAGATCCGAGAAGTGACGACTCGGACCGGGGACTCTCCCGAGCTCTGTCACCGGCGGCCGCGAGGCTCGGAAGAGGAGAAGGAGGAGCGAGATCAGCACTCCGATGAACAGCCCGACCAGGATTCCGAAGATCATCACCCCAAGCATCGCGGCGACGGCTGCTATGAAGTCCGCCCTAGCCGCAAATCCGTAGGCTCGGCCGAGCCGGACGCTGTAGACCCGATAGAAGTCGCGGAGCGCCGAGAAGTCGATCAAGTCGATCAGGGCGACGATCACTACAGCCGCCAGGGTCGCCAGGGGCAGGCTTTCGAAAAAGCCCGTGAGAAACAGCAGGGTGAGCGTCGTCAGACCGGCGGCGATCAGCCCGACAAGTTGGGTCAGCCCACCGGCGGCGCTGTTAACCGCCGTCTTGGACAGGCTTCCGTTGACCGCGAACCCACCGGAAATCCCAGCGCCGAGGTTCGCCGCGCCGAGGCCAACCAGCTCCCTGTTCGGGTCGATCTCCCGGTTGTCCCGCTGCGCATAGGTCTTGGCGGTCCCCAGGCTTTCCGCAAAGCCGACCAGCATCACCCCCAAGGCTGCAGCTGTCAGACCCCCGAAGCGGTCGAGACTTATGTCCGGGACCGACAGCGGAGGTACGCCGGGGTCGATGGAGCCCACGATCGCCACCCCGTGGGCGTCGAGGTCGAAGAGTTCAACGGCGCCGACTCCTAGAACCACCGCCGCCAGCGGCGCTGGGATCGCCGGTGCCACTCGAGGAAGCCCGAACAGCACCGCGAGCGACCCAACCCCCACCAGGAGCGTCGTGCCATTGGTCTCATCGATGTTGCTGAGAAAGTCCCAGGCCCTCTCGAAGAAGGGACCGTGGCCGGCTTCGACGCCGAACAGCTTCGGGATCTGGCCGACCATGACTGTCAGCGACAAGCCAATGATGAACCCCTTGAGCACGGGTTGGGAAACAAAGTTCGCCAGGAACCCGAGGCGCAAGACGCCGGCGACCAACGCGGCGAGTCCGACGCAGATCGCGAGCGCAGCCGTAGTCGCAAGGAATTGGTCCCCACTCCCTGAAACGGCGTTCCCAACAATCGCAGCCGACAGCGCCGCTGCGGCGGCGGAAGGCCCCGTGATCAGTTGCCGCGAGCTGCCGAGAGCCGCGTAGAGAACCAGTGCCGCCGGCGCCGCATAGAGGCCGACGACGGGTGGGACCCCCGCTATGGTCGCGTAAGCCAGCGCCGAGGGCACGAGCACGGCCCAGACCGTCAGCCCGGCAACCACATCCCTGCGAACCCAGTCGCGCTGGTAATTCCTCAGCGATGGAAACAAGTGGCTCACAGAGCCTCACCGGGGAAAGGCAACGTACTCTCCAGCCGCTCTGGGGACAAGTACGTGCAAATGGGACGCCAAGGTTGAAAGCGCTGCTTTCCCGGGCGGCTTCCTTCCGGGTTGCGTCAGCGAGCAACGGCGAAGAGCCGCCACTCGCCGGGGACCCCCTTCAGCTCGTGGGTGCCGCGGTCCTCGAACTCGATGCCCGAGCCGGCGACAAGATCCCTGACCGTGCTCGAAACCAGCACCTCGCTGGGCCCGGCCTCTGACGAAACCCGCGCGCCGGTGTGGATGGCGATCCCGCCAACGCCGCCGTTCATCACCTCACACTCCCCGGTGTGCAGGCCGGCGCGGATCTCGATCCCCAGCGTGCGAACGGCCTCTGCGATCGCCGAGGCGCAGCGGATCCCCCTCCCCGGCCCGTCGAACGTGGCGAGGAACCCATCGCCGGCCGTGTCCACCTCCCGGCCACGATGGCGCTCGAGCTCACGCCGGACGATCGCATGGTGCCGTTCGAGCAGCTCCCGCCAGCGATTGTCGCCCAACTCCACGGCCCGCTTGGTCGAGCCGACGATGTCAGTGAACAGGACCGTGGCCAGCATCCGGTCGGGCTCGGGAGCGCTACGCGCGCCCGTGAGGAACTCCTCGACCTCGTCCACGATCGCGTCCTGGTCGCCGAAGTACCACAGGTGGTCTTGGCCAGGAAGCTCGACCAGCTTCGCGTCCGGAATGCGCTCCGCCATGTAGCGGCTGTGCTCGACCCGGATCAGAGCGTCGCCGGTGCGGTGGATGATCAGGGTAGGAACCCGGATGGCGGGCAGGACGGCGCGCACGTCGAGGTCCCTTGACACTCGAAACAGCTCGACGGCAGCGCCGGGGCTCGCGGCGAGCCGGTTGAAGCGAGCGAACCACTGCCTCGGCTCGGGTGCGTCCGCCACGCTTGGCGCCCACATTCGCAGCATCTCCTCGTCCTGTCCCCAGGACTCGGTGAGGTTCCCTATGAACTCGTCGAGCACCTCGGCCGGGATTGCCCAGGGGTAGTCGTCACCCCTGACGAATCGAGCGTATCCCCCGTACATCACGAGGGCGGCCGTCCGCTCCGGATACGTGGCGGCGAACATCCCGCACAGCGACGCCGCCTCCGACCAGCCCACCAGGGCGGCCCGCTCGGACCCCACGGCGTCCATGACTGCGCGGATGTCGTCCATCCTCTGCTCGGGGGTGGAGACCTGATTCGGAATCCGATCCGAGAGCCCGGTCCCGAGGCGATCCATCAGGATTAGCCGGCTGAACGAGGCGAGCCGGTGCAGGAATCGCGAGTAGGCGGGCTCCTCCCAGAAGAGCTCGAGATGAGAGGCGAGCCCCGGGACGTAGACGAGGTCGATCTCGCCCTCCCCCAAGACCTGGTAAGCGATGTTGTACTCGCCGCTCCTCGCGTATCGGGTGGTCGGCGTGTCCGTAGCCACGGCTTTCGATTCTCCCTCATGTCGTCCCTCCAAAGCACCTGACGTTCTCCTTCGACATCGCCCACGCATATCTCTCTATGGAGTGCCGCTTTCCATGCAAAGCGGCGGTTTGTTAGCCCTCGCCCGCGACGGACAGGGCTCCGAGCAGGGTCGCACCGAGGGCCGTCCCTCCAATCAACGCGGCCGCCGGACCGGAGATCGCCCCCCGGCGCCACTCGGTCGCGATGGCGACGAAGTCGAGGGCGTCGATGCCCACCTGGACTCGCCACCACTGCGCGCGGTTCGGGCCGCTGGCTGCGTACATCCCGCCGGCGAGCGCCAGGTTGCGGATGCCCCACATGCGGCCGATCACCGGCAGCTGAGGATTCTCATCAGGGTCGAGCAGGAAGGCCTTGCCGGCGAGCCGCGGGGCAAGCAACGTCGAGGCGCCGAGCATTGTTCGCGCGCCGAGCAGTGCGCGACCCGTCGGAGTGGAGGGAAGCGGCATGCGGCGAAGTTTGCCACTCCCCAGCCGCGCGCCTCGCCGAGCTACTTCGGCGCGTCCTGAGCAACGGTGTTGTTCCCCGGCCCGCCGTTCAGGCGGTCCTTCTGGGGTCCACCGATCAGGTCGTCGTCGCCGGCGCCGCCGAGGAGGGTGTCCATGCCGAGCCCGCCGCCGAGCAGGTCCGCTCCGTCACCTCCGTTCAGGAGGTCGTTTCCGGCGTTCCCGCTCAGCAGGTCGTCATCGGCGCCGCCGCGAAGCTTGTCCGCGCCCCCGTTGCCGAGCACCACGTCGCGTCCGCCGCCGCCATTGATCGCGTCGTTGGCGGCCCCGCCCTGGAGGTCGTCACGCAGGCCGCCCCCGGAGAGGCGGTCGCTGCCGGCGCCCCCGATGGCGAGATTGAAGGCCGAGGCGCCGCCGGCATAGCGATCGTTGCCGCGACCGAGCTGGGCCGCCGCTCCGGTTCCGGTTCCGAACCCGGGAATGTCCCGCTGCCCGAAGCCGGTGGCGATGCCGACCCCGGCGACGTTGACGCGGTCGTTCCCGCCCCCGCTGAAGACGTCGACCTCCGAGACGGCGGCGCAGGCGATCGGCCCCGTGCGGGGGTCCTTCCCATTCACCTTCACCTGCCCCTGGGCGCTGCAGACCACCGTGACCCGGTCGGCGCCCTTGCCGCCCCGGGCCGTGAGGATCTTGCCGCCCACCGTCGCCCGCACCTTGGCCTCGGCGCTGGCGATGTGCCCCGCGAGGAGCAGGGCGCAGGCGAGGGCGGGCGCGAGCAGGAGCGACAGTTTGCGATCGGCGACGGTCATTGCGAGCCCCACAAGAACACCGGCCGCGTCGCGAAGTAGCAGATCGAACCCGGACCGGCGAGCGATCGGCTACTCGCCCGCGATCAGCGCATGCCAGACCGGGAGGACGGGCTTGTTGTAGTAGTTGACCGCCTCCTCGCGGGAGGTCGAGAGCTCGTCCGAGTTCCAGTAGCGGTCGAAGTCCTCGTGGCTCTGCCAGACCGATGCCTGCCGGAAGTGGAGCGGATCCTCCTCGTTGCGGGTCAGGGACCAGCCCTTCGCCCCGAACGCCATCACCCGGGCCGCGGCGGGCTCCCAGATCTCATACCAGCGCTCCGCCCGGAAGGGGTGGACGTGCCAGTCGATGTAGACGACCTCGAGGCTGCCGTTCGACGATCCGTCGGCCATCAGGCGCCCGGCCTCAAACGGCGGCCACAAAACCCGCCGCCGGATCTACGTCGGTCGGCGCTCATGCGCCGACCTCCGCGTGGATCGCCCCCGGGCCTTCCTCGGTCTTGCCCTCCTCCTCGTCGGTGGCGCCGACCAGGATCGAGATCTTGCCGAGGTGCTTGTTCTCGTGCAGGAGCTGATGCGCCTCTGCGACCCCGTCGAACCCCATCACCCGCCACAGCACCGGCTGGATCTTGCCTTCGGCCATCAGCTGGTTGGCGCGCATGCACTCATACGCGTTGGCGAAGTGCGAGCCGATGATCTGCTTCTGGCGCATCCACAGGTACCGGACGTCGAAGTCGAGCGTGTACCCCGAGGTGGCTCCGCAGATCACGACCTTTCCGAACGGCTTCACGACGAACACCGAGGTGGGGAAGGTCGCCTGCCCGACGTGCTCGAAGACGATGTCGGGAGAGTCACCCAGGATCTCCTTCACCCGCTTCGCGAACTCCCGCGAGACCTTGAAGCGCGCCTTCTCCTCGTCGGGGGTCTCGCCGCCCTTTCGCATCATCCCCGTGAAGTCGCTGCGGTTGATGTAGTCGACCGCGCCCAGCCTCTTCACCAGCTCGCCCTTCTCGTCGGAGGAGACGACGCCCACGGCGTTCGCGCCGGCGGCCTTGCAGAGCTGGGTGGCGAAGACGCCGAGGCCCCCGGCGGCGCCCCAGATCAGCACGTTGTGACCCGCCTGGAGCTTGCACTGGTCGATCAGCATCCGGTACGCGGTGAAGTAGGTGAGCCCGTAGGCCGAGGACTCCGCCCAGGAGAGGTTCTTCGGCTTCGGCAGGAGCTGCTGGGCCTGCACCTTCGTGAACTGGGCAAAGGAGCCCCAGGTGGTCTCGTATCCCCAGATCATCTGGCTGGGGGCGGCGAGCGGGTCGAGCCCGTGGACCTCGACGTCCTCGTAGGAGGCCTGGTTGCAGTGGATCACGACTTCGTCGCCGGGCTTCCACTTCGTCACGCCCTCGCCCACCTTCCACACGATCCCCGAGGCGTCTGAGCCGCCGATGTGGTGTCCCCATTGCGGGTGGTCCCCGTACTGGAACACGGAGACGGGCTTGCCCAGGGCGGCCCAGACGTTGTTGAAGTTGACCCCCGCGGCCATCACGCGGACGATCACCTCGAACGCGCCGGGCTCCGGCACCTCGATCTCCTCCACCTGGAAGGCGTCCTTCGGCTCGCCCTCGCGCTCCTGGCGGATCACCCAGGCGGCCATCTTCTCCGGCAGCTCACCCGGCTGCACGTCGAGCTTGGATACGTCGGCGATCTCTACGGCCAATGTGTCTCCCGTGTTCATGCGAGGGCGCCCCGTCAGGAGCGCCCCGTCTTGTGGCGATGGACCGGTGGATCGTAGTGAACGACGTCAGATTGATGTCCGGGTCCGCGACTACGTTCATGAGTCCATGGAAGCCTCGGAGAAACCACAGCTGCCACTCGACCCCGACCCCCCCGATGGCACGGTCCGCGTGCTCGGGGACCGGATCGTGATCGAGGGAATGACGATCGCGGACGCGGAGGCCGCCCGCGTCGTTCGCGAGCGCGCCGAGACGGGCGAGGAGCCGGCACGGTCCGTGCGCCGGTCGATCGAGATCGGCACGCGCGTCCTCGATCGCGAGGACACCGCAATCGAGGTGGACTACGTGCGGCGGGAGTTCGAGCGGCTGAGTCGGGTGCATGCGGAGTCTCTCGCGGAGTCCCAGGGGCAGGCCGTCGAGCGGATCGAGGACGAGCTCCGCCGCGCCCTCGGCGGCGAGGAGGGCCCGGGAGCACTGGGCCAGGCGCTCGATACCCACAGCGAGGAGCTCTCCGAGCGGATCGCCGCCACCTTCGGCGAGGACCGCGAGGGTGCGGTGCAGGCGCAGATCAAGCGGATGCTCGAGCAGCGGGACGAGGAGTTCCTGCACCGACTCACCTCCGACGACGAGCGGAACCCGCTCGCGCCGATGCTCTCGACGCTGCGGACCTGGGTCCGGGACCGGAAGGAGGATCAGGACGTTCGCGACGAGAAGCTCGAGCAGAAGCTCGATGAGCTGCTCAACCGCGCCGCCGAGCTCGCGGGGCTGGATCAGGGGAGGGAGGCGCTTGAGGAGGCCGAGGAGGCCGGGACGCGCAAGGGCCGGAGCTTCGAGGAGCGGGTCGATCGAGCCCTCGAGCGGATTGCGGCAAGCCGCGGCGACGCCTCCTCCCACACCGGCGGGGAGGGCGCCGAGGGGGGCGGCAAGAAGGGCGACACCCTGATCGAGCTGAGCGCCGCGGAGGGTCCGGCTGCCGGCAGGATCGTCTTCGAGGCGAAGGACAAGAAGCTCTCCAAGAACGACGCCTGGAAGGAGCTGAGCGAGGCCATGGCGACGCGAGCCGCTTCGTTCGCGGTGCTCGTCGTGGCCGGCGAGGAGCGGATCCCCGCCGGCCGGGAGCCCCTGGTCGAGTACGAGGGCAACAAGCTGATCATCGCGGTCGACCGCGATGAGCCGGATTCGCTCGCCCTCGAGGTCGCCTACAGGCTCGCTGCCGCGAGGGTGACGATGGCGCGCGAACGGGACCTGACGGTGGATGCGGCGGAGGTCAGGATCGCCGCCGAGGAGGCGGTCTCCTGCCTGAAGCAGGCGCAGGCGATTCGCTCGACGCTGACCGGGATCAAGACCAGCTCCGACAAGGCGCGGGCGACGCTCGACGAGATGGTCGAGGCGGTGCGGGCGCGGCTCGAGCGGGTCGAGTCCCTCGTAGAGGTCGCCGACACACAGAGCTGAGCTCGCGGCCGGCGGGTTCGCCCGGCTCGAGCTGATGCTGAACACGATCCTCCCCCCGGCTCACCGACCAGGAGCAGAGGGACCGCTAGGGCAGCAGCAGCTCGTTCTGCCCGGAGGCCCGCTCGGGTCCGACCGTGAAGCGGGCGGGAAGCGCCGCGAGTCCGCCGGCGCTCGCCTCGTAGCTGCCGGTCTCCATGTCGACCTTGATCGTCGCCGTGCCGGAGGGCGGGATCTCGTCCGACTCGGCGTCCACCGGTCCCCGGATCACGAGGACCGTGGGTTCGGTGCTCAGGTTCGCGACCGTCAGGGTGACCAGGCCCGCACCGAACTCCCGCGGCGAGACGGCCACACCGTCCTCCGCGATCTTCGCCGTCACCTCCGCCGGCACGGGGGGCCGCGGGTCGTTCTCGAAGTCGTCGCGACCACAGCCGGCGACGACCAGGGCCGCCACGGCGACGACGGCAGCAGCCAACGCTTTGGCCCTCCTCCGCAGCATGGGGGGAGGAATCTAGCCGAACCGCCGGACCGGGAGCGCCGCTCTAGGGCGTGAAGGGCAGCTCCACGACCTCGGCCGTGTGGCCTCCATCACCGATCGTGAGCTCGTCGCCCTCCTCGGCCTCCCTTCTGATCACCGCCAGGGCAATCGGGCCCAGGGAGGGGGACAGGGCGACGGTGCCGACGGTGCCGACCTCGCGGTCGCCGAGGCGAAGGGGCTCGCCCCCCTCGACGGTCGAGCTCAAGCGAAGGCCGCGCAGCCGCCGGTTCGGCTTCCCGCGGTAGTGGAGACGGGCGACGGGCTCCTGGCCGATGTAGCAGCCCTTCTCGAAGTTGACCGCCCGATCGACGATCCCGGCTTCGGCGGGCATCAGCTCGGAGCCCATGTCGAGGCCGAACCTCGGTCGCCCGGACTCGACCCGGACGATCTCGGCGGCGCCCTCGCTCACCTCCACGGTGCCGGCGGCTTCGAGCTGATCGCGGAGGGCGGCGGCCTCCTCGGACCGGGTGATCAGATCGATCCCGAGGTCCGTTGCGACTGACAGGATCTTGATCCCGTCCCGCTCGTAGTAGTGCTGCCTGTGCTCGGGCGCGAGTGGCGGGGTCCCGGCGGCCTCCGTCGAAGCCGGCCCGATCAGCGAGGTGATCGCCCACTCGGCCGTCGTGTCGGCGACCTCGACGTCGCGACCGATCTTGTAGGTCTCCAGGTGCCTGCGGAGCTGCTCGAACGCGAGGGGCTCCGTGTCGAGCCAGAACTGGTCCGCGTGCGAGTGGCTCAGCAGGAGCAGGCGCATGTCCGCGACGAGGTGGCCCTTGCGGTCGAGGAGAGCCGCGTAGACGCCCTCGTCGGGCTCGACCGCCTCGATGTCGTTGGTGAGCTGTCCCTGGAGGTATTCGGCCGCATCCGATCCCTTGACGTTCAGCGACGCCCGGTCACGGGGCAGGGACCCGACCTCCTCCCGCAGGGCCCGGTACTGGCCGTCCAGCTCCACCTGTGGGGCCGCCTTCGG
Organism: uncultured Solirubrobacterales bacterium; assembly: GCA_963808565.1. Lineage (GTDB taxonomy): Bacteria > Actinomycetota > Thermoleophilia > Solirubrobacterales > 70-9 > DASUPK01. The sequence goes on from CAWEGM010000014.1 coordinate 319,191, forward strand.
CATCGGGTCGATTCTACGGAGGCCGCCCACCGGCCCTGAGCCGTCGGCGTCTTCGATCCAAAGTTAGACATGCCTAACTCTATGTTTCGTCTGTGCTTCAATTGGGTGCGATGTCGAAGATGAATCGCAGAAAGCTTCTGATCGGCGGCGCAGCCGCCGGCGCGAGCATGCCGCTGCTCCATCAGCTCGTCCCACACCAGGGTCTTCACAACGCGATCGAGGGTGCGCAGGCCGCTGACGGAGCGCACGGCGCTCACGGCGGTGAGGCATCCCAGGGAGGCGCCTCTGCGCTGCACGGCGGCGGCGCCGCCGGACCGACGTTCGCGCCCGGAGCGACCGTGGACCACGCCGCCAACGGGTTCAACCCGAGCGAGATGCTTCGCGACTTCGACTGGGGGAAGACCCGGCGGCTCGCCAGCGGGCGCGTGCTTCGCGAGTGGACCCTGCTCGCCGGGGACAAGGAGATCGAGGTCGCGCCCGGAGTCCACTACCCGGCGTGGGTCTACAACGGGCGGGTCCCCGGCCCGACGCTCCGCGCCCGCGAGGGCGAGCTGCTGCGGGTGCGCTTCGTCAATGGGTCGCAGCATCCACACACCATCCACTTTCACGGCCTCCACCCGGCCGAGATGGACGGCGTCCCCGGGGTCGGCGCCGGCCTGATCGACATGGGAGGCGAGACGACCTACGAGTTCACCGCGGAGCCGTTCGGGCTCCACCTCTACCACTGCCACGCGGGCCCGCTCGCCGAGCACATTGCACGTGGCCTCTACGGCGCCTTCATCATCGATCCGAAGCAGGGCCGCCCCGAGGCCGACGAGCTCGCGATGGTGATGAACGGCTTCAACACCAACTTCGACGCCCAGGGCAACCAGGTCTATGCGGTCAACACGGTCGCCTTCCACTACGTGAACGAGCCCGTGGCGGTGGAGCGCTCGTCGCCAGTGCGGATCTATCTCGTGAACGCGCTCGAGTTCGACCCGATCAACTCGTTTCACATCCACGCGAACTTCTTCAACTACTTCCCGACGGGAACGATGCTCGCCCCGACCGAGTACACGGACACGGTCATGCAGGGCCAGGCGCAGCGCGGGATCCTCGAGCTCGAGTTCCCTTACGTCGGCGACTACATGTTCCACGCCCACAAGACCGAGTTCGCGGAGCTGGGCTGGATGGGATTCTTCCGGGTGGGAGGAGACCGGGACCAGAAGCGGCGACCCACGGCGTTTCACCGGCCCGAGCCCTCCGGGGAGTCGAGCGCCTGATGGAGGCCGCCGGGCGCACCGAGGCGACGCAGCCGCTCGGCCGCGTGCCGATCTGGGCGCTGATCGCGGTGCCGCTCGCTCTGATCGCAGCGGCGATCGCGCTGTTCGCGGTGCTTGGAGGCCCGGGGCTCGATGAGCGGCGCGGTCCGCCCGTCGAGGAGCTCGGGGTGGAGCGGACCGTGCTTCGCCCGGGTGAGATCGAGCTGACGGTGCGAAACACCGGGCCGGACGCGGTCACCGTCGCCCAGGTGGCGGTCAACGACGCCTACGTCGCCTTCGGGGCCGAGCCCGGCGGAGAGGTGGACCGTCTCGATTCGCAGAAGCTGACGCTCGACTATCCGTGGCAGGAGGGCGGCGCCTACACGATCACCATGCTCACCTCGACCGGGGCGACGATCGACCACACGATCGACGTCGCGGTCGAGACGCCCGAAGCCGACGTCGGCTTCTACGGGTTGATGACGCTTCTCGGGACCTACGTCGGCATCATCCCGGTCGTCCTCGGCATGCTCTTCATGCCCGCGATTCGAAGGGTGTCGGACAAGTGGATCCGGCTCTTCATGGCGGTCACCATCGGGCTGCTCGGGTTCCTGGTGATCGATGGCAGCCTCGAGGGCATCGACATCGGCTCGGAATCGAGCGGGGCCTTCGGAGGCGTCGAGCTGCTGTTCCTCGGGGCCGGGCTCGCGTATCTGGTGCTGACGGCGATCGACCGCCGGATCAAGGCAGGGGTGAGGAAGCGGCGGGAGGCGGGAGAGGGCGCGTTTCGCCTGTCCCTGATGGTGGCGATCGGGATCGGGCTACACAATCTCGGAGAGGGTCTCGCGATCGGGTCCGCATACGCCATCGGGTCCCTCGCGCTGGGTGCGTTCCTCGTGGTCGGGTTCGCGATCCACAACACGACGGAGGGCCTCGCCATCGTCGCGCCGCTCGCACGCGCCGAGCGCCCGGGAATCTGGAGGCTGCTCGCACTCGGAGTGATCGCCGGAGGCCCCGCGATCCTGGGCGCCGTGATCGGAGCGGCCGCGTACAACCAGGAGCTGGCGACCTTCCTGATCGGAATCGGAGTCGGTGCGATCGTCCAGGTGATCGTCCTGCTGGTGCCGTCGATCCGGGACCGGGAGGGCGAGGTCCTCTACCCGCTCAGCATCGCCGGTCTTGTGGTCGGCGCCGGGATCCTCTACCTCACGAGCCTCTTGATCAGCGTCTGATGCCGGCCCACCACGCACACCGGGAGCGTCGAACGAACGAGGGAGCAGAGAATTACGCGAAGGCGATCTACCACCTTCAGGGCAGGAGCCCCCAGCCCGTCCAGACCAGCGCTGTGGCGGAGCGCCTCGGCGTCACCGCGGCCTCGGCGTCGGCGATGCTGAAGCGGCTCTCCGACGCAGGCTTGGTCGACTACGAGCCCTACCACGGCGCCCGGCTCACGGATCGGGGCGAGCGGGTGGCGCTCGAGACGATCCGTCACCACCGCCTGCTCGAGCTCTTTCTCGCGGAGGTGCTGGGGATGCCGTGGGACCGGGTTCACGAGGAGGCCGAGGTCCTGGAGCATCACATCTCCGAGGAGCTCGAGGAGTTGATCGCCACGAAGCTCGGCCAGCCGGACCTCGACCCGCATGGTGACCCGATCCCCGACCGCGACCTCGCGATCATCGACGACGAGTCCGTCGCGCTGATCGATCTCGAGCCCGGCGACCGGGGAACGTTCACGCGGGTGTCCGACAGCGATGCATCGATGCTCCGCTACCTCGCCGCCCGGAAGATCCAGCCCGGGACGACGGTGCTGTTCAAGCGACAGGAGCCGTTCGGGGGCCCCGTGATGGTCGAGATCGGGGGGCGCGACCACCCCCTCGGGACCGAGCTCGCACGCAGCATGCGAGTGAGCCGCGCCGGCTGATCCACCCACTCCTCCGCCCCGGGGATACTCTTCGGCCGTGGCCCTGGCCGAGGACTTCACGGTGGTCGTCGAGTCGCTGCCGGACGACTGGACCGACCTGGTCTTCGATCTCCGGATCGCGGATGAAGCGAGGTACGTCGACGCCGCAGTGATGCTCGCGCAGGTGAACGCTCAGCCCTACTCGCGGGCGGAGTGGCACTGGCGGATCAACGTCGCGCACCGCTTCGGGCACGCCGCCGCCCCGGAGACCGTCCGGGGCGCCCTGTCGAAGCTCGATCGCGAGGGGATAAGCGGCGAGCTGCGCGTCAGAGGCGCGACGGAGGGCCGGGCCGAGGTGGTTCAGATGTGGGGCCGGCCGGAGAGCCTGCGCCGGGACTTCAGGCGCCGTCGGAGTCTCTAGAGCGGCTCGCGCATCGAGAAATCCTCGCTCGCTTATGCCCCACAAATCCGATTATCAGGAACACCGGTTCAGGCCAACATCCCTGGTTTTTGGTCAGATTGTCCGCTTGGACGCATGACCCGCTCAAGGTCGGACATCTTCGCCTGATGGCACGGATCGCCGCCGTGGTCGCGGATCTGATGCTTGCGAGCCGCGTGCAAACTTCCTTGCAGGCTGCCGGACACGAGGTCGAACAGGACTCCTCGCTCCCCGACGAGCTCGACGGCGTGGACCTCGTGGTCGCGGACCTCGATGCAGTACCGCCGGCCCAGCTCGGCCGCCTGGGCGTCCCAGTCGTCGGGTTCTACCAGCACACCGACGTCGAGACGAAGAGGGCCGCGGACGAGGCCGGCCTCGCGGTGGCGGTTCCTCGGAGCCGGATGGTCAGGGAGCTGCCTGACCTGGTGGAGCGGGCTCTCGGCTAGCCGGTCCGCTTGGCCCAGGCGCTCCATTCCTCGATGGAGCGCTCGTCGAGCTGGGGTGTCGCGGGGACGTCCCCGAGTGCGAACGCGCGGCTCGAGGTGAGCGCATCGAGCTGGGCGGCCATCGATTCCCGGTCCAGTCCGGGGACCTGCTCCAAGAGGTCGTCGAGAGCCGCATCGGGTGAGGCGCCCAGCAGCTCATAGCCCCGGCCCAGGGCGCTCCGCATGCCGTCGCCGAGCCGCTCGCTGCGCCCGCCGCCACGGGCGACAAGAAGCAGCTCCGGATACCGCGGGGCGCCGAACTCGTCGACGCGGAATTCACGGATCGGAACACCGAGATCCCTCAGCTGGACGCCCTCCGCGTTCCAGAAAGCCGTGGCGGCATCGATCCTCCCGGCGGCGAGCTGGGCGACGGCGTTGAAGCCGATCGTCACACGGCGGACATCGTCGGGATCGACGCCCCCGGAACGGAGGACCGTGTCGAGGACCGCGTCGTCCGATGGGACGCCGGTGACGCCGATGGTTTTCCCGGCGAGGTCGGCGGGAGTCCGGATCTCGTTCCGGTCGCGCGCGATCACCGCCGCGAGCGGACGCTGGACGATCGCGGCCACCGGGACCAGGTCGAGCCCGCGGTCACGGGCGATCCCGAAGTCGTTTATGTCCATCACGGCGAAGTCGGTCCGGCCGGTCTCGAGCAGCTTCGCACCGTCGGCGGTGCTCGACGGCTCGCGGACCGTCAGGTCGATTCCCTCCTCATCGAAGTCGCCATTCGCCTGGGCGGCATAGATGCCGGAGTGGACCGCGTTCGGCTGGAAGTCGAGCACCAGCGTCGCGCCATCCGGCGCGCCCGGTTCAGCGCCGTCCTCCCCGCAGGCGCCGAGCGCCATCGTCAGGAGGACGGCCGCCAGCGACGCGGCGAACCTTCTCATCTGCGCGCGACCCTATCCGCAAGCGCCAGATAAAGGTTTCGTCAACGCGCCGGTTTGGGGGGAAATCTGGTTAGACTGGCGCCGCCTCACACCGGGTGGGGCTTTTCTACGAGGAGGTCGCTTCCAAGTGCAAGATCGAGGTCTCGCCGCATATATCGCTGAGCTGCTCGGGACGCTGCTCCTGGTCTTCTTCGTCACCAGCGTCGTAGCGCTCTATGTGGCCGTCGGCGAGAACGCCCAGTTCGGCTCCGACTTCGCCGTGGTGGGCCTCACGCACTTCCTGCTCCTCTTCGCCCTGATCATCAGCATCGGGGTCGCGAGCGGCGGCCACTTCAACCCGGTCGTCACCGCAGCCTTCATCGCCCTCCGGCGGATCGATCCGATCGACGGGCTCGTCTACATGCTCGCCCAGCTATCAGGGGGCGTGCTCGGCGCCCTCCTGACCAAGGCCTTCCTGCTCGACGAGGGCCGTGCCTCCGACTACGGGGCGGTGAAGATAAGCGCGTTGCTCGGGGGTCCCTTCCAGGGATTCCTCGTCGAGGGCATCGGCGCCTTCGTCCTCGTTCTAACTGTGCTCACGGTCGCGCTGAACCCCGAGGTCAGGCGCTGGGCTGCACTTTCAATCGGTGGTGCGCTCGGCATGCTCGTGATGGTCCTCGGGCCGATGACCGGGGGCTCGTTCAACCCTGCGCGCTGGTTCGGCCCGGCGCTCGTCGGCGACGCGTTCAGCGACGCGTGGGTCTACATCCTCGGCCCGCTGGTCGGGGCGCTCCTGGCGACGGCTGTCTACCGGTTCATCATCGAGCCGTCCAGCGGCCCGGTGCAGGAGGCCGCCGACATCGCCGCGCCGCGCGGACCCGCCCCGCCCGCGGGCGAGGCGCCGCCGCTCCGGCAGGAGCGCGGTCCCGGTCCGGGTGGTCCCGGGGGCCCCGGCGGCTCCAGCGGCCCCGGCGGCCCGCCGCCGTCTCGGCCTCCGGGCGGGATCGCCGGCAGCTGAGTCTCCCTAACGAGCGTTAGATAAGTACCCAGGTCCGGTAGCTTTGCGCAGCCATGCGCAGGATCACCTTCTCGCGGAACCACACGCTCTCGCTCTCACGCACCTGCCAGTGCTATTGCAAGTACTGCGCGTTCGCGACGCACCAGGCTCACATCCACGATCCCGATGAGGTCGAGCGGCGCCTCGACGAGGCGCTGAGGCGCAACACCAAGGAGCTCCTCGTACTCACTGGCGAAAGGCCGGAGGTCCATCCGATCGTCGCGGACCGCCTGCGGACCTGGGGGCACGAGGACTTCACCTCCTATGTCGTCTGGTCGTGCCGACGCGCGCTCGAGCGGGGCATGCTCCCGCACACGAACGTCGGGGTGCTGTCGCGAGGTGACCTGACACGCCTTCGCGAGGTCACCGCTTCGCAGGGCCTGATGCTGGAGTCGGTTTCCGAGCGGTTGATGGACACCGTCCACGCCGGATCGCCGACGAAGCATCCCGCTCGCCGGCTGGAGACCATCCGGCTTGCCGGTGAGCTCAAGATCCCTTTCACCAGCGGGATCCTGGTCGGCATCGGCGAGACCGAGGAGGAGCGGATCGCCTCCCTGGAGGCGATCGCGGCCGTGCACGGTGAGCACGGGCACATCCAGGAGGTGATCCTCCAGAACTTCGTCCCACACCCCCGCTATTACGGAGCCGAGGTCGCGGACATCGCCGACGAGGCCTCGAAGACCAGGTGGACCGGGAACGGCGACGGGAGCAGCGGCAACGGCCGCGAGCTGCCCCTCCCCGACTGGGCCACCCCGGTTTCGATCGAGGACATGAAGCGCCTGATCGCGGAGTGCAGGCGCCTGATGCCCGACGTCGGGATTCAGGTCCCCCCGAACCTCGCCGCCTGGTGGCCGGCGCTGGTCGACGCCGGCGCGACGGATCTGGGCGGCCTCTCCTCGAACGGCGACCACATCTCGCCCGAGGAGCCGTTCCCCAGCCCGCATCAGGTCAGGAAGGAGCTCGCACCCCGCGGCTACGCGCTCACCGAACGGCTGTGCGTCTACCCGCAGTACCTGGACCCGGAGTGGATGGAACAGGGGGTCCTGGACGTGGTGAAGCTGAAGTACTGGAGCTTCATCCCCCGCCGCGGATCTGGTCGCCGCCAGGAGCGGCCGCCCGCACCCGAGATCGCTCCCCGGGCGATCGAGCGTGGGAGCAGGGGAGAGGCGCTGACCGAGGAGGAGCTGACCGCCCTCTTCTCGGAGACGCGTCCCGAGGTGATCGAGGAGATGCGGGTCGCGGCCGATGAGCTGCGGGCGGACATCGCAGAAGAGACGGTCACCTTCGTCGTCAACCGGAACATCAACTTCACGAACATCTGCGTCGTCGGATGCGCCTTCTGCGGATTCGGCCAGGGCAAGCGCTCGCCGGACGCGTATCTCGTGAGCGAGGACGACTTCGCGGCCCGGATCGATGAGGCCGTCGAGTTCGGCGCCACCGAGATCTGCATGCAGGGAGGGATCCACCCCGAGTACACGCTCGAGGACTACGGCCGCTGGCTGAAGCTCGCGAAGGAGTGCGCGCCGCAGCTTCACCTTCACGCCTACTCCCCGATGGAGATCCACTACATGTGCGAGCGCGCCGAGCGCTCACCGGAGTCGGTGTTCGAATACCTGATCGAGTGCGGGCTCGGTTCGACGCCCGGCACCGCCGCAGAGGTTCTCGACGACGGAGTCCGCCAGCGGATCTCGCCGAACAAGCTCCCGGTCGCCCGCTGGATCGAGATCATCGAGGCCTCTCACCGCTCCGGTCTGCGCTCGACCTCGACCGTCATGTTCGGCCACATCGAGGAGCCGCGCGAGCTGGCTCGTCACATGCGGGTGGTGCGTGCCCTCCAGGAACGGACCGGCGGGATCACCGAGTTCGTCCCGCTGAGCTTCATCCCGTACAACACGCTGCTTGGCCGGACGCACGGCGTCGAGGAGATCTCGCGCGGGGACAACCTCAAGCACACGGCGGCATTCCGGCTCGCGCTCGGGAGGACGATCCCGAACCTGCAGGCGAGCTGGGTGAAGATGGGACTCGATGCCGCCACCGAGAGCCTTCGCTGGGGCGTCAACGACCTCGGCGGCACCCTGATGGAGGAGAACATCTCCCGGATGGCCGGGTCGAAGCACGGCGTCCGGCTGGAGCCCGAGCAGCTGATCGAGGCCGCCCGCCGGGCCGGGAGGACCCCGGCCCAGCGGACGACGCTCTACGAGATAGTCGAGACCTACTGAACGCCCGGCGGGCGCTGCCCCGGCGGGCGATCGCCGCGCACCCCCGCGGCCGCGCCGGAGAGCTCCGCTGACCCCGCCGCGGACCCGGTCGGCGAGGGTCATTCCGCCCGGCTGGGCCGTGTCACGCGCCCACGCGGTGAGTAGCAGGCGCCTCCAATCCAGTTGCCTCCCCGCCCGCGATCCTATTCAGCAGACGGGGGACAATGCGTCAATGCGCGCGATGGTGCTGGAAGAGCCTCGGAAAGCCCTGGTGGAGCGCGAGCTGCCCGATCCCGACCCGGGCCCGGGACAGGTGGCGATCGAGGTGTCCGCGTGCGGCGTCTGCCGGACGGATCTCCACATCTTCGACGGCGAGCTGAGCAAGCCCAAGCTTCCACTCGTCCTCGGCCACCAGGTGGTCGGCCGGGTGATCGAGGCGGGGGCCAACGCGAAGCGTTTCGCGACCGGGGATCTGGTCGGCGTTCCGTGGCTCGGCTGGACGGACGGTACCTGCCGCTACTGCCGCTCCGGGCGCGAGAACCTCTGCGAGCAGGGGAAGTTCACCGGCTATGACCTGGACGGTGGCTACGCCGAGCGGTTGGTGGCCGACGAGCGCTATTGCTTCCCGCTCCCCGGCGACCATCCGGACGAGCATGTGGCTCCGCTGCTCTGCGCGGGGATGATCGGCTACCGGTCGCTTCGCCTGGCCGGAGACGGCGAGCGCCTGGGGCTGTACGGATTCGGCTCCTCGGCACACATCATCTGCCAGGTCGCCGTGGCCCAGGGCCGCCGTGTGTTCGCCTTCACCCGCGAGGGCGACAGCGAGACCCAGGCCCTCGCCCGCGAGCTGGGCGCGGAGTGGTCCGGTGCAGTGGGCGACCCTGCCGTGAGCGATCTCGACGCGGCGATCATCTTTGCTCCGGTCGGCGAGCTCGTTCCAGAGGCGCTGCGCGCGATGGCGCCCGGCGGGACCGTCGTCTGCGCGGGCATCCACATGAGCGACATCCCGAGCTTTCCGTACGAGATCCTCTGGCACGAGCGGACCGTTCGCTCCGTCGCCAACCTCACGCGCCTCGATGGTGAGGAGTTCCTGCCCCTCGCGTCGAGCGTGCCCGTCGAGACGGAGATCCAGGTCTATCCGCTGTCGGAAGCCAATCGTGCGCTCGATGACATGCGTCACGGTAGGGTTAACGGGTCCGCGGTGCTCACGCTGGGCGGCTAGCCTCCGAACATGAAACGGGTTGCGCCTGCGGCGCACCCTCGCATCGGCGGAGAGGAATGAGCGAATGCCAGATGTAACGGTCAAGCGCGTCGAGGACTTCGAGGCGATCTTCGGGGGCGGATTCAGGCGCGTGAGGGCCGGCCTGGGCGTCACCTCCTTCGGCGTCGCGGTGATGGACCTGCCGCCGAACTTCAAGTTCTACCCCGAGCACGACCAGCGGCATGACGATCAGGAGGAGGTCTACACGGTCCTTTCCGGCCGGGCGACGCTCCGTGCCGGTGGCCAGGATTACGACCTCGAGCCCGGCGTGTTCGCTCGTGTCGGGGCAGCCGAGAAGCGCAAGCTAGTCACGGGAGACGAGCCCGCCCGGATTCTCGCGATGGGAGGGACTCCGGGCCGCACGTACGAGCCACCCGAGTTCACCTACGAGGGGGCAACGGCCCCGCCGATGCACGAGATCGGTGAGAAGGACAAGGTCGAGTCCAAGGACCCGTCTCCGGCGTAGCTAGCGGAAGAGGTCCTCGTCCGCCGGACGACGGAGCTTCCCCGCTCCGGGCCCGTCATCACCAATGACGAGCGTGCCAAGCCCGGAGACGATCGCGCCCGGCGCCTCCGAGTCCTTGTCGCGGGTGAGGTCGGCTGCCCCGGCGAGCTGATCGGCGACCGCAACCACCGTGGCGGTGAGCTCGCGTCCACGTGCGTCACGGCGGCCTCTCCAGTCGTCCAGGGGATCGATTCCGGCGCAGCCGATCGCGACTTCGGACTGTCCGACCCGCCAGGGGCGGCCGAAGCTGTCCGCGATGACGACGGCCGGAGCCGCTCCCGAGACCTCACGTATCTCTGACCGGATCCGGCGGGCAGAGGCGTCGGCGTCGGCGGGCAACAGGGCAACGGTCCCGGCGTCGAGATTGGAGGCGTCGATTCCCGCGTTGGCGCATATCCAGCCCGCGTGCGTCTCGGTGATCAGCACTCCGCCTTCTGCCCGCACGACGCGCGCGCTCTCCCGGAGAATCAGCTCGACCAGGCGCGGATCCTTGCCGAGCCGGGCGGCCAGGTCCACTGCCTCGTCCCCGGGACGCACATCGGCGAGTCTGCGCAGCCGCCCCTCGACCTTGGACACGGCCTTCTGCGAGATGACGACGACGTCATCGGCGGCCGGCCGGCCGTGCTCTGCGACGAGACGGCCAAGGGGTTCGCCCTCGTTCAGCTCGGGGAGGCCGGTGAGCGGCCTGATTCGCAGCTCGCGAGCCGCCCCCATCCCGGCGATTACCCCGCTGCCGAATCTACGCGGCGGCGGGCTGCGTTCGGTCGCCGAGCTCCCAGAGCACCTCGGCGGTGCGAGGGGCCGGCTGCGGGTCGAGCAGTAGCCGGTCGCGCAGAAGGGTCAGGTCCTCCGGCGTGTCGAGATCCGCCGCCATCGACTCGATCGTCTCGAGCGCGAAGGCGATCCCGGCCGCGCGAGCGCGGCTCACGTGACGGGCGCAGCTGTCGGGACCGAAGGCCGGAATGAAGACGTCAGGCGGGGTGAGAACGAGCGCATTCGTGCCCGTGCCGTGGCGATCGGGGACGATCAGCGCGGTTCGCGGAAAGCGGCCGACGTGCGCGTCGAGCTCCTCGACCTCCAGCGTCGGGCAGTCGACCGGCAGCATCACGGCACGCTCCGTTCCGTCCTCCATCGCGGCGCGGGCCGCCGGCGGCCGCCGCCTCGGCGTGGCCCTCGTCCTGCTCCTGGAGCAGCACCTTGTGGCCGAACCAACGGGTCTGGCGAGCGACGGACTCATCCGAGGTGACCACCATCAGGTCGTCGATGCACCTGCTTCGCGGCACCTTCACGATCATGTCGAGGAAGAGCGCCTCGGCCAGTCGGCCGCGCTCGGCGGGGGACAGCACGGCATCCAGGCGCTCATTTGCGCTGGTCAGCCCCTTAACCGGAATGATTGCGGTCGTGTGCAAGTTGTCGGACGCCATCCCCATACCCGATTCAGGCTAGCGGTTGGGGAGTAAATGGGAAGGGCTTTTACCCGCTAGGGACCGTTTTCATGCGTGTCGGACAGCTCCAGTGAGAACTGGAGCGTCCGTTCGGCCACCGCACGACGCGTCTTCCGGTCCTCCATCAGGGTCGGAATGCTGATCGCCTGCACTCCGTCCGGTGGCGGATCCGGGTCTCCCTGGTCGCAGACCATGCCGTCGATCAGGCCCTCGTAGAGGGAGGCGACGCCCGTGGCGCTAACCGGGCGGCCGAGCGCCTGCATGAACAGGTCGGTCGGGCCCTTGACGACACCGCCGGCGACGAACGGGCTCACCGCGACGACGGGTGCGCCCGACTGGACGATCGCCTGCCGAAGCTCCGGGATCGCGAGGATCGGTCCGATCGAAATCACCGGATTGGACGGACCGATCACGATCGCCTCCGCGCCCGCGATCGCCTCGAGGACCTCTGGGGTGGGCCTGGCGTCCCCGATCCCCTCGAGCTCGATCGCCTCCACTGGCGCCTCGGCGTGCTCGGCGACGAGATACTGCTGAAGCCCGCGCCAGCCATCTGCGGTGCGCACCCGGGTCCTGACGGGCTCCTCGCACATCGGCAGGATCGCCGCTTCCGCGCCGAGGGCCCGTGCGATCTGCGCCTGGGCCGCGGTCCTGGTGCCTCCCTCGGAGACGAACACCCGGCGGTAGAGACAGGTGGCGAGATCACGGTCGGAGAGCCGGAACCAGTCGGGCGCCCCGAGCTGCGCCAGCCGGTCGAAGACGGTGAACGAGTCTCCCTTTATCCCCCACCCGCGCTGCTCGTCGATCTCGCCGCTGAGCCAGTAGGTGATCAGGTCGGGGTCCGGGGAGACGTCGACGCCCGCGATCTCGATGTCGTCGGCGGTGTTGGCGATCACCGACAGGCCTGCCCCGAGCAGGTCCTGCATCCCGGCGGCCAGCTTGGCGCCCCCGGTTCCGCCGGCCAGGACGACACAGCGCTCGATCCCGTTCATTCGCGGTTCCTCATCGGCACGCCAAGCTACAGATCCGCGAGTGGGACCAAATAGGCTCCCCGCGATGAGGTTCGAGGGGCGAAAGGCGCTCGTGACCGGCGGCGCGAGCGGGATCGGGGCGGCGGTTGCGCGCCGGCTCGCGGCGGAGGGCGCCGATGTGACGATCGGAGACCTCAACCTGGAGGGGGCGGCCGAGGTCGCCGGCGAGGTGTCGGGCCTTGCGATCGAGCTCGACGTGGCCGATCTCGGCTCCGCGCAGGCGGCGGTGGAGAGCGCCGGCGCCCCCATCGACATCCTCGTGAACAACGCGGGCACCGACGAGTTCGGGTTCTTCATCCAGACGACGCCCGAGCAGTGGGAGAAGGTGATCGCCGTGAACCTGAAGGGGGTCCTCAACTGCACGTATGCGGCCCTCCCCGGGATGCAGGAGGCCGGGTATGGCAGGATCGTCAGCGTCGCCTCGGAGGCCGGGCGGGTCGGATCGAAGGGCTCGGCCGTCTACTCGGCGGCCAAGGGCGGCGTGATCGCCTTCACCAAGGTGATGGCACGCGAAGGGGCTCGATTCGGGATCACCGCGAACGCGATCGCTCCGGGGCCGATCGAGACGCCGCTGCTGATGCAGGCGAAGGAGTTCGGGGAGATCGGGGAGAAGATCATCGAGACGATGAAGGAGGGGACGCAGCTGAAGCGCCTGGGGCAGCCCGACGAGGTGGCGGCCGCGATCGCCTTTCTCGCGTCGGATGACGCCTCCTACGTGACCGGTGAATGCCTCGGCGTCTCCGGCGGGATGGGGATGGTCGGTTGATTCGCGTAGCCCCCGTTGAGGCGAGGGCGCGCGACAGCGCGACCCGTGAAATGCCGGAGGAGGCGGAGCGGTGATGTTGGAGCCCGGGATCGAGCGGACCGACGAGTTCGTCGTCGAGGACCGGCTGCTCACGGACGTCGGCGGGACGATCGGGGCGAGCGTTCTTTCGACGCCGGGGATGATCGGGATGATGGAACGCACCGCCGCGATGCTCTCGTTCGAGAATCTGGACGAGGGCGAGGCAACCGTCGGCTTCGAGGTCTGCGTAAAGCACGTCGCCGCTGCCGCCGAGGGTGCCACCTGCACGGCGCAGGCGAAGCTTCGGGAGGTCGTCGACGGACGGAAGCTGCGCTTCGACGTCGAGGTGAAGGAGGGCGACCGGACCATCGGTGTCGGGACGCATGAGCGGCGCGTGATCGAAACCGGCGCGGTCACCGGCGAGTAGATACGCGCCAAGTACGCTGAGAAGATGGCCGAGGAGCTGCCCAAGAGCGTGCGAATTCGCGAGGTAGGGCCGCGGGACGGGTTCCAGAACGAGCCCGAGGTGATCCCGACCGAGGAGAAGGTCCGGCTGATCGGGATGCTCGCCGATGCGGGTCTCCGGCGAATCGAGATCACCTCGTTCGTGCGACCGGACGTGATCCCGCAGCTCGCCGATGGCGCCGAGGTGCTGACCAGGTTCGAGCCGCGCGAGGGTGTCGCCTACTCGGTCCTGATCCCGAACCGGAAGGGGCTCGACAACGCACTCGCCCTGCGCGACCGCTTCCAGGAGGCGAACTTCTTCCTCTCCGCGTCGGAGACGCACAACCGGAAGAACGTGAACCGATCGATCGCCGAGTCGCTCGAGGACCTGGAGGGGACGATCGGCGTCGCGGTCGATGCGGGGCTGAGGTGCGAGGCCGTGATCTCGACGAGCTTCGGCTGTCCCTACGAAGGCGAGGTGCCGCCGGACCGCGTGTTCGAGATCGCGGAGAAGCTTGCGAGCTTCGGATGCGCGGAGGTCGGGTTCGGTGACACGACCGGGATGGCGAACCCGCGCCAGGTGCGCGAGTTCTTCGCAGAGGCGCGGGAACGGTTCACCGGCGTCGAGCTGACCGCGCACTTCCACAACACCCGGGGCCAGGGGCTCGCGAACGTGCTCGCCGCGCTCGGGGAAGGGATCGATTCCTTCGAGAGCTCCTTCGGCGAGCTCGGTGGTTGTCCGGTGCCGCCAGGGTCGACCGGCAACATCTCCACCGAGGACCTGGTCTCGATGCTCGAGGAGATGGACGTGCGAACCGGCATCGACCTGCCGAAGCTGATCGCGGCCTCGGAGGAGGTCCAGAAGGTATTGGGCCGCCCACTGGGTTCGCACCTGCTCACGGCGGGGCCGATCGACTGGCGGAATCAGGAGAGGTAGCCTCCGCGCATGCACAGCGATCGATTCCGGGCTGCGGCCGAGGCCGAGGACTTCTCCGCGGTCGACGAGCTGTTCACCGAGGACGTCACCTTCCGGAGCCCGGTCGTGTTCAAGCCCTATGAGGGGCGCGACGCAGTCGCCATGATTCTGGCGGCGGTCGTCCAGGTCTTCGAGGACTTCCGCTACACCGACCAGGTCGAGACGGGCGACGCCGCGGCTCTCGCGTTCAGCGCTCGGGTGGGGGACCGGGAGCTCGACGGAATCGATTTCCTCCGCTTCGATTCGGAGGGGCGGATCAGGGACATGGCCGTATACATCCGGCCGATGAGCGGCGTGACCGCCCTCGCCGAGGGGATGAAGAAGAAATTGGACGAGGTGACGGCCTCGAGCTAGTTGCAGGTCGCGCCGTTGCAGCCCCTCAGCTGGGCGAGGCGAATGGCGAGCTGGTCCGCGAGCGCTACATCGACCGGGGAGGGTTCCTGCAATCCCGGCGGGTCGTAGAGGAGGTTGTCCAGCTCGTAGGGGTCCGTATCGAGGTTGTAGAGCTCGCGGTCCCCGTTGGTCTGGTTGTACTTGTACGGACCTCGCCTGACCCCGAAGCTGGGGATGTCGAAGCTCTCGAACAGCAGGTCGCGGTTGGCCAGCCCCGCCTTGCCGGTGAGGAGCGGAAGCAGGGAGACACCGTCCATCACCCGACTCGGCCGGGCGCCGGTGATGTGGGCGATCGTCGGTGCGAGGTCGATGTTCGACACGAACTCGGGGCGGGTCACGCCCGGGGGGATGCCCGGGCCTTGGATGATCAGGGGAACCCTCTCGCCCTCCTCGTAGAGGAAGTTCTTGAACATGATCCGGTGGGCGCCGAGCTGGAGGCCGTTGTCGGAGGTGAAGATGATGAAGGTCTTCCTCTTGTCCCCGTACTTCCGGACCAGGCCGACGATCTTCTTCACCTCCTCGTCCACGGACAGGAGGCTCTCGAGCCGGCCGCGGTAGCGCCGGTCGATGTCGGTGAGCAGGTCGTCGGAGAGCCGCGGGAGCTCCTGGACCTTGTCCGGCTTGTCGCTGACGTCCTTCTCGTCGAAGTTGGGCATCCGCGGGGCGGTGATGTCCCCGAACAGGCCGAGGTGGCGCGGCGCGGGCTGCGGATCACGCGTGGACCCGAATGGCAGCGCCCGCTCGCCGTGCGGGGCGGTCGGGTTGAAGTAGAGGAAGAACGGCTTCGGGCTGATCGCCCACTCCTTGAGCAGCATGTTCACCTTGGAGCTGAGGACGTCGGTGACGTAGTTCCTCGCCCCGTTCTTGTAGTAGCGGACCGTCCCGTTCTCGTTCAGGTTGTAGCGGTAGCGCTTCTGGTCGGTGCCGCCCGTTAGCGCGTACCACTGACTCCAGCCCTTGGGAATCTCGCGTCGGTTGAAGACCCCGTAGCCGTTCAGGTACTTGCCCACCATCGCCGTCCGGTATTTCGCCCGACGCAGCCAGACGGCGAGCGTGTTCGAGCTGTCGAGCAGCCCGTACTGCTGGTCGCTGAGGACCCCGTGGTTGTGCGCGTACTGTCCTGTGAGGAATGTCGCCCGCGACGGGCAGCAGAGCGGGTAGGAGACGAAGCTGTTCGTGAACGTGGCCCCGCGGCCTCCGAGCAGTCCGAGCGTCTGCTGCATCACGAACATGTCGGTCACGTTCTGGTCGTCGGTCGCGATCACGATCACGTTCGGTCGCTTCTGTGTCTTGTTCAGGCGGCGAAGCTCCTCGAGGCGCTGTGCCTTGATCTGGGCCCGGCAGGCGCTGTCGCACTTCTTCGGCGCTGCGGCCGCGGCCGGCGGTCCAGCCAACACCGTGCCGGACGGCACAGGCGTGGACCAGGCGCCCAGGATCGCCGCGAGGATGACAAGGAAAAGCGCCGCTCTCTTCGATCGCTCGTTGAGCATCTGGTCTGAAACCCGCCCGCGGCCGAGTGGTTGCGCCTCCCTGGCACCGCCATCTGCCCGCACGAGAGCCGAGAAGGGTAGAGGGAGCAAAGGTCGCTACGCTCCGCCACTCACTTAGGCGGTCGCGCACTGACGGCCCGCCCTCGGATCATCGCGACGAGAGGGGACAAACGGATATGGCGATCAGCAAGGTCGGCGTTGTCGGCTGCGGGATCATGGGGCACGGGATCTCCCAGATCTGCGCCCAGGCCGGTTGGGACGTCGTCGTTCGGGAGGTCGATCAGGCCGCGCTCGACAAGGGCATGGCCAAGATCGAGAAGCAGCTCTCGCGCGCGGTCGAGAAGGGCAAGATGGAGCAGTCCGAGGCGGACGAGGTCCTCGGCCGGATCACTCCGACCCTCGATTACGGCGACCTCGCCGATTCCGACCTGGTCATCGAGGCGATGACCGAGGATCTCGAGGGCAAGCTCGAGATGTGGCGTGATGTCGACGGGATCGCGAAGGACGACGCGTACCTCGCCACCAACACCTCATCGCTGGCGGTCGCCGCGCAGGGCGAGGCGACTGGGCGGCCAGAGCGCATGATCGGACTTCATTTCTTCAATCCCCCTCAGGTGATGCCGCTGCTGGAGGTCGTGCGAGCCGAGAGCTCCGCCGACGACGCCGTTGCCCTCGGGTTCGAGGTCGGCGAGAAGCTCGGGAAGACGACGGTTGCGGCGGGCGACAACCGCGGATTCATCGTCAACCGCCTTCTCGTCCCGTACATGCTCGATGCGATCCGGGCCTACGAACAGGGGGTCGGGTCGATCGAGGACATCGACACGGGGATGATGGCCGGCGCGAGCCACCCGATGGGACCCCTGACGCTGGCCGACTTCGTCGGCCTGGACACGCTTGCGGCGATCGCAAAGGTGATGTCCGACGCCTATGGCGAGGAGCGGTTCGCCGCGCCCGAGACTTTGCAGATGATGGTCGAGGCAGGCGACTTCGGGCGCAAGTCGGGCAAGGGGTTCTACGATTACTCGGGCGACAAGCCGGTCCCTGTGGATGCAGGGTCCTGAGGTTCGGCCGCGGTGATTGTGGCGGTCATCAATGAAGCTGGAGGCGACTAGGAGAGACCATGGGAGTCGACCAGACAAGTCTCGATCGAATCAGGAACGCGACCTTCCCGACCGCTCGCCGTGGCTACGACAAGCACGAGGTGGAGAAGTTCCTTGCGCGACTTGCCGATTGGCTCGAAACGGGGGCGGGGGACGAGTCCCGCTCCGACACGGTCAAGCGGGAGCTCGAGCGGGTCGGTCAGCGGACCGGCGCGATCCTCGCGCAGGCTGAGGACAGCGCCCAGCAGATCCGCGCCGAAGCCGAGGAGGAGGCGCGCGAGGCGATCACGAAGGCGAACGCGGACGCTGAGAGGGCGCGTACCGAGGCGGACTCGTACGCCGGCGAGACTCGGTCATCGGCCGACGCCTACGCCGAGGAGACCCGGCGCACGGCCCAGCAGGAGGCGAACGCGTCGCGGATAAAGACCGAGGAGGAGACACGGCAGGCGATCGTCGAGGCGGAGGCCAAGGCGCGCCGGATCGTCGACGAGGGCGCGCAGCGCCGCGAGGACCTCGAGGCTGTGATCGAAGACCTGCTGCGCAGGCGGGACGACGTGCTCGCCGACACCGAGGAGCTGGCGGCCAAGCTGACGGAGGCGATCTCGGAGCACCGCGCGGCCGATGGGTCCGACGCTTTCGCGCGGCCCGACGAGCTCGACCCGCTCGCCGGAGAGAATGAGGCCGAGCTCGAGGACGACGTCGCCACCGAGGTGGCGGTCGATCCGTCCGCACCGGCCGAGCCGGACCCCGGCGAGGAGCAGGAGCCGAAGGCCGGCGATCGGCGGGAGTCGGCAGAGGACTACGAGACGCGGACCTGATCTGAGGCGGCGGTGACCGACGTCAAGGCGGCTCTCGATGCCGCTCTCGAAGGGGGCCCGGAGCGACACCGCAAGAAGGTCGCCGAGCAGGAGAAGCTGCCGGTACGCGAACGCGTTGCGCGGCTGCTCGATTCGGATTCGCTCGCCGAGGAGGGTCTGCTCGCCAACTGGGAGCAGGAGGGGCTGGGAGCGGACGGGGTGGTCACCGGGATGGGATCGGTCGGGGGGCGGCCGATCGCCCTGATGGCAAACGATCCCGCGGTGAAGGCGGGATCCTGGGGACCCAAGACAGTCGAGAAGATACTCCGGATCCAGGAGCGGGCCCTCACCCTTCAGATCCCGATCGTTTACCTCGTCGATTCGGCGGGTGCGCGGATCACCGACCAGGTCCGGATGTTCCCGGGGCGCCGGGGGGCCGGGCGCATCTTCCACACGCAGGTACGACTTTCGGGACAGGTCCCGCAGATCTGTCTCCTGTTCGGGCCCAGCGCTGCCGGGGGGGCCTACATCCCGGCCTTCTGCGACGTCGTGATCATGCGGGACGGCAACGCCTCGATGTACCTCGGCTCGCCGCGGATGGCCGAGATGGTGATCGGCGAGCGGGTGACCCTGGAGGAGATGGGAGGGGCGCGCATGCACACCTCCGTCTCGGGCTGCGGGCACTTCCTTTGCAAGACCGACGAGGAGTCGATCGACCTCGCCAGCCGCTACCTGTCTTTCATGCCGGCCAACTGGCGTGAGGATCCGCCGGCCGCGCCGCCTGCGGAGCCGGCTGATTCGACGCCGGTCTCGGAGATCGTCCCGGAGAATGAGAAGGATCCGTTCGACGTCAATGACCTGATCGGCACGATCGTCGACCGGGACTCGTTCCTCGAGGTGCACGCGCGCTGGGCCAAGGAGCTGGTCGTGGGGTATGCGCGGCTGGACGGCCGGGTGATCGGGATCGTCGCCAACCAGCCGAAGGTGAAGGGAGGCGTGCTCTTCGTCGACTCGGCCGACAAGGCGGCGCGGTTCATCCTCACCTGCAATGCGTTCAACATCCCGCTGCTGTTCCTCGCGGACGTCCCCGGGTTCATGATCGGCAAGGACGTGGAGCGGCAGGGGATCATCCGCCATGGGGCGAAGATGATCAGTGCCGTCTCGGAGGCCACGGTCCCGAAGATCTCGGTGATCGTCCGCAAGGCCTACGGCGCGGGACTGTACGCGATGGCAGGCCCAGCGTTCGATCCCGACACTTGCCTCGCGTTCCCGCAGGCGCAGATCGCGGTGATGGGCCCCGAGGCGGCGATCAATGCGGTGTTCTTCAACCAGATCCAGGAGATCGAGGATCCAGAGGAGCGGGAGCGCTTCGTCCAGGAAAAGCGGCGGGAGTACGCGGAGGACATCGACATCCTCCACCTCGCGTCGGAGCTGGTGGTCGACGCGGTCATCCAGCCGGACGACCTCCGCGCCGAGCTGGTCAGGCGCTACGCGCTCTCAGCTTCGAAGGACCGCTCCTTCGCGGAGCGGCGCAATCCGATCACGCCGGCTTGACGCTCTGGAGCGCCGGCGGGGAAACGGGACCAGCCGCTCTCCCTCCGTGTCCCAGAGCTTCAGCCGGAACGCCCGGATGCTGCTGCGGGGGGTGATGACCGGGGTGCGTCGGAACATCGCGTGGCTCTCGTGCGCGTCGCGCAGACGGTAGTTCGGGATCTTCGCGCTGAGATGGTGCACGTGGTGGTAGTTGGCGTTGCCGACGATCCAAGTCAGGGGACGCGGCAGCCGGAGGTAGGAGCTCCCCTGAAGCGCGGAGAGCTCGAAGCGCCATTCCCCCGGCGCCCGATAGTAGGTGTCCTCGTACTGGTGCTGGATGTAGAGCATCCATGCTGCGATCGCTCCGCCGGCCACCAGGGTCGTGCCTTGGATCAGCAGAAAGGTTCCCCAGCCCACGACAGCGCTCCAACCCGCGACCCAGGCGGCAAGAGCGAGGTTGGTCACGATGACACTCAGCAGGATGCGCGGGGTCATCCCCCGCTGCGGGAATCGGCGCTCGAAGAGGAAGACCAGGCTGGGACCGACCAGGAGGATCAGCAGGGGGTTGCGGTAGAGGCGATACGCCAGCCGTCTCAGATGGGAGGCCCTCTCGAACTCTTCGACGGTCATCGTGTTGATCTCGCCCGCGCCGCGGTGTTCGAGATCGCCGGTATGGGCATGGTGGATGCTGTGCTGCCGCTGCCACCAGCGATACGGCGTGAACAGCAGGAAGCCGAGAAAGTGACCCCAGCGGCTGTTCGCCTTCCTCGACTCGAACATCGAGTTGTGGGTCAGGTCGTGGAACAGCGAGTACATCCGCGTCAGGAACAGGGTCGCGACGAGGCCGAGGACGATCGCGACCGGTGCGCTCGGCTCCACCCATGCGGCGAGCACCCATACCACGATGTAGGGAAGCACCACGCTCGCGATTTGGCCGAGGCTGCGACGGCTGTCGACCTCCAGATACGGGGCGAGCTCCCGCTTCCAGCTCGCTCGGTCCAGGTCGAACTCGGCACCCGGCTTCTCGCTCATCCCTCCCCCTTTTTTGGCCAGTTTGCGCCGAACGCCCGCCTGGGCAGCCCTTTTTTGAGGTGACAACCGCATGCACATCGGAGTACGGCCCGTACTCAGGACCGGATCAACGCACGGGCGTCGAGGGGGAGTACCCGCGCCGGCGCCGGCGCCCGGCGGCAGGGCGGGTGAGCCTCAGAGCCTGGAGGCGAGGTCGGTGAAGTAGTCGAGGGAGCCTGGGTTCGCCAGCGAGTCCCGGCTCGCGGCCTTCTCCACCGGTTCGCCCATGAGGATCCGCTTCACCGGAACCTCGAGGACCTTGCCGCTGAGTGTCCGCGGGACCTCCGCGATCTGGAAGATCTCGTTGGGGATGTGCCGGGGCGAGCACTGCTCCCGGATACTCCGCCGGATCGCGCCGGCGAGCTCGTCGTCGAGCTCGGCGCCCTCGCTGAGCACGACGAAGAGGGGCATCCATCCCTCGGTTCCCGGCTTCGGAACGTCGATGACCAGCGCGTCGAGGACCTCGGGAACGGATGAGACGGCCCGATAGATCTCGCTGGTTCCCATGCGGACGCCCTGGCGATTGATCGTCGAGTCGGAGCGGCCATAGATGATCGCCGTGCCCCGGGAGGTGATCTCGATCCAGTCTCCGTGCCTCCACACCCCCGGATACATCTCGAAGTAGCTGGCGCGGTAGCGGGAGCCGTCCTCGTCGCCCCAGAAGAAGACGGGCATCGATGGCATCGGCTCGGTGATCACCAGCTCCCCGACCTCGTCGATCAGCGAGTTGCCCTGCTCGTCGAAGGCCTCGACCTTGGCGCCGAGAGCGCGGGCCTGGAGCTCGCCCTTGTAGACGGGAAGGATCGGGACGCCGCCCACGAAGGCCGTGCAGAGGTCGGTGCCGCCGCTGGTGGAGAACAGCCATGTGTCCGAGCCGACGTGCTCGTAGACCCAATCGAACCCCTCGGGGGACAGCGGCGACCCGGTCGATCCGACCGACCGCAGCCGCGACAGGTCCCGCCCGCGGCCGGGCTCGACGCCGTCCTTCATGCAGGCGGCGATGTAGGAGGCGCTCGTACCGAAGCAGGTCGTGCCGGTTCGCTCGGCGAGGTCCCAGAGGACGCCCATATCGGGGTGACCGGGATTGCCGTCGTACAGGACGATCGAGGCGTCGGTGAGGAGGATGCCGACGAGGAAGTTCCACATCATCCAGCCGGTCGTGGTGAACCAGAAAACGCGGTCGCCGGGCTGGGCGTCGAGGTGGAGGTTCCCCTTCTTGAGCTGTTCGAGCAGGATCCCGCCGTGCCCCTGGACGATCGCCTTGGGCAGTCCCGTGGTGCCCGAGGAGTAGAGGACCCAGAGGGGGTGATCGAAGGGGACGCGATCGAAGCTGAGCTCCACTCCCTCGCCGAGCTCGCGCAGCTGACCCCACGTCATCGGGGCGGCGAGCTTCTCGTCCTGCTCGAGGACCGACAGTTCGGGTGACTGGCTCAGATACGGCGCGACGACGATCCGCTCCAGGCTGGGGGTCCGCGCTGCGATCTCGGCGACCGTGGGAAGGCGGTCGAAATCCTTGCCGCCGTAGCGGTACCCGTCGACGGCGAACATCACCTTCGGCTCGATCTGGGCGAAGCGGTCGACGACGCTGCCGGGTCCGAAGTCGGGCGAGCAGCTCGACCAGATCGCACCGAGGCTCGCGCTGGCGAGGAAGGCGATCAGGGCCTCGGGGCCGTTCGGGAGGTAGGCGACCACCCGGTCCCCGCGGGAGACGCCCAGCGCCCGCAGTCCCTCGCGGACCTCGGCGACCTGCTTGCGGAGCTCGCCCCAGCGCAGCTCGGATAGCTCGCGGAGCTCGGAGGCGTAGACCACCGCCACCTCGTCTGCGGCCTTCCCGCGGAAGATGTGCTCGGCGTAGTTGAGTTGTGCGCCGGGGAACCAGTCGGCGCCGGGCATGACGCGCTCGGTCAGAACCCGGTCGTACGGCGTCTCGGAGATCACGTCGAAGTGGTCCCAGATCGTCGCCCAGAACTCCTCGATCTCGGTCACGGACCAGCGCCAGAGTGACGCGTAATCCGCGAAGTGGAGGTCGCGCTCGTCGGCGAGCCACCGCATGTAGCGGGTCAGCTGGGACCGCTCGGCCGCCTCGGCCGTCGGGGCCCAGAGGACCTCGGCCTCGAGGGTGCGCTCCTCCATGGCCCGATCTTTACAGGTGGTCCGGGGCGGACGCTGCGGCTGCGACGGGGCCGTGGGGCAGCCCGGCCTCCGCGCGACGGCCCTCGTCGCGGTCGATCAGGCGGGAGAGAGAGATGATGAACTCGGTCGCCCTGTCGAGCGCCGCTGGGTCGACGCGCTCCGGAACGTCGTCGTGGGTGTGGTACCAGGGGGCCAGGTTGCCGTCCGGATCCGCTGTGCGGAGGGTGATCGCGCGGCGGCGGCGGACCCGCGGGGGGAGCGCGTCGTCGAGAAGGGCGAACCGGAAGGGCCGCGGCCTCGACCCGTCGTCCGGCTGGGCCAGCGCGAGCGCCTCACAAAGCTCGATCAGCTTCGGGTCGTGGGCGATGCTGATCACGGCGCCCTGGCTCACCTCGTAGGCGACCACCCCGTGGGAGACCGAGTCGACGTTGACGAAGATGGTTCGCTCGGGATCCAGGTCCCGGCGGTGCCGCTTGACGAATGCCCGCATGCCCTCGCTGAAGGATTCCTCGGAGCCGGTCAGGACTACCCAGACGTCGAGGTTGGCCGGGGGCTCCGCCCGGAGCTCGTCGGCCGCGGAGAGGACGGCCGCGACACCGGATGCGTTGTCGTAGGCACCGGGGACGATGTCCGAAAGAGCGATGTCGATCAGAAGGAACCCGGCGACGATGAGGACGATCGTCGGGAGCGTCTGGATGGCCGAGAGCCACGTGGCGTCAATGCCCGCCATCCGCAGGCCGATGATCGGTAGAAGCGGGGCGAGTCCGAGCCAGAAGAAGAGACGGAACGGGCCGGTCCCCAGCCGGACCCGCTCGGGGAGGCGGCGGATCCGGTTCGCGATGCGGGAGAAGAGATAGCCCGTGCGGGCGGCGTCGTAGTGGGCGATCAGCACGAGTCGAGCCGGAGCGCTGGGACGGTCGCCGGGGGAGACGACGTTCTGGGAGACGCGGCGGAAGAAGAGGGAGCGGACGAGGTAGGCGCGGGTGTTGACGTCGAGGTAGGTGGAGAGCGCCGCGGCGAAGACGAGGCCGAACCCGATTCCGGGCTGCTCGATGGAGATCACGCTTCCCGCAACCCCCATCGCGGCGTGAACGAGGTGGACCAGCGCGTACTGCGGATGGGCGAAGAAGGGCTCGGTCCGCGCCCGGCGGCCCATCGCGCGCAGCCTGCCGGCGAGCATGTTCGCCGCCCGTCTCTCGGCGTCGGTCGCGGGCCCCCGGCGCTCGAACGAGCAGAGGTCGCGAATCAGCGCAAGTCGTTCCGCGGAGTCCACGGCGGCGGATTATCCCTTGGAGGCCCGGACTATCGTTAGCGGTAAGCCGGAGTGGCGGAACTTGGGTAGACGCGATGGATCCTCAAAAGCCGATTGTCCTTCGGGGCATGTGGGTTCGAGTCCCACCTCCGGCATGAGTCGGCAAGCGTGCCCCGAGCACCGCGCAAAGGGGCGAATCCAGGCTTGTGGAAGCTCAGCCGGCCTATGGCCAGCAAATCTGACCATGTTTCGGGTGGCACTCCCACCGGCGGCGTTGAATCGAAGGCTGTGTGGCGGATCGCTGGCCGGCAGCACGGCGTCGTCACGCGGTCCCAGCTCCTTCAACTCGGCCTCTCCGGGGGCGCAATCGACCACAGGGTGCGGCGGGGGCGCTTGCATCGCATTCATCGCGGGGTTTTCGCAGTTGGACGACCCGACATCAATCGGCACGGCCAATGGCTTGCAGCGGTGATGGCCCTGGGACCGGAGTCCCTTCTGAGCCATCAAAGTGCGGCTGAGCTCTGGGAGATTCGCTCAAGCCGTCCAGGACCGATCGAAATCTCGATCCCGAACAGGATCCGCCGGGTCGGGCGCGGTATGTCCGTCCATCGGCGCCGGCTGGAGGAGGGCGATCGCGCGGTTCACCTGGGCATTCCGGTCACGAGCCCCGTGCGGACCCTCGCAGACCTCGCCACGCGTCTGACCGCGTCACAGCTCGAAGCGGCGGTGAACGAAGCGGACAAGCGGGATCTGGTCGACCCTGAGCAACTGCGAGCAGCGCTGGGACGAATGCGCAGTCAGCGCGGCGTTCCG
This sequence comes from uncultured Solirubrobacterales bacterium, assembly GCA_963808565.1. Lineage (GTDB taxonomy): Bacteria > Actinomycetota > Thermoleophilia > Solirubrobacterales > 70-9 > DASUPK01. Next base: position 344,402 of record CAWEGM010000014.1, read on the forward strand.
GCTTTGGCCCGGATCCTCGACCGCCAGACGTTCGCTCTGACCGAGTCGGAGCTCGAGCGCCGGTTCCTGCGTCTCGTTCGGCGGGCGGGGCTCCCGAAACCCGAGACCGGAAGGCTCTTGAACGGGTTCCGAGTCGACTTCTTCTGGCCGGATCTGGGCTTGGTGGTAGAGACCGACGGGCTTCGATACCACCGCACGCCCGCGCAGCAGGCTCGGGATCGCGTCAGGGACCAGGCCCATGCGATCTCCGGACTGACAACGCTTCGGTTCACTCACGCGCAGGTCCGCTTCGAGCCGGATTACGTTTGTGATGCCCTCCAGAGGATGGTCGCCCGCCGGAAAGCCGCCTAGGCTGAACGCATGTGCGGCCGATACACGCTCACCGATCCGGATCCGCGGCTTCTGCGCTTTCGGTTCGGGCTGAGTGAGTCCGTCGAGATCGATCAGGCGCCGCGCTACAACGTCGCGCCCACCGATCCGGTTCTCGCGATCAGGGCCGACGGGGAGGGGGGGCGTGACGCCGGCGTTCTGCGTTGGGGCCTGATCCCTCACTACGCCGACCCGGAGTCATTCGACCGGCTGCTGATCAACGCGCGGGCCGAGACGGTCGCCGAGGCTCCGGTGTTCCGCGACGCGTTCACGACCCACCGGTGCCTGGTGATCGCCGACGGCTTCTACGAGTGGCGGCACACCGAGACCGGGAAGAAGCCCGTCTGGATCACGCGGCCCTCCCGCGAGCCGTTCGCGTTCGCTGGCCTGTGGGCAGCGGCCCGCCGGGGGGACGGATCGAAGGTCCACTCGTGCGCGATCGTCACCTGCCCACCGGGCGAGATCGTGGCTCCGATCCACGACCGGATGCCGGTGATCCTCGGGGAGGACGCGGAGCCGCGCTGGCTGGACCCCGCCGCCGCCGAGGACGAGCTTCGCGCGCTGATGACGCCAACCGACGAACTCGAGGTGACGGAGGTCTCCGACGCCGTCAACGACGTTCGTCAGGACGGACCCGAGCTGATCGAGCCGCCGCTCAGGCTCTTCTGACCTGAGAAGGCGTCAGGCCTTGCGGGGCCGACGCGCCGTTGTCCCGCGCGACCCTCGGCCCGCCCGGCCCAGACTTGTCCGCCGGCCGCTCCCGCGGCGCTCGCCCTGCGGTGGCTCCGACGGCGGCAGCTCGTCTCCGATCTGGCGCTCCTCCTCGACGTGCCAGTCCTGGTTGAACGCGACCATCGCGACCGCGATCAGGATCACCTGGACCGGGACCAGCAAGAGCGTCAGCAGGCCGAGCAGCTCCTCAGGCAGGGCCGGGCTGGAAAGGCCGTCCTTCGCCCGGTCGAACCACGCGGGCGCCGCGATCCCGGAGAAGATCGCGAGGATGATCGCCAGGGCGGAGGCGACGGGCAGGACGCCGCGGTTCCAGCGAGAAACGAGGAAGGCGAACAGCACATAGATCGCGATGTAGAGCAGCGCGAAGATCTTCCCGCCCTCCAGGCGCTCCCAGCCACCCACGGTGATGACCAGAGCCAGGCCCGCCGACACGAGCAGGAGAAACACAACGAGCGCACGGGCGCTCTTCGCCTCGGGTTTCTCCCTGTTCGGCCGCCAGAGCTCGTATCCAGGACGGATAGCACCGGCTTCCATGGCGCTGGAGTGTATGGAGTTCACGGGATGGGCGCTACACCTCTTCCGGGGCTCGCGAACGCCCGGTCGCGGGCAGAGCAACCCAGGACGGAGCCGATGCGGGCGGAGGGAGTCGAACCCCCACGCTCTTTCGAGCACCGGCACCTAAAGCCGGCGTGTCTTCCATTCCACCACGCCCGCGAATGTTCGATTCTAGAGTCGGTGCAGGGTTTATTACGGATTCGTACGTGCGGAGCGCTTGGAAGAATTGCCGCCGCGCGGGTACTCGTTCCGAAGCGAGGAGGAGAAGGAGCCCAGGATGACCGGGGGCGGATGCCCCTACCTGAGACCGTCGGGTATGGGGGGTCAATGACTGAAGCAGCACCGATCTCTCGATGCCGAAATTGACGGTCTCGAGGCGATTCCCGAGATCCGCAAGGACGATCCGGACGTCACGATCATCGTCCTCTCCGGCTTCTCCGCCGACCGGATGAGCGCTCCGGCGCTGGAGCGCGGCGCCGACGGCTACGTCGAGAAGGGGACGCCGATCCAGGAGCTTCGCGAGGTCACTCGCGTGGCGGTCGCGCAGAAGCGCGGCGAATAGCCCTATCTCAGCGGGCGATCGAAGCGGGGCACCCAGGACTCGAACCTGGAATCGCCGGTTTTGGAGACCGGTGCCTTAGCCAGTTTGGCCAGTGCCCCTCGGCGAGGGAATCGTAGCCCTGGACTTCTTCTTTCTCTTCGGCCGCACGGCCTTCTTCGACAGCGGCGGCGGCTCCGCTCCGACCTCGACCCGGCACCCGTGCCCCGCACAACCCGAGAGCGGCACAAGCTGGTCGTAGAGCCATTTGCGAACGAAGCGGTAGCGCTTGTCCCCGATCAGGGACCGCAGCTGGCCCGGATCCCGCCTCATGTCGTAGAGCTCGCTCTGCCCGTTGGCGTAGAGCACGAAGAGATAGCGATCCGTGCGGATCGCCCGGTAGGCGGGCGCCTTCCTGACTGCGGACTGCGACTTGATCGCGTTCGGCTCCTGTTCGAGGTCACTGACCCCGCGCTTGCGGGCGAGCCCCACCCGAGCCGTCCGCGCCCGAACGGCGCTCGTCCGTGCGGATTCTGCCTCGGCGACACCGGATCCCGTGTCACCCTCGAGCAGGACCGGGCGGCTCGAGCGGCGCGCCGGATCCATGGCGAAGGCAAGGAGCGACCGGCCGTCGATGCTCGGGTTCTCGGCACCCGAGGCGATCTGGTGGAAAGTCTGGGCGAGGTCCCCGAGCCACACGATCTCGTTGCTCGTCCCGCCGGCCGGGATGTCGGGACCGCGGATCAGCAGCGGCACCCTGGAGGAGGGGTCGTGCGGCAGGTACTTCCCGGCCGGGATCCGGTGCTCGCCGCGGAAGAACCCGTTGTCCGAGGTGAAGACGATGTACGTGTCGTCGAGGATCCCCTTGGCACTCAGGGTCTGGACCAGCTGGGCGACGGCTTCGTCGAGGGAGATCAGCTGCTCCTGCTGGCGGCGGCGCTCTTCGGCGATCACATTCGCCTGCCTCTTGCTGAGCCGGTGCCGGGCCTGCTTGCGGAACCACTTCGGCTTGTCGGAGATGTCCTTCTCGTTGAACCCGGGCAGGTTGGGCAGCGACACCCCCGCCCGCCTGAAGCGGTCCCGCGGAGCCGGGTCGAAGGGCCCATGAGGTGAGTTGAACCAGAGGTTCATCAAGAACGGCGTCTGGCTCCCGAGATCGAGGTCCTCGATGAAGTCAACGGCCCGGTCGCGGAAGATGTCGGTCTGGTAGTCGCTCGGCTGATCGCCGTAAAAGGTGAGACGCGGCGGATCGCCTTCGCTGGTCTTTTCGATCAGCTCGTAGTTGAAGTAGAGGGCCTCCGCGGAGACCTTCCCGTACCACTCGTCCCAGGCCGGCGGGACCGGGAGCAACCTGTCCTTGCCGATCTCGTAGCCGTTCAGGTACTTGCCGATGTGGGCGGTGTAGTAGCCGGCGTCCTTGAGCCAGACTGGGAGGTCGTTGTCCTCGTGCGAGCGGAACCGGGTCCAGCTTCCGAACGGAGGCAGGTTCCCACGGACACCGTGGTTGTGCATGTACTGGCCGCTCAGGATCGTCGCCCGGGACGGGCAGCAGATCGGAAAGGACGCGTAAGCGTGGTTGAAGGTGGTCCCCCGCGCCGCGATCAGGGCCTGGACGTTCGGCATTGCCGCGAGCTCGGACGTAGTCATGTCGTCGGTGAGGATCAGGACGATGTTCTTGCCAGGGGAGGCGCCGCTGGCCTCGCGAGCGAGCAGAGCGGCGGAGAGCACCGCGAGCATGGCGAGCGACGCGGCAGCGAGCGCGCGCACTCGGGCATGGCCTGGTCGTGACATTGGCGACTGCATCTGTCGGTCTTTGATCAGCGGGCCCCCCGCCTAGGAACCATCGAGCCCGGGAGGAGTTTCGCAGTCGGAGCGGCTCCCAGATGCAGTTACCCCAACGCGCCGAATCTATAATCGCGAGAGCGCGGGCGAGGTGTAATTGGTTGCATTGGAGCCTTCCAAGCTCCCGGAGCCGGTTCGAGTCCGGTCGCCCGCTTCGGCGTAGGATGAGCCGACATAGGCGGTTCCGCGGAGCCGTCGCCAACCCCTCGGGGCGTGGCGCAGTCTGGTAGCGCATTCGGCTGGGGGCCGAAAGGTCGCTGGTTCAAATCCAGTCGCCCCGACTCCTCAAAACCTCTGACGAACGCGCCGTGTCTCAGGGCTAGTTCCCTTGCGCGCAGCGAGGTCAGCGCGTGGAAGCGTCCGCGCTGGCCACCCCCGGCCGCGGCCCTTATTCGCCCGCGTCGCTCCAGGGGTCGAGCAGTACCTTGTGCGCGGCGCCGCCGGCGCGCAGCCCTTCAAAGGCGTCCGGGAAGCGACCGAGGCCGACGATCTCGGTGCTCAAGTCGATTTCGGGAGCGGAGCCGCGCGAGAGCAGGTCGGCGACATGCTCGAAGTCGCCCAGCGTGTAGGCGCTGGAATAGCGGAGCGTCAGGTTCTTGAGCGAGGCGACCGCATGCGAGGTTGGCTCGGGACTGAGGCACAGCCCGGCGACGACGACGGTGCCGCGCGGGCGGGCGTACATGATCGCGTCGTCGACCAGGCCAGGTGCGCCAGCCGTCTCCACGACCACGTCGGGCAGGCTCCCGAACAGCCCCTTCAGCTCATCGAGCGGCATGCTCTGGGGGCTGGCCACCAGGCGGTCGGCTCCCATACGGTGGGCCGCGTCGGCCTTGGCGTCGGTCCGAGCCACCGCCACGATCTGGCCGGCGCCGTGCCGGCGCGCGAAGTGGACGACGCCGAGCCCGAGGGCGCCGGCGCCGAGCACGAGCACTTTGGAACCGGGCTCGATGCCGGCGGCGATCGCGATCCGGAGACTCGTCGCCAGTGGCTCGACGAGCGCCCCCGCATCGGGCGAGAGCCCATCGGGAACCTGCACGGAAAAGCCCGGTTTTGCGCGGGCGAACTGGGCGTATCCGCCCATGAACCAGCTCACCTCGGCGCATTCCTGGGGCACGCCCGAGAGACAGGAGACGCATGACCCGCAGCCGTGGAAGAACATCGGTGCGAGCCGGTCGCCCTCGCTCACGCCCTCCACGCCCGCGCCGATCTCCGCCACCGTGCCGAGGAACTCGTGCCCGAGGACCGCACCCGCCGCGAATGCAGCCTCGAAGTCGGGGCCGAACAGCGTCGGGCCCTCGCGCTCCTGGGTCAGCGAAAGGTCCGACCCGCAGATCCCCGAGCGCTCCACCCGCAGGACGACCTCACCCGGCCCGGGGGTCGGGTCGGGGACGCGCTCGATCGCATGACCCCTGCCTGGACCCTGCCAGACGGCGGCCTTCACCTGACGACCTCTTCAGGACGCGACATCGATCGTCCCCGCCCGGGCGTCGACCGTGATCGTGGCCCCCTCCGGGATGTCGCGGGTGCCGCTGACAGTGTTGATCACGCAGGGCACGCCGAGCTCCCGGGCGACGATCGCCCCGTGGGATATCTCCCCGCCGATGTCGATGACCAGCGCGTCGGCGAGCATGAACAGGGGGGTCCAGCTCGGATCAGTGGTTGCGCAGACGAGGATGTCGCCCGGCTCGAGTGCGGCTGCGCCGGGGTCGGACACGATCCGAGCGCGCCCGGTGACAACATCGCCGACGACGCCGATCCCATGCAGCGTCCGCGGACGCTCCTCGTCGTCGCCGGCGCTGGCGCGCGCCTCGGAGTCGATCGGCTCGGGCGGCCCCTGCCAGAGCGAGGGCAGGTCGAGACCCAGGTAGCGCTCGTGGCGGGCGCGGCGCTCCGCGACCTTCTCGGCGAACGAGGCGTCCGGGGTGCCGATGAGCTCGTGGAAGGTGAGGAAGAAGACGTCCTCGGGATCAGCGAGCAGACCGCGCTCGGCGAGGATTCCGCCGGCGACCCTGGCGCCGCAGCGGGCGGCGTCGATCGCGTGCAGATAGGCGGCCTTGCCCACCTCGCGGATGGGGATGAACGTGCTGGCGAGCCGGATCGCGAAGCGGGCGCTCGGACGCTTGTGCGCGGGCAGGCCCGACAGCACCCGCCCGATTGCCCGCTCGCGCCGGGCGATTCGCTCGCGCTCGCGCTCCCGTGGGTCGGCGACGCCCCGCTCCGCGTAGCCCGCGATGATCGCCTCGACCGGCGTCGGGTCCTCGCGCCAGCTGCGCGCCTCGAGCCGTCCTTCGTCGGGGGCGTGGAAGCCGTGGCTCCGCCGAATCTCGGTCAGCTCCAGCTCGCCGCGCGACGCCGCCCAGAGGTCGGAGATGATCTGCGTCTCCTCCATCCCGCCGAAGCCGGTCGCCAGCTCCTGACCGAGCCCGGGGTCGCCAGTCGCGTTTCGGGCGAGGTCGATGAGGCCCTCGAGCAGCTGCGGTGCGAGCAGCGAGACGATCGTCTCGTGGACCTCGACCTCGGTGAAGCGGCGGGCGCTCTCCAGGATCAGCCGCTGGGCGGCCTCCAGCTCCGACGGGGGGGAGTCGAGAGTCGCGCTGCGCCACCAGCTTCGGTACTCGTCGAGCATCCTCGGCATTGCGCGCCCCGCCCTGCGGGCCGCCAGCGGCAGCTTCGCCAGCACTCGCGGGTAGCTGAGCCGGTCCCGCAGCGGGGTGCCGGAAGGCGACTCGTGGACAATGCCGAAGATCTTCTCCTCCAGCAGGTCCGCTGAGGTGCCGGGCATGCGGTTGCCGATCCTGCGGAAAATCTCCAGGTTGCCGGCGACGCGGCCGTAGAAGACCCCGGTGATGCGCTCGTCCGCCGACCCAGGGACCTCGACCTCCCCAAGGGAGAAGACCCCGATGTCGCCGAATGCTCGGCGGCCCGCGATCTCCAGCGCATAGTCCCAGAACCCCCAGCTGAATGGCGTCTGTACCCCCTGGACAGCCTCGGCGAAGTTGACCGTCGTCCAGCGGGTCTCCGGCGCGGTCGCCATGTGGACGGGGTTTGGCGCCTCAGCCCCCTGCGCGAGCCGCTCGGTCCCGTGCATCTCAGGCTCTCTCGAGGGCATCGAGCGCCTCGAACGAGTCGAGGTCGTCGATCGCCGCTGCCAGGCGCCCGATGATCCTCAGTGCGGAGTCGACCGCGTCGAACTCGAAGTCGCCCGAGGAGGCCTTGACGACCGGCGTCCACCAGGCGAGCCCGACGAGCAGCTGCGTCCGGTAGCCGTCCCAGAGATCGGGGAGCCTCAGCCGCGGGCCCCCGTGCTCGGCGAGATTCTCGCAGTAGAGCTCGAGGAGCTCCCGCTCCCAGGCGCGGCGGTCCTCGACGTCGAGCGAGGTGACGAGGGTGAAGCCGAGGTCGAATGCCCGATCCCCAGCCCCCACGACCTGCCAGTCGCCGAGCCTCATCGCCCCGTTGGAGGTCAGATACCAGTTGCAGACGTGGCAGTCGTTGTGGGTGAGCGTCGTCCTGCGCGAGCGCTGGATGTCGAGCGCTCGCTCCGTCGCGGGCCACACCTCCGCGAACCGCTTGAACAGGCTGGACGGGATCACGGGCTCCGATGTGAGAAAGCCGCGATCCGCCGCTTCCCCGAGGCGCCCATCGAAGAACGACCGCTGCATCCCGTCGTACATGGCCGTGAGGCCACCAAAACGCTCGAACAGCGGGTTGGAGTCGACTTCGCCGGCGAAGCGCGAATGCAGCCTCGCCAGGTAGCCGACCTGGCCCTCGGCGCGCTCCCTCGTGATCGGCGTGCTCTCGGTGCAGAAGGCGGCACCCTTGTTTCCCAGGTCCTCGAAGACCAGGAGCGAGTTGAAGGACCGCGGGTCGTAGTTGGCGAGCAGGCAGCTCGGCGTTTCCAGCCCGAGCAGCGGCTGGATCTCCCGGTAGAAGCCGACCTCAGTCACGGCTGTGACGGAGGCAAGCCGGCGCAGACCGAGCTGCTGGGAGTCCTTGCAGAACACCGATTCCGGCAGCCCCGCGACCGTACCCACCTCGTTGTAGGAGAGCAGGAGCCGCTTGTGACCCCGGTTCAGCTCGTCCACGTCCTCGGCCCGGACGTCGGTGACCTCGGCCCCCTCGACTTCGCCGCAGAGCAGCTTGGTCAGCCACTCGGTGGAGATGTGCTCATAGCTGATGGGAAGCTCGTCGAGCTCGGTCACCACTCGGGCCGCGCGCCGCTCGGCCTCGTAGGTCGCTTCGAGCGTCTCCACCGATGGTCCTCTCAGCCGGTCGAGTAGTCGGTGCCGCCGTCCACGGCAACGTTGGACCCGAGGCAGAAGGTATTCGCCTTCGAGCCGAGCAGGACGAGGTGGGGTGGTCGGTTCATCGAATCCCGACGGCCTGGAGCGTCTCGAGATCCTCGGCGGCCTGCGCGAGGCGGCTGATCGCGGCGCGGCAGGCCTCGGGCGGCTGGGTTTCGGGCTGGAGCTTGGTCAGCCCGATCGTCGCCAGCCAGTAGGCGAAGCCGTGCATCAGCTGCTGGCGGTAGGAGGTCCAGGCCCGGTCGAAGTCGGGCGGTTCCCCGCCGGCGGCCGCGACCCGCTCCAGGTAGAGCTCGAGCAGCTCTCGCTCCCAGGAGCGGCGGTCCTCGATCCTCAGCCCGACGCCGATCGCGTAGGCAACGTCGATCGCCCAGCAGCCCTTGCCGTTGACCTGCCAGTCGAAGATACCCATGCGGCCGTCCGCGGTCGTATACCAGTTGCGTGAGTGAGTGTCGCGGTGGATCAGGGTCTGCGGGTCGGTTTCGGAGAGCTCTATCGATTCGACCAGTGCCTGCCAGACCTGGCCGTCGCGGCTCGCGATCGAGTCGGGTATGACGTCCCGGGCGCGCTTCAACCCGTTGTGGACGATCCGCTTGTAGCCGAGGCCCTCCGTGAACCGGCGTTGCCACTCGCTCTCGCTGAGCAGCCAGGTCAGCTCGGTGTCGAGTCGGGGGCTATCCCAGAAGACTCCGTGGTAAGCGGCCATGAGCTCTACCTGGCCCTCGGCCTGCGCCCGATCGAAGCTGCCGGTCAGCATGTCGCCGACCACGGCGCCGCGGGTGGCGTCCAGGTCGTCCATGATCAGCATCGACGCCGCGCTGCGCGGGTCGTGGACCGCGCAGTAGCCCCGCGGTGCCTCGATCTCGAGCTCGGGACGGATCCGCATGTAGAAGTTGCCCTCCTGCTCGGCGAGGTTGTTGAGCCCGTACATCAGCCGCGTCGTCAGGGTGGGAGTGGACTTCGTGTAGAGGGCGGTCGGCAGCCCGGCCGCGGCTCCGGCCTCGTTGTAGGCGACCCGGAGTGGGCGCCGCGAGCTCGTCCCGTCGCTGCCCTCGCTGAGCTCGAAGTCGGTGACGGCGGCGCCGGGCACAGGCGGGCAGAGCGCGGCGGTGAGCCACTCGAGGGTGAGGGCGTCCACCGACGGCGGCACCTCGCCAGGCTCGGCAGGGCGACTGCGCTTGAGGCGATCGCGAGCCCAGCGCCGGGTAATGCCGAGCGCCGAGCGCGCCATCTCTGCCTTCACCCCGCCGCTCACCGGCGGAGTGTATCGAACTCCGTGTCTATACGAAGAGTGCGGAGTCACTCGCCAGCCCTAGCGGCGAGGCGAATCGGGAACTCTGAATCTAGACATACAGTTCGACACTGTGCTAGGGTCGCCCCGTCGCAAGACCGGGAGACTGAATGGCAACGAGCACCACGCACGGGTTCCCCGCTAGCGCGGACTTCCCGCACCCTCCCGAGGACGCTCCGGGCTGGTCGGAGAGCTTCCTCGTGCAGGCGTACTCCCCAGAAGCCGGGGTGGGCGTGTTCGCGCACAGCAACCGCTGCCACTTCGACAAGGACCTGTGGAGCGAGGTGTTTGCGGTCTACCTGCCCGAGGATCGGTTCCTGGCGGCGAAGGGGTTCGGCTACTCACACGGCCCCCAGCAGGTGGGCGGCTCGATCTCCTACGGTGTCGAGCGGCCGTTCGAGCTCACGGGCCTCTCCTACCGAGGCGCCGCGCAGAGGCTGAGCGGCGAGCAGCTGCGCTCCGGCCCTACCCCGTCGGGGATTCACACGGGGCTCGAGGTGGACCTCGCCTGCACCGGGCTCGGCCCCCCGTTCGGGGTCGGGGACACGTCCAAGGGTGAGTTCGGCCACACCCACTACGAGCAGCACTTCACCTTCAGCGGCCACATCGCCTTCGACGGGCAAAGGCTCGAGCTGGAGGGGACCGGCTTCCGGGACCACACCTGGGGGCCGCGCGACCTCTCGGTGATGGCCAACCACATCTGGTGCCACGGCGAGTTCCGGAGTGGGCGCTGGTTCAGCTCGATGTTCATCCGCGGCCGCGGCGGCGACCAGGCGCTGCTCGACTTCCATGCGATCGGCGACGCGGACGGCTACGAGGCCTGCGAGCTGCTCAGCACGCCGGCGCTGCTCGATGACGAGGGGCGGGCCTTCGAGACCTACCGGCTCGAGCTGCGCACGCGCTCGGGCGAGGAGCTGAGCATCGACGCGGAGGTCGTCTCGCCCTTCCCGTTCTCGTTCATGGGACCCGTCGAGATGACGCTCGGCGCCAACCGCGGTCCTGAAGCCAGCCACACCGTCTTCGAAGCCCAGACGCGCTACCGCCTCGCCGGCGAGGTTGGCTACGGGTTGTCCGAGCGCTCAGTCGTCCACGACGAGGAGATCAGATGAACGCGCCCTCGCGAGTTTCGTAAACGGAAGCACTACGTCGACGGAGGAGTGATGACTGCATGACCACAGGGACAACCGATCGGACGGAAGTGATAGACCAGCTATTCACCAAGCTGACCGCGGGCGAGATCGAGGCGGCAATGGAGTTCGTCCATCCCGACTCCGTGATCGACGAGCCCGAGGGGCTGCCGTACGCGGGCCTCTACAAGGGCCCGGAAGGATTCGTCGAGTTGCTCGGCAAGGTGACCTCGCTTTATGGGTTCGAGATCCACGACTGGACTGTCGAGCACTTTGGTGAGGGCGCTATCTGCCACCTGAACGCGACCTTCACCTCTCTCCATTCCGGCGAGTCGAAGCCGATGCAGGTCGTGGAGATCTACGAGTTCACCGACGGGAAGATGTCGAGAGCGACCATCTTTCCCAGGGACACCAAGGTGATCGCGGATCTGGCCTCAAGCGAATCCGATTGACCTCAACGTCAAGCGCGGGGGCTGAAGCGACCTGCTCGCCCTTCGCGACCTCAGCGAGGCTGGCGCTCGGGAACGAGCGCGAGGGATTCGTTTGTGACGATCGCGTCTGAGGCTCGGCGCAGCATCTCGACGAGCAGCTCTCTCCCGCGGTCGTCGGTCTGCTCGTACTGGGAGAAGGCGAGGACCGGGAGCAGCAGGTTGAAGGCGACAGCCAGCCGATACTGGTCCCAGGCTCGCTCGAATGAATAGTCCCCGACCCCCGAGCCCTCCAGGACCCGTTGGTAGCGGCGCACGAGGACCTCGTCCTGTCCCTGGCGGATCTCGGGCGAGATGCTCTGCGAGAGCAGGTACGCGACGTCGACGATCCCCGCCTCCTGCGCCACGGTCTGGAAGTCGATCATCAGCAGGCCGCCGTCGGGGGTGAGGAAGAGGTTGTCCGCCCGCAGCTCGCCGTGCACGATCGTCTGAGGCGTCGCGAGCCGTTCGATGAAGAAGGGCATCAGTGATGGGAAGCGGTCCCCGAGCTCCTTGACCCGGTCGGCGATCACCGGCAGCCCGCGGGCGGTGGGCCAGACCATGCCGAAGAATTGCCCGAACTGCTCGTGGACGGCGCGGCCCTTGGCGCTGTCGAGAGGCGGGAAGCGATCGGCCAGCTCGGACAGCCGCGGGTTCTCCCACGACCAGGCGTGGAAGCTCGCCAGGTTGTCGATGGCGGTCTCCGCCTGCTCGAGAGTCAGTCCCGCAAGCTGATCCGCCGGGTCGAGATCAGAGAGGTCCTCGATGGCGAGCACGAAATCGGTGGAGTCATCCGCCATCACGGCGATGTAGGGCTTTGGCACGCGGACGGGGACCTGCTCGGCGATCTCCCCGTAGAAGGTCACCTCCCGGACGTAGGCGCCGATCCCGTCCAGCAGGCCGCGGATCTCGCCGGTCATCGGGAGCTTCACGACCATCGATTCCGGAGCGCCGTCGGCGCTGTCCAGGGTGAGGCGATACATCTTGGTCGCGAAGGCCGTCCCGAGCGTGAGCGGCTCCGCAGACAGGACCGTCACCTCTCCGTCGGCTTCGAGTAGGCCGCTTCTCCTCATCGTCTCAGTGAGCCAGGGTCCGGTCACCCCCTCGATCGTGGTCGGCAGCGCGCTCATGCGTAAAGAGTCGACCAGATCACACCGGTCGCCGCGTCGAGGTATGCATCGTTCTCCTTGCGGCCGGCGTTCCGGCCGACCTGGGCGGGGACCCGCTCCATCATGGAGACGAGCCACTCGGCGGTCTCCCTGGGGCTGAGCTCCGAATCGATCACGCCCGCCCGCTGGCCGCTGCGGATGTGGTCGGTCAGCGCCGCGAAGTGAAGCTCGAACGCCTCGGCGAACTCCTCGCGGAGCGTCTCGTCATACAGCGCCGTCTCGTGCATGGCGGACATCACGGTGAGCCGTTCACGGTAGGCGTCGAAGATCGCGCGGAGGAGCTCCCGGAGCTCGTCTCGACTCAGCTGCGGTGACGCGGAATACCAGGCGTTGGAGATCTCGAACAGGGCCGACCTGGTCTCGAGCAGCCACTCCTCGATCAGATCGACCTTGTCCTGGAAGTGGATGTAGAAGGTCGCACGCGAGATGCCGGCATCCGCCGCGAGGTCATTGACCTTGACTGCCGCGAGGCTCTTCCCCTGCTCCAACTGCCGCTCCAGCGCCCCGAGGAGCCGCTCCTGCACCTCTCCCCGGCGGTCGGGGCGGCTGCGGTCAGAGCGGCGTGCGAGGCGAGCCATCAGCGCGCGCTCCCGTGGCCGGTCCGCCACACGATCTCGGTGGCCGCAGCGACCTTTTCCCGGCGACCTCTTGGATCGGCGGGCAGCATGATCAGGTTGAACCCCCGCTCGAACATCCAGGCGAGCGAGAAAGCGGTGTGGACCGCGTCGAGGTTCGGCGGCATCACTCCGGCCTCCTGGCCTTGGCGCAGATGGTCGGCGATGTTCTCGACGACGCCGCTCATCAGCTCCTTGAACTGATCCCGCATGCCCGGGTCGTAGACCGCCGCGGCGCTGATCGCATCGATCAGAGGTGCGTGGGGGAGATAGGCCTCGAACATCGCCGCGATCGCAGCGCGGATCTCGTCCCTGCCGGCGTCCGGCGGCAGCGTCCACCAGGCTCCTTCGAAGGCGGCGAGATCGGAGATGACCCGGTCGGCAAGATGACTGAGGAGATCCGCCTTGTCGTCGAAGTAGACGTAGAAGGTCGATTTCGCGAGCCCGGCCTGCTCGACGAGGTCGTCGACCTTGATCTCCTCGTAGGTGGAGCCGGCGAGCAGTCGCTCGACCGCGTCTCCGAGCTGGTCGATCAGCTCGCTGCGGGGGGTGGGTTTTGTGTCGGTTGCGACCAGGGCCATCACGTTATCGCAACTTTACATCTAGACATCAAGTTCGCCTCCGTGGTACAGTCGACCGGATGGACGGCGAGGCGGGCTACGGGACCACGGAGTGAGCATGGCGAGCGAGCTGAGGGATCTGGTCCTTCCGGGCCTCGAGCCCGCCGACGACCTTCCGCGTCCACTCTCGAGCGAGCCCGACTGGTCGGAGAACTACCTGAGCCACGCCGTCTTCCCCGACGCCGGCGCCTCGCATTGGCTCCATCACGGACGCACTGCGTGGGATCGCGAGCTGTGGCAGGAGATCTTCACCTTCTATCTGCCGGGCGATCGCTACCTGGTCGCCAAGGCGGCGGCTTCGAACCCCGACGAGTCCGGCCCGCGGGGTGCCGGCCTCACCTATCGGTGCGACGAGCCGTTCACCCGCTGGACCAAGACGTATCGCGGTGGCGCCCGGCTGCTGAGCGGGGACGAGCTGCGGGCCGGGGCGATGGGCGACGGCGCGTCGGTCGGTGTGGAGATGGAGCTCGAGTGGCGCGCGACGGGGCCTGCATTCACGATGGATACGAGCAAGCAGTCCTGGACGGACGCCCACTACGAGCAGCACTGCGATATCACCGGCCGGATCGCGTTCGGTGACGAAGAGCTCGCGTTGACCGGCATGGGCCTGCGCGACCACTCCTGGGGGCCGCGTGACTGGTCGCCGATCGGGCACCACTGCTGGATCCACGCTCGCTGGGCCGATGGGCGCTCGTTCATGATCTTCCACCTGATCTCGGCCGACGGCAGCCACACGCTGTCGCATGTCGGGGTCGACCTGGGCGCTGGTGCCGGCATGGAGCCGGCCGCCTTCACGAGCGAGCCGCCCCTGATCGATTCGCTCGATGCGGGGCTCGGCGGGTTCCAGCTGCGGCTCCGGACTGAGTCGGGTCACCCGGTCACGATCGGGGCCGAGGTCGAACAGGCGGCGACCCTGTCGATGATCGGCAAGAGCGAGATCGGCATCGGTGCCTGCGCCGATGCCAGCCACTGGCTCTCGGAGGCCCAGACCAGATTTACGTGGGACGGCGCTGTCGCCCACGGCCTGACCGAACGAACCGTCAACCGAAGAGGAGCACCTGAGTGACCCGCCCGATCGAGTTCGCCTACCCGTTCGACAACCACCGCACCACGCCGCCGGGGATGATCGGTCCGTTCGCGGACCAGCTGATGGCGGCGGGCATCGACTACCTCTGGCTGTGGGACGAGCTATCGGGCTGGTTTCCCCGGCGAGCTCTGGACCACCGAGAACACCCCGGCGGCCGCCTTCATCGACAGCAACGCGACGCACGACCCATTCGTTCAGGGGGCGTTCGCCCTGGCGCACAACCCGAAGGCCAGCCTGTCCACC
>CAWEGM010000015.1:0-7703 GCA_963808565.1 uncultured Solirubrobacterales bacterium
GTGCATGATCGGGGTGATCCCAACCAGGAAGCCGATGATCAGGATCGCGCCGAGGTCGGCCCAGACTCCGAAGACGACCATCAGTCCGCCCGTGATGATCGCCAGACCGCTGAGCGGCACCAGCAGGTCCGGGGCGGGGGCCCCGGCCGATCGGGCGTACTCCCTTCCCTGCCTTCCGCCCTCGCCGAGATGCGCGGTCAGCCCCGAGAAGACGAAGAGCAGTCCGAAGAGGATCCGACCGACCAAGTAATTCTGGGCCTCTTGCACCCGGGTCGGCCTGCGGGGGAGGGGCGGCGCGGGGAGGGAGCTTCAGCTGGGGGGATCGCAGGGCGAGCTCTGCTCGGCGCTCGCCTCCGCGCTGTGGGCCGGGTCCGCATCCGCGGTCGAGGCGGCGTTGTCACCCGCCCGCCCGTGCCCGTTGCGCGAGCGCATCTCCTCGCGGAACATCTGGTCGGCGACGAGCTCGACCAGGCGCTGGGGATCTGAGAGCCGGGTGCTCATCCAGCCATCTCGGCTTTCCGCAGGCCTCTGACCGCGAACACCGCGAGCGCTGCCGCCAAGCCAACGGCGATCGCGAGCGCGGCGCCGAAGTCGGCCGGCTGCCCCGCGAGCAGCTCCCGGCCGCTCTCCATGATGTGGGTGGCGGGGTCGAAGTCGGTGACGAAGCCGACCCACCCCGCGAGCAGCTCCCGCGGCACGTAGACGGGTGCGAGGAAGAGGAAGAGGAAGGTCGGCACCATCATCAGCGGGGTCGCCTGGAGGCTGCGGAACCGAAGCGCGATCCCGGCCGAGAACAGGGTGCCGGCGATGTTCACCAGGAAGGCGAGGCCGTACATCGCGACCAGGTCGATCCCGCTCCCCAGCACGTTCATCCCGGCGGCGAGCCCGATCGCGGTTATCAGCGCGAGCGTGATCGCCGCCCGGACCACGGCGACGATCCAGTAGCCGAGGATCAGCGCGCTGCGGTTCGGTGTCGCCAGCAGCAGGCGCGCCGAACCCGAACTGGAAGTCCGCGGCGATCGAGAACCCGGAGAAGACGCCGCCGAACGCCGAGGCCTGGAGCAGGACGAAGCCGAATTCGAAGGCGGTGTAGCCGCCGGGGTAGTCGAAGCCGGGCACCTCGGTGATCGCCGAGAGCCCGCCGGCGAACGAGATGAAGAAGAAGAGCGGCATCACCAGCGGCGGGATGAACAGCGCCGGGCTGTGATGAAGTTGTCGAGCAGCCGCCTCGCGAGCCCGCCCGCGACGTAGAGGTAGCGGCGGATCACGTTCTCACCATCCTCGACCGGATCGAGGCGGTCGCGGCGGTGAGCGCGGCGACGAGGATCACGCTTCCGCAGGCGAAACCGAGCGCGAGCGCCTCCGCGTCCCAGCCCGTGATCAGGAGGCTGCGGATCCCCTCGATCATGTAGCTCACCGGGTTGTAGGTGGCGATCGTCCGGAACCAGTCGGTCTCGATCAGGTCGCGGGGCAGCGCCATCGAGCTGAGGAAGAGGAAGACGAAGATCACCGGGAAGAGGCCCTGGACGTTCTCGGGTGCTCGCTCGCATCCCCGCGACCAGCCCGATCGAGCCGAAGGCGAGGGTGATCAGCGTCGCGAGGGCGATCAGGACGAGGGCGCCGGGGACCCCCGACTCGATGTGCCCGCCGGCGGCGAGGCCGACCGCGATGTAGGTGGCCGCCTGGAAGAGGCCGAGCGCGAGGGTGCCCGCGAGCTGCCGATGACGAGGGCCGCGGGGCGGATCGGGGTCAGCTGCATGCGGCTGAAGAAGCCGTTGACGTTGTCCTCCGCGAGATTCTGGCCGGTGCTGATCACCGCGAACACCCCCGCCTGGAGGAAGGCGAAGGCGAGGGCGAAGGTGAGGTACGAGTCGGTCGGGAAGCCGGGCAGGTTCGCCGCCGAGTCGAGCCCGGAGGAGTTGATCGCGAGCAGGATCAGCGGAAAGATCGTCGCCGGGACGATCTGCGCCGGCTGGCGCAGGGTCCGCGTGATCGAGCGCCGGGCGAGCTCCATGCTCTGGACCAGAGGAGCGGCGAGCGGGATCACGCGGGCGCTCCCTCCGGCGCGGGCTGCTCGCCGGTCTCGCTCCTCGGCCGCCCCGGCCTGGGCGCCCTCGAGCGAGCGGCCGGTCTTCGCGAGGAAGACGTCGTTCAGGCTCGGAGCGTGGAGCTCGAGGTTCGCGATCTTGATGCCCGCCCCGTCGAAGGCCCGGATGATGTCGGCGAGCTCCTCGTTGCCGTCATCGAGCCGCACGGCGGCGCCGTTCGGCGTGCCGGGAACGAGCTCGCCGAAGGGCTCGAGCAGCTCCGCGACCCTCGCTCGCCTGGTCGGCCGGGACCACCTCCACCGTCGGGCGCCCGACCTGGGCCTTCAGCGCCTGCGGGGTGCCCTCGGCGACGATCACGCCGCGGTCGATGATCCCGACGTGGTCCGCGAGCTGGTCGGCCTCCTCGAGGTACTGGGTGGTGAGGAAGACGGTGACGCCCTCGTCGCGGGAAAGGCGGGCAACCTCGTCCCAGAGGGCGGTCCGGCTCTGGATGTCGAGACCGGTGGTCGGCTCGTCGAGGAAGAGGACGCGGGGGCCGTGAAGGAGGGCGAGCGCGAGATCGAGCCGGCGCTTCATCCCGCCGGAGTACCCGCTCACCTTGCGATCGGCCGCCTCGGTCAGCCCGACTCGCGCGATCAGCGCCTCGGCGCGACCTTTCGCTCCGCCTGGGGATCCCGTGCAGGGCCCCCTGGAGGCGCATGTGCTCCCACGCCGTGAGGTTCGGATCGAGCGCCGCCTCCTGGAGGGCGGCTCCGATGGAGTCGCGCACCGCCGCCCCCTGCTTGACCACGTCATGGCCGGCAACCCGGGCCGACCGGAGGTCGGGGGGAGGAGGGTGGTGAGCATGTGGACCATGGTCGACTTGCCGGCGCCGTTCGGGCCGAGGAAGCCGTAGATCTGGCCGGGCTCGACGGAGAGGTCGACCCCGTCGACGGCCCGAATCCCGCCCTTGAATTCGCGGACGAGGCCCTGCGCTTCGATTCCGTTCTCCTGCGGGGCGGTTCCGTTGGTGCTTGACATCCGCGTCCCCCCTTGCCGGATACGGGTTGAATACTTGGACGGCAGTATACATAGATATTTGAACCTTGCAACTGTCGAGGAAGACCGAGTAAGATGTCCGGACGATGAGTTCGAAGGGGAGGGAGCGAGCGCTGGGCCGGATTTCCGCGCCGGGCTCGTGGCTCGCGGCGGAGGTCGGGCGCACGGATCCGGGTGGCGAGGCCTGGAGCCTGATGCACTGGCTGATGGTCGCGAACAAGCGGCGGATCTTCGCGGTGGGGCAGGAATTCGATCTCGCCCCGCAGCAGATGATCGCGCTGCGGATGCTCGGCGCCGGGCCGAAGAAGATGAGCGAGCTCGCTCAGTCCCTCGTTCTGCGACAACTCGAACATCACCGGGATCGTCGACCGGCTGGAGCGGCGGGGGCTGGTCCGGCGCGAGTCCGCCGAGGGCGACCGCCGCGTGAAGCTGATCGTCCTCACCGACGAGGGGGAGCGGATGCGGCTCGAGATCACCAAGAGGATGGCCGAGCCGCCACCTCCGATCGCGGCCCTCCCTGTCCGAGGAGGATCAGCGCGACCTGCGGGACATCCTCCAGCGGGCGGTGGTGGGGATCTCCGCCGGGAGGGAGGGCGGAAAAAAAAAAAAAAAAAAAAAAAAAAAAGGGGGAAAGGCGGCGGGAGCTGAGTGGGGGGGGGAGAGGTGGTGCTGCTGGGGGGGGAGAGGATGACCTCCCTCGACGCAAGAGGAGAACGGAAGCGGCGCTCAGCGGCAAGGCAAAAAAAAAAAAAAAAAAAAAAAAAAAACGGGCTGTGAGAGGAAGGATCTCGAGACGGACGAGAGAGCCGAAGGGGATTTCGGGCGACGAGGCCGAGGTTCGCGCTCGCCACGCAGAGCTCCGGCTCGTAGCTAGGTCGCCTCGGGGGCGGGAGTGGGGCGCGCCGGCCTCCTGCTCAGCGGCCTGGGTCTCGCGGCGGGTACTCGAGGTACTCGTGGAGGGTGATCTGGAGCGTGGCCGCGGCGGGGACCGCGAGAACCGCGCCGAGGATGCCGAAGAGGGTGCTGCCGAAGAGGACGGCGACGAGAATGACGAACGCCTCGATCTTGGTCGCCCGCTTCTGGATCTGCGGCTGGATCAGGTAGTTCTCAACCTGCTGGTAGACGATGGCGAAGACGACCCAGATGATCGGCGACAGGGAAGTCGACGAGCACCGTGACGAACGCAACCAGGAAGGCGGCGATCGTCGCGCCGACACGGGGATCAGGTCGAAGACGAAGACGAGGACGGCGAGGGGCCCCGCGAACGGGACGTCCGAGGATCGTGAGCACGATGAACGCGTGAGTCCCGCGATCGAGGCCTGAAGCAGCGCCCCGCCCACGTAGTTGCCGACCGCGTTCGCGATCCTCCGCAGGGTTCGCTCGATCCGTTCGGAGTGCTCGGGCCTCTGCATCCGGATGAAGCCCTCGATCCACTGGGCCCGGCGGCGACCATGAAGATGCTGAGGATCAGGATCGTCAGGCCGGCGAAGATCGAGTTGACCAGCCCGAAGCCGATGTCGCGGAGGACCCCGGCCGCATCGCCGGCCCTGCTGGGAAGATCCTCCGCCTCTTCCGGCAGCTTCTGGTGATGTCGTAGTCGTCGTTCAGGTCGCTGAGAGTCTCGTTGTCGTTCACGTAGTCCTCGACGTCCTGGACGTACTCGGGAGCGTTGTCGCGAGGTCCGAGATCTCGCTGACGATGGGGGGGACGATCACGCGCCCAGCCCGATCGGGATCAGCAGCAACATGAAGTAGACGAACGCGATCGCAAAGCCCCGCTTCATGTAGCGCTGGAAGAAGTTGACGGGACCGGCAAGGGCCATGGCCAGGAACGCGGCGATGATCAGCCAGCTGATCGGCTTACGCAGCAGGTAGACGACGTACAGGATCAGGATCACGCTCGCAACGATCAGCACGTTGCGAGCGATCACCTGGCCGGGAGAGTCCATCCGGGGCATGCCGACTCTCTGTATTCGCGGCCGGTTCCCAGCCTCCTCGCGATTCCTGCCTACCATCGGCCGATCATGGCGACCGAGCCGGCGGAGGGGCCGCGGGCACTGGCCGACGGGGTGGAGATCCGTCCCGCCCGCGCCGAGGAGGCCGAGGAGCTCCTGCCGTTGATGCGCGCCTATTGCGACTTCTACGAGGCCTCGCCGCCCGACGAGGGCCTGCTCGAGATGATGCGGACCCTCATCGCCGACCCGAGCCAGGGCGCCCTGTTCATCGCCCGCGATGGGGAGGGGCAGTCGGGTTCGCCGCCCTCGACTGGAAGTGGTCGAGCCTGAACGGCGCCCGGATCGGCTACCTGGAGGACCTGTTCGTCGACCCGCTGCGCGGGGGAAGGGGATCGCCGATGCGCTGATCGAGGTCTGCGCCGAGCGCTGCCGAGAGCTGGGGATGCCGGCGATGGAGTGGCTCACCGCCCCGGACAACCACCGCGCGCAGAAGGTCTATGACCGGACCGGCGCCGAGTCGGAGAACTTCCTCGAGTACGAACTCGAGCTGTGATCGGCCGCCGCAGTCAGGCCGCGGTGGCCGGCTCTGAACCACGGTCGCACGGGTGAGGGGCCACCTCTCCTCCTGCTCCACTCGCTGGGCGGCTCGCTTGTGCAGTGGAACCCGGTGATGGACACGCTCGCCGCGGAGCGCGAGGTGATCGCGGTGGACATGCCGGGCTTCGGAGACTCACCCGAGCTGCCCGCCGGGGTGGAGCCCACCGCCACCAACCTCGCTACCGCGGTGCTCGACTTCTACGACTCGCTCGCGATCGATGAGAGGCCGGCCGTCGCCGGGATCTCGCTGGGCGGCTGGGCCGCGATCGAGTGCGCGCGCCAGGGCGGCGCCCGATCGGTCGTCGCGCTGTGTCCCGCGGGGTTCTGGAAGGACCCGCCGGGCGATGGACCGAGCGCGGCGATCGATCGTGCGAGACGGATCGGCCGCAGGATCGCTCCGCTGTTCGGTCCGATGACGGTGAGCGCCCAGGGTCGCCGCCGTCTCCTCGGACGCTCCTTCGTCCATCCGGAGCGGCTCAGCCCGCGGGAGGCGGCCGCGATCGCCGGGGCCTACGTTCGCTCGCCCGCGTACGCCCGCGCGAGCTCGCTGATGCGAAGCGCGAAGGTCGAGGACCTGAAGCAGGTCAAGGTGCCGATCACGATCGCGTGGGGCGAACACGACGCCCTCGTCCGGAACAAGCCCCTTCGGGACGGGATCCTGCCGAAGCGCGTGCGCCAGCTGGTCCTTCCCGGCTGCGGCCACGTCCCGACATGGGACGACCCGGACCTGGTGGCCCGGGTCGTCCTCGACGGAACCGCCGGTGGATAGGGTCCGCACGGACGAGCGGTGAGCGAGCGCAACACGTACAGCGCCGGCGAGTTCTGCTGGGTCGATCTGCTCTTCCGGACGTGGACGCGGCGGTCACGAAGTTCTACGGCGAGCTGATCGGCTGGGAGCGCGAGCCGCTCCGTCCGACCCCGAGGAGAGGGCGGCTACGGCAACTTCGCCTACAAGGGCAAGCTGGTCGCCGGTCGGCGGGGATGGTTGAGGGTCAGCCTCCGGCCTGGTCGGTTACGTGGGGTCGACGACGCCGACACGACCGCCGCAGAAGGTCAAGGATCAGGCGGCGCCGGTGCTCGGAGCCCTTCGACGTCCCCGGCGGGGCCGGCCGGATGGCGGTCTGCCAGGACCCCGAGGGCGCAGTCTTCTGCGCTCTGGCAGCCGGGCGATCAAAGGGTGCGGAGCTGGTCAACGAGGTCGGCGCCTGGACCTGGAACAACCTGATGACCCGCGACCTGGAGGGGGCGAAGGGGTTCTACGGCAAGGTCTTCGGCTGGGTGGCGACCCAGAACGAGGAGGCGCCCGGATTTCGTCTTGAACTGGCAGGTGGAGGGCCAGCGCTGGCCGGAGGGTCTCGCCGGCCTGATGGGGATGGGAGCGACCTACCCGCCGAGAGCCGCCCCACTGGCAGGTCTATTTCGTCGTCGGACCACGAGGAGCGATCGAGACGGCGGAGCAGCCGGCGGAACCGCTCTTCGGCCCGCTCGAACTCCCGGTGGCAAGCTGGCGGTCGTTGGGACCCGCAGGGGGCGGCCTTCGCGTGATCGAGCCGGACTACCCCGAGCCGCGTTAGCGGCAGCTTCCGGTCGGGGCTGATCCCGAGGCGCAGTCGGCGCAGGGGCCGCAGAGAGGATCGGCGGCCTGATCGTCGCGATCACCGGCGCGTTGATCGCGAAGCCGCCTGAGACGGCGCAGGGCGCTCCGATGATCCAGGGGCGCTCCGCAGGAGCGACCCGTTTGGTGAGTTGAGGAAGGCGACCCGTTTCATGGCGAAGCGATCTCACCACCGAATCCTGCGATCACCTTCTTGCGCGTGTACAGTTCGACCGCGTCGGTGCCGTTCGCGTGAAGGTCGCCGTCGCATGAGTCCTTCCACCCGGCGAACGGGAACCAGGCGACTGGTGCGGGCACGCCGACGTTGACACCGATCATCCCCGCCTCGACGCCGTAGCGGTACTCGCGCGCTGCGTCGCCCGACGAGGTGAAGATCGCGCCGGCGTTGCCGTAGCGCGAGCCGTTCACGAATCGCAGTGCTTCGTCGAGGTCCGGGACCCGGACCAGGGCG
>CAWEGM010000016.1:0-119101 GCA_963808565.1 uncultured Solirubrobacterales bacterium
TTGTTGAACGAGCGCGACAGTGTGCGGACCCCGATGCAGTGGGCCAATGCGAGGAACGGCGGCTTCTCGCCCGCGAATCCAAGGAAGCTGCCGCTATCCCCCATCCGCGGCGGCGAGTTCGGTTACGAGACGGTGAACGTGGCGGCGCAGCAACGCGACCCGGGATCCATGTTGAACTGGCTGGAGCGGATGATGCGCCTGCGTACGCGTTCGCCCGAGTTCGGCGACGCGGCGTGCGAGTGGCTGGATACGCGGAATTCGGCGGTGCTGGCGCACTGTTGCTCCGGGGAGCAGTCGAGCGTGATTGCGGTGCACAACCTCAGCGGGAAGGCGCAGAACGTTGAGATCCGGCTATCTCGAAAAGTAGAGGCTCTATTCGACCTGCTGCACAACCGGGAGCACGAAATCGATGGTCCCCTGAAATTGAAGTTGAAGCCGTATGGATACGTGTGGCTCCGTGAGGGTCGCGGGCCGGAGAGCCTGGCGGGCGTAACAGACTAGCACGAATTTCAAGTTCTATCGCGAACACGTGCGGAAGCGTACTGCATGGGGACGCTCGACCGCGTTGAGGCGGTCATCTTCGAGGACCACTACATCACGTGCAAGCGATGTGCGGCGGCGGTTGAGGACGCCGACCATTACGTGCGCGCCATGAAGGTCGTGGCGCAACGGCTTCGCGGAAACTGCGCGCGAGCGACTGGAAGCAGTTGACCGGGCCTTACGAAAGAGACCTGCCGACTTGGTAGAGCATGATTGCTCCAGGCAGCAAACACGCCACGGCGGCCACGGCCACTAAATTGGAGCGCGTTATGAGGAAAAGGACTACCCCAATGATGCCGAGGGCGAACAAGACCGTGCCCAGCATTGACTTACCGCGCAGTTCTTCGTTGCGAGCGCCCTTCATGGAACACCAGAGCTATTGTCCCTCATGCGTGGCTTCTCCGTTCACGCCCGAGAAGCTAGTCTTCGTGTGTCGCGCGGACAGCTCCGGGAACTCGCTGGGATCATCGTCGATGACGTACGTCACGGTGACAGCTGTGCCGTCGTCAAAATTCCAGCACTGTTTGAATCATGAGTTTGGGCTGCTCGGTCTAGCCTAACGGCTCGCTTAACGTCCGGCTGCCCTTGGGCCAAGCCATTTGATTTTCATCGCGGATGAGGCTTCGATATCCTCGAGGGTGGAATCGTGTAAACCGGCTTGGGGGCGCGGCCTGCTTCGTGTGCGCAGAGGATCTATTAAAGGCGCGGGTTAAGGCAGGCGCCGCTGCAGGTCGCTCGATCTCATTTGTGGCGGATCCGCACCACAGCGTCAAGGAGTATTCAAGATGAGCGTGGATAACCACATGCCAGATTGGGCGCAGTCTCTTTTTGAAACCATCGCTTCAACAATTCAGTTCAAAGGGATGTCCTGTGCCGAGCCGAACCGCGGCTAGCAGTTTCCGGTATCGCCATTTCACAAGCTGTTGGGAACCGATACAGTCACTTCAGCGCTACTAATTAGCGCCTCAGCGACAAGCTCCGGAGCAGCTATAGGTGCGCAATGGTTAGAAGCAAGCTCTCGGATCTGCCAGCGTTTGTCACCGCGAACGCGTTGCACAATCGGGTCGTATATATGCGCCCATACTGAGCCATCAACTGGGCAGCGGATGAAGGTCCGCGGCACGGAATCAGCGGCTGGGTTTCCCAGACGAATTGGCTGACTAAAAGTCTTAATCGGCTGTGGAGTAGCTGCTAACTTGGTCACGAACCATTGCCTTGCACCGGTGTCAGGTATCCATCCTCCGAGAAAAGCCTCAATTTCTTCAGCGCTACCCAGTGATGTCTTCCAGCCGTCGCCCGATCGTTGTGCGCTCTGCTCCATTTCGGACCGAAATTCCTGCCCCGCAACATCGAATTCGGATTCGCCGTCGCGCGGTACTTCTGCGTCCAGATAGATCACACGCCTCAAACGCTCAGGCATGCGGTCGAGGACTCCGCTGACCACCATGCCCCCGTAACTCCAGCCGACCAGCACTATTTCTTCAAGATCCTCGTACGCAATCACGTTCACGACATCTGTGATATGGGTTTCGAGATCAACATCAGGATGGGCCAGATGAATCCGTTCTCCCAGACCGGTGAGCGTGGGAGTGAAAACTTCGTGGCCGCGCCTCCGCAATATCGGTGTCACCCGATTCCAAGCCCAGCCGCCTGCCCAACCCCCGTGGACCAGAACGAAAGTAGCCAATTGGACCTCCCGACGTTGAATCGTATCCTAAGAACCTGGACTGCGGCGGAGCATTGTCGCCTGATTCGGACTGTTATGTAGGCTGGGCTTCGTCCTCTTTCACGATGGAGGCGCAAGTGTAGCGACTACTTCGGCGTGCGGCAAGCGCCTGGCTCTGCTGCACCTGGCTCTGCTGTGCTAGAGTATCGACACCTCGTGAGGTGTGCATGGCTGATAAGGCTGATAAAACGATTTTGGTTGTTGATTATGACTCGGTGTTTCGGTCCAGTTTGATCGACATTCTCAATCGGGCCGGATACAAAGCATACGGTGCGTCCGATGGCCAAAGTGCAATCAGCACTGCTGAATCACTCGGAACCGACGAGATAGACCTGATGGTATTGGAGATGACCCTACCGGACATGACTGGCGCTGCGCTCATCGAAGCCATTGCGGTTCATCAAAAGACCATCATCAAAGTTGTAGCGTCAAGCTCACTGTTTCCTCAGGCGGTTATGGATACCCAAACATCCTTTCACTCTGACGCCGGAATAAAGAAGGAAGGTACGACAGCAATCGCCTCAAAATGGTTGCTGATAGTAGGGAGCTTGCTTGGTGAACTTATCGAATCCGCGCCAGTGCTATTGTCTAACGTTATACTCTTGGTCGATGACGATGCCTCTGTTCGACATTTCATAAAGGTAATCCTCAGCCGAGAGGGTTATCAGGTTTTGGAAGCAGCCGATGGTGGGAAGGCTTTGGCGCTGGTTCGGAAATTGGCCGGAAGCGTTGATCTTGTGGTGACGGACGTCGAAATGCCAGGGATGGACGGACGTGCGTTGGGCAAGGCGATTCGGGAAGAGTACGGCAATGTTCCAGTAATCTATATTTCAGGCTTCGTTGAAGACCCCGAAGTTATGGACCTTAACGAGCCTGATAAGGGGTCCGCCTTCATTGGAAAACCTTTTCAGCCGAAGGCCTTGTTGGAAGTCATCAGTTTGATGTTGAAGCAGGCGAAGCGGACGGAATGAGAGTTCGGGCGTAGGCGGGAAAGGCGATATTCATCATCGGTTCATTTGTTGGAGCAGTTGCCTTATCGCCGCAGATGTCCCACATCCAACCGGGCACTTTGCGGGACCGACGGGAACGATAGGTGGGGTTATCGGAAAGTACCCGCTAGGCCGCCTTTTAGTAAGCCTCCCCTGCCGGCAATACCGCGGGCATTCGTTGAGGACAGGATTCATCACGGAAGCCGGAGAAGGCGGCTTGGGTGAGTGGTTGATCGCCAGCCAGAGCGGCCATTCCGACATGGAAACACTCCGACAGTACTTTCGCCGGCGAGATGTGTTCAAGTCGAACGCCTGCGCCTGCTCGATCTGTGAGCTTTCGTTATGCCTGACAGCAACTTCTGGGACAAGGTAAAGACCGAATCCGAGCAGCCGCCCAAGAGAACCTACACCCAGGCGGACCTGGTGAGATCTCTCGCCGAAATGAGAGCCGTCCTGCAGCTCGCCGGCGAGAGAATCAAGCAGCAGTCCATCGGGCGTCAGGACGACGAACTGCTCCGCAAGATGCGCCAGGTCTACCGGGAGGCGCGGGAGATCGGCCGGCAGTTTGAGCAGCAGTCGGCAAAGAATCCGTTCGTGACGGATGGACTAGGTCCCGGGCATACTCGTAACATGTCGAACCCGCGCGATAGCCGTCCAATGGGTCCAAAAGAATAACTCAACCGACCTCCAAACCGCATCTAGCAAAGGGGTTCCCCAATAGGGGTCGGCCGAAAAATGCAATGGATGATTGTAGCTCTTAACTTCCTGTACGCCGCCGGCGGCGTGCTGATGCTGATTGTGGCCTACAAGGCATTCGACTGGCTGACGGCGGATACACACTTCGAATCCGAGTTGAAAAACGGCAATCTGGCTGTCGCAATCGTGATTGCTTCGATCTTCATCGCCATTGGCTTGATCATCTCGGGATCGCTACTAAAATGACGTGGCTTTACATGACGGTTGGGTTGCTGGCTGCGGCCCGTGCCTCCGGCTCGCCGTCCATGAAAAACCCGCCAACCCATTCCGGCTGAACATTCGTTGTACGATGCGGTTCGATGACCGCACTCGCATTCATGCGCGGGACTCACTCCGGTCGAACTCCGGACATGGGATCAAAACGGACTTCTGCAGTCGGAACCGGTCGGCGACTCCCGCAGGCGGGAGTTCCCGGCCGGGTAGGTGGAGCTGGCGCGCGCCCGTAAAGCGCTGCACTGGCGTACTGCGCAATCGATGCCGACTTTGGCGGGATCGGATAAATAGTTTGCCATTTCAGCCCGTCGCCGATCGAAATTGGAGACTCGACTTCGGCTCTCCGTTACCGGATTGTTACGGTAAGCTATGCGAGATGCCCAAGCTTTCCAAGATACGCGCGGATGATTACACAGCGGAAGAAAGATCCATTTTCCAGCGTCTTTCGACCCCGGAAAAAATCCAGCGTTTTTTCGACGAAGGTTTACATTACGATGCGTCGAATGGCCCGATCGCGTGCCGATCTCCGCGGCAGGTCCTGCGCGATCGGCGCGCAAACTGCATGGAAGGCGCGATGTTCGGGGCCGCGGCATTTCGGCTGCTGGGCCACCCTCCCCTTCTCGTGGATCTGGTAGCAGTCAACGACGACGATCATGTCGTCGCGGTCTTCCGGATGAATGGGCACTGGGGAGCGATTTCGAAGTCCGACTATCCCGGCCTGCGATTTCGAGAGCCGGTTTACCGTACCCTCAGGGAACTGGTGATGTCGTATTTCGAGCACTACTACAATCAGAAGCGCGAAAAAACCCTACGAAAGTATTCCCGCCCAGTGAATCTTAGCCGCTTCGATGCCATTCAATGGATGACGTCTGAGGACAATGTGTGGGAGGTGCCGAATCACCTTTGCACCATTCCGCATATACCCCTTCTGCGTCGAGGAGTTGCCCGCCGGCTGAGCCTGGTTGACGACCGCACCTTCGCCGCAGGACCACTGCGCTCCCCTACCGATCATTCGATGTTGCACGTGTCCATGGCGAATTCCTAATTTCATGCGGCGATTGGAGTCTGATACAGTCCTCGACAGTGTTTTGCCACCGATACAAACCCGGTTTTGCCAGTGATCTCTCAGCACCTGACTCCGGCAAGCGTCCTCCTAATCCGGCGTGCGCTCGGTGGCCGTTATAATAATGTTGGAATTCGAGCAGGTTCCTTTCCAGGTCCACCATTGTCCAGAACAGCATCCGGTCCAGATATTCCCTCCGGATCGTGCCGATCAGCCGCTCGACAAATGGATGGGAGAGCGGGATATAAGGGAACGGTCTTTATTTCCGTGATCTCCAGTACCCACAGATTGGCTTGCCATTCGTGGAAGCGATACAACGGACCACCATTGACCGGATGCCTCCGGGACGAGTTAGCCGAGCCACTAGGCCGGCGTCGAGTCGGCGGGGTTACTGAAAACACAGAACATGCCGCGTAGGACTTCCGCGGCGTTAGTAGTTGGGATCGAGAAATCCGCAAGTAGATCGCAACGCAGATTCCGACTCCAATTCCGGCAATGATCCCGATTTTTGCCAGCCGGCTCAGATTCTGTTCCAAGTGATCGATTTGCTCGTATGAAATCACCACTAGTTGACCGGTACGATCGAGGCGAAGTGTAAGGCTTTGCGAATTGACATCTTCAATATGCCCCCGGTAGGTTAGCCCGCTTCGCACGCGTGCAAGCACGTGGTGTCCGGGCCCGAGGGCAAGGCGACACGATGCGCTGCTATCGATCAGGTCCTGAATCGGAACGATACACTCGCTTGGCGGCCCCGATACTGACAATTTGAGCATAGTCGACGTATTGGACAGAACGCCTGCGCGATTCGAGAGTGATGCCGTCATTCCGATGGTCTTGACTAGCCCACGAAGCTTCTTCCATCGGTGAGCTTGAGCTTCAGCTCGGTGCCATCGCCGAATTCGGCAATCTGGCGTCGCACGTGACCAAAATTCTGAGCCGCCAGCGTCGGACACAATAACGACGATAGGCAAATACAAGCGATGAGGCGATTCCGTTTTAACATTGCAGACGTCCTTAAGGGGCCGCGATCGCAGCGATTCTCGCTCGCACGTTAACGACCTTCGCAATCGCAACGCTGATCAATTTGGTCGATTTCAGCCGAAACGCCCGCCGGATTTTTGGCTCTCTGCGATATATGTAGCGGTCAACGCGTTCTTAACTAAGCTGGTTGCTCTGCCATGCCTGACCATTCTCGATGCAAAAATTGACAAGAGCTTTCATTCTTTCTTTGCAAGACTCTAAATTAACAGGATGATGAAAAAAAGGCGAGTAATCATCCTGATAAACACTGCAGCTAATCATCGCAGAACGGAACGTTAACAGCTGGTGGATCGAGACCTCGCAGTTTCGAGTGCATACTCTGCCGGAATTGCGGCCAGCCTCAGCGGCCTAGGCCGCCGAAACGAAAATAAGCTGCCGGGACAACCACCATATTGAGAAAGGTCGAAGACAGCAATCCGCCCAAAATGACCAGCGCCATCGGCGCCTGAATTTCGCTTCCGGGTTTGCCCATGCCGAGCGCGACCGGAATCAGTGCCAAGCCCGCGGCGAGCGCCGTCATGAGGATCGGCGAAACCCGTTCCGTCGCCCCCTGAATCACGGCCTGGCGAAGATCGGATACGCCCTCGACATCACGCAAGTGGTGGATATGGGAAACCAGCATGATGCCGTTGCGCGTTGCGATGCCAAACAACGTAATGAAGCCGATGATCGACGCCACCGAGAGCACGCCGCCGGCAAGAAAACACCCGCTACGCCGCCTACCAGCGCGAGCGGCAGGTTCAGCATGATAATCAGGGCGTCGCGCGGCGACCCGAACGCGGTCGTCAGAATCAGGAAAATGCCGGCGATGACCAGAACGCTGAGCATCCCGAGGCGTTCGACGCTGCGGCTTCGCTCTCAAACTGGCCGCCGTACTCCACCCGGTAGCCTTGCGGCAGACGCACGCTCTGATCCCACGCGCTGCTGAATGTCGTTCACCACGGTCCGCAGATCCCGGCCCGCGATATTGCACTGAACCACGATCCGGCGCTGGACGCCCTCGCGCATGATGAAGTTCGGCCCACGGTCTTCGCGGATCTCCGCGACTGCGCTGAAAGCGGCACCTTCGCGCCGGACGGCGTGTCGATCTGGGTTCGCGCGATATCCTCGATCTTCGAAGGCTTTCCGCCTTCGATACCGGAC
Organism: uncultured Solirubrobacterales bacterium; assembly: GCA_963808565.1. Lineage (GTDB taxonomy): Bacteria > Actinomycetota > Thermoleophilia > Solirubrobacterales > 70-9 > DASUPK01. Next base: position 7,472 of record CAWEGM010000016.1, read on the forward strand.
CACCAGCGGAAAGCTGATTGTCCTTCCAGCACCTGGCCCAGCCTCCGATCCCGACGAACGCGGTCTGAACGGCGTCGGTGACCTCGCCCGCGTGGCACACCGTATCGTGCCGCGGCTGCCTGATCCACTTTCACCCGCATCGTCGGAATGTCGGTCTGCTGCTCCACCGAAAGATCCACGACGCCAGGCGACGTCCTTCATCGACGTCATTGACCTGCCTGGCCAGCGATCGAAGCGTCAGCAAGTCGTCGCCGAAAATCTTGACCGCGATATTGGCGCGGGTGCCGGATAGCATGTGATCGATGCGGTGCGAGATCGGCTGTCCGACGGTCACATTCATTCCCGGCAGCAGCGTTACTTTCTCGCGGATCTCCTCCAGTACCGCTTCCTTCGGCCGATCCTTCATCTTCAGATCCACATCGAACTCCGCGGACTCGACGCCTTGCACATGCTCGTCCAGTTCCGCTCGTCCGGTTCTCCGCGCGGTCGAGACCACTTCCGGCACGGTGTGCAGAATTCGTTCCAGACCGCTGCCGAGCTGGTCGGATTCCGCGAGACTCGTGCCCGGAAGCGTGACGGCGCTGATGGTCAGAGTGCCCTCGTTGAACTCCGGGAAGAAACGCCCGTCCCATCAGGAAGTAGGAGCCACGGCACCGCGCCAACAGAAGCGCCGCGACAGGCCAGCACAGATTTCGGGTGATCCAGCGACCAGCGAAGCCGGGCTGATACATCCTTTTGAGTCTGGCGTACCAGCCACGGCTCGTTGCCCGCGAGAACGATTTCGCCTTCGGCAGCAGCAACGAACACAGGCCGGTGTCACCGTCAGCGCCGTCACGAGCGAGGCGAGCAGAGGCGACGACGTAGGCAAATCCCGAGCGGGCGAAGCAGCCGTCCCTCCACGCTGCCGAGGAGAACAGCGGCAGGAAGACCAGCACGACAATGATGCGTTGCGAACACAACCGAGCCGCGAATTTCGGTACTCGCGCGGTAGATGACATCGAGCGGCGGATTGCCGCTCCTCTTCCGGCTTGCTGCGCGTTCTCGCGCAGCCGCCGCACGACGTTCTCGACATCGATGATGGCGTCGTCAACGAGCTCGCCGATTGCGATGGCAAGACCGCCCAGACTCATGCTGTTGATCGTGAAGCCGAACTAGTTCATCGTCAGCACGGCGGCTACCAGCGAAAGGGGAATGCGCCAACAAGCGTGATCGCCGCCGCCCGCATGTTCATCAGGAACACGAATACGACGATCACCACCAGCAATCGCGCCATCCCGAAGGCCGCCAGCAGATTGTGCAGGGCCCGCTCGATGAAATCCGCCTGCCGGAAAATGTGCTGGTCGATCGACATCCCGTTCGGCAAGGTCTTCTGGATATCATCCAGCGTCGCGTCGAGAGTCGCGTGTCAGCTCGAGCGTGTTGGCGCCGGGCTGTTTTTGAATTCCGAGAATCACAGCGGGTTCGCGCGTTGTGCGATCCTTCGCCTCGCTTCAGCGCTTCGCCGATACGCACGTCGGCCACGTCGCGAATGAAAATCGGTCTGGTCCCTACGCTCGTGACGACCGCGCTGGCCAATTTCCTCTTCCGTCTCGACTCGCCCGATTCCCTGAATCAGGTACTCCTGTCCGCCGGCGACCATGAATCCCGCCGAAGAATTTCGATTCGCGTTCTTCAGCGCGGTTTCGACATCCGTCCAGCGATCACGTTGTACTCCGCAAGCCGGTGCGGCTCGACCAGCACCTGATACTGCTTCTGGCCGCCGCCGGTCGGAATGACTTGCGAAACGCCCGGCACTGCCAGAGGCGCCGGCGAAGCACAGTTTCGGCGACGGTTCGAAGTTCGAGCGGCGAGTGCTGTCGCGACTCCAGCGCGATAAAGAGGATCTCGCCCATGATGGAGGAGACCGGCGCAAGGAAGGGTGTTTCGACGCCGGGCGGCAAGGCGCCCGATACCGTGCTCAGCTTCTCGGTCACGGTCTGACGCGCGCGATGGATGTCCTGCCCCCAATCGAACTCCACCCAGATCACAGCCACGCCGACGGCGGTCGCCGAGCGGACCCGCCGGACTCCGGCCGCGCCATTCAATGCGGACTCGATCGGAAACGTCACCAGCGACTCCATCTCGGTCGGGACCATGCCTGGACCTTCGACCAGAATGGTGACCGTTGGCGCGCTCAGATCCGGCAGCACATCCACCGGCATTTTCGAAATTGCGTAGCCGCCCCAGAGCAAGAAGGCCGCCGCGAACGCTAGCACGATGGCCCGGTTGCGAAGAGACCAGCGAATGAGACCGTCAATCATCTTGGTTTCCTCTAATGCACATGCCCGTGTGCCGGAATCGAGCTCGACATGGCCGCAAGGCGAATCAGATACGCGCCCTTCGTGACCACACGTTCACCGGGACGCACGCCCTCCAGAATCTGGACGTAGTCCTGCTGGCGATTTCCCAGCTTCACCGGGCGGCGCGCGAAGGCTTCGCCGGAGAGTTGAACGAAGACTACCGGCCGCCCGGCATCGTCCACAACTGCTGCTTGGCGGACGGCGGGCGCTGTCTCGCTCGCGGAGGTGAATAGTCGAACGCGCACCGACTGCCCGATTGCCAGCCGTTTGTCGCGATTGTCCAATTCATAGATCACCGGCACCGTGCGCGCCTGCGGATCGACGATCCGCCCGATAGATATCAGATTGCCAAGCGGTCTCGGCGCCTCGTCAGCCGCTTGGACCTCAGCCCCGGACATCTGCCGCAGGCGCGCCATGCTCCCCTTCCGGGACGTTCGCCGAAACGTAGACTCGATCGATGTCCATCGACCCGGAATAGCACGTCGCCGGCTCGTACGTTGCCGCCGGCAACGGCTCGCGATTCGATCACAGTGCCGGAGATCGGAGCTTTCACCGCGAACCATCGCGACGCTGGATCGCCGCCCGCTTCACGGCTGCTCTCGTACTGCGCCAGTCGCTCCTCGGCGGTCTTCAAACGGGCAGCTGCAGTGGTCTCATTGTGGAGCGCTTCATCCAGTCGGCGGCCGGGCGCCGCTCCCGCGTCGACTAGCCGTTGCACGCGCTCACGGTCGCGGGTTGCGAATCGCAGCGAGTTCTCCGCCTCGACTTTGACCAACTGCAGCGAGGGCAGATCGGCAGGTGCATTGGTGGGCGGAGCGATGCGCGCGACCACCTGTCCCTTCGATATGGTATGCCCAATCGGGATCGTGACAGCCTCGACCAGCCGGCCGTCTAGGGGAGCGATCACGTCGCCTTGGCTGCCGGCGCGCGCTTGTACTTCGCCCGGCACCTCGACGCTCGCGCGGGCGGTCTGCTGTCCAACCGGCTCGGTGGCGAAATCCAGCGACCACTGCTGCTCCTTCAAGAAGGAGATAGTTTCTTCCTTTTCCTCTTCCACGGGATGCTTCATGGCGGCGGCCACGTCGGGAAAAACCGCCACCGTTCCGATGGTCGTGCGAGTCGTTTGCCTCGGCGGATCGAAGCTCCACTGTCATCGTGTAGTTGCCTGCCTTGGCTGGTTTCACATCAACGCCGAAAATCCCGGGACGGGATGGCCCATCGGCTGAAAACCGTTGTACGCCGTCAGCGGAGGCAAGCTGCACCTCGACCTTGCCCGCTCGTAGGGGTTTGAAATTGTTCAGCCGTGTGAGGTGAACCGCAAAACGCCCGGTTTGTCCGGCGATCAAAGCGGGATACTCCATGAACAACTCAGTTCGCGGGCTCCACCGGGTCACGGAAAATCCTTCCGGTTCCTCGGGCACCGCCTGCTTCGCGACAGATTGAGAAGCCTTCTTGCTGCACGCGGCCAATGTGGCGGCAGCGATCGCCAGCACGATCCATTTCCTCATTGCACGACCTCCTCGCCCACAACCCGATCCATTTCGATTTGTGCCTCTTTGGCAAGAACCTGCAGTTCCAGCAGCCGCAGCAGCGCCTGCCGGTTGACGCGGTACGAATCGAGCAGCTCTAGAATCCCGATCTCGCCTTCCTCGTACGACACGCGGGCGATCTTGCTCAAGTCTTGCCCGGCCTGTGTGACTTCGTTGCGGTACTGCTCGATGGCAGCCTTTCGCGCTTCAAGCGAAGTTGCGGCAGCCGCGATTTCGCCGCGAATTCGTCTTAATAGTCCTTCGCGCCGCGCCATCGCGCGTTCCCGTTCCGCGTTCCACCGCTGGACTTCCGTCTTGCCGCGGTTGAAAATCGGCAGTGGAACGGCAACCGCGATTGCGGGCCCGGTTGCGATTCGCGGCTCGCCCACGTCCGAGCGCTTGATACCGGCAAGTGCGGTGGGCTCCGGATAACGCAGTCGGGAAGCAGCGCGGCTTTCAAGCGCGTATCGCTCCTCTTGCCGCTGCTCCGCGATGTAGTCGGCGCGACTGGAAAGCGCGAGTTGGAATAGCCGTTCGATTGGGGGCACGATGGCGATAGTGTCCAAAGCGCCGGCCACGCGCGATACGCTGCTGCCATCCAGCAGGAAACTCCTCAAGGCAGCGCGCGCTTGTGCCGCGTCGCTGCGCGCGATCGCCAGTGCGAACGGTATTCGGCAAGTTCGCGCTCGGCACGCAAGCGATCGTAGCGGGATCCTTCCTGCTCCTGCTCGCGCAGCCGAAGAATGCGGACGACATCCTCCAGTTCGCGCATTGCATCTGCGATCACGGATTCGCGAAGCTGCGCCGCAAGCGCATGGTAGAACGTGATCCGCACCTCCGAGTGCAGCGCCCATAGGACTGTGGCGGTTTCCGACTCCGTGACCGATACCGCCGCCGCCTCCGGCCCGCTTCAGCAGACCCAATCGTCCGGAGATCGGGAACTGTTGCTCGACCTGGATGAACGCGGTATATCCGGCACCCTCGCGCCAGGCCGTCAGCGCGGGATTCGGCCATAGCGTCCGTGCCGCAACTCGTCGCGCGTGGCCTCAATACGTGCACGCGCCTCGCGGGCGAATGGACTCTGTTCCAGGAACCGATCCATAACCTGCTTCTCTGTCCACTCCTGCTAAAACTCAGCAGCGGGCAGCACAGGGACACAAGCGCGCATACCGGAGCGCGCAGCTGCAACTGCATAGAAATCTCCTAAGCAAAATTCAACGGAAACGGGCGCACACGGATGGTGCGCCAACGATTAGGCAGGAAGGGAAGGAGGAGGTCGGGCTGAAAGGCGTGCTAATCCGGGCGGATCGTGACTGCTCGCAGCGGGCGCTGGACGGAAAAACTCTGATTCCTTGAACGGCTCCGGAAGAATGGTTCGCTCCGGAGCTACATAGAAAAATAAACCCGCCCAGCGGGCCACCTGGAACCAATTGATTGATTGTTCGTCGTCGGCGGGGTCGACATCTTGCAACGTCGAGCCGTCTTGGTGATGAGCGTCTGGCAATGCGTGCGCATGTGTCTGCAGTCCTCTGTGATGGTCTTCTCCGCCACCGTGCTCATGAACGTGAGTGAACGGTGCGGAAGTGAGGCCAGCCAACAACGCGAGAATCAACGCACTGGTCCGGAACAATCGCACTCCAGTAGACCAGCATAGGAGATCGAACGATTGCAGTCAAAATCGGACATTGACTTCCGAGTCTGGTTCTAAACCTGGGGGACATCCTGAATAAATAGGAGCTGAAGAGTTTGATCGCCACGCCAAAACAGCCGCCGCTGCTTGCATCCTGAACATTCCTAAACATGTAGTCATAGAGTCGAGGGCTTTTGCCGAATTTTTTTTTCGCTTCGCGTTTGCCTGCCGATGCGGGGCGAGAGGCAGTTCGAGGGTGGCCGGGATCTGATGGTATAGTGCCCGTGGGTAGCGACCTCATGCTCGTGGAGAACTTTCGCTAAGAACAGTCACCGGCACGACCCTCGAAGCGAACCACCTGCTTTGGATGTGCTATGTCGTAGGGACATCGACTTTCGGATGGTCGGCACTCTAGTTGGCCATTTGAAAACGTGTTGTCGCTATGCCGCGGATTTGACCCGTTGTGGACGCGAGTGAAGCTGCTCCGGGGGCGGCGCCTGGCGGATCACACGCAGCGCGGACACAGACTCGTAGCGGCTTTTAGGCCCGGCCATGTTCGGGTTCGACGCAGACAACCCGGACGGAATCGGCGAAGCGCGCGCTTCCGCCGGCAAGCGGCTCTCCGTCTCCGGCCCTCTGCATTGACATAGGCGCGAGAAAACGGCAACGGGAGGCCATCGGTTACTATGTCGGACTGCCACGCGCGAGACATCGCGACAGCCAGCAGATGGGCGTCCAACTTCAGCCGTATCGCGTGCGCCCGACTGCATGCCGGCTATGTTCCGGTTAACGAAGGCCGTAGTGGGCCAAAGTCCTCGCTCGCGCCGCTAAGATAGTCAGAGTAGGAATGCCGATGCTCGAAGACAGTGACGTTGCTACTCGGCTTCCCGCTCAAGACCTGAGACGGGCCAGAAGGTTCTACTCGGAGAAGCTGGGGTTGGAACCGGTGGAGGAGCGCCCCGGAGGCCTTCGCTACCGCTGTGGCAACAGCTTCTTCGCGTTGTTCGAGTCCGCCGGCGCGGCGTCCGGCAGCCACACTCAGATGGGATGGGAGGTAGCCGACATCGAGGCAACGGTGGCATCGCTCAGGGCGCGCGGTGTAGTGTTCGAAGAATACGACCTGCCTGGGTTGAAAACGGTGAATGGCATCGCCGACATAGCCGGGAACTATCCGAGTAAGGGAGCGGAGAGAAGGGCGCTTGGTTTAAGGACAGCGAGGGCAACCTTCTCGGCATCGGCCAGCCTGTGCGCTAAAGCAAAAAGGCCCGGGCAGCTCCAGTGGAGACCAGCCGCGGGTTGTTAATTCGGCGGTGCCCGCGCCGCCAATCAACGTGACTACGGCGCTGCGAGTGCCCGGTGGTCACTCACGGCCAGGGTAGGTGCCCGATCGGCGAAGGAACGGTCGCGCGTTTCCCGTCAAGTTGACCGGCGCGAGGGTAAACACTTGGCGACTACCCGCGGATCATCCATTGGTCGCAATGGTTTTGGGGCCGAATTTCCGCAACTGTGGACGAGTTACAGAGGGTTGGGAAAGCGCTAAGCTCGGATGGAGAGCGCTATCTTCGGCTAAGGAGAGACTATGAGCGATACAAGAGCGGGAGACCGAGCAGCATTCTTCCTTCTGGGGGCCGCGATCGGTGCGGCGACAGCACTGCTGATGGCGCCGGCGTCAGGCGCACGCACTCGCCGGAGATTACGCCGCCAGGGAGAAGAAGTTGCGGATTACCTGATCGACGCGGGTAAGGAGTTGGTGGACAAGTGTGAGGATCTTTACGAGCGCAGCGGGGAGGTGGTGGAGGATGCGACCCACCAGCTGTCCGGGAAATATCACGCCCTGCGTGAGCACAGCAGGCAATTGCTGGACGAGGCCGAAACGATCCTCCGCCGTACAAAAAGCGCCGCCGTCGGACGGTAATCGAGAGAGAGCGCCGACTGGAGAATACATCGGGACTGCGGCGGTGGCGGCCGCACAATCAGGCGGGTTCGTGCTGCGATTCATAGCCCGCATCGGACGCCTCAAAGGACTCGGGGTTGTGACCGAGGCCCGAAGGCGGCGGTGCGCGACCGGGTTTGAACCTGCTCAAGTAGCGGCAGGCCGCGGAGTGATCCCGATTACACCTGCCTTGTCGGCATAGCAACTGGAATTGCTGGTTCGATGCGGTGCCCACGGCCCGGAAACGTTGGGCATTTTCTGTTTCTAATCCGCGAAGGCGAAGCAGTCCCTGCGTTCAAATCCGCGGCTAGGGTAAAAAAACCGGCCAAATCTGTTTGCGCGAAAAGCCTAGCGTAAGCGACTTAGAGTCAAGCAGTTTGGCCGGTTTTTGTCGCTTATCCGGTCCAATCTGTGCACGCGCCACATTCTCGAACGAAGTTAACCCTTCGCGGGCATCATGATTGGCCGGATAAGCGCGTTATCCGTCAAAGTGATTGATCAAAACTCTACACTACGCGGTTAATGTTGAGAAGTCCTTCCACGGAAAGGGCCATTTATGGTTGCCGGTTTTACATTCAAGAGTGGCCTGCACTCGAGTCGATACGACCGAATTGATGCGGTAGTCAGAGGATCCGCTCTCCGGATTTCGCTCGTCTGCTCAAGGAGGTCATTCGGTACGCCGAATAGGAAACGAGGGCCGCCCTCGGTATCATATGCGGAACGATGGAAAACAGGATTCCGGGTTCCGAGGAAATCACCGCGTGGCTGACAAACTGGCGCGACGGCGATCAGGACGCTGGTGAGCGGCTGTTCGGTGTCGTGTATCCGGAGCTGCGGCGGATCGCCGCTCGTTTTCTTCACCACGAACGGCTTCACCACACGCTTGAACCAGGCGCGCTCGTCAATGAACTCTGCATTCGGCTTCTCGGTTCGGAAAATATTGCATACCGTGACCGCGCGCATTTCTTTGCCATCGCGGCCCAGACGATGCGGCGGATTCTGATTGACTACGCCCGCGCTCGCACGGCTGAAAAGCGTGGAGGCGAGCAACAGCGCTTGAGCCTGTCGGCGGTTGATGGATGGAGTCCTGTGGCTGGAAACGAAGACCTCATTGCGCTGGATCAGGCCTTGGCGAAGCTGGAAAAGGCCGATCCTCGCGCCGCGCGGGTGGTTGAGCTGCGATTCTTCGGTGGATTGCAGGAAGAGGAAATCGCGGAGGTGCTGGGCGTCTCGGTCATTACGGTGAAACGCGACTGGAGAGTTGCTCGAGCCTGGCTTATCGGGCGATTGCAGCCGGATTCGTGATGTTGCTCCAAAGCGGCCTGCCGAGAAGCGACAGCCGGAATCCCAAAAGAGCGAATCCGCTGACCACGATGATGGCGGCTACTGAACTCGCCCCGTACCACATCGTGAAGTCGGTGGTCAGAATGGCCGTCATGACACTGATGCCACATTGAGTGACCCCAAATACAAAAACGCCAAACCGGTAGATTGTCCATACCACAAGGAGCGAAGCCAATAAACCCAGTAACGCTGTGGTCCAGTGCGCCTGGAAGGGGGACAGGTCCGGATTAACCAGCACGAAAAAGGGCGGCGGGAAGCCATTTGTTGCGAAGAAGAGCCCCGCCTATAAGAAGCCAGCCCGAGACAACTAATGCGCCCCCAAATCCAGTCAATACAGCATGCAGCATTCCCGTCATCGCGGAGAAAGGGCCCATCAAGTGATAAAGAAAATAATTCTCGGTGTTCGGTATTCCCGAAAACGCACTGGGAGGCCCACCCAGCCGAATGATGTCGAATTCCCTTAGGCGCAACAGTAGACAGAATCCGGCGCTTACGAGCAGACCAATCAAGACATCACGCCCCACAAGCGGGTCGCGCCACTGACCGGTAAGAACCCGCGACCACGTAATCATGGAGCGAGGCCACAGCCGACGTCCCCATGGCTCCAGCGCCAGATACAAAGCAAACATGATTGCGCCCTCAGAAAATGCAAGACGCAACGCCCTGTCCATCAGACCTTCCAGAGCCAGCGGAGCGCTAGGGTGATGGCTGGCCAGGGCCCAAACCAGTAAGATACGCACAAAAAAGAACAGACCCACTCTCGCTGCGCCCGAAATGTCTGCACGGCCGGTTTTCCAGTTCACGGTACGCGAAGAATGCAGCAGCCAACATGAATGCAAGGTTCACAAGAAGAATGCAAACGACCATGAAGAGTCCGCAGGCAGCGAACCGGCTCCAGTCCACGGCGCTGCAATTTCGAAAGACTGCGATTCTCCCACGAAAGGAACCGGCTTCAATTCGCAGCGTTATGTCAGGGCGTTCGTTGTATGAACCAGTCCATGATGCCTGCGCGTCTGTCGGTACCCGAGGCGTGGTCAACGGAGTAATGGGGCTCAAATGGGCCGGATCCAGACCCGCGGCGGCAAACAAACCAGACCAATCCGGCGATTGCCCCTCGTCCGCCGGCACTGTTGAAGCGTCAGTCGATGGAGAATCGGCAGAGAATCGAAGTAATCGCCCTTCTAAGTCCATATCCACGGACAGCATGCCGGGCGCTCTTAAAGGATCGTCCGGAAGCACGCGTTCGATGAGGTGACCGGGTGGCTAGGCGTCCAAGCGTCGCGCGAATCGGGGCCGGGCTTTGCCTGTACCAGAACGATAAGGGAGGTGGAGGTAGCGAAAGGGCCTTCCGCCACTGCTCGTCATCCGATACCTTCGTCTGCATGTATCTCGAAGTAGCCTTCTTCAAACCGAAAACCCCAAGCCCAATCCGCAGGACGTTCGTTGTAACCGAGTTGATTCGCGATCTCCCGCGCCCGGGCTATCAGGACTTCCGGCGGTTTCTCCAGGGAAAGCCAGCTGAGCAATTGCACCTTGGGGGCAATCACGCACAATGCAGCGACGCCCACGGCAATGCCGGCGAGCAGCAGGATCGCTACTGCCGGCCGTACCGGTTCGGTGGAACCCGCAGCCGCGACCATTTCCGGCGATGGTGTTTCGCCTGCGGCCAGAGCCCTGGCCAGTGGATCGCCTCCCGGCAACAATGCGGCGACGGCATGCGCGGACGCCGGACGCATTTTGGGGTCGGGATCCAGACACCGCAGAATCGCGCGTTCCACCGTGGGCTCCAGATCGGAGACGAACATCGACGGCGGCGTGATGCGGCTTTCCTCACGCAACCGCCGCAGTTCGGCAGGCGTGTTGCCCGTAAACGGCGGCTTGCCGGTGAGCATTTCGTAGAACACCAGGCCCAGCGCATAGATATCGCTCTGCGCCGATACCTTTTCCCCAGCCAATTGCTCGGGCGCCATGTAATAAGGTGTCCCTTCGGACACTTGCGTGGCCCTGAGCTCATCACTGATCGCCGCGAGTCCGAAGTCCATAATCCGAACTTCGCCGGAACTATCAATCATGATGTTGGCCGGCTTCAGATCGCGATGCAGCATGCCTTTCGCATGCGCCGCCGCCAACCCCGCACAGAGTTTGAGCGCAATCTCGACGGCCTTATCCATCGGCAGTTTTCCAATTCGCCGGAGCAAGGCTGCAAGATCTTCCCCGTCCACATACTCCATGGACAAGTACAGCTCCCCTTGAGCCTCGCCGATGTCGTAGACCCGGCACACATTTGGATGCGTGACCTGCCTTGCCAGCCGGACTTCATTGCGCAGGCGGCCTCGGGCGCGCGCGTCGAATCGGACTGCCGTCAGAAACTTCAGCGCGACGGTCTGATCCAGCTCTAAATCGTGGGCGCGATAAATCTCGCCCATGCCCCCGCGGCCGATCAAGCCAACGATACGAAACCTGTTCGCGAACAGAGCTCCCGCGCGGAATCGGCCTTCCGCGCGGCTGACGGATTCTGCCGGCGTACCGCAAAATGGGCAGAAACGATGCGAGACGGCGATCTGCGCTTTGCAGGACGGACATTCACTTCGTGCGCGCACGGCGAGGAAACTGGTTCCGCAGCGTCCAGGAGCCGATCGGGTTGATCTTCAGCGGCCAGCATCCGCTTCACTTCTTGAATCAGAAGCGTGTCACCAGCACAGGCGCTCTCAACAAAAGCTTGCCGCTCCTCAGGTGGGCGTTCCAACGCCGACTCGAAAACCTCGCGAATACGCGCGGAAGTTTTCAGGCGTTACCGATTGTCTGTCAAGACGATCGCTCATTTCTTTGATGGCTGCCCTGTTGAGGCTGCCTATCGCGCTTGTCGGTCCAGCCCTCTAATGTATACAGCGTGGTTGGGGCGCTCCGCGTATCATAACAGTCCTCACCTCCGTTGGACCGATCAACCGTCTTCGCTCGTGCATGATCCCTGCCTCGGCATTCTTCCGCTAACACATTTAGGAGGATGCCCATGAAGAATACGGTCCGGTATTCCGATACGCCGCTCGGGATCGCATAGAGTCACTGTTAGGGGCCGCGCTGGCCGTTGCTGGTCTCGTGGTAGGTTGCCATTGTGCTGGTTTATTTTGGTCAGCTCCTAGACGAATTCAAGCGGTCGGTAACACCAGCTCTCTGGAGAATGAGGGGAGGCGCTCCCGTCTTTGTTGCTCTTGCCCAACAGCGACCAAACGAGCCTTTTCGCCCGCAGATTCCCAAAACCTGGGATGATGCGGCGGTGGCTTCTTTGGAGGTGCCATTGGCCGCGCCGGAAGCGAGTCCCGTACAGATCGACTCGAGTTCGTACTACAAGCTGCCGGTTCGTGCGATTCATAAAAGCTACCCGGTTTACCATCCGAGTAAAGAGCCGGCAGGATATTTCGAATGGCTTGAACAACAAGAGCCCGAAATTGCCTTCGACCCCACGCTGCTGAAAACCAAAGAAGATTGGATTACGGCCGGAGAACTGGTTTTCGACGCGCCCATCGGCTTTGGGGGGATCGCCCCCAGGGCCGACAACCAGTACCTCCGCGATCCGAGATGGTATGAAGCGACTGGTGCGCCCGTGGCTGCGGATGGAACGCTGCCGTTTTACAGGTACGTGATTCGAGAGAAAGGCAAAGTCGAGATCGGAGTGTTTTCGTGCGGCATGTGCCACACACGCGTCATGGCGAATGGTGCGATCATTAAAGGTGCGCAGGGGAATTTTCCCTCCGATCGGGCTTTGGCGCTGGACAGCCGGCAGGTCGGCCACAGCCCTGAACATCGATCCCGCTACTGATCTGGTCCTGTCTCGAGCTTTTGAGCGTAGTCTATTATGCCACACCATGGATAAAGCCCGATCCTTATCCGATAGACCAGTTATCCACGGAAGAGTTGGTTTCGTTACACGAAGCCATCCCGCCAGGTGTACTCGCACGTCATGGAACCAGCCCTCGGGCTCCAGCAAAAATCCCGGATCTCATTGGCATCCAGGATAGACGTTACCTCGATGCGACGGGTCTGGTGCAGCATCGAGACATCGGAGATTTGATGCGTTACGCAGCACTGAACCAGGACACAGACATTCTGGCCCGTTACGGCGACTTTTCGCCGATCGATGAGGTCGCAAAGTTATTGCCGGAGGTGCGTGCGGGATCTCTCACGATACAGTGATGAACAGCTTTATGCTCTCGCGCTCTATATCTATTCCCTGGAACCTCCGCCGAACCCCAACAAGTTCGATGCTCTGGCTGCGGCGCGGTGAAGCGGTGTTCAAGCGGGAAGGATGCACGGGATGTCATACACCGCCGCTCTACACGAACAACAAGCTGACGCCTGCCGTTGGATTCAAGGTGCCGGAGGATCACGCCCGGAAGTACGACATCCTGCAAGTTTCGGTCGGCACCAATCCGGATTTGACGATGAAGACCAGGCGCGGCACCGGATATTACAAAGTGCCTTCTCTGAAAGGCGTCTGGTATCGCGGGCCATTCGAGCATAACGGTTCGGTGGCAACACTCGAAGATTGGTTCGATGCGCGCCGCCTGCGCGAGGATTACGTCCCCACAGGTTTTGTCGGTTATGGCATCAAGACTCGAGCCGTCAAGGGCCATCGAGTACGGGCTCAAGTTAACTCCCGAAGACAAACGCGCTCTGATCGCTTTCCTTAAAACGCTTTAGCAGCGGGCGAATTCAGAGTTCGGGTCAGTCTCGGCAGATCGGGCTACGCGCTCCTTCCGCCAGTCGTGGGCCGCGGTTGCACGATTTTCGACACCGTTTCGCGGTTCACCATGCAAAACGGTGGCCCGGCTCCAGTCGTTGAAACCAAAGTCGCTAATACCCGGCGTAAAATGAGTCCGGCGGCTTTAAAAGCGCATGAAGGAAGGCCAGCAGCGCAGATGGGCAAAGGCTCGAAGTGAGTCTGCCGCTTCTGCGAAAGTCGCGCCGAAAGCTTCCAAGCCCAAGCGGAAACTTAGTGCAGCAGGTAAGGCTAATATAATTGCGGCGCTAAAGAAAAGGTGGGCAGCGAAGAGAGCCGCTGCTGCAGCGATTCGGGTTCTGGCAACGGCGAAGCAGGCCGCGCGCAAGAAAGCTGCTTAGGTGGGCGAGACCTTGTAGTTCTCGCAAGCTGGCTAAGTGCGATTTGCGTACAAGGTACTTCCACTAAGTCTTGCAAGACCAGTGCGGGCCGGTATTTCGTCGCATGCACGGCCAAGAGTATCAGACCCCCTTAACCCTCTCTGTGCCCGACATTTGTCCGAACTGTTTCGGTGAGTGTTTGGGGAATTCGCGCCCCCTAAGGAGGTCATCCGATGAAACACTCATATACGTTAACCGTGCTGCCGATATGGTTCTGACTACGTACAACAGTGCCAAAGCGCATGGTTTCGAAGCTGCCGCACCGCAAGTTGCCGGACACTCCCGGCTATACCGCGTCGCTGATGCTGGTGAAGGGAAACTCTTTCACTAGAAGCCGAGGGACAATCATCCCACTGTCTCCACCGCGCGTCCGAACGGGCTTGCCTATCGCGACCGTGTTCTGCAGCATGCGGACAGGGCTTTCATTGAACCGGAAGTTGACGACGGGCTTGGTCACCTTACCCTGCTCGATCAGGAACAGCCCGTCGCGTGTCAGTCCCGTAAGTTGGACCGTCTGCGCATTGACGAATCTTGCTGTGACAGCCGCGGTTTTCGTAGGTATTGCGGCCGAAAACGGCTCCCAAAAGGTCGATATATCCGCGCTGTGGGTAGAGCCGGTGGGTCTGGCGTCCTGAGACTTGTTTTACGGTCCCGGAGGCCAGGAGCGTGCGCCGCGGCATATGGAATTCGAGTTCATCAAAGAAAAACCCTATTACCGAAGCGAATCTCCAACCATCAGAGGTCATACCAGTCGCCACCGATTTCGAGTGCGGTGAAGATCACTTCCTGCTCGGGCGTGGAATGATAGCTGATCATCGCGTGTCGCGTCACGCCCCCTCCGCGCATAATTTCACGCGGCGCAAAATTCGCCTGACGTATCAAAGCCTGGCTTCGGAAGTATTTTGCTCCATGAGCAAAAGGCCCGTTAGCGACGATCTTCGGATAAAATACCAAGGTGCGGATCTTCGCGCCGGGCCCGGGCGCATGCATCGGGCGGATCGAGGATATCCGCCCCGTGGCGGATATCCCGGATTTGCCAGGCTTTGATACGGCCCGCATTACCAGCCATCTCGCAGCTGCTTATCTCGAATCGTACGATCTGCAACTGGAGGCAACAGCCCGCCAGGCACTCTGGTTTGTCAACTCAAACTGTTGATTCAACGCAGCGCCAGGCAACTGTCCCGCGAGGTAACACAACGTTACACCCCCCTGAAATCTCCTCTTAACGTTGGCCTAACGTTCTTCCGAGCAGACGGCGACTACCTGTGTTTTCAATGCGATCGAGTTTTCGGATATTACACCCAAGTCTGTTGCCGGTGATCACAACGATCCTGGTATTCGCGCCGATCGGGAACTCCGCGGTTTGGTAGCGGGCTACTAATCGGCCGCATCGTCGGATCACGCGCCCAATCTCTGAGATGCCGTGGAATCCATGGGGGTAGGCAGATCTCAGGATCGGCGATTTATTCACAATCAAGCACAAGACGAACGGGTTGAACGGAGGGGCCGGATCGCACCGCCGCGGCCTCCGGCCAAGCGGTCTACGTTCGAGTTTCCGAGAACACCTTCCAAACCTCGAAAATCCCGCAAAAACCATTGCAAAAAACCATCTTCAAGCGCATTATCTATCCGTTGGGGCAGGCTTAGGCCCCGGTTGCCTCGCTTCATTCGACCTTCTTTTTGCTATGCACCTGACGAGGACACCTGGGTTCGCAAATCGCCTGGAACGTCGTGACGTATGTGTATGCGCTCGTATTGATTTCCGTCGTCCTCGCGCCGGCCGGGGCGGCTGAAATCATTGTCAAGGGCAAGGTCGTAGATGAGACCAACGCCCCGGTCGCCGGAGCTCATATCCGCTTGTCCGCCGACTCAGCCGACACCCGCGCCGATGCCACCGGCGCCTTCGATTTCCACGTGCTCGCGGCGGGCGAATACAGAGTCGCGGCATGGCGCGACGGCTTCTTTGCATTGGAGAATTATTCGGTCGAAATCTCTCCCGGCCGCGAGCTCGTCATAGTCCTCAACCACAAGCGCGAAATCCTCGAATCCGTCAAAGTGACCGCCACCCAGGACACCGTCGTAGAACTCGAACGCAACCACACCGCGCACGCTCTTAGTGGCATGGACATCCTCGACGTGCCGTTCGCGCAGAATCGCAACCTCCGCAATGCCTTCCGCCTCATGCCAGGTGTCGTCCAGGACAGACACGGAGGCCTTCATTTCGCCGGCGGCGCCGAAAACCAGGTGCTCTACACACTCGACGGCTTCAACGTCGGCGATCCCATCACTGGCACGTTCGAAGCTCGTCTGAGCGTGGACGCTGTTCGCTCCGTCGAGTACTCCTCCGGCTATCTGTCCCCACAAGCCGGCAAAGGTTCGGCTGGGGCCGTCGCCATCGAAACCAAAATGGGCGACGACAAGCTTCGCTACACCGCCACCAATTTCGTTCCCGGATTCGACCTTCACAAAGGCTTGCGCATGGGCGCGTCTGTCCCCTCGTCTCGGCGTCTCCGGTCCGATCAAGCGTGGCCGCATCTGGTTCTCCGACAGCATCGACCTCCAACGCTTCCAGACGATCGTAGACGAACTCCCCAAAGGACAAGACACCTCCGATACCATGCGGGGCAGCAACCTCTCCCGCGTCCAAGCCAATCTGAAGCCGGGCAACATCTTCTACGGCTCCTTTCTGGCCAACTATCACCGGCGTAGGGCCCCACTCGCCGGTCATCCGCGCACAGTCGCTCGGTCGAGGACCTCGACCTTCCCGGCCGTCCCGTCTACACGGACCCGGTCCCCGGTCCGGATCGCCTTCGTCCCGCTCCGGGTGTTCACCACACAGGGGATCCCGAGCTCGCGGGCGACCACCGCGGCGTGGCTGAGCGCTCCCCCGATGTCGACGACCAGCGCCGAGGAGACGAACATGATCGACGACCAGCTCGGGTCGGTGGTCGGCGTAACGAGCACCTCGTCGTCCGCGACCTCGGCGAAGTCCGGGTCGGTGACGACGCGGGCCACCCCTTCGATGACCCCCCCGCTCACGCCGATTCCCTCGACCACCGACTGCTCGTCGACCGGTCGCGGCCTCGGCGTCCTCGATCGGGATCGGGGCTGGGGACGCCGGAGAAGTTGGTCGGCAGCTCGTAGCCGCTGTATTCGGCCCGCCGCTCCCGGCGGCGGCCGACGAGGTCCTTGACGTCGCGCGGCAGCGGTCGGCGGATCTCGTCGGTCGTCAGATAGAAGACGTCTTCGGGGTCGTCGAAGGCGCCGTCCCGAGCGAGCAGCTCGCCGAGCCGGCGGGCGCTCGCCCGCACGCCGTCGAAGCCCTGGAGCATCGAGCGCTTCGCGACACCCCGCAGCTGGAGCCGGCGGCGCGCGAGCGCCAGGACGAGACGGGCGGCCGGCCGGGTGTGAAGCGGCGCGGCCGCGAGCAGCTCGGCCTCAGCCTCCGCGCGCTCGCGGCTTCTCCTCCCTTCGGCGGCGAGCGGCGAGTCGCTCTCCGGCCGGCCGGCATAGCGGTCGATCAGCTTTCGCAGAGGCCTGTCGTCATCCCGCCAGACCCGGCTCGAGATCTCGCCCTCGAGCGGTCCGTGGAAGCCGTGCCGCGCCACCACCTGCTCGACCGAGAGCTCTCCACGCGACGCGCGCCAGATGTCAGCGACCACCTCCATCTCGGCTCCGCCGACGGGCGCAGTCAGCTTCGACTTGTCGCCGGCGCCGAGCCTGGCGACCAGCTGCTCGACGGCGTCGTGCACCGGCTGGACGGCGTTGAAGACGGCGATGCACTGGGTGATCGTCGCCTCCCGATGACGCTCGAACGCCTCGTCCAGAAGCCTGCGGGTCCCCGCCTCGTCGAGCCGATCGGAGCCGAGGACACCTCGCCGCCACCACTCGTCCTGGCGCGTGACGAGGTCTCGAACCCTTCGTGGCACGGTGATGAAGGTCCGCGGATAGCGGCGCAGCACGCTCAGGTAGAAGCGCCGGGTCGGCGAGAAGGTCATCCCCTCCGGCACGTAGCCGACCAGACCCTTGACCGCCTGCTCGCCGGTCGTGCCCGGCGCGCGATCGCCCAGCACTCCGAGGAACGTCACCGACATCGCGCCGCGTCCGTAGAAGATCTCGAGTCCGAGGCACGGCATGCCGTCCTCCTCGGTGAAGACTCCTAACGCCTCGCCCGCCTTCTGGAATCCCACTGTCGCCAGGTCCTTCCAGGCGGTGATGCTGAGCGGCGTCTGCACCCCCGGCATCGCCTCGCCGGCGTTGGTCATCGTCCAGAAGAGCGTGTCCGGCGAGTCGTTGTGCATCGGGTCCCAGTCCTCGAAGCTCACGTCGCCTCCAGGATCTCGACCGTTCCCGCTGCACCGTCGACCCGCACCCTGTCCCCGGTCCGCAGAGTCCGCGAGCCCGAGCGGGTGTTGACCACGCACGGGATGCCCAGCTCGCGCGCGACCACCGCGGCGTGACTGAGCGCTCCCCCGATGTCGACGACCAGCGCCGAGGAGACGAACATGATCGACGACCAGCTCGGGTCGGTCGTCGGGGCGACGAGGATCTCGCCGGGCTCGACCTGCGTGAATGCCGGGTCCTCGACGACCCGGGCGGTGCCCTCGACCACGCCGGCGCTGACGCCCTCACCCTTCACGATCGACGCCCGCTCATCCGGCGCCTTCTCGGCCCGCCCGTCCGGAGGATTTCCCCGCCAGGCCTCGGGGATCTCCATCCGCGCGTGCTCTTCATGGGCCGCCCGGCGCCCCGCGACGATCTCGCCCAGGTCTCCCGACGGCGGCGCCAGCGCCTCGTCGAGGGTGAGGTAGAAGACGTCGTCGGGTTGGTCGAGACGGCCATCCGCGGCGAGGCTCGACCCCAGCACCCGTGCGGCGGCGCGGGCGACGTCGAGCGACTGGAGCATCGAGCGCTTCGCCATCCCCCGAAGCGGGATCCTCGTGCGGGCCAGTCGCACGAGAATGCGGATCGCCGGGCGCCGCGCCGCGCTTGCCCCGGCGAGCAGCCTCGCCTGCTCCGCCTCCCGGAGCCGGGAAAGCGTCGCCTCCCTCACCATGGGGTCCTGATCGCCGTCGAGATCTGCGTACTGCTGGACCATCCGTTCGAGTGGTGCCGGGTCCTCGCGCCAGACGCGTGCCGAGAGCTCCCCCTCGAACGGGCCGTGGAAACCATGCCGCGCCGCAATGTCGGTGACGCCGATCTCTCCGCGCGAGGCGCGCCAGAGGTCCCTGACCACCGCCGACTCGGCGCCTCCCGGGGGTGCACTCAGTACCGAGAGATCGCCCGCGCCCACGTCGTTGACGGCCTGGGCCAGGGCCTCGTAGCTCGGCTGTACACAGGTCATCACCGCCACGCTCTGAACCATCACCGCTCGCCCGAAACGCTCCCTCGCCTCGCCGAGAAGGCGCCGAGCGTCATGCTCATCGGAGGCACGGATGCGCTCGACAACCGCGCTCCACCAGTCGTTGTAGTCAGCCATCAGCGCGCGCACGCGGCGTGGGTAGCGGGCGAACGCGGACGGGAGCCTCGCCGCGACGAACGGATAGCGGCGGCGCGTCGGATGGAAGCTCATGGTGTCCGGGGCCTCGCCGAAGAGCGAGCTGACCACCTTCTCACCGCTCGTCCCGGGCATCCGGTCTCCGACCAGCGCGAGGAAGTCGGCCTTGACCGCGGCCCGGCCATGGAACATCCGGATGAGACGATCGCCGGGCGGCCCGAGCGTCTCGCGCTCACCCCCCGCGATCGCTCCCAGCGCGTGGGCCCCGGCGACCAGGCCGCGATCGACGGTGTCGCTCCAGACGGTGGCGCTGAGGGGCGTCGCGACTCCGGGCATCGCTTCGCCCATGTTCGCCCTCGTCCAGTGCTCGTCCTCGCCGCTCAGCGAGTGGAGCGGGTCCTCCAAGCCCGTGAGGAGCATCGGGTCCCTCAGCTCGGGACCGGCTCGAGGACCTCGACAGTGCCGGCCTTGCCGTCGACGCGGACGCGGTCGCCCGTGCGAAGCCGCTTCGTCCCGTCGCGGGTGTTGACGACGCAGGGAATGCCGAGCTCGCGGGCGACGACGGCGGCGTGGCTGAGCATGCCCCCGAGGTCGACGACGAGCCCGGAGGAGACGTACATGATCGAGGCCCAGCTCGGATCCGTGGTCGGGGCGACCAGGATCTCGCCCGGGTCGATCTCGGCGAAGTCGGGATCCTGGGTGACGACGCGGACGACGCCCTCGGCGACGCCCGTGCTTGCCCCCGTCCCCGTGATCACGCCGTCGCCGCCGTCCGCCGCGACTTCCTCCTCGGCGACGTAGGCGTCCGGCATCCCCATCCACTCGGTCGAGCGGAAGCCGATGTGCTCGTAGGTCCGGCGGCGCTGCCTGCGCTTGCGGACCAGCTCCCGAACGTGGTCCGGCAGGGTGCCGGTGAGCTCCTCGCCGGTCAGGTAGAAGGTGTCGTCGCGGTCCTCGAGCACTCCGTCGGCGACGAGCAGGTCGCCCGCTCGGCGGGCCGAGAGCCGACCGACGTCGATCGCCTGGAGGAAGGACCGCTTCGCGCGGCCGCGGTGGGGGACCCGCCGCCTCGCGAGCTCGAGGATCAACCGCGCGCCCGGCCGCCTCGACCCCGGCAGCGCCGCGAGGACCTCCTTGGTCATCTCGGCGCGCTTCGTTTCCCTGTCCTCGTCCAGCCGGCCGGGGTCATCGGACTCCGGCAGCCCCTTGTAGTGCTCGATCACGGGCAGCAGCTGGTCGGGGTCCTCCCGCCAGACGGTGCTCGAGACCTCACCCTCGCCGGCGCCGTGAAAGCCGTGATTGCGGATGATGTCGTGGACCGTTATCTCGCCGCG
Source organism: uncultured Solirubrobacterales bacterium (assembly GCA_963808565.1). Lineage (GTDB taxonomy): Bacteria > Actinomycetota > Thermoleophilia > Solirubrobacterales > 70-9 > DASUPK01. The sequence goes on from CAWEGM010000016.1 coordinate 28,235, forward strand.
GGACGCCCGCCAGATGTCGGTGACCACGGCGATCTCTGCGCCGCCGCTCCCGCTGAGCACCGAGAGGTCGCCCACGCCGGCTCGCTCGACGAGCTTTGACAGGGCGTCGAACATCGGCTGGAAGCTGCCCATCATCGCCGTCACCTGGGTGTCCATCCCGAGCTGGAACATCTCGATCGACTCGGCGAATGCCGCCTTTGCGCCGGCGAGGTCGCGATTCGGGACCTCCACCACCATGCGCCGCCACCACGAATCGATCCGGGGACAGACCCGCTCGAGCATGCGCGGCACCCGCAGGAAGGTTCTCGGGAAGCGGTAGGCGACGAACGGATACCGGCGCTTGGTGGGGTGGAAGGTCATCCCCTCGGGCGGCTTGCCGAACAGGCTGGCAAGGGCCCCCTCACCGGTTATTCCCGGCATCCGGTCGCCGATCAGCCCCATGTAGTTCAGGTTCGTGGCGAGTCGGCCGTAGAAGTTGCGAAGGATCCGCTCCGCGGGATCCTCCGGCTGCTCGAGCTCCCGCTTCGCCATCACGCCGATCGCGTACCCGACACGGCGCGCGGTCAGATCACCCGGGAGGCCCCAATAGGCGATTCCGAGGGGGCTGATCACGCCGGGAACGGCCTCGCCCAGGTTGGTCGTCGTCCAGGGATGGACGGGCTTGGTCGAGCTCTGGAGCGGGTCCCAGTCGTCCTTCGGGGCCCCGATCAGGTCCGCCGGGCTCTCGGTCGCGATCCTCGGGGTCGACTCGGTGCTCATAGTCCGGGGTTGGCGGAGCGCCCGGCGAATTCGCCGGGTCGGTGGGCGGGCCAGACATCGAGCAGCGGCGCCAGATCCTCGGGCGCGGTGCCGTGGAACAGGACGCCGTCGGCCCCGGCCTCGAAGCGCTCCGCCGTCTTTCGTGCGCATTCGTCGGCGGTCCCGACCGCGTTTCCCTCGTCGATCCACTCCTCCGGATACAGGTCGGCCATCCGGCGCAGGTCGTCCAGCTCGCGGCTCGTCGCCTCGTCCCCCAGCGGTCCCGAGTCATCCTTGGACTGGGCATCGATCGCCATTACCGCCTCGCGGATCTCCGCCGCCCTCCTCTCTTCCCAGCCGTTCGCGCGGCAGATCAGGTCGAAGTGAGCCGGGAAGTAGAGATACGTGTTCATCCTCCGAATCACGTTACGCAGCATGGTCTCCTCGGGCACCTCGCAGGCGGTGATCAGGATGGTCCACACCTTCACTTCCGAGGGATCGCGGCCGGCGTCGGCGGCCCCGTTGCGGACGAGCTCCGTGGAACGCCTGACCGCCTCGGTGCTCCACAGCGAGTTGAAGAGGACTCCGTCGCAGTGCCGGCCCGCCCAATACGTGGTCTTCTCGCCCATCGCCGCCATGAGGATCGGGGGAGGGGTCTCGAGCTGACATCCCGAGCTTCATCCGGCCGACTGCCCCGGCGGGCGTCTCCCCGGTCACCTCCTCGCCGCTCCACAGCTTCCGGAGGATGGTCACGTATTCCTCGAGCAGGTCCAGGGTGAGGCGGGGGGTGCCGGTCGCGTCCGCGAGCGGGTCGACTCCCCGCCCGATCCCGAGCGCGAAGCGACCCCGCGAGAGGACGGACATCGTGCTCGCGAAGCTCGCGAGGGTGAGCGGATGCCGCAGCGGCAGGTTTCCGATCAGTCCCGTTGCGATCCCGAGCCGGCTCGAATGGGTCGCCGCCGCACCGGCGAGGACGGCGACGTCCTTGGTGTTGAAGCGCTCGGCGATCCAGACCGATCCGAGGCCGAGCCGCTCGCCGGTCTCGGTCTCGATGACGATCGTCGCCGGATCGTCGACCTGCCCCGGCAGTGCGTAGAACCCGAGTTCCGGGAACTGATCCCGCTCGGTCTCCAGGGGCCGATCAGCGGGCCGCGTCGATGCGTGCATTCAGCAAACCTCTCCTCGGGTCGAGCGGAATGTTAACGCACGTTATCGATCGAGCCCTGGACGGGCCTATGCCAGCGCCTTGCCCAGCTCGGCTGCCGCCCGCTCGCCGGCCGCGGTGGCCGCGGAGAGGTGGGGCGCGGAGAGGTACTCACCAGCGAGCCGAACCGTTCCGTCGCCCGCGCTCCGGGCGCGGAACTCCCGGAGGCCCGCGTAATGCCCCACCGGGCAGTACTGCTGGCGCCAGCGGCTGACCTCGGCGAACTCGACGTTCGATGCCGTCCCCGGCATGAACCGCTCGACCGCCTCGATCGAGGTGTCGATCAGCGACTCGTCGTCATCGTCGGTGTGCTCCTCGCACCACGGCTCGCTCAGCGCCAGCGTCAGCAGCCCCTTGCCGGCGGGAGTGCGCCCGGGGGCCTTGTTGTGGTCGCAGACGATGCCGGTGAGGAAGGGGTGCTCGGCGCGGGGGATCATCGTGTAGGTCGCGTCGATCCCGGCGGGCGCGGCGGACAGCGCGAGGGTCGTGATCACCAGCCTCCCGCGCCGGACGCGCTCGAGGTACTCGCGCCGCCACGGATCCAGCTCCGGAAGGACGCCGCTCGCGAGCTGGGCGGGCAGGGCGACGATAACCCCGTCGACGGTCTCGGAGCGCTCGGACGCGGCGGAGTCCCGCCAGGTCACCTCCGCACCGTCCGTCACCGGCCTGACCTCGAGGACGCTCGCGCCGGTGACGACGTCGAGCTGCTGCGCCAGCCGGTCCGCATAGACAGCCATGCCCTCGCGGAAGGCCACGAGCTTCGCCCCGCCGAACAGCGCGAGCATCCCGAGCAGCTCCACCCGCGATACGGCGTCGCCCTCGGTCGCGTAGATCGCTCGGATCGCGGGGTCGATCACGTAGCCGGCGAGCTCGGGATTCAGGGATCTCTCGGCCCAGCTCGCCAGCGACTCGGTGTCGTAGCGGCCAGCCTCCTCGATCCGGTCGACGGTCGCCCGCCTCGCGCGGACCGCCTCGACGCCGAGCTTGGCTGCGCCCAGCTTTGCCCGCGTCGAGATCACGCCGCTGCGAAGGAAGTCCCGGGCAAGCCGGTTGCCGTCGAGCTGATGGATCTCGCCGCTGCGGGCGATCCCGAAGCCGAAGCCGCCGGGGACGAGCTCGTCCGCGATCCCGGCGTCCTCCGCGAGGCGAAGGAAGTTCCGGTGGGTCGTCGGGATGAAGAACGCACCGCGGTCGAGCAGGAACCCGTCCCGCTCGCCCGAGCTCAGCTTGCTTCCCGCCCGCTCGGACGCCTCGAGGACGCGAACCCGGTGACCGGCTTCCTGCAGGCGGAACGCGGCGGCGAGCCCGGCCGGGCCCCCGCCGGCGACGATCAGCTCAGGCAACGGCGGCCGTCGCTGCGCCACGCGCCGCGGGGGCCGCCGCCGCGATCCGGCCCGCGGCCTCCTGGCCGCTGACCAGCGCGCCGTTCAGGCCGGGGATCCGGTCGAGGTCGCTGGCGAACTGCACCCGAGCCGCGCGGTCGACGTTCTGGCGGAAGCGCGCGATCCGCTTGAAGCGCCCCGCCTCGAGCGCCGGTACCGACTCCGGCCACCGGACGACGAGGCTCTCCTCGACGTCGTCGGCAAGGGGGCCGTGGAACTGCTCGGCGCGGTCGATCGCGTATTCGAGGATCCGCTCGTCGGTGTGGTCGTCGGTCCGCTCCAGGTACTCGTGCGAGAGCAGCACGGTCAGCAGCCCCTTGCCCTCCGGCGCGCGGTTCCGCGCCTTGATGTGATCGGCGATCACGGCGATCGTGTCCGGGTCCTCGTAGGGGGGGACGAGGAAGTAGGTGGCAGGGTCCGGCGGCCGCCGGGAGAGTCCGATGCAGATGCTGCCGAGCCGTCGGTAGCTAACGTCGTCTCGTAGAGATCCCGGTGGTTCTCGTCCATCTGCGGGTACATCGCCAGCGCGGGCTCCGCCGTGGTGGCGATCACGCAGGCGTCGAAGCTCTCGGTCTCGGTCGCGGCCGGCATCTGGCGCGAAGGTCACCTCGACCTCGCTGCCGTTGTCGGTCACGTTCGACACCGGATGCGAGAGGCGTGTCTCGACCCGGCGGGCGAGCTCCTCGGGGAGCCCGACGACGCCGGAGTCGAGGTTGTAGACGTTCGGGACGAGCATGTTCCGGACCGTCCAAAGCAGCAGGGCGACGGAGCAGTTCTCGGGATCGGCGACCCAGGTGCCGCTGACCAGCGGCGCGGCGCAGTAGTTGTAGAGCTCGTCGCCCAGCTCCCGGCGCGCAGTACTCGGCGGTGGTTTCGGTGTCGAGCTCGGCAAGCTCGTCGTAGGTGTCGTAGCCGAGGCTCTTGCGGGCACGGAATGTCAGGGCCGCGAGCTTCAGCGCCCGGAGCTTGCCGCGGGCGGATATGGAGCGCGTCCCGAGAGAGGTGCGGATCGGCTTCGTGTAGTCGAAGTGATGGAGCTTGCCGTCCCGGGGCATCGCGCCGATCGCCGAGCGCACGCAGAACTCCTCGCCCAGCCCGACCTCGTGGATCAGGTCGATCGCGTCGCGGTAGGTGCCGAGATAGACGGCGGTGCCGGCGTCCATCAGGAAGTCGCCCTTGCGGACGGTCCAGATCCGCCCACCCACGCGGTCGCGGCTCTCGAACACGGTCGGCTCGAACCCCGCCTTCTTCAGCTCGTAGGCGGCTCCCATCCCAGCCATGCCGGCGCCGATCACGGCGACGGTTCCTCGCTCCGTCACGGACGTTCCTCATCTCTCAGAGACGGAGGGAAGCTTATCTAATTGTGATTAGATTCTCTCGTGTCGGAGGCTGACGAGACGCCGAAGCGAGTGATCGTCGTCGGCGCGGGGATCTCGGGCCTGGCGGCAGCCTGGCGGCTGGAGCGCGGGGGGGTGAGCGCGACCGTGCTCGAGGCAAACCCCGGCCCCGGCGGGAGGGTTCAGACGGAGCGGGTCGGCGGGTACCTGGTCGACACGGGACCGGACGCGGCGACGGAGGGATATTCCCGCTGGCTGGCGCTCGTCGACGAGCTCGGTCTTCGCGAACGGCTCACCACCCCGAGCCCGGTCCTGGGAATGGTGCGAGGCGGTCGGATCATCGACGTCGACCCGACCAGCCCGGTCCGCGCCGCGCTGACGCCTGCCCTCTCCATCCGGGCGAAGGCGAGGCTCGCCGCCGGGCTGGTCCGGCTCCGACGTCGGCTGCAGGGGATCGATTCCTACGAGCTCAACCGCTCCGCGGAGCTCGACGACCCCGGCACGAACGCGTACGACTTCGGCGTCCGCCATTTCGGGCCCGAGGTCACCGAATATCTGATCGATCCCGCAATCCGGCTGGCGACCGGGAGCGGAGCGCGGGAGGCTTCCCAGCTGGGGGTTCTAGGAGTGCTCACCGCTTGGAGCGTCAGCCTCGTGAACATCGAGGGTGGACTGGGGGTGGTCCCGGCCGCGTCTGGCGCAGCGGCTCTCCGACGTGCGCTACGGGGCGCGCGTCACCGAGGTGACCGAGACCGGCGAAGGCGTGCGGGTGACCTATAGCGCCGACGGAGGGGAGCAGGAGCTCGACGCCGCCGGCTGCGTGATCGCGACGATGCACCACGCCGCGCGCGAGATCTGGGGGCCGTTGGACTCCCTGGCCCCCGACTTCGCGCCCCAGTCTCCGGGACGTGAAGCTCATCTCGATCTCGCTCGGCTACCGCCGCCGTCCGAACACGGCCGCGTATGTCGTCACGGTCCCGACGAGGGAGCTCCCCGATGCACTGCTGATCTTCATGCAGCACAACAAGGCTCAGGATCGGGCGCCGGGGGGGCATGGTCTGGTCACGATCTACACGGATACGCTCGCCACCGACCGCTACCTCGAGCGCCCCGATGCGGAGCTCCAGGACTGGGCCGCCGGCGTGATCGAGGGCCTGTGCCCGGAGCTAGCCGGGGAGCGAGAGATGGGCGTCGTCACGCGCTGGCCGAAGGCGGGCTACCTGGCAACTCCCGGGTTCTGGCGTCGATCCCGCGACCTGCTCGGGGCGATCGACGCCGAACGGAGGGTTCAGCTCGCAGGGGACCTGTTCGGAGCCGGATCGATGGAGTCGTCGGTCCGGTGGGGGGAGCGCGCCGCTGACCGCCTGCTCGCGAGCGCTAGTTCAGCAGGCTGGGCAGAACGAACTCCCGCACCAGCCGGTGCTCCTCCTCGGCGCTGAGGTCGTTCCTTCCGGCCAGCAGGGCCAGTACGCCCTGAAGCCAGTCGACCATCGCGTCGACGGTGACCTCCGTTCGAAGCGAGCCCTCGCTGATCGCGCGGGCGAACAGCGGCTCGAAGGCGCGGACCGTGTACCCGTGGAAGGGTGAGTCGGAGCTCGTCAGCGCGTGGTTCGCCCGGCCGCGGGGCAGGGCGCCGGCCAGGCGGAGGAACTCGGGGTCGTCCCGGCCGAGCGAGGCGGCGAAGACGATCTGGTCGGTGAAGAGCTCGCGCAGGTCCCGATCCGGGTCGAGCCGCTCAGCGCGACGCGCGAGCTCGTCGGTGAACTCTCGGGCGCGATCGATCAGCGCCAACTCGATCAGTTGCTCGCGACCGGTGACCAGGCGGTAGAGGTACTGCCGCGAGCGTCCGGCTTCGCGCGCGATGTCCTCCATCGTCGTGTTCGTGACGCCGTCGTGCCGGAAGCACCTCCGCGCCGCGGCGACGTAGAGGCCGAGCGAGTCGTTCTTCACCGCGGTCGGCAACCCGCCCCCAGACACCACGTTCCGGCGAAGTACGGCCCTGGCTGGCCGGCCGCCTGCATCCTGCCGTCCGGGTCATACGTCTTGACGGCGCGATACGGGTAGTCGCCGCCGGCGATGTTGGTCGCCTGGCCCGTCTCCCGCAGCAGGGTCCAGAACGCGCCGTACATGGCGAGCGAGACGGCGACCACGAGGAAGGCGGTGCCCCACTGGCCGAGCCGAAGCGGCCGCAGGGGGCCGAGCGAAAGGCGCTGGAGCGCCGTCCGCCCGCTGTCGTCCCGCTGCAGCAGGACCGCGTAGAAGCCGATCAGGGCGCCGATCCAGATGATCTCGTAGAGCTGGAGGTGGCCATGGCCCCAGGTCATCGCGGGCCCCGCGATCTGCGTGTACTTGTAGATCCCCATGTTCAGCATCCACTGCTCCATCAGGATGTCCATCCCGAACCCGAAGACGGTCGCGAAGGCGAACAGGCTCCATCCCGGGTGGCGGCGAACCCACGAGCCCTCCCGGGCGGGATGCTCCATGAACCGGCGGTAGAGCGCGTACGCGAGCATCGCCGGTCCGAGGAAGAACACCTGGTAGGCGCCCATCACGATCCAGAGCGGCTCGACGGTCGGAGCGACGTTCATCAGGCTCCAGTTGACCGGCCAGTGAAGGAGGTCAGGGTGGTAGGCGGCGTACATCGCCCAGTTGAGGATCGGGTCGAGGATGAAACCGATCGCCCCGAGCGCGACGAAGATCGGCCAGCCGGCGTGGGCCCGCCCCGTCTGTCGCCAGTGGCGCCAGAAGATCCAGCCCATCAGCGCCATCACCGCGAAGGTGACCCCGTAGAAGACCGGGACCCAGAAGTCCGTGACGTTCTGCCCCGCCCACTCGAGCGCCGGGACCGGGTTGGGTGGGTCCGGGTTGGCGACGCGGACCTCGTCGACGCCCGTCTCGGCATAGGTGAGAAGCCACGCGCACAGCGCGGCCGCGATGAGGCCGACCGCGATCCAGACCCGCCGCCTGGTCCGATCGGGCGCGCCGGGGTGGGAGGGGAGCGGCAGGCGCTGAGGATCGACCGCCATCAGCTCACCCACTCGATCACGCTGAGCACGACGATCGTGAGCACGAGGATTCCCAGCGCCGCAGCGATCGCCCAGCAGGCGTAGCCCTGGATCGTCTCCGCATCGATGTCTCTCATTCCTCGCCCTCCTGTCGTCGTGCGGCCTCCTCGAAGGTCATCGGCCCGTCCGGCGGGCTGACCCCGTCGGGCACGGAGATCCGGCCATCCGGGGTCACCGTCACCGATCGCTCGCGGAACAGCGGCACGTTCTCGTCCGGACAGGCGCGATCGGTCTCGGGGCCGCACAGCCCGTTCATCAGGTAGGAGCGCTTCTGGATGTCCATCGGGAAATCGCTCGAGTGGGATCCCCAGATCGCCCAGTAGGGGAGCCAGTAGGCGACGATGATCATGCTGTACATGAAGCCGACGATCGCCATCAGCCGCAGGCCGGTCTTGGCGCCCCTGGTGGCCCGGAGCGTGCTCGCGCCCCTCTCCGCGATCGACTCCCCCTTGTCGTTGATCGACCAGCGCAGATAGGTGACGGCGGTCAGCACCGTTCCCCACAGGAAGGACTCGACCACCGGGAACTTGTAGTAGTGGCCGGGGAACAGGTCGAGGAGGTCCGGGGTCCCCGCGTAGGTGTAGAGCCCGATCCGCATCCAGAGGAATCCCTCGACAAGTGTCTCCAGCAGGCAGATGAGCAGGTAGACGATCGCGAGCAGGCCGAAGATCCCCAGGCGCGGCCAGCGCTCGCGCGCCTTCCGCATCACCCAGCAGCCGAGGATCGGCATCGCGACGAAGAAGACGGAGTAGGCGCCCGCGGTGAACAGCCACGGCTCGGGCGCCTGGGCGCCGGGCGCCCCGGGTGTGATCCATCCCGGGATCTCGTTCACCCAGGAGCCCATGTTCGGGATCCACGCGTTATAGGTGAAGGTGGGGCTGAGGGCGTTCCCCATCGGATCCCACATCCAGAAGAACCCCGCCCAGGCGATGAAGAGGAGTCCGTCGAATCCGATCCGGCGCTCGCGGCGAAGCGGCTTCACGATCCAGCGGTAGCCGAGCCAGAGGAAGGCGCTCCACTGGAGCACCAGGTAGGTGATGATCGCGACCTTCATCTCCGTCGGGAGGCCGGTCGGGCCGGCGTCGACCTCGGTGAAGAAGGGGCCGGTCACCCACTTGACGAGGACGAAGATCTGGAACGCCCAGATCGCGCACCCGATCAGCGCCCAGAACTTGACCGGCCGCGTCGTCCGCGCCTCGATCGCCGGCGCGACGGGACGCGTCAGCGGCTCGGCAGCGGGCAGGGGTCTCTGGGCGGTCGCCGACTCCACTGCCGCGGGAGCTTACCTGGGTTGACAATTCATTACAACTGTCAATAACGACTGGCTGATAGCGCGAACGAAATGACTATATCGGTAGACGTATCTCATGTAGTGTCCTCTCGGCACTGTGCGATCGGATAGGATCCGGCGACCGTGGGCGGAGGGGATCGTGACCCGATGGAGGAGCCATGGCCGGCACTGATTCGCTGACCCTCGACGCGAGCAACCCCCGCTTCTACGAGGAGCCGAACCGCGAGGCGTACCTGCGGATCCACGCCGAGCACCCGATCTACAAGGTGGATGCCGAGTACTCGGATCCGTTCTGGAACGTCTGCACGCATGAGCTGATCAAGAAGGTCGGCGTGGACACGGACCTCTACACCAGTGAGTACGGCGTCCACCTAGTCAACAGCGCGTTCACAACCACCGGCCAGGAAGAGCTGACCAACGCCCTCCGGCCGGCGATCATCACGCCGACCGAGGAGCACCGCCGACTGCGCAGCCCGATCAACCCCTTCTTCCGCCACGACGCGATCGGGCGGATGGAGGATCAGGTACGGGAGATCGTGAGGGGATTGCTTGACGAGATCGAGCCCGGCGCCGAGGTCGACTTCATCAAGGCGTTCGGGTCCCGGGTGCCGATCCTCGTGATCGCCGAGCTGATGGGGGTGAGCGGCGAGCGCGAGAAGGACTTCGGCCGCTGGGGCGACGCGGTCCTCACTTCGTTCGAGCCCGGAAACGAGCCGGACCTAGCCGCACTCGGCGAGCTGGCTCAGTACTTCGGTGCGGAGATCGAGTCGCGCAAGGCCGATTCACGCGAGGGGCTGGTCACAGCGATGCTCGCGACCGACCTCTCCGACCAGGAGGTGTTGATGTGGTGCTGCATCCTCCTCGCGGCCGGGATCGAGACGACCGGGAACCTGATCGGCGACGGAATGAGCCTGCTGCTCCGCTACCCGGACCAGATGGCGCGGCTCGCGAGGACCGCTCGCTGATCCCGGCGGCGCTTGCCGAGATGCTTAGGGTCAGCACGCCGGGCCGCTACATCCGCCGGACCGCGACCGCCGACACGGAGCTCGGCGGCGAGGCGATCAAGGAGGGGGACATGATCGCGATGAACTTCACGGTCGCCAACTTCGACCCGAAGCTGTTCCCCGATCCGCTCCGCTTCGACATCGATCGCAATCCGAACGACTCCCTGGCGTTCTCGTACGGCCCTCACCGGTGCATCGGGATATTCCTCGCCAAGCTCGAGGGGCGGGTTGCCTTCGAGGAGCTCCTGGCGCGGTTCCCGGCGACCGAGAGCCGGGGTCCGGTCGAGTACCGGGCGAGCCTCGCGACGACCGTGATCGAGAGCATGCCGGTCGTCTTCCGGGCTGCCTGAGCGCTTAACCAGGCGCGAAAAGGACGGTTCACGGGCTCTCCACCTAACCCGGGGCGGAAGGAGCCGCGGTCGGCGGCGAGTCGAAATCCTGGACGATTAGAAAAATTCTGCGAACGTGCGCTAACTGAGTAGCTGCCCCGGTGGGCCATCGGTACGGGAGGGGAGGAGACCTGACTGGAGCGCCGGAGTAGCGCGCAATGCACGTTCCTATGCGGCAGCAGTCGCATATGGGGCGACACGGCCGCGATTCCGCTGCCCAGTCAGCGCGTCTGATAAGCGACCACGCCCCCATCCATGCGGGTGAGTCAATGGATCACGGAGTGCCCGGAGCTCGGGTCGCCGAGCGGAACAACCTGGTTGGTTCGTGCAGCTGACGACTTGGATAACGATCGTTTGCGATTCTTGCAGCGATTCTATAGGCTCCAGCTCCCACGCATGGAGGTTGTGCGAGCAGACAAGGAAGTCATGCGACCAAAAGGGTGGAGGAGAGGACCACAATGACATCAACGCAAGCGACCCCTGAGGAAGTATGGGGGCCGATGGCCCAGCCGATCAAGACGACCGTGCCCGACGACTCCACGGCGGTCTATCGGGATAACGTCTACGCGACGTTCTGGGACCCCGGGCAAAAGGCGTTCTTCACCATTCACAGCATGACCACGCCTAACGGGCCGAATCCGATGGCGCGGGTCAGCGCGATGGTCGACGGCGTTACCGTGGAGTTCGTCGAGCCGGTCGAGGAACAGGGAACCCACAACAGCAAGTCGCTGAAATGGGACCACGCCGGCAGGATCGTCGTGGACCACCCGGAGCTGGCTCTGGACGTGACCCTGACGCCGCGGCTCATCCCGATGGACGACGCCTTCCTGCCGTTCATTCCGGAATCGGGCGGCCCTCCCATCAACCACTATGAGCGGACCGTCGATATCGAGGGGTCCTGCACGCTCAAGGGGCGCGAGGTCGAGATCTCCGGCACGGGATATCGCGACCGGTCCATCGGCTTCCGGGACGAATCGCTCTGGAACGAATACGTCTGGTTCTTCGCCACGTTTCCGGACCACACGATTACGTGTCTGCGGATGGTCTCCGAAAGGGACAACTTCGACCGCCAGGGCGGCTTCCTCTACGACTCGGAAGAGGCGCGCAAGATCGACTCGATGGGGATCACCCGCGATCCGAGCGGGCTTTTCGCCGCGATCCGCTTCAACTTCGAGGACGGAGAGGAACTCAGTATGCGAACGCCTGGACGCGATGGCGGATTCTGGATCCCGATGGGCTGGGAGAGAGAGGGTCCCACATTGAGCGTCTACCAGGAGTTCATCCCGCTTCGCACCGCCGAGGGTTTGGAGGGCTACGGCCAGTTCGAACAAGCCGTTCTGCGCCAGATCTACTGATCGGGCGGAAATGTCGGGTCGGAAACACAAATCTGGCCGACGCAGGCGGCCGGCGCCGCCTCGCCGGGGCTTCGCGGAAGCGGCCGGCAGCGGCCACAAGGGCGCCGCCTGCACCAAGGAGGAGTGTGATCCATGGAGGGTGTGACGAAGACGCAGCACGTGCTGTGGTTCGATGACTGCACCACCGACCTCGCGCACCGCATCGGCGGAAAGGCCCTGGGCCTGGGCGTTCTGCTCAATCATGGGTTCGCGGTTCCACCGGGTTTCACCGTCACGACTGACGCCTACCAGGCCTGCGTGACCGCCGCCGACCTGACCGACCGGATTGCGGAAATACTCGACCAGACGTCGAACAATCGCGAAGCCTCGGAGCAGATCTCGACCCTGTTCACCGAGGACATGCTGACCGACGATGTCGCCGCCGCGATCACCAACGCCTACGAACAGCTGGGCGGTGCGGACGTCGCGGTCGCGGTACGTTCGAGCGCCACCGCCGAGGACATGGCCGAGGCCTCGTTCGCCGGTCAGCAGGAGACGTATCTATGGGTTCGGGGAGCTGAGGAGGTCCGCAAGCATGTGATCCGCTGCTGGGCGAGCCTGTTCACCCAGAGGGCGATCGACTACCGCGCGCGTATCGAGATACCGCTCGAAGGTCTCGCGATGGGCGTCGTCGTCCAGCAGATGGTCCCCGCCGAGGCGGCGGGGGTGATCATGACCCTGCATCCGGTTTCCGGAAACCGCTCGCAGATCTATATCGAGTCCGCGTTCGGTCTGGGGGAGATCGTCGTCCGGGGCGAGGTCGACGCTGACCGCTTCTGCGTCGACAAAAAGGCGCTGTCGATTGTGTCGAAGGAGATCGGCAACAAGGAGCGCGCTTACCATTTCGATGAGGGAGAGGTGCGGCTTGTCGACGTCCCTGCGTCCGAACGGGAGCAGGAGTCACTTTCGGAGTCCGAGGTTCGCGCCGCCGCCGAGCTGGCCCGGCAGGTCGAGGATCACTTCGGCAAGCCGATGGAGATCGAGTGGGCGATCGCCACGAATCCTGACAGTGGCGAACGGGAGCCCTTCCTGCTCCAGGCGCGCCCGGAGACGATCTGGAGCAACAGGCCGGCGCCTGTCTCGCCCGAAAAGGTGCGCGGTCGATTCGACGGCTGGGACAATCTTCAGAGCTGGACCGACCCCGGCCGACACTGGACGACGTCCATCGTCGGCGAGGACATCCCGGGGGTGGCGACCCCGCTCTGTTGGTCGCTCTGGTCCCATGCGCTGGAGTTGTGCGCGCGCGACAGCGGCTACAGGATGGGGGTGCTGACGCATGCCGAGCGGCGCGTCCCCGACCGGATGGAGGACCGCTTCGTTCGCATCTCCTACGGCCGGGTCGCCGCTCAGATCGAGTACCTCACGATGCTCGGCGATCGGATGCCCGGCACCTCAGGTGCGGAGGTGGCCGAGAGCCTCTTCGGGCGGGTGCCCGAGAGCATCGAGTTTCAGCCAACTTCGCGACGCTATCCGATCATCGCCTGGCGCTTTCCGTGGGCCTTCCTGAGTGGGCCCTTCCGCATCCGCAGGGTCGCCCGCGAGTTCGACGCCTGGTACGAGGAGACGGTCGCGCGCCTTCCGAATCTGGGTGACGAGGAGGCGGTTGCCCTGTTCCACGAAGCGGCGGAGCGATTCGAAACGGCGATGAAGGAACAGACCATCGGGCTGCTCGCGATCGTCCAGCCTACTCTACGACGCCCTCGGGAGACTGGTCGAGAGGACCGGCGCAGGAGACATCTCCACCTTGACCGCCCAGATCGGGGGAGCCGAGCTCGAGGTCGTCCTCGACAGCTGGAAGGCCTCCCGCGGGGAGTTGGACGTCGAGCAGGTCGTTCGCCGGCACGGCTACCACGGCCCTGAGGAGGGTGAGTTGTCGAGCCGTACGTGGCGTGAGGACAGCGTCCCGCTTCGCGGCATGATCGACCAGTTCGCCCAGCTCGATGACGACAAGAACCCCGAGCTGCGGACCCGCAAGCGCGAGCAGGATCGCGCGGAGGCCGAGCGCCAGATCATCGAGGCGACGCCTCGGTCGAAGAGGCCGGCGGTTCGCCTGCTCTTGAGGCTCGCCCGTAAGCGGCTGATCTACCGGGGGATGGCGAAGGAATCGTTCCTCCAGGCCTTTGACATCTGTCGAGCGTGCGCGCGCCGGATCGGCGCCAGCCTCGCCGAGGCGGGAAAGCTCGAGGATCCCGAAGACGCTTTCTACCTCACCGCCTCTGAGCTGACCGGTGAGCTTCCCGCAGATGCCCAGGAGATCGTCGCCCTTCGCCGCGATCGGCGAGCGGCCTATCAGGGCGTCGAGCTGCCCACACAGTGGACGGGCGTTCCCGAGCTGATATCGGCCGCTGAGGCGGCCGAGGCAGCGGCGGCGGGAGGCGACGGCGACGTCAACGGGATCGGCGTCAGCAGTGGCGTCTTCGAGGGCCCCGCAGTTGTGGTGATGAGTCCAGACACGGAGATCGATCCTGACCAGGTGCTCGTTGCACCGACAACGGATCCGAGCTGGACGTCGATCATGTTCATCTCGTCGGCTCTGGTCGTAGACATCGGCGGCGCGCTCAGCCACGCGGCCGTTGTGGCCCGCGAGCTCGGTATCCCGTGCGTGGTCAACACCCGCACGGGGACGAAGTCCCTCCAGAGCGGCGATCGGATACGGGTAGACGGAGGCAAGGGAACCGTGGAGATCCTGGAGAAACATTCAGCTTGACCGGTTGCAATTGCCTTCTTCGTCGTTGCACGGCAGGGTTTCGTCCAGGTCGAGGCCGTACGGTGTGAGCGGTGACTGAGCTTTTCGAGTTCGTGCTGTTGGGCTTGGGCGCGGGCGCGATCTACGGTCTGCTCGGGCAGGGCCTGGTCCTGATCTACAGGGGATCGGGAATTCTCAACCTCGCACACGGTGCCTTCGCCATGGTGGGCGCCTACCTCTACTACGAGCTTCGTTTCGTGGAGGGGATGGCCGTCGGCATCTCGATCCCCATCACCGTGGCGGCGATCGGGCTGCTCGGCGCCGCGACCGACCAGCTGCTCCTCCGCCGGTTGCGGCACGCTTCAGCGCTGACCCGTCTGATCGCCACGCTCGGGGTCCTGATCGTCGTGCAGTCGGTGGGCGTGCTTCGGTACGGGAGCGATCCGACCCTGATCGAGACCCTCCTGCCGCGGGAACCGGTCGATGTGCTCGGGGCGACCGTCTCCTCCGATCGACTCTGGCTGCTCTTGGCCGCAGCCGTGCTCACCGTCGCGCTGACCTGCATTTGGCGCTATTCGCGGCTCGGGTGGACGATGTCGGCGGTATCGGAGAACCAGCGGAGCGCTGCGGCCCTCGGCATCTCGCCGGAGAGGATCTCGGCGCTGACCTGGGGGCTTGGCGCTGCGCTCGCCGGCCTCGCAGGCGTCCTGATCGCTCCCATCACTCAGCTCGCGGTCGGTGACCTCACCCTGCTGACGATCCCGGCCCTCGCGGCCGCCCTGATCGGCGGCTTCGTCTCGTTCCCGCTGACACTGCTCGGCGGCGTCTTCCTGGGCAGCGCCGAGTCCGTCGTCAACCACTACGTCGACGTGACGGGGGCTGCTCGATCGGTCCCGTTCTTCGTCATCGTCGCGATACTCGCCCTTCGAGGCTCCTCGCTGCCTCTGCGCGACTACATCACCGACCGGTTGCCGGTCGTCGGCTCGGGCCGAATCCGACCCGAAGTCGTGGCGGTGACCGTCGCGATCGGCGTGCTTCTGATCGGCTTTGCGATGAGCGACGCCTGGCTCAGCTCGACCATCGTCCTGCTCGGCGTCGGGATCGTTCTGCTCTCGCTCGTCGTGCTGACCGGCTACTCGGGCCAGCTCTCGCTCGCCCAGTTTGCGCTCGCCGGCATTGGAGCACTGGTCGCCGCCCGACTGGTCGCCTCGGCGGACATGCCGTTCATCGCCGCACTCGTCGGCGGTGTCCTGATGGCAATGCTGGTCGGGCTCCTCTTCGCCTTGCCGGCGCTGCGAACCCGGGGTATCGAGTTGGCGGTGGTCACGCTCGGACTCGGCGCAGCCGCGCAGGCGCTGCTCTTCAGGAACAAAGAGGTCACGCTGTCCGCATCGGGGACCGAGGTGGGATCGCCGGACCTGTTCGGCTTCGACATCGACTCGTTCTCGCACCCTGAGCGCTACGCGCTGTTTGCCCTCCTGCTGTTCACGATATGCGCGGTGTCCGTCGCAAACCTGCGCCGGGGGCGTGCCGGACGACGGTTGCTCGCGGTACGCACCAACGAGCGCGCCGCCGCGGCGTCCGGGATCAGCGTCTTCCAGGCGAAGCTCCACGCCTTCGCGGTGGCGGGAGCCCTGGCGGGCCTCGGGGGGATCGTGTTGGCCTTTCGGAGCACGACGGTCGTCTACGACCAGTTCGATCCACTGTCCTCGATCAACGCCGTGGCGATGGCGGTGATCGGTGGGATCGGGTTCGTCGTCGGGCCTCTCGTCGGCGGCGTGCTCGCCACAGGCAGCATCGGCGAGGAGCTCAGCAACTCCAACGACTCCGACAAGTACCTGCCGCTGATCTCCGGACTGTTCCTGCTCGCGCTTCTGATCGTCGCGCCCGACGGGATCACGAGCCTGGCCAAGCGCCTCGCTCGGGCTGCGGGTCGGATCCCTCCCCTCGGGCGGCTGTTCGAGCGGAGCCGAATCCGGTCTCGATCCGAGCCGGTCGCGCCGCTCGCCCAGCCAAACGGGCAGGCGACCCGCGTACCCGCACGGCGCCTGGAAGTAGAGGATCTGACCGTCCGCTACGGAGGCGTGCTGGCCGTCGACTCGATCACATTCTCCGTTGAGCCGGGCGAGATCGTGGCCTTGATCGGCCCGAACGGCGCCGGGAAGACCTCGGTGGTCGACGCGGTATCCGGATTCGTACCGGCCTCTGGGCGAGTTCTGCTCGGGGGCGAGGACATCGGCGAGTTGGCCCCCCACCAACGAGCGCGCGCGGGCCTGGTGCGCTCATTCCAGTCGCTGGAGCTGTTCGAAGACATGACCGTTCTCGAGAACCTGCTCGCTGCAAGTGAGGAGCGCGACGCCTCGGCGATGGCCACCGACCTCGCCCGACCCGGGCACCCGGTTCTGTCTCCGGCGGCGAGGGCGGCCGTTCGCGAGTTCGAGCTCGAGAGTGTCCTCGAGACCTACCCGACGGAGCTCTCCCACGGGCACCGGCGGCTGGTGGCGATTGCCAGGGCCGTCGCGATGGAGCCGTCCGTACTGCTCCTCGATGAGCCGGTTTCGGGGCTCGACTCGACCGAGAGCGTCGATTTCGCCCACCTGGTCCGCAGGCTGGTGCAGGAGTGGCGGCCCGCGGTGCTGGTGATCGAGCACGACATGGAGTTCGTCATGGGCCTCTGCGACCGGATCGTGGTGATGGACTTCGGAGCGACGATCGCCACCGGATCACCTGCGGATATCCGAAGTGATCCGTCCGCGATCGCCGCCTACCTGGGCGAGGATGAACCCTCGACGGTGGAGACGCTCCAGTGACCGTGCTCGAGGCGAAGGGGCTGAACGCCGGCTATGGCGGTGTGAGCATCGTCCGCGAGGTGGACCTCAGCGTTCGCGCGGGCGAGGTGGTGGCTCTGCTCGGCGCGAACGGCGCGGGGAAGAGCACCACGATACTGACACTGGCCGGGGCGCTGCCACCCCTCTCCGGCGAGGTGCGCTTCCTCGGCACGCCCGCGAAGGACCCGCTCCATCGCAGGGCGAAGCGTGGATTGGGGCTGGTGACGGAGGAGAGGTCGGTCTTCATGGGGCTCACCGCGCGGCAGAACATCGGCGTGGCCGGCTGCAAGGTCGAGCGTGTGACCGGCCTGTTCGCCGAGCTGGAGCCACTGCTATCGCGGCGTGCCGGCCTCCTCTCGGGCGGCGAGCAGCAGATGCTTACCCTCGGATGCGCGCTCCAACGGGACGGGTTACGAGTGCTGCTCGCCGACGAGCTGTCGCTCGGACTCGCACCGAAGGTGGCGTCCCGCCTGCTTCGCGAGGTGCGCGCCGCCGCCGACGAGGACGGCATCGGGGTCCTGCTCGTCGAGCAGCACATCCATCGGGCGCTCGAGGTGGCCGACCGTGTCTGCGTGCTCGCCCAGGGTCGGGTGCGGTATTCGGCCGACGCCGTCGAGGCGCGAGGCCGCGTCGATGAGATCACCGCCCACTACCTGGGCCACACCGCTTCGGGCGAATCCGCCCGCCGGCCGGGGGATTCGAACGGCGCGCAGGGTAGCTTCGAAGCAAAGAGAAAGAATTAACGGATGCGCCGGTGGACCACACCGTCATCGGCAGGCGGCCCTCCGCCGCCAGTGAGATGCGACAACCAACGAGAGAGGAGAACGATGATGGCACGGTTAAAAGGTCGGCGTGGGTGGCTCGCCGCGACGGCGGCGGTCCTCGCCAGCGGTCTCGTGGCCGCCGGCTGTGGCGACGATGACGACAACGGCGAGGACACCGCAGCCACCTTCACCGGCGAGCCGGTGAAGGTCTATGTCCAGCTCCCGATCGAGACTGAGCTCGCGGATTTCGGCGACGCAGCGGAGATCGTGGAGTTCACCGCCGAGCAGATCAACGACGAAGGTGGCCTCGATGGCCACGAGCTGGTGGTCGAGGTGTGCAATGACACCGACGCGAGCAGCGAGCAAGACTGCGTGCGGCAGGCGGCCAACGACAACGCGCTGGCGTTCATTGGATCCGTCTTCATCTTCGATCCGGGTGGAGGTCAGGACGCGCTCGCGAAAGCCAAGATCCCCAACCTCGCTCCGGTGACGGCGCAGCTGGTGGAGTTCTCGAACCCGATCAACTTCCCGATCTACGCGACGTCGTTCGGCGTGCTCGCGTGCCCGGAGCAGTTGGTAGCTGCAACCGGTGCGCAACCGGTCGGGGCGATCTCGGAGGAGCTGCCTCCGCAGGAGGAGTTGCTCCAGACGCTCGACGCTCTCTCGAGCGCCAGGGGATTCGAGTACAGCGGCGCTGCGACGGTCCCTGTCGAGGAGACCGATTTCACGTCGGCCGTTCGGGAACTGTCGGATCAGGGCGCGAAGAGCGTGGTCAATGTGCTCACCCCGACGGGTACCCCGGCGTTCTTCAGTGCGATCGAAGGATCCGGAAGCGAGTTCGAGGCCTATTGCGGAGACACGACGAACTTCACGTACGACAACATGAGGCAGCTGAACAATGGAGACGTCTACGTGTCGATCGGCCTGCCGCCGCCAAGCGAGGAGAAGGCCGAGGAGCTTCCGCTCATTCAGGAGTTCCGGGATGACACGGAAGCCGCGGTCGACGCCGGCTTCGAGGCTGACCTCGAGGATGCCAACAGTCCGGACGCGATGCTCAACGGGTGGCTTTCGCTGCGAATCCTGGAACAGGTGGTGCCTGAGGTGACCGGCGACCTGAACAGCGCAAATCTGCTCAAGGCGCTGAATCAGGCGCAGGTCGATCTCAGTGAGGCTGGAGTGCCGCCGCTTGATTTCTCAAAGCCGGCCGAGGTGCCCGGCTTCGAGCGCCTCTTCAACCCGATCCTGGAGCTCTATCGCTGGGATCCGGAGGCTGGAGATTTGGTCGAGGCGGAGGCCGAGCCCGTGAATGCGCTGGACCTGTTCACGTCACTGGGGTAGGCGCGAAGATCGGACGGCCAAGACACAGGACCGACGGAGCGGGGAACGCGATTCCTCCTCCGTCGGGTCCGGTATCGACAGCAATGCGACCGGCGCGGGGGACTTTCCCCCCGCGCCGGTCGGGAGGACACGGGGCCGCCGCGATGCGGCGGCCCCGTGGCGCTCGAAACGCTCGCTCGACCCGGGAAGCCCGTCGCCGCCGAACGCTCGTTAACTGCTCTTCCGGCAGCTGACAGTCGCCCGCAAGGGGATTGAAATCGAAGCGGGATTCGAAAATCAACCGAGAAGAGAACCTGAAAATTAACTGCGAATGAAGCCTGAATTCTGGGTGTTTACGGTGCTCTGAAGTATTGGTAGGGTGGGCTCGAGTGAACGCTCGCTCACGTTTTCAGACGAGCGACGGCCGCTCCTGTCGCAGCAGGGGCGCCTATCAGGAGGAGATTCATGAGAGCTGCATGTGGCGCGGGAATGGCCAGCGCATTCGCGATCGACCCCTCGAAGCTCTGCGTCGGGCCGAGACGATGAAGTACGTCCTTCAGCTCGAGGACTGCTCCGGCGAGACGGAGAAGGTCGGGGGCAAGGCCGGAGGCCTCGGATCCCTGCTCGAGTACGGGCTCCCCGTCCCGCCGGGATTCGCCGTCACTACCGACGCCTACCGGGCCTGTGTGGAAGCCGCCGGCCTCGCGGACAGGATCGTCGAGCTGCTCGAGGAAGGAAAGTCAGCCGAGAGCAGTGAGGCGGCGTCCGAGCGGATCCAGGCGCTGTTCTCCGACGACGTCCTGACCGACGAGGTGGCAGCCGAGATCACCGAGGCCTACGAGCGTCTCGGCGGCTCCGAAGAGATCCCCGTGGCAGTGCGCTCGAGCGCGACCGCCGAGGACACCGCTGACGCCTCCTTCGCGGGCCAGCAGGAGTCATACCTGTGGATCCGCGGCTCCGACGCAGTCCGGCGGCACGTGGTCCGCTGCTGGGCGAGCCTGTTCACCGAACGCGCGATCGACTACCGCGCCCGCCTGGGGATACCCCCGGAGGACCTCGCGATGGGTGTCGTCGTCCAGGAGATGGTGCCGG
This sequence comes from uncultured Solirubrobacterales bacterium, assembly GCA_963808565.1. Classification (GTDB taxonomy): domain Bacteria; phylum Actinomycetota; class Thermoleophilia; order Solirubrobacterales; family 70-9; genus DASUPK01. The sequence goes on from CAWEGM010000016.1 coordinate 48,726, forward strand.
CCGAGGCCGCGGGCGTGATGATGACGATCGATCCCGTTCACGGAGATCGATCAAAGCTCTACGTGGAGTCGGCGTTCGGACTCGGGGAGATCGTGGTGCGTGGCGAGGTTGAGGCGGACCGGATCACGATCGACAAGGAGACCCTGTCGCCGGTATCGGAGGAGATCAGCGAAAAGGAACGCGCGTACCGCTTCGACGAGGAGCACGGCGAGGTTCGCCTCGTCGAGGTTCCGGCATCTCAGCGTGGGGAGCGCTCCCTCAGCGAGCGAGAGGTGACGGCCCTCGCCAAGCTCGGCAATCAGGTGGAGGAAGCCTTCGGGATGCCGATGGACGTCGAGTGGGCGGTCGCCGCTGGCTCGGATGACCCGCGCGAAGTGTTTCTCGTACAGGCACGGCCGGAGACGGTCTGGAGCAAGATGGAGGCTCCGCCGGCATCCAGTAACGGAGCCGGTCCCGATGCCGTTCGCGGCCGCCACGATCCGTGGGACAACCTTCAGAGCTGGACCGATCCCCGTCTGCATTGGACGACCTCGATCATCGGTGAGGATGTCCCGGGGGTTGCCACACCGTTGTGCTGGAGTCTCTGGGGCCCGGGAAGCGAATACGGCGCTCGCGAATCGCTGTACGCCAGCGGTGCCCTTACGCGCGCAGAACGGCGGGTACCGGACGCGGTGGAAGACCGGTGGATCAGGATCTTCTACGGAAGGCTTGCGGCCCAGGTCGAATTCATGGCCCTCCTTGGCGACCGGATGCCGGGCACCAGTGGCGAGGAGGCGGTCACCAGCATCTTCGGGCGGGTGCCGGAGACGATGAAGTTCCGGCCCACGAAGCGTCGGTACCCGTTGATCGCAGCGCATCTGCCGTTCACCTTCTTAACGATTCCTGCACGGGTCCGGGCCGTCTCGCGCGAGTACAAGGCCTGGTGGCAGGAGAGCGTCACTCGACTGCCCACCCTCAGCCACGAGGAGACGATCGAGGTGTTCAAGGAGGGAGCGGAGCGCTTCAATCGGGGCACGGCGCTCCAGGGAACGGCTCTGTTCTGTGTCGTCCAGCCCCTCTTCGATGCTCTCGGTCGACTCGTCGAGAGCACCGGCGTCGGTGACCTGTCGACGCTCACCGCTGCCTCCGGAGGCGCCGAGATGGAGGTGGTGGCCGACGTCTGGAGGGCCTCCCGCGGGGAGATCGAGCTGGCCGATGTCATTCGAAGCCACGGCTTCCACGGCCCGGGCGAGGGTGAGCTCTCCAGTCGCGTTTGGCGCGAGGACGAGACACCCGTGCGCAGCATGATCGATCAGTTCAAGCAGCTCGACGACTCACAGAGCCCCCAAGCGCGTGAGGCCGAGCGGCACCGGCAGGTGGAGGAAATCGAGCGCCAAGCCCTCGCGGCGATGCCAAGGGGCAAGCGGCCGTCGGCGCGTCTGCTCTTTCACGTTGCACGGAAGCGACTGCCCCTGCGGGGGATACCGAAGGACTCCTTCCTTCAGGCGTTCGATGTCTGCCGGGCTGCGGCTCGGCAGATCGGAGCTCACTTCGCGGAGGCGGGAAGGCTCGATGATCCGGACGATGCCTTCTTCCTGACGGCCGATGAGCTCACGGGGGAGCTTCCCGCGGATGCGGAGGAGCTCGTCGCCAAGCGCCGGGAGCGCCGCGCGATCTACGAGGGTCTCGAGCTCCCCGTCCAGTGGGTCGGAATGCCCGAGCCGATTTCGGCCGACGATGTCGGCCCCGACATCGATGCCGAGGGTGTGATCAGCGGGATTGGCGTGAGCACGGGCGTCGTCGAGGGCACCGCGCGAGTGGCCTTGACTCCGAAGACGAAGGTGGAGCCCGGCGAGGTGCTCGTCGCCCCCACGACAGATCCGAGCTGGACATCGATCATGTTCATCTCATCTGCCCTGGTGGTGGACATTGGCGGGGCGCTGAGCCACGCAGCCGTCGTCGCGCGCGAGCTGGGCATTCCCTGTGTCGTCAATACCCGCACAGGCACGAAGGCGCTCCAAGACGGCGACCGGGTGCGAGTCGATGGAAGCAAGGGAACGGTTCAGATTCTGGATCGTCAAGAGGATGCGACCGAGGAGGTCCTGGAAGATGCCAAGTGAAGTGACCAAGACGCCAAGCGAAGGGACTGATGTTGACTGGGGTCCACTGGCCCAACCGATCCATGAGACGTTGCCAGGTGACGGGAAGGCGGCTTGGAAGGACAACGCCTATACCGCCTTCTGGGATCCTGCACAGAAGGCCTTCGGCACCGTTCATGTCTCGACATCCCCGAACGCCGAGGGCCGTCGCGCGCGCGCAAGCCTGAGTTACCAGGGCACCTCCGCTGAGATCTTCGAGGACCTTGACCCCGGCACCTTCGTCAGCGAGTCGATCAGCTTCGAACTCGAGGGAAGCGGACGGGTCGTGGTCGACTCTCCCGATCTCTCGATGGACCTGACCTTCACGCCGCGTCTGGCGCTGGCCGACTTCAACACCGCGGGCGTGTTCCCGAAGATGGGAGGGGAGACTCCGATGAAACACTACGAGCGCACCGTCGACATCACCGGTCCTTGCGCCGTCAAGGGTCGTGAGTTCGAAATAAGCGCGACCGGGCAACGCGACAGAAGCTTCGGCTACCGCGACGAGTCGATCGGCATCGAGGAGTACTTCTGGTTCTTCGCGACATTTCCTGAGTTCACCGTGGTCGGGATGCGCTTCACGGGGGGAGATGAATTCGACCGCGTCGACGGATTCCGTCTCACCGAGGATGAAGCGCGCAGAATCACCTCCGTCGGTGTAATTCGCGACGCCGCCGGACTCCTCGCCGAGGCCTTGTTCAAGTTCGAGGATGGAGAGGAGTTCTCGGCCCGGTCGCTTGGACGCGACGGCGGCTTCTGGGTCCCGATGAGCTGGGAGCGGCACGGGCCGACCATGAGTTCCTACAACGAGTTCTTCCCGGTTCGCATCTCCGACGGGGCCGAGGGCTATGCGGTCGCCGAGCATGGCCAGCTGCGCACTCTCTTCTGACCATCGTCTCCGGCGCAACGGGCGCCGAGGCGATAGACGGCCGGAACCCCTCGGTCCGGGAGGATCCGAGAATGGCGGTCGCGCGACCGCACCTCGATCCTAAGCACAGGTCCAGGGCGCTCACCGAGGGACCGGCTCGAGCGCCCGCGAGGGCCTACCTCAAGGGCATCGGCTTGGATGACGAGGACCTGAGCAAGCCGATCGTCGGTGTCGCTTCGACATGGACGGAGACGATGCCGTGCAACTTCCACCTGCGGGCCTTGGCGGCGCACGTCAAGGAGGGGATCCGAGCCGCCGGCGGCACCCCAATGGAGTTCAACACGATTGCGATCTCCGATGGGATCACGATGGGCACTAGGGGGATGAAGAGCTCCCTGGCCTCGCGCGAGGTTATTGCGGACTCGATCGAGCTCGTGGGCCGGGGCCACCTCTTCGATGCTGTGGTTGGCCTGAGTGGCTGCGACAAGACCGGACCGGCAATCGTGATGGCGCTTGCGCGCCTGAACGTCCCCTCCTTGCTCCTTTACGGCGGAACCATCCCTCCGGGGCGCTTCCAAGGGCGCGAGGTGACGATCCAGGACGTGTTCGAGGCCGTCGGTGCCCACGCTGCCGGCCGGATCTCCGATGACGAGTTGCGGGCCTTGGAGCAGGTCGCAAGCCCGGGCATCGGTGCATGCGGCGGGCAGTTCACCGCCAACACGATGGCAATGGCCTTCGAGGGCCTAGGTATCTCGCCGATCGGCATGTCGGAAGTCCCAGCGCAGGACGCCAACAAGGCCCGCGTGGCCTACGAAGCCGGGCGCATGGTCGTCGACGCGCTTACTCGCGGGATCACGCCCGGCGACATCATCACCAGGGACTCGCTCGAGAACGCCGTGGCCGTTGTCGTCTCCAGTGGCGGCTCCACGAACGCCGTCCTGCACCTGCTCGCGTTAGCTCGCGAGCTCGCCATCGAGTTCACGATCGATGACTTCGATCGGATCAGCAGGAAGACGCCACTCCTCTGCGACCTGAAACCCGGTGGGAAACATGTTGCGCTCGACTTCCATCAGGCCGGAGGCCTGCCCGTCCTGCTTGAGCGCCTGGAGGAGATGGGCATTCTCAACAACGACGCACCCACCGTGGATGGCCGCAGCATCGGGGAGGTCGCCAGGTCCGCGCGGGAAACCGCTGGCCAGCAGGTGATCAGATCGCTCTCGAATCCGATTGAGCGCACTGGCGGCTTTGCCGTCCTCCGGGGCAATCTCGCCCCCGGCGGCTGCGTGATCAAGCTCGTAGGCCACCACCGTCGACACCATGTCGGCCCGGCTCGAGTGTTCGAGTGCGAGGAGGACTCAATGAAGGCTGTCATGGAGGGGTCGATCGGGCCGGGCGATGTAGTCGTGATCCGAAACGAGGGGCCTGCCGGTGGTCCGGGCATGCGCGAGATGCTCGCGGTCACGGGGGCGATCAACGGCGCCGGGCTCGGCAGCGACGTCGCCCTGATCACGGACGGGCGGTTCAGCGGAGCGACGCACGGATTTATGGTCGGCCACGTTGCCCCTGAGGCGTTCCGGCGCGGCCCGATTGCCGCCGTTCGAGAGGGCGACCCAATAACGATCGACGTCGCGAAGCGCCGGCTCGACGTGGCCCTGGACGCAGCCGAGATCCGGCGTCGGGCCGAGGCCTACCAGCCGCCCCCGAACCCCGACCGGGTGGGGGCGCTGGCGAAATACGCCGCACTGGTCGGAAGCGCGTCAGACGGCGCTGTGACCATCTCGAGCCTCGTCTGAATCTCGAAACATTCCTGCCAATCTGCGCGGTTGCAGCCGGGCTGCGTATTGGCTGCGCCTGGATCGAATGCAGGGAAAGCAGTGGCGCAGGCGGAGGCATGCACCTTCATCAGGAGCTCGGTCCGCCGCACCGCCACCGCCGCTACGGAGCTGGGCGGCGAGGCGATCAGGGAGGGCGACATGATCGCGATGAACTTCACCGTCGCCAACTTCGATCCGAACCGTTCCCCGACCCGCTCCGGTTCGACATCGATCGCAACCCCAACGACTCCCTCGCCTTCTCGTACGGCCCCCACCGGTGCATTGGGATCTTCCTCGCCAAGCTCGAGGGGCGGGCTGCCTTCGAGGAGCTTCTGGCACGGTTCCCGTCGACCGAGAGCCGGGGCCCCGTCTCCTACCGGTCCAGCCTCGCGACGACCGTGATCGAGAGCATGCCTGTCGTCTTCCGGTAGCGGTCAGCGCCCCTTGTAGTCCCCGGCGCGCTTCTCCTTGAAGGCGTCGATCGCCTCCAGGAGGTCCTCGGTCGAGAGGGTCTCCTTCTCCAACTCGAGCGAGAGATCGAAGACCTCGTCGGCCCGCTCCTGGGTCACCCGGTTGAGCGCCCGTTTCGTCCCCTGGACGGCGAGCGGCGGGAAGTGCGGCGATCCGCTCCGCGAGCGCCATCGCGGCCGGCAGCACGTCCTCCGGAGAGTCGACGAGGTCGGTGACGAGTCCGATCGCGTGCGCCTCCTCGGCGGTGAGGGGGTCCCCCGTGAGGAGATGGCGGCGGGCGCGGAGGATCCCCGCGGCGGCGGGCCAGACGAGGCAGCCTCCGTCGCCCGCGACGAGGCCGGCGGCGACGTGGGTGTCCGCGAGCTGCGCGCCTCTCGCCGCCACGATCGCGTCACACGCGAGGGCGACCGTCGCGCCGAGGCCGATCGCGGGTCCCTGCATCGCGACGACGATCGGCTGTTCGACGTCGATCAGCGTCGTCAGCAGATCCCGCGCGCCGTCGATGAGCTCATCGCGCAGGTCCGGGTCGGAGTTGGCCTCGCGCATCATCTCGAAGTCGCCACCGGCCGAGAAAGCCTTGCCGGTCGAGGCGAACACGACCGCCCGGGACTCCTCGTCTTGGCGTAGGCCCTCGAGCATCGCCTGGAACGCGTGATGCATCTCGAGGTCGAAGCGGTTAAGGAGCTCGGGGCGGGTGAGGGTGACGACGGTGACTGCGCCCTTCCGCTCGACGCTGAGGGGGGATGGACTCCACGGGGCGATGATCGTAACGAAGCGCGCGAGAGCACGTATATTTGGTTTACGAGCGTTAACGCAATGAGGAGAATCGGAAGATGATGGTGGCGAGCGAAGAGGCGACTGCGGAGACGCTGAGGGGATGGGAGGAGCTGTCCCTCTGGGGCCGAGAGCCAGAGCTGAACGAGCTCGAGACCCTGATGTGGCGGACGGAGCGCCACCCGGCCGATTCCTGGAGCGGGGCCGTGGTGGAGACCTTCGACGGGAACCCGACCTGGGAGGTCTATCGCGGCGGTGCCGAGCGGGCGCTCAGCCTGGTCCCGCGATTCCGTCAGCGGGTCGTCGACCCCGTATTCCCGGTCGGTCCGCCGGCATGGGACATGGACCCGGACTTCGACCTCGACTATCACGTGAGGCGGGTGCGCCTGCCAGAGCCGGGAACGATGACCCAGCTGCTCGAGCTCGCCCAGCAGCAGGCCGTTGTTCCGATCGACCGGAACCGCCCACCCTGGATCCGGCTCTTCGTCGAGGGGTTCGAGGGGGACAAGGCCGCGACGATCTTCCAGTGCCAGCACGTGCTGACCGACGGCTTCGCCTATGCGCAGCTGATGTCGCGGCTCTACAAGCCGAGTCCCGACATGGAGGTGAAGCTGCCCGGGAGACCGTTGCCGGAGCCGAACGGCGTGAATCCCCTCGACCTCACCGCCCGACGGGTGCGCAGGGCGGTCCGGCGCGCTCCAGGGTTGGCGGCGAGCGCGCTCGGCGGCGCGGTCCGGTCGGCGATCCATCCCCGCTCGAGCGCCGAGTACGCGGCGTCCCTGAGGCGAGTCATCCAGCCGCCGCCTCCCTCCACCTCGGGGCTGCTCGGTGGAGGAACGCGGACGAAGTGGCGGTTCGAGGTGCTGGAGTGCGAGCTCGACGAGCTCAAGGCGGCGGGTCGGGCGGCGGGCGGATCGGTGAACGACGCGTTCGTCTCGGCGACGCTTGGCGGAATCAGGCAGTACCACGAGCGAGTCGGGGAGGAGATCGGAGACATCCCGATCTCGATGCCGGTGGCGATGCGAACCGGGGAGGCTGCAAAGGAGGGCGGCAACAAGTTCGCCGGCGCCTTCTTCACCGCTCCCGCCGGCGATGCCGACCCGGCCGGCCGGATCTCGAAGATGCGGGCCGAGATCGACGAGCTCCGCGGCGAGGTCGCCCTCGATTTCATCGGTCAGCTCACCCCGGTGATGAACCGGGCTCCATCGGCGGTCGTCGGCGCCGCGATGCGCAAGCTGAACGCGGCGGTTGACCTGACCCTCAGCAACTGGCCGGGGGTCCCGCATCCGATCTACATCCGCGACGCGAGATTGGACCGGATGTTCGTGTTCGGCCCCCTGCCGGGGACGGCGATGACCGCGGCGCTCAACTCCCACGCCGGCAGATGCTGCATCGGGATCAACGCCGACGGCGACGTCTTCGAGGACGCCGAGGCCCTGCGCGAGTGCATGCAGCAGGGACTCGACGAGGTCCTCGCGCTCGGGCGCAAGTGACCGGCGCCGCTGCCGCACGCACCGCCGGCGCGGCGCCGGCGTGGACCGAGATCGACTGGCGGCCCCATGTGCACGATCGGCAGATCCGCGGCCGCCGCCTGAGGTACGTCGACTACGGCTCCGGTCCGGTGCTGCTGTTCGTGCACGGGACGGGCGGATCCTGGCAGTCGTGGCTCGAGAACATTCCCGCTCTCGGTCGCGAGAACCGCGTGATCGCGGTGGATCTGCCGGGCTTCGGCGGATCCGAGCCACCCCCGGTCGACGCTCAAGTCGAGGAGTACTCCGGGACCCTGGTCGCTCTGCTCGACGACGTCGGCGCCGAGGACGCTGTCGTCGCGGGTCACTCCCTCGGCGGATTGATCTCGTCGCATCTCGCGCTGCACCGGCCCGATCGGGTTCGCGGGCTGATCCTCGTGAACGGGACCGGCGTCGCCATCGGTCGTGCGAGGCTGGCGCTGATCGTTCGCAGCTTTCTCGTCTTCGGGGCCGTCTTCCGGCGACCCGGTGTGATGCGCGCCGTCACCCGCAGGCCGCGCCTGCGGCGTTCCTTCCTCTACGGCTTCCTCCGGGACCCCGCGGGGATGGGCGCCGAGCTCGCGTCGGAGACGATTCCACTCATGGTCGCTCCCGGCCTCGAGACTGCGGTCCGGGCGGGCGCTCGAGCATCCGGCCAGCTGCCCCCGGACCGGATCGAGGTGCCGACGCTGCTGGTCTGGGGGCGCCACGACCGGGTCCTGCGCCTCAGCCTCGCCGAGGAGCTGGCCGCCGCCATTCCGGACGCCCGCCTCGAGGTGATCGACGAGGCGGCCCACGCCCCGATGTTCGAGCGCCCGGCGGAGTTCAACACGGTGGTCGCGGAGTTCGTCCGCGAGCCGGTCGGCTAGCCCCGGAGGCCGTAGCTGCCGGAGATGATCTCGCGCTGGATCTCGTTGGTGCCGGCGTAGATCGTCGTCGGCAGCGCGACGCGGAGGTGGTGCTCCATCTCGTACTCGGCGGCGTAGCCATAGCCGCCCATCATCTGCATCCCCTCGAGCGCCGCCCGCTTCGCTGTCTCGGTGGACTTCAGCTTCGCCATCGAGGTGAGCCGGGTGAGCTCGGCGCGGCCCCCGTTCCCCTCCTCGACGCGCTTCGCGACGTCGTAGGTCAGAAGCCGCACGCACTCGATCTCCGTCGCGAGGTCGGCGATCCGGTGGCGCAGGACCTGGAACGAGCCGATCGGCTTGCCGAACTGCTTGCGCTCCTTGACATAGTTGAGCGCGTCGTCGAGCGCACGCTCCGCCATCCCGAGTCCGACCGCGGCGCCGATCAGCCGCTCGCCGTCGAGTCCGCCCATGATCTGCTTGAAGCCCTGGCCGACCTCGCCGACGACGTTCTCGGCTGGGACCTCGACGTCGGTGAGGAAGATGTCGTTCACCTCGCGCCCCGCCATGGTTTCGATCTCGCGAACCTCGACGCCCTCGGCGTCCGACGGGACCTCGATCAGAGTGAGCCCGTCGTGGGGGTTGTCCTCACGGCTCGTTCGGGCCAGCACCAGGAAACGGCCGGCCACATGCGCGGCGGTGCACCACGTCTTCTGCCCGTTGATCAGGTAGCTGCCGTTGCTGTCGCTGACCGCCTTGCACGAGACGTTCGAGACGTCGGAGCCGGCCTCTGGCTCGGAGATGCTGATCGAGAAGACCTCGCCCTCGGAGATCGCCCCGAGGGCTCCCTTCTTCTGCTCCTCGGACCCGAAGCGCTCATAACAGCCGGCGACGGTGGATGAGGGGCCGATCCCGGAGACCGGGAGCATCCCGCGGTTGAGCTCCTCGAAGAAGACGCATTGGTCGACCAGTGACCCGCCCGAGCCCCCGTACTCCTCCGGAATCGCGACGCCGAGCCAGCCAAGCTCCGCCATCTTCGCGTGGAGCTCCGGGCTGTGGGTGTCCCGTCCGCCGTCGGTCAGCTCCAGCCGGCGCTCGCGCGTGCCGCATTCGCGCTGGGCGAAGTCGCGGATCGCCTCGGCGAAGTCCCTCTGCTCGTCGGTCAGGACCACTCCACCAGAATAAACGATCGTTTGCATAACATGAGGGTGCGAATGACTGCGCCGGGGACGACGACCGCTTCGACCGAGACGCCAGAGGAGCTGAGGGTCAGCGCATCCGGGATGGGGTTCTCCGCCCTCGCCTGGGGCCCGGAGGACGGCCCGCTCGCCCTCTGCCTTCACGGGTATCCCGACACCGCCTGGACCTGGCGGTATCTCGGCCCGCATCTGGCGGAGCGGGGCTGGCGGGTGGTGGCGCCCTTCATGCGCGGCTATGCGCCCGACCGACCTCGCGCCGGACGGCGCGTACCAGATCGGTGCGCTCGCTCAGGACGCGGTCGAGCTCCACAGGGCGCTCGGCGGCGATCACCGGGCGGCGCTGATCGGCCACGACTGGGGGGCCGTCGCCGCCTACCCGACGGCTTCCTGGCGCCCGGAGGCGTTCTCGCGGATCGTCACGATCGCGGTGCCGCCCCTGTCGGTGGTGTTCGGCCCGCTGCTATCGCCGCGCCAGCTCGTCGGCGACCTCGGCACGGTCCTCCCGCAGCTCCGTCTGAGCTGGTACACGATGTTCCAGCAGCTGCCGGGGGTGTCGGAGAGGGTGCTGCCGCGCGTGATCGAGAAGCTGTGGGCCGACTGGTCGCCCGGCTACGAGGCGACGGAGGATCTCCGCCACGTCGCCGACGCCCTCTCGGGGCCCGGTCGGCGCTCCGCCGCGCTTCGCTACTACCGCGCCCTCGCCCAGCCCTGGTATCGCCGGCGCGCGTACGCCGAGCCGCAGTCGCACATCCTCAAGACCCCGGGGGTCCCCGTCCTCTACCTGCACGGACGGAATGACGGCTGTCTGTCGGTCTCGATCGGGGAGCGCGCCGCCGAGGCGCTGCCGCCCGGGAGCGAGATGGAGATCCTCCCGGCGTCGGACACTTCCTCCAGCTCGAGCGGCCGGACGTGGTCAATCCGCGCATCGCCGATTTCATCGAGGCCGGGCGATGACCGGACCCGGTGGCAGCCTCTATCGTGAACCGCATGGAAGCTGAGCTCCGGGAGAACCCGGAGGGGGCCGGGAGCGGCGAGAGCGCCGAGGGCGCGGCCGGAGTGATCGAGGCGCCGTTCTACGTCCCGGTCGGGCGCGAGATCCAGGTCTTCGAGGCCGCCGCTTCGCGCACGCTCCCGATCATGCTCAAGGGACCGACGGGCTGCGGGAAGACCCGACTGGTCGAGCACATGGCCCACAAGCTCGGCGTTCCGCTCTTCACGGTCTCCTGTCACGAGGACATGACCGCCTCGGATCTGCTCGGGCGCTTCGTCCTCCAGGGGAACGACACCGTCTGGGTCGACGGTCCGCTCACCCGCGCGGTGAAGGAGGGGGGCATCTGCTACCTCGACGAGATCGTCGAGGCGCGTCAGGACGCGACCGTCGCGATCCACTCGCTCGCGGACCACCGCCGCGAGCTGAACCTCGAGCGCCAGGGCGGGCAGAACCCTCCAGGCCGCGGATGGCTTCTGCCTCGTCGTCTCCTACAACCCCGGCTACCAGAGCGTCCTCAAGGACCTGAAGATGTCGACCCGCCAGCGGATGGTCTCGATCGAGCTGGACTTCCCCCCGCCGGAGATCGAGCGCGAGATCGTCAAGAACGAGGCCGGGGTCGACGAGCGGCTCGCCGAGGACCTGGTCCGGCTTGGGCAGGCGATCAGGCGGGTGAAGGAGGCCGGCCTGCGCGAGGTCGCGTCGACGCGGACGCTCGTCGCCGCCGCGGCGCTGATCGGCGAGGGCCTGGACTTCAAGGACGCCGCGATCGCCGCGATCGCGGGCCCGCTCACCGACGACGTCGAGCTCCGCGACGGGCTCGTCGCGATGATCGAGGCGTATGGCTCAGGCGAGCAGCCCTCGGCCGAGTAGCGCCGGCGCCCGTCCGGTGGGGGCGGCCGCCGACGCGTTCATCGGGGCCTACAACGAGCGCGACTGGATCCGGCTCGGCGAACAGCTCGCGGACGGCTGCGTCTACGAGCAAGTCGGTCGCCCGAAGCGGCGGGTAGAGGGCCGCGCGGCCGTGGTCGAGATCTTCCGCGGTTGGGCCACCACCGCTCCCGAGGCGACGGGCGAGATCGCCGACCGCATCGACGCGGAGAGCGGGACCGCGCTCGAGATCGTCCTCTACGGGTCGCTCAAGGCGCCGTTCGGGGACTTCACGCCGGCCGGCAAGCCGCCATCGGTACGGGCGACGCTGATCTTCCATCTGGACGACGACGGCCGGGTCCGGGAGCTCCGCAACTACTACGACTCGCTCGTCCTCTACCAGGTGCTCGGGATCCAGGAGTGATGCGCCGCCGGGATCGGCCGCGGTGGTAACGGTCGTTCACAAAGGCTGTATCCTGGCGGCATGGAGCAAGGGGTAGAGGACCCGGCCGTCACGTCGGGCGGCGACCGAGCAGGCGATCGACCTGCGCACGGCGCTCGAAGAGGCGAATCTCCCGACGCTGCTGATGGTGCTCGCTCACCTCACGGGTGACGAGCGCTGGCTGAACGACCCGTACCGCCCCACTCGGCCGAAGGGGCCCGGCGACCACAATTCCGGCGGCTTCCCGGATGAGGTCCAGGCCGAGATCCGGGAGCAGGCGCACGACGTGATCACTGCCTGGCGCGAGGGCCGGCTCCAGCCCGCCCCTGCGCCGTCGGCCGAGAAGCTCGAGGAGATGCTCGCGATCTCGCTCGGATCGATCGAGCTGCCCGAGGGCTTCGGCCCACTGCTGGCGGAGGAGCTGGGTGTGGAGAGCCGCGACGTCGAGATCCCCGACGCGCCGCCCGCCGACGAGTTCAGCGTGCTGGTGATCGGGACCGGGTTCTCGGGGCTCCTCTCGGCGATCAAGCTCCAGGAGGCCGGCATCGCCTATACGGTGATCGAGAAGAACGAGGGCGTCGGCGGGACCTGGCACGAGAACGAGTACCCCGGCTGCGGCGTCGACACCCCGACTCACCTCTATTCGCTCTCGTTCGCCCAGAGCGCGGACTGGTCGCGCTACTTCGCGAAGCGGGACGAGCTCCACGACTATCTGCAGCGACTCGCCGAGGAGCACGAGGTCCACTCGAACATCAGGTTCGGCACCGAGGTGCTCTCGGCCGCCTGGGACGATTCGGCGCAGCTCTGGAGGGTCGAGGTTCGCGGCCGAGACGGCGAGACCGAGACGCTCAGCGCGAACGCGATCATCAGCGGCGTCGGGTTCCTCAACCGGCCATCGATGCCCGATATCCCCGGCCTCGAGACGTTCGAGGGACCAAGCGTGCACACGGCGCGCTGGCGCGACGACGTCGAGATCGAGGGCAAGCGCGTCGCGGTGATCGGCACGGGCGCGAGCTCTATGCAACTCGTACCCAACATCGCCGGGATCGCCGAGCGCGTCCTCGTCTTCCAGCGATCGCCACAGTGGGGGATCCCGCATCCCAATTACATGCGCGAGACCACAGAGGGCGAGCGCCATCTGATGCGCGAAGTTCCCCACTACCTGAGCTGGTACCGGCTGCGGCAGCTGTGGAACTTCGGTGACCGGCTCTATCAGCACATCCAGTGGGATCCCGACTGGCCGCACCCGGACCGTTCGATCAGCGCCGTCAACGACAGCCAGCGCGCCTTCCTCACGACGTACATCCGCGAGGAGCTCGGCGATCGAGCCGACGAGCTGTTCCCGAAGTGTCTGCCCGATTACCCGCCCTATGGAAAGCGGCCGCTGCTCGACAACGGCTGGTTCCGGACGATGGCGCGCGACGACGTCGATCTGATCACCGAGGACATCGCCGAGATCGGGCCCGACCGGATCGTGATGGCGAACGGCGACGAGCACGGGATCGACGTCCTCGTGATTGCCACCGGCTTCAAGGCGCTTCAGGTCCTGTACCCGATGGAGATCCGCGGACGCTCCGGTCGCACCCTCCGTGAGATCTGGGGCGAGGACGATGCCCGCGCCTATCTCGGGGTCACGATCCCCGACTTCCCCAACTTCTTCTGTCTGTTCGGGCCGAACACGTTCGCCGGTCACGGCGGGAGCGGCGTTCTCAGCATCGAGCTCGAGCTCCGGTACGTGATGGAGCTGCTCGCGAAGATGATCGAGGGCGACATCGCCAGCGTCGAGGTCCAGCAGGAGGTGCACGACGCCTACAACGAGAGGCTCGACGAGGGCCTCAGCCGCACGATCTGGGCGCATCCCGGGATGACGACCTACTACCGGAACAGCAAGGGCCGGATCGTCGTCCCGATGCCCTGGACCAACGTCGAGTACTGGCACATGACCCGCGAGCCGAACCTCGAGGAGTACGAGGTGAGGCCGCGGTCCGGCGGTCCCCGCTAGCCGCCAACCCCCTCAGGCATCTCGCAACGGCTATTCGGTGAGTTCGAATGTCTCCTAGGCGCCGAGGCGATCCGCCAGACGCTCGACCAGCCAGAGGTCGTACACGTAGCCCTGGGGGTTTCCCTTCATCTTGATCGGCCGGCGGGCGAGGATTCCGTCCGGCCCCCCTTCGATCACGACATCGCGCCAAACGTCGGGAGCCGGCGCCAGCCCGGCGAGGAGCTCTTCGACCTCAGAAGGCCCGCCCGGCTCAGCGACGAGGTGACCATCGTCTTCGCGGAGCTGGAACGCTGCGACCGGTGCCTGCACTTGGACCTCGTTGGCGCCCCGATCGCGCCACGCGGAGGGAACCACCCCCATCCGCAGGGCCACGTCTCTCCCATGTCGGGTCCCCCTGAATTCGGTCGCGGGCATATCGGCGGTTTCCTGAGATATCTCCCGCTCCTCGCCGAGCCCGAGCTCCTGGGTGATCGTCGCGGGACTGTCGGCGGGCGGCTCGGTCTTGAGCGCCTCCCACACGACCTCCCAGCCGAGGGCGCTCGGGTCGTCGATCTCCGCGGCGCGTCCGCGCATCTCCGCGGGAGGCGGCCCGGTGCGTTCAGCTTCCTTTGATTTGCGACTGAAGAGCCCCAACCCGCGGAGTCTAACTCTGGTTATCGAGGTTCTCCGCCGCCCGCGTGCCGAACTCGACCGCGGTGTTCTGGCCCGCGGCTGACATGTAGTCCGCGGCGAACTGGATCCGGGCCCGCGGGTCGAGGCGGGCGTTGAATTCGCCGATCGCGCGGTAGCCGCCGACCCGGGTGTGGGGTAGCGCCCGCCGCCAGCGGGTCACTTCGGTCATCTCCACCGAACCGTCGAGCTCGGGGAAGACGCGGAGGACCGAAGCGAGGGTCCGATCGACGATCACCTCGTCCGGCTCCTCCATCATCCGGGCCGCGGCCGACGCCTCCCAGCAGCAGCCGATCAGTCCGTGTCCGGCGGGCGCCCGGTCCGCCGCCTTGTTGTGGTCGAGGAACATCAGCGCGACGTCATGGTCCTCGCGGGAGGGCATCTGCACGAGGAAGGCGGGGGAGTCGGGCGTCCGCGTGGTCCCGACGGCGACGGTCACGCACTGCGTGTAGCCGAGGGCGCGATCGATCGGCCCGAGGAGGTCGCGCTGGCCGGGACAGATCTCGAGGGCGACCGGGAGCGGGCAGGCCACGACGCAGGCGTCGAAGACCTCGGTGCTCCCCCCGTCCCCGTGGGGGAGCCAGGTCACCTCGACGCCTCCCTCGACCTCGGTCACCCGCTCGACGGGCGATTCGAGCTCCACCCCGACCCGCTCAGCCAGCACGGTAGGCACCCGGCCCTGGCCGCCGGCCAGCGCCTCCACCCGCGAGGCGAAGATGTTCGCGAGGCCCGAGAACAGCTCGACCTTGCTGACGGTGTCGCCGTCGGCCATCAGCATCGTCCGGACGACCGGCTCGCAGAGGTAGTCGTCCAGCTCTCGCGACAGCCGGCGGGCTCCGTACTCGCGGGCGGTCTCGGTGTCGAGCGGAGCGGCCTTGCGCATGTCGGCGTAGTCGAGCCGGCCGAGGACTCGCGCGAGTGCGACGTCGACGGCCAGAACACCGGCCCGGAGCTTCGCTTGCCGCGAGAGCATCTTCGTCCCGAGCCCTGAGCGGACCATCCGATCGAGGCGGAGGTGGTGGACCTCGCCGTCCCGGAAGATGCCGACGAACGGAGGGCAGGGCTTCACCTCCTCGCCGAGCTCGCGCGCGAGGGCCTTGTAGCCGTGGTAGCTCGCCGCGAGCGCGGTCGCGCCGGTGTCGATCAGATATCCGTCGCGCGCGACCGTGCGGACCCGGCCGCCGACCTCGGGATCTGACTCGAGCACGGTGACGTCCCAGCCGCGCTGGTCAAGCCGGTACGCGGCGGTCAGGCCCGAGAGCCCTGCGCCGACGACGGCCGCGGAGGGGACGAGATCACCCCCCGAAGCCTCAGCCCGCCGAGGCGCCGTTTCGCGAGAGGGCGTGCTGGGCGGCGAGCCGCCCCGGCCACCCGCTCACGCCGCCGCCGGGGTGGCTGCCCGCCCCGGCGAGGTAGAGGCCGGCGATCGGCGTGTCGTATCCGCCGAGCCCCTTCGCGGGTCGGTTCATCCCCAGCCGGGTCGGAAGCATGTCGACGTGGAAGTAGCCCCCGGCCGGCGCGGAGAAACGGTCCTCGAAGTCTGCCGGCGTGCTGACGATCCTGCCGATCTCCGCGTCGAGGCCGCCGAGGAAGCGCTTGCCCGACGCGATGATCGTCTCGGCGTAGGAGTCCTTGTTCTGCTCCCAGCCCCCGTTCACGCGCGCCGGCACGTTCGAGTGCAGGTACAGAACGTCCTGGCCCTCGGGGGCGATCGTCGGGTCGCTTGCCGAGAGGATCGCCATGTAGACGGGCGGCGGGTAGTCCACGTTCTCGCCGCGCTTCATGGCGAGCATCTGGTCGATGTGCTGCTCGAGCGTGCCGGTCATGAAGGTCGTCCTGCGGATGTCCGCTCCGTCCCGCCGCTTCCGGGCTGCCTCGCCCGCCGGGTAGCCGACCCGACCGGCGACCGCCATGTCGATCTTGAACGCGGCCGCGTTGATGGAATTGATCGGGATCATCCGCACCCTGTTCTCCATCGTCCGGTCCAGGGTGCCCGGCTCGACCAGCTGCCCGAGGGTCACCTGTGGCGCTGCCGAGGAGAGGACGCCCTGCGTCGCGCCCAGCTCCGTTCCATCGGCGAGCCGGACGCCGGTCGCGCGGCCGCCGTCGACGAGGATCCGCTCGACGGGCGCGCCGAGCCGTACCTCGCCGCCCTTCGTCTTCAGCACTCCTGCGAACGCCTCGACCAGGTTGGTCATCCCGCCGCGCGGGCGCAGCACGCCCCGCCCACGGTGGACGCCGGCGAAGGCGGTCATGTAGACGCCGGTGCCGTCGATCTCCGCCGGTCCCACCATGCTGGTCCAGTACGCCCACAGGCCGCGCATCGGGTCGCTCTCGAACGTCTCGTCGATCAGCTCGAAGATGTTCATCTGGAACATCCGGCCGAGCATCCGGCGGACGTCGCGGCTGGGGCGGTTGCGGAGCAGGAGCTTCAGCAGGCCCCGCTTTCCGAGGGAGCCGGGGTGCCGCGGGACGAGCCCGTCCTGCATGTCCATCAGCCAGTCGGTCGTCTTCCGCAGCTCGCGGTAGGCCTGCGCATCCTTCGCCGAGAAGTGCCGGATGTCGGCCACGGTCCGCTCGAAGTCGTTGAAGAGGAGCAGGGTCTCGCCGTCCTCCCCGATCCAGCCGTAGGGATGCTCCATCGGAATCGGGTCGTAGCCGTGATCGGCGAGCCGCATGTCCTCGGCCAGGCTTGTCTGGGCCATGAACATGTCGTCCATCGCCCCCAGGCTGAGCTTGTGATCAGGCGCGTCCCCGATGTAGGGGAAGCTCGCCGAGAGCCCTCCGAGCACCGGGAGCTGATCGACGACGCAGACCGTGTGCCCCTCCTCGGCGAGGGTCGCTCCGGCGCAGAGGCCGTTGTGCCCCGCGCCGACGACCACGTAATCCCAGCTCTCGGACATCGTCCTCCCGGTCCGGCAAATATCTAACGATCGTTAGATTAGCGATCCTGGCCGAAACGGGCGTCCCGTTGCTAGATTCGAGGTGGTGAGTGAACAAACGTTCACGGGTGCGGGTGGGGTGCAGCTCGCCGCGGACAGCCTGGCGGGCGAGCGGGACACCCCGGTCATCCTCCTGCACGGCGGAGGGCAGACCCGCCATTCGTGGGGCACCACCGCGACCGCGCTGGCCGAGGCGGGATGGCCGGCCATCTCGGTCGACCTCCGCGGCCACGGCGACAGCGGCTGGGCGAAGGACGGCGACTATGCCCTCGAGGCGTTCGCCCGCGACGTCGTCGCGGCCTCCGAATTTGCCGGCGCACCCCCGGTGCTCGTCGGGGCATCGCTCGGAGGCTTCGCCTCGATGCGGGCGCTCGAGCTGGATCCCCCGGTCGAAGCCGCCGGATTGGTCCTGGTTGACGTTGCGCATCGCTTCGTGGCCTCGGGCGCCGAGAGGATCGTCTCGTTCATGGACACCCAGGACTCGTTCCAGCATCCGGCGGATGCGATCGACGCGGTGGCCTCCTACCTGAAGGAGACGCGCGAGCGCCCGGATGACACCTCGGGCATCCACAGGAACCTCCGCCGCGGCGAGGACGGGAGCTGGAGGTGGCATTGGGATCCGGTCATGCTCGAGAACTCGAGGGAGATCCTCGACCGTCGTGAGGAACTCGAGGGGAAGTTCGCCGAGACGATCGCCTCGCTCGAGATTCCGATGATGCTGGTCTGGGGCGGGCTCTCGGAGGTCGTCACCCCCGAGATCGCCGCCGAGGTCGGCCGCCTGAACCCGAGGGCCGACGTCGTCGAGGTGCCCCGAACCGGGCACATGGTCGCCGGCGACTCGAACGACCCATTCAGCGCGGCGGTGCTCGATTTCCTCGAGCGTCGGGTCGCCCCGGGCTCATCTAATCGTGATTAGATTTATCTCCGCGACGACGCGACCGAGGAGGAGACCATGCAGATCGGGATCACGATGCCCAGCAGGACCGTGCCGCTCGCCCGGATTCCCGAGTACGCGCGGATCGCGGACGAGGCCGGCTTCAAGAGCATCTGGGGCTACGAGCTCTACCGGAACCCGTTCGTCCTGCTCGCCCTGTCGGCCCCGGAGACCAAGCAGGCGACCCTCGCGACAGGGCTGACCGGCGCCTTCCTGCGGAGCCCGTTCGAGTGCGCGAACGGCGCCGCGGACATCGACGAGCTGACCGGCGGGCGGATGCTGCTCGGGCTCGGCACCGGTGTGCCGGAGTTCCTCCAGGCCTTCCACTCCACCGACGCGTCGCAAATGGTCGGGCGGATGAGCGAGTACATCGACGTCCTCCGGCGCTCATGGAAGTACCTCCGGACCGGCGAGGCCGAGCCGATGCAGGGCCGCTACTACAACTTCACGCCGCCTCCGCTGAACCCGTGGGGGGTCCGCGAGCAGAACAGCGAGTCGATCCCCATCTACCTGGCGGCGATGCGGCCGAAGCTGCTCGAGCTCGCCGGCCGGAAGGCCGACGGCTGGGTCGGCTACCTGGCGACGCCCGAGTTCATCGATCAGCGGGTGATCCCCGGGATCGCCGTCGGCGCCGAGAAGGCCGGCCGGCAGGCCTCGGACGTGAAACTCGCGGGTGAGGTGATCTGCTGCGTCCACCCGGATCGCGAGGTTGCGATCCAGAGGGCCCGGATCCACGTCGGCTTCTACATCGCCCACCCGGTCAGCGACGTCGTCGCCGAGGTCCACGGCCTCACCGACGAGGTCGCCGCGCTGCGCCAGTCCCTGATGACCGAGGGACCGGCGGCGATCGCCAAGACCAGCGACGCGCTGGTCGAGGCGTTCAGCATCTCCGGCACGCCGGACGAGGCCCGAGAGCAGATCGAACGCTACGGCGCGCTCACGCATCTGGCCCTCCACACGCCCTACATCCCGCCCCTCAGCTGGGAGGAGAGCGACGACGCCTACCGGCAGATCGTCGATGCGTTCGGCGAGGTCGCCGCGGCGAGCGGTGGGGACGCGAAGGCGGCGGTGGCGTAGGCACGCCTTCGGCATAAAACGGGTTGCTCTTCGCTTTGCTCAGAGCACCCTCGCATTAATCGGACAGACTGTACGACAATCTGTCCGAGATCTGCTAGGCTGCGCGCGGGGGTCTCCGAGCGCCCTCGACCCCGATCCGCGGGAGGAGAGACGTGGCCGTCGACGTGAAATCACCCGGTCCGGTCCTGAGGGGCCCACCGCCCGTCGTGATGCCGGCGGCTGAGCGGAAGCCGATCAAGGCATGGGCCGTGTTCGGCGCGGTCTGGTTCGCCTTCTATGCCTACATCTTGATCAGCTGGATCACGGGCCCGGCCTTCGAGCGAGTCGAGCAGGGACCGACGGAGCTCCCGAACTGGATGGAGACGCTGTTCCAGCTCTACATCCCCTTCGGCCTCGTCGCGACCGCGTTCACGATCTACTGGTTCATCGTCCGGCCGATCATCCGCGAGCGCCAGGTGACGACCGTCGGCCTGCTCCTGGTCGTCTTCATGAACTTCCTGATCCTCGACCCGTTCATCAACTACTACCAGCCGACCTTCACCTACAACGCCTACTTCGACAACATGGGCTCGTGGGTGGCCGACGTGCCCGGCTGGCAGTCGATCAGCGCCGGGCAGCCGGGGGCGATGTTCTCAGGAGCCGATCCTGTTCATCCTCCCGGCGTACGTCTACATGCTCTTCCCGATCGTCCTGATCTGCCTCTGGGTGATGCGGAAGACCAAGGAGCGCTTCCCGAACGTCGGCCCGCTCGGGCTGGTCTCGGCGTCGCTCGCGGTCGGGATCCCGCTCGACCTGGTCTGCGAGGGCGCCTGGGTCAGGCTCGGCTTCTACAACTACTGGGCGACCGTCCCCGAGCTGACCCTCTTCCACGGCCACTGGTACCAGTTCCCCATATACGAGGCCGTTCTCACCGGCGCATTCTGGACGGGGTTCGCGTCGCTCCTCTACTTCAAGAACGACAAGGGGCAGACACTGGTCGAGAGGGGGGTGGACCAGCTGAGGGGAGGACCGGTGACCAAGGTCGCGATGCGCTATCTGGCGCTACTCGCCGCCGGAAGCGCGATCTACATGGTCACCTACAACATTCCGTACCAGTTCTTCAACCTGAAGGCCCATGCCTGGCCCGAGGAGGTTCAGGAGCGCTCGTACTTCACGAACGGGATCTGTGGACCGGAGACCGACCAGGCCTGCCCGAGCAACACGATGCCGCTCTCGAAGCGCAACGCGGTGCACTTCGACCCGCAGGGCCGTGTCATCGTTCCGGAGGGCCTGCCCCCGCCCGGCAGCGAGACGGTCGATCGGTTCTCGAGCGGTAGGTAGATAGGAGGAGAGAGATGGAGGGAATCAGCGCCAGCGCCGACGCCGTCCTCGCCAAGCGCCAGGCAGTGGCGGTGCAGGAGGAGCGCCGTACGGTCCCGATCAAGATCTGGGCGGGACTGGGCGCGCTGATCCTCGCGTTCGAGATCTTCGTGATCGCCAAGTGGGTGACGGGCCCCTACTTCACCTCCGTCGACGTCGGCCCGAGCGAGGCGCCGGACTGGATGCTGATTGCGCTCCGGAGCATGGAGGTGGCTTTCGTCGCCCTCTGGCTCTGGTGCATCTGGCACTACGTGATCACCCCGTTCCGCAAGGAGGGGCGCTTCTCGACCGACGGCCTGCTCTGCATGGCGTTCTTCGTCTTCGCCTGGTTCCAGGACCCGCTCGCCAACTATGGCGGCGCGGTCTTCACGTACAACTCCGAGCTCTTCAACATGGGGTCGTGGCTGAACGAGGTCCCGGGCGCGGTCACACCCGGCGAGCCTGGGGCCCAGCTCTCCGAGCCGCTCTGGACCGCCGCGATCTACCCGGGCGTGATCTTCGTCGCGACTCTGATCGGCACCGGATTCATGCGGAAGGTCAAGGGGCGCTTCCCGCGGGTCACGAACCTCGAGCTGATCGCAGTTACCTTCGGGTTCATGGTGCTCCTCGACGTGATCCTGGAGGCATTCATCTTCATGCCGCTCGGCGCCTACACCTACGCCGGCGCCCCCGATTGGATCTCGTTCAACGACGACCACTACTACAAGTTCACGATGATCGAGGGGCTCGGGTTCGGCGCCGTCTGGACCTGCTGGGCGTCGCTCCGCTACTTCAAGGACGACAAGGGGCTGACGATCGTCGAGCGCGGAGTGGAGAAGCTCAAGGCCTCGGCCCCCCAGAAGACCTTCCTTCGCTTCCTCGCGCTGGGCGCCTTCATCTCGCTGACGATGACCGCCTGCGTGAACATCCCCTTCTTCTGGCAGGCGAGCCACATGTCCACATATCCGGAGGACGTCCAGAAGCGCTCGTACTTCACGCAGGGGATGTGCGGAGAGGGAACGAACCTGGCCTGCTTCGGCCCGGCGATCCCCAATCCAAGGGCGAACAAGTCCGCCCGGGTCACCCCGGACGGCCAGCTGTTCGTCCCCGAGGGCACCGAGCTGCCGCCGCCGGTCCCGATCGACCGGGGGCCACTCGGGCCCGAGGGCGACTAGCAACGACACCCAGTTTTCCGCTGGTGCCGCGTGGGGCGGCGGCCCTAGGCTGCATGCGGATCCAGCGGTGCCGGACTTCAGGGATGAGAACGTTTTGGTTGCGCTGCAGGAGCGAGCGCGGCGCGTCCGCGCGGGAGAGCTGTCAGCCGACGATCCGTCCCTGAAAGGGAGCGGCCCTAGTGACGATGACCTGTTGGGCGTCCTCCTGCGGCACTCTTTCGACGGGATCACGCTGAACGCGCGCAAGTCCCGATGGCTGATCGAGGTGAGCGACTCCTTCTGCGAGCTCACCGGGTATACCCGCTTGGAGCTGCTCGGGCGAACGTCTGTCGAGCTGGGCCTGGTCGATCCGGGCTGGGTTCGAGAACAGGCGACCCGGATGGCCGATCAGGGTGTCGAAGGGCTCTACGAGACTCGAATGCGACGCAAGGACGGGGAGGAGCGCTGGGTCGAGTTCTCGCATCAGCTGCTGGGCGAGGAGTTCGTGCTGACGATCGTCCGCGACGTCACCCGGCGTCGGGCCCTCGAGCAGGAGCTGCGCCGTCTGGCTCACACCGATCCGCTCACCGGGCTCTTCAACCGCCGCCGCTTCGAGGAGGAGGTTGAACGGGAGATCCGTGTCGCGAAACGGGCGGCGGAGCCGATCAGTCTCCTGCTCGTCGATCTCGACGATCTGAAGGCGATCAACGACGAGCACGGCCACCAGGTCGGCGACGATGCCCTGCGCACCGTTGCCGACGGGTTGCAGAGGGTGACGCGGGAGACCGACATCGTCGGGCGGATCGGGGGCGATGAGTTCGCCGTGCTGCTGACCCGGTCCGATCATGCCGGCGCGGAGCGCGTGGTCGAGGAATTCAGGCACGGCCTGGCCACCCCCAGGATTTCCAGAGGCGCCGAGCCGATCGAGGTGAGCGTGGGGATCGCGACTTCATCGGACCCGCCACAGGACTACGACTCCCTGATGCGCGAGGCCGACCTCGCGATGTACGCGGAGAAGCGCTGATCGGGCGGAACTACGTCTGCGAGAACCTGCGGTCGGGGAACAGCGCTGCCGCGATTCCGTTGCGCAGCACCGCCGGCGCGCCGCCGGCGACGACGTTGGTGATCGCGTCGCGGTGGATCCGCTGGATCGGGTAGTCGGTGGTGACGCCGTAGCCGCCGTGCAACTCCATGGCCTTCAGGGTGATCTGGGGGCCGACGGTGGCGCCAAAGAGCTTCGCGGTGGTGACGGCATGGGCGTCGGGGAAGCGCCCGTCCTTCGCGGTGGCGGCCGCCTTGTACGTCAGCAGCCGGAGCGCCTCGATCTGCACCGAAATGTCCGCAAGGGCGTGGTAGACGGACTGGAACTCGACGATCGGCTTACCGAACGCCTCGCGCTCCTGCACCCGCTTCGCCGCCTCGTCGTAGGCGGCCTCCGAGAACCCGAGCCAGAAGGCGCAGTTGTGGAGCCGCTCCATGTTGAAGGCGCTCATCAGCCGTCCGAATTGCCCCGGGCCGATGATCAGGTTCTCCTTCGGGACCCGCGCGTCCTCGAGCCGCAGGTCCCCGTGGGGGATTCCGCGGTCGCCGACGAAGCGCGGTCCGCGCTCGGAGATCACGCCCTCGAAGCCGTCCTCCACCAATAGTGCGCCGATCCCCTTCGCCCCGGGAACGTCGTCGAAGCGGACGAAGGCCGCATGCATGTCGTTGACGAGCGCGCCGGTGACGAAGTTCTTCGTCCCATTGACGATGTACTCGTCGCCCTCGAGCCTCGCGCTCGTCTCGAGGTGGGTGAGCGCTGAGCCGTAGCCGGGCTCGGTCAGCGCGATGTTGCAGCCGCGACGGCCCTCGACGATTTCCGGCAGGTACTTCCGCTGGACCCCCTCGTCGCCGAGCAGCAGCATCGACGGGCCGGGCCCGCTTGTGCAGAAGAGGGCCTCGCATGGAAGCCACGACTGCGACGCCCTGAAGATGCAGGATGCCGCGAGGAAGTACTCGAACGCGGTCTTGCCCTGGCCGCCCTGCTCCTCCGGCATCGAGATCGCGTAGAAGCCGAGCTCACCGATCCGGTCGAACACCTCACGGTAGGGGGCATCGTCGGAGTCGTCCCACTCGCGCGCCGCCTCGCGGAACTCGGCCCCCGCGGCGAGCGCGCGCTCCCGGAGGTCCTCTGATCGTCGGTGAGCTCGAAATCCACGGGGCCGCTAGCGCCGCTCCGCCTTGGCCACGGTGAGGCCGAGCTGGTCGAAGTCGATCGTGGACTCGCTGTTGCCCGCCTCGCGCAGCTTGTGCTTCATCACCCGGCCGACGCCGTTGCGGGGCAGCGCCTCGATCACGTCGACGTAGCGCGGGATCGCGAAGTAGGGAAGGTTGTCCTTGAAGAACCCGAACAGCTCCTCTGGATCGGGCGCGTCTCCGTCGGCGACGACGACGCAGGCCTTGACGTCGTCCTCTCCGAGCTCGGAGGGGACGCCGATGACGGCGGACTCCGCGATCCGCGGATGCCCGTTGATCGCCGCCTCGAGCTCGAGGCTCGAGATGTTCTCGCCGCGCCGGCGCAGGGAGTCCTTCTTCCGGTCGACGAACGCGTAGGCGCCGCTCTCGAGCCGCTTGCCGTAGTCGCCGGTGTGGTACCAGAGCCCCTTGAAGGCTTCCACGGTCGCCTCGGGACGCTCGAAATAGCCGTCGAACATCGCATAGGGCTCCCTGGGCCGGACGCAGATCTCGCCGACCGCCCCGTCCTCGACCGGGCGGCCGTCGTCGTCCAGCAGCGCCACCTCGAGGTCGTGAGCTGCGATCCCGCAGCCACCCGGGTCGCGGTCATCCGAGGAGAGGGGCGTCGCCATCACGGGCATGCACTCGCTCTGGCCGAAGATGTCCACCCACGGGTCGACGCCGAAGCGATCGCGGAAGACCCCCTGCCCTTCGATCGTCAGCGGAGCGCACATCAGTCTCCGGCACGCTGTGGTCGCGGTCCTGGGGGCCCGGCTCCGTCGCGAGTACCGCGGCGCCCATCGCCCCGACGGCGATCATGAGGGTCGCCCCGCAGGCCTTGGCGTCCGCGAAGTAGGTGGAGGCGCTGAACTGCGACTGGAAGTGGGTCGGGATCCCGAAGAGCAGCGGCAGGGCGACGCCGACCAGCCGGCCGCCCGAGTGGAAGAGCGGCAGCCCGGAGAACTCGACGTCATCGTCCGTGACCTCGAGTGCCGAGCCGATCACGTCCCCGCTCCTGCAGTAGTAGCCGTGGGAGGCGACGCAGCCCTTCGGCATCCCCGTCGTCCCCGACGTGTAGACGACCGACATGGTGTCGGCGGCGGTAAGGGCGACGTCGGGCGGGGCATCGCCGGCCTCCGAGAGCTGCGCATACGAGATCTCCTGGCCCTCGGCCCCGTCGAGCATCACCACCTGCTCGAGGTCGGGCAGATCCGAGCGGATGGGCTCGAGCGCGTCTCGCCCAGAGGCGTCCATGATCAGAACGCTCGCCCGCGACTGGGCCAGCTGGTGGCGGAGGAAGTCGCCCTTGAGGAACGCGTTCAGCGGTACCTGCGCGGCCCCCGCCTTGGCGAGCCCGTAGAAGAGCTCGAGCAGCTCGACGCGGTTGGGGGAGAGGGTCGCGACCCGGTCGCCCTTCTCGACGCCGAGCGCGGCGGCGCCCGCGGCGATCTGGTCGGAGCGGGCGTCCATCTCCGCGAACGTGAAGCTGCGGTCGTCCATCGCGCAGCAGACGCGATCTCCCCGTTCGCGTGCATGCTCCCGAAGGATCTCCCCGATCGGCGCTCGGACCATGCGAAAAACCTAACAGAGATTAGATAATGTTCCGGGCGATGGAAGACGTCGTCGAGTTCTTCGGAGTCGACCCCGGCAGCAACACCGAGGTCTTCATCTTCTGCGCCGCCTTCACGTTCGCCGTGGTGACGATCCTCTGGGTCATCGGCCTCTTCCAGGGCAACCACTCGATGATGGACGGCTGGTACGGGTTCGCCTACTTCGTCCCCGCGCTCTTCGCCTACCTGGTCTCGGACGCCGAGTCGGCCGTCGCCGCGGTCGTGCTGGTCATGGTCGGACTGCACGGGTGCAGGCTCGGCTGGTATCTGGCGGCGCGCTGGCGGCGCTACGTCCCCGTATACGGAGGGGATCCCCGCTACCTCAACTTCGTGAAGGAGCTCTCGCCCGGCTACTGGTGGAAGAGCTTCTTCAAGGTGATGGAGCCGCAGGCCGTGATCATCGTGCTGATCGGCTCGCCCGCGGTGATCGGGGTGCTGCTCAATCGCGACCCCGACGGCCAGCTCAGCCTGCTCGCCGCCCTCGGACTGGTGATCTTCGCGATCGGGCTCTACCACGAGAGCATCGCGGACGGCCAGCTCCAGTCCTTTCTCGCCCTGGACAAGGACAAGCGCCCGCGCTACCTCAACAGCGGGGTCTGGACATACAGCCGCCACCCCCACTACTTCGGGAACACCTTGGTCTGGTGGGGCATCTGGCTCGTCGCGGTCAGCGGGAACTGGGATGCCTGGTGGACCGTCTGCGGCCCGATCGTCAACACGATCATGCTCACCTCAGTCCTCGGCACCAAGTTCCAGGACGACTACATGGGCGATCGCCCCGAGTACCGGAAGCTGATGGCCCGTACGCGCGGCTTCCTGCCGCTGCCGCTCTCCGAGGAGAGGATGGCCGAGAACGAGGCGAAGCTGTCGAGCAGTGGGAAGCCGTCGAAGGACGACTCGCGCAAGCGCGTCGCCGCGAAGACCTAGTCCGCCGCGATCCCCTCGAGGATGATCGCCGTGGCGTGACGGCCGAGTTCCGACGGGGTGAGGCGGCCGGTCCGATACCACTCGGCCGCCCAGTTGAGCGAGCCGAGGATCAGCATCCGGGTGGCCGAGAGGTCGAGGTCGGAGCGGATCGCGCCGGCCTTCTGCGCGTCGACGAGGAGCTGGTTCCAGTAGCGGCCCACGGTGGCCTGGGTCCGCTGCAGCCGGCGCCGGATGTCGTCGGGCATCTGACCGTAGAGGCGGAGGTTGGCCGCGCTGTAGTTGCCCGTCTCGAGCACCCACTCGAGGTGGGCCTGGATCGCGGCTCGCAGCCGGCCGAGCGGATCGTCCTCGGGGACCGCGTCGACCGCCTCCTGGACGTGCTCGAAGGTCCGCGTGACGCCGAGCGACAGCACGGCCTCGATCAGCTCCTCCTTCGAGTCGAAGTGGTAGTAGAGGCTTGGCGCCTGCATTCCGGCGCGGTCTGCGATGTCGGAGAGCCGAGTGGCGGCGAAGCCGCGCTCGCGGAAGCACTCCGCGGCGGCGTCCAGGATCCGCTCGCGGGTCCGCTCGGACTTGCGCTTCGTTGTTTCCTCGGTCTTGGTGGCGGAGTTGGCCATGCGACGAAGGTTGGCAGCCGGGGTGGCCGTCACCTGAGAAATCTATGTTAGATTAGAAAAATGGCAAGCCCGGAGGAGAACAAGGAGATCGTCCGCAGCGCCTATGACGGGATGTCGAGCGGCAACCCGAAGGCCTTCCTCGCCGCGCTCGATCCCGAGATCGAGATCATCGAGCCCGATCCGCTCCCCTACGGCGGCACGTACAGGGGCCAGGGCGAGGTGATCGAGTTCATGAAGAGCGCCGGTGGCGTCATCGACGCGAGCCGCTTCGATGTCGAGACGCTCACCGCGGACGAGGACCGGGTGATCGCAACGCTCCGCGTCGGCCTGCATTCCGGCGGCGAGGCGCACCTGAGCGAGCACTGGCTGATGCGCGACGGCAAGGCGGTCGAGCTCCGGGTCTTCTGCTTCGACCCGACGAAGGTCGCGGCGCCGGCCTAGCGAGACCGGGGCCCACCGTGCACGTCGGCTTCGGGACCTTCTTCCAGAACCTCGGCGGGGAGCGCTCCGACGAGGAGGTCTGGAGCTCCGAGCTCGAGCTTGCCGACCGGGCCGAGTCGCTCGGCTTCGACTCCGTCTGGACGGTCGAGCATCACTTCTCCGACTACACGATGTCGCCGAACCCGCTCCAGTTCCTCTCCTGGATCGCCGCCCGGACCGAGCGGGTGAAGCTCGGCTCGATGGTCTGCGTCCTCCCTTGGCACGACCCGGTGCGCCTCGCCGAGGAGGCGTCCGTCCTCGACCACCTCTCCGGCGGCCGCCTCGTCCTCGGGATCGGCCGCGGCCTCGCCCGGACCGAGTTCGAGGGCTTCCGGGTCGAGATGGCGGAGAGCCGCCGCCTCTTCACGGAGAGCGCCCAGGCGATCCTCGACGCGTTCGACACCGGCACGATCGCCTCCGAGGGCGAGCTCTTCCGCCAGCCGCCGACCGCGATCCGGCCGGCGCCGCTCCGCCCGCTCCGCGGCCGGACGTATGCCTCCTCGATCTCCCCCGAGTCCCATGAGATCATGGCCAGGCTCGGCGTCGGGGTGATGATCTTCCTCCAGAAGCCGTGGGACCAGACCATCGGCGACGTCGAGTCCTACGCCGAGAAATTCCGCGAGATCAACGGCACGGCGCCGCCGAAGCCACTGATGGTGATCTTCGTCGCCTGCGGCGCCGATCGGGCCGAGGCAGAGGAGCGCTTCGAGCACGTGAAGGCCTACTACCGCTCGACGATCGACCACTACGAGTTCGACCGCGCCGAGCTGGCGCAGGTTCCCGGCTACGAGTACTACGGCCGAATCGCCCAGACGATCGCGAAGCACGGCAAGGACGAGTTCGCCCGCTTCCTCGCCGAGCTCCAGCCCTGGGGAACCCCCGACGAGGTGGCCGAGGGGATCGCGGAATGTGTCCGCAGGGTCGACGCCGCGGGGGTGATCGCAGTCTGCTCCTACGGGCGCATGAGCCCGGAGGACGCGGCGACGAACCAGTCGCTCTTCAGCGAGCGGGTCCTGCCGGCCCTGCGCGAGATGGACACGGGCGCCGAGATCGGTCTCCCCCTCGCCGACCTACCTGCGTAAGGCCGCGCCCCGTCCGACCGCTTAGCGCTGCGCCTCCGGACCGCCGCTTCGCATGGACAACGGCGGTTTCATGGGCGCTGCCGCGAGAGGAGGGAGTCCCTCCTCGAGCGAGGTGATCACGTAGTCGGCCCCTGCCTCTCGGAGCTCGTCCGCGCTGTACTTGTGGCTGCCCACCCCGACGCATTCGATGTCGGCTGCGTGCGCCCCGGTCACGTCGAGCGGCGTGTCGCCGACGGCGAAGGCCTGGTCCCGGTCGATCTGCTCCCCGTAGACCAGGCTCGCGCGCTTGAGTGCGGTTCTGGTGACCTCCCCTCGATCGTCCGAATCCGAGCCATAGCCGCCGAACGAGAAGAAGCGGTTCAGATTGGCTCGATGCAGCTTGATGTGGGCGGCCGCCTCGACGTTGCCGGTGACGATGCCGAGCAGGTACCCGTCGTCGATCAGCCTGGGAAGGTGCTCGTCGACGCCCGGCAGCACCTCGTAGCCCTTTGAGGATTGAACCGTCTGGTGGAGGTAGAAGTTCCGCCGCTCCATCAGCCGCGTGAACTCCCTGCGCTCGGGCTCCCTCTTCAGGACCGCCTCGAACGTCTTTCGCCCGACCGCGGGATCGGTCATGCCGGCGTCGGTGAACTGCCCGATGTCGGCCGGTATCCCGTATAGCTCCTCGAAGGCAAGCCTCCACGAGGCCGCTCCGGCACCGCCCGTGTTGATCAGGGTGCCGTCGATGTCGAAGAGAATGGCGAGGGGGTGCGTGGACACCAGTGCCCTTTCCGGGCGCCCGAGACTAGCGCCGGGCGCCGCGAGCCGATTGACCACGATGTAAACGGCGAGCGGTGGCGCCCGAACGGTCTGTTCGTACAGCCTGTACACTCGGCGCCGATCCTATGGCGAGGGCGTTGAGTGGAGGAAGGGAGCACAAGCGTGGGCGAGCTTGACGGGCGCGTGGCGGTGGTGACCGGATCCGCGCGTGGGATCGGCGAGCAGACGGTGAGAAAGCTGAGCGAGGCGGGGGCGAAGGTCCTCGTCTCGGACCTCGACGGGGATATCGCGAGGGAGGTGGCGGATTCGCTTCCGGGGGACGCCGCGGTCCACGCCGGCGATCTGACCGAGGATGGCGCCGCCGACGAGTTGATCAGGGCCGCGGTCGACGCA
This sequence comes from uncultured Solirubrobacterales bacterium, assembly GCA_963808565.1. Taxonomy (GTDB): domain Bacteria; phylum Actinomycetota; class Thermoleophilia; order Solirubrobacterales; family 70-9; genus DASUPK01. The sequence goes on from CAWEGM010000016.1 coordinate 78,820, forward strand.
TTCGGCGGGATCGACATCGTGGTGAACAACGCCGGCTTCGCCTGGGACGGCCCGATCCACAAGATCTCCGACGAGCAGTTCGACGCGATGATCGCGATCCACACAACGGTCCCTTTCCGCGTCCTGCGTGCGGCCGCCCCGCATCTGCGCGAGCCGGCCAAGGCCGACAGGGATGCGGGCCGCGAGGTCTTCCGCAAGGTCGTCAATGTCACCTCGCTCGCCGGCGTGATGGGGAACTCGGGCCAGGTCGCCTACGCCGCCGGCAAGGGCGGCGTGATCGGGCTCACCAAGGCGCTCGCCAAGGAGTGGGGCGGGCTGAAGATCAACGTGAACGCGATCGCCTTCGGCGCGATCGATACACGGCTCACCGCCCCGGTCGGGACGGCGGGGGAGATCGAGGTCGGGGATGGCGAGAAGGTGACGCTCGGCGTCTCCGAGCAGGTCCGTCAGGGGATGAACATGATGATCCCGCTCGGCCGGCCGGCGACGCCCGAGGAGGCCGCCCGCGGCGTCTACTTCCTCTGCTCCCCCGCGGCCGACTACATCCACGGTCAGGTGCTGGCGGTGAGCGGCGGGCTCTCGGTCGGGATGACGTCCTGATGCCGACGCTGCTCACCGACGAGCAGCAGTTCGTCCAGGAGGCGGCCCGCGACGCTCTCGGAAGGGTCACCTCGCTGGAGCGGCTGCGCGGCGCCCTCGACGGTGGTGAGCTGGAGGATCTGTGGCCGACGGCGGTGGAGGCCGGATGGAGCGGACTGCTCGTGTCCGAGCAATCCGACGGAGCCGGGCTCGGCGCGGCCGAGGCCACGCTGGTCATGGCGGAGCTCGGCCGGACACTCGCCGAGATCCCGCTGCTCGGCCACCTGGTTGCGACCGGACTTCTGCAGCGATCCGGCGCGGACGCCGAGCTGCTTCCCGCGCTCGCCCGCGGCGAGAGCCGGGCGACCGTCGTCTTCTCCGACGACCTGGAGCTCTCCGGCGAGGCGGTGTCGGGATCGGAGGACTGGGTGATCGACGCCATCGGCGCCGACTCGCTTCTCGTCGTCGCCGGGGGACGGGTTGCACTGGTGGACGCATCCGCGGGCGGTGTCTCGATCGATCCGCACGATCGGTTCGACCCCAGCCTCGACCTCGCGCGGGTCGGCTTCGACACAGCGCCCGCCCGGGATCTCGGGATCGGCGCCGAGGACGCCGAGTGGTCGAAGCTGCTCGCGCAGCTCCTGCTCGCGGCGTCGATGACCGGCACGGGCCGGGCCGCGCTCGACCTCGGGGTCGAGTACGCGAAGGAGCGCTATGCGTTCGCCCGCCCGATCGGCTCCTTCCAGTCGATCAAGCACGGGCTTGTCGAGGTCCTGCGGCGTCTCGGGCTCGCCGAGGTCCTCGTCCGCGACGCGGCCGCGCACGCCGACGACCCGACGCAGGAGCTCCGCAGGCGGGCGCTCGCCGCCCGGGTCGAGGCGGACCGCGCAGTGAATGTGGCGACGCGAACATGCATGTCGGTCCACGGCGGCATCGGCGTCACGTGGGAGCACGACGCGCCGCTGTACTTCCGGCGCGCCCAGCTCTCGCGGCGGCTGCTGGGGGGCGACGACCGGGCGGCCGACGATCTCGCCGGCGCCCTGTTGGACGGGCGCTAACACAGCGCCGCCCGAAGGACCCCGAAACCGCCGCTTTGCATGGAAAGGAGCGCTCTTCGACCTGGCGCTCGCTTCTCGCGCAAGGGAGCAGCGACGGATCGCGGTGTCTGCTGCTCCTGTGCGCGAAAACCGGCACGCGCGCGAATTCGCCGACACCCGCTGGTCGTCTCCATGAAGAAGGACCGGCTACGACCTACCGAGAGCTATGCCGGAGGTCTGCAGCTTCCCGCTGATTAGCGACTTGCATAGCTCTCCGACAGGACTTTGAGCAGGTCGCCAACCTCCCGCTCCCTGGCCAGGGGGTGTGGCAGCGGCAGCTCGGTCTTGACCTGGTAGTGGTTCCTTCGGCCCTGCCGCTCGCGCACCACATAGCCCTCGTCGACGAGCTCGGAGACGATCCGGTGAGCTGCGCGCTCGGTGATCCCGACGGCGACGGCGATATCGCGCAGCCGGATGCCGGGGTCATCAGCGACACAGACCAAAACGTGCGCGTGGTTCGTCAAGAAGTCCCAGCGCGGAAGGCCTTGTTGCGGGTCCCGGTTCATGGACGATGGAAAAGTATTTCATGAATCGCTGATAGAGTGTGTACATGGGCACCGAGCTCATCCCAATTCCCCCAGCGACGCCCGTGCCAGCCGCATCGCCGGTCCCGCCCGCTTCACCAATCCCACCCCGGTCAATTGTGCCCGCAGTGTCCCAACGACAGGCAAGAAGATGACCGACACCGTCACAGAGCCGGTTCCCGGCTATGAGGGCCTGAAGACCAAGAAGGTGATCGCATCGCTCTCCAGCCATTCCCAGATCGAGCTGGCGAAGATCGAGAGCTTCGAGCGCACTCACCAGGATCGGGAGGAGGTGCTCGACAAGCTCCGCTACCTGCGCCAGGATGAGCCGCTCCGGGCTACGACGCGTTCAGCACCGAGGAGGTCCTGGCCGCGCTCGACACGGCCGACGTCTCCGCGATCAAGCAGGTGCGCGGATACGAGCGCAAGTTCCGCCCGCGGCGAGGTACTGGATGAAGTCGTCCGCCTTCATCGAGAGCCGGGTTCCACTCGTCCCCAGCGACGGGAAGCGGCCCAGCATCGCCAGTCCACCTCGATAGGAAGGAACAAGCTTGTGCCCACGATCATCGTCATGAGCAACGAGACTGCCGACCACGACTCCGCCGTGGTGCTCACGGAGAACATTCAACCGGAGCACTTGTCCAGCGAGCACCACGCGGCCCAGCTGTTCGAGCGCGTGGGATGGGCGGTCACCGACGCCAAGGAGGCCGAGACCGTCGGACCCACCTAGCCGGCAAGCGAGCAGGGGGACGGGACGAGGAGACGAATGACCATGACCTCTCTGGGTCACATAGACGACTTGAAAGTTGATGCCCGCCACCACCGGGACCGCCGTGACCTCTACCGGGCCAAGATGTACGGTCCGCGGCCGGCGAGTCTTGTCCGACTGAGGGAGTTGGAGCGGGCATGCGCCTTGTCCGAATCGCGCCTGCGGAGGGCCGAGCAAGAACTCGCAGAGGAGACGGGACGGCTTCAGGCGCAAGCCTGAGTGGCGAGGAGCACCGCGCCAGTTCCACAAAGTTCCTCAAGCCTCGGGGCGAGCCTGTCAGTCCGAGATCTCGGCGATCCTCAAGCTCGCAACGTGGGCCGGGTTGACGCCGATCGAACCCTCGGTTCCGTGCTCCGTGAACCATGCGAGACGCGATTGGCCTGATCGAGCCGCATCGGAGAGCTTGCTTTCGACCTCGCCCAACGTGCCCTGCACAACGAAAACGTCGCCGTTCAGGAGCCTGACTTGCGCGTAACCCACCGCGAGCCAATGGTAGGCGTCCGGCCGCGCTCAAGCTGGACGCCTACCTGTGCGGGCGTGAGGTTCGTAGGCTTCGCCATCGCGTGAGCGCCTCTCGTCGAGACATCCGAACACCCGACGCACCGGCGTCGCCGTGGTGACCGACAGCACGCCGTACCTGCCTCGGGAGCTGGTCGACCGGTGGGAGATTCATGAGGTCAGCCTGTATGTGGGCTGGGATGGTGACCTGCGGCCCGAGCATGAGTAAGGGCGTTCAACCGTCGCTTCCCCTTCCGCGTGAAGGCGGAAAGTCCGGCTGCTGGACGGCAGCCACTCGAAAGCGCCGCTCTGGACGAAAAGCAGCGGTAATGGCGGGTTTGTCACCCAGACGGAGACAAACCCGCCAAGTGCCGCCGGGTGAATGCGGATCCGGGGGGCCGCTAGTGCTTGAACTCCGGCAGTAGGCGCCCCAGTCGCTGGGGCATCCACCAGTTCCACTTGCCGGCGATCTTCATGAACGCGGGGACGAGCATCGCCCTGACAATGGTCGCATCGATCAGCACCGACACGGCCAGCGCGAACCCGAGCTGCTTCATCTCGGGAATCGAGCTCAGCATGAAGGCGCCGAAGATCGCGATCATGATCAAAGCCGCGTAGGTGACCACCGCGCCCGTTCGCGACAACCCGCTGGCGACCGCTTCCGCCGTGTCGCCGGTTCGCTCGTACTCCTCCCGGATCCGACTGACCATGAAGACCTCGTAATCCATCGAGAGGCCGAACAGCATGATGAACAGGGTGAGGGGGGTCCAGCTCTGCAGGTAGCCGGGGCTCTCGAAGCCGAGGATTCCCTCGGCGTGGCCCTCCTGGAAGAGCAGCACGGTCAGGCCCAGGGCCGCCCCGATGCTCAGCAGGTTCATGATGATCGCCTTGGTCGCGAGGACAGGGCTTCTGAACACCATCAACAGCAGCAGGAACGAGAGCACCAGAGCCAGGGCGATGACCCATGGCTGGATCTCCTCGGTCTCGTTCGAGTAGTCCACCGTCTCGGCGGTCACTCCGGTCACCTGCGCCTCGCCGAACGGCAACTGCGAGTCGAGTGCCGCCCTCAGGCTCTCGACCTGCGTGAACGTGTCGAGCGAGTCGATCTCGGCCGTGGGGGTGCCGACCAGCAGCACCGCGTCGTCGGTGATCCTCGCCGAGGCGACGTCGACCAGGCCCTCCCTCTCCATCGTCCCGGCCGCCGCTGTCGCGGCGCCGTCGACGTCCTCCGAGTCGGCCCTGACGAGGACTTCGACCGGCGAGACCGCCGCACTCGGGAAGTGCTGGGAGAGCTCGTCGGTCGGCTTCACCGACTCCTCACCTTCCATCGCACGGACGTTGAGGTCGATCCCGGTCTTGATGTTCAGCACCGGAATCGCACAGGCCAGGAGCAGCGCCGTCCCAAGCAGCAGCGGGACGGCAGGCCGGGCCATGACCCGGCGCGCCCAACGGTTCCACCCCGGCGACTCCTCGCTCAGGCGACCCCGGCCGAGCTTGCCCGGCAGCCTCCACTTCTCCAGCCGATCGCCCAGCTTGACCAGCACGACCGGCAGCAGGGTGAGGAGGAACAGCAGCTCGACCGCGACCACGACGATGATCGCCAGCGCGGAGTCGTAGAAGAACGGCAGACCGGTGAACACCACCGGGAACAGGGACGCGGAGAAGATCGCCCCGGAGAAGATGATCGTCCGACCGGCCGTCTTCAGGGTTCTCTCGACCACCTCGCGATCCGAGCCGCCCTTGCGCCGCTCCTCACGGAACCGCCGCACGAACAGCAGCGAGTAGTCGATTCCGAGCGCGAGCCCGAACATGACCATGAACGTCTCGACGAAGTAGTTGAAGTCGACTACGAACATGAGCAGCGAGACCACCCCGATCGAGGCGATCAGGCCGCCGTAGGCCATCATCAGCGGCAGGCCCGCGGCGACCACCGTCCCGAAGGCCAGCAGCAGCAGGAGCAAGGCGAGCGGGAAGCCGACGGCCTCAGCCTTGATCAGATCGATCTCCTCGACGTGGAGCAGGTCCGCGAGCACCGGCGAGTTGCCGGTCAGACCTGCCTCGAAGTCAGAACCGGCCGCGTCGTCGATCGGGCCCTGGACGTCCTTGGCGAAGTCCTGCCGGTCGGCCACCTCTCCCTTGATCGCGACGGTTGCGGTCGCGGCCTGGCGGTCCTCCGAGATCTGGCCGCCGCCGTTTTCGCCGGGCCGCAGGACGAGGACGTCCGAGTCCTCCTCTTGGATCGCGACGATCGAGGCGTCGAACGCCTGCTGGAACTCGGGGTCGTCGTAGGTGAATCGGTCCGAGCTGACTACCAGCACGTCGGTCTCGGTGTAGCCGGTCTGATCTTCGATGAACTTCGTCGCCTGATCGGACTCGCTGTCGGGCGTCTGGTAGCCGAGGCCCAGCAGGTTCTCCGTGTACCGATAGGCGAGCGCCAGACCCAGCACGACCAGGCCGAGGGTCACAGCGACCAGCAGGCGAGGCCTGTTGACGATCAGATCCGCGAGCTTGCTGAAGATCATGCTCCCACCCCCATTCCGCCGGATACGCCGAGTGTCTCACCTGTGATGTACGAGGCGCGATCCGAGGCGAGGAACGCAACCGTGGCCGCGACCTCCTCCGGCTCGCCGATCCGGTTCATCAGTGTTGCCCCAGCCATGGCCGCGATCACCTCTTCTCCCTTCGGTCCCTTCCGGTTCTCCTCGAGCATGGGCGTCTCGATCGGCCCCGGAAGGACGTTGTTTGCCGTGATTCCGAACTTCGCGTTCTCGCGCGCGATCGACTTCGTGAAGGCGATCACGCCACCCTTCGCCGCCGCGTACACCGAGCCGCGGTAAGAGCCGAGCCGTCCCGCCTCCGAGGAGACGTTCACGATCCGGCCGTAGCGCGCCTCCTGCATCGGTGGCAGCGCGGCGAGGGTGCAGTGCAATACCCCCTCGAGGTTGACGTCGAGCTGCGTGCGCCAGCGCTCGGGGGTGTACTCGGTGAAGAAGCCCATGTCGTCAACCCCCGCATTGTTCACGAGGATGTCGAGGGTCCCGAGGCCGGCGACCGTCTCGCGTGCACCCTCGGGGTCCGCGACGTCCAGCTGCACCGGGGTGCCGCCGATTCCCTCAGCGAGCTCCGGGCCGTCGGCCGAGCTGCGGTAGCCGACCAGCACCTCCGCGCCCTCGTCGGCCAGGCACTCGCAAATCGATGCTCCGATTCCGCGTGCGCCGCCGGTGACGAATGCGCGTTTCCCCTCGAGCTTCAGATCCATCGGCCCCCGCTCCCCTAGCGCCCCCGGTAGGCGGGGTCGCGTCGCTCGATCACCGCGGCGAGGCCCTCCAGCGAGTCCTCGGTGCCGGAGAGCCGGCTGACCGTCTCGGCCTCGTCCGGCAGTGCCTCCGTGACCGATCGCCCCAGGCCCTCCCAGACCAGCCGCTTCGTCTCTCCGTACGCGCGAGTCGGGCCGTCGGCGAGCTGTTGCGCGAGCGCGGTGCCCTCGGCCTCCAGGTCCGAATCCGCGACGACCTTGTTCAGGATGCCCAGCTCCAGCGCCTCGGCGCTCTTGAGGACGCGGTCGGTCAGGAATATCTCCAGCGCCCGGCGAAGCCCGACGATCCGGGGGACTGTGACGCTGCTGCCCGCATCGGGCGCCATCCCGACCCTTGTCGCGCCGGACATGAAGCGGCAGCCCTCGGCGCCGATCGCGAGGTCGACAGCGCAGGCGAGGCCAAGACCGCCGCCGCCGACCGCCCAGCCCTGGATCATCGCCACGACCGGGGCGCGCAGGCCGACCAGCGTCGCAGTCGCGGTCTGGAGCAGGGCGGTCTGCCTGCGCAGGTGGTCCGGCAGGTCCTTGCCCTTGGCGGCGAACTCCTTCACGTCCCCGCCCGCGCAGAAGTTCTCGCCCTCTCCGCTCAGCAGCACGCACCGGACCCCCTCGGTCTCGTCGCACAGCCTGGTCGCCTCGACCAGCCCCTCCAGCAGCGCCTCGGAGAGCCCGTTCGAGGCCTCCGGCCGGTTCAGCCGGAGGCGGGCGACGCCGTCCTCGAGCGACAGCAGCACCGGCCCCTCCGCGATCAATTCCATCATCGAGCGGGTTGCTCCTCGGCTTCGCCTGCGGAGCACCCTCGCATCTGCTCCTTCTCCTGGGCCCTGCCGGTGAACTCGCCGATCCCCTCTTCGGCGCTCGCGCCGCCGATGTGGTCGACGACCGCGTCCCCCTCCGCGCGCAGGCCCTCGGCGAGCGGCCGCTCGAGCCCGGCCCGGATCAGCTTCTTCGCTCGAGCCAGCGCGGTCGGATCCTTTTCGGCGAGTCGCGCGGCGAGCTCATCGGTCCTCTCGACGAGCTCCGATGCGGGGTGCGCGCGATAGGCGAGGCCCCAGTCCGCGGCCTGGATCCCGTTGATCCGCTCGCCCGTCAGGATCAGGCCCAGCGCGCGCTGCGTCCCGATCAGACGCGGGAGCCGCTGGGTGCTGCCCCCTCCCGGGATCATCGCGTGGTTCAGATGCTCGTCCGCGATCCGGGCGTCGTCGGCGACGAGGGCGAAGTCGCAGGAGAGCATGAGCTCGAACCCCCCGGCCATCGCAACCCCCTCGACCGAAGCGACCACCGGAACGGGCAGCTCGGCGATCAGGGAGCAGGATGCGCCGAAGCTCTCGAACAGGCGACGCAGGGCGGTCGGATCGTCGCGGATCTCCTGGACGTGGTTGAAGTCGCCGCCCGCCGAGAAGTTCCCGCCAGCGCCGCGGATCACGATCACCTTCGCCTCGCGTGCTGCCTCCTCGAGGGCGCGGCCGAGCTCCTCGGCGAGCTCGGTCGTGATCGCGTTCATCGCGTCCGGCCGGTTGAGCGTTAGCGTGCAGACGCCGTCGGAGAGCCGACGCAGGAGCACCGCGTCACGATCACCCATCTCCGCCCTCCCGGAGCCTCATCGAAAGCGGATAGTAACTTATGTCGAGCGTGATGTCCGGACACCCTGTCAGCGAGGATCGGCCGCCCGTGCCCGCCTGTGTCGGGGTGGTCGGTGCGGGGACGATGGGCGCCGGGATCGCCCAGCTCTCGATGCAGGCCGGGGCGAGAACCCTTCTTCACGACCCGATCCCGGATGCGCTCCGCGCCGGGGCCGAGAAGATCGAGTCGATGCTGGGGAGGCTCGCGGAGAAGGGCAAGATCAGCGCCGAGGAAGCGGAGGCTGCGGTCGCTCGTCTGGAGACCGTCGACTCGCTCGAGGGCCTGTCGGACGCCGACATCGTGATCGAGGCCGCCCCGGAGAGGCTGGAGCTGAAGCTCGAGCTGCTCGGGAGGCTCGCGGAGATCGTCCCGCCGGAGTGCGTGATCGCGACCAACACCTCGTCCCTCTCCGTCACCGAGCTCGCGGCGGGAACGCCCGGGCCGGAGCGGGTGGTCGGGATGCACTTCTTCAACCCGGCTCCGGTGATGCGGCTGGTGGAGGTCGTCGCGGGGGAGCGCTCCGCGGAGGGCGCGACCGCCTCCGCCAGGGCGCTCGGCGAGGCGATGGGGAAGCGGGTGATCGACGCCGCGGACGTGGCGGGATTCCTCGTCAACCGCTGCAACCGCCCCTACTCGCTCGAGTCCCTGAAGCTCCTGGAGGAGCGGATCGCGGACGTCGAGACCATCGACCGGATCGAGCGGACCGTCGGCGGCTTCCGGATGGGCGCGTTCGAGCTGATGGACCTGGTCGGGATGGAGACGAACCTCGCCGTCGCCGAGATGCTCCACCGTCAGTCCTACGGAGAGCCTCGCTACCGCCCCTCGCCGCTGCAGGCGCGAAAGGTCGCGGCCGGCGAGCTCGGACGGAAGACCGGCCGCGGCTGGTACGAGTACCCGGGCGAGGGCGATCACCGGCCCCCCGACCCCGAGCCGCCCGCGGCCGGCGGCGGGAACGGGCGGGCGCTGCTGGTTCGGGGAACGCTGCCGGCGGCAGACCGGCTCCGCTTACTCGCCCGCGATGCCGGATGGGAGATCCTCGGTGAGGCCGGCGGATCGGGGCCGTGGCTGACCATCGACTTCGGCGAGCATCCGGACCCACCGCCGGGGCCCCGCCTCCGGCACCTTCACGACGGCTCGTTGCACGCGCTCGACCCCGAGGCGGCGGGGTTCCACCTGGTGCCTCCGCTGGAGGAAGCGAGCGCGATCGAGATCACCTCGACCGAGCGGACGGACCCGGAGGCGCTCTCGCGGACGGAGGAGCTCGTCAGGACGCTGGGACGAAACCCCGAGCCGGTCGCGGACGCTCCCGGTCTGGCACTCGGCCGAGTGGTCTGCCAGCTCGTCAACGAGGCTTCGTTCCTCGTCGGGGAAGGGCACGGAACGGCCGATGACGTCGACGCGGGGCTGGAGCTCGGCGTGAACCATCCCCGCGGACCGATCAGCTGGTCGCGCGAGCTGGGTCTGGACCACGTGGTCTCGGTGCTCGACTCGCTCAATCGGGAGCTGGGCGAGGAGCGCTACCGGGTGGCGCCGCTCCTCCGGCGGCGACAGATTCTCGGATCCGAGCTCGGCTAGCTCCCGGTGAAGCGCGGGTCGCGCTTCTCGCGGAAGGCTGCCACGCCCTCCTCGTAGTCGTTCGTCTCGCCCTGGATCTGCTGCGTCGCCGCCTCGAGATCCATCTGCTCCGCGAGACCGGCGAGCGCCCCGGACCGCGCCAGCTTCTTGATGTTCCCGTAGGACACCGTCGGCCCTGCGGCGAGCTCGTCCAGCAGGGACCGGGTCGCGGATGCGAGCTCGCCGTCCGGCACGACCTCGTTGATCAGCCCCCACTCGAGGGCCTGGGGAGCGGGGATCCGGCGGCCTCGCATCGCCATCTCCATCGCCCGCGTCATCCCCATCCTTGCAGCGGCGTGGAACAGGGAGCCGCCGTCGGGAACCAGCCCGACGCGGACGAAAGCGAGCAGGAAGAAGGCGGACTCGGCCGCGACGATCAGATCGCAGGCGAGCGCGAGCGAGCAGCCGATCCCGGCGGCCGCCCCGTTCACGGAGGCGACGTACGGCTTCGGCGTCTCGGTGATCTTCTCGATGATCGGGTTGTAGATCTCGCGCAGGCCGCTCGACATGTCCGGCTTTCCGTCGGCGGTCTGCTTGCGTTCCGCCTTCAGGTCGGCGCCGGAAGAGAACGCCCGCCCGGCCCCGGTCACCCCGATAGCGCGGACGTCGTCATCGTCCGCGAGGGTCCCGACCGCATCGAGCAGCTCGTTCCCGAAGTCCGCCATCCAGGCGTTGAGCGAGTCGGGCCGGTTGAGGATGATCGTCGCGGTCCCGTTCGACCGGTCGACGATGATGTGCTCGTAGGCGTCGCTCACGGCCCTGATCCTATGTGTCCGGACGAGCCGTGCGGCGGGGCGCTACCGAGTGCCCTCGTAGAGGGTGTTCCAGACGATGTCCGCGAGCGAGTCGACCAGCGCCTCGGACTCCTGCTCGCTCGCGCCGGCCACGAGCTGGTGCAACCCGCGCTCGGCCATCCAGGTGAGCCACGCCGCGGTCCGGTCGGGATCGAGGCCCTGCTTCACATAGCCCTCCGCCTGGCCCTTGCGGATGTGGTCGGCGAGCTCGGAGATCAGGCCCATCACCAGGGCGCCGAACTGCTGGCGGACGCCGGTGTCGTAGGCCGCGGTGTCGACCACCGCGCCGAAGACCGCGCGATGGGTTCGGTACGTCCGGAACACCTCGCGGAGCGCATCGCGCACGTCCTCCTGGGTGGCATCCGGTGGCAGGTCCCACCAACGCCGCCCGGCCTCGCCGATCTCGACGATCACGTCCTCGGCGAGCGCCCGCAGGAGGTCGCCCTTGTCCTCGAAGTAGACATAGAAGGTGGAACGGGAGAGGCCGGCCTCGGCGACCAGGCGCTCGACGCTCAGCTCGGTGTAGCTCTCGCCGTTGTCGAGGAGGCGGTCGACCGCGCCGAGCAGCTCGCTCTGCACGGATTCCCGGCGCTGGGCGCGGTTGCTTCGGTTTTTCCGGGTTACCGAGGGCATTCGTCCGGACGCAGTGTACGACCTGGAGCGGTGGGGACCCACCGGTCGGTACGGCCGCGGGTGAGCTGCTGTTACAGTCCGTACGGACACACTGTACGGACAGCGTCCCCCGCCGGAACCGGGAAAGTACGCACCCCATGAGCACCTCGACAGGAATCGTCGCCTACGCGACCTACGTGCCCTCCCATCGCCTGACGGGGGAGGAGCTCAGCTCCGCCCTCGGATCGGGCTCTCCGAAGGGCTCGCGCCCGGTCGCCTCGTTCGATGAGGACAGCACGACGATGGGGGTTGAGGCCGCCCGTCATCTGGTCGAGGACGAGGCGGCGGATCCCCCCGCGATCCACTTCGCGACTACCGCTCCCGCCTACGCCGACAAGACGAACGCGACGGCGATCCACGCGGCGCTCGACCTCGGTCACGACGGTCTCGCGGTAGACCAGGTCGGCTCCGCCCGCTCCGCGACCGCCGCGCTCCGGTCCGCCGAGGCGAGCGGCGGGATCGCCGTCCTCTCGGACCTGCGCACCGGGCGGCCGGGCTCCGCCGACGAGCGCGGAGGGGCCGACGCCGCGGTCGCGATCCGCTTTGGTCCGGCGGAGGAGAGCGTCGCCGAGATCATCGGGGACGCCTCCACCAGCGCGGAGTTTCTCGATCGCTGGCGGATGCCCGGCGAGATCGCGAGCGACGTCTGGGAGGAGCGCTTCGGCCAGGAGGCCTACATGCCGCTGATCGAGCGCGCGGTCGAACGCGCTCTCGAGCGGGCCGGGGTCGACTCACCCGACCACGTGGTCGTCTCCTCCCCTCACTCGCGGGTCGCCCAGGCCGCGATGCGGAAGTACCGGACCGAGGGATCGCCCGAGCTGCCGGCCCTCGGCTATGCGGGCACCGCGGACGCCGCGCTTGCGCTCGGAGCGGTCCTCGACCACGCCTCATCGGGCGAGACGATCCTGCTGGTGAATGCCGTCGATGGAGCCGATGCCCTCGTCCTCCGAACCCGAGCTGACGCGGGGGCGGGGCGGCGCGGTCCCACCCCGGAGGAGCAGACTGCCGCCGCCCGCGACATCAACTACGCGACCTACCTCACCTGGCGCGGGCTGATCCAGCGCGAGCTGCCCAGGCGCCCGGAGCCCGACCGCCCCGCGGGCCCCCCCTCGGCACGATCGGAGGCCTGGAAGTTCGGGTTCGTCGGCACGGTCTGCACCGAGTGCGGGCGCGTCCACGTTCCGCCGAAGCGGGTCTGCACGAATTGCGGGGCGACCGACCAGATGGAGCGCCGCCGGCTCGCCGACGTGCCAGGGACGGTCGCGACCTTCACGGTCGACCGGCTCGCGTATTCGCCTTCGCCGCCGATGATCGATGCCGTGATCGACTTCGACGGCGGCGGCCGCTACACGCTCGAGGTGGCCGACGCCGATCCCGACCAGATCTCGATCGGGACGCGGGTGGAGATGGCGTTTCGCCGCCTGTACACGACGGGCGGTGTCCACAATTACTTCTGGAAGGCAAGGCCGCTCACATCCGAGGGCGTAGGCTCCGGCGACGCGAAGGAGGAAGGCTGAATGGCTTCACATGGGATCAAGGACAAGGTCGCGATCGTCGGAATGGGCTGCACGAAGTTCGGCGAGCGCTGGGAGGCGTCCGCGGACGACCTGCTGGTGGACGCTGTCTCGGAGTGCCTGGAGTCGGTGCCGGGGATCGAGCGCGAGGACGTCGACGCCTACTGGCTCGGCACGATGAACTCCGGCCAATCGGGGATGGTGCTGAGCAAGCCGCTCAGCCTCGACTACAAGCCCGTCACCCGGGTCGAGAACTTCTGCGCGACCGGGTCGGAGTCGTTTCGGAACGCCTGCTACGCGGTGGCGGCCGGCGCCTATGACGTCGTCATGGCGACCGGCGTTGAGAAGCTGAAGGACTCCGGCTACTCGGGCCTCGTTCGCTCGAACGCCCCCGGCGACGGCACGGCGCCGGAGATGAGCCTGACCGCGCCCGCCGCCTTCAGCCTCCTCGATCCCGCGTACACGAAGAAGTACGGCGTCGATCCCGACCGGATGCGCGAGGCGATGACCCATGTCGCGTGGAAGAACCACCACAACGGCGCCCTCAACGATCGCGCCCAGTTCCGCAAGGAAGTCCCGAAGGAGAAGATCGAGGGCTCGCCGCTGGTCGCCGGTCGGCTCGGGGTCTTCGACTGCTCGGGCGTCTCCGACGGCGCAGCCGCGGCGCTCATCGTTCGCGCCGAGGACGCCCACCGCTACACCGACCGCCCGATGTACGTGAAGGCGCTGTCGATGGTGGCCGGGCCGGGCAGCGGAGTGATCGACCCCGACTACGACTACACGACGTTCCCGGAGGTCGTCCACTCGGCTGACGACGCCTACTCGCAGGCCGAGATCTCCAACCCGCGCGATGAGCTCTCTCTCGCCGAGGTCCACGACTGCTTCACCCCGACCGAGCTGGTCCTGATGGAGGACATGCGCCTGTCCGAGCGCGGCACCGTCACGGACGACGAGCTTGCCGGGACCTTCGATCTGGACGGCGAGATCCCGATCAACCCGGACGGCGGGCTCAAGTCCTTCGGCCACCCGGTCGGCGCGAGCGGCCTGCGCATGCTCTTCGAGAACTGGCTCCAGTTCCGCGGCGAGGCCGGCGACCGCCAGATCGACGATCCGAAGCTGGGCATGACCCACAACCTCGGCGGCCGGCCCGGCAACTGCGTCTCCTTCATCTCGATCGTCGGGAGGGAGGAGGGATGAGCGAGGAGCCGCTTCTGGTCGAGGAGCGCGGCTCCGTCCTCGTCCTCACCCTGAACCGCCCCGACCAGCGCAATGCGATCGACCATGCGACGGCCGAGGCGATCGCGGCGGCCCTCGACCGGCTCGACGACGAGGACGGCCTCGCCGTCGGGGTGATCACCGGCGCGGGCAAGGGCTTCTGCGCCGGGATGGACCTGAAGTCGTTCGCATCGGGCGGCAAGCGCCCGTGGGCCGGGGACCGCGGCTTCGCCGGCATCGTCCGGAAGCCGTCGCGGAAGCCGATGATCGCCGCGCTCGAGGGATTCGCCGTCGCCGGCGGTTTCGAGATCGCCCTCGCCTGCGACCTGATCGTCGCCGCCAAGGGCACCAAGATCGGAGTCCCGGAGGTGAAGCGCGGCCTGGTTGCGGCCGGCGGTGCGCTTCGGCGCCTTCCGCAGCGGCTCCCCCGCGAGCTCGCGGCCGAGCTGATCCTCACCGGTGAGCTGATCACGGCGGACCGCGCCTACGAGCTGGGTGCGATCAGTCGCTTGACGGAGCCTGGCGGGGCGCTCGACGCTGCCCTCGAGTTGGCCGAGACCATCGGGGCCAACGGGCCGCTGGCGCTGGTCGCCTCCAAGGAGATCCTCGACAAGCAGGACTCCTGGTCGATGGAGGAGTTCTGGTCGAACCAGGACGAGATCACTCCGCCCGTCTTCGCCTCGGAGGACGCCAAGGAGGGCGCAAAGGCGTTCGCGGAGAAGCGCGACCCCGTCTGGAAGGGGCGCTGAGCTGGAGCGCTTCGACGTCGTCGTCCTCGGGGCGGGCGTCGGCGGGCTCTGCGCCGCGGCTCGCGCAGCCAGGGCGGGCTACTCGACGCTCCTGGTGGAGCGGTCCGATCGCGTCGGCGGCCGGGCCTCGACCTTCGAGAAGGACGGCTACCAGATCAACGTCGGCGCGGTCGCGATCGAGAACGGCGGCGCCATGGAGCGGACCTTCACCGACCTGGGGATCGAGCTCGAGCTCCGCTATCCGAAGCCGGCGAACGTCTTCCGCGTCAAGGGCCGCGCGGTCGATCCCGGCAAGGCCGGCTGGGCCTTCCTGCTCGACCGGATCACGAAGCGGGGCGCAAAGCTCCTGACCCAGCTCGGCAGTGCCCGTGAGGGCGAGATGCCGGAGGAGCAGCTCACCCTCGAGGAGTGGATCGGCCGCGCGACCCGGAACGAGACCATCCATAGGCTCTTCCGCAATCTCTCGGCGGCGATCTTCGCGGTCAACGCCGACGAGATCCAGGCGAGGGCCTTCCTCACGTACTTCATGCAGAAAGGCGCGTTCCGGAACTTCGGCTTCCACCCCGAGGGGACGATCGGCGTCTGCCGGGAGATCGCGGGTGCGCTGGAGAGGGATGGCGGCGAGGTCCGGCTCCAGACGGAGGCGAAGCGGGCTCCACGCGGATGACGGCGCGATCCGCACCGTGGCGATCGAACGTGCGGGAGAGACCTCCGAGGTCGAGGCGGGCGCGGTGATCTCGAACCTGGGACCGGCGGTGACGGTCGGGCTCGCGGGCCGCGACTCGTTCGATCCGGCCTATCTCGAGCAGATCGACCGGCGCTCGCGGCCGACCGCGAACATGATCATCCACGTCGCCGGCGACCGGCCGCTGATCGACTCTCCCGGGCTGATGGTGCTCTCGGCGACCGAGCGAGTCTGCAACCTCGGCAACCTCACCGCGACGTGTCCCGAGCTCGCCCCCGAGGGCAGGCACCTGAGCGTCGTCTACGCGGTTCCGCGGCCGGCGATCGGCGAGTTCGACGCCGACGCCGAGCTGGAGCTCGCGCTGGCGGAGCTCCGGGAGGAGTTCCCCGAGCGAATGGCGGAATCCGAGATCATCGACGCCCGGGTGATGCGCGGCGAGTGGCCCGCCCAGCGCGCGCAGTCGGGATACGAGATGCCCAGGGACACACCGCTCGACAACCTCTGGAACGTGGGCGACGGCGTCCGGGACTACGCAAGCGGTGGCACACAGGCCTGCGCGGAGACGGCGGAGGCGGTCGTCGCGGAGCTCACCGGCAGCGTCACCCCGCGCGCCGCCGCCTCCTGAGCCGGGCGACATGAGGTGGGGCCAGAAACCGGACGGGGCCGGGATGCGGCCCGAGACCCGCGTCTGGCGGGCCGGTCTCACCCTGGCGCTGATCCTCGCATTCGCCTTCGCCGTGGTGGCGCCGCCGGAGCGCTGCCCCACCGTCACGACGGCGGAGCTCCGGGGGTCAGCGCAGGCCGCCGCCGGCTGGTTCGTGCGCAACCAGGACGCTGACGGCACCTGGCTCTACCTCTACGACAAGGACGAGGACTCGGCCTCCGCGGCGTACAACCCGGTGCGACACGCCGGGGTGACGATGAGCCTCTATCAGGCGGCGGCGGCGGGGTTGCCCGGAGCGTTGCCCTCCGCCGACCGCGGACTCGAATGGGCGCGCGAGAGGCTGATCGAGCGCGACGGCTGGGCGGCGCTGGAATGGAACGGGGAGGTGGAGACGGGCGCGACTGCGCTGCTCGCCGCCGGGCTGCTCAATCGCCGGGAGGCCACCGGTGAGACGCGTTACGACCCGCTGCTGCGCCGCCTCGGGCGCTTCCTGATCGCGCAGACCGAGCCCTCGGGGGCCGTGATTGCGTCGTATGACCCCGACCGCGGGGCGCCGGACGCCGGCGAGTACTCCAAGTACTTCACCGGCGAGGCGTATTGGGCGCTGGCGCGACTCCATCGCACCTTCCCCGCCGAGGATTGGGGCGAGCCCGCGAACCGGATTGGCGCGTACCTCGCGACGTCGCGGGATGACGACGAGGACTACTGGCCTCCGATTCGCGATCACTGGGCCGCCTACGGCATGGCGGAGGCCACGGAGTTCCCCGAGCGCAGTCGGATGGCACTGACCGAGGACGAGGCGGACTACGCGCGCGACCAGGCCGAGCTGTTCGGCATCCAGGCCCGCTGGGTCGCCCAGCGGTTCGGGCCGTGGGGCGGGTTGGTGCGGGGCAGCTACGTTCCCCGCGGGGGCGGCTATGGCGTGGTCAGCGAGGCGCTCACCGGGTGGTGGCTGGCCGCGCAGGCCGAGCCGGAGCTGGCCGACCTTCGCGAACCCATCGCGGAACGCGCCACCTGCACCGCCGGCCTGGCGATCGAGGCGCAATCCGACGGCGACGACGCAGCGGGTGCCGTCCGGCCCGAGCGGGTCGAGGGCGCCTGGTTCCGCGACGGCGAGACCCGCATGGACGACCAGCAACACGCGCTCTCGGGCCTCCTGCGAACGATTCCGATCGCCGAGGCGGGGGAGCCGACGAGCGGAGGCTCCTCCGACGGCGGGCCATCGGGGTGGTTATGGGCCGCCGTTCTCCTCCTGGCGCTGAACCCGGTGCGAGCGGCGTTCGGGATTCCCCGCGCCGGGCGGTCGTCGCGTGACATCGCCGGGTTGGCCGCCCTCGGCGGGTTGATCGGCGGGCTCGCGGTCTGCGCCGCCGCGGCGGTGGGGAGCCCGCTGCTCGACGCCCTCGACGTCAGCGAGCCCTCTTTCCGGATCGCCGCCGGAATCGTGGCCGCCGTGGCCGGCGCCGTTGGATCTGTTCCGTCGCCCGCCGTCGCCCGAGCCGGCGCTCGACGGCTGGGGCGCCGCGCTGATCCCGGTCGCGATCCCCCTGGTGGCCCGGCCCGCCCTGCTGGTGCTGGCGCTTGGTGCGGGCGTCGACTCAGGAGTTCCGGTCACCTTCGGCGCGATGGTGGTTGGCGTCGCCACCCTGGCCGGCCTGGCGTCCTGGTGGCCGCCAGACGCGCCACGCGGCCGGGCCCTGCGTTGGGGGAGTCGCCTGTTGGCCGCCGTCCTCATCGCCTGCGGCGTGCTTCTCCTCATCGACGGCGTCCTCGATGTCTAGCCACAGAGCCGGTATGTCCCAGGCGCGCACGCAGCTCGTGGAGCTCTCTCGCCTTCCCTCCGTGCAGGCCGGCGACAAGGGCGACTGCAACAGGGACATGGCGGCGCGCGCCGGCTCGCCGCGCTACACGGCGCTGGGAGCGGCCGACCTCGCCGGCGATGTCTACTGCCTCTCGCTGCCGATCGGCTCCCCGATCAACATCGCAGACCGCGCCTACTTCCTGCGCGCGCTGGGCACCGGGGGCTTTGGGGTCGGCGACTACCTGGTCGGGCGGGTGACCGGTCAGGGCGCGCTCGGGCTCGGCTTCCCGGTTCGGGTCGGCGGGCGGAGCACCGGCATCACCCTTTCAACCCTCTCGCTGGCATGGCTCGATCAGCGGATCGAGGCGCAGTTGAAGCGGCCGGTCCGAGATCTCCTCGTGATCGATGACCACGGCACCGTGCTCGCACACGCCGGTGGCGCGGCGGTTGTGACGGGGACCAACCTGGGCGGCACGGCTCTGGTGAAGAAGGCCCTGCACGTGGACCGCGGCGTTGCCCGCACCCGCTTCGCCAATAAGAGGGTCAGGGCGGTGTTCGATCTGGTGCCGCTCTCCGACGGCGCGGTCCACATCGCTGTCACCGCCGGGCTCTAGGCGTACCGCTCGTAGGTCATCTCCTCGGCCCTGATCGGCTCGCCGCAGCGGTCGCAGGTCATTCGCGGTCGCGAGCGCTTGCCACAGGTCTCGTGGATCAGGGCGAGGGTGGTCGCGTCGTCCGTCTCGTCGAGCCAGTCCTCTCCCCATCGGAGCAGCGCGATGAAGACGGGGTAGAGGGCCCGGCCGCGATCGGTCAGCCGGTACTCGAATCGGTCGGGGCGGCGCTGGTAGCGGACGCGCTCGAGGATTCCATTCTCGACCAGGCTGCTGAGGCGCTTGCTGAGGATCCCTCGCGAGATCCCGAGCTGAGCCTGGATCTGATCGAATCGCCGCACCCCGAAGAAGGCCTCCTGGAGGACCGCGAAAGTCCAGGGGTCGCTGACGATCTCGAGCGCCCGCCGGACGGCACTCGGGCGTGGCGTCTCCAGGTCAGGAGCCTGAGGCGGCTCGACTGCGGCGGTCGTCTTCGGAGGTGCCATGGGGCCATCCTAGCGGGTGGGTTCGATATCAGAACGGAGTCAGTTCTAAATCAGAACGCACTGTGCTATTCTTGCGTGCGGCCGCAGGGCCACCCGGCGTGAGCCCCGAGAGGACCACGGAGAGGAGGCAGCCATCGCCACCGCACTCGCAACCCCGCCGCTGGATGAGCTGATCAAGCCGGACCGCGTCCACGGATCGCTCTACACCGATCCCGACATCTTCCAGCTCGAGCTCGAGCGCATCTGGTACCGAGGCTGGGTCTTCGTCGGCCACGAGTCCGAGGTCGCCGAGCCGAACGACTACGTGGTGAAGGCGATCGGCCCGCAGCCGATCATCATGAGCCGCGACAAGCAGGGCGATATCCACCTCCTCCTCAACCGCTGCGCCCACCGCGGGAACCTGGTCTGCGATGCGCCGAAGGGGAACTCGGGCGGCTTCCGCTGCCCCTACCACGGGTGGACCTACGCCAACGACGGCAGGCTGATCGGCTACCCGTTCAACTCCGGATACGGGGGACGGGGCATGGCGAAGAAGAACGACCTCGGCCTCGGCCGAGTCCCCCGCGTCGAGTCCCACCGGGGCTTCGTCTTCGGCAGCTTCGCCGAGGAGGGCCCCTCGCTCGCCGAGCACCTGGGCGCCGCGGCCGAGACGATCGACCGTCTGTGCGCGCTCAGCCCGGAGGGCGAGATCGAGCTGACCGCCGGCTGGCTCCAGCACAAGGTCAAGGCGAACTGGAAGATGCTCGTGGAGAACGAGACCGACGGCTACCACCCGCAGTTCGTGCACTCCTCGATCTTCGAGGTCGCGAAGAGCGGGATCGGCGACCTCTACGGGAGCAAGTCCACCGCCGTCACCCGCGACCTCGGCGACGGTCACACGGAGAACGACCTCCGTCCCGAGTTCCGCCGGATCGGTGAGCCGATGGGCTGGTTCGGAACGACCCCCGACCGGATTCCCGATTACGTCTCGAAGATGCGAAAGACCTACGGCGAGGGCGCCGAGGAGATGATGATCGACGGCTCTCCGCACGTGATGATCTGGCCGAACCTCTTCATCGCCGAGATCCAGATCTTCGTGCTTCAGCCGCTCGCGGTGGACGAGACCGTCCAGCACGTGACCGCGGCCCAGTTCAAGGGCGCCCCGGACCTGAACGAGCGGATGCTGCGCCAGACGATCGGCTCGGTCGGGCCGGCCGGTTTCCTGCTCGCCGACGACAACGAGATGTACGAGCGCAACTTCCGCGGGGTCCAGGCGCGCAATCCCGAGTGGCTGCTGATCGCCCGCGGCATGCACCGCGAGCGCACCGACGAGAACGGCTTCGCCGTCGCCGACGCCACCGACGAGATCACGATGCGGAGCATCTGGCGGCACTACCGCAAGCTGATGGAGGCCGAGTGATGGCGGACGGAAACGGAGCCGGCGCCGCTGCCACCGCCGCCGCGCCGGGCGGGCACCTCAGCGAGGCCGCCGGAATCAGTCTGACCGATGCCGAGCAGTTCCTCTACCGCGAGGCGCGTCTGGCCGACGAGCACGCCTACGACGAGTGGGAGGCGCTCTGGACCGACGACGCGATCTACTGGGTGCCCGCGAACGGCGAGTTCGGGGCCGACCCCAACACGAGCATGTCGATCATGTACGACAACCGCTCACGGATCTCGACCCGGATCAGGCAGTTCCACACCGGCAAGCGCCACTCTCAGACGCCGCCCTCGAACCTGAGGAGGGTGGTGTCCAACGTCGAGCTCCTCGGGGAGCGCGACGGGGATGCGGAGGCATGCGCGAACTTCATCTGCGTGGAGTCACGGGAGCGCGGGATGACGACCTGGGCGGGGCGCTACGACTACCGCCTGCGCCGCACCGAGGAGGGCCTGCGGATGGCCTTCAAGAAGGTCACCCTCGTCGACAACGACCGACCGGTCTACACGCTCAGCTTCCTGATCTGATGCACGGCCCCGGGCCCGGTCAGGAACCCAGCCACAACGGCGCGCCCATCAACCCTGAGGAAGGCGACGAGATCCTGGAGAGCGAGTTCGCGTCCGTCGCGGTGCGCGTCGACCGCGACGCCAACGGGCCGCGCCTCCGCGTCACGGACCTGCATACCGGCCAGGTCGGTTATCTCGACCCGCTCGAGCTGGAGACGCTGGCCTGGCTCCCCGAGAGTGAGATGCACAAGCTCCTCGACCCGTCATCGCACCGGTGGCGGGACTGATGCGAGGGTGCTCCGAAAGCGAAGCTGAGGAGCAACCCGTTTGTGGCGAAGCCGTCAGCCGTTCACCCGCGACAGTTGACACTGTGTTCGGGCATTATGTATGATCGCCTCAGCCGCTAGATGAACGCGATCGCGATCACAGGAGGAGGGCGCGGGATCGGTCTCGCAACCGCGCAGCTCGCCGCCGAGCGGGGAATGCGGGTTGCGGTCGGCGACATCGACCCGGCCGCGGCCGAGGAGGCCGTCGCGGGACTCGACGGCGTGAGCGCGCACCAGCTCGACGTCCGCGATCGAAACTCATTCGCCGCCTTCCTCGACGCCGCGGAGCAGTCCGCCGGTGCGCCGCTCGATGCCCTGATCAACAACGCGGGGGTGATGCTGCTCGGGCGGGTCACGGAGCTCACCCCAGAGCGGATCGACGCGATGATCGACATCAACCTCCGGGGCGTGATCAACGGCACCCAGCTCGCGCTCGAGCGCTTCCGCGCCCGCGGCGTCGGAAAGATCGTCAACACGGCCTCGACCGCAGGCGAGTGGGGAATCCGGGGCGCCTCGGTCTACTCGGCCACGAAGTTCGGCGTGATCGGATTCAGCCAGGCGGTGAGACAGGAGCTTCGGGGAGACGGTGAGCCCATCGAGATCTCCGTCCTGATTCCCGGGATCGTCAACACGCGGCTGACGCGCGGCGTGCCCCACGCGAAGACGCCCACCGCCGAGCCCGAGGACATCGCGAAGGTGGCGCTCAAGGCCTTGAACGGAAAGCGGTTCATCTACCACGCCCCACCGATCGTGGGGCCGGTGATCCGGACATTCGACATGCTGCCGCGCGCCGTCAACGCACGGCTTCAGCGCGCCCTCGGCTTCCAGGATCCGCTCTGGAAGGTCGATGAGTCGGGGCGTGACAGCTACGACTCCGAGGTCGCCAGGTCCACCTAGAGGAGGAGAAGTGATGGAAGCGACAGCCAACACCGCCGCGCAGACGGCCTCGACCGACGGGGGGAATCGCCCCGCGACGCTCTGCGAGGCGTTCCAGCGCACCCTCGCCGCCGGCCCCGACGACGTGGCGCTGAAGAGCGCCGACGGCGAGACCTCGATCACCTTCGGGGAGTACGGCGAGCGGGTGAAGGACATCGCCGCGGGCCTGGCGGCGAAGGGCGTGAAGCGGGGCGACGCGGTCGGGATGCTGATGCTGAACCGACCCGAGTTCCACCTGGTTGACACCGCCGCGGTCCACCTCGGTGCGACTCCGTTCTCGATCTACAACACCTCGAGTCCGCCGCAGATCGTTCACCTGCTCGAGAACTCCGGAGCGAACGTAGTCGTCAGCGAGCGGATGCTCCTCCCGAGCTTGCTCGCGGCCAGGGAGCAGCTCGGGCGCGATCTCGCGATCGTCTCGATCGACGGCTCCGACGAGGAGGGTGTCCTGTCGCTGGAGGAGCTGATCGCGGAGGGTGACGACGACTTCGACTTCGAGGCCGCCTGGAAGGCGGTCGAGCCCGAGGACGTGCTCACGCTGATCTACACCTCGGGGACCACCGGGCCCCCGAAGGGTGTCGAGCTCACCCACGCGAACATGATCGCCGAGTGCTTCGCGGTTGCCCAGGTGCTCGGGATCGAGCGCGGCGATCGGATCACCTCGTATCTGCCCTCGGCCCACATCGCCGACCGCTGGTCCTCGCACTACAACCAGATGGTCTTCGGGATCGAGATCACCTCGGTGCCCGATCCCCGCACGGTCGCCCAGGCGCTTCCCGCCGTGCGGCCGACGGTCTGGGGAGGGGTGCCGAGGGTGATGGAGAAGATCGCCGCGGCGCTTCAGGCCGGCTTCGCCGCGGAGGAGGATCCGGAGCGAAAGGCTGGGATCGAGGCCGCGATCGAGGTCGGACTGGCGAAGGTCAGGGCCGAGCAGGCCGGCGAGGAGCTTCCGGAGGAGCTGAAGAAGAAGCACGCGGTGCTCGAGGAGAAGGTCCTTTCGCAGATCCGGAAGAAGATCGGCCTCGACGAGGTGAGGTGGATCGTCGTCGGAGCGGCGCCGATGCCCCGCAAGGTCCAGGAGTACCTGATGGCATTGGGGCTTCCGCTGACCGAGCTCTACGGGATGTCGGAGCTGTCGTGCGTCTCGACGTCATGCCCGCCGGACAAGACGAAGATCGGAAGCGTCGGCCCGGCGCTGCCCGGCGTGGAGGTGAAGCTCGCCGAGGACGACGAGCTCTGCGTCCGTGGGGAGATCGTGATGAAGGGCTACCGGAACGACCCGGAGAAGACCGCCGAGGTGCTGGACTCCGACGGGTGGCTCCACACCGGGGACATCGCCCGGATCGACGATGACGGCTACGTGTTCCTGGTCGACCGCAAGAAGGAGCTGATCATCAACGCCGCCGGAAAGAACATGTCGCCGGCCAACATCGAGCAGGAGCTGAAGACGTCCCATCCGCTGATTGGCCAGGCGATCTGCATCGGAGACGGCCGGTCCTACAACGTCGCCTTGCTGGTTTTGGACCCGGATGCGGTCGGGGCGCGCGCTCAGGCTGCGGGCAAGGAGCCGTCGGTGGCCGAGTTCGCGGAGGACCCCGACGTCCGCAAGGAGATCGAGGACGCGGTGGGGGAGGCGAACGCCAACCTCTCACGGGTCGAGCAGATCAAGAAGTTCGAGGTGCTTGCGGACGAGTGGATGCCGGGCGGCGACGAGCTGACCCCGACGATGAAGCTCAAGCGCAAGCCGATCGCCGAGAAGTACTCGGTGCGGATCGAGGCTCTCTACGACTGAACGGCGGGGGTCGGGCGGCGGCCGCGCGAGTTGGTGCCCTCGTACAGGGTGCTCCAGACGACCGTCGTCAGCGACTCGGCGAGCCGGTCGAGCTCGGGCGGCCTTGCCGCCGCGGGCCTGACCATCTGGTAGAAGCCCCGCTCGCTCATCCACAGGAGCCAGTCCGTCGTGCGCTGGGGGTCGATGCCCGGCCGGATCGAGCCGTCGGCGAGCCCGCGCTCGATGTGCTTACGGAGTCCCTTTCGCGATTCGTCGAGCGACTGCCCGAAGCTGCGGCGGACGCGGTCGTCGTAGGCCGCCACCTCGACGACGGCCTGCATGATCCGCCCGTTGGCGGCGTAGACGCCGATCACCTCGCGGAGGGCGTCGTAGACCTGCTCGCGCGTCGCGCTCGGCGGCAGGCTCCACCAGCCGGATGCCGCCTCGTTCACGGCATCCATCACGCCTTCCCCGAGCGAGATCAGCAGATCGCCCTTGTCCTCGAAGTAGACGTAGAACGTCGTCCTCGAGATCCCCGCTTCCTGGACGATCCGCTCCACGCTCAGCTCGGTGAACCGGTTTCCCTCCTCGAGCAGGGGGAGGGTCGCCGCGACGAGCTTCTCGAGGATCTGACCGCGCCGCTCCTCGCGGCTTGCCGTCTGCCTCCTGGTCACCGATGGCATCTGCCTGACGCAGTGTACGGACAACTTGAACGAGAAGATGGAGCGCCGTACGCAGGGGGCGGAAATTGATAACGTTCGTTCACTGAGCGCCGCGCTCGCGGTGGCTCGCGAGGGAACCCGACGAGGTCAGGAGAGAAGGCGATGGCGACGATCCTCTGCGTGCTGTACGACGACCCGGTGGACGGCTATCCGCCCAAGTACCCGCGGGACGAGATCCCGAAGATCGAGTCGTATCCCGACGGCCAGAGCACCCCGACGCCCGACGGCATCGACTTCAAGCCGGGCGAGCTGCTGGGGTGCGTCTCCGGCGAGCTCGGACTCCGGAAGTTCCTCGAGGGGGCCGGTCACCAGCTGATCGTCACCTCCGACAAGGACGGCCCCGACTCCGAGTTCGAGCAGGCGCTCCCGGACGCGGAGGTGGTCATCTCGCAGCCGTTCTGGCCGGCGTACCTGACGAGGGAGCGGATCGAGAAGGCGCCCAATCTGAAGCTCGCGATCACCGCGGGTATCGGCTCCGACCATGTCGATCTCCAGGCTGCGATGGACTCGGACGTCACCGTTGCTGAGGTGACCTACTGCAACTCGATCAGCGTCTCAGAGCACGTCGTGATGATGATCCTGGGGCTGGTTCGCAACTACATCCCCTCCTACCAGACGGTCGTCGACGGGGGCTGGAACATCGCCGACTGCGCGGCGCGCGAGTACGACCTGGAGGGAATGCAGGTCGGGACCGTGGCCGCGGGCCGGATCGGGAGCGCGGTGCTCCGTCGTCTTAAGCCCTTCGAGGTCGGTCTCCACTACACCGACCGCCACCGGCTCCCCTCGGACGTGGAGAAGGAGCTTGGCGCGACCTTCCACGACACCGCCGAGTCGATGGTCGCGGTCTGCGACGTCGTCACGATCAACGCGCCGCTTCATCCCGAGACCGAGAACCTCTTCGACGACGAGATGCTCGGGCGAATGAAGCGCGGTGCGTACCTGATCAACACCGCGCGGGGGAAGATCTGCGACCGCGATGCCATCGCCCGGGCGCTCGAGTCCGGGCAGCTCGCGGGGTACGCCGGCGACGTCTGGTTCCCGCAGCCGGCGCCGCAGGATCACCCGTGGCGCTCGATGCCCAATCACGGGATGACGCCGCACACCTCCGGGACCAGCCTCTCGGCCCAGGCTCGGTACGCGGCGGGCACCCGGGAGATCCTCGAGTGCCACTTCGCCGGGCGGCCGATCCGGGACGAGTACCTGATCGTCGAGGGCGGCCGGCTCGCCGGGACCGGGGCGCACTCCTACAGCGAGGGCGATGCGACCGGAGGCCACGAGGAGGCCGAGCGGTTCAAGGTGGCCGGCTGATTGGCGGCTCGGACCGAACACTTCTTCCATACAAAGGATCCGGACACACCATCCAGATCTGGTCTATACTTTCCACTCCATCGGCGACCGGATGTTGCTCTCTGCCTCGGCCGCCGGCGCGGGAGCTACCCCCTTCCGCGTTAGTACCGAGGGGACCTGGTCCCCGGGCGGCGGCGCTCCGTTTCCTCTCCCGTACCCTCCTGGGCGCCGCCGCCGCCGATGGATCTCCGACGGCCGTACACTCAGGCGGCAGCGCCCAGGTAGCTCAGTTGGTAGAGCACAGCTCTCGTAAAGCTGCGGTCGCCGGTTCGAGTCCGGCCCTGGGCTCTCGAGCGACTCCGCGGTCCGACGGAGTCGGCAACCTCATCCGGCGGTCAGGGCCCGGTAGCGCTCCTCGAAGAAGTCGAGGGCGGTCCGGCGCTGGTCGTCCGCGGCGATCAGATCGGAGTAGGCGAGCTCGGCGCCGTTGAACCCGACCGCGTTCCAGAGCTCGCCGGACACCTCGGCCGTCCACGGACCGATGTAGAGGTAGGGCTCGGGGTGGTCGTCGTCCCCGGGTGACGCGCCGAGGTTGGCGCGCTGGCCCTTTACCTCGGATCCGAGCTCGAAGGCGATGTCGAAGTGCTCCGGCCACAGCTGCACGAGCGACGGGTCGCCGTCTGACTCCTCTGCCCGGATCTCCTCGAGCACCGAGCAGGCGAAGCCGTAGAACTCCCCCAGCGCGCCCGCCGCGTTCGGATCCACGTCGGGCAGGGGCTCGCGGGTCTCCTCGCGGCCGCGCTGCCGAACGAGCTCGCCGTGCTCCACCCGGACCTGGCAGTCCTCGCCGTCATGATCGAAGAACGGTGTGCCGAAGCCGCCGCGGGTCCAGCGGAGCGCGATCTCGTTCTCGGGCATGCGCTCGGGGGCGACGACCGCCTCGGCGACGCGGTGCAGCGCCACCCGGGTCTCCGCGAACGAATCGGGAAGCCGCGCGAGCCGCTTCCACGCGGCCAGCCAGCGCTCGGCGCACCACGGACCAAGGTCGGGCTCGAGCTCCGCGATATCGCTCCAGGTGAGATCGCCCCGGTGAGGGACCGGCGAGACGAGCTTCCGGCCCTCCGGCACCTCCCCCGGATCGACGGGGTCGTCGGCGAATGGAGGCTCGGTTACGGCCGGAGGCGATGGCTCGAGCACGCGCGCCTCGTAGTCGCCGCCGAGCTTGTCCTGCGCCTCCGCCCTGGGGTCGGCCATCGATCCCACCGTATTGCAGTTCGCCGGGGAAGCGGTGTAACGGGACCGTGATTCGCGGGACGGGAAGCGCGTGCGAGTAAAGCTCTCGATCACGGCGGCGCCGGCGGTGCTTGCGACGCTCGTCTTCGCCACCGGGGCGGGGATGGCGGATCCCGGCGCATCGGCGTCTGCGAAGAAGCGACCCAAGCTCGCCATCACGAAGGGCGACTTCGGAGCGCACCTGACCAATGCCAAGGGACGCGCGCTCTACGTCTTCACGTCCGACAGCGGACCGACCAGCAACTGCTACGGCGACTGCGCGAGCGCCTGGCCGCCGTACATCGTCTCCTCGAAGCCTCGAGCGGTCGATCCGGCGAGGCAGGGCCTTGTTGGGGCCACCCGCCGAAGCGATGGCCGGCTCCAGGCGACCTACGACGGACACCCCGTCTACTACTACGTCGGCGACCACGCTCCGGGCGAGGTGCTCTGCCAGGCCGTCTACGAGTTCGGCGGCTTCTGGTACGTGATCCGGGCGAACGGCAAGGTCGTCCGCTAGACCTCCGGCGTTGCCGCTGCCTCGCCCGTTATGACCGTGTCCTCCGGCCGCGGCGCACTCTCGCCGACGTAGCGTTGCTCGCTGGCACTGAGGATCTGCGAGACGCCGGGTCGCGGCTCGCACACGACCAGGAACTGGAAGGCGAACATCGTCGGCCAGACCCGGGAGAGCACCGAGGCGCCCCGGGTGAGAGCGCGCCCCAGGCGCGGCCGGTTGACGATGATGTTCTCGAACGGCACCGGGACCGGCCGCACGGAGGAGATCTCGTAGCCGCAATCCCGGAGCGCCGTCGTGAGGCTGGAGCGGGTGAAGAGCCGCTTGTGGGTCACGTCCATGATCCCCCGGTCGGCATAGGTGAAGCGGCCGAGCAGCAGGTTCGCCCGGATCGCGGCGAAGGCGACGTTCGGCGTCGAGATCACGAACGTCGGCTGCGCCCGGTAGGCCGGCTGGTGGCTCGAGTTGCGCAGGCCGATCAGGAACCGCTCGGGCTCGATCAGGTGCTCGATCACGTCGAGCAGGAGGACGCAGTCGAAGTCGAAGGGGTCGACAGGCACCGGATCGTGGTCAAGATCCGCCTGGAAGAACCGGTCGACGGTGCCCTCGGGCGGTTCGATCAGGTCGACGCCGACGACCTCGGCTCCCATCCGCCGGCATTCCATCGCCACCGAGCCGGGGCCGCAGCCCAGGTCCAGGATCCGCTTCGGGCCCAGGCGGCGAACTGCGTCCAGGGCGAGCCGGTGGGAGGAGTAGAGCATCTCCGTCTTGTCGCGATAGCGGGAGTGCCCGAGATCGCGGTATCGGAGCGATGTGAACATCCCGAACTGGTGCATCCGATAGCCGAGAGTCGCCCGTAGGACGTTCAGTCCGTAGCGGACGCCCTGGAATCCGGCGACGTGCGAGACCTCGTCGGCGTAGCGGGTCGGGATCGGGAACTCGACGATTCGCGCACCCAGGTGGGCGGCCTGGAGCAGGATCTCGGTGTCGAAGTGGAAGTCGTCGGTGTCGAGCTCGAACGGGATGCGGGCGAGGAACGCGGTCGAGTATCCGCGGTAGCCGGTGTGGTACTCGCTGAGGTCGAGCCCGGTCAGCGAATTCTGGATCCTCGTCAGGACCCGGTTCCCGACGAGCTTGTAGAACGGCATGCCGCCGGCGCGGGCGCCGCCCGGTTCCGCCATCCGGGAGCCGAGGACGACGTCGGGACGCTCGTGGCGCCAGGTCTCGACGAACTGGTCGAGGAGCTCGGGCGCGTACTGGCCGTCCCCGTGCAGCAGGATCACGAACTCGTATCCGCCGTCGATGGCGAGGCGGTATCCGAGCTTCTGATTCCCGCCGTAGCCCTGGTTGACCGGGTTGTGGAGGACCGTCAGGTTGTCGAGATCGCGCTCCTCTGCCCAGCCCGCCGCCAGGTCGGCGCCGGCGTCGGACGACGCATCGTCGATGCAGACGAAGTCGACCTCTGGATCGCGCAGCACCGCCTCGGGGATCCGCTCGAACGTGTCGACCACGTGCCGCTCGGCCTCGTACGCGACGACGACGACCAGGATCTTCCCGCGTCGTTGCGGGCCTTTTCCGTCTCTGCGAGGGAATCTCATAGGGTGGGAAGTGTGGCGCAATCGGCGGGGTCGAGGGTGCCGGCGAGGCGGAAGACCGTGATCGGCCCGCTGTGCAGAACCGGCTCGGCGCTGGGCCCCCTCGTCCAGCGCGCCTGGAGCTCCCGAGTGCCGCCGTAGCGGGGCATCGCGATCACGTAGTCGTAGTCGCCGTCGTTAAGCGCGATTCGCCAGTCCCGACAGTTGGTGATCTCCCTGAAGCTGTCGTCCGATCCGACCTCGCCGAGGAACTGGACGTGGTTGGAGAGGTCCTCCCCGTACAGCCCGTACTGCATGATCCCCGACGTCGCGATCCGCCGGTCCTGCTGGTCCGAGGCCCAGCGGTAGAGCGGAACGAGACCGAGCTCCCTGAAGTACTCGGGCGCGTCGTCCGTCCGGTACCGGTCATCGAGGTAGTCCTCGGTCCGCGGCCAGCCGACCCCGGCGCAGACCAGGATCGCGGCCGCTCCGGCCAGGACCGCGAGCGCGGGTCCGCGTGACCCCAGCCGGCCCATCGCGAGGAGCCCCAGGGGCAGCAGGATCACGACCGAGGCGATCAGAATCGCCGCCACGAGCTCGGAGCCGGAGTCCCAGAACGAGGCCGCGCGGCCGGTCGCGACCAACGTCGCCGTCGCGCCGACAACCAGCGCCGCCCACCTCGCCCGCGGCCCGAGCCGTCCGATCGCCACCGCCGCCAGCAGAAGGCCCATGAGGAGCGGCGGCTCGAAGATCCGCAACCCGGCCGTGAACTCGCGGGGCATTCCCTCGGGACCTTCGGCCGCGGCCGGGGTGAGCAGATAGAAGATCAGCGAGACAGCCGCGGTAGCTCCGATCAGAGTGACGATGCGGTTCCGTCGCTGAATCAGCGCGGCAGACGATCCCGCACAGGGCCGCGGCGACGAGCAGGAACCAGACAGGTCCGATTCGGTCCTCGAGCCCGGGGACGAAGTAGTCGCTCCAGATCGAGCCGTCGAACAGGTAGTGGG
Source organism: uncultured Solirubrobacterales bacterium (assembly GCA_963808565.1). Lineage (GTDB taxonomy): Bacteria > Actinomycetota > Thermoleophilia > Solirubrobacterales > 70-9 > DASUPK01. The sequence goes on from CAWEGM010000016.1 coordinate 109,359, forward strand.
CGACCGAGAACGGGTGCTCGCTCAGGTCCTGATCCGGGCCGGGGAGGACGATCGGGCCGATCTCGTGCACGTATGGGAACGGGTTGCCCGTGTGCCAGAGGTCGCGCAGGTACCAGAAGGACCCGGTCGCGAGCATCGGCAGTCCGAAGGCCCCGGCCGCGCGGACTCGCCCGTCTCGCCCGGCGAGGAGCACGACGCCCGCGAGCAGGACGGCGACGGGTCCGAGGAAGCTGACTTCCCCCCGAGCGCAAGCCCAGCAGCAAGACCCGCCACCGCGAGGGCGGCCAGATCGATCGACCGCGGCACGCCATTCGCCCTTGCACTCCCGTTCAGCAGCAGCGCAACTGCGACGAGAAGGAAGGTGACGCCGAACAGGTCGGACATCGCGGACCCGGCCTGCGTCTCGGCGAAGACGGGCAGGTCGAGCGCCAGCGCCGCCGCAACCGTGGTCAGCGGCGCCACCCCGAACGGGCGGCCGATGCACCAAGCGGCGAGGAACGCGACGGCGAGCCAGATCAGGTTGAGGAACGGGGAGACGATGTCGCGGCCGAACAGCACCATCCCCAGCCCGTGGAACAGCTCCGAGTTGATGGGGTGGAACCAGCTCAGATAGCTCGGCGAGGCGAAGTGCAGGGCCGTGATCGACCCCTCCTGCGCGAACCGGGCCGGGTAGGGCAGGTGGTACCAGTTCTCGTCCCCGCCGTAGAGCCCGACCGAGAAGCTGTGCTCGGCGGCGGTCGCCCAGTGGACCGCGACGAGCAGGATCGCAGCGAGTGCCACCGCGGTCGCGGCGGACCCCATCTGGGGCGGTGGGCCGGCCTGCTCGCTTCCGTCGAGCGGCCGTCCGATCGCTGCCATCGCCCCGCCGGCGGCGAGCGACGCCACCACGATCGGGGCCGGATCCAGGATCTGCGCCGCACCGACCAGCTCGAGCACGATGAGCATGGCCGAGACCGTGATCGTCACCTCCGCGAGGCGGGCCGGCGCACCGCTCCACCCGGCGAGGAAGCGCGCGCGAATCCGCGCCGCTCCGTATCCGAGCGCCACGACGATCAGGGCCAGCTCGCCCACCCCCAGCACGTACCGGCCCAGATTCACGCGCGGAAGCGTAAGGGCCCGCCGGACGGCTCGCCTCCGGCCCCACCCTCTAGGCTCGCGGCGTGACGAGCGATCGAACTGCGACGAGCGAGTCGACCCGATCAGAGGAGAGCCGTCTCGTCCGCGCAGGCGACTTCGCCTCGCGGCTGGCGTCGCTGGATCCGCACGACCCGATCATGCGGCGGGGGCTCCACATCGCGATCGGAATCGCGGTGGCGCTCGGGATCGGCCTCACGGTCTGGGGAACGCTGAGCGAGCTCCCCGACGTCGACTGGCGCTGGCGGCCTGTCTCGCTGGTGCTCGGGGTAGTCGGGACGGCGACGTTCCTGCTCCTCAACGCGGAGCTCTGGCGACGCATCCTCCGGGCGCTCGGGCCTGAGCTTCGTCCGCTCCCGGCGAGCACGATCTGGTTCGTCTCGGGGCTCGGGCGCTTCGTCCCCACGAGCCTCCTCACGCCGATGATCCGCACGGCGATGTCGGAGCGGGAGGGGGTGCGGAAGGGGATCTGCCTGGTCAGCGTCATCTACGAGATCGCGCTCGCGCTGTCAGGGGCGCTGGTGGTCGCGGCCTACTTCATCGTCGACCTGCCCGACCTTGCGGGCGAGCCGGCTCGATTCCTGGCGATTGGAATGCCCGTGGTCGCCGTAGTCATCCTTCAACCCGGGATCTTCCACCGGCTCACGGCCGCCGCTCTCGAGCGGCTCGGGCGGGAACCGATCCCGAACGCTCTTCCCCCGGGCCGGATCGTCGCGTTCCTCGGCCTGTACGCCGGCGTGTACGTCCTGGCGGGGTTGAGCATCTACGCGCTGGGGCAGTCGATCTACCCGATGGGGTCGGACGACATCGTCACGGTCCTCGGCGCCTTCGCGGTCGGGACGACGATCGGGATCATCGCCTTCATGGTGCCCGGCGGCCTCGTCGCGAGGGAGGCCGGACTGGCCGTCGCGCTGTCTCCGATCATGCCCACGGCTCCCGCGGTCGCGATCGCCGTGCTGTCGCGGATCGTGCAGGTCGCGACCGAGGTTCTGCTCGCGACGATGACGCAGGTCGCGGTCAGACGCCGGGGATATCCGGAACTGGACACGGCGCCGGAGCGCTAGAGCCGGACCACGTTCCGCGCGCTGATCCCACGGGTGACGCCGCGGAAGTCGAGCACCAGCGCCGCCTCGTCCACTAGTCGCTGGTAGTCGATCGCGGAATGGGCGGTGACGATGCAGACGATGTCTGCCTCGGAGACCGACGGATCCAGGTCAGCCGAGGCGAGCCCCTGATCGGGCAGCTCCGGGACGTGGGGATCGTGATAGGAGACCTCGGCGTCGAGCTCCCGCAGCAGCCGGATGATCTTCAGCGCGGGGGACTCGCGGATGTCGCCGACGTCCGCCTTGTAGGAGGCGCCGAGCAGAAGGACGCGCGAGCCCTTCGTCGCCTTGCCCGCGTCGTTCAGCGCCCGCTCGATTCGCTGGACGCACCACTGCGGCTGGTTCTGGTTGATCTTCCCGGCGAGCTCGATGAACTCGGTGTAGAAGTCGAGCTCGCGGGCCTTGAACGAGAGGTAGAACGGGTCGACGGGCAGGCAGTGCCCGCCCATGCCCGGGCCGGGATCGAAGCGCATGAAGCCGAACGGCTTCGAGGCGGCGGCGTCGACGACCTCCCAGATATCGATCCCCAGGCGCTCGCAGAGCATCGCCAGCTCGTTGACGAGCGCGATGTTGACCGAGCGGAAGATGTTCTCGAGCAGCTTCGACAGCTCGGCAGCGTCGGGGGTGCTGACCGGGACGACCTCGTCGCAGATCCGCGAGTAGAGCTCCACCGCGCGCTCGGTGCAGGCCTCCGTGATCCCACCGACCACCTTCGGCGTCGTCCTGATCGTGTAATCGGTGCGGCCCGGATCTATTCGCTCGGGCGAGAACGCGAGATGGAAGTCCCGCCCGGCGGCGAGTCCGGACTCCTCCAGAATGGGGCGGAGCCGCTCCCGCGTCGTGCCTGGGTATGTGGTCGACTCGAGGACCACGAGCTGGCCCTTCTGGAGCACCGCGGCGAGGGAGGTGCCGGCGTCCACCATGTAGCTCAGGTCGGGCTCGCGCGAGTTCGTCGAGCGGAGTCGGAACGCAGATGATCACGGCATCGCACGAGCTCAGGTCGGGGAAGCGGCTGGTCGGGGTAAGCCGCCCGTCGAGTGCGCGAAGCCGCTCCGACGGGACGTCCTCGACGTAGCTCCTGCCCTCTGCGAGGGCGTCGATCTTGCGGGGGTCGGTGTCGAGGGCCACCACGTCGTCGCCTTCCTCGGCGAAGGCGACCGCGAGCGGGAGCCCGACGTATCCGAGCCCAACCATCCCGATTCTCATGGCGGTCAGTGTAAGGACCGCGCTAGTTCGCCCCGGAAGTCTGGTTGCGTACCCGGACACCCCCGATGATGTGGTCCACGTACAGGCCGCAGGCGGCCGGGGTCGGGATGGTCTGGAATCCCTCCGCGCGCGCCGCCGTCAGGTTTCCGATCACCGCCTCGGCGTCCACCCCGAGGAGCTTCTGCAGCCAGGAGAGCTCATCGGCGCGGACCGAGACCGTGATCGGGCCGCCATCGGTGGTGAGCACGCCCGCCTGCCAGTAAGGGCCTTGATCGGGCCGGTAGGGGATCGCCGCCTCGACCCCGGGGGGCAGGCCCGCGCTCACTCCCGGCGCCGTCACCGTCACTCCCGTCACCGGGCTCGTGTATTGGAGCGAGAGCTCCCAGCGTCCGGGCGGAAGCATGATCTGCTGACTCGTCTCCTCGCCCGGAGCAAGCTGGTTGTCGGTCTCGCCCTCCCGCTCCCAGTAGAGCCGCTTGGCGATCACTGGGCGCGGCCAGACCAAGGCCTCGCCGCCACCCGCGAGGATCTTCCTGAACTTCGGGCGGTTACACCGGAATACCCGTCCGGGGCGGGCCTCCTCGGCGAGGATCGCCTTGATCGGCGTCGGCGCGACACGTCGCCAGAGGTCGTAGGACTCGGTCGAGTCGACCAGGGTCCAGCCGGGCGAGGCCTGACTCTGGTACACGGCGCCGGTGGTGACCGCGTAGGGGAACTGGTTCAGGACCTCCTCGTTGACCGAGTCGAAGTCGACGGGGAGCCGCTGCGCCTTCGCACCATAGGTCGGAACCCGATACTCGGCGTTTGCCGCCGGACTGAACACCTCTGCCGTTCGGAGCCCGTAGTCGGCGAATCGGTCGCTTGTCAGGGAGAGGACCCTCTGGCCCTCCACCTCGTCCCGGAACTCGGCCAGCTCGTGGAAGCGGTTGTCGGGAGCTACGACCGCGTCGCGCAGGGCGAGAAACGACGAGTACGCGGCGAGCGCTACGAAGACGGCGGCGAAGACTCGCTTCGGCCAGCCGCCACCCGGCGAGAACAGGGCGGCGACGACGACGAGCATCACCAATGACGCCGGGATCACCAGCGCCTTGGCCTGAACGTAGAGGCCGGTGTCGATGACCTGGGTTCCGAGGTAGACGGCTGCTCCCGCGACGAGCGCCGCCGGAACCGCGAGCTCCCGCCTCGCGACCCACCACGCCACGCCGAACAGGACAGCGGCGACGCCCACTGCTCCGAAGATCCAGTACGACGAAACGTCGCTGGTGCCGAGCAGCCATTCGCCGCTCGGCCAGATGCCGAGGCTCTCGAGCGGCGAGACCGCGTAACGCAGCTTCGAGTCGGTCCCCGTGACCGTGTCCCAGGCCCCCGAGTCGAGGAAATCGATGGCGCGCGGCAGCATCGCGAGGCCGAGCAGGGCAAGCACGATCAGCGCCGGAATCGCGATCGGGCGGGAGCGCCGGACCAGGGCGCGTGCGGCTCCCGGGCCGTCGTCGATCCGCGCGCGGATCAGCTCGGCCACGATCCAGACGCCGATCGTCAGCCCGATCCAGATCACGCCCGGGTAGCTGTACGCGGCGATCATCCCGGCGGTGATCACCGCGATTCCGATCACGATCGCTCCCCGGCCATCGTCCGAACGCTCGATCTCGCGCAGCCCGAGCGCCACCGCGATCAGGAACAGCCCCGCGATCAGCTCCTTGAAGCCTGCGATCCCGAGGACCGCAACGGTGAGATAGGCGGACGAGACGAGGAGCGCCCCGAGGATCCGCCGGCCGGGTGGAAGCTCGCGGAGGACGGCGAGCGAGGTGATCGCGATCAGCACGGGGAGCGCCACGAGCAGGCCGATGAACCCGTTCTGAAGCTCGGTGTCCAGGAGGGTGGCGACCGTGACCGCGATGCTGTGCGGGCCGATCGGGTAGCCGATCTGGATCCCCGGCGGCTCCAACCGGTCCGGATCGAGCAGCCACTGCGCCGTAGATCAGGTGCGAGGCCATGTCGTTGTTCAGGCCGACGCCGGGGATCCCGATCTGGCCGCTCGAGATGAACATGAACGAGACGGCGAGCAGGGCCACCAGCGCGACCGGGATCGCGATGCCGACGGACGGCCCGAGGATCGCCTCGCTCCGGGCGATCAGGAAGACGACCGAGGCGAGCACCAGCAATCCCCCGACGACCGCGAACGTGACCTCTTCGCCCGGCAGGCGGATCGCGATCGAGCCCACCACCAGCAGCAGCGCGAGGCCGACGGCGCCCTCGAGGAAGCTCGCCTGGCGGCGACCGAACGCGAGCAGCAGCGCGCGTCCGATCACCAGCGAGGCGAGCAGGATTATCCCTGCGGACAAGTAGGTTCCGAGCAAGGCGCCCAAGGGCGTCGGAGGATATGGAGTCGCGAAAAACCCCGGCTCAACCGAGGCGGTTCCGCTCCGATTCGCCCCGCTCGCGGCCCAGGGTGAGGAACTGGTCGAGCGGATAGCCCCAGTGGAGCTTTCGGAGCACGCTCCAGTCCGAGCTCCGGCGAAGCGACTCGACGAAGCGCCGCCGTTCGCGCAGCCGCTCGCGGTGCCCGGCGATCCAGCGGTAGGAACGGATCTTTGCGTCGATGAACGAGCGGCCGCGGAGCAGGCAGTAGCTCCACATCATCAGCTCGGACAGGGCCAGCAGGGGCGACAGGCCGAGCTTCGCCCAGGGACGCAGGTTCGTGGCCAGCATCGCGCCGCGGTTGCGCTCCAGCAGGAACAGCTTCTCGGGGAACATCGTCAGGTGGTAGTCGTGGCTGACGGTCGAGGCGGGGACGCAGTGGATTCCGCGACCCGCCAGCCGGATCAGCCAGGAGAGCTCGACGTCCTCGTGGTAGAGGAATCCGCTCTCGTCCCAGCCGCCCAGCTCGCGGAGCAGGTCGGATCGGACCAGGAACGCGGCGCCGTGGAGCCCGCTCAGCTCGAACGGCTCGTCCCCGGCAAGCCCCCGCGGCTTGCCGAGCCAGCGGTTGAACCCGAGCCCGGTCACGTGCACGTTCTGGCCCGCGGCGTTGATCCGGTCGGGGTCGGACTCGAGCAGGATCAGCGGGCAGGCCGCCCCGGCCTCCGGATTCGCGTCGAGGAAGTCCGTGAGCGGCCGTAGCCACCCGGGACCGACGACGACATCCATGTTGAGGACGGCGAGGTAGGCGCCGCGAGCGTGCTCGAGCGCGAGGTTGACGGCGCCCGCGTAGCCCCGGTTCGTCGGAGAGCGCAGGAGGGACACCCGGTCGTGCCGTTCCGCGGCGGCCTCGGCGAGCGACGCGCTTCCGTCGCTCGAGGCGTTGTCGACGACCAGGACCTCCGCTCTCACGTCGTCCGTGTCAGCGAGCAGCGCCTCGATGCATCCGCCGAGGGCGTCGGCGCCGTTGTAGTTGACGACGATGACCGAGACCAGCGGCTCAGTGCCCTGCGACCCGGTCAGGGAGCGGGCGGCCGCGTCACCGGTCCGCGGACTGCTCATCGTGGAGCGCGACCTCGTCGAACCGGCTGAGCCTGCCGCTGAAGATGGAGATGAAGAGCACGGCCGAGAGAATCTGGAGCCCGAGCACCCCGACGGCGGTCGCGAGGACGAGCGAGCGGGTGTCGGTGAACACGTCCTCGCCGGCCCAATCGAGCGTCAGCTGAACGAGCTTCGCGAGCGAGCCGAGGATAAGCAGGCCTCCGAAGCCGGCGACGGCGAATCGCATCGGCTGGGCGGTGAGCCTGAGGAGGAACGGCGAGGGCGGCTTCCCGGCCTCGACGCCGTAGAGGGCCGCGGCGATCCCGAAGATCGTGAGCTGGAATCCGGCGAGGATCCCGAGGGTCGCGACGATGAAGCTGTTGATGCTGAGCCCGAAGTAGGCCGTCTCGACGTTCCCGATGCTGAGGGCGACGGCGAGCCCGATCGAGATCGCCATCAACAGCAGCCCCGGCAGGATGAAGCTGACCCAGGGCCTGTAGATGAGGAGCAGGACGATCACCCGCCCGAGAATCCGCAGCCCGTCTCCCCACGGCGAGAGCTTCTTCTCCCCGACCCGCGGCATGTAGGAGATCGGGAACTCGGTCACCCGCAGGCCGCGCGCCTGGGCCTTGATCCCGATCTCGGTCTCGATGTCGAAGCCCTGCGCCTCGAGGCCGAGCCTCCGGAAGGCGTCGCGGCGCAGCCCGTAGAGGCCGCTCAGGTGATCGCCGCTCTCCAGGCCGTGGGCGATCGCGAAGAGCTTGTTGAAGAACCAGTTGCCGATCCGGTTGACGAGCGGCATGTTCTCTCCGCTCGACCCGCGGTTCCCCCGGACCAGGTCGTGGTCCTGGAGGAGCTCGACCAGACGCTCGATCGCCGACGCGGGATAGGTCGCGTCCGCGTCCATGATCACGACGTACTCGCCGCTCGCCTCCGCGATCCCCGTCCGGATCGCCACTCCCTTGCCGCGGTTGGACCGGTGGCGGACCAGCCGGCACGGGCCGCGCTCGGCGACCCGTGCGGTGTCGTCCGTGGACCCGTCGTCCACGACGAGGATCTCGTACGAGTCCCCGAGCTCCTCGTGTAGCTCGTTGAGGACGTGCGGCAGCGCCGCCGCCTCGTTGTAGGCGGGGAGAACAACGGTGGCCTTCACCCGGGCCGTCTCCGGGCTGCGCTCGGCCTCTGTGGGCGTAGTGATGGACATGGCTCGACCGGCTGCGCGATCAGCGGGGATCACGCTGTGGCGCCGCGCAAAGAATAGGAGCGAACGCCTGCCGGGGTGCAGCCACCTATTCGGCCTCACGGTGGCGGAGGATCTCCTCGCGCTCGGCGAGGCGGTTCCGCCGCCGCGTCTCGGCCTCGCGCTGGCGCCTGCGCTCGATCTCGTCGCTCACCTCGAGCGGCGGCACCGGCATCGGCTTGCCGTGCTCATCGACCGCGACCATCGTCAGGTAGGCGGTACTGGTGTGGCGGACCTCGCCGGTGACCGCGTTCTCCGCCTCGACCCGGACCCCGACCTCCATCGAGGTCCGCCAGACCGCGTTCACCGAGGCGATGCATCGCAGCAGCTCACCGACATAGACAGTCTCGGCGAAGGTCATCCGATCCACGCCGGCGGTGACGACCCGGCAGCCGGAGTGCCGGATCGCGGCGATCCCGGCCACCTCGTCGCACATCCGCATCACCACGCCGCCGTGGACGAACCCGGCGCCGTTCGCGTCGGTGATGTTCATCCACCGGATCAGCTCGGAGCGGGAGTCGGCGACGGGCCGCGCCTCTTGCTTCTCAGCCATCGTGGCGATCGTAATCGGATCGCTCGAGCGTCATCCGGGCGGTTCCGCCGAACCGCCGATCCAGCGCACGATCTGGTCCTTGACGAAGCCGGACTCCCAGCGCTCCCGGTTGGCCTCGTAGAGCCGCCGCCCCGATTCCCTCGCCGAATCCGGGCTTTTGAGGAGCTCAATCGCCTGCGCGCGGAAGGCGTCGTCGTCCCGAGCGGACGAGACCGGCAGATAGTCACCGATCGAGCCGATCGCCTCGCGGGTGCCGACGACGGGCAGCCCGTGTCGCGCGGCGTCCAGGACTTTGACCCTGACGCCGCCGCCGATCGGAACCGGGGCGAGCAGGACCGACGAGGTGGCCAGGAGCTCCTCGAGGTCGTCTACGTAGCCGGTGACCGTGACGTTCGGCAGCCGAACGGGCCGCTCGCGGGCCGCCGGACGCCCCGCGACGACCAGCTCCGCCTCGGGGACCGCCGCGGCGATCCGTGGCCACAGCTCGAGCAGCCTCGCAAGCGCGTACTGGTTGGGCGGCCAGCGGTAACGGCCGCCGAAGAAGAGGGCCCGAGGCCGCTCGGCCGCGGCCGGCCGCTCGGCGGGGGGCAGGAGCAGGTCAAGGCGGCGGAGGTTCGCGGCGCCGGCGGCCCGCAGCCGCTTCATGTCGTCCTCGCCGAGGCAGGCGGCGGAGCTGGCCGAGCGGACGCAGCGGAGCTCGTCCCGCCAGGTGCGGCGTGCCTCAATCCAGCGGAGCGGGGGAAAGCGCCGCTGGGAGAACACGGACGACTGCAGCGCGTGCGTGTTGATCAGGAGCCTGGTGCCGCGGCCGGGGAGACCGGCGTCGAGCGCCGGCTCCGCCATGTAGGTGTGCTCGGCGATCACGACGTCGCCCGGGTCCTCGCGGATCGCGCGCATCAGCTCCGGGACCCGGAAGTAGCCGTGCAGCAGGCTCCTCCCCGGCGAGCGAAGGTTCTGGGCCAGGGCCGCGGCCGGGCTGCGCGGTGGCGAGGGCACGTCGCGGCCGAGCGCGAGGGTGCGGACGTCGAACGCCTCCGCGGCGGTGTCG
>CAWEGM010000017.1:0-170136 GCA_963808565.1 uncultured Solirubrobacterales bacterium
TGCTCGAACCGGTGGAGGTCCAGGCCGCCCCGTGGAAACACGGCCGCATAGCCGGCGCCCACGGTGGCGATCACATCCTTGCCGAGTCCTGTACGCAATCGTGCGAGACATAACCCAAAAACCCAGGTTGCCGCCAGTCTCAGGCGGGGCGTCGTCCAGCAGACGTCGTCGATCAGGCGGTCCACGGGAACCCGTCTCGTTCGTGGGCGAGCAGGATGGCGAGCACGGCGCTTGCTGGCGGCCACCAGGAATGACCGGCTTCCGGCCACCCAGTGCCTGCAGTGGACCCAGGATCCCAAAACTCGAGACGCTCCACCGGTCGAATTGACAGCGCCGAGGTGCATCGGTTGATCAGGCGGCCGAAGCGGATCGTGCGAACTCGTAACCGGAGTGCGGGCATGCGCGCGGCTCCAGACGACCCGGGCCGCAGCGATGGCAGGCCGCGGCGCCCGGTGAAAGAGGGTGACAGCGACCGCAGCCCATCAGGCGACGTCGCGAGCCCAAGGTGGTCGATGTTCTCCTCCGGCACCGCCCACGAGTACTCGCCGAGGTGCTCGCTCTCCATGCAGAGGGCGATAGCCGCTTTCGTCCAAAGCGGCTATCTCGAGAGTTTCGGCTCTCCGTAGGAGAGGGGTCTCCGCGAGGCCAGATCGGCGCTGTGGGTGATGGCACGGGCTGCTGCCTGGTGTGCGAGGGTTGGCCTCGTAGGCGGTCTTGCTGTATCGCTTGTGGCTGTCGCGCGCTGATCGTCGATCAGTGGTACGTCGGCAATAGGCGGTGGATAGCCGCCGGGATGAGCCTGCTCGCGGTTACAACATTTCTCGCCACCCTCACTCGCCCGCAGCGAGGCCGCCTTCCCCGGCGAGCCGGGCAAGATCTCCTTCGACAGCACCCGCGACGGCAACACCGAGATCTACGTCATGAACGCCGATGGCTCGGGGCAGACTCGGCTCACCAACGAGCTGGCGATAGACCGCGACGCCGCCTTCTCCCCAGACGGGCGGAGGATCGCCTTCGTCAGCGAGCGCGACGGCAACAGCGAGGTCTACGTCATGAACGCCGATGGCTCGAACCAGACTCGGCTGACGAACAACACGGCGGAAGACTTCCAGCCCGCCTTCTCCCCCGATGGCAAGCAGATCGCCTTCATGAGCGACCGCGGCTCGCAAGGCGACATGGAGATCTTCGTCATGAACGCCGACGGCAGCGGCGAGACTCACCTCACCAACAACACCTCTTCGAGGGTCAGCCCACCTTCTCCCCCGACGGCACGCTGATCGCCTTCGCGAGCGATCGCCTCGACGCCAACTTCGAGATCTACACCATGAACGCCGATGGCACCGAACCCGATCGGCTCACCAACAGCGCGGCGTCCGAGTCCCGCCCCAACTTCTCCCCCGACGGCGGCCGAATCGCCTTCCGAACCGACCGCGACGGAACGGCGAGGTCTACGTCATGAACGCCGACGGCACCGCGGAGAGCCGGCTTACAAACGATCCGGCGCTCGACGGCGAGCCGGCCTTCTCCCCAGACGGGCAGCGGATCGCCTTCCGAAGCCACCGTGTTGAGGGCACGGCGGATGAGGGCAAGGCGGATATCTGGGTCATGAGCGCCGATGGCTCGGGGCAGACCAACCTGACAACCGGCCCAACCGGCCAATTCGCCGACAGGCGCCCCGACTGGCAGCCGATCGTCTCAACCTCACCGTCAACCTTGGCGGCTCTGGGACCGGGTCCGTCACCGGTCCCGGAATAAGCTGCCCCGGCGACTGTACGGAGACCTACGTACACGGAACCTCCGTGACGCTGAACGCGGCGGCAACGGGTGGGTCCACTTCCGTCGGTTGGAGCAGGGCCTGTGCGGGGACGGGCGCCTGCATGCTGACAATGGACGCCGACAAGGTCGCGACGGCCACCTTCACCGCCTACCTGCAAGGGCAAGCCGGCGACCATCGTCGGCACGAACAGCAGCGACGTCCGCAAGGGCACGCCCGGTAAGGATGTGATCGTAGGCCTGGGCGGGAACGACAAGCTCTCCGGCCTCGCCGCCAACGATCTGATTTGCGGCGGCGCGGGCAAGGACACCCTGAAGGGCGGCAAGGGCAAGGACAAGCTCTACGGCGAGGCGGGCAAAGACACCCTCAAGGGCGGTCCCGGCAAGGACATCCTCAAGGGCGGTCCCGGCAAGGACAAGCAGGTCCAGTAGCGCCTAGCCAAAGTGCTGCTTTCCATGCAAAGCAGCGCTTCTCGACCGAGCGAGGCACTCCCTAGGTGGGGTGCCGACTGCTCTCCCGGATACGCGTGCGGTGGTAGCGAGAGACGAATCGGGCCCCCGCTACCTCACGAAAGGGCCTCAATCGCGGCCCTTTCGCGTTTCTGGAGAGCGGTGGAGCCGGCGCCGGTCTCCCAATGTCGTCCCATTTGCTGCGCGAAACGGTGCAGCAGCGGCGCTCTGGGAGCGTCCGGTGGCCGAAGCGAAGAAGCCGGTGTTCAAGGCGAAGGGCACCGAGTCGTTCAACGGCTGCATGGACCTCGGACACGATGGCTCGTGCACCGGAGATCCGTCGGGCACGATGGATTTCACCTTCACCTATTGGGCGAAGATCGGCCCCCTGGCAACCGGGTGCGCACACGCGCCGAGTTGCGCTGACAACGGCCGCCACTTGGACCCGGGGCGCACCCGCGTCCCGGGTCAAAGGGTGGAGGATCGCGCGGAATCAGGTGCCGGAGGAGGACTCGTCGCCCGCCCGGGACACCGCTCCTTCCATGCAAAGCGAAATAGCCGCTTTGGACAAAAGCAACACTTTCCGGCTGGAGGGTCCCGCTCCGACCGAGCCGTCAGTCCGTCTCGTCGCGGGCGCGCCCGTAGCGCTCGAAGACCACGCGCGAGCCGAAAGTCCTGGTCTCGATCAGGTCCAGCGGGGCGGATTCGGTGACCGGCGGCAGGAACGGCGTGCCACCTCCGAGGACGATCGGGTAGCGGAACATGCGCAGCTCGTCGATGAGGCCGAGCTCGATCGCCGCCGCGGCCAGGCCCGCGCCGCCGATTGAAACGTCCTTGTCAGTTGCGTTGAGCGCCGCAGCGGCCTCCTCGGCCACCGACGACTCGGCGAGGCGGGCGTTGCCCTCGACGCTGTCGAGCGTGCGGCTGAAGACGACCTTCGGGATCGCGCACCAGACATCGGCGAACGCGGACCTGAGTTCGTCGGCGCGCATCGACGGATCCGTCTCCCACGGCAGCATCGTCTCGTAGAGCCTGCGGCCGCACAGGTAGCCGCCGAGCTCGCTTACTTGCGCGAGGTGGAACTCAAACAGCTCCTCGCTGGGGGCGGACCACTCGAACCCGCCCTCGCGGTCGGCGATGAGGCCATCCACCGAGACGCTCATCGAGTAGATCAGCATGGCGTCGGGTCTCGTTCCTCCTGCAGCATGCGCACTGACGTTAGTGACCGACCACGGGACGAGGAACTCCTCGTCGTCAGTCGAAACCGCTGCTTTCAACCCAAACGGCTGCTTTTCGTCCTAAGCGGCTATTCCGGAAGCGCTCGTCCCAGCAGCGGAGGCTTCCGCTTTCACGCGGAAGCGGAAGCCAGTCCGCATCGCCTGGCCGGTCACGGGCGGCTGGCTGGCGGCGCGGTGGAACTCCATCGACGGTTGCCGTGCCCGCAGGATCTGTGAGCGCCTAGAGCGCGAGCATCGCCGCCGCGACCTCACCGGCGGCCGCATCGGGGATCGCCGTCGCGGCGCGTTCGAGCACCAGCAGCCGCGCATCAGGGATCTCGCGCGCGAGCGCTTCGCCGTTGCCGACGGGGAAGAACGGATCGCGGCGACCGTGCACCACGAGCGCCGGGATCGCGAGCTCGGACAGGCGCTCGCGCCAGCGCGGCTTGCAGTTGAGCTTGGAGAACACCATGCCCATCTGGTTGGCCATCTGCACCGCGGGCTCCGTCCCCGGCGTTCGGTCCCAGATGCGCCCGGCGGTCGCGCGCGCGGCGGCAGGGTCGTCGCCGAGGATCTCCGCCCCGCCGGCGGCGAACTCCGCCACCGCGGCGCGGTCGGACCAGTCGGGCATCGAGCGTGAGAACAGCCGGTCCATCGTCGCCGCGTCATGGTCGGGCAGGTCCTTGTCGACTCGGCCTGGAGCGACGGGGCGCGTACCGGCGAGGGTGAGCGCCGAGAACGCATCCGGGTGGTCAAGCGCAGCGACCTGGGCGACCATCCCGCCCACGCCGATGCCCGCCAGGTGCGCCGGCCGGTCGTCGAGCTCGCGGGCGAGCGCCGCGGCGTCGGCTGCGAGATCGCGCAGCGTGTACGCCGGCGCCTTGGGATCGACGGTGGTCGACGCGCCGGAATCGCGCAGGTCGTACCGCACGACGTGGCGCCCGCCGCGCGCGAGCGCCTCGCAGAGCGCGTCGGGCCAGGAGAGCATGGTCGTGGCGCCCGCGAGCAGGACGAGCGGCGCCGCCGCGTCGCCGAAGTGCTCGACCCCGAGCGTGACGCCGTTTGCATCAACCGTCGTCATCGCGCTCACTCGACGAACTGGTAGTCGGTCGCGATCCGGCCGTCGGCGGCGAGGACCACGAACTCGAGGCCGGCGCCGAGCACCTCGCCATCCGGTGAGACCCCTTCCCATCGCCAGGTCACCACATCCCCGAGGCGCTTCGCGCCGTCCCGCGTCCGAAAGGCCATCTGGCCGGTCGCCACGAAATCCTCGTAGGCCGAGGTCACCCTGGCTTCGAGCTCGGCGTGGCCGCGCACCTGCCAGGTCGGGTTGACGGCCCGCTCAGCGGCGGCCTCGTAGACCTCCTGCGTGGGCTGGAGGATATGGATCGCATCCTCGCTCCAGACATCGGCGATCGCCTTGCGGCGGCGATCGCCATCCGGCTCCATCCAGACCGCCGTGTAGCGCTCGGCGAGCTCGTTCGGATCATTGACGTTCATTCGAACCTCCATTGGGTTGCTTCGCCGTGAACGGTCCCGGAAGAACGGCCGCGCGTCCATTACCTCGCGTGTAACGCCGACCGGCTTTACACGCCGGGTAATGGAACCTGAGCGGACGCCCCGCTAACGTCGATCGGGTGGTCGCCCAGACCGAGCAGGAGCCCCAGACCGCGGGCGAGTTGATCCGCTTTTGGCGCAGACGAGATTCGCCACGAGGGTGGCTGCTACTCGCCAGGAACGCGACACGGTGTTGCGGTCCAGTTCATCCGCCCTGCGGCCGCCCCATCGCGCAGACCGCAGGGACCGGGCGCAGGTCCTCGACTAGCACCCTGTCGACGGAGAATCCGCCCTCGCGTAGCCGGTCGGCCAGCTCATTCCCAAGGTCCCGGGCTCCCTCCGGCGCGAAGTGGCGCGCGTCCCAGAAGATGTAGACGGCCCCATCCGGGGCGAGGTGCTCGCGGACGGCACCGAGCGCCGCCTCCGGCTGCTGCCAGAAGGGAGCGACGTTAAAGGCGAAGACCTTGTCGAAGCGCCGATCGCCGAGGTCCGCGTCCTCCAGCGCGATGGCCTCGAACACGGCCCTGCCCGCGTCGACGTGCTCGCGGTTCCTCCGCGTCGCCATCTCGATCATCTTGGGCGAGCGGTCGATCGCGGTGATCGTTCCCGTCGTCAGCCTCTCGCAGACCAGGGAGACCGCGACGCCGTGGCCGCAGCCGACCTCGAGCAGGCGATCGGCCGGGCGGACCTCCAGAGTGTCGACCGCCCAGACGAATCGCTCCGATGCCTTGCCCGCCATGCCCCAGCAATAGCATCACGCGCTCGTGAAGCCCATGCTGATCTACTCGATGAGCGTCTCGGTGGACGGCCTAATCGCCGACCGCGAGGGCGCGTCCGGGTGGACGGCCCCTAAGGAGGACGTCTGAAATCGGTTCGGCGCGCTGCTCCTCAGCGCGATCGGCAGCAGTCAGCCCGGCGTCGCCCGCTGTTTCGGGCGGCGGTCCTGAGCGAGCGCTTGTAACGGCAACCGCAGACCTCACGCTTCTGGTCTGTTGGTGGCTCAGCTCGTTCTGCTCGGCAACATCTCTGTCTGCCGAGCTGCAGCTTCGCGGAGAATCGGCGCCAAGACGCTCGGGTTGATCTCTTCGGGCGCCTGGAAGCGGATGGCGCGTAGATACCGACCTTTGCCTTCCATCGCTCCATGCGGATCGGCTAGCAGCGCACCCTTGTGGATTACCAGCTTCACCGCCTTCTTAGTGGAGGCAACCGCGCAGATCCAATGATGCCAGTCCCCTTGGAGGGTGAAGGTGAGCTGGCCCCACTTGCGCTCGTGCTGCGCCTCCGGCAGCTCGCCGAGGATCACCGTGACTAGGCGCTCGGCGGTTGAGCGCGACCCTCGGTCGACGCCCGGCAATTCCTTGTCAACGAGCGCTCGCCCGTCCACGCCCCTGGACTATAGGAGTGCGCCGGTAAGGACGGCCAGGCTGCGGGTTGGCCCGCGACGGCTGAGGGCAAGCGGGATCTCAGCGGCAGGACATGCGGGAACCAGTCTCGGGTGGAAGCAACGCGCTGCGCCGTGCCGCTGCTCCTTCGCGCGAAGGGAGGAGCCCAGCGCTCTACGGTGGTGCCGGGCCCTCACGGAGGATCCCGCGCACTCTGTCGATCGTGGCCCCCTCGGCCGGGGACTCGGTCACCCACCAGGTGGCGCCCGCCGCACCGTATGGCGCCGGGTCGGTCCCGGGCGGAAGGGAGGCGATGATGTCATAGGTCTCGGCTGGGTCTCTTCCCGCCTCTTGTCGGAGCGTGGCGAGGTTGGCAGCGATCTCGGCAAGCTGGTCCGGGTGCTCGAGGTTGATGGGGAAGAAGCCCTGGTATCGGGCCGCCCGGCGCAATGGCCTGGGCTTGCCGTAGAACCCCGCTACCCAGATCGGCACGCCTGGGCGCTGCACGGGCGGCGGCAGGAACCGCATGCCGTCGACCGTGTAGTGCTCGCCGCGGTGCTGCACGAGCTCTCCAGACCAGGCGGCCTGGAGGATCTCGAGCGCCTCGTCGAGCATCTGAGCGCGCTTGCGATCGTCGAGCTCCTCGCCCGTGATCGAGTATTCGCTGCCGAACCGGTCGCTGCCGAGGCCGACGCCCAGCGTCAGCCGGCCATTGCTGAGCCGGTCAAGGGTCGCGGTCTCGCGCGCCACCTTGACCGGCCGGCGCCGGGCGAGTGGGGTGACCATCGGGCCGAGTCTGATGCGCTCGGTCGCGCCGGCGATTGCGGCCAGGGTGATCTGCGTGTCGGCCACGTCGACAACGGGCTCGTGCCAACGGACGTGGTCCCACACGAACACTCCGTGCCAGCCGGCCTCCTCGGCCTCGGCGCACAGGCGGGCGACGAGCGCGGGGTCGGCGAGCTCGTCGAAGAGCGGGATGTAGAGGCCGGAGCGCATCAGGTGTGCTCGAGGATCGCCTCGACGACGACGTCCCAGTCGGCTGGGTCGACCCCATGGCCCGCGCCCTCGAGGCGCAGCAGCCTGGCACCGGGGATCTCCCGCGCCAGCGCCTCCGCGTGTGCGACCGGGAACATCGGGTCGGCGGTGCCGTGGATGACGAGCGTCGGCGCGGTGATCGAAGACAGGGGCTTCGGTGATCCTTCGCCCTGGGACATGAGGTCGTGGTTCTGCACCGCGGCGAAGTCGCGCGCCCGCTCGATCTCGCGGCGGACGAGCTCGCGGAGTCGGGTCTCGTCGAACGCCCGCTCGCCGCCCGCGAGGATGCGGGAGTAATCGACCAGGTAATCGATGACGGAGTCGGGGTTCGACCAATCGGCCTCGGCCGTGGCGACGAAGCGACCGAACTCCGCCGTAGGCGGCGGCAGGTCGCGGTCGCCGCCGGTTGCGGGGGAGGTGCTGATCAGGGTGAGGGAGAGCACCCGGTCGGCGGAGTCGAGCGCGACCTCCTGGGCGATCCCCCCACCCGCCGAGACGCCGACCAGGTGCGCGGCCGAGATACCGAAGCCATCGAGCACGCCGGCGGCGTCAGCCGTGAGGTCGGCACCCGTGTACTCGGGCCGGCCCGGCTCGTAGCTGATTGAGCGGCCGGTGTCGCGGTGGTCGTAGCGGATCACGAACCGCCCGGCACCGGCGAGCGTCCGGCAGAAACCCTCCTCCCACCAGAGCATCGAGGCGCCGATGCCCATGATGAGCAGGATCGGTGGGTCGGCCCGGTCGCCGAACGCCTCGGCGCAGAGCTCGACGCCGTTCGCTTCGATCATCCGCTCGGCCACGCTGCTCCTTCGCGCAATGTGCGGCAGCCGCGGTCAGTGAACTCGCTCAAGGATCTCGGCCACTCCAGGCCACGATCTTCAGCGAGACACGACCGTGGCCCATCGCGACCTCACTTCACGGCCAGCGCGGTGATCCCGCCGATCCGCTCGCCCAGCTCGCTCCAGCGCTCGCCGCCGCCGTCGCTTTGGAGCAGCGTGCCGTCGCTCAGGCCGGCGAAGACCTGGCCCCGCCCGGTCGCGAGCGCGTAGACGTGGGAATCGAGTGGGCCCTCGATCGCCTGCCACGGGCCGGAGCCCTCCCAGCGGTAGATCGCCGAGTCGGACGGGCGGCTCCCGTGCGCCTCGAACGGGCCGGGGGCCGCCGAGACGAACCAGCGGTCCGGATCGGCCGCGTCGACGGCCAGGGCCCAGGCGTAGCGGCGGTCTCGCCCGGCGTCGGCCCTGTCCCAGCTGCGGCCGCCGTCGCGGCTCCAGGCGGCGCCGTCGCCGCCGGCCTCGTAGGCGCGTCCTGGAGCGGTCGGATGCCACGCCAGGCAGTGCACGTCGCGGGCCGCCTGGGGTCGATGATCGCTGAACGAGGCGCCGCCGTCCTCGGTGCGCATCAGCCCGCCGAGCTCGATGCCCACCAGCACCACCTCGGGATCGTGCGGGCTCGGTGCGATCCAGCGCACGTGCGAGGTCCAGGGCCGGGGTGGAAAGCTCCAGTCCGGCCGCGACGGGATCTCCTGAAGCGCAACCAGCTCCTCCCAGCTCTCGCCGCCGTCGCGGCTGCGGAACAGCCGGCTGGGCTCCGTTCCCGCGTACACGGCGCCGTCAGCGGCGCTCACCGCGACGCTGAACACGTCCGGCTCCGGCAACGGCACGTCCTCGAAGCTGTTGCCGTCGTCAGCGCTGCGCTTCAGCCCGCTTCCCCGACACCCGACGTACACCGCGTTGCCATCGAGCGCGAGGCACTGCGCACCCGAACCTTGCAGGCGCGTGTACGCACCCACCCTCACGAACGCGTCACCGGTCGTCGCAAGAAGCTCCATCGCCCACAGGATCGCGCGTCAGCGCTGCGCGTGCGCGCTGACCAGTTACCAGGGCCCGGTCTTGACGGTAGCGCGCTACTCCCTTGCGCGAGAAGCGAGCGCCAGGTCGAAGAGTGCTCCTTTCCATGCAAAGCGCCGCTATTCGTCCAAAGTAATACTGAGGCGGCTACTTCGACAGCCCGGCGGCTTCGAGGGCATCGGCTTCTTGGTGCAGATCGCTGGGACACCGAGGGGCCGGCGGCACGCCGGCCCCTCGGTCGCGACTGTCTGAGTTTGCTAGTGCGCCTCGGCGGGCGGCAGCGGCGTGCCGACGGTGTTGACCACGCGCGACTTCGCGCAGATCGCTACGGCTTCAATGGTCTCGGTTCCGTGGGCCCTGACGACGGCCTCCCAGGTGTCCTGGGTGGCCGGGTGGCTTTCCTCAACCTCGGACCTCGCCGGATCCGAGGTGTGCACGCCGCCACCTATCAGATGGAGGCCCGTCGGGCACTTCGCCGCCACATGTATGTCGTTGCCGGTCCCCTGGGTGCTCGTACCTACGTAGGTGAGCTTGCCAACCCCGACGGTCTTGTTCTTGGCGCCTTTGGTCAGCCCGCTGAGTCCGATCGCCGCGAAGGACGTGCCGGCGCTCGCCGCGATCACGGCGACGATGGCAACGATCATCGCCGGGCTCGGCAGCCGCTTGCGAATCCTGCTCATTGATCCCTCCTCTATAGAAGGCCGCTTATTACTCCGACATCAGCCGCAGTATCTCTCTCAAGACCGCTGCTTTCCATGCAAAGCAGATAGCCGCTTTCTCGTCCAAAGCGGCTACTCAGACAGCCCTGCGGCTTGTGCGCCCTGCTTAGGGTCGAGCTAATCCCGAACGCGGATCGGCTTGCCGCCTCGGTAATCGATCACGCAGCAGGAGAGGGACGGCCAGCTATCGGGTGACCGTTCCGGTGAAGGTCTCGCGACCTTTCGTGTCGCTGCCGGACTCGAACGTGACCTCCATCTGACCGTCACCCTGCAGCCCATCGAAGTCGACGGTGCCGCTGACGATCCTCCACGGGCCACTCTGCGTAAGACCCTGCGGCACGCCCGGTGTGAAGCCGATCCTCAGGCTGCCTCCGGGGCAGCGATACGTCCTGTCTACCGATCCGTATGGCGGCACCGAGGGGTCCTCGCTCCCAGGCCGGTCGCGGAAGGTGCCGCCGGGGCAAAACGGCGAGTCGCCGAATGGAGGAGCCGCCGAGGACTTCGCCCGCGGGGATGTCCACGCGCGTCTTGACCAGGATTGGCTCGCCGCCCTCTTCGGCGGTGGTGCCGGTCTCGTCTCCGCCGGCGGTCGTCCCGGCCTCCTCTGCGCCGGTAGTTGTTCCGCCCTCGTCTCCGTCATCGTCCCCGCAGGCCGCGAGGCCGATCGCCGCGACGGCCAGTGCCATTGCTTAGCCAAGGCCTTGCTCGTCCTGAATCTCCCATCCCGAGCCTCCCTACAGTTGCTTTGGGGCAAGCCTCTCACGTCCCAGGGCCAAGGTGCCGCTTTCCTTGCGAAGCGCTACTGCTTCTCGGGAGATGAAAATCCTCCCCCGGAAGCTGACGTCCGGCTCCGACCCTCCAGGTCGGCCGACCGGGACGGGGCTTCCGGGAGAACGCAGATGGGCAGGCCGATTCTGCGGACGATGGGCTCAGAGCCCGAGCTTTTCAGTGGCCGCCCCTGCGACTTATCCGGGTGCGCCGAGAGCGCGAATGCGTCGATGTCGTTTGCCCGCTGCTTCTCCCCGTCATTCGAAGCGAGGAGGAGAAAATGCGAGCAGTCGGCTTGGACATCCACCTCGAGTTCTGCGAGGTGGCTATCTGGGAGCAAGGTGAGGTCCGCTCCGCGGGGCGGATCGCCACGAAGCCGGAGGAGCTCGAGCTCTTCGCCCGAAGCCTCGGAGCCGAGGACCGAGTGGCGCTCGAGGTAACCGGCAACGCCTGGCAGATCAAACGAATCATCGAGCCCCACGTCGCCGAGGTGATCGTGGTCTCACCGAACGACACCGGGATCCGCTCCGCGCGGGCGAAGACCGACCGCCTCGATGCCCGTGCCCTGGCGAGGCTGCTCGCCTCGGGCGAGCTCGCCTCGGTCTGGGTCCCCGACCGCGGTACCCAGGTGATGCGCCGGCGCCTTAAGCGCCGCTCCCAGCTGGTCAGGGCGCGAACCCGGGCGAAGAACGAGATCCACGCGGCGCTGATGCGCTGCCTGGTCGGCCGTCCTCCGTTCTCGGATCTGTTCGGGGCAAAGGGCCGGTGCTGGCTGGCCGAGCTCGCCCTCCCCGAGGAGGAGCGCGAGGCGGTCGACTCGGCGCTTCACCAGATCGAGTTCCTCGACTCCGAGATCGAGGCGGTCGAGCGGCCGATCGCCAAGGAGGCTCTCGAGAGTCCAGAGATCAGGCGGCTGCTGACGGTGCCGGGCGTGAACGTGATCTGCGCCGCCAGCTTCATCGCCGCGATCGGGGAGATCGGTCGCTTCGAGAGCTCGCGCAAGCTGGTCGGATACCTGGGGCTCGACCCGCGGGTGAGCCAGTCGGGCTCCGCTCCGGCGGCCCACGGGCGGATCTCAAAGCAGGGCTCGGTGAGCGCCCGCCATGCCCTGGTCGAGGCGAGCTGGTCGACGGTCCGCCAGCGGGGCCCGATCCGGGCCTTCTATGAGCGGGTCCGCGCCGCCGCGGCCACCAGGTGGCGATCGTCGCCGCCGCGCGCAAGCTCGCCTCCCTCTTCTGGTGCCTGCTCGCGCGCCGGGAGGACTACGCCTACGCACAGCCCTCGCTGACCGCGAGGAAGCTGCGCCGGCTCGAGCTCGCCGCCGGGGCCGAGAGCCGGCGCGGGAGAAGGCAGCGGCCTCACCGCGAAGGCCGCGATCCGCGAGGCAGAGCGCCAGCTCGCGGCCCAGGCCGAGGCCGCCTACCGGCGCACGGTCGCCGACTGGCAGGCGAACTCGAAGGGAAGAAAGGGCGCCGGCGCGACACAGGGGCGCGCATCTCGTGGGCCGTCAAGCGGCCAAGCGGCGCGGCGGGTCCAAGCCCCGGGCCTGCGCTTTAGCTCGTCGTCTACCGGCGCCCAACGGAACTCTCGCAAAGAGGAGGGAGAGCGTCCAGGGTCGACTTGACTTTAATGCGTCGTCCGAAGCAGCTACTCCGACAGCCCGGCGGCTTCGCCGCTAAAGGCTCACTTTCGAACGAGCCGGTAGAAGCGTTCATCAAACTTGAAGAACCTTGCGATCGGGTCCGGCTCGGTGTCCGCGACCTCGATGTCCGTAATCGCCCAGTCGGGAAACGCCGCCTCCACTTCACTCTGGCTGCGCCCCGCGCGGGAGCGGTCCGCGGCGGCGTGGCGCAAAGCAGTCGAGCAGCACGGCGGCATCGTCGGCCGCGATCGCGTCTATCTCCCGACCCATCGCCATGCGCTGGGCATCGGTGAGACCGTGGAAGGTCCCGGTGTCGAGCAGCAAGCGGAAGTCTGAGCCGACCCCCGCCTCACGAAGAGCCGTCACGTCGGCGTACATGACCCGCACGTCGACGCCGGCCTCCCGAACCCGCTCGCGGGCGCGCTCCAGGGCCTTCTCAACGATGTCGACGCTCGTGACCTGCCAGCCGCGCTTTGCCAGTGGGACCCCCCAGACGGCGCTGCCGCATCCCAGGTCGAGCGCAGGTCCGTAAGGCGGCTCGCGCCCGCTCTCCTCGCGCGCGAACAACTCCGTGAGCTTCTCGGCGAACGGGGGATGCTCTGCGAGGTCCTCCCAGGGGTGGAAGCCGAGCCGGTAGAAGAGCTTGTAGGGAACGGCCATGCTGGGACTCCTTAGGTTCGCTCAACGCAGGGTTCTCCTGACATCGCCCACGCAGTATCTCTCCACGGAGTGTCGCTTTCCATGCAAAGCGGATAGCTGCTTTTCGTCCAAAGCGGTAGTCCGTGGCTCGATGCCCAGAGGCCACGCAGCGCCTCCTTTCACGCGAAGGGAGCAGCGGCGCGGGTGGCGCTAGTCCTCGGCGAGGAGACGAGTGGACTCATTCGGAGCGATCAGGCCTACGCATGTGTCACGCAAGATCAGCCAGCGAGGTCGTTACCTTTCGCCTCCCAGGGCTGCATCCCGAGCTCCCTGTATAGCTGCGTGAACATCGAGAGTGAGACGCTTATCAAGCGTTGACTATCTGGCGATCCTTCAGCAAGCGACCCAGGTTGGCAATCGCTCCGCTCATATGCGTGACGACACCGGCCAGCGCTGCCTGCGTCCGTTCGTCGTCGAGGCGGTCACGCAAGGCCTGCCCGATGTTCACCCGCGACCGCTGCAGCCACGCCTGGATGTCCTCCTCCGGACCCCAGGCCGCCTCGTTGGCGGCACCGATGTAGGTCGACCATGCCCAGTCCAGCCGGTTGCGCGTACGCGGGTCCGGGTTCGGGCGGGTAAGCCGGTTCTTCTCCTCGTCGTCGCGCTCGCTGGTCTCGAGGAAACCGATCAGCGCTGCGCTAAACGGCAGCATCCCAATGCGCGTGGGCTGCGGGATGATCCGGTCCTCCTCGAAGATCGGGCGCGGTGGCGCCCAGCCCAGGCCGGGTGCGGTGCAGTCGATGTGGACTTCCCCTCGGGTCGTGGGGACGGTGCCCTCGTCTAGCACCAGCGCATCGACCCCGACCAGGCGGACCCGGCCCTTGCGGATCACCTGCGTGATGCGGCGCAGCTGCGCCCGCTCCGCTGCGCTCAGGGTCGCACCGTGGAACATCTCCGGCTCTACCTCGGGGTCCAGGCGGTGGATCTGGCCGCACGCCTCGGCGCGCGCGTATAGGTCCTCGAGGTCCGAGGCCTCAGCGGCCGCCTCATAGGCATCCGCCAGCCCTTGAACCATCCCGGCGACCAGGTCGAGCGGCTGCGCGAAGGTGCGGTCAAGCGTCCAGGCATCGCGCGGTCGCACCCACCGGATGTCCTCGGGAGCGACCGATTGACAGAGCAGCCAAGTGCAAACGTCCATTGCGGTCTTGCCCGCACCGAGGACGGTGAACCCGTCGGCGGGATCGGCCAGCTCAACCAGCTCGTTCGGGGTGACGACGCGCGCGCCCGGGTCGACCTCGAAGTCGGGCTCGTGGCGGGCCGGGACCTCGGTTCCCAGGTAGGTGGCATCGACCACCTTCCGTACCCGTACCACTGTCTCCTGGCCCGTCACCCGCGACGACAACCGATGCCCGTTGCTGTTCGTTCCGAGGTACTCGTGGCTCCCGCGCCAGGTGACCTGCCCGGAGGCCAGCAGGTGGTCCAGCGCGCGCCGGAAGTAGTCACAGATTTCGTGCCCGCTGGCCTGCTCGTAGAAGCCCGCGTTGAGGCCGGACTCGTCGATCCGATCGTGGCCCAACGGCAACGAGTTCACCCCATAGAAAGCCGATGGCTGGTGGAGTCGGACGAACGGATAGGCATCGCTCCAGTGCCCGCCCGGCGCGTGACGGCGATCGGCCAGCACCACGGTCGCGTCCGAGTCGGCGATCAGCGCGTCGGTAAACGCCATCCCCGTGGCCCCGGCTCCGATTACCAGGTAGTCAGCGTTGATCGAATCCAAGAGCCCGTCCCCAGCTTTCGATCATTTCAGGCACCGGCGAACTCAGGGAGGGGAACCTGAACTTACCGCTACTCGGCATGCCGACCAGACCCTACACCGCGCCCGATGCGTTCAGCTCGATCGGTAGCTTCGAGTGTCGCGGGCTCACCCGGATCCCCTTCTCCGTCGTTCGTCTCGCGCCAAAGCCGGGGCTTCGCGCCCCTTCAGCCAAGGACGCCAAGCCTCACAACCGATTGCGCTCGTTCGGTCGCGCAAGCAGCAGCGCCGGCAGGCGGTTCCCAGAATGCCAGATGGACGAGGAGGAGAAGCGGAACCGGTTCCTCTCCGGGCTCCTCCCTTGCGCGAGAAGCGAGTGCAAGGTCGAAGAGCGCTCCTTTCCATGCAAAGCAGCGGTTTGATCGAAGGCCGTCGGCGCAATCACGGTCGTGGTGCCGAGGTACCACAGGAGGTACCGAACTGAGGAGAACCTGAGCTGCTCTCAGCTCATCTCAGCGTGCCTGGGCTCGCCTAGCATGAGCCCATAGAACGGCTTCAAGGGATCTCATAACCCGAAGGTCGCGGGTTCGAATCCCGCCCCCGCTACTAGCCAAGGGCCCTTATAACGAGGGCCCTTGGTGTATCCGGGGGATGAAGGGCTTGGATCGATGTCAAACGCACGTCCGAACTCATCGGCGCCGCGGCAATGCATCTCGGATCCATGTGCTCACCTGTGCTGCTTGGCTCCTCCAGATGAGGGCCGCGTTCATCGGTCAGCCCTGCCCGATTGGAGCCCAGATCCAATCTCGCCGGGCTCGGGCGCTGGGCGAGCCGCGTGGAGGACATGCATGGGGTTCCTACCGGGTGGCCGAACCACAAAAGGCTTCACCAACTACGAGGCGGCTCTTGAGCTGGACCGCTCGCTCGACAGTGAGCAACACCGCAGCCTGCTCAGCTGATATCGCGCTCGCGGCCCTCCCACGCACGCGCGGGGCAAGGCGCGATGGCGCACGATGAACCGGCGCATGCTCTCGCCGTTCGCCATACCATCGCCAGCATGCCTCGTGATCTCCGAAAGGGATAGCGAGTGCATCCAAGGAGGGGTATGTCGTGCAGCGGATTCTGGTGATCATCATCTTGGGCAGCGGACTTGCCCTGGTCGGAGCGGGTACCGCCAGCTCCCTCAGCGTTGGCGGGATCGAACTGCCCGACACCACCCTGCCGGACACCACCCTCCCGGACACCACCCTCCCGGACACCACTCTCCCGGACTCCGACCAGATCATCGATGGCGGCTCAATCGGCGGCGGATCCGGCACCGGTGGATCCGGCACCGGCGGATCCGGCACCGGCGGCGGCTTCTCGGAAGGCGCCGGCGGCTACGAGACCGGCGGTGGCTCGGCCACTACGGGCGACAGTGGCACCACCACTTCGGAGGGAACCGGCGCGAAGCCGGGCCGCGGCCTCTTCCGCAGGGAGGACCGCAAGCGGCGCCAGCGGCGTAAACGCAAGAAGATCGAGCAGCCACCGCTGCGAAACCCGGACGGCACGCCGACCAATGCCAATCCCGGCCTCACGATCGCTCAGTTCGGCCCGGCTCCGCTGGGAGTGCCGAACTTCGTCATCGACCAGTTCGAGATCCCGCCGTTCCTGCTTCCGATCTACCAGGCCTACGGCGCCGAGTACGGGATCCCGTGGCAGGTGCTCGCCTCGATCAACCGGATCGAGACCGACTTCGGCCGGAACCTGAACGTCTCCTCCGCCGGGGCGATGGGATGGATGCAGTTCATCCCATCGAGCTGGGAGGCCTACGGCTGCGACGGAAACGAGGACGGGGTCAAGGACCCCTACAACCCGGTCGACGCGATCTGTGCGGCCGCCCGCTACCTGAACGCCGCCGGCGCCTCCGAGGACCTGCGCCAGGCGATCTTCGCCTACAACCACGCGGACTGGTACGTCGACGAGGTCCTCTTCTACGCGGACCAGTACGGCCAGCTCCCCGACGACCTGGTCGGATCGCTGACCGGGCTCACGGAGGGCGCCCACTTCCCCGTCGCCGCCGACGCCCGCTACGCGGACGACATCTCCGAGCGCGAGGCGCTCGAGCGCTCACGAACAGGGAGATCCGCTCCCGGCAACGCAGCCGACGTGATCTCGAGCTCCCCCACCCGCCGCGCGATCGGCATCTACTCGAAGGCCGGCGCCCCGGTGATCGCGGTCAACGACGGGGTGATCACGGCGCTCGGCGAAAACAAGAGGCTCGGCCGCTTCGTCGTCCTCACCGACGCCTACGGCAACCGCTACACGTACGCGGGGCTGGGCACGACCGCCCCGAGCCACCCCGTGCCCAAGAAGGAGGCGCTGAACGCCGAGGACTTCAAGCTGGAGGGCGCCGATGGGGGCAAGGGTCCGGCGCCGGCGAAGCCCGCCACCGCCGGCGAGAACTCCGCCCGCAAACCCGCGACATCTACGGGCTCGGAGCCGTCGAGCCTGCCACAGAACACGGAGCGGATCCGCGAGAGGCTCTTCGCCGATCCGCAGCGCGCCCAGGGCGCCGGTCAGCTCACCGGGATGATGGCGCAGGGCCTCCAGGGCTACGAGACTCTTCAACGGCTCGCTCGCCGGCGTCCTCCAGTTCAACCCGAAGACGATGGAGCTCCGCCCGCTGGGAGTCGGCTCGAAGGTCACCGGGGGCACGGTGCTCGGCACGATCGGCGATTCCTCCGAGACGGGCACGCCCGGCGCTCCCCACGTCAACTTCGCGATCCGCCCGGCGGGGCGCGGCGCTCCAACGATCGATCCGAAGCCGATCCTCGACGGCTGGAAGCTGCTCGAGACGACGGCGATCTATCGCGTCGCGGGGCGCGATCCGTTCGGCTCGCAGGCGTCGATCGGCCAGATCCTGCTGATGTCGAAGGAGACGCTGTCCCGGCGGGCGCTCGCCGACCCACGCATGCAGATCTACTCCTGCGGGCGTACGGACATCGAGACGGGTCAGATCGATCGCCGGACGCTGGCGACCCTGGAGTACCTGACCGCGCGCGGCTACCGGCTGACCATCACCTCGCTCAAGTGCGGCCACAGCGTCTACACGACCTCGGGCAACGTCTCGGCCCACTCCTCCGGCAACGCGGTCGACATCGCCCAGGTCAACGGCATCTCGATTCTGGGCAACCAGGGGCCGGGGTCGATCACCGAGGCGGTGATCAAGGACCTGCTGCGATTGCAGGGTTCGATGCGGCCCGCCCAGATCATCTCCCTGATGGAGCTCGGGCCGCCGACCTTCTCGATGAGCGACCACGACGACCACATCCATGTCGGCTTCACCCCGCTCTACACCCCAGGGCAGCAGCTCGGCCAGCTCGCCCGCATCCTCAAGCCCGAGCAGTGGCAGCGGCTGATCGACCGCCTCGGCGAGATCGACAACCCGCAGGTGCGCGCCAAGCCGTCGGAGGCCTCGCTTCCGGCCGGCGCCCGCGCCAGCGGTGCGTACCGGGGCGAATGACGACAGTCGGTACCGTTCTGGGCCCCCGGAGGCAATACCTGCATCGAACGAACAGCGAAGCCCTCGAAGCCGCAGGGCTGCGGGGTAAGTGATGTCACGGGAGGAGCGCATCGCGGAAAACGAGTCCTTTTGCCGGGACCTCAACAGGACCAAGGACGACTGGCTTAGCGCTGGCGTTCAGACGGCAGGTTTTCGATGCGAGTGCTGGCGGATCGATTGCGGCGTCCGCATAGGGCTATCCAGACGGGAATGGCAGGAGGTCCGCTCGCGACCGGAGCGCTTCGCTGTCGCGCCCGGGCACACAGCCATCGAAGTTGAAACGGGCGTTGAAGAGGTGGTCAAGAAATACGAACACTTCTGGATCGTCGAGAAGCGTGGGAAGGCGGGAGACGTGGCCGCAAAGCGGGAGTAGGCGACTCACGACTCAAGGGCACGCGCCGTCCCCCACTTGGCGGTCTTCACGCGCGGAGGTAGGCCTGATCCACCCTCTCCCTGGGTAAGAGTGTCGAGAAGGTTCGTATGAGTAATGGACTACTCGCTTGGTGGCACCGCCGGATCGTGTCGTCTGCGTTGGCCGGCGCGGCTCTGTGTGTTGTGCCCGTAGCGGTTGCCGCCCTGATCGGGTTGGGGACGAGCCTCTCCGGCGTCGCCAGCGGTCTCGCCGCGCTCACGAGCGGGCCCGACGCTATCCCCGCCTCCGCCCGGACCGATCCCAGCAGGCTGAACCGCGCGGTCCTGGCGCTGGCCAGCAAGTCCGGTTCCTCCGTTGGGTCGAATCGAGGCGGGGCCTCCACCACCATCGGCGCTGGCCGGGGCTCGACAGGCAACGGGACCGACGCTGGGACAGTCGTCGGAACCGGCGAATCAGGTGGCTCAGGTGGAGGCTCGTCGGGCTCTTCGACGATCAGCGCCCCCGACATCAACCTGCCCGGGACGGGCGGGGCCAGCGACACCGTGAACAACACCGTCGACAGCGTCGACAGCACCGTCGATAGCACCGTCGGCAGCGTCGACAACACAGTCGATAGCGTCAACAACAACCTCGGCGGCGTCGACAGTGCCGTCAACGGTCTTCTCGGCCAGTAGAGCCGCCCTCGAAGCCGCCGGGCTGCGTGGTACCGAACTCGAGCGAAACTCAGCTCGCGCTCAGAGCCTCCAATACCGCATGAAACGGAACCATACGAGCGCGACCCGACTACGACAGGAAAGCCCTGGAAATCAAGTTTCGTTGTTCGGGAAGAAGCCGAGAGTCGCGGGTTCCAATGGCGCCTCACTGCTCACCGCGATACAGCGCGGCGACCATGAAGGCGAGGTCGAGCGCTTGGCGGCGATTGAGCCGGGGGTCACACGCCGTTTCGTAGCGATCGTGCAAATCGTCCTCGATGATCTCGTAGCCCCCTCCGATGCACTCGGTCACGTCGTCGCCGGTGAACTCGACGTGGATGCCCCCCGGATGGGTGCCGAGTGCGCGGTGCACCTCGAAGAAGCCGGCGACCTCGTCGAGGACGTGGTCCAGCCGGCGGGTCTTGTATCCGCTTGGCGCCTCGAACGTGTTGCCGTGCATCGGGTCGCAGATCCACACGACCCGCGCCCCGCGCTCGGTGATCCTCTCCACCAGAGGCGGCAGAACCTCGCGGACCTTGCCGGCCCCCAGCCGGGTGATAAACGTCAGCCGGCCAGGTTCGTCACCGGGGTTGAGTCGCTCGACGAGCGCACCGGCGTCGTCCGGGGAGGCCGTGGGCCCGAGCTTCACACCGATCGGATTGCGGATCTGGCGGCAGAACTCGACGTGGGCGCCGCCCAGGTCCCTGGTGCGCTCACCGATCCACACAAGGTGTGCGGACAGGTCGTACGGCAGGCCGGTGGGGACGTCGATGCGGGTCAGGGCCCGCTCGTACTCGAGCAGGAGCGCCTCGTGGCTCGAGTAGAACTCGACTCCGTGGAGCTCCTCCGAGTCAGCACCGCACGCCTTCATGAACGCGAGCGCACGATCGATCTCGCCGGCAATCTGCTCGTAGCGCTGCCCAGCCGGGCTCTGCGCGACGAAGTCCTGGTTCCATGCATGCGCTTGGTGGAGGTCGGCGTAGCCGCCGTGCGCGAACGCCCGGCATAGGTTCAGCGTCACGGCGGCGCTGTTGTACGCCTGGAGCAGCCGAGCCGCGTCGGGTCGCCGCGCCTCGGACGTGAATTCGAAGCCGTTCACCGCATCACCGCGGTAGGCAGGGAGCTCGACGCCCTCTCGGGACTCGGTGGGGCGCGTTCGGGGCTTTGCGAACTGCCCCGCAATCCGGCCGATCTTCACTACGGGTACGCTCGCCGCGTACGTCAGCACGAGGGCCATCTGCAGCAGGGTCTCGAGCTTCTCCCTTACCGCGTCAACCGTCGACCCGGAAAAGGTCTCCGCGCAGTCGCCTCCCTGCAGGACGAACGACTCGCCGGCGGCGACGGCGGCCAGCCGGTCCTTGAGCTGGTCGCACTCGCCGGTGAAGACGAGGGGCGGTCGCTCTGCCAACTCCGCGGTGACGGCGCGGACGTGTGCGGCGTTCGGCCAATCCGGCTGCTGGGCCGCGGGAAGCCTGCGCCAGGCATCGAGGTCGACCGGTTTGGCGGACGGTCCGCTCATGAGTCCAAGGCTAGGCCGTTCGCGAGCCCGTGCGCTAGGCCCGGCCTCTCTACGTCTGACGTTATCGTCGCCGAATGGGGCGCGGTCAGATCGTGGAGACATGGGTCCCGGGCGCGGACGGGTCCGGCTTCGGGATCGAGCACCTTCCGTACGGGGTGATCCGCGTGCGGGGGGGCACGCCACAGCCGGGGGTCCGGATCGCGGATCGGGCGCTCGCGCTGGGACCGGTGGCCGCTGCGGGGCTGCTGGATTCGGTCGCCGCCGATCCCGCGGCGCTGCGCCGCGCGCTTGAGGCGCCGACACTCAACGCCCTGCTCGAGCTGGGCCGGACGGCTTGGTCCGGTTTGCGTGCTCGCCTGACCGAGCTGCTCGCGGCGGGCAACGCCGAGCTCACCGACGCCGGCTTGGCGGATGACGCCCTCGTCCCGCTCGTCGACGTCGAGGAGCTGCTGCCGATCGAGGTTGGCGACTACGTTGACTTCTACTCGTCGATCGAACACGCCTCCAACGTCGGCGGTCTGGTACGGCCCGAGGGCGATCCACTCTTCCCCAACTGGCGCCACCTCCCCGTCGGCTATCACGGCCGCTCGGCCAGCGTGGTGGTGAGCGGGACCCCGATTCGTCGCCCGCTCGGGCAAACCGCTCCCGACGCGCCCGATGCTCCGCCAGGCTTCGGTCCTGAACGGCTCCTCGATTTCGAGCTCGAGCTCGGCTTCGTGACGGGCCCAGGACCGCCCGCAGGAGGGCCGATTCCGACCGACGCCGCGGCGGATCACATCTTCGGCTTCGTTCTGGTGAACGACTGGACCGCCCGCTCGATCCAGGCGTGGGAGTACCAGCCGCTCGGCCCCTTCCTCTCGAAGTCGTTCGCCACCTCGATGGCGGCATGGATCACGCCGCTGGAGGCGCTCGAGCCCTTCCGTGTTTCCGGCCGCGAGCAGGACCCTCCGCCGCTCCCCTACTTACGCAGCGAGGAGGATTGGGCGCTGGACCTCGACCTCGAGGTCATCCTCCGCGGCGAGACGATCAGCCGAACGAACGCTCGCGGCCTCTACTGGAGCGCCGCGCAGCAGCTCGCACACGCAACCATCGCCGGCGCGGCGGTGCGCTCCGGCGATCTGTTCGCCTCGGGGACGATCTCGCGTTCCGTCCCCGGCAGACAGGGCTGCCTGCTCGAGCTCACCCGCGCCGGGCAGGACCCGCTGCGGTTCGATGGCGGTGTCGAGCGCACCTTCCTCGAGGACGGCGACGAGGTCGTCCTCCGAGGCGCCGGCGCCCCGGGCGAGGGCCGTCCGAGGATCAGCCTGGCGGAAGTCAGGGGCCGGATCGAGCCCGCTGCCTGAGCGCGACGGCCGCGGCCCATGGCGCAGAAGCGACCCTGGGCAGCCTCCTGCTACCCGGTTGTGCTCTGCGCCACGGGAGACGGCTTTTCCTCCCGCCACGAGTACGCGTACCCCGGATCGTCGAGGTCGCGAGCGAAGGTGGTCAGCTTCATCGGCGCGAAGGTGTCCCACATCACCGCCAGCTCCTCGGTCCGCCTGGCCCCGAGCGCCTTCTCCACGAGCCCGGGCTGAGGGCCATGCGGCAGCCCGGAGGGGTGGACGGTGATCGAGCCGACCTCAATCCCCTTGCGTGAGCCGAAGTCACCGGAGACGTAGTAGATGATCTCCTCGGACTGCAGGTTCGAGTGATGGTAGGGGAGCGGTACTGCCTCGGGGTCGTAGTCGAGCTCGCGGGGGCAGAAGGAGCAGACGACGAACTTCGGCCCCTGGAAGGTCTGATGGGTGGGCGGCGGCAGGTGGATGCGGCCGGTGCGCGGCTCGAAGTCGTGGATGTTGAACGTGTAGGGGTAGACGTAGCCGTCCCAACCGACCACGTCGAGCGGGTGGTAGTCGAGCGTGTAGTGCTGGAGGCCGCTCCGCACCCGCACGATCAGTTCGACCTCGGCGGCCTCGCGATGGGTGACCAGCTCCACCGGGGGATGGAGGTCGCGGTGCGAGAAGGGGGCGGACTCGAGCAGCTGCCCGTAGCGGTTTCGGTACCGGTTCGGGGTCTCGATCTCTCCCGGGGTGTGGAGGACGAGCATCAACTGCTCGTCGTCCTCGAAGCTGAACCGATAGGTGGTGCCGCGGGGGATGACGATGTAGTCGTGGCGGCGGTAGGGCAAGGCGCCGAACACCGTCTCGAGCTCGCCCGAGCCCTCATGGACGAAGATCAGCTCGTCGCCCTCGCCGTTCCGGTAGAGCGCCTCGCTCTCCTCGGTGGGCCGGCAGATCGAGACCTCGAGGTCCGAGTTCCACATCAGGCAGCGACGCCCGGTCACCGGATCCCCTTCCGCGGGGATCCCGCCGGTCTCGAGGTGGCGGTGGACGTGCGCATCGGGCACCCACTCGTCGTGCGAGATCGGCTCGAACCGGCCGGCGTCGGCGATCCGGCAGGGCGAGGTGTGGTGGTAGAGAATCGATTCGTTCCCGGAGAAGCCCTCGAGGCCCATCACCTCCTCGATCAGCAGACGGCCGTTGGTGCGGAACTGCGTATGCCGCTTGCGCGGCAGCTCCCCCAGCCGGTGATACCTCACAGGTTGCCCCTCCTCTGCTGCTCGCGCTCGATCGCCTCGAACAGCGCCTTGAAATTCCCCTCGCCGAAGCCGCGGGCGCCGTGCCGCTCGATCACCTCGAGGAACAGGGTGGGTCGATCGGATAGCGGCTTGGTGAAGATCTGCAACAGGTAGCCTTCGTCATCGCGGTCGGCCAGTATCCCGAGATCGCTGAGCTCGTCCGGGTCCTCGTCGATCTCCCCGATCCGCTCTGGCAGCTCCTCGTAGTAGCTGGAGGGCGTCATCAGGAAATGGACGCCGCGATCGCGGAGGGCGCGGACCGTGCTGACGATGTCGGTGGTGGAGAGGGCGATGTGCTGCACGCCGGGGCCGCCGTAGAACTCGAGGTACTCCTCGATCTGCGACTTGCGATTGCCCTCGGCCGGCTCGTTGATCGGGAACTTGATCCGGCCCTTGCCATCCGCCATCACCTTCGACATCAGCGCGGAGTACTCGGTGGAGATGTCCTGGTCGGTGAAGCGGATCATCTCGGTGAATCCGAAGACGCGCTCGTAGTACTCGACCCACTCCTCCATCCGCCCGAGCTCGACGTTGCCGACGACGTGGTCGATCCCCGTAAAGTGGCCATACTCCTCCGTCTCGTCTTCGGCCGGCTCGAACCCCGGCAGGAACGGCCCCGAGTAGCCGTCGCGCTCGACGAAGGTATGGACGGTCTCGCCGTAGGTCGCGATCGTTGCCAGCCGCACGGCGCCGCGCTCGTCGGCCTCCTCGTGCGGCTCGCGGAGCCCGCGGGCGCCGCGCCGGACGGCCACCCGGTAGGCGTCCTCGGCGTCCGGGACCGCCAGGGCGACGACCTTCACTCCGTCGCCGTGCTCGGCGATGTGGCGTGCGATCTCGCTGCCGCCGTGGAGGGGCGATGTGAGCAGGAAGCGGATTCGGCCCTGCTCCACGAGATGGCAGGCCCGGTCGCGCATCCCCGTCTCCAGTCCGGCGTAGGCCGTCTCGCTGAAGCCGAGCGCGTGGGTGAAGAAATGGGCGGCCTGGAGGGCGTTACCGGCGTAGACCTCGATGTGGTCGATGCCGAGGAGCGGCATCTCATCGTTCTTCGGGACGGGAGGGATGGCGGTGCGAAGGCCCGTGTCCTGAGCCGTCTTCAACTGCATCGCTACCTCCTCCTGTCGCTGAACAATCCCTTGCGAAGTGGGCCGGTAGGATTTATGATTCCCGCCTGGAGCCGGGTTCACAACCCCGATTCGTTGCGTTACCGGCCGAAAAATGGCGATTGCGGACGAGACAGACCAGCAGATCGTTGCGCTGCTGCGCGAGAACGCCCGTCGCTCCTTTCAGGACATCGGCGAGCGAGTCGCCCTCTCGGCCCCGGCGGTGAAGCGCCGTGTCGATCGGCTCGAGTCGGAGGGGGTGATTCGGGGCTACACGGCGACGATCGAGCCGACCGCCTTCGGCTGGCACAGCCATGCGTTCGTCGAGCTCTTCTGCGAGGGGCGGATGTCGGGTACCGAGGTCAGCGCCGCGCTCTCCAGGCACCCGGAGGTGGAGGGGGCTTACACGGTCGCCGGCGCCCCGAGCGCGATCATCCATCTCCGTGCGGTCGACACCCAGCACCTCGAGGAGGCGCTCGAGCGGATCCGCGAGACGCCGGGCGTCCTCCGCACCCAGACGCAGGTGGTCCTCTCCACCCTGTTCGAGCGGCCGGTGACCAACGGCCGGGTGACCCCGAAAATGCGGCGGCGCTGATCGGGGGTGATGTGGCCGATCAGGTCAGCGACCTGAAGCTCCAGCACCTCGTCGAGCTCTCCAAGCTCGGCGACGGCTGCGCCCAGCTCGAGTCCGAGCTCGAGTCATGGCTCGCCGGTCACGACGTCGTCTTCGCGGGGCGGACGATCCCGTTCGTGCTGATGCCCCACTTCGTCAGCCAGGGGCAGATGCGGCGCGTGCGGCGTGCGGTCGAGGTGCTCTGCACCGTCCTCAACCGCTTCTGCGAGGCCTATCCAGACGACGAGCGCCTCCAGGGGGAGCTCGCGCTCCCCACCTTCGAGGACTCGCTCGTCCGCGTCGGTCCCGGCTACCCGGGGCCGCTTCGGATCTGCCGGCTGGACGCATTCCTCGCCGGCGACACGGTCAAGTTCCTCGAGTTCAACGCCGACTCGCCGGCGGGGATCGGCTACACGGACGTCCTCCACGAGGGGCTGCGGCGAACGATCGCGCTGCCGCGGGTAGACAGCGAGTTCGACACGGCGTATGAGCCGATGCTGCCGCTCCTGATCGAGACCCTGATCGACGCCTATCGTGCGATGCGCGCGTCCCGGGCGGAGGGCCCGGAGCTGCCGGAGAACCCGCGACTCGCCCTCGTCGACGTTCCCGGGAGCCCGTCCGTGCCCGAGTTCCGGATCATCTGCGCCGCGGCGGCCGAGGCGGGAATCGAGGCGATCCACCCGAGGGTCGACGAGCTTTCCTACGACGGCTCGGTGCTGCGCGCCGGCGGCGAAGCGGTGCACCTCGTCTACCGGCGGGCGCTGATCGACGATCTCTCCGAGGGTGACCTGACGGCGGCCTTCCGTGACGCCGCCGTCTGCCTCGTCAACCCCCCTCGGGCCCGGGTCGCCAACAACAAGAAGTTGATGGCACTGCTCGAAGATCCCCGCTTCTCCCATCTGGTCGAGCCGCGCGAGGCGGAGGTGATCGCGGCCACGATCCCGTGGACCCGGATTCTCCGTCCGGGCAGGGTGGCCTACGGGCAGTGGGTCGTCGACTTGCTCGACTTCGTCTCGGACAACCGCACCCGCCTGGTGCTCAAGCCGGCGTCGGAATACGGGGGCCACGACGTCGCGCTGGGGATCGAGACTGAGCAGGGGGAGTGGGACCGGATCATCGAGGAGCACGCCGAGGCCGGCGACTTCATCGTCCAGGAGTACGTCCCGGTGCCAGAGGAGATGTTCCCGACGGTCGAGGACGGGCACGTCCAGATGCGGCTGAAGCACTTCAACATCAACCCGTTCGGGATCGGCGGTCGCTACGCCGGGATGATCACGAGGATCTCCGACCGGGCGGTGATCAACGTTTCCGCTGGCGGCGGGCTGCTGCCGAGCGTCGTCGGCCGCCACAAGCGACGTTTGCTCGCCGATCAGGAGGGTGATGAGGATCATCGAGAGGAAGAGGGATCAAGGCATGGAACTGCCGCGTGATGAGCTCCGCCTCGGCTATGACGTCGACGAGAACGCGATCCGGTTCTCGAATTACTTCCACGTTCTCCGGGAGCTGGTCCACCTCTCCTGCGGATGGCTCGCGCTCGTGCCGGAGTTCGGGGTCAAGTACGCGCTCGGCGACCATCTCCACGACGACGCCCGCGCTATCAGCAAGATCCGCCGCAGGCTGTATGAGCTCCGCCACCCGAGCGACTATCCCGGTGCCCCGGCCGAGGAACTCGGCGCGTTGCTCGACCAGCTAGCCGAGGCCCCGACACCGGCTGCCTACATCGAGCTTGCCTATGGGGCGGCGATGCCCGCCCTCTTGCGTGCATTCCGGATCCAGCTCGAGCACCTCGACCCGGTCTCCGACGAGCCCTCGCTCCGCCTGCTCACGCAGCTCGCCGAGCGGAAGGAGCGCCACATCTCCGAGCTCGGGCCCCGGACCGAAGGCGACGGCGCGGCTGGATCCGAGCGGTGGCCCGAGGACATCGGCGCGCTTGAGATCCGGCTCAAGGCGGAGCCGCGCGAGCTTCGGGTGATGCCGCCACTGGTCGAGCCGGCCCGCGACGAGTTCGTCGAGGTGACCGCGGAGGGCGATCCCTTCCTTGTCCGGGAGCTCTACATCAACGACCCCGAGGAGAACCGCGTCCCGGTCGAGCCCGAGGAACAGCGCCACTTCTTCCATGCGCTGATGGATGCAGAGCTGTGCGCCGCCGAGCTGATGTCCCGCAACTCGCATGAGAACCCGAAGATGCCCTGGGACTTCCATGTCGACATGGCGCGCCAGACCTGGGACGAGATGCGGCACGCGAGGCTCCACTCGCTGCTCATGCCGAAGGAGCTCGGCTGCCGCTGGGGCGACTACCCGGTCGGCTTCTCCTACTTCCGCTCCGTCTACGCCCACGACCTCGTCGGTCGCCTCGCCCTCTTCAACTCGACCTCCGAGCAGAAGGCGATGTGGCGCCACTCGCACCGTCGCAAGGTCCTGGTCGAGCAGGGGCAGAGGCAGATCGCCCAGGTCTTCGACTACCTCCTCGCCGACGAGGTCCCGCACGTCCACAACGGCACCCGCTGGGGGATGCACCTCTGCGGTGGCGACGAGGCCGCCTACAAGCGCAGGGTCCGCGAGCTGCGCAAGGGGCTCGACGAGACCGGCGCCGCGACGGACGCGCCGCAGGCGGCGTGAGCTGACCTGGTAGGACGGCGAAAGGTCCGGTTCGAGGCGTTCCCGGACTACGACTAGGGGCTTCCGGACCCTGCTTTCCATGGAAGGCGGCCCTTTCGATCAGACGCTCCCTCTCGCGCATTGGAGCCGCCCGCCACTTGGAGCGCTGGCGCGAGGGGCCCCTGCCGATTAGTTTCGGTGGTCGGGCAGATCTAGGAAGGTGTAACCGTCCACGAGTCTTGTGAAGGAGGGCATGCCGCTATGAACACCCCGCCAATCGTGTCGCCCCAGGAGTGGGAGGCCGCGCGCGAGGAGCTGCTCGTGAAGGAGAAGGAGCTGACCCGAGCCCGCGATGCGCTGGCCGCCGAGCGCCGCCGGATGCCGAGGATGGCCGTGGAGAAGGACTACCGCTTCGACGGCCCGGACGGCGAGGCGAGCCTGCTCGACCTCTTCGAGGGGCGCCGGCAGCTGATCGTCTACCGGGCCTTCTACGGGCCAGAGGTCACCACCTACGCAGAGGGCGGCGCGTACCCGGAGCGGGCCTGCGTCGGCTGCTCCTTCGTCGCCGACCAAGTCGCCAATCTCGCCCACCTCAACACCCGTGACACGACCCTCGCCTTCGCCTCACGAGCCCCGCAAGCGGAGATCCAGGGCCTGAAGAAGCGGATGGGCTGGGAGATGCCCTGGTACACGATCACCGACGACTTCGATGCCGACTTCGGCGTCGACGAGTGGCATGGCCACAACGCCTTCGTCAGCGAGGGCGAGCGCGTCTTCCGCACCTACTTCATCGACAGTCGGGGCGACGAGGCGCTTGGCACCACCTGGAGCTATCTCGACATGACCGCGCTCGGGCGCCAGGAGGAGTGGGAGAACTCGCCGGACGGCTACCCGCAGACCCCTCCGTACCAGTGGTGGAACTACCACGACGCTTACGGGAAGGACGCCGCGTGATCGCTCACGTGGGACCGCTGCCAGTGGAGGAGATCGTGCCGTCGCTGACCAGCGCGGGGGTTGCGCTGCTAGTCGCGCGTGCCTGGCTGATGCTGCAGTTGCGATGGCGCCGCAAGCCGCGAGAGACGGGCAACGGATCAGCCGCGTCCCTGAGCTCGAGGGACTGACGCCATCGCGGGGCACCTGCGATCGGACCGCGGGCCATGATTCGCATCATCGGGCGGGGGGCTGTGCCTTGAATGCTTTGGTGAACCTCCTGATCTCCGGCTGGGTTCCCTGGAGCCGAACGTCATCACTCGGCAGCCGTCGTTTCTCGGGCGGCGCAGTGAGAAAGGTGGCCCAGGCCGCCTGTGTTGCGTCCACCGTGACCGCAGCTCTCTCCTCCTTAGCCCGGCTCAGTTCCCAGGTGCCGTTGGCGGCTCGAAGGCTGTAGTAGTCCTCGTCCGGGAACCGCCAGACCCAGGCCAGCCCGTCAGCCTTCGCCGGCCCATATCGGTTGAGCCAGACTTTGGTGCCGACCATCACTGCGTCGGAGTGGACGGGCTCATCAGGCCGCGGAGGCTCCTTGGCGTGCTCGATCCCCCAGAAGGTGAGCTCGTCTACCGCCGCTTCGAGCTGTAGGCCAGCCTCGGTCAGCCGGTACCAGACCTCCTTCCCGGTCTCGGCCGGCTCCCGCTCGATCACCTTCGCCGCCTCGAGCCGCCGAAGTCGGTCCGTCAGCCGGGTCGGAGTAATCGGGTCCAGCGTCCGTGCGAGGTCGGTGAAGCGGCGCGGGCCGAGCAGCAGGTCGCGGACGATCAGCAGCGACCAACGTTCACCAACGACCTCGAGGGCTCGCGCCGTCATGCAGAAGTGCCGGTAGATGCGATCGGGTTCGACTGGACGCCCCATGGCTATCAAGTCGAGAGTATCGCTCCGATAGTTACAAGCTGGCGCGATTCCAGTCACGGGAGGAGCGAAGCGCGCGCCTACAGGCCGATGCGAGCTGCATCTTAGTCTCGATTCGATAGTATCGTTGCGATAGTCTAGTGGCGGTGCAGTCGACTCACAGCGATACATGAGACGAGACGCGGTGCCCGGCGACGATTCCTACGTCCGGCTCGTCGAGCCACATCGCGCCGAGCTCCGGGCTCATTGCCGACGGATGCTCGGCTCCCCAGATGACGCCGAGGACGCCTTGCAGGAGGCGCTCGTTCGTGCCTGGAGGGCGCTCCCCCGCTTCGAGGGACGCGGCTCGCTTCGCAGCTGGCTCTACCGGATCGCGACCAACGCCTCGCTCGAGGTGATGAATCGCCGTCACCGGCGGGTGCTCCCGATCGACGGTCCCCGCGCGGACTCCCCCGATGGGCCGAGCGAGACGCTGGAGGTTCCGGAGAAGCGCCTCGGCCCGGACGCCCGCTACGAGCAGCGCGAGTCCGTGGAGCTGGCGTTCGAAGCGGCCAGGCGACTCCTCCCCGCCCGGCAGCGGGCGGTCCTGATCCTGCGCGAGGTGCTCGGCTACTCGGCGGCCGAGACGGCGGACGTGCTGGAAACGTCGGTTGCCGCGGTAAACAGCGCGCTTCAGAGGGCAAGAGGCACCCTAGAATCCCGGGCGCCCGAGCGCGATCGTCTTGACGCGCGGCTACCAGTCGGGCGCCCAGGAGCCGTTCCTGCCGGGGCCCGATCCCGAACTCAGTAGGACGGAAATCAGTCCCCCGCACCACTGAGCTTCGCGAGGGGCGGGGTTGCCCCCTCGGTGCTCACCCGTGGCGGTTGTGCCGGGATCAGGACCAGAGCCGCGACGGAGCCGACGATCGCCACGGCCGCCGCGACCAGGCAGGCGACCTCGAAGCCGTGGAAAAACGCCGCGGTTGCGCTTTCGCGCAGCGCCGCGGCCAGATCCCCACGACCGGCGGCGGCCAGCTGGTCGGCAGCTCCGAACGCTCCTCCGATTGATCGCTCGGACGCGCCGGCGGCGGCACCGGGCAGCTGTACATCGATCCCGCTGGTCAGCTGGCTGGCATAGAGCGAGGAGTAGATGCTGCCGATCACCGCGACGCCCAAGGTTCCGCCCAGGATCCGGGTCGCGTCGTTGATGGCCGACCCCACTCCCGCCTTCGCCTTCGGCACGGCGCCCATGATCGACTCGGTCGCCGGGGCGCTCGTCAACCCGATCCCCGAGCCGATCAGCACCATCTGGCCGGCGATGGTCAGATAGCTCGTGCTTTCGGAGGCGGTCGAGGTCCAGGCGAGGCCGGCGGCCAACGAGACGAGTCCGCCTGTCACGACCAGCTTGGTGCCGCTGCGCACCGCAAAGCCGGTGCCGAGCACCGAGGTGATCCCGGTGAGGGTCGCCACCGGCAGCAGCCGCAGGCCGGTCTCGAACGGCCCGTAGTCCTTGAGGAACTGGAAATAGAGCGTGACGAGGAAGATGAACCCCATCAGCGAGAAGAACGTGATCGTTACCGCCCCGCTCGCGGCGCTGAAGCGGAGGTTCCGAAACAGGGCAACGTCCAGCATCGGCGCGGCCGCCCGTCGCTCCCAGGCGACGAACGCGACGAACAGCGCAGTCGCGAGTGCGAAACCGCCGACGCTGCGGGCCGACTCCCAGCCTTGGTTAGGTGCCTCGATGACCGTGTAGATCAGGATCGCCATCGCCGCCGTGGAGAACACGAGACCGGGCCGGTCAGCGGGCGGCGCCTCTGGATCGCGCGAGCTCGGCACGTACAGGCTGATCAGGATCACGCCGAGGGCGGCGATCGGGGCGAGGGCGAAGAAGACGCTCTCCCAGCCGTCCCGCTCCAGCAGCCAGCCGCCGATGATCGGTCCGAGCGCGATCCCCACTCCGGTGGTTGCTCCCCAGAGGCCGATGGCCATGGCCCGCTCGCGACGCTCGGTGAAGACGTTGGTGAGCAGGGAGAGGGTCGCGGGGAAAATCAGCGCCGCGCCGACCCCCATGACGGCCCGAGCGGCGATCAGCTCACCGGGGCTGTTGCCGAGCCCGCCCGCGATCGTCGCGATCCCGAAGATCGCCAGGCCGGCGATCAGGACGCCCTTGCGGCCCATCCGGTCGCCGAGGTTGCCGGCCGCGAGGACGAAGGCCGCGAACGTCAGGTTGTAGGCATCGACGATCCACTGGAGCTGCGTCGTCGAGGCGTCCAGCTCTCGGACCAGCGTCGGGAGCGCGACGTTGACGATCGTCGTGTCCAGGTTGATGGCGAAGGCCGCCAGCAGGAGCGAAGCGAGGATCAGCCCCTTGCGTTGCCGCATCTCAGCCGTTCTCCGAGCTCGGGTTCCCGGGGTGTTGCTCTCTATTCAATTGACTGACCAAGTCGTCAGAACTAATCGACATTCGGCTCGACCAGGGCGACCGGTTACAGGGTCGACGACGAACGGGGTGTATCGATTGAGAGCGGGCTCAGGGTCGGAACTCATCGGTCCGGGATGGAGTTCCCGGCGGCGCAATGCGAGCGAGTACGCCGGTGCCGATGAAAGCGGTGATCGCCGCGACTAGCTCCCCCTCGAGCGTGAGGACAACCAGCACATCGAGCCGGTTGCGCCCGCTCTCGCGATCGTGCCGGTAGCCGAACATCGCGGGTTGTCCCCCGGCGCTGGTCGCCTCGAACCGCCATTTCGAGCGGAAGACCCACTCGCTGATAAAGGCCGCGATGTCGTCCTTGCCCCGAAACCAGGTCGGCAGCGGCGGCATCGAGAAGCTCGCGTCTTCGCTCAGCATCGCGACGATCCCCGCAACGTCGGCGCGGTTCCAGGCGTCGACGAAGCGGGCTACCAGCTCGCGGGAGTGCTCGTCTCCGAGGGCTCGCAGCGTCTCCTGCTGCGAGCGCGTCGGAAGCTCCCGCTTTAACTTCGCGCGGGCCCGCTGGAGGGCACTGTTGACCGCGCCAGCCGAGGTGTCGAGGATCTCGGCAGTCTCCTTCGCACTGAAGCCGAGGACTTCGCGCAAGACCAGCGCGGCGCGCTGATTGGGCGGCAAGAGCTGAAGGGCGGCGACGTAGGCGAGCTCGACGCTCTCGCGGTTCTCGTAGCGCGCGAGCTCGTCCGGATAAGGCTCGATCCAGACCGACTCGGCCAGGGGCCCGCCGAGCGGCTCGCGCGGATCGTCGCCTTGCCCGGTGCCCCCCGGCAGTTCGCGCCGCTTTCGCCTCTCGAGAATGCGCAGGCAGGCGTTCGTGGCGATCGCGTACAGCCAGGAGCGGAGCGAGCTGCGACCCTCGAAGCCACCCCGCCCCTTCCATGCCCCCAGCAATGTCTCCTGGAGCGCGTCGTCTGCGTCGTGAACGGAGCCCAGCATCCGGTAGCAGTGGGCGTGCAGCTCGCGGCGGTGCGGCTCGATCAACTCGGCGAAGGCGTCCTCGTCGGCGTCCCGAATCGCGTCTGTCATGCCGAGAGCTTCGCAGTCGTAGGTCGAGAACTCGACCTCCGCTTGCAGGGCTCGCTGGCTGGGGGACGAGCGGCTGGGCGAGATCGTCGAGCGCTACGTCAGCGCCTGGCAGCCAAAGTCGATGAATTCTCAGGTCTCGCCGAATCCTTACTGACAACAGTGATTCGGAGGCAAAGATGAACTCCAGGGCCACTTACACAGGGAAGAGGACGGCGACCGGATGGGTGGTCGCCCTGACCGCGATCGGCTCGCTGATGGCTGCACTCGACACCCTCGTGGTGTCGACGTCGCTGAGCACGATCCGACTCGATCTCGGTGCCTCGATCGAGGATCTGGAGTGGACGGTGAACGCCTACAACCTGAGCTTCGCCGTGCTGCTGATCCCGGCAGCGGCGCTCGGCGATCGCTACGGGCGCCGGAAGCTCTACGCCGGAGGCCTCGGCCTGTTCGCGGCGGCGTCCGCCGCCTGCGCGCTGGCGCCGGAGGTCGGCTGGCTGATCGCTGCGCGAGCTGTTCAGGGCGCCGGCGCGGCACTGGTGCTTACCCTGGGGCTGGCGCTCCTCAGCGCTGCGTTCCCGCCCGAGAAGAGGGGGACCGCGATCGGCCTGTTCAGCGCGGTCACCGGAATCTCGGTCGCGGCCGGCCCGCTCGTCGGCGGCGCGATCGTCGAGGGCGTCGATTGGGAGTGGATCTTCTGGCTCAACGTGCCCATCGGCCTGGCCGCCATCCCGCTCGTCCTCACGCGGATCGAGGAGAGCGCCGGGGGCGACACCGGCCTCGACCTCCCCGGCCTTGGGCTGGTCAGCGCCGCCGCCTTCGGGATCGTTTGGGGGCTCGTGCGCGGGAACTCCGCCGGCTGGGACAGCCTCGAGGTCGTCGGCGCGCTCGCGGCCGGGGTGCTGCTGGTGGGGGCGTTCATCGCCCGCGAGCGACGGGCGCCAGAGCCGATGCTGCCGATGCGCTTCTTCCGCTCCCGCGCCTTCTCGGCCGGGAACGCGGCGATCTTCTTCACCTTCGCCGCGCTGTTCGGCGCCGTCTTCTTCTTCGCCCAGATGCTGCAGACCGCGCTCGGCTACGGGCCCCTCGATGCCGGCCTGCGGTTGCTCCCCTGGACCATCACCTTCATCACGGTGGCCCCGGTCGTTGGCGCGCTCGCGGACCGCCTCGGCGAGCGCCCCTTCATGGTCGGCGGGCTCACCCTGCAGGCGCTCGGGATGTGTTGGGTGGCGCTGATCGCTGACCCAGGCCTCACCTACTCTGAGTTCGTACTCCCGTCGGTCGTCGCCGGCATTGGAGTTTCGATGGCGATCCCCGCGGCTCAGAACTCCGTTGTCGGCTCTTTCGCCCTCGAGGATGTCGGCAAGGCCGCCGGCGCCAACAGCATGATGCGCGAGCTCGGTGGCGTCTTTGGGATCGCGGTCGCGGTGGCGGTGTTCGCCGGTGCCGGCAGCTTCGCGTCGCCCAACGCCTTCCTCGATGGGTTCGCGCCCGCAATCGCCGCCGTCGCAGCGCTCTCGCTGGCAGGTGCGGTCGTCGCCCTCGCCCTGCCGGGCCGCCGGAAGCCGGCCGAGGCCCGTCCTCTCGGCGCCGGCCCAGCGCTCGAGGCTGAGGGGGGAAGCTAATCAGACCACCATCACGAGCCTAGGAGGCCACCACTGAGACGGACGAGACCAAGACACGAGGAGCGGACACCCGGGCACCGAAAGGAACCAGAGATGATGCTGAAGGACAAGGTTGCAGTGATCTACGGAGCCGGAGGCGCCATCGGCGGTGCTGTCGCACG
Source organism: uncultured Solirubrobacterales bacterium (assembly GCA_963808565.1). Classification (GTDB taxonomy): domain Bacteria; phylum Actinomycetota; class Thermoleophilia; order Solirubrobacterales; family 70-9; genus DASUPK01. The sequence goes on from CAWEGM010000017.1 coordinate 34,957, forward strand.
CGCCTTTGCGTCTGAGGGGGCCAATCTTTCTCTCACCGGGCGCCTCCAGGCACCGATCGAAGCGGTCGCTAAGGACATCGTTTCCGCCGGCGGATCCGCCGAGGCGGCCGAGGTCGACGCTCTCGACGAACAGGCTGTGAGCAAGCATCTGCAGTCCGTGATTGATAAGTCGGGCCGCGTCGATATCTCGTTCAACGCGGTCGGGATCCCGGATACGAAGATTGTGGGTGTGCCTCTGGTCGAGCTGGATGTCGAGCAGTTCTCCCTGCCGATTACGGCCTACACGACGTCGTACTTCCTGACCGCACGCCTGGCCGCCCGGCACATGATTCCGAACAAATCGGGGGTGATCATGACCGTGACCGCACTCCCCTCGCGGTCGGGCACCCCATTGAACGGAGGCTACGGTCCGGCGCAGGCCGCCAAGGAGGCACTCACTCGCGAGCTATCCGCCGAGCTTGCACCTCAGGGCATTCGCGTGGTCGGTCTGCGACCACACGGCATGCCGGAGACAAGCTCGCTGAAGGAAGTCTCCGACGCCAAGGCAAACGGATCGGGCGGGACCTGGGAACAGTTCCAGGAGCGGCTCGTAAGCACGACCCACCCGCGACGGGTGATGACGCTCGAGGAGATGGCAAACACGGCGGTCTTCATGGCGTCCGATAAGGCAAGCGGGATGACTGGAACGACCGTCAACTTGAGCATGGGGACTCTGGACGACTAGCGGCTAAGCGACCGCGCCTCCCGCCCGGACCACGGCTGTCGGAGCTGTCGCCAGCCTGGATCGCACGCACGAGGTCGTAGAGTCCAGGCACTCGCATGGCCGATCGATCCGACGCTCCGCACGATCGCGACGACGTGGAGCGGCTTGTCCGCCTGGGACCCAGGGAGCTCACCTGGCCGGAGGTATGCTCGCGGGCCGGGGTGGAGCACGAGGTGGCCGATGTCCTGTGGCGGGCGCTCGGCTTCCCGGATGTGTCGCCGGACGAGCGCGCATACACCGACGAGGACGTCAGGGCACTTGCAATTGCGGCCGAGGGAATCGACCTACTCCAGGGCGAGCGCCGTAAGGCCGCGCTGGAGGCGATCGTGCGCGAGGCGCGGATGGTCAGCGCTCACCTCACCCGTGTCGCGGAGATCGAGGTCGACGCGATGGTGGAGATGCGCGCCCTTGGCTTGCGCAAGCGGCTGCTCGATGGTGCGCTCCAGCACGGCCTCGAGCGCTCAGACATGGCCTGGCTCTTGCTCTACGGGTTGCGGCGCCGCATGGACGAGGCGCTGCGTCGTCGCCTGACGGTCGAGGTCGGCAGTCATCCGAGACTGGCGGTCGGCTTCGTCGACCTGGTCGGCTTCACGCGCGTCAGCGGCTCCCTGCAGGACGACGAGTTCGCGGGTCTCCTCAGTCGGTTTGAATCACTGGCGTCCGACATCGTCACCGAGGCCGGTGGCAGGGTGGTGAAGCTGATCGGCGACGAGGCGATGTTCGTGGCCCCCGCTGCGCAGGGGGCGGTTCGAGCGGCGCTGGAGCTGGTGGCCGCTTGCAAGGCCAACGGTCTTCCGCCGGCGCGGGCCGGTCTGGCGCTCGGCCCCGTGCTCGCGCGGGGAGGCGACTACTTCGGCCGTGCCGTCAACCTGGCGAGCCGGCTGGCGGAAGACGCGCCGCCCGGCGGCGTGCGCGCCGACGAGCGGCTTGTCGATGCGATCCGCCGGGACTCGACCGTCGCGGCCGAGTCAGAGGGACGACATCCGCTGAGGGGGCTGGGGGATGTCGACGTGTGGCAGTTGCACCCCGCGACGGAAGTGCAACGCTAGCGCCGTGTGGTCTTGTCCCTAAGACACCCGCTATCGCAATGCGCGAGAGGCGGGCGCCAGTCGACAACCGGTCCTTTCGATGCAAAGCGGCACTCTCTGCGGCGGTAGGCCGCAGTGGTCGCTTCGCGCAAAAGGGGGCAGCAACGGCGTTGGCCGGTCAGCCGGTCGTCGCCGTTGCCGTTCCCGCCGGCGGGGTCCCGAAACGGTTTTCCTCCCGATCGCCCTGCTGGAGATAGAAGACAAGCAGCACGATCAGCCCGATCAGCGGGATCAGGTAGATCAGAATCCACCAACCGGTGCGGTTTGTGTCGTGGAGCCTCCGGATCGAGACCGAAAGATTGGGAAGCAAAAGCGCCAGTCCCACAAGCGCGGTGAAGACTGGGGCACCGATCGCGAAGTCGATGATGTTCGCGGCGATACCCACCAGAAACGCAAAAAGGACCCACCACCAGAACGCGGGGCGCGACGCCCGACCATCGAACTTGGCGTAGTGGTCGAATCCAGACCGCACGGCTTCACCAAAGGTCATGTGCCCTTCCTTGCCTCGTTGGGAGAGATCGTGTGCACCCTATCGCCCGCCGCAGTGGACATCGGTGGACGCGGGTCGGACCGCTGTCAGGGGTCAGCTGAGCGACCGTCCGGGGTACCAGCCGTGGTACAGAACTGAGCGAGACTGGCTAATGACTGTCTCCTGCTCGTCCAGCCCTAGGACCATGCCTCGGATCTGAGCGTGGCGATGTCGGTCAGTATCGCGTCGCCCGCGAAGGCAAGCGCACCCTTACCCCAGCTTCGCGGGCCGTGTTGAGCACTTGCCTCACCCGTTCGATGACCTGCGGGCCATCGGCGAGCTGGCGGCTACTTTCGGACCGTGTTCTGCGGTCGTACGGCTCGGCGACGTCGACTCGCCTCGAACAGCCCTCTTGATCGGTTACGTATCCCTCGCTGATCATCGCTGCGTGCGCGGTCACCTCCCGAGCGTCTCCACGATGAGCTTGGCAGCAGCCCGGCCCGAGTACTGCTGCTGGCCCGTGATCAGGTTGCCTTCACGGACCGCGTGCGCTCTGAAGCGCCCGGCGACGATGAAGTTCGTGTCCTCCAACTTCTTCGCCTCATCCTCGATCCAGAATGGCTGGATCCGCTGCTTGACGAACTCGTCCGCGTACCGCTCCTCGGAGTTCGCGAACCCTGTCCAGGTCTTGCCCTCGACCAGCAGCCGCCCGTCGGAAAGGCGGGTCTTCAGGAGCAGGCAAGTGGCGTGGCAGATCACGGCGGTGACCTTGCCGGCTTCGTAGAACGACGCAGTGAGGCCCTCGACGCGCTCGTCATTGAAGAACGTGTACATCGGCCCCTGACCGCCGATGAAGAGAGCCGCGTCGTAGTCGTCGACGCTGACGTCGGCTAGCGGCTTCGAGTTCTCCACGAGCTTCGCGTGCTCGGGGGAATTTATGAAGCCGAGGGTGAGAATGTCCTCCGCCGAGTAACCGGACTCATCGCGGGGATCGCTCCAGGGATCGGCCTTGAGCGGGCCACCGTCGGGGCTTGCGACCACGATCTCGTAGCCCTGCTCGCTCAGCTCCCAGTAGGGATGGGTGAGCTCAGACCACCAGAAACCGATTGGCCAGCCTGTCTGCTCGGACACGCCCGGGTTGGAGGCGACGATCAGTACCCGCTTTGGCTTCGCCGGATCGAGAACGTCAACTGTTGCTGCCATGGGTCACTCCTCTCCTGAATTTCTCACATCGAGCTGCAAGCTCGATCGCCACGGTCCGTCCACACTGACCCATTAAACGCCCGCGAGGCTGACTGAGGCGCGCAGGACGCGTTCTGCCGCATACCGCGCGCCTGCTCCTGCGGGACTCGTCACGATTCGCCCGCCTGGCGCTCTCGACTCGCACCGGCCCGCGCGACCTGATGGCGGCTCTGCCGTGAATGACGAAACCCCTCTTTTGGAGGGCTTTCATCGTCAGGGCCCTATCGGCGATTGGCCCTCGCGCGATGCGAGAGCGCGGCCAGGCACGCGCCGGAGCCCGGCAGGGCTTTCAACGTGTGCCACTGACCGGCGCAGATAGAGTTCGCGCCGTGCGGCTGATCCACACCTGCTACCGAATCACCGATCCCCATCGATCGGTCGCCTTCTACGAGGCCCTGGGGCTCGAGAAACGCCGCGAGATGCCGATCCGCGACGAGGCAATCAACATCTTCATGGGCGTGCCGGGTGAGGAGCTGCCCGAGCTCGAGCTGACCCATAACCACGGGGTCGAAAGCTACGAGCTGGGCACCGCCTACGGTCACGTAGCGCTCACGGTCGACGATCTCGACGTCACCCTCGAGCATCTCAAGGAGATGGGGATCGAGCCGGAGAAGCCCCCTTATCGAATCCACGAGGGCGGCTCGCGCCTCTGCTTCGTCAGGGACCCCGACGGCTACAGGATCGAGCTGCTCGAGCTGGCGGGCTGAGGGCGCGCCCCTTCGGCGGTCCCCGGATCGAGTCGATGCTGCCCGTGTCCCGTGAACGCGGGCGCGGGCTGGGTGACGCCTGATCTCGCGGATCCTGGGAGGGTCATAGCGAGAAACGAATCGGAGGCCGCGTTATGGCTCCAGGAGGTAATCGTCCCGACCCCAGGCACGACGTAGGGGCTGCCGGAGGTCACGGTCGGCTGAACGTTGTCGAAGGCGTTGGGACTGCAGATCGACGGCGGGTTCCACCGAGAGGGGTTCTGTGGCCACTTGATGCTAAGGTGGCCATATGGTCGAAGTTGGCATCAAGGAGCTAAAGGACAGGCTGAGTGCTTACCTCCGGCGGGTAGCGCGAGGAGAGCACGTTCGCATCACCAGCCGGGGAGAGCCGGTCGCGGACCTGATTCCGGCGCAGCCGGGAAAGAGACGAGGATCCGGAGCTCCTGCGCCTCGAAGCCGAGGGGAAGATCACCCTCTCACGGCTACCGAGGCCTGACCGCAGTCCGCAGCCGGCGAAGGCGCGGCGAAGCGCCTCCCGCTACATCCTCGACGAGCGCGAGTCCGAGCGCTGAACCTCTACCTCGACGCCAGCGCGCTCGTCAAGCGCTACGTCGCCGAGCCGGGCACCGATTCGGTGTTGGAGGCGATGGACACAGCGCGCGCCTGGCACATCTGCCGGGTCGGTTACGCGGAGACCCTGATCGCGCTGACCAGGGCGGCGGGCCGCACGGCTCGCCCGCGGCGCCGGTTCCGCGAGGAGTGGCCGCTCTTCAACGTCGTGGAGGTGGACCAGGCCTTGGTCGAGAGGGCCACTGAGCTCGCCAGCGCTGAGGACCTGCGAACGCTCGATTCCCTGCATCTCGCGGCGTCCATGCTCCTGCCCGCGCGGGATCGCGTCATGGCCACCTGGGATCAGCGCCTTTGGCGGGTGTCGGACCGGAAGGGGCTCCAAACCATTCCTCAGGAAGGCCCGTAGCTGCTCGCCGCCCGGGTCCGATTCGCCCGGAAGGGTTGTTGATCACCGCACCGACAGAGGTCCGGGTGGTGTTGAGGACCGCTGGTGCCAGTTGTTGCGCTGACCCCTCATCTGGTGCGTTTCCACGGTCCGGCGCTTGGGCGGATGGCGAGGAGCGCGCAGTCGGCTGCAGCGGCGTCGCTGATCGAGCGACATCCTGCACCCGGCTGGGCTGGTCAACGGCAGCAGTACATCGTGTCAGTCGACGCCCGAGACTCGGACGCCGCCGTTCGCCGCGTCCGTGACGCTCTTCGCACGCACGGGCTCTATAACGGCTTCGCCGCTGAGCAGGGTTAGATACCGCATCGCTTTTCGTCCGCGCTGCTCCCGCAGCCCGGCGGCTTCGAGGAGCGTCAGTCTCGTCGGAAAGAACGCATCCGCTGAGCGGAGCGGACTCGAACTGTGAGAGCTCGCCGGGAACGCGATGCCGCTGCGCATAGGATGCGCGGCGATGGAAGCGGGCGGCACCCACATCGAATCCGGACGCGTCATCAGCGAGGCGTTCGAGAACTACCGCAACTACGCCGGACCGCTCCTCGCGGGCGCCCTGCTGGTGGTCGGGATCGCCGGGGTGATCAGTGGCGTGCTCGGGGCGTCGGACAGTCTCCTGCTCGCGCTGCTGGGCCGTGATCGTCTACATCGCCGCGGGCGTCCTCTACACCGGCTACGTGGTGAAGCTGGTGCAGGACGTCCGGGACGGCAGGCGTGATCACTCGGTCGAAGAGCTCTTCGAGTCCGCCGCGCCATACATTGGAACGCTGATCCTGAACGGGATCCTCGCGGCGATCGGGATCGGCATCGGGCTGTGCCCTGCTGATCGTCCCCGGGCTGATCCTGATCACCATTTGGGCGGTCGTCGCCCCAGCGATCGTGGTCGAGGGCGCCGGGGTGATCGAGGCGTTCGGGCGCAGCCGCGACCTGGTCCGGGGGAACGGCTGGCCGGTATTCGGAGCGATCGTGATCGCTTATCTGATCGTCCTCGTCGTGTCGTTCGTGACGGCGGGGGTCGGCGACGCCATCGCCGACGATGCGGGACACGTCATCCTCGGGACGATCGGGGACATCCTCGCCGCCCCGATCCTGGCGCTGGTCGCGAGCGCCCTCTTCTTCGATCTCGGCGGTGGCGCCGGGGCGCCTGCGGACTAGGCACAGTGAGCTAGGGCGGGTCGCCAACCTCCTACTCCCGCAGCCCGGCGGCTTCGAGGGCCTCCTCCCACGTCAGAGAAGAACCGCATACCGCTGCACAGACGGCCATCCGCGACCTCGGATACCTGTGAGAGCTCGCTCGGGAACGTCGATGCCACTTTCAGCCCCATGGATGGTCACCTCCAGCCGCACCGCCACCGTCCTTCATCTCGGCCCTCACATCGACGATGGTCTCTTTCATGTCTCCGAGAACCTTGAGCTGATCCGTCAAATGGGCAGCGGCGGCATCGCTGCCGCGCACCACCACGCGGATCGGGAAGGTTTGGGGAGATCGTGGAACTCGAAGTTCTCCGCCATGAACTGCTTTAGGGCCTCCGGGCCGCCCTCGTTCCACGCTTCGTAGGCCCGACGCACGAATCTCGACTGTTCTCCTCCGACATCGCCCACGCAGTATCTCAGCGGACGGGTGCTGCTTTCGTCCAAAGCGGCTATTTCGAGAGTTTCGGCTCTCCGGAGGAGTAGGGGTTCTCCGCGAGGCCAGATCGGCGCTGTGGGTGATGGCACGGGCTGCTGCCTGGTGTGCGAGGGTTGGCCTCGTGAGGCGGTTCTTGCTCGTATCGCTTGTGGCTGTCGCGGCGCTGATCGCCGATCAGTGGTACGTCGGCAATAGGCGGTGGATAGCCGCCGGGATGAGCCTGCTCGCGGTTACAACATTTCTCGCCACCCTCACCGCCCGCAGCGAGGCCGCCTTCCCCGGCGAGCCGGGCAAGATCTCCTTCGACAGCACCCGCGACGGCAACACCGAGATCTACGTCATGAACGCCGATGGCTCGCAGCAGACTCGGCTCACCAACGAGCTGGCGATAGACCGCGACGCCGCGTTCTCCCCAGACGGGCGGAGGATCGCCTTCGTAAGCGAGCGCGACGGCAACAGCGAGGTCTACGCCATGAACGCCGATGGCTCGAACCAGACTCGGCTCGACGAACAACACGGCGGCCGACTTCCAGCCCGCCTTCTCCCCCGATGGCAAGCAGATCGCCTTCATGAGCGACCGCGGCTTGCAAGGCGACATGGAGATCTTCGTCATGAACGCTGACGGCAGCGGCGAGACTCGCCTCACCAACAACACCTCTTTCGAGGGTCAGCCCACCTTCTCCCCCGACGGCACGCTGATCGCCTTCGCGAGCGATCGCCTCGACGCCAACTTCGAGATCTACACCATGAGCGCCGATGGCTCGAACAGCTCGAACCCGAATCGGCTCACCAACAGCGCGGCGTCCGAGTCCCGCCCCAACTTCTCCCCCGACGGCGGCCGAATCGCCTTCCGAACCGACCGCGACGGCAACGGCGAGGTCTACGTCATGAACGCCAACGGCACCGCGGAGAGCCGGCTTACAAACGATCCGGCGCTCGACGGCGAGCTGGCCTTCTCCCCAGACGGGCAGCGGATCGCCTTCCGAAGCCACCGTGTTGAGGGCACGGCGGATGAGGGCAAGGCGGATATCTGGGTCATGAGCGTCGATGGCTCGGAGCAGACCAACCTGACAACCGGCCCAACCGGCCAATTCGCCGACAGGCGCTCCGACTGGCAGCCGATGGTCTCAATCCTCACCGTCATCCTTGGCGGCTCTGGGACCGGGTCCGTCACCGTTCCTGGAAGAAGCTGCCCCGGCGACTGTACGGAGACCTACGTACACGGAACCTCCGTGACGCTGAACGCGGCGGTAATGGGTGGGTCCACTTTCGTCGGTTGGAGCAGGGCCTGTGCGGGTACGGGCGCCTGCATGTTGACAATGGACGCTGACAAGGTCGCGACGGCCATCTTCACGCCTACCTGCAGGGGCCAGCCGGCGACCATCGTCGGCACGAACAGCAGCGACGTCCGCAAGGGCACGCCCGGTAAGGATGTGATCGTAGGCCTGGGCGGGAACGACAAGCTCTCCGGCCTCGCCGCCAACGATCTGATTTGCGGTGGGGCGGCAGCGACACCCTGAAGGGCGGCAAGGGCAAGGACAAGCTCTACGGCGAGGCGGGCAAAGACACCCTCCAGGGCGGTCCCGGCAAGGACACCCTCAAGGGCGGTCCCGGCAAGGACAAGCAGGTCCAGTAGCGCTTGGGCCAGGATGCTGCTTTCCATGCAAAGCAGCACTGACGGTGGCAACCGACCCCGGTGTCGCGTTCACGTGAGACCCGGAGCGCCGGCTTCCTAGTTGGGGTGCCGAGTGGTCTCGCGTATGCGCGTGCGGTGGTAGCGAGAAACGAATCGGGCCCCCGCTACTAGCCAAGGGCCCTCATAACGAGGGCCCTTGGTGTTTCTTGGCCAGAGGGATCGGCGCCTCTCAGGTGACTTCAGAGAGACCGCCGGTCTTCACGTCGTAGACGAAACCTCGCACCTCGTCCGTCTTGGGGATGAACGGACTTTCCCTGATCCGCTGGATGGAGTCGCGGACATCATCTTCTAGGTCAGGAAATGATCGTGGGCGCCACTCCGGGCGCCGGCCGGTCTCCTTCTCGAGCCTCTGCTCGAACTCCGAGTCGTTGAAGGTGAGCATGCCGCAGTCGGTGTGATGGATCAGCATGATCTCCTCCGTACCGAGCAGGTGCTGGGAGATCGCCAGGGAGCGGATCTCGTCCTCGGTGATCACGCCGCCCGCGTTGCGGATGACGTGCGCGTCCCCGATCGAAAGCCCGAGGATCGGATACGGGTTCAGCCGCGCGTCCATGCAGGCAACGATCGCGACCTTCCTTGCAGGCGGCAGCGGCAGGTCGCCCTTATCGAAGCCCTCGGCAAAGGCCTCGTTGTTCTTCACAAACTCGTCGATGGCGCTCATCTGACCCCCTTTGGATTTGGTCCCCCAAGCATGTCAGGGGCGACCCCGCTACTAGCCAAGGGCCCTCGAAGGAGGGCCAAGCCGCAGGCCGGTTCGGAGGAGAGTTAGCCCAAATGGCCCTAGTCGGCCTCCGGAGAAGAGGTTCCGTCTCATCCGGAATCCCTGACCGGATCAGCTATCGCTTGAGCGCCGCAACCCCCCGAAAAGTGAACCGCTTCGCGGTGGCGCGCGAACACCTCTCATGAAAGTGGGAAGCGATCAAGGAGGACCACCCATGAGAGGCAGAAATCGACGCGTGCTGATCTTGACCCTGGCGGTCAGCCTGGCGGTCGCCGTTCCCACGGCGGCGCAGGCGCGAACCCTGTACGCGACGACGGGCGGCGGGAAGCTGCTCACGTTCCCGGACCGGGCGACCAAGCTGAAGGGCAAGACGAAGGGCAAGGTCAAGGCGTCCACCAAGAAGGCAAAGAAGGCGGTCCAGGCGACGAGCCGGTCGATCACCGGGTTGCCCAGCGGGGTCGCCCTGGTCGGGATCGACTTCCGGCCGAAGACGGGCGAGCTGATCGGCGTCGGCGGCAACAGCGTCGTTTACCGCGTGCTGCTCAACGAGGGTGACAAGGCGCGCGCGCTGCCCGTAGGCGCACCGTTTGCACCCGCTCTGTCCGGCGCCAGCTTCGGGGTCGATTTCAACCCCGTCCCGGACGCGATCCGCATCGTCAGTGACGCGGGGCAGAACCTGCGGATCACGACGCCGAACATTCCGACGGGCAATATGGACTCCGCCCTCAACACCGGCACACCGTCGATCGTGGGCGCGGGCTACTCGAACTCCGGGTTCAGCGACACGCAGCCCGGGATGGGCACGACGACGCTGTTCACGGTCGACTCGAGCGCGAACACACTCAACACCCAGGGAGGGCCGGGCGGCGCGCCCAGCCCCAACCTCGGCCAGCAGTTCCCGATCGGACCGCTGGGCGTGGACGTCGGCATCACCGTCGGCTTCGACGTGGTCGGGTCGTTCACGGCCCCCGCCGGTTACCTGACCGACGCCGCGAGCGGCAGAACGACGCTCTACAAGGTGAACCTGAGCAGCGGTCAGGCCACCTCGGTCGGTGAGGTCGTGATCCCGACGAAGGGGAAGGCGAAGAGCACCACGCTCACCGGCCTGGCGGCGGTGCAGGACTGACAGCCGGCTGGCGCGGGGCGGTCGGCGCTTCTCCCGGCCAGCTCCGCGCCGAAGCCATCGTCTTTACGACGCCCGTTACCGGCAGCGGTTGAACAGCAGAGGGAGGACCTAGCCGATCGGAGGTGATCGCTAACTCAGCGCACCTCAGAGCAGCGGGTCCTCGTCTACACGACGCTGGGCTCGGCCTCGACGGCTCCCCGGTTGGGCTCAGTCTGGAGTGCGAGGCATTGCTCGATTGTCCGGGTGCCGTTGCCGCCCGTGACGGCGACCCTCATTGCTTCGCCCACAGAACTGAACGATTGAACATCTATGCGGGTATAGTAGAGGCTGTGAGCCACGGACGACTTCGAAGGGCAGACGAGCTCGACCCGGCGTTCGCGGGCGCCGTCGCCGACGTGATGCAGGCGCTCTCGACGCCGAGCCGCGTCATGATCCTCGGTCGCCTGCGCGAGGGACCGATCAGCGTCAGCGAGCTCGCAGAGGCGATCGAGATGGAGCCATCCGCCGTCTCCCACCAGCTGCGGGTCCTGCGTCACCTCGGCTTCGTGATCGGGCGCCGGGACGGACGCCGGATCGTGTACGACCTCCACGACGACCACATCGCCCAGCTGATCGACGAGGCGATCGGGCACGTCGAGCACCTGCAGCTCGGGATCGCAGGCCGGGGACAGCGCGGTAAGCGCACGAGAGCCGCCGCATGACGGATCCGGTTGGAGATGCGTTCCCCGGCGGCATCTGGCATGGCCGCCGCCACCGTCCCCATGACCACACCCACGGCCTGGTCGACCCGGCCATCCAGCGGTCGCGCCAGGGCCTTCGCGTGGTTGGCACCTCGCTCGCGATCCTCGCCGTCACTGCGATCGCACAGGGCGCGATCTACCTGGCGACGGGCAGCGTTGCTCTGCTCGCCGATCTGATCCACAACGCCGGCGACGCGCTGACTGCCATTCCGCTGGCGTCCGCGTTCCTGCTCCGCTCCGCTCGGGCCGAGCGCTGGGCGGGCATCGTCGTGGTGATGACGATCCTGGTGAGCGCCATCGGCGCGGCCGCCTTCGCAATCGAGCGAATCATCGATCCCGCTCCGCCCCAGCACCTGCTCGCGCTCGGCCTGGCGGGCGCCGTGGGTGTGCTCGGCAACGCCGCCGCGGCGCGGGTGCGGACACGAGGGGGCCGCCGAATCGGAAGTGCGGCGCTGATTGCGGACGGCGCCCACGCCCGCAGCGACGCAATCGTCAGCGGCGGGGTGATCCTGAGCGCGCTGTCAATCGCGCTGGGGGCCCCGGTCGCGGACCCGATCATCGGGCTCGCGATCTCCGCTTTGATCGCCAAGATCACCTGGCAGTCCTGGACCACAGTCAGCCGCGGGCCTGGGCAGGAACGCTGATGAAGGGGGCTTCGTTGCAGAGGCGTCTCGCGACCACGCTCGCCGCCTGGCTGATCGCCTGGGCGCTCGTCGTTGCCCTCCTCTCCCTGTTCGGCGACGAACTCGCCTCGCTTCCGCTCGCGTTGCGCGCGCTCGCGATCAGCGGAGTGCTCGTCGTGTTGATGGCGAACGTCGTGATGCCCCTGGTGAGCCGCGTGGCCGCCCGGCGGTAGGAGCCGTACACGCCCGACAGGATTCGAGCCTGAGGCCGAGCTGGAGAAGGAAAGGTTGACGCTTTCGGGCCCGGCTGAGGGCAAGAACCTTGGTGTTCTCACGACTACCAGTCGGCCGGCTCTCCAAGGTGGCCTGATTTGTCAAGGGAGTTCAACCTGCTCACGGGATACTCCGTCCGGGTTATTGAACGACGTCGTGGGCCCGAATACGCTTCTGCCGATGGCCTCATATAGGGGAGAAGCCCGCGGATCCGGGGGGCGAGCGGGCCGGTCGCGCGCCACTGGGCGCAGCGCGGCTTGGGCGGCCTACGACCAATAGTGAGCACTCATGGCGGGGGCGAGCGCACCCCGCCCACCCCACATTCTGCGCGCGCCTCGGCCACCGCGCCGACGCCGGCGCGCATGCAACCAATGACCTCACCAACCCGGGGCGTCGCGCTTGCGCCGGCGTCCCCGCACAGATAAGGAGGACAGCATGTCTACTGCTACGCCTGAGCAGGTGCTCGAATCGATCGTCACTGGAATCAACTCCGGGAATCTCGACGGTCTCATGCCGCTCTACGAGAGCGAAGCAGCATTCGCAACTCAACCTGGGAGCCTCGCTCATGGCCCACCCGGCGTCCGTGAAGCCCTGAACGGCTTCATCTCGATGAAGGGCAAGCTCGATCTCGAGGTGACCCGAGTCCTCGAGGTGGACGACCTGGCCCTCGTGATCGGCATCTGGTCGTTCGACGGCACGGGACCAGATGGCGAACCGGTGCATCTGGCGGCAAGGAACGCGGATGTCCTGCGTCGTCAGGCAGACGGCACGTGGCGCTTCGTGATCGACAACCCGTGGGGAACCGACTGAATCCGAGTGCGGAAAGAGCTCGCCCGGCGATCGCTCTGGATCCAGAAGAGGCGGAGGCCGCCACACCGCCCGGGCCTGGCGGCCATTCAGCGAAGAAGCGCAGTCGCCTCGGGAGTAGTAGCCGAAGCCTCGAGCCAGTAGCTTCCGCTTGTCCCTGGTTCAGGGGAGGATTAGGTGAGTGTCGCCGAACTCGTGGAAGAGATAGTCGTGGGCCCGGGCGGCCTCGTAGGAGCGCCCGACCAGCTCGGCGCCCGCCGCAGCCCCCAGCAGCGCTAAGTGCGAGGAGTCCGGGTCGTGCCAGCCGGTGAGCAAGCCATCGATCGCTCGCAACTCCTGCTCCGATTTGACGACCAAGTTTGTCGCGCCCTCAGCCGGGGATAGGACTCCGTCAGGTCCAGCGGCTGTCTCGAGCGCACGAACCACAGTCGTGCCAACGGCGATTACGCGACCGCCCCAACCATGGACCGTGTTGACGAGTTGGGCGGTGGTGGCCGGGACGCGGTAGCGCTCGGGGTAGGGGAGCTCGCCGCGCTCGAGGGAGGAGACGCCGGTATGCAGGGTCACCGGGGCGATGACAACTCCGCCGGAGATGAGCTTGGTCACGAGCTCGGCAGTGAAGGGGCGACCGGCGCTCGGGATCTCAGCGCTGCCGGGCTGACGGGCGAAAACTGTCTGGTACGCGTCGATGGGCCAGTCTCTCCCAAGATAGCCGTAGCGGATCGGGCGACCGTGCCGGCGCAGATACCGCTCCAGCGGCTCGCCCAGCGTCAGTCGGGCGACGCCGAGCCGGTTGCTCCCGAGATAGGCGGCCACGAGCTCGGCGTGTGCTCCCGCGGGCAACTCGAGACGCGTTCCCCGCGGTGGGCGCTTGAAGGGCAGGTGGTCGGTGGTTCGCAGCTCGACGGCCCAGCTTCCGTCGCCGACCGGGGTCGACAGGTGAAGCTCCAGCCGTCGCTCACCAAGCCAGCGCCGGCAGCGCGGCAGGCAACGTCGCCGAGGTGTTGACCACAAGCAGGTCGCCGGGAACGAGGAAGCGCGGAAGCTCCCGGAAGTGGGTATGGACGAGCGAGCCCTTCTTCCGACTAACGACCATGAGCCGGACATCGGCGCGGTCGACGCCGCGCACCTCGGGTGGCTCCCGGGCTTCGGCTTGCGCGGCAAGGGCGGGCTGGCTCATCGGGCTGCTTCCGCGAGCTCGTGCGCCCGATAGCGGCCGCTTGGCTTCGATCCATCGATCAGCGCGAGAATCCCGGGCACAGCAGCCTCGGGGTCCGGGCGGTCGGAGATGTCCTCACCCGGGAAGGCCTCCTGCTGCATCCGCGTTCGCATGTCGCCGGGATCGAGGGCATAGACGCGCAGTTCGGGGTGCTCGGCGCCGAGGACCGCCGTCAACTGGTCGAGCGCAGCCTTTGATGAGCCATAACCACCCCAGCCTTCGTATGCCTCGACCGCCGCGTCGGAGGTGATGTTGACGATGGTGGCATCAGCTCGGAGGCGCGGCAGGGCCAGTTGAACCAGGGCCAGCAACGAGACAGCGTTCACTTCGTAGACTCGCCGGAGCTCTTCGAGCGGATACGCGGCGAGAGCGGGCTGCGGGCTGGGCCCGAGGAGGCTCGCGTTGTTGACCAGGAGGTCGATCCGCTCCCCGGCGGCATCGACGAGCGCCCGGCGGTGATCTGACTCGGCCAAGTCGCCGGCGATCGGAACCACGCCCTCAAGGCCCTTCGTGGCAGCGCGGAGGGCAGTTGCGCCACGAGCGTCGACGATCAGCCGCCAGCCTCGCTCGGCAAGAGCGCGGGTGAGCGCGAGACCAAGGCCGCGCGAGGCTCCGGTGACGATCGCAACAGGCATGTAGACACAATCATGTGCCTTCAACTCGACTTGAAGTCAAGTCTTTGCCGTCGGCCTAGCGCTCTAGGCGGGTCTCACCAAACGAAGGCCACCTTCTCCTGGATCGCCGGAAGGGTCGGGCTCATCGAGGCCCCGTCCATGCCATCCAGCCCGAGGACGCCGTAGAGCGTCACCTGGGTCCAGCGCCTCGCGTGGTCACGCTCATCAGCCGTAGCTCGGGGCCGGGGGGATCTTCCGGCCGGCCTTGATCGCGTCGAGGACCTTTGCGGCGTCGGCGGGGTGATACTCCTCGCCGAAGACCGCTCCCGCCCGCCGTGGGCGCCTCCATCACGGCGCAGTCGGCCGTGCCGCCGAGGTCGACCGGCACATAGCCGGCGTCGGTGATCAAGCCGGCGACGACCCGCTTCGCCTCAGGATCGTCGCCGCAGATCCACTGCACAACGCGATCGTCCCCGGTGCGGTCCGCGACCTCGGCCTGAAAGCCGGAGGTGAGCGTGTTGAAGCTCTTCGTGTAGCGGGCGCCGGGCATGCGGGCGGCGTTGTGCTCGGCCGCCGTCTGCCCCTCAGCCGGAGGGCTGACGCTTCCGAACTGGTTGGAGGTGTCGATCACGATCTTTCCCTCGAGCGAGCCGATCTCGGCGAGGGCGGCGTCGATCGAGTCCCAGAGCACCGAGAAGACGACGACCTCGCCGAACTCGGTCGCTTCGGCCGGGGTGCCGACGCTGGCCCGATCGCCGATCTCCGCGGCCAGGGCTTCCAGTCGGGACGGATCACGAGAGAAGCTCAACTTCACCTCGTGTCCGCCCTTCGCGAACTGCCTGGCGCAGTTGCCGCCGATGCGGCCGGCCCCGACGATTCCGACTCTCACCGCGACCTCCCCTCCCGAATCGCGAGCTCCTCTCTCAAGTGCTACTCCTCTTCGCTCTCGACCCCGACGACAATCGCCTCGGGACTGACATTGTGCGGCATCGGCCAACCCCGGTCCCTGAGATAGATGGTGAGATCGAGGCGGCTATTCCGAGAGCCCAGCGGCTTCGAGGGCCTGTGCCTTGGTGTCATACCCGCGGCAATGGACCACTTTTCCGTTGCGCCGGTCCCTTGTCGCCCTGCTCGGATTGGAGGAGGATACAGAACTCCGTGTCTAGGCGTTGAGTGCCGCCGGCGGCCGCTCGTGGGTCGCATAGAGCGTCGACCAGATAACGCCGACCACTGCCTCCAGATGAAGCTCGAGCTCTTTCGCGCTCGCTTGCCGATCGATCTGCGTGGGGACCCGCTCGAGCAGGGAGACGAGCCACTCCGCGGTTTCGCGGGGCCGGAGGCGCCCGTCGATCGCGCCGAACCGCTGCCCGCGCGCGATGTGGTCGCTGAGCGCCGAGAAGTGGAGCTCGAGCGCCTCGGCGAACTCCTCCCTCAGCGTCTCGTCGTAGAGGGCCATCTCGTGCATGGCGGCCATCAGCGTCAGCCGTTCGCGGTAGCCGTCGAAGACGGCGCGCACCAGTCCTGTCAGCTCGGCCGTGCTGTTCGGCGGCGGGCCCGCGTACCAGCTGTTCGAGACCTCGAACATCGTGGCCCTCGTCTCGAGCAGCCATTCCTCCAGGAGCTCGACCTTGTCCTGGAAGTAGACGTAGAAGGTGGCTCGCGAGATCCCGGCGTCGGAGGCGAGGTCCTCGACCTTGACCGCGGCGAGGCTGGTTCCCCGCTCGAGCTGGCTCGCGAGGGCGTCGAGCAGCTGCTGCTGGACCACCTCTCGCCGCTCCCGGCGACTCCGCTCGGCGCGGCTGGCGAGCCGGGACATCAGATGGCGCTCCCGCGCGTCGCGTCCCAGATGGTCTCCGCTGCCGCGTCGAGCCTGCGCTCCAACTCCGCCGGCTCGGCGGGATAGAGGAGCAGGCTGAAGCCGCGTTCCAGCATCCAGGTCAGCGAGAACGCGGTGTGGTCCGGATCGAGCTCGCGCGACACCACCCCGGCGCGCTGTCCCTGCCGCAGATGCTCGGCCGTCGCGGTGGCGACGCCGTTCACCAGTCCGTTGAACCTGACCCTGATCTCCGCGTCATAGATGGCGGCGTCCGTTATCGCCCGCACCAGCCGTCCGTGGCTCCGATAGGCGTCGAGCATCCGCTCCAGGGCCTCTCGCATCTCGGCCTTGGTCGCATCGGGCGGCAGCGTCCACCACGATCCCTCGAAGCCGGTGAGGTCCGATATCACTCGCTCGGCGAGCAGGCTGAGCAGCGCGGCCTTGTTGTCGAAGTAGGCGTAGAAGGTCGTTTCCCAGGCCGCTCTCCTTGAGGAGGTCGTTGATCTTGATCTCGGCGTAGCTGTTCTCCGCGAGCAGCGCCTCGACCCCGTCGCTGAGCCGGGCGACCATCTCGGGGCGTGGGGCTGGGTTCGACGTCGTCTTGGGCATTCACGTCAGGCCCCGGGGCGGTGGGGCCGCGAGCAGAGCCTATCCGGAAAGCCGCCGGTTGGGGCACTTTAAGTCCAGACACAGTGTTCGCACCTGTGCTCAGGGTCGCCGCATCGCGACGCCCTCGATCGGCGTCCTCTTCATGTGGGACCTCAAATGAACCCGAACGTGCAACGGCAATGCCTCTGGTGCGGCCTGGGCATGATGGGCTTCGTCTTCATGGGCCTGCTGTTCGCGCACTGGTTCCCGCCGCCGTCACCCCACGACAGCGCCGCCACGGTCTCCCGCGCCTACAGCGACCACGCGACCGGCATCCGCATCGGGGCCCTTCTGATCGGCCTCGGCGGGACGCTCCTCGGCCCGTTCGCCGCCGTCCTCTCGGCCCAGATCCGCCGGATCGAGGGTCACGCCGCTCCGCTCGCCTACCTGCAGCTGTGCATGGCGGCACTCTGGATCGCGGGCATCATCATGCCCACGCTCTTCTGGATGGGGGCCTCCTTCGAGCCGGCCGGGACCGACCCAGGCACGATCCGGGCGCTGCATGCCGCGGGCTGGCTGCCGTTTGTCGCCGTCGTCTTTCCCCTGATGGCGGTGTTCCTCACCGTGGCCGTCGCGACCTTCACCGATCGCCGCGCCGACCCGGTCTTCCCGCGCTGGGTCGGCTATCTCAACTTGTGGATCGCCCTGCTCCTGCTGCCCGGCGTGCTCGTCCTGTTCTTCAAGACCGGCCCCTTCGCCTGGAACGGGATCCTCACCTTCTGGCTGGCGGCCGGGGCGGTCACGATCTGGCTGGTGGCGATGATCGTCGTGCTGAGGAGGGCGATCGATCAGCAGGAGGCCGAGGAAGCTGGCTCCCCGGGCTCCAGTGTCTGGACTCGTCCCGGCCTCGGCGCTACGCCCCTTCCCTCCGACTGACTCCCATAGAGCCGAAAGAAACCGGATATGCCAACCAAGTTCTACGAGCTCCTCGCCAAGCGATCGGACCTGTCCGACGAGCAGTTTCACGAGCATTGGCGGTACCGGCACGCGCCGTTCTCCGACCCCGTGACGAAGCTGCTCAGCTACGTCCAATCCCACCGCGAGCCGGTCGGCGCCGCGCCGTTCGGCGAGAGCCCCTACGAGGGAGTGGCGGAGGCCTGGTTCGACAGCCTCGAGGACGCGCTTGCGCTCGGCCAGGATCCCGCGTACACCGAGGGCGCCGGGAAGGACGAGCCGAACTTCCTCGCCATGGACGAGCTGCGGGTACTGGTCTGCGAGGACCGCGGGACCACCACGGGCAGCGGCCGGCCGGAGCGCACCGACCGGCGTGAAGCTCCTCTGCTTCCTGCGCCGCGGCGACGGGACCGAGCGGGACGCGTTCGAGGAGCAGCGGCCCGGCGCCGATGCGCTCGCCGCTGTCGACGGGGTCGAGCAGGTGGTGCAGTCCCGAGTCCTGTCCCTGCCCGCGCCCGCTGAGGCGCAGCCCTACGACGGCGTGGACGAGCTCTTCTTCGCGCGACTGCCGGCCTGACCGAGGGCTTCCCGAGCACGGGGCCTCGCCTTATGGCCTGGTCAGCGGCATTTTGAGCTGGCTGCGAGGAGCAACGGCGGCGCGATTGCACCAGGTCCGCCGCCTTCACTCGCGCGGCCGGTGATGTCGGTCAGCAGCGCAACGTCGGCGACGAGCTTCCCTACCTGAGCTGGCAGCGTCCGAAGCTGAGCAGATCGTCTCGCCGTTCATCCGTTCATGGTCATCGAGATGACGTCGCGCCGGCCCGTCCGAGCCAGCAGACAGTCTTCGAAACCGAGACGCGCTATCGCCTCGCCGACGAGCTCGGCTACGGGCTGTCCGAGCGCTCCGTCGTCAACGAGGAGGTCAAATGAACGCAGCGCCTGTCACCGCCCTGCCCTTCGACAATCACCGCACCACGCCAGTCTCCGCCATCCCGCCATACGTGGGGTTCATGGAGCAGGCGAACATCGACTACTTCTGGCTCTGGGACGAGCTCTCGGGTTGGTTCCCCGGCAACCTCTGGAAGCCTGAGACGGCGCCGATGGCCGCGGTGATGGACGGTAACTCGACCTACGACCCGTTCGTCGAGGCCGCGTTCGCGATCGCCGCCAATCCGAAGATCAACCTCCGCCTCAGCACCGACGCGATCCGCAACGGCCCCGCCGAGCTGATGCGCAAGCTCTACACGTTGCAGGGCTCCACCGAGGGGCAGGTCGTCCTCGCGCTCGGCGCGGGCGAGCTGCGCCAGGCGAGGCCGTTCGGCTACAAGCGCTCGGAGGGCCTCTCCCGGATGGAGGACCTGCTGAAGCTCTCCCATCTGCTCTGGGAGGCCGACGAGCCATTCGACTTCGAGGGCAACCACTGGACCTTCAAGAACGGCTTCATCGGCGCCACGAAACCCGCCAAGCGGCCTCAGATCTGGGCGCTCGGGGGCGGCCCGAAGCTGCTCGAGATGGCGGCCAAGTACTGCGATGGTCTCGAGGCCGCGATTCCGCAGACGATGCGGACCCCGAGCGCTTCGGCGCGGTTGTCACCGACCTGAGGCAGAAGGTCGAGGCCAACGATCGCGATCCCGACGAGTTCGGGTTCGGGATCTGGTTCTTCACCGTCTGCCACGAGGACCCCGACGTGATCGAGCAGGTCCTCGAAAGCCCGGTGGTCAAGTACTTCGCGGGGCAGTTCGGCCGGCTCGATCAGGACGCCTGGAAGGAGATGGGCCTGGAACCGGTGATGCCCGAGGGTTGGCACTACGCGATGAAGTGGGTGCCGTTCAGCCAGAGCGCCGAGGAGATCGACGACGTCGTCGCCCGCACGCCGATCGAGATGTCCCGGGCCTCGTACTTCTGCGGCGACCCTAAGGAGGTCGCGGCTCAGGCTCAGGGCTTCGTCGACGCTGGGGCGACCTTCGTCGGCATCGCCGACATGGTGCCCCTCGCCCTGGGGCCTGAGCACGCCGAGGCCACCATGGTCCGCGGCGCGGAGATCTCGAACATCCTCAAGGGCGTCGAGGCGCCCGTTCCGGCATGAGCTCCGCGACGAGTCCGGCCACCCTCACCGGGGAGATCCCCCGGCCCGAGTATCTCGCGCCCGAGGATGAGGTCCTGCACCCGCTGCCGGACGTCCCGCTCTGGGTCGAGAACTACCTGAGCCAGGCGTACTGCCCCGAGGCGCAGGTCGGTTTCTTCCTGCACATCGGCCGGGTCTCGTTCGACCCGGACCTGTGGGAGGAGCTCGCCGTGGTCTACCTCCCGGACGACGAGTTTCTGGTCGCCCGGTCCTTTGGCTACGGGGGCGAGAGCCCAAGCGGCCCCTCGGGCCCGGGGCTCAGGTACGAGTGCATCGAGCCGTACCGCCACTGGCGTAAGACGTTCAAGGGGGCGGCCACACATCTCGACGGCGAAAGCCTCAGGGCCGGCGCTCTCCGAGATAGCGCTCACGCGAAGATGGAGTTCGAGCTCAACTACGAGGCGATGGGACCGGTCTTCGAGCTCGGGGAGATGAAGGAGCAGAACTGGGCTTCCTGGCACTACGAGCAGCACTGCGTCGTCTCGGGCGAGCTCTCCTACGGGGACCGGAGGATCCCGCTCAGCGGTACGGGCATCCGCGATCACAGCACCGGCACCCGGGATCTCTCGGGTCTCGAGAACCACATCTGGTGCCATGCCGAGTTTCCCGACGGGCGGGCGTTCTGCCTCATGTACCTGGGCAACCAGGACGGCAGCGGGCGCATGAACCACGCCGCCTTCTGCGATGGGGACAACCTCCGCTACGGCCGCCTGGTCGGTCCCGCCCCCCTGATCGACAGCTGGGATGATCGCGCGGGCGGCTATGTGCTCCGCTTCGAGGTCGAGGGGGAGACAATCGAGATCTCGGCTGAGCCCTTCCAGGTCGGGGCGCTGACTATCTCCGGCCCTGGGGAGCTGGTGATCGGCGCGGGTGCGCCCGAGGGCAAGAACCATCATCTGCTTAGCGAGGCGATGTCCCGCTTCACCTGGGACGGGGAGGTCGGCTACGGGCTGAGCGAGAGGACCGTGAAGCTTCGATGAGCGCCTCTTCAGCCGCCGAGCGGCTACCTGCCTCGCCGGAGGAGCTCGACGACGCCTGGGTGACCGGCGTGCTCCGCGACTCCGGGGCGGTGGGCGCCGATGCGGAGGTCGAGGTCACGGGCAGCGAGGGGGTCGGCGTCGGCTCAGCCTTCGCCTGTCAGCTCTTTCGGCTCTTTCTGAAGGGTCCCGAGGGAACGCCTCCGACAATGGTCGTGAAGCTGCCGATCGAGGGCGAGGTCCGACAGATGCTCGACGCGATCGGCGCCTACGGGCGCGAGGTCCTCTTCTATCGCGAGCTGGCGCCGGAGCTGCCCGTGCGGACCCCGGCGGTCTATGTCGCGCTGCAGCCAGAGGAGAGCACGGACTTCGTGCTGGCGATGGAGGACCTGGTCGACTGCACCGCGGTTGACCCGCTGGAGGGGTTCACGCTGGAGCAGGCCGAGGCCGTGGTCGACGGCCTCGCCGCGTTCCACTCCTGGTCGTGGGAGAACGACGAGGTGCTGGCGCGCTACGCGGCCCGCTTCTGGCCGGTCGACTCGGAGGCAGGCCAGGCCGTGCAGGCCCAGTACGGGCAGCTGTTCGCGCACGTCTGGCAGCTGCGCCGCGACGCCCTGGTCGAGCTGCTGCCTCCCGCGGCGGTGGAGATCAGCGACCGGTTCGTCGAGTTGCAGCCGCGCCTCGTCGAGGAGCTGACGGCGCCGAAGGCGATCACGCACGGCGAGCTACGGGCGGACAACCTCTTCTTCGACCAGGAGGGCAAGCCCGTCTTCATCGACTTCCAGACGGCACAGCAGGAGTGCGGCGTGCGCGAGCTCGCCTACCTGCTCTGCACCAGCGTCCCCGCGGAGCTGATCGACGAGCACGAGCAGGCGCTGATTACCCGCTACTGCGAGCAGCTTGCCCAGAGCGGGGTCGAGGACTACCCGTACGAGCGCGCCGCCGAGCAGTACCGCTACGCGGTCGCCTACAACCTGCTTTGGCCGATCATGGCCAACGTCCGCTGGGAGGACTCTCCGGAGCGTGGCAGGGCGGTGCTGGACGACCTCGTCACCAAGACCGGTGCCGGGGTGGAGCGAAACCGGGCGGACGAGCTGCTCGGGATCTAGCTGCGGCCCTACGGGATGGATTGGACGAGAGATGGAGACTCACGAAGCTGATTTCGTCGTCGTCGGATCGGGGGCCTCACGGCCGCGATCGTCGCGGCCGATGCCGGCCTGGACGTGGTCGTCGTCGAGCGCGCCGACAAGCTCGGCGGCGTCAGCGGGGTGTCCGGCGGGCCGGTCTGGATGCCCGGCACCCGCTACCAGGAAGCAGCGGGGGTCGAGGACTCACCCGGGGACGTGCTCGCCTACCTCGAGGGCGTCAGCGCCGGCTACGGCGAGGAGGCCCTGCGGCGCCGCTGGGTCGAGAGTAGGCGTTAGCTGAGCGCAGGCAGCGTGGTTTGTTCCCGGACACGCGTGGCGTGGTAGCGAGAAACGGATCGGGCCCCCGCTACTAGCCAAGGGCCCTCATAACGAGGGCCCTTGGTGTGCATAGCGCCGCAGCGTGTGCGGGGGCGTTACGCTCGGGGCGCGGTGACGGCTCGCGAACGGATTCTCGATCCGGACAGTCTGGGGGACCACATCGACCGGCTCTTTCGCGCTGCCTGGGCCCTGTCCGGTTCGCGTGCGGACGCCGAGGATCTCGTCCAGGAGACGTTCGCCCGCGTGCTGGCCAAGCCGCGACGGATTCGAAGCGACGACGATCTCGGCTACCTGCTGCAGGTGCTGCGAAACACCTTCATCAGCTCGCGCCGGGCTGCCGCCCGCCGGCCTGCCCTCGCGGCGCGGGATGACAGCTTCGAGCCGGTTGATCCGCGATCGGCGACCAGGCCCGATGAAGCCGCCGAGGCGCGGGAGGTGTTCGCCGTGATCGCTGCCCTCCCCGAGGTGTTCCGAGACGCCCTGGTTGCGGTGGACGTCGCCGGGCTCAGCTACGGGGAGGCAGCCGAGCTCCTCGGCACCAAGGAGGCGACCATCACCTCGAGGTTGTCCCGGGCACGGGCGCAGGTCGCCCGCGGGATGGAATCCTCCCTGGAAGGCGTCCAAGGGGATAAAGGCTGATCCATGCCCGATGAGCACGACAGACCACTGAGCGAAGAGGAAGAGGCGCTCGCCCGCAGAGGCGAGAAGCTGATCGCCGCCGCGGTCGCCGACGTTCGCGCACCGCAGTCGCTGCGCGAGTCGATCGAGCGTGAGCGGGAACGTGCCGCGGCGAGCCGGGCGCCGTTATGGCGTCGGCATCGCTGGGGCCTGGCGACGGCAAGCGCCGTCGCTGCGGCACTGGCGGTAGTCGCGATCGCGCTCCAGACGGGCGGTGACGAAACCGAGCCCTCGCTCAGCGAGGTATATGCGGCGGCTCGACTCGACCCAACGGCGGCCCCACCGCGGCCGCTCGGAGGCGACCCGCCAGTGATCGACGCAAGGGTCGGCGACCTGCAGTTCCCCGACTGGAGGACGTCATTCGCCTGGCGGGCCGTCGGTCGCCGCGAGGGCGAGGTCTCGGGCCGCGACGTTGAGACGATCTTCTATCGGAATCCCGACGGGGCGCGGTTGGCCTACGCGGTCGTTGCCGGCGACGCCTTGGGCGACGATCCGCCCGGCCGCGAGGTGACGCGCGAGGGAAAGACCTACAGCCTCGCCCGTGGCGGCGAGCGCACCACGGTCACGTGGACTCAGCAGGGTCACACCTGTGTGATCGTCGCCCCGGCGACAGTTCCGGCGAGGACCCTGGTCGACCTCGCCGCCTCGCGGAACGTCTAGCACCCTGCGTTAAGGCGGCCTCAGGGCTTGGCTTGGCGACGAGGAAAGGGCCGGCGATGCCGGCCCTTTCCCTTCACTCCGCCGCTCCTGGCGGCTGGCTGAAAACGGGTCTAGAGAGCTACACCGTCGACCCGCACCTGCAGCACTCCGGCGACACCGGTCGGGGTCACGTTGTCCGTGCCCGTGCGGGTGTCGACGGCGAGGAGGTCGGCCAGATCCGGGTGCTTGACCGAGACGGCCGTGGCCAGTCCGGTCACGTCGACTCCGGATCCGTTGCCGGTGATGTCGATCGAATCGTCGCCGTTCGTGCCGTTGACGAAAACGATGTCGTCCGCGGCGTCGGCGGCGCTGCCGCCGAGGGTCGACGCGAGATCGAGGTTGGTCTTCGTCACATCGGTTCCGGTCAGATCGTTGACGGTGATGACGTCGATGCCGGCGAGTGCGTTGAAGTCGACGACTTCGATGTCATTGGTGTCCATCGTGATCCCGGCCGGCTCGCGGAGGAACCTCAGCCGCTCTCCGTTCGCCGACATGTCGACGGTCTCGGCACCGGGGGCGCCGTTGAACAGCATCGTGTCGATCCCGTCCTGGCCCTCGAGCACGTCGCTGCCTTCACCCGGATCCCAGCGGAACGAATCGTTTCCGCCGCCGAGGTAGGCGATGTCGTTGCCCCGCCCGCCGTCAACCGCGTCGTTGCCGTCACCGCCCTTGTACTTCTCGTTTTGGGCGACTGCCACCAGCTGACCGCCCTGCAGCGAGTCGTTGCCGCCGCCGCCGGCGACTGTGGTGGGGATCATGTTGGTGTAGGCGCCGTTCGAGTCATCGAGCCGAACGGTGTCGCCGGCGTTGCCCGTCTGCACCTTGATCGCGGAGATGTCGCCGCGGTCGAAGGAGAAATCGGCCGAGCCGTTGTCACCAACATCGACCTGGATCTGGCTTTGGTCGCCGTTCAGGCGGAGCGCCACGGAATTCGCCTGGCCGCCGCCCTTGACCTTCAACGTGCCTTTCTTGAGCGAGGCGCGAACGCCATCGACCTTGCCGCCCGCGCTCGAGTAATCAGCGGTGACAAGGACCGCGATCGCGACGGCTGCGAGTGCCACGGCCAGCTGAATGGGCCGGGTGAGCCATGTGGTGTTCATTGGGAGTACCTCCGGTTTGCGGTTCTCGGTCGCGGTTCCGCGATCGAGTGCGTCTACGGGCTAAGACGCGCAAAGCCCGGAGCCCTTCCCGAGAACGAGTGTGACCTTGATCCGGATCAATCAGCGGCTCGGCGACCGATCAGAAAGCTCACGCTCCAAGGCAAGCACCGAGGTACCAGCCGGGGTACCGAACTGAGCGAAGCTCAGCTGATCTCAGCGGGTCGCAGGTTGCCCAGGCACGACAAAGGGAGAGGGAGCCGCTGTGGCGCCCTCTCCCCCCGAGTTCGGTTGCGGGTCGAGCTACTTGATGACCGTGACGTACTCGGTGTGAGGGGTCGTACTTGCCCTGGCCCTTCCCCTCGGGGCCCCGGATGCGTGCTTCGTCGCCGCTCTCACCTTTGATGTTGTATCATAACCATTGGTAATATACAAGAGTGTGCATATGATTCAGACGAAGATACGAGACGCATATGACCCAGGGATCAAGCCCGATGCCGCGCCGGTCGGATAGAACTGCGGCGATGAAGGCCGAGGAGGTTCCGCGTCCCCTACTGCCCTGGCTCGGGCGCGCCTGTCGCCAGGCGCGGGAGGAGAGGGGCGTCGTTCAGGTGAAGATCGCGGCGGAGATCGAGGTAAACCAGGCGACGATCGCCCGATTCGAGGACGGGATCGCCTGGCCGCGGCAGCCCGAGGAGGTGCTGATGGCCTACGCGAGCGTGCTCGAGATGGACGTGCGGCTGCTCTGGCTTCACGCCTTCGTCCTCTGGCTCGAGAACGAGCCGGTCCTGGACAAGGGGAGCCAGGAGGAGATTCGGGAGGCGCTCAAACGCCTGCAGATCTAGGGCGGCGCAGCGCGCTCGCCCCGCCCAGGGGTGCCAAGGCCCCCGCTACTCCCCAAGAGGCCCTCATCACGAGGGCCCCTGGTTGTTCAGGAACAGGCGCGGGCCCAATGCGGAGAACAGGACTGGGCCTGGCGTGCCACGGTCCCTGATCGGGTAGGCGGGAACCATGATCCGCACCCTGGGAGCAAGCTGCCCGGCCTCGCACACGACGGTGGCGTGGACCGAGGTGGCTGGATGACAAAGCTCGATTCCAGCCTCAACTTGCCCCCGCTTGAACTGAGGACCCGCAGCCACCCAGCGAGTGTCACCGAGGCTCGAAAAGGAGTCGCCGCATACGCGGAGGCCGTGGGGGCCAACCGCCATGACGTCGAGCTCGCGGTCTCGGAGGCGGTCACCAACGCTGTCGTACACGCCTACGTCGGCCGCGACAATGGCGTGATCACGGTGCGAGCCGAACTCGACGGTCCGAACGAGCTTCTCGTCGAGGTAGCGGACAATGGCTCCGGGATAACGACGCCCTCCAGGTCTCCTCAAGCCGGCTTCGGTCTACCGATCATCGGAGCGGTGACCGACAGCGTCGAGATCCACACCGAGGATCGCGGCACGCGGCTGGAGATGCGATTCCCGTGCGTCTCCTAGAAGCTCACGCCTGTGGCTCCGTTACCCCGATGACCGCAAGACTCTCTGGGCCTCCGCCACGCTGGGGTATACCGACAGCTCGCGATCAAGCCGGGTGAGGCGCAGCACGTTGAGGGGTTGGCCTTGGGCGACAACCGCGAAACGGCGGGGACCGGAATCACCGAGCGTGCGGCGCAGCCCGACCAATACCGAGAGGACCGTGGAGTCGATGAATCCGCAGTCGGTGAAGTCGATCAACAGCGGCGCGGAGTCCTGTGCCAGAGCCTGCTCAATCTTCGCATCGAGCTTTCCTGCGGAGGCCAGGTCCAGCTCCCCGCTCACCTGAACTGCCGCCACACCCGAGTCGAGCTTGCGGAGCTGAACCTCGGGCCATCTCGGTTCAGAGGCGCGGCTGTCTCTGAGCGCTCCGATACAAGGACACTATCAGATTATGATGAAGTTTTGAGCATTATCTTCTCCAAACCTCATCAGCATTCTCCCCATCAGCTAGCCAACTTGTCGCGGGCATCGACTAGCATCCACAGCGTGGCTGATCAACCGAGCGCTGACCATGGCGTCTACAGCATCGGTGCAGTTGCTCGAATGCTGGGAATTCCGGCCGCCACGATCCGCAACTGGGAGGAGCGCTACGCGACGATCGTCCCGGAGCGGAGCCCGGGCGGACACCGGCTGTACTCCCGCGATCAGGTGGAGCAGCTCCGATTCATCGCGACGGAGGTCGAGCGCGGGCTCTCGGCGGCCGACGCCCACCGCCTGCTTTCCGACCAAGGACAGGGTGGCCGGCCCCAGGAGAGCGACGGCCCGAGCGATCGCACGCGGCTGCTCGTGCTGCTAGCCGAACGCGATCCTGCGGGGGCGGAACTAGTGCAGTTCTTCCTGCGCACCGAGGGGTATGAGGTGAAATTGGCGCTCGCAGTCGACGAAGCCGAGGAGCAGTGGCTGGAGAGCCGGCCCGACCTCGCGATCGTGGATCTGATGATTTCCGGAGGTATGGGGACGGAGCTATGTAGGCGCTTGAAGCAGCACGAGGCCGGGGCGGTGCTCGCGATCTCCGCCCTCGAGGCACGGGACGAAGCGCTTGCTGCGGGCGCTGACGCCTTTCTGCAGAAGCCATTCGACCCGCTCGAGCTCGTCTCGACCGTCAAGGACCTCGTGGGAGCCAGCGCGCTGATCGGTGGTCGCCCGCAGGAGAGTCGGTAGTGGACGAGCGCCTTACGAGCGGCGACGAGGGGCTCGACGAGATCCTCGGCGGGGGCCTGCCGATGAATGGGATCAACCTGATCATCGGGCTGCCCGGCTCAGGAAAGACCATCCTGTCTGAGCAGTTCGTCTTCGCGGGCGCGACCGAAGAGCGCCCAGCGATCTACCTCTCCACGGTCTCGGAACCGTTCGAGAAGATCCTCCGCTACGGCCAGACGCTCAGCTTCTTCGATCGCGATGCGATCGGCCGGTCGGTCTACTACGAGGACCTTGGCGACACCGTGGGGGGCGCGGGTGGGCTCAGCGCGGTGACCGAGCGGATCGCCTCGTTAACCAGGGAGCGGCGGCCGGGGATCATCGCAATAGATAGCTTCAAGGCGCTCGCCGCATTCGCGGAGGACGCGCAGGCTTTTCGGACCTTCCTGCACGACCTTGCCGCCCTCCTCACGGCCTTTCCCGTGACCTCGTTCTGGATAGGCGAATACAGCGAGGAAGAGATGCGCACGGCGCCCGAGGCGGCCGTGGCCGATGGGATCATCTCGCTCGAAATGGAGCGCGCGAACGAGCGTGCGCAACGCCTGATTCAGGTGATCAAGCTACGCGGGAGCGATTTCCGCTCAGGGCGCCACGGATATCGCCTCTCCATGGACGGCATCACTGTCTTCCCCCGGCTCGCCGACCTCCGCAGTCAGGAGGCCTACGCGCTCGGCGAACACCGGATCTCAACAGGAATCCCGCCGCTCGACACGCATGCTTGCCGAGGGCTACGGGCAGGGTAGCTCCACCCTCGTAGCCGGGCCGTCGGGTGCGGGGAAGACATTGATGGGACTTCACTTCATCTTCAACGGGCGGCGAGCGGCCAGCCCGGCGTGATCGCGACGCTTCAGGAGAACCCGGTCCAGCTGCAGAGGATGGCTCGCGGCTTCGGCTGGTCGCTGGACGACGAGCGGGTGGCGGTCATGTATCGATCTCCCAACGACGTTTACATCGACGAATGGGTCTACGAACTGCTCGACCTCGTGGAGGCCACCGGCGCGACGCGCGTTCTGATCGACAGCCTGAGCGATCTGCACTACGCGGCGACCGATCCCGTTCGCTTCCGAGAGTTCATTTATTCGCTCACGCAACGCCTCTCGCACGCGGGGATAAGCCCGATCATGACCAGCGAGGTGCCGGATCTCTTCCACGTCGGTCGCTTGGCCGAGTATGGGATATCTCACCTCTCCGACAACGTCATCCTGCTGCAATACCTGCGCCGCGACTCGCGCCTCCTGCGCACGGTGACTGTTGTGAAGTCACGCGCGAGCGCCCATGACCCCGAGATCCGCGAGTTCGGTATCACCTCGGACGGGATCGTCCTGGGGGATCCAATCGGTGACGAGAACGTCCTCGGCTAGGCAAACCGGGCGTCAGGCGGCAGCCGCCATTCGGGGTACCAACCTTGGTACCGAACTGAGGGAAACCGAGCTGATCTCAGCTCATTTCAGCCTGCCTGGCGTCGTCCAGATGGCGTCGTCCAGAATGAGTCCCACCGAACGGCCCCAAGGCATCGCTACTGGATCTGTTTGTCCTTTCCAGCCCCGCCCTTGAGCTTGTCCTTGCCGGGACCGCCCTTCAGGGTATCCCTCCCCTTCTGGCCGAGCAGGGTGTCCTTGCCCGAGCCGCCGCACAGCGTGTCGTTTCCGGCGTGGCCGGAGAGCTTGTCGTTCCCGCCCAGGCCGACCATCACGTCCTTGCCGGAGGTTCCATTGCGCACGTCGTTGCCGCTCGTGCCGACGATGGTCGCGGGGTTGCCCTTGCAAGTGGCCGGGGGTGTTTGAGAGCAGGGTCCCTGGGTGGTGGCATTGGTCGGGCACTGGTCCTGGGTCTCATCGCCGAAGCCGTCGCGGTCGGAATCCGGCTCGACGTTCGCCGCAATGAGGATCCGGGAACCGAACAACAGCTCTGTGGTCGTTTTAGTCGAGCCTTTCGTGGGTTCGGTTGCGCTGGGGAAAGACCTGACCTGGTCCCCTACCGGATGGCCTGGCCCTCCCAGCAGGCAGGGCTGGGGTGCGAGCATCCCGAGGACGTCGCCGACCTGCACTGGGAGACGAGCCGCGAACGTTCTCACTATGCCCGCCGCGAAGATCTCCGGCCTGGTCGAATCCACGTAGATGAACTGATTGGGGGCGGCCGTTGGTCGCCAGACGAACAGCCTTCCCGTTCCTGGATTCTCGATAAAGCCCTCAGAGCTCCAGCTCGTGATCACCCCGTAAGGGCCCGAGGGGACGGCATAACTCGGGTCCCCGTCGGTGGCTGACTGAATCAGGTAGAACTGACCGTGGCAGCTCAGGTTCGGAGCTCCGGTCTGTCCGATGCTCACAGCAGCCCCGGCGGCCGATGGAGCGGCCAGCATCGCCAACACCGCGCCGGCCGTGACCGCGACAATCAGCCGCTCCCGCATCGTTCCCTTCCCCACTGTTGCGCTCCCCACGATGACGGAGACTAGCGGGGCGAATCGATGGCAACCTGGATGTCGCCGGAGCGCTCGACGTGCTGCCAGCGTAGCCGCAGCCCCTGCAGTGCGCTCGCCACGGACTGCAGCACGACCAGGTACATGAGCTGGCGATAGACGAAGGTCTGCAGCGGCATCGCCCAGAGCACCCAGGGGCGCTCGCGGTCGAGGTGGAAGGCGTAGGCGCCCTGCGCCAGCGTCAGCAAGTTGAAGGCGAGCCAGTAGGCGAGCACCGGGACGGGATCGAGGAAGAGGATCCCGTAGAGCGCGAAGACGTCGATGAGCGGCGCGAGCAGCGGCAGGGCGATCTGGAAGAGGACGAGGTAAGGAAGGCCGATCGTCCCTATCGGTCCCTCCGACCGCCGCAGGAACGCCCGTCGATGCTTCCAGACCGACTGCATCGTGCCAAACGACCAGCGATAGCGCTGGCGCCACAGCCCGCTCCAGCTGCCGGGCGTCTCGGTGAACGCCCGGGCGTCCTCGGCATAGACCACCTTCCAACCGCGGCGGCCGAGCGCGATGGTCACGTCGGTGTCCTCAGCGAGCGTGTCGCTCGAGAAGCCACCGACCTCGCGCAGGGCGCTGCGTCGAAAGGCGCCGATGGCGCCCGGAACCGTCGGCATGCAGCCGAGCACGTCGTAGAGCCGTCGGTCCAGGTTGAAACCGGTCACGTAGTCGATGTGCTGCCAGAGGCCGAGCAGGCGGTTCCGGTTACCGACCTTGGTATTCCCGGCGACCGCACCGACGCCCGGATCGCCGAACGGGCGCACCAGGGAGGTGAGCGTGTGGGGTTCGAAGACGGTGTCGGCATCGACCGCCACGATCAGCTCGTGCCTGGCGGCGGCGAGACCGGTGTTGAGCGCCGCGGCTTTGCCGCGGTTCGCCTCCCGGATAACGCGGACCCGGGAGAGGCCGAGACCGTCGACGAGCTCGCCGGTGCCGTCGGTGGAACCGTCGTCGACGACCACCACCTCGAACTCCGGGTAGTCGGAGGCGGCAAGCGAGCGGACCGCCTGCTCGATCCCGGTCGCCTCGTTGTAGGCCGGGACCACGACAGACACCGGCGGCTGGAAATCCTCGGATGGAGGCTGTTTCCGCAGTCTCGCCCGGTGTACGCGGCCGAGCCCGACCACGGCGATTGCCCGCATGATCGCGAGGACCGCAATCGGGATCAGGAGCGCGGCGATCACCTCGGTGAGCAGGTGGGCGGCTGTCAGCGAGGCGATCAGCATCTTTCCGCGGATCTCGCTGGCCGCTGGACGCGGGCGGATCCACCTGGCTCGGTCCGGCGCCGAGCAGCTCGTTCAGGCCCACGAACTTGAATCCCCGCGCGCGCAGTTCGGGCACCAGACGCTCCAGGGCCGCCACGGTCTCCGAGCGGTCGCCTCCCCCGTCGTGCATCAGGATCACTCCGCCGCGCTTGCTCGGCGGGGTCGCGTTGCGGACGATCTCGGCGACGCCGGGGCTGCGCCAATCCTCCGAGTCGTAGTTCGCGAGCGCGATCACGTAGCCCTGTTGCGCGATGTCCGCATAGCTCCGTTCCTGCTGCGGATCGACCTCGTCCGGGGTGGCGGAGTACGGAGGTCTGACGAGGCGCGGCCGGACCCCCGCGGCGCCCGAGATCGCGCTCTGGGTCATCGAGACCTGGAGATCCCTGAGTATTCCGGCCGAGGCTAGATCGGCATGGCTGAAGGTGTGGTTGCCGATCTCGAAGCCATCCTGGTGGAGGTCGGCGATCACACCCGGGTTCTCGACGACGTGCTCCCCGACGGCGAAGAAGGTCGCCGGCACGCCCAGCCGCCTGAGCGTGTCTGCGATCTTCGGGGTCCACTTGGGGTCGGGCCCGTCGTCGAAGGTGAGGGCGACGCGCCTTCCGATCCGCTCCTGGCGTGGGACCAGCGTGCCGTTGGGGCCGGCGACCCACAGGGCCGCGTTCGATTCCAGCGCCCTGACCCCGGTTAGCGGTCGTGGGCGGCGGCGTTCCGCTCGCGCCGGTGCTGTGCTCCGTGAGTCCCTCCGCAAGCAACAGCGCGACCAGCGTCCCGACGAACAGGCAGAGGATGAGCCAGTGGGCAGGCGGCCGCTCGATCTTGCGCGCGAGTCGGCGCCCGCGTTCGCTTCGCGGTCGGCGGAGTCGGGCAGGCTGGACTGTCATGCGGTCCCGCTAGGGCAGCTGGCCGGGCACTTCACTGCCGCTCGGCAGATTCCCAGGTGAATCGGTCGGCACGCCGGTCGTCGTGGTCGTGTCGTCGCTCGTCGCCGGCGGCGTGCTCGAGGTGCTCGGCGAGTGAACGGGCTGTGGCGCGGTGGCCTTCGGATTTGAGTCTTGCGAACGGGTCGTGCCACTACCGCCGCCACCGCCGCTGCCACTGTCGGTGCCGCTGCCGGCCGGCGTGGAGGAGGAGACAGTTCTCACCGCCCGAGCGGACTGATGGGATTGAGGATGGGATTGAGCGGGCGCCGCAGCCGGAGGGTGCTGGGTCCTGGAGCTGGCCTCGGACGGGCGCGTCGAATCGGAGCTGGGCAAGCCGGGCAGCAATTCGAATCCGCTCCAGACCCCAAGGGCAAGCGCCATCAGCCATGCAGCGAACAGCGCCAAGGAGGCCGCGCCGGCAGCCTTCAGCAGACGGCGGCGAAAGGGCCCGTTCGCCGCGAAGATCGCTGTGTTCGTGTGCCCCGTGCGTTGATCCAAAACGGTCTCCTCGGACCTCGTGCGGAAGCGCCCTTCTGATTTGGCGAGCGCCCCTCGCCCGCATGAGGATACGCCGGGTGACCCACCCTGACCGAAAGTCTTCATGCCCTTTACGACTCGCGCCTGACGATGGGACGGTCATCGAGCTTTCCAAGCCGGGTCTCGTGTGATCTCCGCGCCGCGGCGGGTAGGAGCCTCCGCATGACGGGGCTCCTGCTGGCGGCGGCATTCGCGCTGATCATCGGCGGAGCGATGCTGTTCACGAACGCGATCGAGTGGTCCGGCAATCGCCTCGACCTCGGTGAGGGAGCCGTCGGAAGCCTGCTGGCCGCGGTCGGTACGGCGCTGCCGGAGTCGCTGATTCCCGTGGTCGCGGTTCTCTCGGGCGGCGAGTCCGAGCAGGTCGCCATCGGCGCCATCGTCGGTGCCCCCTTCATGCTGGCCACGGTGGCCATGCTCCTCGTCGGCGCAAGCGCGCTGGTGTTCCGCCGACAGCGAAGCAGCGGCTCGGAGGTGACCCCCGACGACCGCTCGCTGCGTCGCGACCTCGGCGTCTTTCTGCCCTGCTTCGCGATCGGCATCGGCCTAGGGCTGATCGACTCGACGTCCGTCCACATCGCGGGGGCGGTCGGGTTGCTGATCGCCTACGGAGCTTATGCGCGGCAGACGGTCCGGCACAGCGGCGAGAGCGAGGACGTGGACGAGCTCAAGCCGCTCATGTTCGACCCCACAAAGGAGGACCCCCCTCGCAACATTGCGATCGTCAGCCAGCTCCTCGTCGGGCTGCTGATGATTGTCGGCGGCGCCGAGCTCTTCGTCGAGGAGGTCGTGACGGTCGCCGAGGAGCTCGGCATCTCCGTGCTGGTGCTCTCCCTCGTGCTCGCGCCGCTGGCGACCGAGCTCCCGGAGAAGTTCAACAGCGTGCTCTGGATACGCCGCGACAAGGACACCCTTGCGGTCGGCAACATCACTGGGGCGATGGCGTTTCAGTCCACCGTGTCGATCGCGCTCGGCCTCACTGTGACCGGCTGGGACCTCGACCGGTACGCAGTCGCCGCCGGGGTCGCCGGCCTGGCGGGCGGCGCCCTGGCGCTGTGGCGGCTCCCTAAGGACAGGCTGGGCCTACCGGTAGTGGCCGCCTGGAGCGCCCTGTTCGCCGGCTTCGTCGCCTTCGCCGCGCTGGGCCCGTGAGCCGCGGTAGCGTTGGATTCCGGTAGAGCGAGGGCGTAGATCCCACCTAGAAAGGGAAGCGATGCGGATGCATGCAAAGCGCCGCTTCTCGTGCGTCTATGAAGAAGAACCGTCTGTCAAGTGGGCGCAGTCGCGGAAACCGGAAACGCACAGAATTCGCAATTTGCGACTGATCCGCTTGGAAGCGGGTAGTCATTCGTTGAAACCCCAGTGGGAAAGGATTCTCTCCACATGGCTCAGCAGACCAAGACCAAGTCGCGTGCAGGTTCGGGAAGCCGGTCAAACAGGCGCACATCGGCAAACGGCCGCACGGCCGCGAAGTCGCGCTCTAGCGCGAGCCGCTCGCAGACCGCAAGAACGCCCAAGCGCAAGGCGAGTTCGTCGGATCAGAAGGGCGCCCTCGACGCGGCCAAGGATGCAACGACGAAAGGCGCGAACGCCGCCGGTAACGCCGTCACGTCGGCCGCGAAAAAGCTCAAGACTCCGCTGATCGCCACGGGAACGGGGCTTGCGGGAGTCGCGGCGGGTATTGCCGTCACTCGAAAAAGAACAAGGGGATCTCCGGCATCCACTTGCCGAGTCGCGGTACTAGGCGCGCAACGACGAAGGGTCTCGGCGAGGCGGCCAAGAACATCGGGATGCTCGCCGAGCGGACCGGGAAAGTGGCCGAACAGGTGCGCGTCGCAAGCGAAGCGATCGGCGAGGGCAGTGCGCCCCGCAAGTCCAAGTCCGCCATCGAGGTCGTCCTGGAGGGGCTTACGAGTCGCCGGCAATCAAGGGCTGGTTGATCGGGAACTGCAGTAACGCCGCTCGCGGGCGGTTAGTGGGGCTGGGGTCCTCAAGCTCGCGCCCCCCGTCCCAAGGGTGGTGCGGCGGTGGTCGTTAGTAGGTCCGGCAGGGGCGTCAGAGTTTCCGTGGCCGACCGAGATACCGGACACGGAGAGCGCCCATGGATAGGACAGAACCGGACTTCAGCGCTAGCACCTTCATTGCAGGCCTTTGCCTGGATGCCAACGGAGATATGCAGCTCGCCGGTGGAAGCAACGTGTTCGAACTTCGGTTTGCTGATGATGAAAGTCCTGAGGCTCTGCGCCAGGTTCGGATCGAGCACCCGGATGCGACGACCGAGTTCGGCCCGTGGCACTCGCCCGCGTGACCGGACTAGCGCTAACGAGGTAAGGGCGGGACCGTCTCCCGCATTCCATGCGAACGGCCGCTTCTCGTCTCTATGAAGAAGGGCCGGCTGTCAAGTAACGGTCGGTGATTGGGTCAGGGTCCTCTGCATTCTGGGGTTGGGAGCGGTGCTCATGTCTCTATGGCCTCCTCGGCGGGAGGATCAGGCGAAATCGGATGCTTCGCTCTCGGGCGCAAATCCAAAAGGGCGGTCAGGCCGCCAGACGAGAAGCGGCGCCTCTCGGAGCGAACTGCTGATTGCGGGTGAGCATGTGCCAGATCGCGTGGGCGAGCCGGCGGGCGATCTCGATCTGGGCGACCTTTGCCCCCCTCTGCTTGCCGAGCCAGCGCTTGGTCCGCTGGTAGCGCTCCGCGTAGGCCGGGTGCTTGAGCGCGTGCATCGTCGCCTCGATCAAGGCCCAGCGCAGGTAGGTGGGCCCGTGCTTTGAGAGCGGCCCGCGGCGGTCTGACTCCCCCGACTGCACCACCCTCGGGCAAAGCCCGGTGTAGCCGGTCAGCTTCTGTGGCGAGGGGAAGCGGGAGATCTCGCCGATCTCGGCGGCGATCGTGAACGGCGAGCACCGAGCCGATCCCCGGCACCGTCAGGAGCAGCGGGATGTAGGGGTGGTCGGCGTGGCCCTCCCTGAGCCGACGGTTCACCTCGGCGATCTGGTCCTCGAGGTCGTCGATCAGGGCGAGCGAGGCGGTGACGTTCCCTCGCCACGGCTCCGGCACCTCGAGCGCGAGCGAGCAGCTCCCTGCCCTCGACTCCGAAGAGATCCGTGACCGGGCAGGGGCGGCCGAAGTTGATCAGGGTCGAGTGGATCCGGTGCTTCAGCATCGAGCGGTGCTTCACCAGGTGGAGGCGAAAGCGGGCGAGCTCGCGCTCCTCGCGCACCTCCGGGTCCGGCAGCCAGATCGCCGGCACCAGGTCTCGCTGGGAGAGGGTGGCGAGCACCCTGGAGTCGATCTGGTCGGTCTTCACGGCAAGCGGCGCCAGCCCCTTCACCTTCTGGGCGTCCGCGATCTCGACCGACCAGCCCTCCTGCTCGAGGGTGTCGTGGACGATCCTGGCGCCCGTCATCGACTCGATCACGGCGCAGACCGGCTGGCGGTGGACCTGCTCGATCCGGCGGGCGAGGGTCCTCAGCGAGTCGACGTCGGGTGAGACGGCGAGCTGGTCTAGGTGCTCTCCCGTCTCGGAGAGCAAACAGACGTCGAGCTCTTTCGGCTGAGATCCAATCCGGCGTGCAACATTGAACGCGGGCCTCCTTTGAACTCGTTTCTGGGTGACACCCGGAGCGTGCCACCGAAGGAGGCCCTTCTTCTTGGCAGTCCAAAGCGGCGGTTTCCAACTACTCCCGCAGCCCGTTTCCTACTTTCTTGGAGTTGTTTAGGACTGATCGCCGCCAGGGCCCTGTGAGGCAGTCAGCTTGCGCCCGTGGCTGGTGCGGTACGTGGTCGCGCCGCGCTTCAGCCGCTTGAGGAAGCGTTCGAGGTTTCGGGCTTCCGCCTCCTCGATCCGACGCGCCTCGTCCCTGCGCATCCTTGGTCGTCCCATCGGATTCCCTCCCTGGCACCACTTGGATGACGTGTAGGTCTGTCTTCCAACTGGAGCAGCTGATGAAACGTCCGCGGGTTGGTCTCTTGACCGGAGACCGCCGAGTGGACGTGAAGTCGGGATTAATGATCGACACCGACTCGATTCACTCCCCTGTCCGCGGGTAAGGAACGACTCCCCGCTCGTCTTCGGCGTATCTCACGCCGGAGGAACGCGGGACAAGGGGAGAAGCATGGAGTCGTCGAGGGTGCCCGAGGCGGGCATGGGCACCCCGGCGCTCCATACATCTCGGCGTCGGGGGACGGACTGAGCGGAATGAGTCTCCCTATGACATGGCGGCGTGCATTCCGACCGCTGGGCCAGGGGGCGGTGGTGGGTAGACCGCACTGCGACTTACGGTCCAGCGACGCTCAAACACCCCTACCGAGGAGCGCCGCTTTCCATGCAAAGCAGCAAGGCCGGTGGTAGCGAGAGACGAATCGGGCCCCCGCTACTTGCCAAGGGCCCTCATAACGAGGGCTCTTGGTGTTCCTGGCAGGACGCCGATCCCCGACGGCGGTCAGGCCCGATCCTCGTCGAGCTCGCGCTCGATCGGCATCGTGGCGCTGAGCAGAGGCGATGGCGTCTCGGGGTCGTCCTGGTCGCAGACGAACAGGAAGTCGATCACGCCGGAGTCGATGGTGGCATGGACGCCCTCGACCTTCCAGCGCGGGTCGATCGTGCGCAGGCGGCGGACCGATCCGTCGGCTCGGATCGTGCCCACCACCGAGCCGTGGATCTCACCGTCCTCGGCCTCGGCCGAGGCGCTGAAGCAGACCAGCTCCTCGGTCAGGGTGGTGGCGTCCGAGAAGCACAGCGGCACGCCGTCGACCTCGCCCAGCTGATAGGCGTGCATCGCCGCCAGCTCGTCGGGTTCGACGACGAGGTCGTGGCGGAGCGTGCGCGACAGGTCACCGAGCTCGAACTCCGCCACGGTATTGGGCGCCTCGCCCTCGTTGCCACGGTGAAATAGCCACAGCCGGCTGCCGAGCACCGCGGCGCCTTCGATGTTTATCTCGCCCCCCAGCTCGGCGCGCATGGCGTCGTACACCGGACGCAGGTCGATCGGGCGCGGCTCTCCCGCCAGCGAGCCGTCGGGCGCGAACGACCAGTAGAAGCCGCGGTCGCGGGAGCGCTTGGATCCCGATCCGATGCCGAGCAGGCCGCCGTTGGGCTCGCCGTCGACCGGCGGCAGCGAGGTCAGGCCCTCGAGGTCCGGTTTGTCAGGCTCTCCGCCCGCGTCGGCGACGGCGGCAAAGACGCGGCGCGCCGTCCGGGACCGCCGCCTGCGAGCTCGAATACACCGACCTCGAGCAGATCGTCGCCGACGACGTAGACGAAGCTGCCGCGCTTCGCGATCCCGGACGCCGAGGCGATGTGGGCCGGACGGCCGTCACTCGGCGGTTCGCTCAGATCGAGGTCTCGCAGCCGGCGCAGGTCGAGCGGTGGCAGTTGCTCGCGCGGTGCCTGAACGATGCCCATGTCTCGCCTAGCGCGACCGGCGCCTCCCCAGTGCGAAGCCGGCGACGAACGCCCCGCCGATCGCAAACGCCGCCGGGTTCTCCTGGACGAACCGCTGGACGCGCTCGACCGCGGCCCCGGCCGAGTCGGGAGCCTTCTCCGCGACCTCCTCTCTCTTCGCGGTCGCGGCCTGCTTCACGGAGTCGGCCTGCTGACTCGCCTTCTCCTTGACGCCGCTCATCTTCGCCTTGGCCTGCTTCTTGACGTCGGCCTTTTGCGCGAGCGCGGCGGCCGTGTCGCCGAGCTCTGTTCGAGTCTGCTCGATGTCCTCGCGGATCTCCTCGGGCGAACGCTGTTCCTCGGTCATTGCCGTGCCTCTTTCGCCCGGTGCTTGGTGTATTCGACATCAGCCTTGGTCGTTTCGATCGCCTGCTCCGGAACGGGCGGTGTTCCCTCCTCGACCTTCTTCTTTCCGGTCAATGCCAGGATCCCCGCGATCGCTCCGTAGCCCGCGGCAACGAGAAGGGCGGCGAGCCAGGCGTCGAGAACGATCGCAAGCGCCAGGATCGCGGTCGCGGTGAGAGCACCGAACGCATAGAGCGCCAACAGGCCGGCGGCCCCGAACGCCGCCCGCGCCGATCCCCAGGCGCTTGCCCTTCAGCGTGAGCTCGGCCTTTGCGAGCTCGATCTCCTTCTGCGCGAGCGCCGAGCTCTGCTCGGTGAGCTGCCTGGTCAACTCGGAGAGCGATCGCTCGTCGGGCGAGTCACCGGACCTGCGCTCCGTGGTTACGTTGGGATTCATCTCCTCGCCTCCTTGCGAACTGTGTGTCCCTGTCTCGCTCTCTGGCTTTATCCAGCGCGTGCCGCATCCAAACCCGGGAGGAGAGACAGCGCGGCGAGCGCCCGAGGTCTCGCCCGACTGAGTCGCGTAAGCCCGGAAGTTTCCGGCGTCAGGCGCCGGGTAAAGCGATCCCACGACACCACGCCACCAGGAAGGATGAGCATGGGACTACTCGACTTCTTGAAAGGAAAGGGAGCAGAGCCGATCCCGAGTGGGAGCGACGTTTCGGCCGGGACCTACCGCTGCACAGAGTGCGGCAACGAGATCACGACCGGTTCGGTGAAGAGCCTGCCTCCCTGTCCCCAGTGCAGCAACAACGCCTGGGAAGCGTTGACGGGCGGCGATGCCGCCCGAGACCCGTACCCGAACCGCTAGGTAAGGCGCGTCCCCACGGGTGCCGAGATGCCCGACCTGGTTCTAGGGCCGGTGCTTCGCTACGTCTCCGATACCGAGGCGGTCGTCTGGGTGGAGACCGACGCGGCGTGCGAGGTGCAGGTGCTCGACCATCGCGCTCGCACCTTCGGGGTGGAGGGCCACCACTATGGGCTGGTTTGCATCGGCGGGCTCGAGCCGGGAACGACCTACGAGTACGAGGTCGCACTGGACGGGGAGGTCCGCTGGCCCGATCCGGGCTCGGAATTCCCGCGCAGCATCATCCGCACCGTTGATCCGGACGGCCGGATCGACCTCATCTTCGGCTCCTGCCGGGTTGCCCTTCCGCACCACCCTCCCTACACCCTGCCCAAGGACCAGGACGAGCGCGGCCGCGGCCCCGACGCGCTTCACACGCTGGCGCTCTCGATGCTCGAGTCGGAGCCCGACCGCTGGCCGGAGCTCGTGCTCCTCCTCGGAGATCAGGTCTACGCGGACGAGGTCTCTCCGCAGGCGAAGGAGTTCATCCACTCCAGACGGGACACCACCCGGCCGCCGGGGGAGGAGGTGGCTGACTTCGAGGAGTACACGCGCCTCTACTGGGAGTCATGGGGAGATCCCGTGATCCGATGGCTGTTCTCGACGGTCTCGATGTCGATGGTGCTCGACGACCACGACATGCACGACGACTGGAACATCTCCCGCTCGTGGGTGGACGAGATGCGTCGAAAGCCGTGGTGGAAGGAGCGAGCGGTGGCCGGGCTGATGTCGTACTGGATCTACCAGTTCATCGGCAATCTCTCGCCGCGGGAACTCGAGGAGAGCGACCTCTACGGGAAGGTTCGCCGGCTCGACGATGCGGGGCCCGTGCTCCGGGAGTTCGCTGCCAAGGACGACCGCGAGCGAGAGGGGAAGCGGTGGAGCTACTACCGCGACCTCGGCTCGACGCGCCTGATCGTGATGGACTCGCGGACCGGGCGGGTGCTCGAGGAGGATCGACGGTCGATCTTCGATGAGGACGAGTGGGACTGGGTCCAGGAGAGGACGCGCGGCGACTTCGACCACTTGCTGATCGGGACCTCGGACCCCTATCTGCTGGCGCCCGGTCTGCACTACCTGGAGGGTTGGAACGAGGCGGTCGCCAACGGCGCCTGGGGCTCGGCGGCGGCGGGGGTCGGAGAGCGGATGAGGCGCGCCCTCGACTGCGATCACTGGGGAGCGTTTCAGCGCTCGTTCATGCGGCTCACCCGTCTGCTGGAGGAGGTCGGCTCCGGCGAGCGCGGCCGTGCCCCAGCCTCGATCTGCATTCTCTCCGGCGACGTGCACCACGCGTACCTCGCGGAGGCCGCGTTCCGCCGCGACGCGAACGTGAGCAGCGCCGTCTACCAGGCGGTGTGCTCGCCGTTCCGGAAGGCACTCGGCCCCCACGAGCGCCTCGCCGTGCAAGTCGCTCACTCGCGCCCGACCGAAGCCCTGGTTCGCGCCCTCGCCCACGCCGCAGGCGTCGAGGATCCCGACATCCGCTGGCGCTTCGCCGGCGGTCCGTACTTCGACAACCAGATCGCGACCCTGAGCCTCGAGGAGCGGAAGGCGAGCCTCACGATCTCCAAGACTGTGAATGACCCAAGCGCGGGGGGGCCGCGGCTGGAGACCGCATTCGAGCAGCGGATCGCCTGATCGGTGAGGTGGGCTAGCAGCTCAGGTTTCGCTGCGTGTCCTGCACGCCTTCGTCGTGCTTGAGTCCTTCCAACATCAGCCCGACCGCCACTGCGGCGCAGCACGCCACGATTCCGTCCAGGACCCAGAGGTTGATCTCGCCGGTCGCCCGCCAACCTGGCGCATCCTAGGTGTGTTTCGGCGCGTAGCCCTTCCGAGCAGATTGAGAGAAGCGAAGGTGACGCGACCTGAGGAGAAAGTCGTATGGAGCGCTTCAGCAAGGGATTGCTCGCTTCGCTGGCGATCATGGCCGCGGCCCTATTGTTCCCGGCCGCCGGCGCCGCGAAGACCATCAAGGTGACGAGCACGATCGGGGCGGCGATTTCGGCCGCCGATCCGGGGGACACGATGATCGTCGCCGCCTGGGACCGTACCACGAGGGTGGACTGGTGCGTGACAAAGGACGATCTGACGATCCGTGGGAGCAAGGCTGCGGTGCTCGACGCCTCGGGCAACTGAACCGGGATCCGCGTCGGCGCCGGCGGGATCACCGGCAGTCCGCCGGTTTGCCCGGATCCGACGGTCGAGAACTTCACGATCAAGGGACTGACGATCCGGGACGCGAGCTTCACCGGGATCTTCCTGATCGGGGTCGACGGCTTCCGCGTCACCGGCGGCCGCTACGTCGACAACGAGGAGTACGGCGTCTTCCCGCGCTGCTCACGTGACGGGTTGATCGACCGTAACTTGGGCGGCGGGGGTGACGATGCGACGATCTACGTCGGCATCGACGACGACATCGCGGTGAAGAAGAACAAGCTCAGCGACGCCGTGCTCGGGATCGAGTTGGAGAACACGACCGATTCCTTGGTGGTTGGGAACAAGCTGACCGGCAACACGACCGCGATCCTCGTCGTCGTGCTTCCGGGCCTGCCGACCTCGTCCACGGAGAACGCGGTGATCGAACGCAACGTGGTCAGGGCGAACAACCTGCCGAATCCGTTGCCGCCGCCGCCCCCGCTCGACGACGCCCTGCAGCTGCTTCCATCGGGTGGTGGGGTGCTGAACGTCGGCGGCGACGCGATCACGATTCGCGACAACGTCGTGACCAAGAACGACTCGTTCGGGATCGGCCTGGTCGACAATCCGTTCGGCTTCGGTCCACCGGACGACAACCGGGTGATCGGAAACACGGTTCTCCACAATGGCGGCGATCCGGATGCTCGAGCTTTCCTGAGCGGGGACATCGTCTACGACGGAAGCGGCAGCAACAACTGCTTCGCCGACAACGTCTACAAGACCGACGATCCAGCCGGGGATCGTTTCGCTGTTCCCCTGTCCTTGATGGTCGACTGCGGCTTGGGTGCAGGGAGATCAACGAGGTCCACGGAACTGGTCACCAGGATAGCGGGTGATGCACGGCATCGGGGATTTGAGGAAGGGCGCAGACAGGTCGGGGAGGCGAGCTACTTCGTCAC
Organism: uncultured Solirubrobacterales bacterium; assembly: GCA_963808565.1. Lineage (GTDB taxonomy): Bacteria > Actinomycetota > Thermoleophilia > Solirubrobacterales > 70-9 > DASUPK01. The sequence continues at coordinate 77,723 of CAWEGM010000017.1, forward strand.
ACAAGGCGGTCGACGGGCCTCCGTTGCTCCTCCTGCATGGGTTCCCGGAGACGCATCTCTGCTGGCACGGTGTCGCTCCGGAACTGGCCGAAACGAATCGAGTCGTCGCCCCCGACCTGAGGGGATACGGCGACTCGGAGGCGCCGGCACGGGGCCCGGTGGGCGAGGGGTATACGAAGCGGGAGATGGCGGCCGAGCTTGCCGAGCTGATGGCCGGCCTCGGCCACGATCGCTTCGCAGTCGTCGGTCACGACCGCGGCGCTCGTGTCGCATACCGGATGGCGCTCGATCATCCCGGCCGGATCACGCACGCAGCTCTGCTCAACGTCCTCCCGACCATCGACCAGTTCGAGCGAATGGGGACCGGTCCGTCGCTCGGGTACTGGCCGTGGTTCCTGCTCGCCCAGCCGGCACCGTTTCCGGAACGGATGATCGGTGGCAATCCCGAGGGCCTGCTGGAACATTGTTTCTCGAGCTGGTCGAGCGACTCGAACGCGATCTCCCCGGCCAGCCGGGAGGCCTACCTGCGGGCGATGACGCCGGCGACGATTGCGTCCATGTGCGCTGACTACCGTGCGAGCTTCCACCTCGACCGCCAGCACGAAGCCGACGATCGCGCCATCGGCAGGCGCATCGCCGCCCCGGTGCTGTTGATCACGGGCGAGGATGAGACGCAACTGCATGACGCGCCCGAAGTCTGGAGGGCGTGGACCGTCGAGCTGTCAGCGGCACAGGTACCCGGCGGTCACTTCATCCCTGAAGAAGCCCCCGAGCAGGTTATGGAGATACTGACCGCCTTTCTGCGCGCGGGCGACTGACGCTATTTGCCGCCGGCCGGTATGAGCGGCTCGGCGGCGGCGCGTTCCCACTCCGAATCCTGGTATCGGATCATCGCGCTAATCGCCGGAACCGCGATCAGCGTCCCTGAGATCACGGCCGCGGCCAGCGAGTGATCGAAGATCAGGATCGCTGCCACGGCCGCGGTCGAGCCGGCGAGCACCGCCGTGATCACCGCGACCATGCCGGCGACCGTCCGGTATCCCTGCCAGCGATCGGCGGGCACTCGCTGCGGGAGGAAAAGTCGCTCCGCCGGCGGGTCGCTCACCAGGTACCCAGCGACCTCCGGCGCGTGCTCGAAGTAGTAGCCGCGCAGCATGGCGATCCGGCGCGCGTACTCGGTGTCCTCAATCGAGGATTGCAGCGTCCGCTCGAAGGTGACGAACCCGACGAAGGCCAGGGTTGGGAGGAGAACCAGTCCGAATCCGTAGAAGGCCGCTCCCAAGCTGCTTGCGGTCGCTACCAGGCCCAGGGCGACGAGGCCGCCGGAGACCGCCGCGAGAAACATGTTCGCCCGGCCGTTCGACTCGGCGATCGTCGCGGCGCGAGCGCCCTGGAGCACAAAATGCTCCGTGGTCATGAACGTGACCGCCGCCGAGCGCGGGTCGGGCTCGTCGGTGCTGCGCGGGTTGCTGTCGGTCGCGGCTACACCTCCTCCTTGGCGGCCGACTCGCGGCCACTTCGGCCGGTGGCAGATTACTGCGAGGCCCGGTGCTAGTCCCCTTCGTCGGAGCTCCACAACGGTTGCGCGGGTGCTGAGTCGAGCGCTCGGCGAAGCAGCGTGAGCAGTTGGCGACGCTGAGGATCGCTGAGCCCGCCCAACACGTCGTCTTCAGCTTGTATCGCCAACTCTCGGGCCTGCTCCAGGACCCGGCGGCCCTTGGGTGTGATTGCAACCTCACGGGCCCGGCGATCCGTCGTACGGGGCTGGCGCTTGGCGAGTCCTGCGGCCTCGAGCTGATCGATCAGCGAAACCATCGTGCTGGGATCGATGCCCATCGCTGCGCCGAGCTCCTGCTGAATAGCACCCTCGCGGGTCCCGATAACGTTGAGGAGCGCGAAGAGCGCCGTCGTCAGACCAAGCGGCTCGAGCGCCTCTGCGAAGCGCGTGTGCGACGCGCGCCAAAGGCGAAAGAAAAGCTGGCCGGCGAAATCGACGACGGCGGTATCGGCGGAAGGGCTCATTGCCATTTAGGAGATCCTCGCACATTTAGTCTGCTGTAGTCAATTATTTGTGCTACAAATTATATGCGATGCAAACCGGGTCGACGTGACCCACGACTTCAGGAGTGACCATGGCCAGCTCTTCCACCCAAAAGAAACCCGCAAAGAAGGCCACGCAGAAGTCCGCCAAGAGCACCACCGCGAGCAAGAAGAAGTCCGAGGGATTCTCGGACGAGGAGAAAGCCGCGATGAGGGAGCGCGTCAAAGAGCTGAAGGCGGAAAAGGCCAAGGCGGACGGGGAAAGCGCCCTGCTCGCGAAGATCGCGGAGATGCCGCCATCGGATCGCGCCATGGCCAAGCGGATTCATGCGATCGTCAAAGACATCGCGCCGTCCCTCTCGCCGAAGACCTGGTACGGGATGCCCGCCTATGCCAACGAGGACGGCAAGGTCGTCTGCTTCTTCCAAGACGCGGCGAAGTTCAAGGCGAGGTACGCGACGTTCGGCTTCAACGAGGCGGCGAACCTCGACCAAGGCGAGATGTGGCCGACCTCCTTCGCGCTGAAGAAGTTGACCGCCGCCGAAGAGAAAAGGATCGGCGCGCTCGTAAAGAAAGCGGTGCGCTGAGCGCCCGCCATAACTCGGTTGACGAGCCCGTTGGCGCAGCGTCGGTATTGTTACCCACATGGCGAACGATCCGTTCAAGGCTCTCGCCCACCCGATCCGCCGCGGCATCGTTGAGCGCCTCGGTTCGGGCCCGGCAACCGTTGGCGAGGCCTCGAAGGGCTTTGGCGTATCGAAACCCACCATCTCGAAGCATCTGAAGGTGCTCGAGCGCTCAGGCGTGGTCGTCCGCAGGATTGAAGGGCGTACGCATCGACTCTCGCTCGATCTGAACTCGCTCGGGGAGACGATCGACTGGGTCGATCGCCAGCGGATGATTTGGGGGCGGATGCTCGACGCGGTTGACGAGCACGTGGCGGAGGGGCGGAAGGAGTGATGGACAAGCCTCGGCCGGGTCCGGACTCAGTGCGGCTCGAGCGTACGATCGCCGCGCATCGGGAGACGGTCTTCGACGCGTGGTTGAACGCCGACGTCCTCAAGCGTTGGTGGCCCGCCGGTTCCGACTGGGAGACGCCGATCGCCCAGGTCGATGCGAGAGTGGGCGGAAAGCTCCGGTTGGTGATGCGCAGCCCCGATGGCGAGGAGTTCGGGGGCACCGGGGAGTTCATGCGAGATCGAGCGGCCGGAGCGGCTCGTCTACAGCTGGACCTGGGACGGACATGGTGCACATCAGGGCACGAACCTCGTTGAGGTCGAGTTCAGCGACGCGGGGGATGGCACCACGCTTGTGGTCCTCACTAACAGGGGCCTTCCCGACGAAGAGGCCAAGCGTGCTCACCGGGAGGGCTGGCAGGCGTCCCTCGACAATCTCGAGCGCGTGGTCCGGGAATGAACGGGCAGTCACCGGCGCCCACACCCACATCGCTGGCTGGCGCTGGCGCTGCTCGGCACCGCCTTCTTCATGGTGATCCTGGACAGCACGATCGTGTACGTCGCCCTGCCGCAGATCCAGGACGACCTCGGGTTCTCGACCGGGAGCGTCCAGTGGGTGATGAGCGCCTACCTGCTCTGCTTCGGCGGCCTGCTCCTGCTCGGCGGCAGAACGGCGGATCTCCTGGGGCGCCGCCGGGTGTTCATGGTCGGCGTCGCCCTCTTTGGGGCGTCGTCGTTGATCTGCGGCCTCGCCTGGTCCGAAGGCGTGCTGATCGCCGCGCGCGTCGTCCAGGGGGCGTCCGCCGCGATCATGGCGCCGACGGCGCTGTCGCTGCTGCTGACGGTGTTTCCGGAGGGCGCCGACCGGAACAGGGCGCTGGGGATCTGGGGGGGTCTCGGCGGGATCGGTGCGACGGCCGGGCTTCTGATCGGTGGGCCGGTGACGGAGGGCCTCGGCTGGGAGTGGGTCTTCTTCATCAACCTCCCGGTCGCGCTCGCCGTGCTCCTGCTCACGCCCCGGTTGCTCCCCGAGAGCACCGACGAGGACTGCGTGCGCTGCTTCGATCTGGCCGGAGCCCTGACCGTGACGACGGCGGTGCTCCTTCTGGTCGCGGGGATATCCGAGGCTCCGGATGCCGGCTGGACGGACCCCCGCACCCTTGCCTTCCTCGGCGCTTCGGTTGCCCTGCTCGCGCTGTTCAGGCGAATCGAGCAACGCTCCCCGGGCCCGCTGGTTCCCCTGCGGATCTTCCGCTCGAGATCGCTGGTCGGCGGCAACCTGGTCCTGCTGACCGCCGGCATGTGCATCGAGGGGATGCTGCTGATCGTCACTCTCTACGCGCAGGAAGTGCTCGGGTACTCGACGATCCAGTTCGGACTGATGACCGCGGTGATGACCGTGATGTCCGTGATCGGGGCCTACTCCGCACAGGCCACCGTCAGCAAGATCGGCACGCGGCCCGTGGCCGCTGCCGGGATGTTCCTGATCGCGGTGGCGTGCCTGCTGCTGACCCAGGTGTCAGCGAACGGGAGCTATCTCGATGACATCTTCCTCGGGCTGCTGATCTTCGGCGCCGGGCTCGGCGCCGCCTTCGTCGCGTCCCAGATCGCGGCGTTGACCGACGTCGCCGAACGCGAATCGGGCCTCGCCGCTGGACTCGTCGACAGCTCGTTCAACATCGGCGGCGCGCTCGGGCTGGCGATCCTCTCGACGGTCGCCGTGGCCCGGACCGATGCGGTCTCGGGTGGCGCAAGCCCGGATGCCGGGTTGCAGGCGCTGACGGAGGGGTTCCAAGCCGCCTTCCTGGTCGCCGTTGGGTTCGGCCTGCTCGGCCTGCTTGCGGCGCTTGCGCTGCTCCCGCGGTCGACGGCCGAGGAAGCTCCGGCGTCGGCCCAACCTGAGCTCGCCCCCGACCGGGTTGAATAGAGGTCGTATTGGGATGGCAACGCGGATCGTTCTCCTGCCGCCGGAGCGCGCGAGCGATGGTGGGGCGATTCTCGCGCGAAGTCACGCCGACTACCCCTCGTTTCGCCATCTGTTCCCCGAACCCACTCGACGGATCCGTGCTCTGCGGGCGATGTTCACCGGGGTCGTCCGCGACGCCGCGCGGCTCGGTTCGGCCTACTCTGCCGTCAGCGACGATGACGCGGTCCTCGGCGTGGCGATCTGGCTGGCGCCGGGAAGGTTTCCCTGGAGCGCTTGGCGCCAGCTCCGCGGGGCGGGCTGGATGCTCGCGGTCCTGCGCGCCGACCCGAGCTCGTTCAGAGCGTTCATGAAGACTGGCGCGAACGGCGCCCGCCTTCACCCCGCCTATCCGCATTGGTATCTCGAGACGATGGGAGTCGACCCCGCTGCCCAGCGCAAAGGCATCGGCGGGCGCCTACTCGAGCCGGTGCTCGAGATCGCCGACCGCGCCCGGGTCGATTGCTACCTCGAGACCGCGGACCGGGCCAACGTCGACTTCTACAAGCGCCACGGCTTCGTCGTCGAGACCAGCTCCCTCCAGCTGGTGCCTGACGGCCCGGCCTACGTTGCAATGCGACGGCGTTCGCGGCCGATAACCAAGAGCGACAGGAAGGGATGACAATGCTGAAGAACGGAAGGGTCGCTACGCGACTTCCGGCGCAGGATCTCGAGCGAGCGCGTGCGTTCTATTCGGAGAAGCTCGGCCTCGAGGCGGCGGAGGAGAGGGAGGGGGGCCTGCGCTACGTCGGCCCCGGCGGCGAGTTCGCCCTGTTTCAATCGGCCGGTTCGGCGGCCAGTGACCACACCCAGATGATGTGGGAGGTCGACGACATCGAGGCGACCGTGCGCGAGCTGCGGAGCCGCGGCGTTGTGTTCGAGGAGTACGACCTGCCGGGGCTGAAGACGGTCGATGGCATTGCCGAGATCGAGGGCCAGTACCCGAGCAAGGGCAGCGGCGAGCGCGGCGCCTGGTTCCGCGACAGCGAGGGCAACATGCTCGGGATCGGCGAACTGGTCCCTTGAGCCCCCGAGTACTACGATCGCAACGGTTTCCAATGGAAACGGCGGCACAAATCCAATGAACTCGACGCCAACGCTGTACGAGTGGGCCGGAGGGGAGGCGGCGATCCGGCGGCTGATGGATTGCTTCTACGACCGCGTCGAGCGCGATGAGCTCATCTCGCCGTACTTTCCCGGCGGGGTGAGCGAGGAGCACCGAGCGCACGTCAGCATCTGGTGGTCGGAGGTGCTGGGCGGCCCCGCCCGCTACACGGAGGACTTGGGCGGCTACGACAAGATGGTCGCTCACCATCGCGGCCTTGCGATCGCGCCCGAGGAGCGGCATCGCTTCGTTTCGCTGCTCAGCTGGGCGGCCGACGACGCCGGCCTTCCGGACGACCCCGAGTTCCGCTCGGCGCTCCTCGCCTACGCCGAGTGGGGATCCCGCCTTGCGATGCACAACTCCCAGCCGGACGCCCAGGTCTTCGAGCACGCACCTGTCCCTCGCTGGGGTTGGGGCGAGGCGCCCCCCCTTCAGCCCTAGGAAGACCGGCAGAGCCGCCGTTGTCCCTCCTCGTGGGGTGCTGGCATGATCCAACGGCCGTGCTCGACCCCCTGGAACGCTGGCGACAATACGGGGAGAAACCCGACTATGCCGGCCTGCCGAGTTTCGGCGGGATGCCATACACCGAGGATCCCGCGGAGCTCGATGGGGCCGACGTCGTGATCGTCGGCGCCCCAACGGACGATCTCGTCTCGGATCGCCCGGGGGCTCGCCTCGGGCCGCGAGCAATTCGCGCCGCCAGCTGCCCGCCGGGTCCGCACCTCGAGGCGAAGGTGGATGGATTCGCCGAGCTGCGGGTGCTCGACTATGGCGATGCGCCGGTCCTCCCGGCCGATCCGGTCCGCACCCATGAGGCGATCGAACGCACGGTGGGTGAGGTGCTGGCGGCGGGAGCGGTGCCGATCATCCTTGGCGGCGACCACGGCATCGCCGAGCCAGACATCAGGGCCTGCGCCAAGCAACACGGACCGCTCGGCCTGGTCCACTTCGATACACACACGGACACGGCCACCGAGGTCTTCGGCGTCGAGGTCTCTCACGGCACCCCGATGTACCGCCTGGTCGAGCAGGGCCACATTGACCCCAAGCGCTATGCCCAGGTCGGGCTTCGCGGGTATTGGCCCGGTGAGAGGGAGTTCGGCTGGCAGGCCGAGCGGGGCATCACCAGCCTGTTCATGCAAGACGTCCGCGAACTGGGGATACGCGAGGTGACCGAGCGCGCTGCCGGTGCGGTCGGCGACGGTCCGACCTTCCTGTCGGTCGACGTCGACGTGCTCGATCCGGTGTTCGCGCCCGGCACCGGAACGCCCGAGCCGGGAGGGATGACCTCCGCCGATCTGCTCTGGGCCTGCCGTGAGCTCGCCTCGCGTCTCCAGATCGTCGGGGCCGAGGTTGTCGAGGTGATCCCGACCGCGGTCGGTTCAGCGGACGTCACGGCGCTGGTCGCCGAACGGGTCGTCCGGGAGATCGTCACCGGGATCGCTCTCTCTCGGCGCCGGTCGTAAAAGGCCGTGCCTCGTCTGTCGAGATCTTCGGGCCGTCGCCGGCGGCGCCCGGAGAGCGCCGCCGGCGGTCGGCTCACGACTCGCGCCCGGCACGACGGGTGGGCGGCTAGGCGGGTACCGGTGCTCCCTGGTTCAGCTCCGCTTGCCCGATCGGCTGCATCGGTTCCTCGAATGTCGAGATGATCTCGGGCTCACAGAAGAACCCGACGACCCGCACGGGCTCTTCGCCGTCGTTGACGAGTCCGTGCGGGACCATCGCCGGTATCACGGCGAGGTCACCGGCACTCACGCGTGCACGCTCGTCACCGACCTCGGCCTCGGCATGGCCCGCGACGATGTAGAGCACCTCCTCCGCGCTGTCGGTGTGGGTCGGCAGGCGGTCGCCCGGCTGGAGCTCGAAGTAGACGACCGCGGTATCCCGCGCCCCCGCCCACCTGTTGATGGGGAACGTGCACTGGACCCGCTTGCGCTCCGGGTCGCTGTCCTGCCAGACCTCCGTGAGCTCTAGTTCGCCGGTTGAGACGGTCAGCATGGCTCTCCTTTCGTAGTACGCTGTTTGCGTTTCGCGGAACACTATGTTTCGCGATGTGGCGGGCACCCTAGCAGGTTTCGCGGTACAGCGTGTATCATCATGCTATGGCCCGTTCTTACGAGCTCAAGCAGCGAGCCGAGCGCCAGGCGGAGACCCGCCGGCGGATCGTCGAGGCCGCAGTGGATCTGCACCAGTCGCTCGGTCCCGCCGCGACGACGGTAAGTGACGTCGCCGAGCGCGCCGGCGTTGGCAGGGTCACCGTCTACCGCCACTTCGCCGACGAGACCGAGCTGCTGCGCGCCTGCAGCGGCCATTACTTCGAGCGTCACCCCGCCCCCGATCCCGAGCGCTGGCGGGCGATCGAGGATCCCGCCGAGCGCCTGAGGACCGGGCTTCGCGAGACCTACGCCTACCACCGCTCGACCGAGGAGATGATGATCGGCGCCCTGGCAGATCTGCGCGACCACGAGGTGATGGAGCCCTACTACGCCCACTGGCAGCGGGCGACTGAGGTGCTGCTCGAGCCGTGGCGGGCGCGGGGTCGCCGCCGTACGCTGCTGCGGGCCGGGATCGCGCTGGCGCTCACCTTCGACACCTGGCGGCAGCTCGTCCGCGAGCTGGGACTCGCCGAGGAGCAGGCGATCGAGCTCGCCCTGCGGCTCGCAGCCGACACCCCAGGTGACGCCGCCACTCCAGGAGTCAGCACCCCCTAGCTGGTCGCCGTTCTTCTTCGGTCAGCTCGCAAGCCGTGACGCCAGCCGAACGATGGGCCGGGCAAGGGCCCGTGCCGTGCGCCGGGACCTCCGGCGCCGCGGTCGGTTCCGGACCGGCCTCAGAGTCTGACTGGGCTGTACCGGCGCGACCCGGGTGGTTGCCATCAGCAGATCGGTGACGCTGTTTCGGTTGTCGCGAGGATGGGGCATTGGGTTCCTCAGAAACTGTCGTCTGTAGTTCGGTGGTTACAGCGGTACACTAGCAAATAATGAACACCGGTTACACGGAACTCAGCCCCTAGATGGACGCCAGCCCCCACGACCTCCAGAAGCCGGCTCCGGGCGAGCTCGAGCTGGTCCGGGAGTTCGTCAACACCTACGACGCCGAGACCGGTCAGGAGTCTCTGGGCTCCCCCGAACAGCTCGTCAGCTGGCTGCGCGATCATGGCCTGCTGGAGCAAGGCGGGCAGACGAGGCCCGCCGATCTGGACAAGGCGATCGATATCCGCGAGGCCCTGCGCTCGCTGCTGCTCGCCAACAACGGTGTGCCGGCCGAGCCGGCGGCGGTCGAGCGGCTGCGCCGGGCCTCGCGCGAGGCAAAGCTCGAGCTCGCCTTCCGGGAAGACGGCACGAGCCCGGTGGAGCCCAACGCGCCCGGCGTCGCCGGGGCGCTTGGCCGCATCCTTACCCGGGTCCACGCCGCCATGGCCGACGGGAGCTGGGAGCGGCTCAAGGTCTGTCCCGCCGACGACTGCCTCTGGGCGTTCTACGACCGCTCTCGCAACCGCTCCCGCCGCTGGTGCGAGATGGAGATCTGCGGGAACCGCGCCAAGGTCCGCAGCTACCGCGAGCGGCGGAACCGCGGTTGAGGGGAATCGAACTCGGGCAGTCAGCGGAGCTGTAGTTGCCACCTGGGCTCCACCGCTGGACGGAGGCAGGCATCCGTCCGCAGGGGGATGTCGAGGGCGCTGAAACTCACTACCGTCGCCTATATGTCCGGCTTGTCAGGTCCCGCATGGTCCGACGACGTGCGCCGGCTCGTTGCGCCCTTCACCCTGCTGGTTGCGATCGTCGCCGTCGTCACCGACCCGTCGGATTCTGCAGTCGACCTGATCCTCGCCGCCGTCGCGGTCGCCGCGTTCGCGGCCTGGGCCTATCTGCCCGGCGTCCCGCTGTGGGCACTGTCGCTGGCCGTGGCCTGTCCGGTCGTGGTGGCACAGCGCACCGGGCAGATGGAACCACTCCTGTTCGAGCTGTCCGTGCTCGCTTTCGTCGTCGGCCGTTGTGCCCCGTCGCAGGCGACCGCGATCGCCCTCGGCCTGCTTTTGGTTGCCTCGCCGGTCGTGGCCAGCCAGCTCCAGGATCCCCCTGAAATCGCGGTCGGGATCTGGATCCTGGGCATCGTCTTCCCCTGGGCGATGGGCCGTGCCGCCGGCCGCCAGAGCCATCTCGCAGCCCAGCTGGATGCCAGCCGGGATGAGCTGGCCCAGCAGGCGCTGCTTTCCGAGCGGCGCCGGATCGCCCGCGACGTCCACGACCTCGTCGGACACGGGCTGGCCGCCCTGATGCTCCAGATCACCGGCGCACGCCACGTGTTGCGACGTGACCCGCAAGCCGCCGAGGAGGCTCTGCTCACGGCCGAGGAGGTGGGCCGTCGCAGCATGCAGGAGTTGCGCGGAACGGTCGCCCTGCTTCGGAGCGAGGACGCATCGGCCGCTGCGGCGCCGCTTCCCTCGGCAACCGAGATCTCGGAGCTCGTCGACAGAGCGCGAGCCGGCGGTCTCGCGGTCGAGCTGCGGACGCGAGGCGACCCCACCGTGACCGCGCCGTCCGTCGGGGTCGCGCTTTACCGGATCGCCCAGGAAGCGCTCTCGAACGCCGCGCAGCATGCGCCCCGCGCCCGGACGGTTCTCGAGCTCGAGGTGGCAGGCGGATGGGCCGGCCTGAAGGCGACGACGAGCGGTCCTACACGCACCCAATCCGATGACGACCCGAAGCGAGCCCGCTACGGCCTGATCGGGATGCGGGAGCGGGCGACCGCGCTTGGGGGCGATTTCGAAGCCGGGCCGACATCCAATGGCTGGCGGGTCGGCTGTCGGATTCCCTTCGAGAGCGAGGACGCGGCATCCGATCGTGAGGTGGGAGCTCGATGATCCGGGTCGCCCTGATCGACGACCAGGCAATCGTCAGGGCTGGCCTCGCACGGATCCTCTCGCCGAGCGATGGGTTCGAGGTCGTTGTCGAGTGTGGTGACGGGCGTGAGGCCGTGGAGGAGGTGCCGGCGGTAGGCCCGGACGTGACCCTGATGGACATCCGGATGCCGAAGCTGGACGGCATCGCCGCGACGGCGCAGCTGCGTGAACTCCCCGACCCGGCTCCTATCCTGGTGCTGACCACGTTCGGCGAGGACGAGATGCTGTGGGGGGCGATCGAGGCCGGCGCGGCCGGATTCGTGCTCAAGGACAGCTCGGCAGAGGACCTGATCACGGCGGTGCGGGCGGTGGCCGGAGGCGGCGCCTGGTTCGATCCCGCCGTCGCGCCGCGGGTCCTCGACCGCTACCGCAGTGTGGTCGCGCCCGCCGCCCGTGACGCGGGGCGCCTCGACGAGCTCACCAATCGCGAGCACGCTGTCCTCCGGCTGATGGCGCGCGGGGCGACCAACGCGGAGATCGCCTCGAGCCTGCACGTCGCCGAGGCGACGGTGAAGACCCACGTCGGCCGAATCTTCTCGAAGCTCGATGTTCGCGACCGCGCTGCGGCGATCGTGTTCGCGTACGACCACGGGGTCATAAGTCCCGGCTCAACGGAGGCTCCCCCCGGCGCGTAGCCCCGCGGCGCGCTCCATCCTGCGACCAGGGGAGGAGGCGAATCGGTCCCCTAGGCCGATGTGCGATTCCGGAGGGCGATCTAGGTTGGCGCCCCGATGCCCCGGAATTCGATGCTCAAAGACGAGGATGCGGTGCTCGAGGCCGCCCGGTCGGGAGATGCGGATGCGTTCGAGCGGTTGGTCGCGGAGCACCGGCCCAGCCTCCACGCGCACTCCCGCCGGATGCTCGGCTCTCGGGACGACGCCGACGATGCGCTCCAGGAGGCGCTGTTGCGCGCCTGGCGGGCCATCCCCCGGTTCGAGGGCCGAAGCTCCGTGCGCACCTGGCTCTATCGGATCGCAACGAATACCTCGCTCGACCTGATCCGGCGGAGGCGCACGTTCGAGGCGGATCCGGGCCTGCCCCCCGTCAGCGCCGTTCGCGCCGATGGCCGCCTGAATGAGGCCCCCGTCGAGTCCCACCCGGACGATCCGCACACCTCCGAGGCCCGCCAAGCCTCGCCGGAGACCCGCTACGAGGAGCGTGAGGCCATCGAGCTCGCCTTCATCGCTGCGCTCCACCATCTGCCCCCCCGCCAGCGGGCCGTGCTGATCCTTCGCGACGCCCTCGGCTTCACGGCGCGGGAGGTGGCTCGGCTCGTCGACTCGAGCCCGGCTGCCATCAACAGCGCGCTGCACCGGGCGCGCGCCGAACTCGAGCGCAGAGACCTCGATCGCGCCGAGCACCCAAGCCTGCGGGTGGAGGATTCGCAGATTGCCGAGACGGTCGAGCGCTTCGTCGATGCCTTCCTGCAGGGTGACCTCGAGGCGATCGTTGCCCTGCTCGCCGAGGACATCGGGCTTGAGCGAAGCGACATCTGATGCGAACATACGTTCGTGTCCGGAGGGGCATCGATCCTGCACGCCGACGCAGACGCCTTCTTTGCGTCGGTAGAGCAGCGAGATGACCCGAGCCTGCGGGGGCGGCCGACGATCGTCGGCGGCGGAGTGGTGATGGCCGCGAGTTATGAGGCGCGCGCGTTCGGGGTCCACGGCGGGATGGGCGGACGCATGGCGCGCCGGCTCTGCCCGGATGCGGTGGTGGTCGAGCCACGCTTCTCCGCCTACACCGAGGCCAGCAAGGCACTGTTCAGGCTCTTCGAGGAGACCGCGCCCCAGGTCGAGGGGCTCTCGATGGAGGAGGCCTTCCTCGACGTTCGCGGGCTGGAGGCGATCTCGGGAACCCCGCGCCGGATCGCCGAGGAGCTCCGTCGCCGGGCGAGGGAGGAGGTCGGCCTGGCCGTGACCGTCGGCGCGGCACGAACCAAGGTGCTGGCGAAGATGGCGAGCAGGGCGGCCAAGCCCGACGGTCTGCTGGTGATCGACCCGGCGGACGAGCGGCGATTTCTGGAGCCGCTCCCAGTCGAGCGTCTCTGGGGGGTCGGTCCTGCGACCGCCGAGAGGCTTCGGGCCCGCGGGATCGCGACCGTCGGCCAGCTCGCCCGGCGCAGCCAGGCCGAGCTCGCGCTGGCAGTGGGCGCGGCGGCGGCCAGGCACCTGCATGCGGTATCTCGAAACCGCGACCCGCGGCCGGTGCGCCGCGGCCGGCGCCGCGGTTCCTTCGGCTCCCAATCGGCGCTCGGAAGAGCGCGGCGGTCGGGCGCCGAGCTCGACGCGGTGCTGGTCGCGCTGGTCGATCGCGTCACCCGTCGCATGCGGGCCTCGCGCCGCGCAGGGCGAACCGTGACGCTGCGCCTGCGCTTCGGCGACTTCAGGCGGGCGAGCCGCTCCCGGACCCTTCCGCACGTCACCGACGGCACCGGCGCGGTCCTGGCGGCGGCCCGGATGCTGCTTGCCGCGTCGATGCCGATGATCGAGCGGCGCGGCATCACCCTGCTCGGGGTCGCCGTCAGCAACCTGGCGGGCCGCGGTTGCGGCGCGCAGCTCGAGCTGCCGCTCGAGCGGGCGCCCGATGCCGCCCTGGACGCGGCCGTCGACGAGATTCGCAGCCGTTTCGGAGCGGATGCGATCCGCCGGGCCTCGACCCTTCGCGGCGACCCCTCGTTCACCCCCTGGCTGCGCCCGGGCGAGGAACCTGGGTGATGACTGGTCCGACCACGGGTGGACCGCGATCGGGTACCGCAGGCCGATGTGCGAGTCGCGTTCCCGTCCTAAGTTCGGGCTGTGTCCGGTTTGGCGATTGAGGTCGACGAGCTTCGCAAGGCATACGACGGCCGGCCCGTCCTCCGCGGGCTCACCTTCTCGGTCGGCGATGGGGAGATATTCGGCATCGCCGGGCGGAACGGCGCCGGCAAGACGACGACGGTGGAGATCCTTCAGGGCCTGCGCCGCCGCGACGCCGGCCGGGTCGCCGTCCTCGGTCTCGATCCCGCGAGCGAGCGCGCCCGGTTGAGGTCCCTGGTGGGCGCGCAGCTGCAGTCCTCGGAGCTGCCCGATCGTCTCCGTGTTGGTGAGGCGCTTCAGCTTTTCGCCCGGCTCGCCGGTGATCCCCTCGACTGGCGCGCGCTCGCCGATGAGTGGGGTCTGGTTCCGCTCCTCCGCAGTTACTTCGGCACGTTGTCGGGGGGCCAGCGGCAGCGGTTGTTCCTCGCGCTCGCGATGGTCAACCGCCCACGGGTTGTGTTCCTCGACGAGCTCACCCAGGGGCTCGACCCGGTCGCTCGGCGTGAGACCTGGCAGCTGATCGAGGCTGCCCGCGATCGCGGCACGACCGTGGTCCTGGTGACCCACGACATGGATGAGGCGGAGAGGCTGTGCGACCGGGTCGCGGTGATCCATCAGGGCCGCCTGCTGGCCTGCGGCCAGACCGCCGATCTGGTCGCCACCGTGGCTCCGGTGCGCGTGCGGTTCTCGTCTTCCAGCGCTGCGGCGCTGGAGGGCCTCGAGCGCCTGCCCAGAGTGATCGAGGTCGGCTACGACGGTTCCGTCGCCGACATCGCCGCGGACCCTCGCGCGGTCGTGACGATCGCGGCCGAGCTGGCCCACCGCGAGCTGACAGTCACCGACTTCACCGTGATCCGCCCGTCCTTGGAGGACGCCGTCGTCTCGATGATGAAAGAGAACGAAGGATGAGCCGCCTCTCCGCTCTGGCAGCGACCGAGGCCCGCCTGCTGACGCGGGACTGGACCGTGCTCGTGTTCGCCTTCGTGTTCCCTGCGTTCGTAATGCTGATCCTCGCCGGCGTGTTCGGGGAGGAGCCCGATGACGGTTACGCGAACCAGCGTCCCGACGACTACTACGTCGCGGCCTCGATCGGCGTGGTGATGACCGCGCTCGCGCTGGTGGGGCTGCCGGTCGCGCTCGCGTCCTATCGCGAGCGCGGCGTGCTCCGCCGATTCGAGGCTTTCGGGGTCTCGGCCGCGAAGGTCGTCGCCGCGCAGGCGGCCGTCACGGCCGGCCTGATCCTCGTCGGCGCGGTGATCGTGCTCGCGGTCGCCGCGCCGACCTACGGCATCCCGGAGGTCGAGCGTCCTGGGCCGACGGCACTCGGGCTGGCTGCCGGCACGATCACCCTCCTGCTGCTGGGCACGGCGATCGGGCTCGCCGCCCCGACCGCCCGGGCGGCGCAGGCGATCGGACTGCTCGCCTTCTTTCCCCTCTACCTGCTCGGAGGCGGGGGCCCGCCCAAGGGGGCGATGACCGACTCGATGGAGACCCTCTCCGACCTGCTTCCTTCGCCGATCACCGCGATCAGCGACCCGTGGCTGGGGGTCTCCGACGCCGGCTCGCAGCTCGCGGCGCTCGCGGTCTGGTCGGCGGGGGCCCTGGCGGCCATCGCTTGGCTCGTTCGCCGCCGCTCGGCCTGACCGCATTCCTGACGAGTGCGCCGCCGGGCTGCGGATGACGCCCGATCATCGTTCTCGGCGATGAGTTTCGGCGGCCCGCCCGGTCTCATTTGTGACCCGGTAGCGTCCGACTGACTGTCGGGCCGGGGCGGCGGAGCTCAACACAGGAGGAAATGAGATGCCTGAGCACGCGATAGGTACCAGTGAGGAATGGCAAGCGGCCCGCGACGAGCTGGCGAAGCTCGAGGCCGAGCAGGCCGAGCGGAGCGAGGAGATCAAGCAGAAGCGGCTCGAGCTCCCGTGGGTGCCGGTGGAGAAGGAGTACGAGTTCGACACCGAGGACGGCAAGAAGAGCCTCGCCGAGCTCTTTGACGGCCGCTCGCAGCTGCTCGCCTACAACATCATGTACGGCCCCGACTACGAGGTCGGTGCCTGCCCCGGGTGCACGAGCCTGGCGGACGGGCTCGACGGCCAGCTGATCCACATGAACCACCGGGACGTTACCCTGATCTGCTTCTCGCGGGCGCCGATCGACCGGCTGGCCGCCTACAAGAAGCGGATGGGCTGGCAGTTCCCGTACGTGTCGACCTACGACACCGACTTCCCCTTCGACTTCGGCCTGGCGATGACCGAGGAGCAGTCGCAGCAGATCCCCGAGGTCAAGCAGATGATCGACAACCCGCCCGAGTGGCTACAGGAGTGGTCGCGGCAGGTCGGGGCCGAGCTCAAGGACGGCCTGCGGGAGGGCCCGAGCTGGATCGCGTTCGCGCGCGAGAACGGGACCGTCTACCACACCTACACCGTGATGGCGCCCGACCCGTTCGTCGCCCCGTACTTCAGTTTCCTGCTCGACCGGACGCCGAAGCCGCCTACAGCCTGAGGAGTTCCGCGCTCCTGGCGCAAGGACGAGTACCCGGACTGAGCCGGACCGGCTCGAGCGAGGGGGCAAGTGAGATGAGATCAACGCGCGAGGCCTGGCCGGCGCTCGTCCTGATCGCGGTCGGTGCTGTCTGCTGGGTGGTCACAGCGAATCGGATGGATGGAATGGACGCGGGCCCCGGCACCGAGCTCGGCGGGCTCGGCTGGTTCGTGGGCGTCTGGGCGACGATGATGGCGGCGATGATGCTCCCGTCGCTGGTCCCGATGGGAACGGCCTACGTGCGAGCGGAGAGCGCCACCGGGGGGTCCGGGGAGGGGCGGCCCTTCGTCGCGACCGTTGCCTTTGCCGCCGGTTACCTGCTCCCGTGGGTGGTCGCCGGCGTGGCGGCCTATGCACTGATCGAGAGCGTCCGCTCGGTGCACCCCGGGCTTCTCGCGTGGGACGAGGCGGGGCCCTACGTCGCCGGGGCCGTGATCGCCGGCGCCGCCCTATACGAGCTGACACCCTTGAAGGCGACGTGCCTGCGCCACTGCCGTGATCCGCGGCTGCTGGTCGAGCACCGCCGTCCCGGGCCGTTCGGAGCCGTTCGGACTGGGATCGAGCACGGAGGTTTCTGCGTGGGGTGCTGCTGGGCCCTGATGGCGGCGCTGTTCGCTCTCGGGGTGATGAGCATCGGTTGGATGGTCCTGATCGCAGCGGTGATCGCGATCGAGAAGCTGCTGCCCCGGCTGTCGCTCGCGAGCCCCGTCGTCGTCTTGGTGCTCGCCGTGCTGGCCGCCTCGGTCGCGTTTTCGCCCGACGATGTGCCTGGAATGACGACTCCCGACTCGCCCGAGGCCATGCGGGCGATGGATGCCATGGGAATGGATGACGGGACGAGCGACAAGCCTGCCATGGGAATGGATGACGGGACGAGCGACAAGCCAGCCATGGGAATGGATGACGGGACGAGCGACAAACCTGCCGGGATGGCGCCGATGGACTCGGGCGCGAAATGACCGAGGTGCACCGGATCGAGTCGACCGTCGGCGAAACGCCGGTCAACGCCTATCTGATCGAAGGCGAGGATCAACTCGTCGCAGTCGACGGGACGCTGACCGTCGCTGGCGGGCGTTCCGTAGCCGAACGGATCGAGGCCCTGAGCAAGCCACTTGCGGCGGTGGTGGTGACTCACGCCCACCCCGACCACTATGGGGGCGTGGTCGAGTTCGCGGGCGGCACTGACGCCTCGATTCTCGCCACCAAAGGAGTCGACAGCGTCATCCGCCGCGACGATGAGATGAAGGAAGGGATCCTGCGCCCCATGTTCGGCGAGGAATGGCCCGCCGAGCGAGCATTCCCGACGCGCACCGTCGACGGTGGCTCCGAGCTCTCCTTCGGAGACATCGAGCTCACGGTTCAGGACTTGGGCCCGGGCGAGTCTCCCCACGACAGCATCTGGTTCCTCGGCGAGGGCCGCGGCGAGGTCTTCAGCGGCGACCAGGGCTACAACCACATGCACGGCTTCCTGGGCGACGGCTACTGGGAGGAGTGGCTGGCGAACATCGAGTGGTTGCGAAGTGAGCTGTCCACCGACGCCTTGTTGCACGTTGGCCACGGCGACCCGGCGAGTACCGAGGTGCTCGATTGGGAGCGCTCCTACATCGAGCGCTTCCTCGAGGCGGTTCGCGGCGCCGACTGGGAGGACACCGAAACGGCCAAGACCGCGGTGAGCGATGCCATGGGCGCTTTCCTGGAGAAACAGGATCTCCGCTTCTTGATGGAGCTGAGTATCGAGCCGGCGGCGACGAAGCTCGGGTTGATCGAACCGGAGACCGGACCGAACTGACCGATGGAAAGGACCGTGAGATGAGCGTCTCGTTTCCCGGGGAGTCGGCTGACTACAGAGCCGCACGCGACCAGCTGCTCGAGCGGGAGATCGAGCTTCGCCGCGCGATGGAGGCTGTGGCCGTCGCGAGGCGCGCGCTTCCGCCGGGTGGACCTGTTCCTGAGGACTACGTCTTCGAGGGTGCTGGGGCGGACGGCGACCCGACCGAGGTGCGGATGTCGGGGCTCTTCGCACCCGGCAGGGACTCGCTCGTGATTTACAACTTCATGTTCCCGCGTACTTATGGCGGCGATCGGCCGGGGCCCGCAAGCGGGAAGACGGCGTTGCTGCCGCTGGAGGAGGGTCCCTGCCCGTCCTGCGTAGCCTTGCTCGATCAGCTGGATGGTGCCGTCGAGCACGCCAGCCAGCAGATCAATTTCGCGGTGGTGGCGAAGACGCCGCTACCGCGGCTCCTCACCTGGGCCGACGAGCGTGGCTGGCAGAAGCTGCGGCTCCTGTCCTCGGCCGGCAACACCTACAACCGCGACTACCTCGGGGAGACCGCGGACGGATCGCAGGTACCGATGCTGAACGTGTTCCATCGCGACGGCGACACCATCCGTCACTTCTGGGGCGCAGAGCTCACCTACGCGCCTAGCGATCCCGGACAGGACCACCGCAGCGTCGGCACGCTTGAGCCGCTCTGGAATCTGTTCGACCTGACGCCGGAGGGGCGCCCGGCCGACTGGGACGAGCGGTTGAGCTACCCATAGCCTCCGCGGGTATCTTGGCGTCGATGGCCAGGCGCGCTGCGTTTCTCCGCGGGGTCAACCTCGGACCCCGGCGCCGGGTCAGCGGTGCTGACCTTCGGTCGCTGTTCGAACGGATGGGCTTTGAGAACGTCGCAACCTTTCGGGCGAGCGGCAACGTCGTCTTCGATGCCGGTCGCGAATCCGAGCCGAAGCTGAGCGACCGAATCGAGACAGGCTTGGCTGAGTCGCTTGGCTTCGAGGTGACGGTGTTCTTGCGCAGCGCCGGCCAGATCCGGGCTATCGCCGCGCATGCGCCCTTCGACCGACAGTTGGTTGAGGACTCCAAGGGAAAGCTCCAGGTGATCCTGCTCTCCAAGAAGCCCGCTTCGGCCACTCGCCGGCAGGTACTGGGCCACGCGACGGATGACGACCTACTGGCGTTCGGTGCCCGCGAGCTCTACTGGCTGCCGAGCGGCGGTACCAGGGACTCGGCGCTGAGTTCCAAGTCGATCGAGAGGCTGCTGGGCCAGACCACGACGCGCACCAAGCGCACGATCGACGAGCTCGCGGCGAAGCACCTCGCCGACTGATCTCCGCTCGGGAGCGCCAAGCCGGCGCTTAGGGCTTAACCCGCCATCGAGCGCGCCACTCCGGCGGCGCAAAGCCGTCCATGACATAGATCGACTCACGCGCGATCTTGCCCCCTCGTAGCTCGAGAATGCTGACGCCGAAGTTCGCCGGACCGCCGTCGTAGCTGATCGAGAGCTCGGCGACCCAGAAGTCATCTCGACCTCTGACCTCCCGGAACTCGAATGACGTGTTCGCCGGATAGTTGCTTCGCCATTCGCGGAAGTTCTCGACTCCCGCAAAGCGCTCGCCTGATTGCGGGAACTCGAGCACAGCGTCCTCGGTATACATCGCGTGCGCGTGGTCGGGATCGCTGCCGGCGTAGTCGAAGTGCTGCTCGAGCATCCCCTGATAGTCCCCGCATCCATTGCCGCACATCTTGCCCGAACCTGGCCATCCGGCCGACGTTCTGTTGCACGTTCTTGCGGCGGTAATCTGACTGCTGCGTCGTCCGCCACCGGGGAGCCGTCGACGACATCTCGCCGCCGGCTCGAGGACCTGATCGATCGCGACCTCTCGCACTGGCTTCGCTGACGTCGACCGAACGCTGGCCGCCGTGACTCGCTTGGCTTACGAGCCCTTGAGGTGCGCCTGGCGGCGGCGGCCGACCTCCGGTCCGGGAGCGGGCGCGTGGAGGTGGACGAGCGCCAGCTTCTCGGCCCGGGGCAATCGCTTGATCCGCGCCTCCTCGCTGCGAGCCGCAGGTTCATCCGGCAGCTCAATCACGGCGGCGAGGTCCACGGGCAGGTGCCTGCGGGTGTATCGGGAGCCACGGCCGGCGCGGTGCGCCTCGAGGCGTTGCTCGACGTCGAAGGTCCAGCCGCAGTACAGGCTGCCGCCGCGGCAGCGGAGGAGATAGACGTAGGCAGGGCGATCGTCGATGCCGCCAAAGCTAGTCGCGGATGCGGCGCGAATCTCGACTGTGCGAGGGTAGGGCTGCCAATACCGCTACGGAGGAGAGAAATGGCTGACAGCGTTTATCGAGTCACCGAGGTGGTCGGCGTCAGCTCGGATTCGTGGGAGCAGGCGACGAGGAGCGCAGTGGAGAAGGTCAGCGAGACCGTGCGCGATCTTCGCATCGCAGAGGTCATTCGCCAGGACGTCACGATCAGCGACGGAAAGGTGTCCGAGTTCCGTATCCGCCTGGGCGTCTCGTTCAAGTACGACGGATAGGACCAGCATCCGCTGCCATAGGTGGTGCCGGCCGACGAGGGTCATCCCTTCCGGGCCCGCCGGACCGCGGGCACGAGCAGCGTCGGCATCGCGAACCATGCAGTCAGGGGGAGGCGGCTGAACCCGAACGCGATGGCCGGCCCGCCGCAGAGCCTGGTGCCGTCCCGATCGACGATCTCGAGCCGCGAACCGGGCTGAGCCGGCTCGATGCGAAATCGGGCCAACCAGTCGAGCGCGCGGACCACAGCGGCCCATCGCCGATGCCGAGGAGCGCTCGGGTCGATGCGGATCACCCTGTCGCGCGTGGACGGCACCGCCCAGACCACGAGCACGGCGATGCCCAGGTAGGAGAAGATCTGCACTGACGCGAAGATCTCGATGCCTATGTGAAAGGCGACCGCAACCCAGACGGCGAGGTAGCGGCTGCCCTTCCACCACAGGCCGACGGCGATGAACAGCTCGGTGAGCACGATCACCTTCGCCATTCCCGTATGGAAGCCCCGATTGGTGAGGATCGAGATCGCCCAGTCCGGCAGAGGCGACGCCTCGAGCTCGTCCCGTACTCCGACGAGGCGCTGCCAGGGCACGGTGCCACTGAACCAGTCGGGATCGGTGAGCTTGCTCAACCCGGACGCGCCGTAGATCGCGGCGCACTCGAACCGGAGGAGCCACAGCGGCCAGGCCGGCGCGGTGAGATCGAATCCGGGTCGGCCATGGCGCCGGCGGAGCAGTGCGTCCAGGGACAGCTCCCGCCCGCACGGGGCCACCGCCAGCACCCCCAGGACGATGACCAGATACGCCCGGTTGTTGTGGAAGTGGGTGGTGGAGAGGAACAGGTTGTAGGCGACGAGCAGGAATGTCGTCGCGGTCGCCAGGCGGGTGAGGAGGCCGAGGGACATCGCGACGGCCGCCACCGCCGCCATCCAGAGGAGACCGATGTAGACCTCGTCGGGGACCTCCGGATACCAGGCGGCGTATGGCTCGTGGAAGGAGTCCCGGTAGATCCGCCCATCCAGGCTGTCGGAGAGAAACGGCTCGAGGGACATGAGCACGGCCGGGCCGGCCAGCACCCTGAGCAGCGCGAGGGCCCGCATGCTGACGGCACGACCGAGCAGCTCGTCGAACGCAGCGAGTGCGCCGCGGAGATCTGCTACGCGCCACGCGCGGGCCGGTCTAGTCCGGGCGCTCGCGGACATGGCTCCGGAGGACCTCGACCCGGGGAGGATCGTCGTTGTGCCAGGAGGTCACCGTGGCCTCCAGGTACCGGGTTTCAGAATCCCGCGGGGTGTTACTCGCCACCCAGTCGAGCGCGGAGTCGAGAAACGCCATCTGGTTGTCGAGCCCGGCGAACGCGTGGTGGCGAACCGAGGGGTACCTGAGCCCCACGTTCTGCACCAGCTCATCCCAGCGGTATCCGGCCCACGGAAGCTCCACGGGAACGCGCCGCCCATCGGCGTCGACCCGAACCACGTCGGCACGCCAGGTGCTCGACTCCGGGAACATCTGGAAGGCGAACTCCTTGTGGTCCGACCAGTAGCCCCTCGCCACGAAACCGAGCTGTACGAGCACGACCGCGAGGACCACCGCTCGCCGGCCGATCACCTTGGCCCTCGACGTCACACCGGATTGCCCTGCTCGTCACACGGCCTTGGGGCCGACGGCTGTTCGGCCTCGACGACCGGGAGCAGGCGCTGCATCTCAACCGGTTGGATGCTGCCGCTGCTGTCTTCGTACGGGTGGTCCAGGAACCAGACCAGCAGCAGGCCGGATACGACGAGCACGGTGACCGCGGCGATCAGGCTTCCCTGAACGAGGAATATCTCGCGCCGGTCTGCGAAGAAGAGCGCGAACCCGATCGTCAGGGCCGCTCCGAGGCAGAGGAAGAACCACACCGGGGCGGGTAGCTGACGATCGGCCTCCGTAAGCCGGATCCGGCGTGCCTCGGTGCGCTGATCCTCCTGCTCGAGCACCTGCAGGAACGCGGACTGCTCTTCGGGTGTCTTCGGGTTCAGCTGCTTGAGCCCGTCCTCGAACTGCATCACCCAATCGTTGACCAGCGGACTTCGGTTGCCGCTCTCCTCCTTCATTCGCGGCCATTCGTCATCGACCACCGACCGCCCGTAACAGATCAATACTCCCTCCAAGGGGTCCCGCTCGGGGGGCGGGAAGAACTCCAGCGTCCTGGACAGCAGCAGCACCGTTGTTGCCTCCTGCTCGGCACCCGACCGGGCGTCGTTGAAACTCTGAAAGGACTCGAGCACGACGAAGGCGAGCAGGACGGCGAACGCAGTGCCGAGGAAGGCGAAGATCCCGGCGCCGCGCTCGACCTCGATGAAGAAGTGATCGACCTTCGACCGCTTCCGGATCAGGTACATGAGCCCGACCGCCACTGCGGCACAGCACGCCACGATCCCGCCCAGGACCCACAGGCTCACTCGGCCATCTTCGCGAAACCGGGCACTCCAGGCTGCCCGCCCTGGATTGCGAACCGGTAGCCCGTGCTCAGTCCGTCGCGCTCATCAGCGCTACGGGAAGTCCGAGCCCTGCGGATTCCCGTACGGTCGCGATTCGGCGCTCCGGCTGGACTGCGTCACGGATCGTGCCGAGCCGGTCGCCCAGCAGCTCGGCGCATGCATCGAGATCCGAGACCGCGAACGTGATCCCCCAGAAGCGCGCAGGGCCCCGCGCCCGCCGGGCCTGCCTCGGCGATCCCCGTGGTGAACCGGCAGCCCATCCACGTCGGACTCGGCGCCTGCGGCCGCATTCGGGTTGATCCGGCGCGGCGAGACGCCCGACCTCACGGCGACGTAGCCGCGTTTACCAAGGTCTAACCGGCAGTTGACCTTGACCTATCCGCGGGTTCGCCACCCTGCAGGCTCCGCAACCGATGAGAAAGGAGCCCAGATGTCCGCGCGCCTCAGCATGGCGGTCGCCGTGACCGCCGTCGCGATCCTCGCCCTCGCACCCGCGGTCGCCCACGCGGCCAAATTCGAGGGCACCGTCGTCGCCAAGAACACGACGGCCCGGACCTTCACGCTGCAGCAGGACGAGGGGGACGGGAGAGTCAAGATCAAGGTCAATTCCTCGACTACCTACGAGGACCTGGCGGGATTCGGCGCGATCAAGGTCGGTGCGAAGAACATCGAGGCCGTCGCCCGCAGAAATGCCAAGGGCCGCTGGATCGCCACGCACGTCGAGCGATCAGGCGCCACCGGCGGAGGCGGTGGCGGAGACGACGGCCCAGGCCACACCTGATCGAGAGCCCGCTTGACCCCCGCGATCGCGGGTATGGAGCAGGCATGTGGCTTCCCAGCCTGGGTGGGATTCGCGATACCGCGGGTGCGTTCAACAAGATCAAGGAGGCGGGCGGACCGCGCCGGGTTCGCCTGGCCAGGGTCGGGCGGCCGCACGGCCACTTCTTGCCCACAAGCGAACTGACGATCGAGGTCGAGACCGCGAATGGCGAGGTGGTGCGGATGACGCCGGAGGTGCCGGTCCCGTTCTTCTACGCGTGGGGGTACCGGCTCGCCCGGGCTCTGGGGGTTCCGATCGCGTCGTCCCTCGACCCCGAGGACGTCAGCCTCGAGGTGCCGGTGCCCGGGTGGGCCTGGCCGGGCGGTAGCTGAGCCTCAAAGGACCTCCGCCGCGCACGAACGCGCGACGCCGCTGAGCCTGAGGATGCCGAGGTCGCCGATCGCTGTCGTGAAGTTGCCGATGTGGCTGCTGACGAAGCCGAAGGAGATGCCCGTATCAGGGTCGCCCCACCCGCCACCGCCGCCGAATCCGAAGTGGCCCAGCGCACGGGGAGCGGGCTTCCCCAGCCCGAAGGCGTGATGAAAGCCGAGCCGCCAGCGCATCCGAACCCCGAGCACCCGGTCCATTCCCCTGGTCTGCACACGACCGGCGTGATCGACCGTCTCCTCCGAGAGGAAGCGCGAGCCGTCGGGAGCGATACCGCGCAGCGCCATCGGCACGTAGAGGCGGGCGAGCCCATCCGCACTGAGCGCCCCGTTCACCGCCGGCATCTCGGTCCGCCAGATCGCCGGGTCGGGGCCCCGGCAGAGCTCCTCGAAGTTGGGAGCGTGCAGGGCGCGGAATCCTGCCCTCGTGATCGGAAGCCAGCCGAGCAGGGGCGTCGCCACCGCCCCGAGCGCCGTATAGAGGCGGAGGGAGGAGCCGACCATCTCGGCCGGAGGGCGATCCGCTGGGGCGCCGATCTCGAGTCCTCGCGTCCCCAGGGGCTCGGCGAGCTCGCTTCGAACCAGCTCACGCATCCCCTTGCCGGTGATCGAGCGGGCAAGCCCGGCCGCGAGCCAGCCGAACGTGAAGGCGTGGTACGCGGGCCGTCCCGGTGGGCCCTGGCGCCCGGCGCTCGCCAGCCGCTCCTCCATCCCGAGATGGTCGAGCAGATCCCGGGGGCCGTGGGCGACCGCCTGCACGTCATACAGCCCGGCCCGGTGGCTGAGCAGGTCCCGCACGGTCACCTCCGCCTTGCCCGCTGCGGCGAATTCCGGCCAGTACGTCGCCACCGGCTCGTCGTAGTCGAGCAGGGCCCGGTCGGCGAGACGGTGGAGGACCAATGCGGCGAGGCCCTTGGTGGCCGAGAAGGCGAGTGCCTGGGTCTCGGGTCGCCAGGGGCGGGTGCGGGCACGGTCGTCCCACCCGATGTGCAGGTTTGCGAGCACCCGATCTCCGGCGCGCACGACGAGCGCTCCGCCGCGAGGGCCGCGGGCCATCAACCGCCTGAACTCCTCGGCCAGCGGCTCGAAGCCGGGCTCGACTCGACCGCCGGAGCCCCTCTCGGACACGGGCTCCGTGAAAGCCGTATTGCCCATTCGCTCCATTCTGACCGGACGCGGCCCGGCAGGCCCCTCGCACATGAGAAGGCCCGCCGTGTGGCGGGCCTTCTCGGGTGGATTCCATGCAGCGTCCGTGCTCAGGAGCCATGGACCTCGTAGAACCGCTTGGCCCCGGACGCCGGGGGAAACACCGGGTCGGCGCCGTGACCGGGCAGCACCTGGCCGCGGACCGAGTTGAGAATCTGTCCGTATGACGCGCCGAAGTCGGACTTGATCTGCTTGCCATACGCGTTGCCGCCATCGGCCGATGCCGCGGACGGAACTGCGAGCGCCGCGACCGCAGCCGCCGCGCAAATCACCTTCTTCATCGTTGACCTCCTTGTCGTTGTTCGTTCAGAGCTCTCCCGCGATTGCGGGTGGGGGTGAAGTGGTGGGCCCTTCAGCCTCAGTCGCAGGGCGTTCGCGTAGATCCGGGCGAGAGTCGCGAGCGTCATCGGCGGATAGCGGACGAGGAGACCCGTCAGTCGGCGCACTGGTCAGCTCGCGGCGGCGCAGGGTCATGGACGCGGTGAGGACCTCGCGCCCGGCTTCGAGGTTGCGGACGGCCACCCTCAGCTCGTCGCCGGGTTCGCGGACCGAGATCTCGTAGGTCTGATCCATCGGCTGGAACGGGGAGACGTGCATTCCCTTCTCGAAGCTCCCCCGGATCGCGCCGTCCTCTCCGCGAGAGCGGCCGTCGAGGACATAGGCGATCCGCTCGCGCCAGGGCGTGCTGGTGACCTCGGCGATCACCGACTCGATCGTCGTGCCGTCCTCGGAGTAGAGGAAGAAGAGCGAGATCGGGTTGAAGCCGACCCCGAGATAGCGCGGGTTCGCAAGCACCCTGGTGGGGCCCGTCGGCCGGCGCCCGATGCGGTTGCGTGTGAGGTCGCGGGCCCGCTCAGCGAGGGAGGGGTGATCGCCGAGGAAGTCCCCGCGGCGGAACGCGCGGGCGCCAGCCGACGGGCGGACCACAGAGGGACCGGGTCAAGCAGGTTCAGGCAGCTCGTCGAGATCGAAAAGCGGCAGGAAGATGCGGTAGCGGAAGGAGTGGGAGACTGGCCGCGATGCGGCGGTGGGCAACCCACCCTTCGTAGACGGCGGATGCGGTCATGCTGCCGGCTCCAGCTCGAGGGGTGGACGCTCCGGCAGCGGGATGACGGTGTGCTCTTCGGGCTGGGGCTCCTCCGCCGGCTGGGGAAGCGGCCGGCGCCCGCCGAGCGCCTCCGAGACCCGCAGGGCCGACCAGACCCCGTCCTCGTGGAAGCCCCAGCGCCAGTAGGCGCCGCAGTAGTGGGTGCGCCTCGCGGTTCCGGAGACCTCGGCCCAGCGGTCCTGCGCACGGACGCCCTCGGGCGTGTACACGGGGTGGGCGTAGTCGATCTTCCGAATCACCGACGTCCGGATCGATCGCCTCGATTCGGTTCAGCGTGACCAGGAATCGCCGATCGGCCTCGAACGACTGGAGGCGGTTCATGTCGTAGGTGACCGTGGTGCGCCCGGCGGGACGCTCGCTCAGGTGGTAGTTCCAGCTCGCCCATGCCGAGCGGCGGGCGGGCAGCAGCCGGGTGTCCGTGTGGAGGACGGCTTCGTTTCGCTGGTAGGGGATCGCCCATCACCGCGGACTCGGCGGGGCTCGGATCGGTTAGCAGCCGGAGAGCCTGGTCGGAGTGCACCGCGAACACGACCTGATCGAACCGCTCGGTCGCGCCGCCGACCCGGACCATGACCGAGTCGAGATGCCGCTCCACCCACCGGACCGGCGTCTCCAGACGGACCCGGTTCCTGAACGGGGCGATCAGCGCCTCGACGTAGTCGCGTGATCCGCCGGTGACCGTTCGCCACGAGGGACGGCCCCGGAGCCGAAGGGTGCGGTGGTTGTCGAAGAACTCGGCCAGGAAGCCGGCAGGGAAGCTCCACATCTGCTCGGGGTCTGCCGACCAGACCGCCGACGCCTGCGGCACCAGGAGACGCTCGATGAAGTAGTCCGAGTAACCGCCGTCGATGAGGAACCGCCGAAAGCGACGGTCCCTCCGCGCGGCGCCCGACCAGCCTGCGCGCGTCGCGATTGAACCTGGCGAGGTCGAGGAGCATACGGTGGAACCGCGGATCGAATGCATGGAGGAGGCGCGGGCGAAAACCCCTCGCGTCCCGCGAGTCGCCCATTCGAACTCCCCGCGTCCATCCGAGACCGAGAAGCTCATCTCCGCCGGATGCGAGGGCACGCCGAGCTCGCCGAGCATCCGCTCGAAGTTGGGGTAGTTGAGCTCGTTGAAGACGATGAATCCCGTATCGACCGCGAGGCGGCGCGGGCCGTCCTCGACCTCGATCGTGTTCGTGTGGCCTCCCGGGTAGGGCCCGGCCTCGAACACGTGGACGTCGTGGCCGGCCCGCCGCAGCTCGGCGGCGGCGACGAGGCCGGACACCCCGGCGCCGATCACGGCGATCCGCTGCCCGGGCCGTACCTTGCTCATGCGGCGGCCTCCTCGAGCACTCGCGGCGCACTCGGCTGGTTGAGCCGGTCGCTGAGGCCCTGCTCGGCGCGGTCGCCGAGGCGGTTGAAGGCGAGCTGGATCACCGGATCGAGGATCTGCCGCGCGCCCTTCAGTCGCAGCTGGGCATCCCAGGTGACGGAGCTCCCTGCGCCGCGTGATCGGCCGTGATCTGGGCCTCGTCGCGGATCTGGGACAGCCGTTCGTCTCGGCGGCGAAGGCGACGCTCGTCGGCGCCTTCGACGCGACCGTGTACGTACGGGAGCGTGAGTGTGCGGCCGAGGAGGCCGAGCTCGAGCTCGTAGCGGGTGCCGGTTCTCCCGGGTTCCCCGGAGACGAGCCGGATCGCGTTGACGCTCGGGATCCCACTCGGCGATCGAGCGGAGATCGGCGAGATAGCTCCAGAGATCGGCCGGCGGGTGAGGGGAGCTGACCGAGCCGGTGTAGTGGATGGTTCCATGCTTCGAGACATCTGGCTCTCCGTGTTGGTTGAGGAATCAGGCGGTGGGGTTGGGGCGGGGTCGCTGCTCGACCGCCGCCGAGAGGCGCTCGCATTCGGCCCAGAGGCGCTGGCGCTCCGCCGCCGTCTCCCGGGTCCAGGGCATCCGGTGCTCGGGGCGGGGTCTCCGGTCGTGCCAGAAGCCGCCGGTCGCGGGCTCGAGTGAGGGTGCGGTCGCGAGCCAGACGATCGTGTCCGCGCCCTGGGCCGCATCGCGGAGCAGTGGGCGCATCACCCGTCGAAATCCCGGAAGGGAGGAAGCGCAGGCCCGCCGGTGTCGGCCTAGCCCGGATGCAACGCGTGGAAGGCGATGCCGTCGGCGGCGTGCCGCTCGGACCAGAGTCGGTTTAGGATCACCTCGGCGCGCTTCGTGTGCGCGTAGAACGCCGGGCCGTCGAACTCCCGTCGGTCGAGCTGCGGGTCCTCGGCGTCGAGTCGCGCCGTGTACATGCCGCCCGAGGAGACGGTGATCACCCGGGCGGAGGGTGAACGGCGCAGCGCGGGCAGGAGCAGGCGGGTGAGCAGGAAGGGTCCGAGGACGTTGGTCGCGAAGGTGCGCTCGATCCCCTCGGCTGTGCGCTCCCGGCGCCGGGTGAGGACGCCGGCGTTGTTGACGAGCAGGTCGAGCTCCCCCCAGAGCCCGAGGAAGTGATCGGCGAACCTCCTCACGGCGGAGAGATCGGAGACGTCGCAGACCTCGGGAACCAGCCGGTCCCGCGCCCGCGGCAGGCGCGACTCGAGGCGGAGGACGGCGTCGAGCGTCCGCCGCTCGTCGCGGCCGAGCAGATGGACGGTCGCGCCGGCGGCGAGCAGCCCCGCGCACGCCTCCTCGCCGATTCCGGAGCTTCCACCCGTGACCAGTGCGGTCCTCCCGCTCGAGGTCGCCGGCGATCGCGTCCTCCGGTCGAAGTCCGCGCAGAGCGAACCGAGCCGGGAGTAGCCGAGCAGGACGGCGAAGTCGAGCGACCGGTCGATCAGCGCGTGCGTCATTTCGTCGCCTCTCCCTGCGATGAGCGGAGACCTGGAGTGCGGCCGCGTCGCCGAAGACCTCGCGGCCCTGCTCGTAGCGGACGCGGTCGCGGCGCTCGTTGACTATGCCCCAGGCGATCAGCCCGAGGGCGGTGCAGACCAGCGCGAACACGAACGTCCCGTAGATGAAGATCCCGATCATCGGCTCGCCGCCCCTCGGCGTCGGGCTCGGCTCGCGCTCGCGCCGCGGGGGCCATGAACGCGCCCAGGGCGAGGATCGACGGCACCCAGAGTCCGACGAAGACCCCGTCGCTCTCCTCTCCCGAGAAGTAGAGGACGACCGAGAGCGCGAAGGAGAGAAGCGCCGCGGCGAGGAAGAGCGCCCTTACCGCGAGGTTCCGTCTGGTGGGGTCCGTTGCCATTCGTATGCTCCATCTGTCGAATGCTTGTCTAGGGTCTGTCTAGATTGACAGGCGGGTTTGTAGCAGGTACGCTGGCATCTGTCAAGAGTTTGTCCAATGTCCGTTATGCCATCGACACCAGAGGAGGGCCCCCGCCTGCGGATCGGGGAGCTCAGTCGGCGCACCGGAGTGGGCGCCGATCGCCTTCGCGCATGGGAGCGTCGCTACGGGCTGCTACGGCCGGAACGCAGCGAGGGGGGGTTCCGGCTCTACGGGCAGGAGGACGAACGCCGGGTCCGGGCGATGAAGGACCTGATCAGCGCCGGGGTCTCAGCGGCGGAGGCGGCGCGGCTTGCGGTCGCCGGCGCCACCCGCGGGACGCCGCCCGAGAGCGGCGGCGACGCGTCGCTCGATCCGAGCGGGCTGATGCTCGCGCTCGAGCGCTTCGATGGGGCGACGGCGCGAACGCGATTCTCGACGAGGCACTGTCCAGGCTGACGGTGGAGGGGGTTTCGGAACGGATCGTCCTTCCGGTGATGCGCGAGGTCGGGCGGCGCTGGCAGAGCGGAGAGCTCTCGGTCGCTCAGGAGCACTTCGCCACGGACCTGATCCGTGGGCGCCTGCTCGCGCTCGGTCGCAACTGGGGCGCTGGGCTGCGGGCCGATGGCCCTGCTCGCCTGTCCACCGGACGAGCGCCACGACATCGGGCTGGTCGTGTTCGGCCTTGTCCTCCGCGCTTGCGGCTGGCGGATCACCTACCTCGGACCCCGACACCCCGATCGAGACGATCGCCACCACCGCCTCGCATTTGCGACCCGCGGCGGTCGTGCTCGCCTCACTGGATCGCGAGCGGTTTGAGGCGGTTGCCGGGGAAATCAAGACCCTCGGTCGCGACGCCCGGGTGATGCTCGCGGGTGCGGGCGCCGACCCCGAGCTGGCGAGGGGTGGGGTGTCGATGCGCTCGACCCGGATCCCGTTCATGCGGCGCTCCACATGGGCGAACGTTCGCGGGCTTGCCGGTCTCACTCGCCCTCGCTCGGCCAGAAGATCGCGAAGGCGCCGTTCTGGCCTTCCCGGCTGATGATCGGCAGCGCGCTCACCTCGATCGTGTGCTCGGTCCCGTCGGCGCCCGTGATCTCCATCGGGGAGTGGCCGGGGCGGGCCTGCCGCAGGGCGATCGTCAACGGCAGCTCCTCCACCGCCAACTCTGCGCCGCCCGGAACACGGGGGCGGAAGCGCGTGCCCCACTCGTTCGGCGGCATCGGGCCCGCGTCGTCGAACCTCAGGCCGAGCAGCCCCTCGGCGGCCTCGTTGTAGAACAGCAGCGTGCCCTCGTTGTCGACCAGGAACGCGGCCGTCGTCAGGTTCGACATCAGGGCCCGCGCCTGGATCAACTCGATTCCCGGACGCTGGGGACTCATCGGGGCGGCGCATCCATCGCGCCGATCCTACCCCCGTTCAACGGCGGCGCTGACGACCCTGCTGCGACCGCTCGCTTGGCTGCCCACAGCCCAGATCCGCGCGGCGCGCCCCAATAAAAGTCCAAACTGCGCCATTTCTGGTGTTTTCGCGTACCCATTTTGGGCTTGCCGACGCTTTCGGTAGTGGGCACGGAAGCCTGCTTTGACTCCGGAGAAATGGGGGATACGAATGGTTGCGAGGAACGAGGGCGCGTTGCGGTTCGAGGACAGGCCGTTCAAGGTCAGGAGCGAGCGAACCACGACCGGGGAGCACATCCGGGTGCTCGGCGAGATGGATCTCTCGACCACCGGCGACCTCGACCGCGAGATGAGGCGGGCCGAGGCCGCTGACGCCTCGGCGATCGTGCTCGACCTCAGCGATCTCGACTTCGTCGACGTCGCGGGGGTCCACCTCCTGCTTCGGCTGAAGGCGCGCTCGGAGGCGAACGGGAGGCGCCTGCGCATGATCCCGGCGTCATCGCCCTATGTGCGCCGGGTGTTCGACGTGACGGGTGCCGCCGGCGCCCTTCCCTTCCTCAGGTAGTCGATCCCGCGGCGCTATGGCCCCGCGGCGAGCAGAAGCGCCGCCGCGACCGCGATTCCGACTGCGTAGGCGAGGACCAGCCGTCCGCCCCTGATCCGATCGCTCGCGAGCTGATCGATCAACGTTCCCATGCGCCAACCTCTCTTTCTCAGTGCCTACGGGGTTAGCTGACGGGCTCGCGCCGAAAGAGTGCGCTACGGATGCAGCCGATTCGCCCTCAGGGCCGTCGTGCGGCCCTCGTTGGTTCCCCCGCTCGCGCTCATCGCGCGACTCGGCAGGGTGGTTTGATGCCGCGACAGTACCGGATTTTGGAGACGGTAACGCGATTGCCGCGCTACCGATGCGCGGAGGAAGCTAGGCGGCCTTCTTGGTCAGCTTGCCGGAGCGCTCGAGCTCCTCGCGGACCTTCCGCACGTGCCCGGTCGAGCAGTTGGCGCGCTTGGCGATGACTCCGTCCGGCTCGTCGGGGCTGCGGCGAAGCTCGAACTCGAGCAGCGCCTGACGCCTGGACGCCCAGCCGTCACCGCTGGCGCCGATCGTGGCCTTCTCGACGGCCTTCTCGCGCTGACAATGCAGGCAGAGCCAGTTTCCGCCCTGCTTGGTCCACCCCTCGGGGCGGCGGGGAGCGGCCTTGCTGCCCGCGGCATAGCGCACAGTCACCTCACAACCGGTGCAGGTCCACCGGCGGGTGTGAGGCGCGCGGGCGCGCGAGGGGGTTGCGGTCTTGGTCTTCGTAGACAATGGATTACCTCCGCGTGTCGAGTGCTGCGTTCGCGAAGGCTCTGTTGGTGGAAGAACTGCGCGAAAACGCTGCAAATGCCGGGTTTCCGTGCTCCGGCTGGCGCGTACATCTTAGCAGGCACTGAAAAAAGAGCGAAATTTGGCTCTCACAAGCCGTTTTTTGGCTCCCCCAAGCCGTTTTCACCCCTCGGCGACGCGTGCACGGGCGGGAACCGGTAGAAATCGCCGCCCCGTGCCCAGTCCCGAGACCCATGGGCGCCTGACCTCGCGATCGACCTGGGTGCTGATCGGCGCCCTGTTCGCGCTCGTCGGCGCGCTCGCGCTGTGCGTGAACCGCGGATTCAACGGCGACGTCTACATGTCCCTGCTCGGCGGTCGCTTCATCAGCGCGAACGGGTTCGTCTCGCACGATCCCTTCCCGACTATCGCCCAGGGGGGCGAGTGGCTGAACCAGCAGTGGCTCTCGCAGGTCGCGTTCTTCAGCGTCCAGGACGTCTTCGGGCAGACCGGACTGACGATCCTCTACGCGCTCCTCATCGCCCTTCCGCTCGGGTTGCTGCTCTGGCTCTGCCGGCGCAAGGGAGTGGCGATGTTGATCGCCATCACCGTCGTCTACTTCCCGGGCGTGCTGGCGGTGATCCACCCGCGCGCCGCCGGGTTCACCGTCCTCGCCTTCTCCGCGCTCGTCGCGCTGATTGCGGTTGCCTGGCGCGACCGAGGCGACGAGCAGAGCCGGCGCCTGCGGCTGGCGGGCGCCATCATCGCCATCCTCGCCCTGTTCGCCGTCTGGGCCAACCTCCATGCCGGCTTCATCGCGGGGCTGCTCCTGATCGGGCTGGTCAGCGTCGGCCTTGCGATCGACCGCCTGCGCGGGGTCCCCGGCACCCCCGACATTCCCCGCGTCCTCACGCTTTCCGTGATCGGCCTGCTCGCCACCGCCACCGTCAGCCTCGCGACGCCACTGGGCGGCGCGATCTGGGACTACCTGCTGCTCTTCCAGAACAAGGCGATCGACCACGCGAGCCAGGAGTGGCGCTCGGCCTTTCACAGCCCCTTCGCGACCTTCTACGTGGCTTTCGCCGGTGCCCTCGCCCTCTGGATGTGGTTGCGGTCACCCCGGCCCCGCCGAACCACGACCCTGCTCGTCTCGGTCGGGTTCGTCGCCTTCGCGGCGCTCTCGATGCGAAACCTGATCTTCGTCGCGCCCGCGATCGCGTTCCAGATCGCCTGGTCGGCCCCCGATCGCGCGACACAGGCGCTCCGGCTGCCGATCGCGGTCGCGGGCTCCGCGGCCCTCGGCGCGCTGCTCGTCTGGGCCGCGTTCCTGGGTCCCGCGAAGGCCGACAGCTATCTCAGCGAGCCGGTGGTCGAGTACGCGCTCGCGCATCCGCCGGAGAACGGGAAGATCGTCACCTACGCCGGGGTCGGGTCCTACATGCTGTGGCGCTCGCCCGAGACGCCGGTCGCCGTCAACGGCTGGCTCGAGCACTTCACGAAGCAGCAGCTCGACGACACCTACGGCGTCCTCCGCGGCTACACCCCCGACCTGCTGGGCGCGGTGAAGAGGCTCCAGATCGGTGCTGTCATCGCCCACCTGCCCCCGGCGATCAACAGGCTTCAGCAGATCGGCTTCAGACGCCAGTTCACCTCCGCGGGCGGCACCTACCTGGTGCGGCGCCCGAAGGCCCCGACCAGGTAGCCGAGCCGCCGACGCCCGCGGATTCAGGTTCCGTACGGGTGCGCGAACCAGGTGGTGCGAACCCCCTGGAACCCCATCCCGACCGAAACGCACCCGCATATGATCGGTTGATGCGCCAGCTCACCAGCCTCGACGCCCAGTTCCTCGCCCTCGAGAGCTCTCACCAGACCGGTCACGTCGCGGGCCTGGCGATCCTTGACCCGTCGACGACACCGAGCGGCGACCTGACGCTGCCGGACGTGTCCCGGTTGATGTCCGAGAGGCTGCCGCTTCTGCCGCCGCTTCGCTGGCGGCTCGCCGAGGTGCCGTTCGGGCTCGACTACCCCTATTGGCTCGACGACCCCGATTTCGATCTCGACTTCCACGTCCGGGAGCTGGCGCTGCCGCCCGG
Source organism: uncultured Solirubrobacterales bacterium (assembly GCA_963808565.1). GTDB lineage: Bacteria > Actinomycetota > Thermoleophilia > Solirubrobacterales > 70-9 > DASUPK01. Next base: position 112,383 of record CAWEGM010000017.1, read on the forward strand.
TGGGGCGAAGGAGAAGCTCGCCGAACAGGTCGCGCGGATCACCTCACGCCCACTCGATCGCTCCAGGCCGCTGTGGGAGCTCTACCTGATCCACGGGCTCGAGGACGGCCAGAAGGCGATCCTCACCAAGATTCACCACGCCGTCATCGACGGTCTCTCGGGCGCCGAGATCATGGGGGTGCTCTACGACCTCTCGCCCGAGGGCAGGAACCTGCCGGAGACCCGGGAGAACGGGCGCGATCGCGAGCCGAGCGAGGTGGAGATGCTCACCCGCGGGCTGCTCGGGTTGCCGCGCTACCCGCTACGGATGCTCCGCTCGCTGCCGCGCGCGCTCCCGAACCTGGACGAGTCACCGGTCTTCGCGGGGATCCCGGGGACCGGCCTCGTCGCGAAGGTCGCCGATCGCCTCACGCGTCCCCTCACCAACCGTGAGAGCGGCGTGCTCGCCCACACCCGCTACAAGGCTCCGAAGACTCGCTTCAACGGGCGTATCTCCCCGCACCGCAGATTCGCCTTCGGGCAGATCGACCTGGACGAGGTGAAGGAGGTGAAGAACAAGCACCGCTGCACCGTCAACGATGTCGTCGTGTCGATCTGCGCGGGCGCAGTCCGGAGTTGGCTGCTCGAGCATGACGACCTCCCGCCCGATCCGCTGGTCGTCCAGGTCCCGGTCTCCGTTCGGGGGGACGAGGAGATGGGGACGTACGGGAACCGGATCATGCTGATGAGCGCGCCGCTGTTCACCAACGAGCCCGACGCGGTGCGCCGGCTCGACAAGACCCACAGGGCCCTGGCCGCGATGAAGGAGCACCACCGAGCGCTGCCCGCCGAGCTGCTCCAGGACACGAACCACTTCATCCCGCCCGCCGTCTTCGCGCGGGCGGCGCGGGCAACATTCGCGATCTCGACCAGCGAGCGCGGCAGGCCGACCTGGAACCTCGTCGTCTCGAATGTCCCCGGTCCCCAGTTCCCGCTCTACTGCGCCGGAGCCCGGCTGGTCGCCAACTATCCCGTCTCGGTGATCACCCACGGGATGGGGCTGAACATCACCGTGATGAGCTACTGCGGCCACATGGACTTCGGGATCGTTGCGGACCGCGACCAGATGCCGGACCTGTGGACGATGCTCGACCGGCTCCACGCTTCCCTCGAGGAGCTCAAGTAGCAACTGATCTCGAGCTGGTGGACTGGCCCGGCGCCGGTCGCGCCTACGAGCGCGAGCTGCTGCCGGGGATCGCCGATGCGAATGCGAGCGGGCGCTGCCGCCTGGACGCGATCGCGCGATGGCTCCAGGACATCGCCTACGCCGATCTGGTCGACTCGGGGTTCGAGGGCCGCGGCGCCTGGATCGTCCGCCGGACCCGGATCCGGGCCGGGCGATTCCCGCGGTTCGGCGAGGAGCTGACACTCAGGACGTTCTGCAGCGGCCTCGGGCGCTTCTCCGCCGAGCGCCGCACCTCGATCCGGGGGAGTGACGCCGAGGTCGAGACGGTCTCCCGCTGGGTGTGCCTGGACCCCGAGGCGGGACGACCGATGCGCTTCCCACCCGACTTCCTGTCCGTCTACGAGCAGAGCGCGGACGGACGGGACGCGAATGTCCGGCTCCGCCATCCCGATCCGCCCGATGACGCGACCCGGACCCCGTGGCGGTTTCGAGATACCGAGATGGACCCGGCGGGTCACATCAACAACTCGCACTACTGGACTCCGCTCGAGGAGGGCCTGCCTGCGGAACTCCCCTCGATCGACGCCGAGGTCGAGTACCGCGATCCGGCGATGCCGGGCGACGCGGCCGTGCTGCGCTCCGGGGGCTCCCTGTGGATCGCCGCCCCCGACGGCGCCGTCAACGCCTCGGTCCTGCTGCTCTAGGAGGCCTGAGCGAGCTTCGTCTCGGAGCGCCGCCGGGCGCCGTCGGCCGCGCGGGTGTGCTCTGAGATCGCGTCGATGATCGGGGTCCAGACGCCGCGCGGGAGATCGTGGCCCATCCCCTCGATCTCCATCATCCGCGCGCCAGGGATCGCCCTGGCGGTCGCCCGTCCACCCGAGGGCCGGATCATCTTGTCGACGGTTCCGTGGATCACCAGCGTCGGGGCGGTGATCCGCTTGAGCATCTTGGTTCGGTTCCCGGAGGAGAGAATCGCCCCGAGCTGGCGCCCGCCGGCGCGGACGTCGTAGCCGCGGTCGTATGCCTGGGCGGCGCGTTCGCGGATGTACTGCTCGTCGCGATCGAACCCGGTCGAGCCGACCAGCCCGAAGATCCTCGCGGAGCGCTCGATATAGCCCTCACGGTCGCGGGGCGGAGGGGTCAGCAGGTGGCGAAGGACGATCGGCGCCGGCTGCCCGTGCCGGCGGCTGCCCGTGGTCGACATGATCGAGGTGAGGGAGCGGACCACCTCGGGGTGCTCGGCCGCCAGGACCTGGCCGATCATGCCGCCCATCGAGGCGCCGACTACGTGTGCCGGGGCCAGGTCCAGCTTGCGGAGCAGCACCGCGGAGTCCTCCGCCATGTCGGAGAGCGAGTACTGCTCGGGTCCGAAGCGCCGGCGCGTGAGCTGAAGCACGCTCGGCGGGCTGAAGTCGAAGTGCGTGGACCGCCCGATGTCGCGGTTGTCGAAGCGGACGACGTGAAAGCCTCGGTCGGCAAGCCGCTCACAGAAGTCCTCGTGCCAGGCGATCATCTGGGTCGCGAGGCCCATGATCAGGAGGATCGGCGTGTCCTCGGGATCGCCGAATCTCTCGTAGCAGAGGGTGACCCCTCGGCCGACGTCGCAGAATCGCTCGCTCATTGCAGTCGATCGTAGCCGTGGCCTCTCGCCGGCCGCGCGGCGTTACTCATCGGTTCTGGGTAGGGGTTTCGCAACGGATCTTGCACGCGTGTTAGCAACTGCACACACTTCGGTGGCGAACCTCTAGCCTGGGGGCGTCGTGCCCCGACCGTCCTCAACGCGCCGTGGGCGCTCCGCTGTCGTCGCACTCATGGTCTTCGTCGCGCTGGTGATCGGTTCGATCATCGGGCCGGGTGCGTCGGGCGACCCCCAGGACAAGATCTCCCAGAAGCTCGAGGAGCTGGATCGGATCCAGTCGAGCAGCGGGGATCTGCGCGCGCAGATCGACGACATGAACGCGCGGGTCGACGACCTGATCGGTCGCGAGTCCGTCCTTCGCCAGGAGGAGGCCGCCCTGGAGGCCGAGCTCGCCCAGAAGCAGGCGGAGCTGGAGCGGGCGACCGCGGAGCTCAACCAGCAGAAGGCCGAGCTCGCCCGGGTGCGAGCCCAGCTCGAGAAGGCCGTCTCGGCGCTCGAGCAGCTCCTCGTCGAGATCTACAAGTCGAACGACCCAGACATCGCCGCCGTGGTGATGGAGTCGGCCGACTGGTCGGACCTGCTCACCCGCACCGAGTACATCGACCGGATGAGGGAGCACGACGACGAGGTCGTCTCGCAGGTCCGCGGTCTCCGCGACCGGATCACGGCACTGGTCGAGCAGCTCCAGGCGACCCACGATCAGATCCAGGCGGCGCGCGACCAGGTCGCGGCGAAGGAGGCCGAGCTCTCGAGCCGCCGTGAGGAGATCTCGGCGCAGCGGGCCGAGCTCGCCGCCGCCAAGAGCGCGCGGGAGGGGGTCCTCGCCGCGCTGCTCGAGAAGGAGGAGCAGATCCACCAGGATCTCTCGGACATCCCGGCGCCGGCCGGCCGGGCGGTCCTCGCTCCGAACGGCGACGCGATCCCGCCGTCGAACGCGCCGCTCGCGGTCCGGGGGGCGATCTCGGCAGCCAACCAGATCAACGAGATGCCCTACGTGTGGGGCGGAGGCCACGGCTCCTTCGAGGCGAGCGGCTATGACTGCTCCGGAGCGGTCAGCTACGCGCTCCACGGCGGCGGCCTGCTGTCCAGCCCGCTCGACTCGACCGGGTTCATGGTCTGGGGCGAGTCCGGCGGCGGCAACTGGATCACGGTGTTCGCGAACAGCGGACACGCCTGGGCCTACATCGCCGGCCTCCGCTGGGACACCGGCGGCCCCGGCGGCGGCAGCGGCCCGCGCTGGAGCACGGAGCTGCGGAGCGACGCGTCGAGCTTCGTCGCGCGGCATCCGAGCGGCTACTAGCCGGTCCACAACTGACACAACTAGCTGATTGTGCTATGGTGTCGGCCATGGCGACGAAGACGACCCCCAAGACGAAGGACGGGCTCCCCTGGCCGCTCCCCGATGCGCTGGTGGAGCGGGTCGCCGCCCGCTTTCGGGTCTTGGGCGAGCCGATGCGGATCAAGGTGCTTCAGGTGCTTCGCGAAGGAGAGGCGAGCGTCAGCGAGATCCAGGAGCAGACCGGTGCCTCGCAGCAGAACGTCTCGCAACACCTCGGCGTCCTCTTCCGCGCCGGGATCGTCGGCCGCCGCAAGAAAGGCAACTTCTCGCTCTACCGGATCGTCGACCCGGTCGTCTTCGCACTGTGCGATGAGGTCTGCGACGGCCTCCGGCGAGAGATCGACGAACTCGATGCCCTCCTGGAAGGAGGCGACTGACATGTACCGCCAATCGACACCGTCCACCCATATTTCAACCACCGGGTCCGCAGCGCCGCGCCGCTGGCCCCTCGAGCGCGCCCTCTTCGCAATCGCAGGGTCGATCATCCTGCTGAGCGTTGCGCTGGTCGCGCTCGTCTCGCCGTGGTTCCTGATTCTCACCGGGGTCGTCGGGATCAACCAGTCGCTCTATGCCGCCATCGGTGTCTGTCCGGTGGCGCTGCTTCTTGAGCGCAGATTCGGATACCGCTCCGTCATCTATCCCGAGGGGACACCCCGGCGACGGCAGCGGGCGGCCCATCCCGCTACGAGCTAGCGTCAGGTCGATGGAAGCGCTTCAGTCGAGACCCGCCTGGTACGTCCTCGGTCCCCTGATCGGGCTGATCGTCCTCGGCCTGGTGGCGACTATCAACCAGCGGATCGGGGTGATGGGCGGCTACTCGAACGTGCTCGAGCGAGCGACCGGCCGGACCTCGGAGCTCGACTGGAAGTGGTGGTTTCTTGCCGGCGTCTTCGGGGGCAGCTTCCTCTGGCGCCTTCTCGCGGGGGGGTCGACGGTCCCGGAGGGATTCGGATGGCTCACCCGGACGTTCAGCGACGACGCCGTCGTGATCGCGATCCTCTTCGGCGGCGGCATCCTGGTCGGGTTCGGGGCGAAGATCGCGGGCGGGTGTACTTCGGGCAACGGCCTCGGCGGCTGCTCGCAGGGCTCCGCCGCCAGCCTCGCGGCCACGGCGACGTTCATGGGGACCGCGATCGCGGTGAGCTTTCTCCTCAGGGCGGTGACCTGATGGAGGCGCGCGCCGCAACCCCGGCCGCGCGGTCCCGGCGGGTACCGATCGGGGTCACCGCCGCGCTGTTCGGGGCCGGCTTCGGTTTCCTCCTGTCCTGGGGGCAGTTCACCAACCCGGACCGGATCCGCGACATGCTCCTGCTCGAGGACCTCTATCTCTACGAGATGATGTTCAGCGCGATAGCCGTCGGATTCATCGGGATCCGGTTGCTGCGGCGCTTCCACGCTCGGGCCCTGATCAGCGGCGGGTTCGTCGACTGGGTGACCGAGCGGCCCGCCCGTCACCACCTCGCCGGCGCGGCGATATTCGGGCTCGGGTGGGCGATCACCGACTCGTGCCCAGCCCCGATCGCGGGCCAGCTCGCACAAGGGGTGTGGTGGAGCATCGCGACCATGGCCGGAGTCTTCGTCGGGATCGAGCTCTACTTCCGGCGCCAGGAGCGGCTGGTCGGAAAGCCGGAGCGCGATCGAAAGCGCGTCCCCGCCGAGCCCGCCGCGGCAGGCGCTCGGAACTAGCCATGTTCTTCCGCCAGATACTTCATGAGGATTTGAGCTGTGCCTCGTACCTCGTCGGCGACACGAGCGCCGGCATCGCGGCGGTGATCGACCCCCAGTGGTCGATCGATCCCTACCTTCGGCTGAGCCGCCTGCACGGAGTCCGGATCGAGCACGTGCTCGAGACCCACAACCACGCCGACCACGTCTCCGGTCACGGCCGGCTCGCGCGCGCCACCGGCGCGACCATCCACGTCCACGAGCTCGCCGAGGCCGAGTATCCGCACGAGGCGTTCACCGATGGCTGGCGGCTCGAGCTGGGCGAGGTGGAGATCGAGGCGATGCACACCCCCGGGCACCGGCCTGAGCACACCGCGTTCGTCCTCCGGTCCAAGGACCGGGGCGGCGACCCATGGGCGGTGCTGACAGGTGACTCCCTCTTCGTCGGCGACGTCGCCCGCCCTGACCTCGCGATTGACAAGCGCGAGGGAGCGGTGGGCATCTACCGCTCGCTGCACGAGGGCCTAATGGCGCTGCCGGACGACGTCGAGGTCTGGCCGGGCCACCTGGGTGGATCCGCCTGCGGCAGTGCCGGGATCGACCACAAGTCCACCTCCACGATCGGCTTCGAGCGCGAGCACAACCGCGCGCTTCGCTTCTCGTCCGAGAGCGAGTTCGTCGAGGACGCGATCGCAACGCTCGGCGACCCGCCGCCCAACATCGAGCACATCGTCGCGCTGAACCGCGGGCCGCTCGTCGAGCAGATGGGCACCCCGCGCCCGCTCGCGCCCCACGCGGTCGAGATCGGGATCGCCGACGGTGCGTTGCTCATCGACGCCAGGACCAACAATCAGTTCGACGAGGCCCACATCCCGGGTGCGATCAGCGTCAACGCCTACGAAACCGGATTCGCCACCAAGATCGCCAAGGTGGTCTCGCCCGGCTCAGAGCTGATCGTCATCGCTGCCTCGGACGGGTACGAGCTCGAGGCGGCGGAGCTACTCGCCTCGGTCGGCCTGCGCGTTCGCGGCTACCTCGAGGGAGGGATGACGGCCTGGCGCTCGGAGGGCAAGCCGGTCAGCCGAATCGAGCTGATCGACACCGACCAGCTCGCCGAGCGGATGGAGCAGAACGGGAAGACGGTGGTGCTGGACGTCCGCGACACGGACGAGTACGAGCGCGCCCACATTCCGGGTTCGGTCCACATCCCGTTCGGGGAGCTCCCCGAGCGACACGGCGAACTCCCCCGCGACGTGCCGATCGCCGCGATCTGCAGCGGCGGCAAGCGAAGCGGTCTCGGCGCATCGATTCTCCAGAGGGAGGGCTTCGAGAGCGTCCTCCACGTCGCCAACGGCGGCGTCGGGACCTGGGAGCGGGACGGCCGCCCGGTCGAGAAGAGCTAGGAGCCCGTGAAGTTGGGCGGGCGCTTCTCGACGAACGCCATCACGCCCTCGAGGAAGTCCTTCGTGTGGCCCTGCTCGCGCTGCTGCTCGGCCTCCGCCTCGAGCTGTCCCGCGAGGTCGGCGTACATCCGCCGGTTGAGCAGCTGCTTCGCGCCCGCGTAGGAGGTGGTGGGGCCGTTAGCGAGCAGGTCGACGAGGGCCTGCGCGGCCTCCTCGAGGTCGTCGTCGGGAACGACCCGGTTGACCAGGCCCCACTCGAGCGCCTGCGGCGCGGCGACCCGCTCCCCGAGCATCGCCATCTCGGCCGCGCGCGCATAGCCGGTGCGGGCCGGGACGAAGGCGGTCGAGCCGCCGTCGGGCACCAGGCCGATGTTCACGAAGGCCAGCAGGAAGTAGGAGGACTCCGCGGCGACGATCAGGTCGCACGCGAGGGCCAGCGAGCAGCCGATCCCGACCGCGGGGCCGTTGACTGCGGCGACCGCGGGCTTCGGCATCTCGCGGATCCCGGTGATGATCGGGTGATAGAGCTCCTTCAGCCGCTTGCTCAGGTCGGGCAACCCATCAGACATCTCACGGGTCGCGCTGTCGCGCGCCCTCCCATTACGCTGCTCCTTCAGGTCCGCGCCCGAGGAGAAGCCGCGACCCGCGCCGGTGATCATCACCGCGCGGACCGAGGAATCCCCGGAGGTCTGCTGAATCGCGTCGAGCAGATCCCGGCCGAACTGCTCGTTCCAGGCGTTGAGCGCGTCGGGCCGGTTGAGCAGGATCCGCGCCGCCGGACCGTCCTGCGTGACGTCGATCGTCTCGTGGCTCGGCATGCGGGACAGCCTATTCCGGATCCCTCAGTCGAGTACGCGCGCGGAGTAGCCGCCCTCCGAGATGAGCTCGAGCAGTGTCTGCGCGTGGTCCGGGCCGCGCGTCTCGAGGACCAGCTCGACGCCGGTCTCGCCGACCGACAACCCGACGCCCTCGCGGACGTGGTCGACGTCGATCAGATTGGCGCCGCCCTCGCCCAGGCGGGTGAGGAGCGCTGCAAGCGATCCCGGCTTGTCGCTGATCGTCGTGAAGACACGCAAACGACGTCCGCGCGTGGTCTCGTGATGGCGGGCGATGTCCGCAAAGACCCCGGTGTCGATGTTCCCTCCCGAGAGGACCGCGACGGTCGTTCCGCGCTCGGCCGGCCGGACGGTGGCGCGGCGGAGCGCCGCCACCCCCACCGCCCCCGCGCCCTCGACGACGAGCTTGGTCCGCTCGAGCAGGAGCATGATCGCATCGGCGATCGCCTCCTCCTCGACCTCGACGATCTCGTCCACGAGCCGGTCGAGCATCGGGGAGGTGATCACGCCCGGTCGCTTCACCGCGATCCCGTCGGCGAGCGGCGCGCGTGCCCGCACCCCGACGATCTCGACGTCCGCGCCACTCTCCTTGATAGCCGTCGCGATCCCGGACAAGAGGCCTCCGCCGCCGAGGGGGATCAGGACCTTCGCCAGATCGGGCACCTGCTCCAGCAGCTCGAGTCCGATCGTCCCCTGCCCCGCGATCACGTCGGCGTCGTCGTAGGGATGGATGAAGGCCAGGCCCTCGGCCTCGCCTCGCATCCGGGCGGGCTCGACGCATCCCTCCACCGAGTCGGCCTCGAAGACGATCTCGGCGCCCGACTCGCGCGCGGCGGCGATCTTCGCCAGCGCCGCGCCCTCCGGCATGAAGATCGTGGCCCGCAGGCCCCGCGCCCGGGCGGCGTACGCGACCGACTGCCCGTGGTTCCCCGCGCTGGCCGTGATCACGCCCTTCGCGTCGGAGCCGAGCGCGGAGATCTTGTTGAGGGCGCCGCGGAGCTTGAACGAGCCGGTCCGTTGGAGGTTCTCGGCCTTGAGGGCGACGGTGCCCCCCGTCGTGCGCGAGAGATAGCGGGACTCGATCACCTGCGTCTCGCGGACGACATCGGCGACCACCTCGCGGGCCCGCCGGATCCGGTCGAGCGAGACCTCGGGACCGCCGGCCTCCATCACTCGGAACCGCTCAGCGGCACGGTGGCGTCCATCTCGACCAGGGCGCCCTTCGGCAGCGCCGCCACTCCGACGGTGCTGCGGACGGGGAACGGGTCGGAGAAGAACGTCGCGTACACCTCGTTCAGCTCCGGGAACAGCGCCATGTCGGTGAGGTAGATGCCGACCCTGGCGGCATCCGAGAGCCGTGTTCCCGCCTCTCGGCAGACGGCGTCGAGGCTCTCGAGGCAGCGCCGGGCCTGCTCGGCGACGCCGCCCTCGACGAGCTCGCCCGTGGCGGGGTCCAGCGGCACCTGACCGCTGCAGTAGAGGACGCCGTCCACGACGAGGCCCTGGGAGTACGGCCCGATCGGCGCCGGCGCGTCGCTCGTCTCGACCACTCGCCTGATCCGATCCGACGCGTCCATACGGCGAATCTAGACCACAGGGCACAATCCATCGAATGCGACTTCTCGCGGTGGTCCACCAGGGGGACGCGGGTCCCGGCGTGTTCGCCGAGGAGGCCCGCGCGCGCGGCGTGGAGCTCGACGAGTGGATGCTGAGCGAGCGCGGAACCGGCCCGCCGCGCGAGATCGCCGAGTACGACGCGGTGATGACCTTCGGCGGCGCCATGCACGCCGACCAGGAGGACCGCCATCCGTGGCTTCGCTTCGAGAAGGAGTTCCTCGCCGCGATCCTCGAGGACGGGATGCCGATCCTCGCCGTCTGCCTGGGCTGTCAGCTGCTCGCGGAGGCCGCGGGCGGATCGGTTCGGCGGGCGACCGAGCCCGAGATCGGCTGGTGCGAGGTCGAGGTGACTCCGGAGGGCCGCGACGATCCGCTGATCGGGCCGCTGGCGCCGGAGCTTCATCGCGTTCGAGTGGCACAGCTACGAGGCGATCCCGCCCGCGGGCGCCGCCATCCTCGCCCGAAGCGAGGTCTGCCCCCAGGCCTACCGGATCGGCGAGCGCGCCTGGGGGATCCAGTTCCACGCCGAAGTGACGGCGGCCGACCTCGAGAGGTGGATCGACGACTACCGCGAGGACGAGGACGCGGTCCGGACCGGTGTGGACCCGGACCGCCTCCGCTCGGAGACCCACGAGCGGATCGAGGCATGGAACCGGTTCGGCCGCGAGCTCTGCGGCCGCTTCCTCGACGTGCTGGGCTGAGCTAGCCCTGCGCGGTGCCCGTCGGCCTGCGCGGCTCGAACAGGTAGTAGTGGGCGGCCCCGGCGAGGAAGATCGCAGAGGTGCCCAAGTGGAGAAGGGCGTCGGCCTCCTGATTCGGGAGGTAGAAGAGGCCGGCGGCGACCTGGGTTTCGAGCAGGGCCCAGATCGCGGTCGCGATCAGCGAGCCGGCGGCCGCGACGTTGAAGAGGGCGGACCAGGTCGGCCGAAGCGCGGCGAAGAACCCCGGGATCGCGACCAGAAAGCCCGACAGCGCGTGCCAGCCGTTCATGTCGACGCCCAGCACACGCTCGGACGTCGCCGAGTCGCCGGTGGCGAAGTCGGGGTTGACGATGAGCCCGGGGATGCTCCAGACCAGCACAGCGATCGAGCCGAGGATCGCGGCCCACTGGACGGGCTGAAGGGGGCGTTCGGTCTCGAGGATCCGTTCGGGATGGCGGGTGGCAGTTGCAGTGGCCATGTCCGACCTCCTGAGTAAGTTACTAGCAGGTAACTTAGCAGAAGGTGGAGCCTCGCCTGCGGCGGTTACTCCGGCGTGACGTAGGCGCCGGAGAGGCCGCCGTCGACGAGGAAGGTCGAGGCGGTGACGTAGGAGCTGTCGTCGCTCGCGAGGAACAGGGCCCCCTGGGCGATTTCGCGGGGCTCCGCGAACCGGCCCATCGGCAGGTGGACGAGCCGGCGTTTCGCCTTCTCGGGGTCCTTCGCGAAGAGCTCCTGGAGCAGGGGGGTGTTGACCGGACCGGGGCAGAGTGCGTTCACCCTGACGCCGCGCTTGCCGAACTCGACCCCGAGCTCGCGCGAGAGGGCGAGGACTCCGCCCTTCGATGCGGTGTAGGAGATCTGCGAGGTGGCGGCGCCCATCACCGCGACGAACGAAGCGGTGTTGATCACCGAGCCGCCGCCCGCCTCGAGCAGGTGCGGGAATGCCGTACTTGCAGCAGAGGAAGACCGACTTCAGGTTCACGTCCTGGACGCGCTGCCATGTCTCGAGCGAGTTCTCGAGCGCGGAGACGTCGTCGGCGCGGGTTGATCCCGGCGTTGTTGAAGAGGACGTCGATCCGGCCCATCTCGCTTGCCGTCCGCTCGTACATCTCGCGGACCGAGTCCTCGTCGGCGACGTCGGCGTGAAGGCGAGGTCGCCCTCGGCGCCCTCGAGCGATGTCCACCCCGACCACCCGCGCTCCCTCCTCCTTGAAGAGGCGCGCGGTCTCGGCGCCGATCCCGCTCGCGGCGCCGGTGATCACGCAGACCTTGTCGTCCAGGCGCCTGCCATCAGCCGTCCTCGGTCGCGTAGTAGACGTTCTTCACCTCGGTGTAGGCCTCGAGCGCGTCGGGGCCGAGCTCGCGGCCGACCCCGGACTGCTTGAAGCCGCCGAATGGCGTCGCCACCCGGACGGAGGTGTTGGAGTTGATCGAGATCACTCCGGTCTCCAGCGCCCGCGCCGTCCGCAGCGCCTTCGCTCCGTCGCCGGTCCAGACCGAGCCGGAGAGGCCGTAGACCGTGTCGTTCGCGATCCGGACCGCCTCGGCCTCGTCCTCGAACGGGATCACGCATGCGACCGGGCCGAAGATCTCCTCCCGGGCCGGCCGGTCGTCGTTGGACACGGGCGCGAGGACGGTGGGGGGGAACCAGTAGCCCGGTCCATCGGGGGCGCTGCCGCGGAAGGCGACGGGCGCGTCGCCGTTGACGTAGGAGGAGACGGTCTCGAGCTGCTCGGCGGAGATCAGCGGCCCCATCTCGGTCGACTCGTCGAGCGGGTCGCCGACGCGCAGCGCCGTCACCGCGCGCTCGAGCTCGGCCAGGAACTCGTCGACCGCCGGGCGCTCGACCAGGATCCGCGAGCGGGCGCAGCAGTCCTGACCGGCGTTGCCGAAGACCGCCGGCGGGGCGGAGGAGGCGGCCGACCCGAGATCGGCGTCGGCGAAGACGATGTTGGCGGACTTGCCCCCGAGTTCGAGGGTCACCCGCTTGATGGTCCCCGCCGCTCCCTCGGCGATGCCGCGGCCCACCTCGGTCGACCCGGTGAAGGCGACCTTGGCGACGTCGGGGTGCTCGACGATTCGCTGCCCGACGACCGACCCCTTGCCGGCGACGACGTTGAGGACGCCCTCGGGGATCCCGGCCTCGAGCGCGATCTTCTCCAGCTCCAGCGCAGTCAGCGGCGTCAGCTCCGCCGGCTTCAGCACGATCGTGTTACCCGCCGCGAGCGCCGGTGCCACCTTCCAGGAGGCGATCGTCAGCGGGAAGTTCCAGGGGACGATCAGGCCGACGACGCCGAGCGGCTCGCGGAAGGTCATGTCGATGCCGCCCGAGACCGGGATCGTCTTCCCGGTGAGGCGCTCGGGAGCTCCGGCGTAATAGCGGAAGGTCTCGACCACCATCCCGATCTCGCCGCGGGCATCGGTGATCGGCTTGCCGACGTTCCGCGCCTCGAGCGTCGCGAGATCCTCGGCCCGGGCTTCGATCGCGTCCGCGAGCCGGTGAAGGAGGGTGGCCCGGTCCGCCGGGGCGACCGCGCGCCACGCCGGAAACGCGTCCTTCGCCCGTGCGATCGCGGCGTCGGTCTCCTCGACCCCGGCGCGGGGCAGCTCGGCCATCACCTGCTCGGTTGCGGGTTCGACGACCTGAATCACGCGGTCAAGGCTATCCCTCACGCTGCAGTAGCCTCGAATCGTGGCCAGATACCGCAGCAGCTTCGAGGTCGAGTCACCCGCCGAGCTGTCCGCGGTGACGTGCCGTCAGGCCCTCCACGACCTGGGCTGGGATGTCGTGGTCCGATCGGAAGGGCGTCTCAGCGGCCGGGAGGACCTCGCGTTGCTCCGTTGCATCGAGGGCCCGATCGACGTCGAGGCCGAGGTTCTCGCGCGACCCGGTGGCCGAAGCGAGATCGTCCTCGACGCCTCGATGGTGGGCCGTGGGGCGATCCAGTCCAAGCGCCTGCGCGAGCGGATCGGCGGCTTGGAGCGCCAAATCCTCCGCAAAACGCGCGTTGCCGCGAGCGGAGCCAAGGTATAGGGTCCGGTTATGGCGTCAGGGGAGAAGAGCAAGGAAGCCGCTCCCAGACCCGGCGGTCCCGGCGGCACCCGCGGGATGCTCACGCTCGACGAGCTGCGCAAGGCCGGCGAGGAGGGGACGATCGACACGGTCGTCGCCGCCTTCACCGATATGCAGGGGCGGCTGTTCGGGAAGCGGATCGTGATCGAGTACTTCCTCGATGAGGTCACCGAGCACGGGGTCGAGGGCTGCAACTACCTGCTGGCGCTTGACATGGACATGGAGCCCCTCCCCGGCTACGAGATGGCCAACTGGGAAAGCGGGTACGGCGACTTCGGGATCGTCCCCGACATGTCGACCCTTCGCCGGATCCCGTGGCTCGACCGCACCGCGCTGGTCCTCTGCGACGTCGTCAACCACGACGGCAGCCCGGTCGTCGCCTCGCCGCGCCAGGTCCTGATCGCCCAGTACGAGCGCGCCACCGAGCTGGGCTTCACGCCCTATGCCGCCTCCGAGCTCGAGTTCTACCTCTACAAGGAGAGCTACGCCGAGGCCTGGGAAAAGGACTTCAACGACCTCACCCCGACGATCCCCTACATCCTCGACTACCACATCCTCGCGACGACGATGGATGAGGCCTATCTCGGACCGATCCGCCGCGGGATGATGGGGGCCGGGATCCCGGTCGAGTTCTCGAAGGGCGAGGCCTGGTACGGCCAGCACGAGGTCAACTTCCGCTACGCCGATGCGGTCACCTCGGCGGACCGCCACACGATCTACAAGAACGGCGTCAAGGAGATCGCGTTCCTGAACGACATCTCCGCCACCTTCATGGCGAAGCCCTCGGAGAAGGACATCGGCAGCTCATGCCACCTTCACCAGAGCCTGGTCGGCGAGGACGGCAAGTCCGTCTTCGTGGACGGCAAGGGCGAAGAGACCGACGCCTTCATGCACTTCCTCGGCGGGATGCGCAACCACATCCGCGAGCTGGCGCTGTTCGTGGCACCGGCGGTCAACTCCTACAAGCGCTACGCCGCCGAGAGTTGGGCGCCGACGTCGGTCTCATGGGGCCGCGACAACCGCACCTGCGGCTTCCGCATCGTCGGCCACGACCAGTCAAGGCGGGTCGAGTGCCGGATTCCCGGCGCTGACGCGAACCCGTACCTCGCGTTCGCGGCGCTGCTGGCCGCCGGTCTCGACGGGATCGAGAACAAGACCGATCCCGGCCCGGAGCTGAAGGGGAACGCATACGAGGCGGGCGAGGCGGAGGCGTTCCCGTCGTCGCTCCGCGAGGCGGTCGACCTGTGGGAGGGCTCGAAGTTCGCGAAGAAGGCGTTCGGAGACGCTGTCCACAAGCACTACCTGAACTACGGCAGGCTCGAGCAGGGCCTGTTCGACAAGGTGGTCACCGACTACGAGCGCCGTCGGATGTTCGAGCGCGGCTGAGCGGCCGCCGGCCGCTGTGTGCCTGGCACTGGTCGTCCGGCAGGCCCTCGTAGAACGGGCTCAGGTCGGCGTCCGCCGTGTAGGTCTCGAAGCCGACCATATGAGGACGGTCGTTTCGCCAATCGTCCCCGATCGGGCGGGATCGTTACGCCCGGCTGTGCTCGACCAGCGCGGCGATGACCCGGTCGTCCGGATCCTCCTCAGGATGCCAGAGGACCCCGAGCGCGAAGTTGCCGTCCTGGGATTCGATCGCCTCGACCGTTTCGTCGTCGATGTCCCAGCCGGTCGCCTCGAACCCCTTCCCAAGCTCGCCCACCCCCTGGTGATGGTGGCTCTTGATCATGAGCCTCTCCGTCCCGGCGGCCTGGGCCGCGAGCGAGCCCGGGGCGAGGCGGACCTCGTGCTGGGTGAAGGTTCCGGGGGCCGGGCGGTGCCGCTCGTGGCCGAGGTGCTCGGGCAGATGCTGGTCGAGGTTGCCCCCCGTGGCGACGTTCATGACCTGCATTCCCCGGCAGACTCCGAGCACCGGTGTCCCACGCTCGAGCGCCCGTCGGGCGAGCGCGAGCTCGAACTGGTCCCGGTCCGGGTTCGTTCCCGTGGTCTCCGGATGCGGATCGGAGCCGTGGCTGGAGGGGTCGAGGTCGGCGCCCCCGCCGAGGACCAGCGCGTCGATTCGATCGAGGATCTGATCCGGATCGTCCGCAGTGGCCGGGTCGGGCGGAAGGAGAATCGGAATGCCCCCGGCGGCCTGGACCGACTGGGGATAGGTGATCGCCACGAGGGTCGCCGGCTCGTCCCGCCACGGACCCCAGTTCGCGCGCTCGATGGCGGCGGAGATTCCGATCAGCGGCCGTGCCATGGGGCGCAAGTTAGCGTCGGTTCGGACGCGGTGTTTGTGGCGGCCGTTTATGGCGAAGCCGTCCCATAGTCTCGGCTCATGACCGCATCCCTCCGCCAAGGTCCGGCGCCCGAGGGCCCGTTCGACGTCGCGGTCGTCGGCGCCGGTGCGGTCGGGTGCGCGATCGCCCGGGAGCTCACCCGCCACGGCGCTCGCTGTGCCCTGATCGAGGCGGGCCCGGACGTCGGGGCGGGCACGAGCAAGGCGAACACCGCGATCCATCACACCGGGTTCGACGCGAAGCCGGGGACGATCGAGGCGCCGCTCGTCCGGCGTGGCTACGAGCTGCTCGAGGCATACGCGTCGGAGGTGGGTATACCGCTCGACGGGACGGGCGCCCTGATGGTCGCGTGGAATCCCGAGCAGCGCGACGCGCTCGCCGGAATCGAGTCGACCGCGCGCGAGAACGGCCGCGACGATGTCCGGCCGGTGGAGGTGGAGGAGCTCTACCTGCGCGAGCCCGAGCTCGGCCCGGAGGCCCAGGGCGCGCTCGAGATCCCCGGCGAGGGCATCGTCTGCCCGTTCACCACCACGCTCGCGTACGCCACCGAGGCGCTTTCCGGCGGCTGCGAGCTGATCCTGAACGCCGCGGTGGCGGCCGTAGAGCGCCGCGACGAGGGCACCCACCGGATCGTGACCGGGAGGGGCCCGGTCACCGCGCGGTATCTCGTCAACGCCGCCGGCCTGCGAAGCGACGAGATCGACGCGATGTTCGGGCACGCCGAGTTCACGGTCCGGCCGCGGCGCGGCGAGCTGATCGTCTTCGACAAGCTCGCCCGGGAGCTGGTCAACCACATCCTGCTGCCCGTTCCGACCGAGAAGACGAAGGGGGTCCTCGTCTCGCCGACCGTCTACGGGAACGTCCTGCTCGGCCCGACGGCCGACGACATCGACGACAAGACGGATCGCGCCACCACCGCGGAGGGCCTCGCCTCGCTGATGGAGGCGGGGGCCCGGATCGTTCCGCGGCTCGCCGGGCAGGAGGTGACCGCCACCTTCGCCGGCCTCCGCGCCGCGACCGAGGACCGGGACTACCAGCTCCGGATCGACCCGGACCGGCGCTACGTCTGCGCAGGTGGCATCCGCTCGACCGGCATCACCGCCTCGATGGCGATCGGCGAGTGGACGCGCGAGGCGCTCGCCTCGGCCGGGCTGGAGTTGAGCGGCGATCCGGCGCCGACCAGCCTGCGGATGCCGAACATCGGCGAGTTCGGCTCCCGCCCGCACCTCGACCCAGACCTGATCGGGCGCGATCCGGACTATGGCCGGATCGTCTGCTTCTGCGAGCGGGTCACAAGGGGAGAGATCCGCGACGCGCTCGGAAGCCCGATCCCGCCGGCCGATCCCGACGGCCTCCGCCGCCGGACCCGGGCGCTGATGGGAAGGTGCCAGGGGTTCTTCTGCGGCGCGGAGATAGCCGAGGCGTTGGAGGCCGCCGATGGCGATCGGTGACGGGCCGGTCATCGTTGGCGGCGGTCCGGCCGGCCTGGCCGCGGCGATCGAGCTGCGAAGCCTGGAGATCACGCCGGTGACGGTGATCGAGCGTGAGCGGGACGCCGGCGGCATCCCGCGCCACTCCGACCACACGGGCTTCGGCCTTCGGGACCTGCGCACGGTCCTCACCGGTCCGCGCTACGCCGAGCGCTACCGCGAGCTGGCCGCCTACGCCGGGGTCGACGTCGTGACGGAGACGATGGTCACCGACTGGGGCGAGGACCGGCAGCTGAAGCTGACCGGGCCGGGCGGGCGCACAACGATCGAGCCGCCGGCGGTCGTCCTCGCGACCGGGTGCCGGGAGCGACCCCGCTCGGCGCGCCTGGTTCCGGGCGATCGCCCGGCCGGGGTGATGACCACCTCCACGCTCCAGCAGCTGGTCCACCTTCGCGGCGAGCGGGTGGGCCGCCGCGCCGTGATCGTCGGCGCCGAGCACGTGAGCTTCTCGGCGGTCGCGACCCTGGCGCACGCGGGCGCTTCGGTCGCCGGCCTCGCGACGGAGCTCCCGAGGCATCAGACCCTCGCGGCGTTCCGGGTCGGCGCCGCTGCTCGGTACCGGGCGCCGGTGTGGACACGGACCGGCGTTGACGAACATCCGTGGCGCCGAGCGGGTGGAGGAGGTGGAGCTCACCGACCTCGACTCCGGACGCACCCGGGCTGTCCAGTGCGACCTGGTGGTCTTCACCGCCGACTGGATCCCGGATCACGAGCTCGCCGTGATGGCCGGCTGCGAGCTCGATCCGGGCTCGCTCGGCCCGCGAGTGGATCCCGCGCTTCGCACGACGACGCCGGGGGTGTTCGCGGCCGGGAACCTGCTGCATCCGGCGGAGACCGCCGACGTCTGTGCCCTCGACGGCCGCCACGTCGCCGGCCCGATCGCCGCGTACCTGCGCAGCGGCGACCAGTGGCCGGCGGCGGTCCGCGTCGTCGCGCGGGACCCGCTCGCCTGGGTTGCGCCCAACCGTGTCGGCGCCAGCCACAGCCCTCCCCGCGAGCGGTTCCTGCTCCGCTCGCGCGAGATCCTCCGCCGGCCCCAGGATCGAGGTGAGCCAGGATGGACGTCCGCTCTGGAGCGGTCGCCTGAGGCGGCTGATTCCCGGCCGCTCTGCGCACATCTCCGCCGAGTGGGCGGCGAGCGTCGAGCGCGACGGCGGTCCCGTGATCGTCCAGGTGAAATAGGGTCGTGGTATGAGCGACGGGATGTTGCTCGGGATCGACGAGGGCACCACGGGCGTGAAGGCGGCGCTGTTCGACCGCGAGCTGCGCCGGTCGGCCGAGGCGCGGCGCGACAAGGTCAACCGCCATCCCGAGGAGGGGTGGGTCGAGCAGGACGGGAACGAGGTCCTCGTCGTCGTCACCGAGGCGGTCGCCGAGCTGCTCGACGGGGCCGACGGGGAGGTGGTCGCGTGCGGCCTGGACCACCAGGGCGAGTCCGTTCTCGCCTGGGACTCGGAGACCGGCGAGCCCCTCAGCCCGATCGTCGTCTGGCAGGACAAGCGATCGCAGGAGATCCTCGACGAGCTCACCGAGTCCGAGGATGAGGTGAGGGAGCTGAGCGGACTTCCCTTCGATCCGTACTTCTCGGCGGCGAAACTCGCCTGGCTCCTTCGCCACAACGACGAGGTGAAGTCGGCGCTCGCCGACGGCCGGCTGCGAATGGGCACGGTCGATTCGTTCCTCTGCGACCGGCTCGGCGCCGGCTTTGCAACCGATGCGTCGACCGCCTCGCGGACGCAGCTCCATGCGCTCGGCACGCCGGGATGGAGCGAGCGCCTGTGCGAGATCTTCGGTGTCCCGCTGGAGGTCCTGCCCGAGGTCCGGGACACCGCCGGCGAGCTCGGCACGCTTCGGCACGAGAGCTGGCCGGTCGAGCTGCCGCTGCGCGGCCAGGTCGTCGACCAGCAGGCGGCGCTCGCGGGGGCGGCGTGCGTCGCGCCCGGCCGGGTGAAGGCGACCTACGGCACCGGCGTCTTCGTCCTCGCTCACGTGGGTGACCAGGTGCCGGAGCCCGCCGGCGGGCTTCTGCCCACCGTCGCCTGGAGCATCGACGGACGGGTCGAGTACGCGCTGGACGGGGGTGTCTTCGCGGCCGGGGCGATGCTCGAGTGGATGTGCAACCAGCTCGGGATCGCCGAGGACCCGCCCGCGCTCAGCAAGCTCGCGCGTGAGGCGGAGGGGTCGGCCGGCGCCCGGGTGCTGCCCGGTCTCGCCGGGATCGGGGCGCCGTGGTGGCGGCCCAACGCCCGCGCTGTGATCGCCGGGATTTACGGCGGGACGAAGAGGGAGAACGTCGCCCGCGCCGCGCTCGAGGGGATCGCCTGGCGCGTCGCCGACGTCGTCGCCGCGATCCGCGAGACGGCCCCGGTCGACACGCTCCGCGTCGACGGCGGCCTCACGAACGAGCCGCTGATGCTCCAGCTTCAGGCCGACATGATCGGAGCGCCGGTCGAGGCCGCCGGGGCGGATGCGACCGTGCTTGGCGCGGCGGCGCTCGCCGGGGTCGGCTCCGGGGTGATCGGCTCGCTCACCGACCTGCCCGAGATGCTCCCGGCCGACCGCCGGGTCGAGCCGGAGCAGGACGACGACTGGCGCTCGAGCGAGCACGAGCGCTGGCGCGAGTTCGTCAGAGCCACCGAGGCGCTCGACCCTCGCTGAGCAGGTCTGAGGCGCCGCCCGGCCGTAAACTCGGATCGAGATGAAGATGCGCTCGCGGCTCTCGCTCCGTCGCGCAGCCGCAACAACGCTCGAGACATTCGCATGGGTTGGACTGGCGACCTTGCTGGTCGGCTTGCTCGACTCGGTCGCCGAGCCAACCGGGCTCGGGAGCATCTACCTGATCGCCGTCCTCGCGGTCGCGATTCGCCGCGGTCAGGTCGCCGCTCTTGCCGCCGCCGGGCTCGGCGTGCTGATCCTGAATTTCTTCTTCATCGAGCCGCTTCACCGGCTGACGATCTCCGACTCGGACAATGTGATCGCGCTCGGGGTGCTGCTGCTCGCCGCTCTTGTCGTCGGACGACTGGCGGGCCAGTCCCGGGAACGTGCGGCCGAGGCCGAGCTCCGGGCGTCCCAGGCGACTGCCCGTGAGCGCGAGGCCGTGATCATCGCTGACTCAGCCACCGCGCTTCTGGGGGGCATCGAAATGGACCCGATCGCGGGAATCTCGTCGATCCTGGAGGGACCCGGCGCCAGCGAGCTTCGGCTCGCCGCGGGCTCGGCTCCCGAGCCTCTCCCCAGTGAGACAGTCGTGCGGCTGCCAACGGAGTCACGTTCGGCCTGGCTCTATGCCGCGGACGCCTCCCGCTGGTCCGAGGCGGACCTCCGCCGGATCGCGAGACCGCTGGCGGGTCTGCTCGACGTCGCCGGAGAGCGCGAGAAGGCCGCTACGCGGGAGGCAGAAACGGAGGCAGCGCGCCAAGCGGACGCCGCGAAGACGGTGATCCTGCAAGCGCTCTCACACGACCTGCGCTCTCCGCTGACAGCGATCCGGACCGCTGCCGCCGGCCTCCGAGAGCAAAGCACCTCTTCGGCAGACCGAATCGCCCTGATCGAGGCGATCGAGGACGAGGCGGACAGGCTCATCCGGCTGATCGGGAACCTCCTCGACCTCTCCCGGATCGAGGCCGGAGCGGTCCATCCGCGGACGGACTGGTGCGACTTGGTGGAGGTGATTTCGACCACGGTCGCCAATATCCACCGTCCCGACACCGCGCAGCGGATCCAGATCGAGCTCGACAGAGAGCTGCCCCTGGTCCGCGCGGACGCATCGCAGATCGAGCGTGTCTTCTCCAACCTGATCGAGAACGCTCTCGAGTTCTCGCCGCCGGACGAGGCGGTGCGAATCGGCGGCGGCGTCGGAGCGGGCAAGGTGACGGTCCGGGTGGTCGACCGAGGACCCGGGGTCCCTACCTCCCAGCGGGTCGCGATTTTCGAGCCCTTCAGGAGCGGGCGCCGTGATGGGCGCGAGGGAGCGGGGCTGGGGCTGGCGATCTCCAAGGGATTCGTCGAGGCGAACGGCGGTGAGCTCATTCTGCAGGCCGATTCGTCCGACGGCACCGCATTCGCGGTTTCCTTCCCGCTTGTGGAACAGCCGGCGACGGTGGGATGAGCGGCGGAGACTCCCGGGTGCTCGTTGTCGACGATGAGCCCCATATCGTCAGAGGATTGCGGGTGATCCTGAGCAACGCGGGGTACTCGGTCGAGGAGGCAACCACAAAGCAGGAGGCGCTCGACGCCGTCTCGATGCGGCCTCCTGACGCCATCGTGCTCGACCTGATCCTGCCGGACGGTGACGGTACGGAGGTCTGTGCCGAGATCCGGCGGTGGAGCCAGTTGCCGATCGTTGTCCTGTCCGCGCTCGGCGATGAGCGCCAGAAGGTCCGGGCGCTGGACGCGGGCGCCGACGACTACGTCACCAAGCCGTTCGGGGCGGAGGAGCTCCTCGCTCGAATCAGGGCGGTCTTGCGCCGCCGCAGCGACGAGGGCGAGGTGCCAGTTCGGGTCGGCGACCTCGAGATCGATCTTGCCGATCGTGCCGTCAGGCGCGGTGGGGAGGAGGTCCATCTGACGCCGATCGAGTTCGATCTGCTCGCCAAGCTCGCGGAGCACCCCGGCCGCTTGGTCACGCAGCGGCAACTCCTCCAGCAGGTCTGGGGTCCGAGCTACGAGGACGAGACCCACTACCTGCGCGTTCATTTCGCGCACGTTCGAGCGAAGCTCGAGGCCGACCCCTCGAACCCTCAGTACCTGGTCACCGAGCCCGGGATCGGCTACCGGCTGCGGGCCGAGCGGTAGCAGTCCCGCGGCTCTCAGCTCTCGGACTCTGCTGACCTCTCGACCGTCTCGATCCCGCGGGGCCGTCCGGCCCTGATCCAGCGCCAGTGCAGGATGCCGGCGACGAGCACGGTGCCGGCGATCGCGATCAACGGGTAGCCGCGTGCCAGGTTGACGATCAGGGTGAAGGCCACAACCACTGCTGCGGTCAGGTTGACAGCCAGCAGTAGCCACGCTCGCTGCCTGCGTGAGAAGTGCGCCATGGCCAGCAGCCCCGCGAGGAAGCTTACGAATACTGCGACCGCGTAGACGAGGACGAGCTCCTGCTCGTGGCCCCCAGCGGCGAGGATGATCGCCGCCGAGATCACGGCGTAGGCGACCACCGCGAGCACGGGAGTGTGGTGGCGGTTGACCTCGCCAAGCCGGCCGGGAAGCAGGCCCGGGGTGCCGTCCGGCCAAGTCCGAGAAAGTGCCTTGAGCAGCCCCGGTCCCGCCTGAAACGAGGAGGCGGCGGCGGCGAGAAGCAGAGCGCTGCTGGAGAGCTGGAAGAACCCGAACACCGCTCCATCGCCGACCGCGGTCTTGGCAAGGTCAGCGATCTGGGTGTCGTCGCTGCCGGGGATGCCGACGTTCAGGTGAACCGCCAGCGCGGTCAGGCCCATCGTGAGCCCGCCCACGATCACGATCGTGAGAGCGAGCGTTCCACGGCCGAACCGCCAGCGCCCCCTGTTGTCGAGCTGGCCGAGCTGCGCGATCGACGTGGCAGGGGCTTCGGTCCCCGTCGCCAGCGCCATCGCCACCGGGAAGGCAAGGATCACCGCGACCAGCGCGGGGGAGGCCGACCCGGTGGTCGGTGCCTCGCCGCTTGATGAGGCGGGCTCGACCCATCCCACCGCGAGCACGGCCACGGCGGCGATGATGAACAGCATGGTCATCACGGCGAACACGAGCCGTCCCCCGTGCCCGAACCAGGTGAGCGCTGCGACCAGCGCGACCAGAGCCAGGGCCAGCGGGATCCGGGCGGGCGCCAGCGCGGGGAGGTACGCGATCAGCGCGCTGCCAGCCGCGGCGATCGAGATTGCGATCGTAAGCGCAAAGTCGACCACGAGGGCGCCGATAGGCAGGAACGACCAGCCCTCGCCGAAGGCGCGGCCGGCCGCCTCCGGTGACCCGCCCCCCTCCGGGAACGCCCGCACCAGCTGCAGGTAGTTGACGGTGACCAGCGCGATGATCGCGATCACGATCCCCATCGTCGGTAGGAGCAGCTCGAGGTGTCCGTTCAGCGCTCGCAGGGCTGCCTCAATCGCATAGGCGACCGAGGAAACGGGGTCGGCCATCACCGCGAAGGCGAAGGCGATGAAGAGGGCGGCCCTTCCGCCCCTGACGAGGACGCTAGGCGTCGGAGCGCTCCGAGTGCCCTCCAAAGAGGTTGCGCCGGTGTCCGGTGAAGCCATCCGAGTTCCTCTCGGGGTCGACGGCAGGCCGCCGACCAGGCTTCCCGGCACACCTCGAAGCCAAGGCTAGATCGCCGAAGGCGCGAGTTCCTCGCCCCGATGCAGATTTAGCGAAATCTCTACGCGGCGCAGCCGGTCCTTAAGGGCGCTCAGCGGCTCGGTCCCAAGTCGGTGCGGCCCGTCGAGGACAGTCCCGATCCGGTCGGCGTAGAGATTTCGCTAAGACTCGCCGGTTCCTCCGCAGCGCCGAGGTGCGGCGCTAGTGTTGGTTCAGGTGTGCCGGGAAGCCTGGTCGGCGTTTTCGTCGTCGATCGAGGAGTAGGGGATGGCACCGACAGACACTTCCCAGCCACCTTCATCCCGGTTTGCAGTCTCGGTCGCCCGGTTCGTCCGTTATCAAGCGCTTCGGCTTCGAGTCCGCTGGTCGCATTGGTCGCTCGACGCCAGGCTCGCGGGGGGCGTCGACCCGGCGAGTGAGCCTGCGCTGATCCTGCGGGCTTCGCAGCTCGGCTCGGCGAGACACCGGCGCCGGCTGTCAGCGTGGGTCGAGCGGGTGGTTCGCGAGTCCGACGCCGCTCCGAGGCGGACGCTCACCGCCGCAGTGCCGACAGTCCCCGAGCAGATCGCCGAGGCCCGCGCTTCGTTGCTCTTCCTGGCCCATCTGCTCCGCACTGCGGAACAGGTCCGGCCACGTGGGATCGCGATCGTCGAGCGGCTGCTCAGCGATGGCGGTTCGGCGCTCTATGTACCGCGCGCTCGGGGCGCACTCGACCTTCAAGTGCAGATCGCGCTCGACTTGCTGGTCGGGGAGGATGACGCCACTCCGGAAGCCTGGTTCTCGATCGCGAACGCCAACGCCCACGATCTCGTCAAGTCAGACCTCTGACCGAGACAAGGGGGCGGGTGGCGCCTCGGTCTCGGCACGGAGCTCGGCTTCGGCGACGCCCGCCGGCCGACCACGCCTCACCCAGATCGCGTACAGGTAGCCGGCGACCAGCCCGGCGGCGGCGAGCACGATCACGCCCGCCGGACGGGCGACGTTCAGGCCGAGCACGAACACCACCAGCACCACGCCGACCAGGTTCACCGCGAGTTCCGCGCGCTTCCCGTCGCGATGCGAGAGCCGGGCACAGCCGAGCAGCGCGCAGAGGAAGCCGGCGAAGACCGACACCGCGTAGTAGCGGACTAGCTCCTGGTCGCGTCCGCCGGCGAGGGCGATCAGGGCGGCGGAGGTGGCGAGCACGACGAGGATTCCCCAGGGCGGGACGTGAAAGCGGTTGAGCACAGCGAACCGCCCGGGAACGAGTCCGCTCGAGCGCGCGACGCGCGCCGACGAGCGCCAGGGCCTTGAGCAGACCCGAGGCCGCGAGGTAGGAGGAAGCCGCGGCCGCCAGCAGGAGCAGGGCGCTCGCCGCCTGGAAGGCGGCGAAGACCGCGCCGTCGCCGACGCTGGTGCGGGCGACCTCGGCCAGCAGGGTCGAGTCCGCGGGCGGGAGGCCGACGCCGTCGGTCACCGCCAGAGCGGTGATCCCGACGGTCAGGACGCCGACGATCCCCACGGTCAGCCAGATCGTCCATTGCCCGAATCGCCGGCGCGCCGTCCGATCCAGGCCCCCCAGCTGGGCGATCGCGTCCGAGGGCGCCTCGATCCCGGTCGCCAGCGCCATCGCCAGCGGCATCGCCAGCAGCGCCGGGATCAGGGACGCATCGGCGACAAGCGGCGCCGATTCAACCTCGCGGGCCGGTGTCCCGGACCCGCCCGCGCGCCGGCGACGATCACGACCGCGGCCAGGGCCAGGAACAGCAGCGTCGCCGCCGCGAACGCGACCCTGCCGTGGTGTCCGAGCGAGATCCCGATCGCGACCACCCCGGTCAGCACCAGTGCCAGCAGGACCCGCTCCGGCTCGAGGCCGGGCACGTAGGCGATGATCGCCGAGGCTCCCGCCGCGCAGCTGATCGCGACCGTGATCACGAAGTCGACGAGAAGCGCGCCGAGCGGCACGAACGCCCAGGCATCGCCGTACGCCGTGCCCACGCTTCTGGCCCCGCCGCCCGCCCTCGGGGAAGCGCCGGATCAGCTGGTGATAGGTGGCGGCGATGACCGCGATCGTCGCGATCACCAGGGCCATGGTCAGGAACAGGTCTCCGAGGTCCCCGTCCAGGTGGTGAAGCGCCGACTCGATCGCGTAGGCGATCGAGGAGACCGGGTCCGCCATCACCGTGAAGGCGAAGGCGGCGAAGAGCACGCCCCTGCTGAGCAAGAGCCGCATCAGGAGCCGATCTCGGTACACCGGGCCCTCCTGGGTCGACGACGTGGCCGCCGACCAGACTTCCCGGCACACCCTGGGGGCAGCATAGACAGCCCGAAAGCACTCGACCCGCGCTAGGCGCGGGCCGAGACGCTTCCGAGCTCAGCTTCCGATCAGCCGACGATCGAGAGGATGATCGCGAGCAGGGCGATCAGGCCGAGGACCGT
Source organism: uncultured Solirubrobacterales bacterium (assembly GCA_963808565.1). Classification (GTDB taxonomy): domain Bacteria; phylum Actinomycetota; class Thermoleophilia; order Solirubrobacterales; family 70-9; genus DASUPK01. Next base: position 138,299 of record CAWEGM010000017.1, read on the forward strand.
TGCGCCCATCCTCAGGTCCTTCTCGCCGATTCCTGTGTTCTGTCCATTCGCTCGTCCTTTCTGGCCTAGTCGCGGGTGACCACGTCCTCCTCGAGCGTGCTGACCGGCCCCTGGTACTTGTTCTTGGCGGAGACGAGGTACCAGATGCCGAACAGCAGCGGCAGGATGATCGCGAACGGGGTGTAGTTCACGTTCGCCGCGTCGAAGTCCTCGTTCCACGGCAGCCCGGTCGGGTCGTAGGGCAGGTTCAGCGCGTACACGACGACGATCACGAAGAGCATCGCCAGAATGTTCACCAACCTGTAAGCGCGACCGAGGTTCCATGGGCCGCGCTCGAACGAGTCGCCCGCGCGGAAACGCAGGTACACCGGGATGATGTACGCGAGATACAGCCCGACGGTGCAGATCCCCGTCAGCGCGAAGAACGCGAACGGGATGTCGTTCTTCCCGAACAGAGCCGGGATCGCGATGATCAATGAGAACACCGACACCGCGATCACCGCGTTGAACGGCACCCGGTCGCGGTTCACCCGGCGGAATAGGGTCCAGCCCGGGATCGCCCGGTCGCGCGAGAACGCGTACCAGGTCCGCGAGGCGCTGGTCAGGCCCGCGGCCCCGCAGAAGAACTGACCGACCGTCGCGATCAGCACCACCATCTTCGCCGCCCAAGGATCCAGCGCCGAGTTGAAGATGCCGAAGACCGCTCCGCCGGAGTCGTTGACCGCAGTCACGTCGTTCGCTGCGAATAGGAAGCCGAGGAGCACCAGCCAGCCGATCACTGCCGACCAGAAGATCGAGCGCCAGACGCCCTGGGCGGCTGAGACCGCCGCGCCGCGGGTCTCCTCGGCGGTATGCGCCGAGGCGTCATAGCCGGTCTGCGTGTACATGCCGAGCAGGAACCCGACCGGCGCGACCAGGAACCAGAAGCCGAAACCGCCGGTGTCGCCTCCCAGCGTCCCGCTCTCGTTGAAACGCTCACTGAAGACGAAGTCGACGCTCTGGTGGTCGTCGGGGACGAACACCAGCAGGGCGAGGATCACCGCGACGCCGAGCAGATGCCAACCGACCGAGATGTTGTTCATCACCGCCAGGATCCGGTCGCCGAAAATGTTGAACAGCGTGTAGAGGAAGAGGATGATCGCGAAGAGCAGCCAGGTCTCGCCGAGGATGTGGAAGTCGTCCCCGAAGTTCACGCCGAAGATGTCGAGCGAGTAGAGCTGCAGGAGGTTGAAGAGGAAGAACGCGCAGCCGTATGCCACCGACGCGACGATTCCGATCAGTCCGACGATGTTGAACCAGCCGGTCATCCAGCTCCAGCCCTTGCCGCCGAGGTCGTGCGCCCACCAGTAGGGACCGCCCGCGGTCGGATACCTCGAGGTCAGCTCTCCCATCGAGAAGCCGACCATGAGCACGAAGAAGCAGATCACCGGCCAGCCGATCGAGGCCAGCACCGGGCCGCCGTGCAGCCACGCAAACGAGAAAGTCGTGAACGTCCCGGCGAGAACCGAGATGATCGTGAACGAGATCGCGAAGTTGGTGAACGCGCTCCATCCCCGCGGGAGCTCCTGCCGGTAGCCGAGCTCGGCGAGGCGCTCCTCGTCGCGCGTCACCTGATCCTTATCGGAGATGCCTTCAGGTGGTGTCACGTTCCTCTCCCTCCGTCGCGGCGGCGCCGCTTCCCTGCGACACCACCTATGTCGCGGATATGTGGACCCTATGTGCGAAACCGGACGTGGTCAAGCCCGATTTCCCCAAATTAGTGGGAGCTTGTACTTATCGGCCAATCAGCGACGCCTGAATCTGCCGACAAACCGGGAGATGGAGCTCTCACGCGAGGATTGCGCCTCCTTAGGCGCCGAATCCCGCTCCAAGGAGCCGACCGTCACCTCGCCGGACTCCTCCAGATGGGACGCGAGCGCGAGGAAGACCTGCGCGGTCGTGAGCGCGTCTCCATCGGCGTGGTGGGGACGGTGGACAGGGAGCCCCAGCGAGCGCGCGACCCGGGAGAGGCCGGGCGACGAGACCGTTCCTGACCCCGTCTCGGCCTCGCTCGCGAGCGGTGGCTCCCTCTGGAGGCGGCGGAGCTCCTCCGCGAGCCCAGCCGTGTCGACCACCGGGTTGCTGAGGTCAAGACCGCGGGTTTCCAGTGCGCGCCGCAGGAATCCCACCTCGACCATGGCCACGTGGGCGACCAGCACCCGCCCGGTGAGTGCGGTGAGCAACTCGTCGAGGACGTCGTCGAGCGGCGGGGCGTCGGCGAGGTCGCTCTCACGAAGACCATGGATTCGCGTGGTGTCGGCGTCCGGCATCCGCCGCGGCCGGACGAGCCGATGGAGGGCGTCGTTGAGTTGGACCGTTCCGGCCGCAATCGTGATCGCCGCGAAGGAGACGATCTCGTCCGTCGAGGGGTCGAGCCCGGTCAGCTCCAGATCGACGACGCTGAAGTCGGCCTCCCGCCAGGGGGTGGAGGCCTCCGGAAACGGCGTCTCCCGATAGGTCCGCACCGCATCCGAATCGGTCGCGGGCACGGCTACCTCTGCGACGCCCTCTGGCGCGGCAGCGAACGCTGCACCGCGGCCACCTCGCGGAAGGCGTCCCGCAGATAGCGGCGCGTGAGCGGATCGAGCTCGCGCGGCTCCAGCTGGTCGTCCGGATCCTCTCCCCGCTCGAGCTGGGCCACCTGGTGGTCGACGCGAAGGGCGCTGAAGAGCTCGAAGGCCTCCGCCAGGACCCTTACCTCGGCCAGGTCGAGCACGCCACCGTCGGCAGCGGCGCGCAGGCGGTCCAGGGTGTGGTTGGCGGGGATCTCACCGACGAGCGCCGCGTAGCGCGCCAGGTTGACGACCGGCAGCAGCCCGCCGTGCTTTATGTCAAGCGCCGCGTGCCGCTTGCCGGATGCGGAGACGACGATGTCGTGCACGAACCCCGTCGGCGGCTTCGAGGCGAGCGCCAGCTTCAGCATCCAGCGCGTGAGGCTCTCGCGATCGCCGAGCTCGAACAGCAGCGGCTTCGCGTCGAGTCCCTTCTCCTGGCCGTAGACAACGCGTCCGTCGAGCAGGATCGATACGGCGATCAGCACCCGATTGTCGCTGGGGTTCCGCAGCCATGTCTCGATGCTTCGCCGCCAGTCCTCGATCGAGCTGGCCGAGAACGAGCCGGACGCGGTGACCCCATGGGGGTCGAGCCGCCAGCCGATCACCCGCATGCAGTCGGCTACGTCCGCCGCGATCCGGCGCATGTACTCGGTGGTCTGTGCGCTCGCCAGCCGGCGTCGCGGCTCGGCGGCGATCGGGTCCGGGTCCGGCCGGTCGCGCCAGGCCATCCCGGAGTCCACGTCGGAGGAGGGGACCGCCTCGCGGCGGCCGTGGCTCCCCAGGGACATCCAGCAGAACTCGGCGGGCGGGGGGCCCGCCGACTCGACAGCCAGCTCGATCATCCGGCGGATCAGGGCGTCCGTCACGGCCGCGATCACGTCGCTGATGTGGAACGGCGTCAGCTCTGCGTGGTGCAGCGTGACGACGGTGGAGCGAAGCCGGCCCGCGGTTTCCTGCAGCTGCTCCTTGCTCCGCGCCCGCGAGATCTCCCGGCGCAGGACGAATGGCGACCGCGTCTCGGCGGCGACGAGATCGATCGCCACGATCACGCCGAGGATGTGCGATGGCGAGGCGAACACCGGCACATGCCGGATGTCGTGATCGAGCATCGTCAACATCACGTCCGCTCCGGTTTGGTCGGCGCCGACGCCCATCACCGGACTGCTCATCGCCGCGGTCACGAGGTCGTCCTTGGAGAGCCGGCCGGCGACGACGCCCGCGCGCAGGTCCCGGTCGGTGACGATCCCGAAGTCGGCGTCTCCGAGCTCGACCAGGACCGAGCTCACCTCGTTCGCGTTCATCGTCCGCGCTGCGTCCCGGAGGGTCGTCTCGGGCTTGCAGATGACCGGCGGCTTTAGAACCAGCTCCGCCGCCGACTGCCGGGCGACTTCGGCGCTCGGCGACTCGATCGCGTCCCGGGCGCCTCGGCGGCCGCGGGCGAGCAACGAGCGGGCGAGGAAACGCAGGCTGTTCGTGCGGCCGAGCAGCGGGATCACGTCCTCGGGTGGCAGCGCGTAGGTGAGCGTGTCCTCCTTGGCCCGGACCTCGTACCTCGTCGGTTCCCCGGAGAGCACCGAGGGATGGCCGAACATCTCGCCCTCGCCGAGCAGGTCGACGACTCGCCCGCGGTCGAGGAGCTCGACGGAGCCCTTTCGGATGACGCGGATCCGCTCCGGCGGTTGCTCGCCCTGCGGCAGGATCGTCGCGTCGGCCTTGAAGAACTCGACCTCGGCGCGAGCGGCGATCTGCTCGAGCTGGTCCTCGTCGAGCCCCCTGAAGGGTTCGTGCCCCCTCAGGAACTCGGCGATGTCGTGCATCGTCTAGTCGGAGAGCGCGGCCGCAGCTTCGTCGACGGTGGGGCGGATCGGCAGGACCTTGTCCAGCCCCATCACCGAGAGGATGCGGAGGATCTGGTCATTCGAGGCTGCGACCGCCAGCCCGCCGCCGCTCCCGCCGCTCTGGGTCTCCTGCGACAGAAGCAGCGCGCGCACTCCGCTCGAGTCGATGAACTCGCACTCGGTCAGGTCGACGACGATCCCGTTCCGCTCGAGTCCGTCCAGGCTCGCGAGCTCGGCCCGGACCTCGCCCTCGCGGGACATGTCGACCTCACCGGCGACCCGCACGACCACGGTGTTGGCCGGGCCCCGTTCTGAGCCGATCTCGAACTGTGGAACGTCCGCGCTGGAAGTTGCTGGCATACCTCTCTCGCCCCTTGACTGCTGAGTGCCCTGAATGCTAGCGACGCTGGTGCCGACTCCGCTGCTTCCGCTTCTTTTGCTTCTTCTTCACGACCACCCGCTCGCTCATCTGGACCGGATGGAGCCCGCAGAAGAAGCGGTAGGTGCCCCGGCGGGTGAACTTGACGCCGAACGTTCGTCCCGCCCCCAGGTTCGGCGAGGCGATCCCGACCGGGCCGTTCGCGAGCGTGAGGTTGTGGAGCTCGCCGCCGGAGAAGCGCCAGTTCAGCTTCTGGCCCTTCCGGATCTTCAGGTTCCGTCGCGAGAAGAACCGGTCGCCGACCTCGATCGAGCTGCCGTGCTTCGCCCGCCGAAGCTTTCCGGGCGGGGCGTTGATCGTCACCGCCCGGCCGCTCGCGTCGAGGCCGGTGAGCGGGACGGTGAACGGGATCGGGCCGGCGCGCCCCGGCTGGTCGGTGGCGAGCGTGTTGACGTCTCCGGGCAGCGGCCCGCAGTTGGAGGTCACCGACGGGTCCGGAGCGAGGTAAAGCATCATGATCCCCATCACCCTCATGTGGGGAGCCGAGTCGTCGTAGAGCGAGTGCAGACGTAACCGCTCCCCGGCGTGCACCGGAATCCCCGTCGGGGTGGTGAAGGCGGACATGTTGATCGGCCCGGGCTCGTGCAGGATCGGGCGGACGTTGTAGAAGGGGTGATCGGGGAGCCCCCAGGTGGGCAGAGAGTCGGCGACCTGGCGGTCGCCGCAGCCGGGTTCGGTCAGCCTCAGCGCGTGTGCCCCACCGTGAACGTGACCCCAGCCGGCGACGATCCGCCCCGACTCGGGCATCGTCAGATCCATCGTCCGGTCGGCGACGGAGCCCGGACCGCCGGTGCCGGGAAGCGTGTACTGCGGGTCGGCGACGCAGTTGTTCACGTCCAGCCAGTACGGGCGCACCGGTTTCAGCGACGGATCGTCGTCGACCGTGACCTTGTACTGGATCTGGGCGCTGTCGGCGGCGGGTCGATGGTTCATCACCATGTAGGTCATCGCCCATGTCGTCGCCGCTGATCGGGTAGCCGTAGCCCGGCGGCAGCGCGAGCTTCGCGCGCTCCTCCCCCGCCGCGTAGAAGCGCTCGCGTGACGGCACGCTGCTCACGTTGTCCCAGAGGCGGAAGTTGCCGCAGGTCGCGTCGGGGCGGGCACTGTTGATGAAGACGATGTGGTGCAGCATCAGCCGGTCGATCGGAATCGGCGTGCCGCCCTCGTCGACGATGTCGACCTGCATCCTCGTGATCGACCCGCCCTCCGGAGGTTGGGGAGCCCGCGGGGCAACGCCCTGAAGGACCTCATAGCCGCCGACCTTGATCGGATAGTTGAGGGTGTAGGTCGTCTCGCTCGCGGATGCGACCGACGGACCCGCCAATGCGAACGCGAGCGCAACCGCGATCAGCGAGAGCGCTGTAGAACGAAGGCGGGGTGGGGGTGCGTTCGCGATCGCTCCGATAGCTTCCCGCCATGGCCGCGACGCGTCATTGGTACTAGTGGGGAGATACTCCGTGACCATGCAAGACCAGCAGGACGTGGAGGCACTCGAGAAGCAGTTCAACGCCGCGATGGAGGAGGCCGACACCGGCTCCGCGCTCGACGCCGTGCGCCGGATCTACGGCGAGTTCGACCGCGAGGGCGAGGCCCTCGCCGCGCTGCTGCATCCCGGATTCGAGGCGAGGATGGAGACGACCTTTCTCGAGCACAGGACCTACAAGGGCCTGCGGGGGTTCAAGAACTGGAAGAAGGACATGGAGGAGGTCTTCGAGGAGGAGCGCTTCCAGCCCGAGGGGATCCGCTTCGCCGCCGAAGACCGCTGGGTGGTGCTCGGCCGGCTCCAGACCAAGGCGAAGGAGGACGGCGCCGAGCTCGACCTGCCCCTCGCCCACGTCTTCGAGCAGCGCGACAAGAAGCTCGCCCGGTTCATCGCCTACTCGGACATCTCGGCGGCGCTCGACTCGGTCGGTCTGCGCTAGTAGCCGTCTCGGGACCGTCGCGGTTTCTCACTCCGTAGTGGTTCCGTAAGGGTTTCGCAGCTTCCTCTTCCTACGTTGGCCCGGTATTGGCCAACCAGGAAATGGAGGTTCTCGATGGGACCCATGAGGCGGACGGTGCTGGGCGCCGTCCTTGCAGCGGCGGTGCTTGCCGCGGCGGCCGCACCCGCGATGGCGTCGGGCAACGCCGTGTACACGTCGACGAATACCGCCGCCGGGAACGAGGTCCTCGCCTTCGATCGGGCCGGGGACGGGTCTCTGACCGTCGGGGGCTCGTTTGTTACGGGCGGCAACGGCACCGGCGCCGGGCTCGGGAGTCAGGGAGCGCTGGCGCTCGTGAAGGGCCGGTTCCTCTACGTCGTCAATGCCGGCAGCGACACGATCTCGGCCTTCCAGGTGCGTCGCGGCGACCCTGATCTGGTCGGGACGATCCCGTCGGGCGGCGACCAGCCGATCAGCCTGACCGTCCACCGGGGGCTGCTCTACGTGCTCAATGCCGGGGACGGGCGGATCAGCGGGTTCACCGGGGCGCGCAAGGGTGATCTCACCGCGCTCGACGGGTCGACGGAGCCGATCCTCGGAGCGGATCCGGCGCAGATCCAGTTCTCACGAGGCGGTGGCGTACTCGTCGTCACCAACAAGGGGACCAACACGATCGACACATTCGTGGTCGGCGCCGACGGGACGCCCGGTTCTGCCCAGTCTCAGCCGTCGGAGGGCGAAACCCCGTTCGGCTTCGACTTCGACAAGCGTGGGCACCTGATCGTCTCCGAGGCGTTCGGCGGCGCGCCCGGGGCGAGCACGGTGTCGTCCTACTCGCTCGACTCGGCCGGGCTGCTCACGACGATCAGCCCATCGGTCCCCGACAACGAGGCGGCGGCCTGCTGGATCGAGGTGACGAAGAACGGTCGCTTCGCCTACACGACCAACACCGGTAGCGGCTCGATCTCGAGCTACTCCGTCGGCCAGGACGGCTCGCTGAGCCTGCTCGAGCAGGTCGCGGCGGCCACCGGTCCGGGGAGCGCTCCGACCGACGTAGTCCAGTCGGGCAGCGGCCGCGTTCTCTTCACCCTGCTGCCCGGGAGCGGCCAGGTGGTCTCCCATCGGCTGGGGAGCGACGGCAGTCTCACCGAGGTCGATCGGGCGGGCGGCGTCCCAGGTAGCGCCTCCGGACTCGCCGCGCGTTAGGCGCTCCGTTTCGCGCAGCGGTTGCGGCCCGGCCGGTTTCCGGCCGGGCCGCTCCGCGGCTTGGATATGACAATTCGATTACGGCCGTGTAACGAGCACAGATGACCACGGACAATCGAGAGATGACCGCCGCAGGGAAACGCGGCTCGATCCTGGTCGTCGACGACGAACCGGTGATCACCGACGTTGTCTCCCGCTATCTCGAGCGCGCCGGATACGCGACCGAGTCGGCGGCCGACGGCTTCGAGGCGCTCAGCATCGCCGGTCAGTCGCCGCCCGATCTGGTCGTCCTCGACCTGATGCTGCCGGGGCTCGACGGACTCGAGGTGATGCGGGAACTCCAGGAGAGGCGGCCGACGCGCGTGATTCTCCTGACCGCGAAGGGCGAGGCGAGCGATCGGATCGCGGGCCTCCAGCGGGGCGCGGACGACTATGTCGTCAAGCCTTTCTCTCCCGCCGAGCTGGTCGCGCGAGTCGACGCGGTTCTGCGGCGACGGGACCCGGCGCCGGAGCGTGAGGCGCCGATCTCCTTCGACGACCTGGAGATCGATCCGGCGGCGCGGACGGTCCTCGTGCGCGGGGAGCAGGTCCAGCTGACCGTACGGGAGTTCGATCTCCTCCTCTTCCTCGTCCGCCACCCCGGCCAGGCCTTCTCGCGCGATCAGCTGATGGACGCGATCTGGAACTACACGTTCTACAGCGACACCTCCACCGTCACGGTCCACATGCGGCGCCTTCGCGCCAAGGTGGAGCTCGACCCATCCGAGCCGCGCTGGCTGCAGACGGTCTGGGGGGTCGGGTATCGGTTCCAGCCATGAAGGTGCGCTGGGCGCTTCTGCTGCTACTCGTTGGGGCATCGGCCGCCGCCGTCGTCACCGCGCTCACCCACGGCGCCTCCCACGCGCTGGCAGCGGCGGCGTTCTTCGTTCTCTGCGGCGCACCAGTCCTGACCATCGCCCACCTGCTCGCTCCGCACCGACGCCGGATCGGGCCTCTCTCCCATCAGTTCGCCGCCGGCGTAGCGCTCGTCTTCGGCCTGGTCCTGGTCGGGGTCGGCGCCGTTGCGCTGCTGATGCTCATCCCGCCCGCCGATGCCTACCTGCTGGCGACCCTGCTCGCCTTCGCCTGCGCCCTCGCCATCTACTCGTCGTGGCTGCTGACCCAAGGAATCCGGAGAGACATCGAAACGGTTCGCGACGCGCTGGTCGCGGTCGGCGAGGGGAAGGGGTTGGGTCGATCGATCGAGACGGAGGGCCGTGACGAGGTCGGGGAGCTGGCGCGGGCCGCAGAGGAGATGGGCCGCCGCCTCGCCCGGCAGGAGGCGGGACGGACCGCCTCGGAGCGGGCGCGTCGTGACCTGATCGCCGCGATCTCTCACGACCTCCGCACTCCCCTCACCTCACTGCAGCTGCTGGCGCAGGCAATCGATGACGGTCTCGTCGGTCCCGGCTCTGAGGACCGCCGCGACCTCGAGGAGATGAGTCTGCACGTGCACTCGCTCAGCGCGATGGTCGATGACCTCTTCGAGCTCACGCGGCTGGAGGCCGGTGACATCCAGTGGTCGATGCAGAGGGTGCGTCTCGACGAGCTGGTGAGCGAGACGGTCGACGCGATGCGCCCGCAGGCCGCCGCGAAGGGGATCGAGGTCAGCGCTCGGGTTCCCGACGGCCTCGCGCCCGCGCAGGCGAACCCGGAGAAGCTCCAGCGCGTCCTCTTCAACCTGATCCAGAACGCGATCCGCCACACGCCGGCCGATGGCAGCGTCACCGTCGCCGCCAAGCCCTGCGACAGCGGGATCGAGGTCGAGATCGCCGACACCGGGACCGGGATCGCCCCGTCGGATCGCGAGCGCGTCTTCGAGCCCTTCTTCCGCGGCGACAGCTCCCGGGCTAGTGGCGGATCCGGGCTCGGCCTCTCGATCTGCCGTGCGATCATCGAGGTCCACGGCGGGCAGATCTGGCTGTCGGGGACGGAGTCGGGGACCAGGATCCGGTTCACGCTGCCCCGGGGCGCCGGAGCGGCCGGTTCGATCGACCGTCCAGCCAAGGCCCTGGCGGTCGGCGAGCGCTTCGGAATGCGCTAGCGCCTCTTGAGCTTCAGCCTGCTCGACTGTGTACTGGGATCGCCGCTCGTCGGGGTGTAGGTGATCTTCGGGCCGGAGTTCGACCTCGGGCGGCTACCACCGGGATGCGAAGGGGCCCCGTCGCCGGGGCCCGGTCCACGATCGGCTCGAACTGGGGATTTGGCTGAGCTGAACAAGGTCAGGGAGACGGCGAGAACCGCCAGGTCAGGTCCGCCTGGTTCTCGAGCACGACGTCGTCAGTGATCCTCTCGGCGATCAGCGCGCGGACGCTGTCGTCGCGCGGCGCCGCCGTGGCGCGGTTGGCGAACTGGTCCGAGTCGACCACGGCGCGCCGGGTGTACCCCGCGATCAACGCCAGCACGATGACCGCTGCGGCCGCGATTACCAGTGCCGCGCCACCAGCCGGCGACGGCGCTGCTCCACCTAGCGCACCCCGCGCGATGCGCGGTCGGGGTCCCACTGGGCACCCGAGCGAATCTTATCGGCTCAGCGGCGACCCCTCTCGCACGAACCGGTAGCCCAGACCCCGGTTTCCCTGGTTTCGTTCTTAACGCCTCGGTCCCTGGTCTTAGCGGGGTGTTGACGGCGCGGGAGCCAGCGAGGAACCTCAGCACGGTACGCCTCGTACTCGGCGCCGTACGCCGCCTGCAGCGCCGGCTCCTCATAGCCGCGCACGAACAGCACGAACGCCAGCGCGACGAGCGCGCCATACCCGCTACGGCGCCGCTGCCGAAGAACAGCGCCTGGCCCCAGATCACTGCCAATACCGCGAGGTACATCGGGTTGCGAACGAACCGATAGACGCCCCCAACGACGAGCCGCTCAGTGGGAGCCACCGGGCCGGGGTGCCAAGCCCCTCCACAGCGAACCGCGCGAAAGCGTTCAGCAGGAAGGCGATCCCGAGCAGGCCCAGGACCGCGCCGACCGCCCGCACGGGGGCGGGTAGGTGCTCGTCTACGTGCCACTCTGTGATCAGCCCAGGGACAACGCCGGCCACGACGCCGGGCGCCAGCGCAAGGAACAGGGCCGAGCCGAGAATCGCCTTTTCCCTGCGCTTCCGATCTGGCGCATTCGGCTCGGCCATGGAGGATTACCTCGTTCCAGTGGTATCAGTCGGACGGGGTCCCGTTGCGCCGCCCGCTAGTTTGGTCCAGTGGCAGACGCGAAGGAGACCTTGCGCTCCGCCTACCGCGCCTTCAACGATCGTGACATCGAGGCCGCCGTCGAGCTGATGCACCCCGAGGTCGATTGGCCCAACGCCTGGGAGGGCGGTAGGGTCCTCGGCCGCTCGGCCGTCCGCAACTACTGGAACAGGCAGTTCGCCGCCATCTCGAGCAGGGTCGAGCCCGAGGGCTTCACCGAGGAGCCCGACGGCAGCATCACGGTCGACGTCCATCAGGTGGTCCACGACGTGCGCAGCGGACAGCTGATCTCCGACTCCCACGTTCGCCACCAGTATCGCCTCGAGGATGGGCTGGTCGTCCGGATGGAGGTTCTCGAGGACCCCGGGCAGCCGTAGCGGAGCGGCCTACTCCAGCCCTTCGGCCAGTTCCCGCAGCCGCGTTGCGCTCTCGGCGTCCGCGGGCAGGAAGGTTTCGATCGCGAGGTTCGCCGCCGTGACCTCGAGTGGCGCTCCGAGGGTGGCGATGATCGTGAACAGGCTGACGTCGCCGAGACGCGTGCGCAGTTCGAGGGTGACCATCGGCTGGGTTGCGGCGCCACCAGGCGGCTCGGTCGGCAGGTAGGACTCGATCTCGTCGATCAGCTCGCCAAGGGCCTCGTCCGCGTTGTCGCTGCTCTTGCGCCTGAGCTGGCGGATCAGCGGCGCGTTGCACGCCGCGGTCATCGAGGAGATGCTCGGAAGGCCGTCGGGATGGACCGCGAGGCGGAGCATGTTGATCGGGGGCTCGAGCAGCGCCGGATCGGCTCCGTCCCAGAGGAGGGAGGCGGCCGAGTTGGCCTCGATCAGGTTCCAGAGCCCGTCCACGATCAGGGCCGGATTCGGCTGGTGGGCGTCGAGCAGCCGCCGGAGCGACTCGCGCAGCGGCTGCATCACCTCCCCGTCATAGGGTTGTTCGAGGTATGGCGGTGCGAAGCCTCCCGCGAGCAGGAGTCGATTCCGCTCGGCGATCGGAAGGTCGAGCTGTTGGGCGAGGTGGATCAGCAGCTGCCGGCTCGGGCTGGAGCGGCCCGTCTCGACGAAGCTGAGGTGCTTGGTCGAGAGATTCGCGTCCAGGGCGAGCTCGAGCTGGCTGAGCCGCCGGCGCGTGCGCCAGAAGCGGATCAGCTCACCCGCGGTCTGCGGCTCATCCACGGTCTCGATCATCAACGAGAGCAACGCTAGCGATCGCCCTGCGCCTGCTCATTACCTCTCAGGTAAAGCCCACGCGCGCCTTACACGCGAGGTAATGGACTTCGCGCCGTTGCTCGGCCACTGTTGAGCCATGAAGGCAGCAACACGAAGGAGGAGCGTGATGGAAAACGTCAAGGAGCTGGTCGACCGCTACACCGCGGTCTGGAACGAGCCCGACCCCGACCGCCGTCGCCAAGGCGTCGCCCAACTTTGGAGCGAGGACGCGGTCCAGATCCTTGAGCCACCGCAAGAGGTGCGAGAGGCGGCAGCGGGCCTCGAGGTGACGTCTACCTTCCAGGCCCGCGGCCACCATGAGCTCGAGGCCAGGGTCACGCGAGCGTACGAGGAGTTCGTCGCCACGGCAGGCAACTCATTCAGACCACAGGACCACGGGAAGAGGCTCGCGGATGTCGTCACGTGGCGTTGGGAGATGGTCACATCCAGCGGCGAGGTCGCCGGCGCCGGCCTCGAGTTCGTCGTCCTTGGCCCGGACGGACGAATCGAGGCCGACTACCAGTTCATCGAGAGTTAGGCGTTCGCGCGAGGCCCGTCAGCGGAGCGAGTTCGCGGTCTCCTCCAGGAGCTCCATCGCGTCCTGCAGGCCGGCCTCCATCCCGGATTCGATCTGGGCGTCCCGGCCTTCCTTGGTCGGGTGCTCGACCAGGATCTCGAGGGTCGTGCGCCCGTCCGCCTCGGTGAACGTCGCGGTGTTCAGAGTCGCGTGTTCGTCCGCATTCGGGATGCCCTCGAAAGCCTCGGTCGAGACCAGCCGCTCGTTCGGCACGATCTCGCGGTACTCGCCGTGGAAGCCGACCTCCATGCCTTCGTCGGGCTCGCACGTCGTCACCATCACGAAGCGCCAGGTGCCGCCGACCCGCAGGTCGATCTCGCACGTCGTCACCTCGCCGCGCTTCGCGCTCCACCAGCGCCGCACCAGCTCCGGCGTGGTGTACGCCTTGAACACCAGCTCCTTCGGGGCGTCGAACTCCCGCCTGATCAGGATCTCCGTATCCGTGGGGAGGGTCACCTCCGCTTTCCGGCTACTGCTCACTGCGTCCATCATCGTCCTCCTTCTGTTTGAGTTCGTCCAAGACGGCGTCCAGCTCTTCGAACCGCTCCGACCACAGGCGCTCGTAGCCCTTGACCCAGTCGTGGATCGGCTTGAGCGCCTTGCCGTTCAGTCGGTACAGCCGCTGCCTTCCTTCGTTCCGCACGTCAACCACTCCCACCTCTCGGAGCACCCGCAGGTGCTTTGACACCTGCGGCTGAGCCAGCCCGAGCGCACGTACCAGGTCGTTCACGGGGCGCTCCCCGTCGGCCAGGGCGTCCAGGATCTGCCGCCGGCGGGGCTCGGCCACCGCGTTGAACGCATCCGCTGTCGTCGCTGCTCGGGCCATTGCGAGAATCATATACCCATATAGGAATATATGCAGAAAGCCCATGCGAGAACGCGAACGAGGCCCCGTCAGGGGCCCCGTCCACGATCGGCTCAGCTGGGGATTGAGCTGAGCCGGGGCTAGGCGGCCGCCGCGCTTGAGCTCACGCCGGTGCCATAGCTGCTGCCCTGGCGGCTCTCGCCATCGCCCTGACCTTGTTCCTGCGCTCCGGGGGGCGGCGCGCAGCCGGGTCCGCCGAAGTGCGGGCCGGGCAGGCCCTCCGGGAGCTTGTCCTCACATGCCTCGAGGGCCTTCTCGATCTTCTCCCGGTCGGCCTCGCTCGGGGGCTTGGGCGGCCCGTCGCCGGGTTCGACCTCCTCCAGGCGAGGCGGAGCGGGAGCGCCGTTGTCCTCCATGCACTGGCGGAACTCCTCGAGCTTCTGCTGGTCCTCCTCGGAGAGTCGCTCGCGGAACATCATGACGCCGGGCGCGCCCGGACCCGGGACTGCGGCGCGCATGACCTCGTCGCCGTCCTTGTCCTTGCCGCCCTTGTTGTCGTTGTCGGCGAGCGAGATCGCGGCGAATGCAGTCGCGGTGACCGCTGCTGCGGCCAGCGACATCCCGAGCGGGCCAAGTCGCCTGCGAATCGCTCCCATCCTTTCCTTCTTCATCACCACTCCTTTGTCGTCGGTCCCGGCTCGCCGGGCTCGCGACGATCAAACGGGTCGGGCCTGAGAGTGGCCTGAGAGGCATGTAAGAAGGCCCTTGAGGGTATGTCCGAGTGACTCCCGCTTCTTTCTCCATCAACCCCATGGATGGGAAAGGCCAGGGAGAGGAAGCCGCCGAGGGTGGGACTCCATTGGCGGGTGGTCCGCCCTCGGGCTTCCGCCTCAAGGGGAACTAGGGGTCTCCGGTTTGTGACCCGACCTTCGGGGATAGAAGAGAGCGGATCTCAGGGAGAGGAGGTGATCACATGAACAATCTGGTCTGGACGATCGCTGGAATTCTGCTGATCATCGTTCTGCTGCTGATCCTGCTCTAGCTCAAGCTACGAGGAAGCGGGCTCCGGCGCGCTCACCGACGCGGTCTTCTGTGCCTGGCGCTCGGGTGCGATCCGGACGACGTTCCAGGCGAGCCCGACGCGCTCCATCGCTCCGATGATCGCGGCCGAGGGATCGAGCTCCCACCGGCGCAGGCCGTGCACGGCCGAGCGGGGGAAGGCGTGATGGTTGTGGTGCCAGGACTCGCCGAGGGTGGGGAGGGCGAGCCAGAAGACGTTGGTCGAGTGGTCGTCGACGTCGAATCGGCGGGTTCCCGTGAAGTGGCAGACGGAGTTGATGCTCCAGGTGACGTGGTGGACGAAGAAGACGCGGACCAGGCCGCCCCAGAGGAAGCCGAGTGCCGCCCCGGCGAGGGTGCCGGTGATCAGGAAGCCCGCCGCGGCGGGGAGCGCGAGGCCGATCACGACCAGGGCGACGAAGTGCCGGTTGATGAAGCGCATTCCGCGGTCCTCGTAGAGGTCGGGGGCGTAGCGCTTCCAGTCGGCGCGGCCGTGCTCGGAGAGCAGCCAGCCGGTGTGTGCGTGCCAGAGGCCGCGGAGGACGCCGGCGATGCCGTCGCCGTGGCCGACGTGGGGGCTGTGCGGGTCGCCCTCCTCGTCGGTGTGCGCGTGGTGCTTCCGGTGGTCGGCGACCCAGGCGATCACCGGGCCCTGCACCGCCATCGAGCCGAGCGTCGCGAAGACGTACTCGGTCGCCTTGTGGGTGCGGAACGAACGGTGGGTGAGCAGGCGGTGGAACCCGACCGTGATCCCGCCGGCGGTGATCAGGTACATCGCCGCGAGCAGGACGAGGTCGCTTGCGCTCACGATCTCGTTCCAGAGCAGCGCGATCGCCGCGATCGTCGCCGCGAACGGCACGACGACCGCGCCGAGATTGACGTACTTGGCGGTGGAAGTCACGGGGCCAGCGTACGCACGGGCGGGGCACAGGAGTTAGCCGGAAGCCCAACTCTTCCGGTAGTTTCTTATCAGACAGATGACAAAGAATCTCCAGCCTGAGCCCTGGCGCGGCCTCTCGCCCGCGCTCGCCGATGCGATCGAGCCGGAGCTCCCCGCGGCGACCGAGGAGATCCTCACGACGATCGCCGAGGAGGTCCCCGAGTACGCCCGACCGCTCGAGGGCGCCTTCGGGGTCGCGCTCCGCACCGGCGTCACCGAGGCGCTCCGGCAGTTCGTCTCGCTGGTCCGGGACCCCGACGCGGGCGGCAGCCCGGCCGCGACGTCTATGTCGGGCTGGGCCGGGGGGAGTTCCGGGAGGGCAGCGACCTCGACGCGCTCCAGTCGGCCTACCGCGTCGGCGCCCGGGTCGCCTGGCGGCGGGTCTCCGCCGCCGCCCGCCGCGCCGACGCCGACGCCGAGCAGGTCGGCCTCCTCGCCGAGGCGATCTTCGCCTACATCGACGAGCTCTCCGCCGACTCGGTCGAGGGCTACGCCCAGGCGCAGCGCGAGCAGGAGGGCGAGCGCCAGCGCCGCCGCCGCGAGCTCCTCGCCCTGCTCCTGCGGGACCCGCCCGCGGGCGACTCCGAGGTCCGCGCGCGCCGCCCACGCCGCCGGCTGGCGGCTGCCGCGATCGGCGGCGCCGCTCGCGATCCCGCTGCCGGAGCTGGGCCGGGTCGGGCGGCGGCTCTCCACCGACGCCCTGGTCGGCGCGGTCGACGGGATCGGATGCGCGCTCGTCCCCGGCGCCGCGACCCCCAGCCGCGAGCAGGAGCTCGGCCGTGCGGTCGGGACGGCGACGGCCGCCGTCGGCCCGGCGGCGCCGCGGGCCGAGCTTCCCCGCTCCTGGTCGCTCGCCCGCGGCGCGCTCGCCGCGATCGAGGCCGGGTCGCTCGAGGGCGCGGGCATCGGTTCACGCCGAGGAGCACCTCGCCGAGCTGATCCTGTTCGAGGGCGCGGACCTGGCGGGGCGGCTCGCCGACCGGCGGCTCGCGCCGCTCGCCGAGCTCACTCCGCGGAGCAGGGCGCGGATGGAGGAGACCGCGCTCGCCTACGTCCAGCATGGCGGGAACGCGGCGGCGATGGCGCGGGCCCTCCACCTTCACCCGCAGACGATCCGCTACCGGCTCGGCCGCCTGCGCGAGCTCCTCGGCGACGCGCTGTCGGATCCGGACGCCCGCTTCGAGCTCGAGCTCGCGCTCAGGGCCCGTGGGTCACGCTAGCCCCGCTCCGCGGCGCGGCGGTAGATTGCGAGACGGAGCCGATGCGAGACGAGGACAAGGCAGCGCACGAGTACACCGAGGCGTGGTGCCAGGGCGGGGAGATCGGCTACGTCGAGATAAACGGCGGCGGTCGCGTCCGGTACCTGCGGGTCGGCAGCGGGCCACCGTTGGTCCTGATGCACACGGTGCGCACGCAGCTCGACCACTTCCAGCGCGTCGTCCCCCTGATCACCGACGCGCACACCGTCTACGCGATCGACTTCCCCGGCATGGGATGGTCCGACATCGTCCCGGGCGCCGGCTACGAGGAGCCGGCGTTGCGAGCCGCGGTCGTCAGGGTCGTCGAGGATCTGGACCTCTCCGATCTCACCCTGGCGGGTGAATCGATGGGCGCCACGCTGTCGCTGACGGCGTCCGTGGACCTCGGCGACCGCGTTCGCCGGATCGTCGCCTTCAACACCTACGACTTCGCCGACGGCCTCAAGCGAGCCAATCTGCTCGCGCGCGCGGTCGGTGGGAAACATCCGCGCCCCGGTGATCGGCCCGATCGGCGCCCGCCTCGAGAACAAGCAGATCCTCAAGGGCGTACTGCGCGGCGGACTGCACGACCCTGATCAACTGCCCGACCACTATCTCGACGAGCTCCGTCGCGTCGGCCGGCGCCCCGGATACCCGACGGTGGCCAGGGCGATCTACCGCAACCTGGAGAGCCTGATCGCGGCCCGCGGACGGTATGCGCGCATCAACGTCCCGGTGACGTTGGTCTATGGCGACGAGGATTGGTCGCGGCCCTCGGATCGCCAGGCCAACATCGAGGCCGTTCCCGGCGCGCGCGACATCGTTCTGCGTGACACCGGCCATTTCGCCGCCCTGGAGGCCCCCGACGACTGGGCGCGGATCCTGCTCGGCGACGCCCCTGAGCGGGCGGCCCGGCCAGGCTAGTGCCCGAGTCACATCACCCCAAATGAAGGAGCACGGGATGCCCACGATCCATCTCCACCAGACGACCACCGCGACGCCCGAGCAGTTCATCGCCGGGCTCACCGACTTCGGTCCGGGCCGCGCGGAGCTCTTTGAAAACAGCACCGACGACTACCTCGAGGTGCACGACCAGGGCCCCAGTCAGGCCGACGTCACGGAGGGCTCGCGCGGCATCTGGGAACGACTGCACTACGACTGGTCCGATCCCAACCGCGTCGTGATGACGACCACCGACTCCAACGTGTGGGGAGGCGACTCGGGCCACACCTACACATTCACGCGGCAGCCCGACGGGACGACCGACGTGGACGTCGTCGTGGTACGCGAGGGCAAGAACTTCAAGGGACGGATGCTCGGGATCGTGGTCGGCCTCGGCGGCAAGCGCCTCTTGCGAAGGTCGCTGGGAAAGACCGTCAAGGCCATCGAGGCCCGGAGCGACGGGCCGAAAGGCACTACCTGAGCGGCGGCAGCTCCAGGCTGACCTCGGCGCCGCCGCCCTCGGCGTTCCGGGCTCGCGCCGTGCCGCCGTGCTCCTCGGCCACCCGTTGGACGATCGCGAGGCCCAGCCCCGATCCCGGCTTGCCGCGGGCCTCGTCCGATCGCCAGAAGCGGTCGAAGACCCGCTCGAGGTCGGCCGCCGGGAAGCCGGGACCGTGGTCGCGGACGGTCACCCGTCCGTCCTCGACCGACACCTCGACCGTGCCTCCCTTCGGGCTCCACTTCGCGGCGTTGTCGAGCATGTTCGAGATCGCCCGGCCGAGCCGCTGCGGGTCGGCGTTGACGAGGGTGGGGGAGATCCGCTCCTCGAACCGAAGCCCGCGCGCCCTCCGCTTCGCCCGCTCGATCGCGTCCCTGGTGAGCTCGTCGAGCGCAAGGTCCTGGCGGGCCAGCTCGGCCTGACCCGGCATGCGGGCGAGCTCGACCACGTCGCCGACCAGGTCGGTCATCTCCTCGAGCTCGCTCGTCAGGTCCTCGACCAGGCGCCGGCGCTCCTCCGGATCGATCCGCTCGCTCCGCCCCAGCGTCTCGATGTTGGTCCGAAGCGTTGCGAGGGGGGTGCGGAGCTCGTGCGAGGCGTCCGCGACCAGCCGCCGCTGGGCCGACTCGGATCGCTCGAGCGCCTCCATCATCTCGTTGAAGCTGGCGGCGAGGCGGCCGAGCTCGTCGTCCCCCCGCACGTCGATCCGCTGGGTCAGGTCATGGGTGCGGGCGACCTCCTCGGCCGCGGCCGAGACCTCGCCGGCGGGCGCGAGCGCCGTTCGGGCGACGACCGGGCCGAGCGCGGCGGCGAGGGCGATCCCGCCGGCGCTGACGATGAACAGGATCACGAGCAGGTCGTCCAGGGTCTGCTCGGTGTCCTCGAGCGAGCGCGCGACCTGGATCGCGGCGCCGTCCATCAGCGGCTGGGTCAGGACCCGGAGCGAGGTCCCCCCGGTGTCGACGTCCTCGAAGCGCCGCTCGCCTCCCTCGGCGGCAAGCTCCCGGTCCTCGCTGGTGACGGGGATCGCGGTCTGCGAGCCGGGCGTCGGGATGACCTCCCCGTTCGCGGTGATCACCTGCCCGATCGCCACCGGTCCACCCGGCTCGGGCGGCGGCAGGGCGGGGACCGCGGCCTGGGAGGGACCCTCGCCCGGAAACGGGGCGCCGCCCGATGGTGGTGCGATGGCCCCCTCGAATCCGCCGATTCGCCCGGCGACCCGGTCCGCCTGGTGCTCGAGGTCCTCGTCGATGTCGCTCAGCAGGCGGTCGCGGACGAGCGCGTAGACCAGGACCGAGGCGAGCACCACCGCCAGCGCGACCGCCGCGGCCGAGAGCAGTGCGAGACGGCGGCGAAGGGTCACTTGGTGCGAGGGCGCCCCGCAGGCGAAGCCGAGGAGCGACCCGTTTCACGTAGGGCGTAGCCGACGCCGCGCACCGTCTGGATCAGCCGCGGCTCGCCGCCCTCCTCGGTCTTTCGCCGCAGGTAGCCGATGTAGACCTCGAGCGAGTTCGAGCGGGGGCCGAAGTCGTATCCCCAGACCGCCTCGAAGAGCTGGGAGCGGGTCAGGACCAGCCGCGGGTGGCGGATCAGGTGCTCGAGCAGGGCGAACTCGGTCTTCGTCAGCTCGATCGGGCGGTCGCCGCGGCGCACCTCCCGCGTCGCCGGGTGAAGCGCCAGGTCGGCATAGGTGAGCTCCTCGTCGGCGGCGCCGTTGGTCCGCCGAAGCAGCGCCCGCAGCCGCGCGAGCAGCTCCTCGAGCGCGAACGGCTTCACGACGTAGTCGTCGGCGCCGGCGTCGAGCCCGTCGACCCGGTCCTGGACCGCGTCGCGCGCGGTCAGCATCAGCACCGGCGTCCGGTCGCCGCGCGCCCGGAGCTCCCGGCAGACCGAGAGCCCGTCGCGCTTCGGCATCAGGACGTCGAGGACGATCGCGTCGTAGGGATCGGCGGCGAGCGCGCCGAGCGCCTCGTCGCCGTCGGGGGCGAGGCCGACCTCATAGCCCTCGAGCTTCAGCGCCCGCTCGAGCGCCCGCCGCAGCTGCGGCTCGTCGTCTACGACCAGGACTCGCACACGCCAATGCTGCCGGGATCGCCTAAGAGGAGTGTGAGAGACCTACCAGGCGCTACTGGGTGCAGGCCTGGATCTTCGCGACGTCGGCCCCCGCCTCCTGGACGCACTGGGCGATCTCATCCGGCGTCTTCCCGCCCGGAAGGGTGCTCGTGCCGGCGCCCGCGACGCCGCCGAGCGGCGAGGTCACGTTCGACCCGTCCAGATCGGCGGTGTAGACGAGCCCGGTGCGGCCGCCGCCCTCGCGCGTTGACGGTCCACCGGGGCTGGCCGTCGACCGCCGACTTGTCGAGCGTCATCACGGTCACCTCGAGGTCGCTCACGTTGCTCTCGGCCTTCACCCCGTCGACGATCTTGTCGATCGCGGCGGGGTCGACCACGGAGATCGGGAAGTCCTGCCCCTCGAGCGATCCGGGGCCGATCACGTCGACCTCCTGGTCGTGGAGCTCGCCCTGGGTGTAGACGAACCCGGTCGCCTGCTCGCCGCTTCGGATCGTGAACTCGGCGCCGCCGGCGGTGATCTGCACCTCGAGGAGCGGGGCCTGGTCGCCGGCTTTCTCCGTCACCGCGTCGTAGGCCTCCGTGAACCCGGGCGTCGCGAACAAGGTCGCGTTCTCGGCGGTGGGATCTCCGCCGCCATCGTCATCGCCGCAGGCGGCGAGCCCGAGCGCGGCGACGAGGCAGAGGAGGGTGAGGAGCCGCGGCACGGGCGGACCCTATCCAACCGTCCATCCGTCGAGAGAACCCAGCATTCGCTTGGGGCGAGGCGTCCACCGCGGCGGCCGATGAGTGCCGCGGGCACCGCACCTAAAATCGGACCACAGTGACCGCGCGCGGCACTGACTGGAGCCTGGCGCTTCTGGTCTCGTTGCTGTTCGCTACCGGGCTGCTCACGTGGTTCGCCGGCGGCGAGGGAAGCGCATGGGTGTTCGCTGTCCACGGAATCGCCGGTGGTGCGCTGGCGCTGCTCCTTGGCTGGAAGCTCCGGCGCGTCGGCAGGCGGGTACTCACTCCGAGCAGCTGGGACCGCCGAGTCGCGGCGGGGTTGCTGGGGCTCGCGCTGGTCGCGCTGACCCTGCTCTCGGGCTGGGTGTGGAGCACGTTCGGCCGGGTCGATCTCGCCGGCTACACGCTGATCGTCTGGCACACGCTGCTCGGGGTGCTCCTCACGGTCGCGGTGGCCGTGCACCTCGGATTTCGCGCCAAGCGTCCGCGGCGCCGCGACCTCGCCAGCCGGCGCCAGCTGCTCGAGGCCGCCGCCATCGGCCTCGGCGGCCTGATCGCCTGGAGGGTGCAGCGCCCATTGTCCGCGGCGCTTGGACTGCCCGGCGCGGACCGTCGCTTCTCCGGCTCCTACGAGGCCGACTCGTTCGCCGGGAACGCGTTCCCGACCACCTCCTGGGTCGCCGACGACCCCAAGCCGCTCGACGGCAGCTCCTACCGGCTTGCGGTGGAGGGCGAGGTGGTGCGTCCTCTCTTGCTGTCGCTCGAAGAGCTCGACGGCCGGGACGAGCTCGTCGCGACGCTCGACTGCACGGGGGGCTTCTACTCCGAGCAGCGCTGGCGCGGAGTCAGGGTTGGCCGGCTGGTTGACCGTGCCGGGGCGCGTCCCGACGCACAGCACGTACGGGTCGTCTCGGTCACCGGGTATCGATGGAGCTTCTCCCTCGCGGACGCTCGCGACATGCTGCTCGCAACCAGGGTCGGCGGCGAGCCGCTATCACACGGACACGGGGCGCCAGCGCGCTTGGTGGCCCCCGGGCGGCGCGGCTTCCAGTGGGTGAAGTGGGTTACCCGGCTGGAGTTGCACTCGGAGCCGGACCCGGGTGCCTTCCCCTCGACGATCCTCAGCAGCTTCAGCGCTGCCGGCCGGGGCGCTTAGGCGGTGGGGGTCGCGCCCTGGCTCAGCGGCGGGTGGGTCCGCCGGGAGGGATTGCGAGCAGCGCTCGAATCGCGGAGCGCCGCCCGGCCGCCCTGAGCAGGGCGCGACGCAGCGCCCTGCGCTCGGGCGGTCCGGGGGGCGGAGGGTTCGGGTCGCGGTAGCGCCACTCCCGCAGCTTCGCCGTATAGGCGGCGCCCTCCGCTCCGGCCAGCCGCTCGAGCTCCGCTTCGGCCTGAAGCAGGGTCGCCCCGGGTGGGAGAGGCTCGCCGAGCCTCTCGAGCGCCCTTTCCAGCTCGCCGAGCTCGGCGGCGACCAGATCGTCGGGAAGGAGGCGGCTGCGGCGCCTCCGCCGATACCCATAGGCCGCGAGCGCCATCAGCGCCGCGGTCGCCACGGCGCCGCCCACCAGGGGGGCCGGCCCCATTCCCGACTCGTCAGGGCCGCCGGTCTCGGCGGGTGCCGCCGCGGCCGGCTGGGGCGCCGGAGCGTCCCCGCCGCTCGTCTCGGGACGGCTCGGGGCGGCGACCGATTCGACGGTCTGCGAGAGCTGTGTCACCCCGACGCTCTCATCGTCGACAGGGGTCTCGGCCGGCGCTGTGGCCGGGGTGGGATCGAAGGTCACCCATCCGATCCGCGGGAAGAAGACCTCGACCCAGTTGTGCGCGTCCGTGTCCTCGACCTGGAAGCCTCCCCGGGTATTGGTCACCCCCTCGGCGAACCCGCTCGCGACCCGGCTCGGGATTCCGAGCATGCGGAGCATCAGGGCCATCGCCCCCGAGAACTGCTGGCAGTACCCGGCCCGATCGACGAAGAGGAAGTCCGGCAGGGGATGCTCCCGAGCCGGGACATCCTGCTCGTACTGGTAGTTGGCCCGGAGGTGGAGCTCGATCCGCCGGACGGCCTCGGACGGCGTCGCGGCGCTCTCGGCGAGGCTGCGGGCGAGTCCGTACATCGCCTCGTAGGGCGTCCCCCGCACCTGCTCGTCGATCGGCGCCGGCCCCGAACGGCCCCAGAACGGGACCTGCAGCGTGCGCGACCCGTCGGGGGCTCCGGCGATCGAGAAGGAAACGTAGGGCCTTGCCGCCGCCGGATAAGCGGTGCCGGCGCGGGCCATCACGGCGTCGCTCGGCTTGGGGTCGTAGATCAGCGCGGTGTAGGAATCGCCCCGACCCAGGGCCTGGCTCGTCTCCCAGACGCCGTCCCGCGTCGGCGTCGCCTCGACGTCGTCCAGCGCCAGCAGGGTCCCGGCGCCGATCGCGACCGGGGTGCTCAGCCCGCGGACCTCGAAATTGACCCGATCGACGAATTCAGGGAGCGGCTTCGGTGGCGTTCCCTTCGCATGGAAGGCCAGCGGCTCGCCGAGGGCGGGCTCGCTCGCCGGTGGCGCGGAGCGCACCCAGGCGGTCCCGTCGAAGCTGTTGAGGTTCGTCGCCTTCCAGTAATGCGCCGCGTCGCTGGCGACGTTGAGCACGCGAGATCCCCTCTGCGGCCAGTCCAGCGGACCGTAGGACTGGTCCCATTCGAAGGTGATCGCGCTGGTGTTGAGCAGGTTCCACTGCCGGTAGTTGATCAGGGCCCTGCCGGGATCGATCGCGGCCGCGACCGGGAGCGCGAGCAGCACGGCGGCGCCGACCGTGACCACCGCCGCGGACCGGCGGTCTGTCGGAAGGCCGGGGAGCCAGAGCCAGGCGCAGACCAGACCACAGAGCAGCGCCCCCTCGGCCAGCTGTCCCCCGGGGGGGTCCCAGGCGATTGCGACCAGATAGAGCGTGACCAGGAGGACGAGCGCGAAGAGCCTACCCGCGGTCCTGCGCCGCCTTGGCCAGAACGCTGCCCAAGCTGCGATCGCGAGAACCAGCGGCGCCGTCAGCAGGAAGGCGAGGCGGGTCCAGGTATCCGCCCCGTCGTACGGGACCGGCACGGCCGCGATCCCGTCGAGGCTGCGCCCGAGCTCGTCGGTGAGGTCAGCCCAGTTGTCAGGCAGCAGCATCCGGGCCGGGAGTCCGACCACCACCATGCCGAGCAGGAGCGCCACCGCTGTGGCCGCGGCGCCGAGCGCCCAGCGGGCGCGACGCGAGCCGATCCGCCCGATCGCGGCCAGCGCTCCACCGCCGGCGGTCGCCAGCAGCACTGTGAAGGCCACACGAGCCGTCGGAGGATCGGCGACCAGGGAGGCCCACTGAAGGGAGGCCAGCGCCGCCAGCGCCGCGAAGCAGGCCAGCTCGATCCGCTCGGAGCGGGATCCGAGGATCGCGCTCACGCCGCCACTCTCCGTCCGGGTGACTGAACGCGGCCCGCGGCCGGATAGCCGGCGCAGCCTGCGACCCGAAACGCCGCGATTCGGCCGCTTCGGCCGGGCGTGA
This sequence comes from uncultured Solirubrobacterales bacterium, assembly GCA_963808565.1. Classification (GTDB taxonomy): domain Bacteria; phylum Actinomycetota; class Thermoleophilia; order Solirubrobacterales; family 70-9; genus DASUPK01. The sequence goes on from CAWEGM010000017.1 coordinate 163,103, forward strand.
CGAGGAAGCTGCCGGGACCGAGGCGCCGGAGATGCGTAGGCAGGGTGCGGCCCGCCGTCACCCAGAGGATCGCGCGCCGCGCCGTCTCGGAGCTCACGCCGGGACTCGCTCGCGGATCGGACATCGCCAGTCTCGCGTGGGCATCGGACCAGGCCCTGAGTGCCGGATCGATTGTGAGCGGCCGCGGTTCGCCCGGCAGCAACAGGTCGCACCCGCCGGCGCGGGCGAGCGCGACACATAGAGAGGCGGTCGCGCGCATCGCGCGTGCCCGAGCAGCCGGGTCCGGCTCCCCGCGCGGATCGAAGACGACGAGGGGACGCTGGCTTCCGTCCGCGACCAGGCGACGCTCGATCATCCGGCCGGTGCGCGCCACCGCCGGCCAGTGGATTCGCGAGGCCGGGCTGCCGTCCCGATATGGACGCAGGCCGTCGACCTCGAACTCGGCCAGTCCGCCCCTCCCGTACCTGCTGAGCACCCTGCGGCCCGCGGATGCCTGCGCCCGCCGCTGCGTCTCCCGATCGGCCCACCGGACCGGCTCGATCCGCGGCAGCACGATCAGATCCTCGCCCTCACCGGAATCGAGCTCCCGCTGCCAGAGCCCGAGGGGGTCGCGGACCACGAGCCGGGTGGGAGTGAGCCGACGATGCCCGGGGCTGGCAAGCGCGACCTGGCGGGAGAGCCGGCGCCGCCAACCGGGGCCGATCGGAATGCTCGCCTCGAGCAACGGATCGATCAGCTCCCCGCTCGGCGGCGGCAGGACGGTCCGGCGCAGCCTGATTCGAAACGGGTACGGCTGATCCTCCGGAAGCCGCCGGGGGCCCGGGTCCCGCTCGAGCCGCCCCCCGCGGGTCGCGAGCTCGACCCAGGCGACCGCGCCCCCTGCGAGGGCGAACAGGGCGACGCCGCAGACCAGGGCGGGGGTGAGGCCGAACCCGAGCCCTGCGGTGATGAAGAGTGTCGCCAGGGCGACGGTTGCGGGGGCCCGCGGTGAGCCGGACTCCCCGCCCGCGGTCATCTCAAAGGGCCGGGATCCTGTCGACGGCGTCGCGGACCACGGCCTCGCGCTGGTCGCCGTCGACCTCGTAGGAGAGAAGCAGTCGGTGAGGGAGAACCGAGGGGGCAAGGGCCTGAACGTCGTCGGGGAGCACGTGGTCGCGTCCGCTCAGGGCGGCGAGCGCCTTCGAGGCCCGAAACAGCATCAGTCCTGCGCGGGGGCTCGCCCCGAGCTTGACCCGATCGTCCTCTCGCGTCGCCTCGCAGATCGCCACGACGTATCGGCGGAGGGCATCCGTCCCCCGGATTCCCTCCAGCGACGCCTGGGCGGCGCGCACCGTCCTCACGTCAGCGATCGGGGGGAGCTCCTCCACCGGGTCGCGGTCGGCATGCTCGGCCAGCATCGCGGCCTCCGCGTTGGCGGCGGGGTAGCCGAGCGATACCCGCACCATGAACCGGTCGAGTTCGGCCTCAGGCAGCGGATAGGTTCCCTCGTACTCGGCGGGGTTCTGGGTCGCCAGGACGACGAACGGACGAGCCAGCTCGTGCTTGGTGCCGTCAATCGTGATCTGCCGTTCTTGCATGCACTCGAGCAGCCCGGACTGGGTCTTCGGCGAGGCCCGATTGATCTCGTCGACCAGGACGACGTTGGCGAACACGGGTCCCGGGTGGAAGTCGAAGCTCGAGGCGCGCTGGTTGAACACGTTGGTGCCGACCAGGTCGGCGGGCAGCAGATCGGAGGTGCACTGCACCCGTGCGTACTCGGCCTCCAGGGAGCCTGCAAGCGCCCGAGCGAGGGCGGTCTTGCCGACCCCGGGGGCGTCCTCGATCAGGACGTGCCCATCCGCGAGCAGGGCGACGATCAGGTCCCTGGCGACGCGACCGGGGACCTTTACCGCGTCCCCGATGTTTCCCGCCAGGCGCGACCCGAGATCCGCCACCTCGGTCGGATCCATCCTCTCCGCCGTGGCCATCGGCCCATGGTACGCAGGACCAGCCGCCGCTCAAGGGGCGCCGGCGCCCCCGACGCGGAAGCTCGACCTCAATCGAGGCCGAGAACGGCGATCGCCTGCGGGGAGGCCTGCTTTCAGGCGAAACCGGGGCTGAGCTGCACACATGCGCGCAACTGGGAGCACCGGTTCCGCCATCCCTGTGAGTGCGCGGAGGGCGAAATGCCGAGGCGGCATGCACGGTTGAGGGTCGTTGCGACCGGCCCGCGAGGGTCGGTTCCTGGTTCGAGTCCGGTGCCCTCCGCGCTCTAGACTTGATGGCCTCAACCGTGTGCCGGGGCCCGCCCCGGCTCCACCTGAACGGCCCGCTTCGGCGGGCCGTTCGCATTCGGACCGCCTCTGCGCGATCAGGCTCATCCGGGGCCCCGCTGAAGCCGCTCCCGGACCCGCTCGAGCGACCACTCGAACGGCTCGGTCTTCTCGATGAAGCTGGTGAGCTCGTCGACGACCCGGTTCGGGGCGTCGAGCATCGGCCAGTGGCCCGAGCCCGCGATCTCGACGTAGTGGCTGTGGGAGACGATCTCGTGGGCGTTTCGGCCGTGCTCGACCGGGATCACCGGGTCGTCGGTCCCCCAGATGAACAGGGTCGGCAGTCTGGTCGGCGAGGTAGAGGCGGTCGAGCGCCGAGACCTTCTGGCCGTCGGGCCCGATCACGCTCCGCATCGTGTCGAGGAAGGCGTCCCGCGCTCCCTGCGTGGATCAGCGAGGCGTAGCCGCGGGCGAACTCGGCGAGGTCGGGGCCCGCCTCGAGCCCGAGCCTGCGCGGCGACCGAGCGGACCGCGTCGCCCGCCTTCACCGACCACTCCCGGGCGAGCAGCGGCAGCACCCACTCCGAGCCCGGCAGGGTCGCGGCGCGCAGCAGCGGATGGACCTCGCGGCCGAGCCCGCCGGAGGAGATCAGCGCCATCCGCTCGACGTACTCGGGGAAGAGGTAGGCGAACTGCATCGCGATCCCGCCGCCGAGCGAGTGGCCGACGACGGTGCCGCGCTCGAAGCCGAGCACCGCGAGCAGGTCGCGGACCCCGGCGGCGTAGGCGCCGAGCGAGTAGTCGCCGCGCGGCTTCGCCGAGCGGCCGTGGCCGATCATGTCGGGGGCGATCACCGTGTAGCGGTCGGCGAGCCGCGGCATCACCTCGCGCCACGCCTCCGCGGTCGAGGTGATCCCGTGGAGCAGCACGACGACCGGACCCTCCCCGGCCGCCTGGAAGCCGACCGTGTGGCCGTGGAGCTCGACCTCTTCATATGCACCGAGGGGTTCGCCGCCCTTCGGCCAGCTATCAACCAGCCGGTTCATATCCCCACCGCCCAGTGCTCGACCTCCAAACCCGGCATCGGGAAGTCGTCCGGGTTGCCGGTTGCGAGCCTCGCGCCGACCCCGACCGCGGCCGCGGCGATCAGGCAGTCTGGCTGCCCCAGGGTGATGCCACGAACGGCGAATTCCCGCCGCCATGACCCGGCGCGTTCTCCCTCCTCTCGACCGAGAGGTGCGATCCGAAGGGCGCCGAGCAGCCGCCTGATCGCCGGTTCCTCCCCGGGTCGCGCTCCCCGCCAGATCTCCTCGACGGTCACCGCACAGATGAACGGCGCCTCTTCACTCGCCTCCAGCTCGCTGAGGCGGCTCGCGGCTGGCCTGTCCCGGAGCACGTCGATCACCACCGTCGTGTCGAGGAGCAGCGCGGCTCAGCCCACCCGTCTCGGATCTGCGCGCCGCTGGGCGCGGACCCAGGCAGCCGGATCCTCGTCCCATTCGTGGCCTGTATCGGGAATTGATCCGATCGACGCGTTGATCTCATCCCAGCGGCGGCGGTCATCGAGCGCGCGGCGAAGGAGGGCGGCGATGAACGAGCTCCGCCGACGCTTTCCGACTCGCTTGTCCAACTCGGCCACGAGCTCATCCTCGAGGCTGATGTGTAAACGCATGTGCTCAGCTTGACACAAAGCGGCGACATCGGTGCGTCGGGCCTCGGACGAGCTACTGGATCTGCACGCCGGAGATCGCGCGGCTGATCACCAGGCGCTGGATCTCGGAGGTGCCCTCGAAGATCGTCCAGATCTTGGCGTCGCGGTGCATCCGCTCGACCGGGAACTCGCGCGAGTAGCCGTTGCCGCCGAGGATCTGGATCGCCCGCTCGGTCACCCAGACGGCGACCTCGCCGGCCTTCAGCTTCGACATCGAGCCCTCGGCCGCCTCGAAGTCCTTGCCGGTCTTCCCCATCCAGGCGGCGCGGTGGACGAGCAGCCTGGAGGCGTCGATCTCCGTCTTCATGTCGGCGAGGGCGAAGGCGATCGCCTGGTTCTCGATGATCTTCCGCCCGAACGCCTCGCGCTCCTTCGCGTAGTCGAGCGCGTACTCGTAGGCGGCGCGGGCGATCCCGACCGCCTGGGCGCCGACCGTCGGGCGGGTGAGCTCGAAGGTCCGCATCGCCGCCTGGCCCTTGGCGCTCTTGCCCTCGCGGGCCTTGGCGAGCCGCTCGTCGAGCTTCTCCTTGCCGCCGAGCAGGCAGGAGCCGGGGACGCGGCAGTCGTCGAGGTGGACGTCGGCGGTGTGGGAGGCGCGGATCCCGTGCTTCTTCACCTTGGCGCCCTGCTCGCAGCCCTTCGTCCCCGGGGGGATGACGAAGGCGGCGTGGCCGCGCGAGCCGAGCTCGCGGTCGACGCGAGGCGATCACGACGTGGACGTTCGCGATCCCGCCGTTGGTCGCCCAGGCCTTCTGGCCGTTGATCACCCACTCGTCCTTGGCCTCGTCGTACTTGGCGGTGGTCCGGTAGCCCGAGACATCGGAGCCCGCATCGGGCTCGGAGGCGCAGAACGCGCCGACCTTGACGTCGTCCTCGGTCGCCGTAGCACTGCGGCATCCACTCGGCCATCTGCTCCGGGGTGCCCGAGCCGTAGATCCCGGCGGCCGCGAGGGTGGTGCCGAAGATCGACATCCCGATCCCGGCGTCGCCCCAGAAGAGCTCCTCGTTCACGATCGGGAAGGTGAGGCCGGACGGGATCGGACCAGAACTGCGCGATCGACTCGAACCCGTACATGCCGATCTTCGCCGCCTCCTGCACGACCGGCCAGGGGAACTCCTCCTTCTCGTCCCACTCGTGCGCCGCCGGCCGCACCGTCTGCTCGGCGAACCCGTGCGCCCACTCCCGGATGTCCTTCTGGTCCTGGGAGAGCTCGAGCGAGAACGGAGAGTCCGGCGACCTCGATCCCGAGGCTCTCGGTCGCCTCGGCCGCCGCGTCCTTCGCCTCGATCGCCTGGCTGACCTGCTCCTCCTCGACCTGCGGGTCGCCGTTCTCGGGCGCCTTCTGCTGTGCCTTCTCCTCGGTTGCCATCTCTAGGACTCCTTTGGTTTCTGTCGTGGTATCGCCGGCGCTCGGGATGCGGAAGAAACCGGTCAGCCGCTGGCCAGCATAACGTCGCCCTCGAGCTTGAGCTTGCCGGTCATGAACAGCGACGGGCCGTTGGCCTGATTCGAGGCGAGCTTGAGGAAGCTCACCGGGTCGACCTTGATCGTCACGTTGGCCTCGCGCTCGATGGCGATTCCGAGGCGTGCACTCGCGGTTCTCGAACACCACCTCATAGTGGTCGTAGCCGCCGCCCTGGTCCTCGGGGCGATCCAGAACCTTGAAGTGGGCGACCGCTTCGGTGTCGCCGTCTTGTCGGGCTCGGCGTGATCGGCCATGCGGCCGAAGATCTCGTCGAGAATCTGCTTGCGCATCGGGCCGCCCATCATCTCGGCGAGCTGTGTCGCTGACGCCTGGACATCAGCTCGACGAAGTCCTCGGCGCTGACGCCCTCGAGGTCGGTGACTGCGGCGTTGTGGTCTGAGTCTGTCGGCCATCAAAATTCTCCTCTGTTGTGCCTGGAGCTGCGGGATGCATGCCCCGGCGATCAGTTGCTACTGAGAGTAGCAAAATGCTACCCTAAGTAGTAATGGCGCAAACGAGAGCCTCGTACCCACCCTCGAACCGAGTAAGCGCGCCGAACATCTCGGTCCCGAGCGCCGTCGGCCCCAGGTTCTGGATGCCGCCCTGGAGCTGTTCCTCGAGCGAGGCTACGAGGGCACCTCGATGCAGGCGGTGGCCGAGCCGCCGGGGTGACCAAGCCGGTCGTCTACTCCTGCTTCGCCGGCAAGGACAAGCTCTTCCGTACCCTGCTCCCCCGCGAGGAGGAGAGGATGCTGGCCGAGATCACAGCTGCCTTCGACGCGTCAGACCTCCAGGATCCGAAGGGAACTTGATCGAAGGGTTCACCGGCTTCTTCCGCGCGGTGGCGTCTTCGCCGGACGTCTACCGGCTGATCTTCCTCCAGGAGGCCGGCGGCAATCCGCCGTGGCCGGCGGATTCAGCGCGGCCGCCAGGCCCAGGTCGATGCGCTCGCGGTGCTCGCTCGCAGTTGGCTCGAGCAGCGGGGGCGCTCGGGCCGCCGCCTCGATGCGGACGCGCGCCTGCTCGGCAACGCGATCGCGGGTCTGGCCGAATCCGGCGCTCGCTTGCTGCTGTCCGGCACCGACAGCTGGACGCCGGAGACGCTCGGAGATCAGCTCGGGCGCCTCGCCGCCGCAGCGGAGGCCGGAATGTGAGCGTCAGCAGGGAGGAGGCAGCCCGGCTGATTCCGCCGCCCGGCGGGGTCACGTGGCGGATCGCGGGCGACGCACGCCTCTTCGCGGCATCCAGATATGCGCTGCTGCTGCAGGTGACCCACCCGTCGATCGGCGCGGGCGTCACCCAGCACTCGGCTTCAAGCAGGATCCCTGGACTCGCCTGCTTCGCACGCTGGACTACACCAGCTCCCTGATCTACGGCGGGCCCGATGATGCCGCCGCAGGCCAAGAGCTTCGGGCGGTCCTACCTGCGCTGGCGCGGAGGGGCCGCTAGGTCGGCTTGACGGTCATCGCCCAGACCGCCACCAGATACCGCTGGATACGGGACCCTGCGTTAGGCTCGCCCCATGCCCGACCTCGGCGAGCCGAGCTCTTATCTCAGCCTCGGCCAGGGGGCCGAGGTGTACACCTGCGACGGCGAACGGGTGGG